>NZ_JNZZ01000018.1 GCF_000717645.1 Streptomyces californicus
CCCCGGAACCCCCCGAGCCGCTGACCGACCCCGCCGCCACGGCCGGGCACCGCGCCGCGCAGCCGCCCACCTCCCCGCGCCCGGACGGGTCGGGCTCCGCGACCGGCGGCCCCATCGACTACGCGCACCCGCGCCGGCAGCACGCCGCACCGCCGCCGCCCCCGCCCGCCGCGGCGCCCGCCCAGCCCGGCCAGGCGGCCCAGCCGGTCGCGGGCGACGCCACCGGCTGGTCGATGGACGAGCGCCTCTACAACCAGATCTGGGGCATGTTCGAGGACCTGGCCCGCGCGGTCGCCGCCTACCGCAGCGCCGTGGACTTCGCCGAGTCCCGGATGGACCAGGAGCTCGACCGGGCCCTCGCCGACCCGCGCAACCGGATCGGCGGCGCGGGCGACCGCGCCCGCGAACAGGCCCGCGCCAAACGCGACGAGCTCGCCTCCCGGGCGAGGGAGGCCCTCGACCGCGATCTGACCCAGTTGGCCGCCGAGGCGGGCGTCGTCGAACCCGCGCTCCCGGCGGCGTACGCCGGATGGGCCAACCCCGTCTGGCACGCCCACCGCGTCCCCATGGAGATACCGATGGCCCTGCGCATCGGCGACCTCCACCTCCCCGAGCGCACCGATCTGCGCATCCCGCTCCTGGTGCGGCTGCCGCTGGAGCGCGGAATCTGGGTGGACAGCGGCCGGACGGCGCCCGAGGCCGCCGTGGCGACGGACACCGGCCGCCTGCGCCGGGCGGCCGTGGACACCGCCGTCGCCCTCGCGGCGCGGCTGCTGGCCGTGTATCCGCCCGGCGAGTTCGCGGTGCACGTCATCGACCCCGCGGGCTCGGCGGCCGGCCCGCTGGCGCCGCTCGTCGAGGCGGGAGTCCTCGCCGGACCGCCCGCCGCCGGGGCCCAGGGCGTGGCCTCGGTCCTCGCCCACCTCACCCGGCGGGTGGACCTGGTGCAGATGGCGGTGCGCGCCGGGGCGGCCGACTCGCTCCCGCCCGACCTGGACACCGGCGAGCAGCTCCTGGTCGTCAACGACTTCCCGCACGGCTTCGACGACCGGGCCGTCACCCAGCTCCGCTACCTCGCGGACGAGGGCCCATCGGTCGGGGTGCATCTGATGATGGTCGCGGACCGGGAGGAGGCGAGCGCGTACGGGCCGGTGCTCGACCCGCTGTGGCGGTCGCTGCTGAGGATCACCCCGGTCGCCGACAGCCACCTCGCCGACCCCTGGGTCGGGCACGCCTGGACGTACGAGCCCCTCACCGTCCCGCCGGGCAGCCGTGTGCTGGAACAGGTCCTGGCAGCGGTCGCGGCTGCTCGCCGAGCCGCCGGACGCTGATCGCACACACGGCCACCACACGATCCTTACCTGCGGTTTTGACGATTTCTTTACTCTTTCCTTTACCAATCCTTGGTGATGCCTGTACTCTTCGACGAACGGAGGGGAGTACTCCTTACGCGACGTGCCCGTCAGTACGGACCGCCATCGGTCCCGGGGCGTCGGCCCGGACGCACACCGTGCGCACGGGTGGAAGAGACCTCCGGCAGCGACGACGCTGAATCAGTAGCCGTAGCGAACTGCCGGAGGCGCAGTGGACGTTTCATGGACCGTGTGGGCCCTGACCATCTTTGGTCTGTCGGCCCTCATCGCCGTCGACTTCTTCATCGGGCGCAAGCCCCATGAGGTGTCGACCAAGGAAGCCGGAATCTGGACGATCGTCTGGATCGCGCTGGCCGTCATCTTCGGATTCGGCCTCATGGCCTTCGGCGAGAGCCAGGCATCCGGCGAGTTCTTCGCCGGATTCATCACCGAGAAGTCGCTGAGCGTCGACAACCTCTTCGTCTTCGTCCTGATCATGGCGAAGTTCGCGGTGCCCGCCCAGCTCCAGCAGCGCGTGCTGCTCATCGGGGTGCTCATCGCCCTGGTGCTCCGGGCGATCTTCATCGCCGCCGGCGCCGCCGTGATCGCGAACTTCTCGTGGGTGTTCTACATCTTCGGCGCGTTCCTGATCTACACCGCCTGGAAGCTCATCCAGGAGGCGCGAGCCGACGAAGAGGACGAGGACTGGGAGGAGAACCGCCTCCTGAAGTCGATCGAGCACCGCTTCGGCGTCGCCGACAAGTACCACGGCACCAAGCTCTTCATCCGCGACAACGGCAAGCGCGTCATGACGCCGCTGATGGTGGTCATGCTCGCCATCGGTATGACCGACGTGCTGTTCGCGGTGGACTCGATCCCGGCGATCTTCGGCCTGACCCAGGACCCGTACATCGTCTTCACGGCCAACGCGTTCGCGCTGATGGGCCTGCGCCAGCTGTACTTCCTCATCGGCGGTCTGCTGAAGAAGCTGGTCCACCTCAGCTACGGCCTGTCGGTGATCCTCGGCTTCATCGGCGTCAAGCTGGTGCTGCACGCCCTGCACGAGTCCGGGGTGCACGTGCCCGTCGTGTCGATCCCGTTCTCCCTGGCCGTCATCGGCGGTGTCCTGGTGGTCACCACGATCACCAGCCTCGTCGCCAGCAAGAAGATGGCGGCGGCCGAGGCGGAGGAGGCCCGGAAGGCGGAGGCCGCCGGCCCGTCCGACGAGGAGAGCAAGACCCTCAACAGCTGACCCGGGGCCGCCCCGGGCGGCACAGGGACACACCGGCAGCGGCCGGGGTGGTGACGGCGCAAGCCGTTCCACCCCGGCCGCTTGCGTGGGCGTACGGGCCCACGGGTCCGATGAGGCGTACGGGGGCCGGGCTTCCGGCGCCGACGCCTGCGTGCAGGGAGCCGCGCCCGTCCGTACGGGGACGTCCGTACGGGGGCAAGAAGACGCGCCCGTCCGCACGGGGCGGACGGGCGCGGAGGCTGGGCGCGGGCGCTACCAGCCGCGGGCGCGCCACTCCGGGAGCTGCGGGCGCTCGTCGCCGAGCGTCGTGTCGTCGCCGTGGCCCGGGTAGACCCAGGTCTCGTCGGGCAGCCGGTCGAACAGCTTCGTCTCCACGTCGTTCAGCAGGCTCGCGAACGCCTCGGGGTCGTCGTGCGTGTTCCCGACCCCGCCGGGGAAGAGGCAGTCCCCGGTGAACAGGTGCGGGGCGCCGTACGGGTCGTCGTAGACCAGGGCGATGGAGCCCGGGGTGTGGCCGACCAGATGGCGGGCGGTCAGCTCGACCCGGCCCACGGTGATCGTGTCGCCGTCCCCGACCAGGACGTCGGTCGGCACGGGGATGCCCTCGGCGTCGTCCCGGCCCGCGTACGTCCGGGCGCCGGTCGCCCCGACCACCTCGGCCAGCGCCTGCCAGTGGTCCCCGTGCCGATGGGTGGTGACGACGGACGCGATGCCGCCGTCACCGATCAGCGTGAGCAGGGTCTCCGGCTCGGCGGCCGCGTCGACCAGCAACTGCTCGCCGGTGGCCCGGCAGCGCAGCAGATACGCGTTGTTGTTCATCGTGCCGACGGCGACCTTGGAGATCATCAGGTCCGTCAGTTCGTGCACGCTCGCCGGTCCGCCGACCTTCACCGCTCCGCTGTACGTCATGCGGCTCAGCCTATAGCGGGGGCAGCGCGGGCAGCGGGCCCCCGGCGGCGGTCAGCGCGGAGCCGTCCCGGCGGCCGCTGAGCCAGCCCAGCAGCTCGACGGCGGACCCCTGCACGGTCACCAGGGCGCTCGGCGGCCCGCCGCCCGTGCTCCAGGTGCGGCCGTCGCGGTCGGTGAGCGCGGTGGCGGGCACGTCCTCGTTGCCCAGGAAGCGGTCGGCGAGGAAGGCGATCTCCCGCTCCACGAAGTCGGCGGGCAGGTCCTCCAGCTCGTAGCCGATGCCCAGGTCGACGTGGTGCAGCTCCACCTCGACCCAGCGGCGGAAGGGCAGCCGGGCCGCGGAGTCGGTGACCCCGTTGCGCAGGGCGACCGTACGGGTCCAGTCGGCCGGCTCGGCCGCGACGGCTTGAAAGGCGTCCGCGCTCTCCCGTACGTCCTTCAGCTGCTCCGCCGCCGGGCGGGGGGCGCCGGCGGCGATGTCCGCGTCGCGGGTTTCGCTGCTCGCGTACATCGGGAGGCCCCGGAGAACATTCACGAGCGCGTCGGCGTTACGTGACAGGTGGGTCAGGACATGGCCCCGACTCCAACCGGGCAACCGTGACGCCTCGCCGATCGAGGCGTTGTCCAGTCGACCGGCTGCGTCGAGCAGCCGTTCGGTCGCCCCGCGTACAGCTCCCAGGTCGTGCGCATGATCCATCATGCGGCCGAGCCTAGCTCCGCCACTCGTTCGGGTGAAGGAGTCCGAGGTCAGCCGTAAATCGAATGTGCGTGCTATACGCTCGGAGTCGAAAGCCTCTGACACCGCTGTGGCGCCCCCCATACCCTGGGAGAGGGGCTCAGTTCCCCCGCTTCTCTCTAGAAAGGTGCGGACCGGCGTGGCCGACCGTCTCATCGTCCGTGGCGCGCGCGAGCACAACCTGAAGAACGTCTCGCTCGATCTGCCCCGTGACTCCCTCATCGTCTTCACCGGGCTCTCCGGATCGGGCAAGTCCTCCCTCGCGTTCGACACGATCTTCGCCGAGGGGCAGCGTCGCTACGTCGAGTCGCTCTCCTCGTACGCCCGGCAGTTCCTCGGGCAGATGGACAAGCCGGACGTGGACTTCATCGAAGGTCTGTCCCCGGCCGTCTCCATCGACCAGAAGTCGACCTCGCGCAACCCGCGCTCGACGGTCGGCACGATCACCGAGGTCTACGACTACCTCCGCCTGCTCTTCGCCCGGATCGGCAAGCCGCACTGCCCCGAGTGCCACCGGCCGATCTCGCGGCAGTCGCCGCAGGCCATCGTCGACAAGGTCCTCGGCCTGCCCGAGGGCAGCCGCTTCCAGGTCCTCTCGCCGCTGGTGCGCGAGCGCAAGGGCGAGTTCGTCGACCTCTTCGCCGACCTCCAGACCAAGGGCTACAGCCGCGCCCGGGTCGACGGCGAGACCATCCAGCTCGCCGAGCCGCCCACGCTCAAGAAGCAGGAGAAGCACACCATCGAGGTGGTCGTCGACCGCCTCACCGTCAAGGACAGCGCCAAGCGCCGGCTGACCGACTCGGTCGAGACCGCGCTCGGCCTCTCCGGCGGCATGGTCGTGCTCGACTTCGTCGACCTCCCCGAGGACGACCCCGAGCGCGAGCGGATGTACTCGGAGCACCTGTACTGCCCGTACGACGACCTCTCCTTCGAGGAGCTGGAGCCGCGCTCCTTCTCCTTCAACTCGCCCTTCGGAGCCTGCCCCGACTGCACCGGCATCGGCACCCGCATGGAGGTGGACCCGGAGCTGATCGTCCCGGACGAGGAGAAGTCCCTCGACGAGGGGGCGATCCACCCCTGGTCCCACGGCCACACCAAGGAGTACTTCGGCCGGCTGATCGGCGCGCTCTCCGAGGCGCTCGGCTTCCGGACGGACATCCCCTGGGCCGGGCTGCCGCAGCGCGCCAAGAAGGCCCTGCTGTACGGCCACAAGATCCAGACCGAGGTCCGCTACCGCAACCGCTACGGGCGCGAGCGCGCCTACACCACCCCCGCCTTCGAAGGCGCCGTGCAGTTCGTCAAGCGGCGGCACACCGAGGCCGAGAGCGACTCCAGCCGGGAGCGCTTCGAGGGGTACATGCGCGAGGTGCCCTGCCCCACCTGTGAGGGCACCCGCCTCAAGCCGATCGTGCTCGCGGTGACGGTGATGGAGAAGTCCATCGCCGAGGTCTCCGCGATGTCGATCAGCGAGTGCGCGGAGTTCCTCGGCCGCCTCAAGCTGAACGCCCGCGACAAGAAGATCGCCGAGCGGGTGCTCAAGGAGGTCAACGAACGGCTGAAGTTCCTGGTGGACGTCGGCCTGGACTACCTCTCGCTGAATCGCGCGGCCGGCACCCTCTCCGGCGGCGAGGCCCAGCGCATCCGGCTGGCCACCCAGATCGGCTCCGGTCTGGTCGGCGTGCTGTACGTCCTGGACGAGCCGTCCATCGGACTGCACCAGCGCGACAACCACCGGCTCATCGAGACCCTGGTCCGCCTCCGCGACATGGGCAACACGCTCATCGTCGTCGAGCACGACGAGGACACCATCAAGGTCGCCGACTGGGTCGTGGACATCGGCCCCGGCGCGGGCGAGCACGGCGGGAAGGTCGTCCACTCCGGCTCGCTCAAGGAGCTGCTGGCCAACAAGCAGTCGATCACCGGTCAGTATCTGTCCGGCAAGCGGTCGATCCCGACGCCGGACGTCCGCCGCCCGGTCGATCCGGCCCGCAGCCTCACGGTGCACGGCGCCCGGGAGAACAACCTGCGGGACATCGACGTCTCCTTCCCGCTGGGCGTCCTCACCGCCGTCACGGGCGTCTCCGGGTCCGGCAAGTCGACGCTGGTCAACGACATCCTCTACACCCACCTGGCCCGCGAGCTGAACGGCGCCAAGTCGGTCCCCGGCCGCCACACCCGGGTCGACGGCGACGACCTGGTCGACAAGGTGGTCCACGTCGACCAGTCCCCGATCGGCCGGACCCCCCGGTCCAACCCGGCGACGTACACCGGAGTCTTCGACCACGTCCGCAAGCTGTTCGCGGAGACGATGGAGGCGAAGGTGCGCGGCTATCTGCCGGGCCGCTTCTCCTTCAACGTCAAGGGCGGCCGCTGCGAGAACTGCTCCGGCGACGGCACGATCAAGATCGAGATGAACTTCCTGCCCGACGTGTACGTCCCGTGCGAGGTCTGCCACGGAGCGCGCTACAACCGGGAGACCCTGGAGGTTCACTACAAGGGCAAGTCCATCGCCGAGGTACTGGACATGCCGATCGAGGAGGGCCTGGAGTTCTTCGAGGCCGTGCCCGCGATCGCCCGCCACCTGCGCACCCTCAACGACGTCGGCCTCGGCTACGTCCGGCTGGGCCAGTCCGCGCCGACCCTCTCCGGGGGTGAGGCGCAGCGCGTCAAGCTGGCGAGCGAGCTCCAGAAGCGCTCCACCGGCCGCACGGTCTACGTCCTGGACGAGCCGACCACCGGTCTGCACTTCGAGGACATCAGCAAGCTGATCACCGTGCTCTCCGGCCTGGTGGACAAGGGGAACTCCGTGATCGTCATCGAGCACAACCTCGACGTCATCAAGACCGCCGACTGGGTCGTCGACATGGGCCCCGAAGGCGGCAGCGGCGGTGGCCTGGTGGTCGCCGAGGGAACGCCGGAAGAGGTCGCGTCGGTGCCCGCCAGTCACACCGGGAAGTTCCTCCAGGGCATCCTGGACGCGGACCGGATCGCGGAGGCCGCGGTGCCCTCGGGCCGGGCGCCCCGCAAGGCGGCCGCCCGTACGACCGCCTCGGCGAAGAAGGCGGCCCCGGCGAAGAAGGCGGCGGCGTCCCGGGCCGCCACGACCAAGGCGGCGGCCAAGAAGACGGCCACGACCAAGGCCACGGCCAAGACGGCCACGGCCAAGAAGACCGCCCGGGCCCGCAAGTCCTGAGCGTCCGCCGCCCCGCCCGCCCCACCGGATCACGTACTCCGGCGGGGCGGGCGGGGCGGCCCGGTCGCAGGGCTTTCGTTCCCCGCCGGTATGGTCGGTTCTGTCACGGACCGCAGGGATACGGGGACGCCTCGCCGCCCCACGCCGTCCGGCGACCCGGTCCGCCGAGATCCTCCGTGATCCGCCCCGAACAACGACCCGTGGAGTCCGCATGCCCGGTCTGCCCGCCGCCCGCCGTACCGTGCTGAAGGGTGCCGCGCTCGCGGGCGCCGCCGGGCTGGGAGCGGCCGCCTGCTCCACCGACTCCAAGCTCGGCCACGCCAAGAACCCCACGCCGACCGCCCCCGTGGACCTCGGGGCCGCCTCCGAGGTGCCCGTCGGCGGGGCCAAGCTCTACCGCGAGCAGCGCCTCGTCGTCGTCTGCCCGGCGAAGGGCGAGTACAAGGCGTTCAGCGCCCAGTGCACCCACGGCGGCTGCGTCCTGGACAAGGTCGAGGGCACCGAGGGCCACTGCCCCTGCCACGGCAGCCGCTTCGACATGACCACCGGCCAGCCGGTGAAGGGCCCGGCCACCGTGCCGCTGCCCGCCGTCCCCGTCACGGCCGAGGGCGGAAAGCTCGTCGCGGGCCCCGACGCCTGAGCCGGGCCCCTTCGCCTGAGCCGGGCCCCGAAGCCTGAGCACCGACCCCCGTTGCTTGAGCTGGACCCCGACGCCTGAGCACCGGGCCCCCTCGCCTGAGCAGGGCTCCGAAGCCCGAGCCCGGCCCGTCGTCCGACTCCCAGCCCCCAGCTCCCGACGCCCGGGTAGGCCCCGGCCCGGCCTCTCACTCCCAGTCCCAGTCGATCCCGATCAGCCCCGGCCGTACGCCCTCCTCCACCAGGTGTACGGTCCGGTGCCGGCCGGTCAGGGTGAGGTCCTCGCGGGCCCCGCGCACCGACCCCGCCGAGGCCTGGGCGAACCGGCGGCACCGCACCGGGAGCGCCGACTCGTCGAAGCCGACCTGCAGCACGTACTGGCCGCCCCCGAAGCTGAAGCCGCGTACGTACTCGTCGCTCGCCCCGCCCGTGCCGTCCTCGAAGCCGTAGCCGAAGAGGTACGTCTCGCCGGACCGCAGCCGGGTGTCGAACAGCAGCTCCGCCACCAGCACCCCCGCCTCCCGGTCCCAGCGGACCCGGCCCGTTCGGCAGTTCTCCAGGGCGCGCACCGCGATCCGCGCCGGCTCGCACCCCGGATCGCCCCGGTGCACCGCCAGATAGCGGTCCACGCCGTCGCGGTGCGCGCGCACCACGTGCCGGGAGGTGCGGCCCGCCAGCTCGCGGCGCGCCCCGATCCGCACCCGCTCCTGGTGCCCCACCGTGTGCAGCCCGCCGTCCACCGGTGACTCCATCGCCGCGAGGAGCCGCTCCACCGAACCGGACGCCTCCACCAGCGACCGGTACGAACGCCCCGCCGGACGGTCTCCCTCCGCCGGGGCGTCGGTGTCGCGCAGCAGCCGCAGCAGCGAATCGTCCGGCAGCGACAGCACCTCCTCCAGCGCCCGCACCGCCCGCAGCGACTCGGCGCGCCGGGGCCGGCGCGCCCCCTGCTGCCAGTAGCTGAGACTCGTCACCCCGAGCTTGACGCCCCGGTGCGCCAGATGGTGCTGCACCCGCTGGAGCGGCAGCCCGCGCACCGACAGGGCCGTCCGCAGGGCCAGATGGAACGGGCCGGTCCGCAGCACCTGCGCCAGTTCGGTCTCGGTCTGCCGCATGGCGGGCCTCCGGTGAACGTTCACGTGGGGAGTGGCGACACCGCCCGCCGGGGACGCGGGGGAGCAGGTGACCGGACGGGGCCGTTCACACGGACGCCGTGCCGTTCACACCGTGATGTCACCTCGCATTGAAGCGTGTTGACCTGCTCCGGACAACGCCCGATGCTCATCGTCAGCGTCCGGACGCGCTCCTCCGATCCCCACCCCCGCATTGGGAGGAACGCCATGCGCACCCGAAGAGTCAGGCCCGGAAGGTTCTCGTTCACCGCCCTCCTGGCCGCCGTCCTGCTCGCCGTCCCGGCGGCCACCGCCACCGCCGCCCAGGCCCCCGCCGGCTCCACCGTCGCCGCAGCCCAGCGGCTCGACATCACCATGCAGGCGCAGCAGCAGAGCAACTGGTGCTGGGCGGCCGGCGGCAACACCATCGCCACCTGGTTCGGCCGCGGCTACAGCCAGAACCAGTTCTGCAACGCCGCCTTCAACCGCAACCAGAACACGCAGTGCCCCAACTCGCAGGCCACCCTCGGCAACGTCCAGACCGGTCTGTCCTGGGCCGGCGTGAGGCCCGGCAGCTACGTCACCGGCTGGCTGCGCTACCCGACCGTGCAGGCCGAGATATCCGCCAGGCGGCCGATCGAGACCCGTATCCAGTGGTCCTCCGGCGGCGGCCACATGCACGTCATCTACGGGTACGACGACGCCAACAGCTGGGTCTACTGGGGCGACCCGTGGCCCTCCAGCGACCGCTACAACTGGGCTTCGCACGCCTGGTACGTGAACAACAACGAGTTCTCCTGGACCCACTCGCTCTACCGGATCGGGGCGTGAGGACATGAACTCCACCACTCGTCACACCGACACCACCGAACACAGCGCCGCCACCCCCCACCGCGCCGCCGTCACCCGGCGTACCGGCGACGCCCGTCACACGGGCGCCACCCGCCGTATCGCCGTCGCCGCGGCGCTCACCGGAGCGGCCCTGTTCACCGCCGCCGCGCCCGCGCTCGCCGACGACGGCCGGGCGGCCCCGCCGAAGCTGACCGCCACGACCCTCGAAGCGGCCCACGAAGCCGCCACCGAGCCCGCGACCCTCACCACCCTCTCCCGATTCTTCGCCCGCGAGGGCGCCGTGAGCGCGAAGGCGAGCGAACCCCGGATCGAGGGGAAGGCCGTCCCCGTCCGTACGCTCTCCGCCGCCTTCGTGGCCGGGAAGCCCGGGGCGGCCCCCAGCACCCTGGACTACCTCGCCAGCACGGCCGTCTCCTCCGACGGCCAGAAGGCGTCGCTGTGGACTGTCCCCGGGGCGGGCGGCAGCGACGCCTGGCAGGTGGTGAACATCGCCACCGGCGACGACGAGGCCCGCTACGCCGCCCAGGGGGCGCGTGCGCTCCCCGGCGGCACGGTGTTCCGCGAACCGCAGATCGACGCCTGGTACGTCCACGACGCCTCCCGGGTCCTCCCGCTCGACGAGGACGCGCGGACCGCCGTGGGGGCGAAGGGGGCCACCCTGGACGCCTACCGGGCCCGGGTCCGGCAGGCGTACGGCGACAAGCTCCCCGGCTCCGGCTACGCCCGCTCCGGAAAGGCGGGCGGCTACGGCCCCGAGGCGGCCACCGGCCCGGCCCCCGCTCCCGCCCCGGGCCCCGCCCGGGGCGCGGCCCTCGCCGGAAGCCCCGCCCCGGCCGGTACGGCGGCCGGGACGCCCGGTACGGCGCTCACCGCCGTCTCGGCCACCGCCGGGGCCGGGGCGTTGCTCACCCTCGCCCTGATCGGGGGCGCCGCGCTCCGCCGGCGCGGCCGTGCCGGACGGTCACCGGCCACGGGCGCCTGAGCGGCGGCCCCACCGGCCCGCAGGACCGCGCTCCGGGGTGCGCACACCCCTCCCCGGCGCCCCGGAGCGCGGCACCGCCCCCGGCGACACATGAGGACGACACGCTGTCACCGCCCGCAAGTAGGGTGTGAGACATGGCAGACCCCTCCAGCTACCGCCCCAAGCCGGGAGAGATCCCCGACTCCCCGGGGGTCTACAAGTTCCGCGACGAGCACCGCCGGGTGATCTACGTCGGCAAGGCCAAGAACCTGCGCCAGCGCGTGGCCAACTACTTCCAGGACCTGGCCAATCTCCACCCGCGCACGCGCACGATGGTCACCACGGCCGCCTCCGTCGAGTGGACGGTCGTCTCCACCGAGGTCGAGGCGCTCCAGCTGGAGTACTCCTGGATCAAGGAGTTCGACCCCCGGTTCAACGTCAAGTACCGCGACGACAAGAGCTATCCGTATCTCGCGGTCACGCTCAACGAGGAGTTCCCCCGGGTCCAGGTCATGCGCGGCGCCAAGAAGAAGGGCGTGCGCTACTTCGGACCGTACGGCCACGCCTGGGCGATCCGCGAGACCGTCGACCTGATGCTGCGGGTCTTCCCCGTCCGCACCTGCTCCGCCGGGGTCTTCAAGAACGCCGAGCGCACCGGCCGCCCCTGCCTCCTCGGCTACATCGGCAAGTGCTCGGCCCCCTGCGTCGGCCGGGTCACCCCCGAGGAGCACCGGGAGCTGGCCGAGGACTTCTGCGCGTTCATGGCCGGCCGCACCGGCACCTACATCCGCCGCCTGGAGAAGGACATGGCCCAGGCGGCCGAGGAGATGGAGTACGAGCGGGCCGCCCGTCTCCGCGACGACGCCGGGGCCCTCAAGCGGGCCATGGAGAAGAGCGCGGTCGTCCTCGCCGACGCCACCGACGCCGACCTCATCGCCGTCGCCGAGGACGAGCTGGAGGCCGCCCTCCAGATCTTCCACGTGCGCGGCGGCCGGGTGCGCGGCCAGCGCGGCTGGGTCACCGACAAGGTCGAGGCGGTCGACACCTCCGGCCTCGTCGAACACGCCCTCCAGCAGCTGTACGGGGAGGAGCGCGGCGACGCCGTCCCCAAGGAGGTCCTGGTCCCCGCCCTGCCCGAGGACCCGGACGCCGTCTCGCAGTGGCTCACCGACCGCCGTGGCTCCCAGGTCAGCCTGCGCATCCCGCAGCGCGGCGACAAGAAGGACCTGATGGCCACCGTCCAGCGCAACGCCCAGCAGGCGCTCGGACTCCACAAGACCAAGCGGGCCTCCGACCTGACCACCCGCTCCCGCGCCCTGGAGGAGATCGCCGAGGCGCTGGGCCTGGACGCCGCGCCGCTGCGCGTCGAGTGCTACGACATCTCCCATCTCCAGGGCGACGACGTGGTGGCCTCCATGGTGGTGTTCGAGGACGGGCTGGCCCGCAAGAGCGAGTACCGCCGCTTCCAGATCAAGGGCTTCGAGGGCCAGGACGACGTCCGCTCGATGCACGAGGTGATCGGCCGCCGCTTCAAGCGCTACCTCCAGGAGAAGGAGCGCACGGGGGAGGGGGACGAGCAGCCCGCGTCCGACGCCCCGGCCACGGAAGCCGCCCCGCCCGCCGCCGGACCCGCCCCCGGCAGCCCGGAGACGGCGGAAGGCCCGTCCGCCGTCGGCCCCGTCCCCGGCGTCCCGGAAGCAGCCGGAGGCCCGGGAGCGCTCGAAGGCCCGGCAGCCTCCGCAGGCTTGACAGCCCCCACAGCCCCCACAGCCCCCACAGCCCCCGAGGGCCCCGCCGCCACCGGCCCCGTCCCGGCGCCGCCCCTCGCCCCCGCCTCCCCGGACGACGCGACCGGCCCCCGGGAGGAGGACGGCCGCCCCAAGCGGTTCGCCTACCCGCCGCAGCTCGTCGTCGTCGACGGCGGGCAGCCCCAGGTGGCTGCCGCCCAGCGCGCCCTCGACGAACTGGGCATTCACGACATCGCCGTCTGCGGCCTGGCCAAGCGGCTCGAAGAGGTCTGGCTGCCGGACGACGACGATCCCGTCGTCCTGCCCCGCTCCAGTGAGGGCCTCTACCTCCTCCAGCGCATCCGGGACGAGGCCCACCGCTTCGCCATCACCTACCAGCGGGCCAAACGCGCCAAGCGGATCCGCTCCAGCCCCCTCGACGACGTGTCCGGCCTCGGCGAGACCCGCAAGCAGGCCCTGATCAAGCATTTCGGCTCGGTGAAGAAGCTCCGGCAGGCGACGATCGACCAGATCTGCGAGGTTCCCGGGATAGGGCGCAGGACGGCGGAATCGGTGGCCGCCGCCCTCGCCGCGACCGCTCCCGCGGCGCCTGCCGTGAACACGGCCACAGGAGAGATCATCGAAGAGGACGACGGGGACAGCTCATGACCGAGAACAGCCGTACGACCGCACAGAACGCCGCAGAACGAGCAGACGGAGCAGCAGACGTGAGCACGAACACCCCGGCCGAGACGGGCGAGGCCGCCATCCCCGAGCTGGTGATCATCTCCGGGATGTCGGGCGCCGGCCGCAGCACCGCCGCCAAGTGTCTGGAGGACCTCGGCTGGTTCGTCGTCGACAACCTGCCGCCCGCCCTGATCCCCACCATGGTCGAGCTGGGCGCCCGCTCGCAGGGCAACGTGGCCCGGATCGCCGTCGTCGTCGACGTGCGCGGACGCCGCTTCTTCGACAACCTCCGCGAGTCCCTCGCGGACCTGGAGGCCAAGCACGTCACCCGGCGCATCGTCTTCCTGGAGTCCTCCGACGACGCCCTGGTCCGCCGCTTCGAGTCCGTCCGCCGCCCGCACCCCCTCCAGGGCGACGGGCGCATCGTCGACGGCATCGCGGCCGAGCGCGACCTGCTGCGCGAGCTGCGCGGCGACGCCGACCTGGTCATCGACACCTCCAGCCTCAACGTGCACGAGCTGCGCGCCAAGATGGACGCCCAGTTCGCGGGCGAGTCGGAGCCGGAGCTGCGGGCCACGGTGATGTCCTTCGGCTACAAGTACGGCCTGCCCGTCGACGCCGACCTCGTCGTGGACTGCCGCTTCCTGCCCAACCCGCACTGGGTCCCCGAGCTGCGCCCCTTCACCGGGGTCAACACCGAGGTGTCCGACTACGTCTTCGACCAGCCGGGCGCCAAGGAGTTCCTCAACCAGTACACGGAGCTGCTCCAGCTGATCGCCGCGGGATACCGCCGCGAGGGCAAGCGCTACGTGACCATCGCCGTCGGCTGCACCGGCGGCAAGCACCGCTCCGTCGCCATGTCCGAGAAGCTCTCCGCGCGCCTCGCCGCCGAGGGCATCGAGACCGTGCTCGTTCACCGTGACATGGGGCGAGAGTGACCGGACGCAATCTGCGGATGCGGCGCCTGAGCCGCGCCGGCTCGGCGCTCTCCGGCCGCAAACGCGGTGCTCAGCCCAAGGTCGTCGCACTCGGCGGCGGCATGGGCCTCTCGGCGTCCCTGACGGCGCTGCGCCGGATCACCGGCGACCTCACGGCCGTGGTGACCGTCGCGGACGACGGCGGCTCCAGCGGCCGGCTGCGCGAGGAGCTGGGCGTGCTGCCCCCCGGCGACCTGCGCAAGGCGCTCGCCGCGCTGTGCGGCGACGACGACTGGGGCCGCACCTGGTCCCGGGTCGTCCAGCACCGCTTCGAGTCGCGGGGCGAGCTCCACGGGCACGCGGTCGGCAATCTGCTGATCGTCGCCCTCTGGGAGCAGCTCGGGGACCACGTCCAGGCGCTCGACCTGGTCGGCAAGCTGCTCGGCGCGAACGGCCGGGTGCTGCCGATGTCGGCGGTCCCGCTGGAGCTCCAGGCGCTCGTCAAGGGCCACGACCCGGAGCTGCCCGACGCGATCGTCACCGTGCGCGGCCAGGCCACCGTGGCCCTCACCCCCGGCGAGGTGCAGTCCGTGCACGTGGTCCCGCCCGACCCGCCGGCCGTTCCGGAGGCCGTCGAGGCGGTCCTGGACGCCGACTGGGTGGTGCTCGGCCCCGGCTCCTGGTTCTCCTCCGTGATCCCGCACCTCCTCGTGCCCGAACTGCTCGACGCCCTGGTGACCACCAAGGCCCGCAAGGTCCTCTCGCTGAACCTCGCCCCGCAGCCCGGTGAAACAGAAGGCTTCTCACCGCAGCGTCATTTGGAGGTTTTGGGGCGACACGCCCCTAAACTCGCCTTGGACGTGGTGCTGGCCGATGAGGCCGCCGTGCCCGATCGTGACTCCCTGGCCGACGCGGCCCAGCGGCTCGGGGCCGCGGTCGAGCTGGCGCCGGTGGCATCGCCCGACGGCGTTCCGGTCCATGATCAGGAGCTGTTGGCCGCCGCGTACGACCGTATTTTTCGGATGCATGGAAGGATCGGCCCATGGCGATGACGCCAGCGGTGAAGAACGAAATCTCTCATCTTCCCGTCACCCGGACCTGCTGCAGGAAGGCGGAGGTCTCGGCGATTCTTCGGTTCGCGGGCGGGCTGCACCTGGTGAGCGGCCGGATTGTGATCGAGGCGGAGCTGGACACCGGCAACGCCGCCCGCCGCCTCAAGCGCGACATCCTGGAGATCTTCGGGCACAGCTCGGAGCTGATCGTGATGGCCCCCGGCGGACTGCGGCGCGGCTCGCGCTACGTCGTACGGGTGGTGGCGGGCGGCGACCAGCTCGCCCGCCAGACCGGGCTGGTCGACGGCCGCGGCCGCCCGATCCGGGGCCTGCCCCCGCAGGTGGTCTCGGGGGCCACCTGCGACGCCGAGGCGGCCTGGCGCGGCGCGTTCCTCGCCCACGGCTCGCTCACCGAGCCCGGCCGCTCCTCCTCGCTGGAGGTCACCTGCCCGGGCCCGGAGGCGGCCCTGGCCCTCGTCGGCGCGGCCCGCCGGCTCTCCATCGCCGCCAAGGCGCGCGAGGTGCGCGGCGTGGACCGGGTCGTGGTCCGCGACGGCGACGCGATCGGCGCCCTGCTGACCCGGCTCGGCGCGCACGACGCGGTGCTCGCCTGGGAGGAGCGGCGGATGCGCCGCGAGGTCCGCGCCACGGCCAACCGGCTCGCCAACTTCGACGACGCCAACCTGCGCCGCTCGGCCCGCGCCGCGGTCGCCGCCGGGGCCCGGGTGGGCCGAGCGCTGGAGATCCTCGGCGAGGAGGTTCCCGAGCACCTCGCCGCCGCGGGGCGGCTGCGCATGGAGCACAAGCAGGCGTCGCTGGAGGAGCTGGGCGCGCTCGCCGACCCGCCGCTGACCAAGGACGCGGTCGCCGGCCGCATCCGCCGGCTGCTGGCGATGGCCGACAAGCGGGCCCAGGACCTCGGCATCCCCGGGACCGAGTCGACCCTCAGCGAGGAGATGAGCGAGGAGCTGGCCGACGGGCTGGTCGGCTGAGGGAGCGCTCCCGGACCGCCGGACGGCGGCCGCCCGCCGACTCCGGCGCGAGCGGGGGACGTTGGTCCCGGCCGGTCACGACCTCGGTCCCGGCCCGTCGTGACCCCGGTCCTTCCCGGCGAAACGGAGGCCCGTGCTCCTACTGGCGAGTACGGGCCTCCGGCCGTATCCGGTGGCGCGGAGAGGCCCTCTCGATGTCACCTCCCGGCCCCCGGAGAGGTAGGGTCGGAAGCGGTCGGGGACATCCCTATACAACTCGCCGGCGTCGAAAACCGGCGTACCTAACGAGGAGATCGGTTCGTGACGATCCGCGTAGGCATCAACGGCTTCGGCCGCATCGGTCGCAACTACTTCCGCGCGCTGCTCGAGCAGGGTGCGGACATCGAGATCGTGGCTGTCAACGACCTGGGTGACACTGCGACCACGGCCCACCTGCTGAAGTACGACACCATCCTGGGTCGTCTCAAGGCAGAGGTCAGCCACACCGCCGACACCATCACCGTCGATGGTCACACCGTCAAGGTGCTCTCCGAGCGCAACCCGGCCGACATCCCCTGGGGTGAGCTGGGCGTCGACATCGTCATCGAGTCGACCGGCATCTTCACCAAGAAGGCCGACGCCGAGAAGCACATCGCGGGCGGCGCCAAGAAGGTCCTCATCTCGGCTCCGGCCAAGGACGAGGACATCACCATCGTGATGGGCGTCAACCAGGACGAGTACGACCCGGCCCAGCACAACGTCATCTCCAACGCCTCCTGCACCACCAACTGCGTGGCGCCGATGGCCAAGGTCCTCGACGAGAACTTCGGCATCGTCAAGGGTCTGATGACGACGGTCCACGCGTACACCAACGACCAGCGCATCCTGGACTTCCCGCACAAGGACCTGCGTCGCGCCCGCGCCGCGGCCGAGAACATCATCCCGACCACCACGGGCGCCGCGAAGGCCACCGCCCTGGTGCTCCCGCAGCTCAAGGGCAAGCTCGACGGCATCGCGATGCGCGTCCCGGTCCCGACCGGCTCCGCCACCGACCTCGTCGTCACCCTGTCGCGCGAGGTCACCAAGGACGAGGTCAACGCCGCGTTCAAGAAGGCCGCCGACGACGGCGCCCTCAAGGGCTTCCTGACGTACACCGAGGACCCGATCGTCTCCTCGGACATCGTCGGCGACCCGTCGTCCTGCACCTTCGACTCCGCCATGACCATGGTCCAGGAGGGGACGTCGGTGAAGATCCTCGGCTGGTACGACAACGAGTGGGGCTACTCCAACCGCCTCGTCGACCTCACGGTCTTCGTCGGCGAGCAGCTCTGACCCTCGGGCCGGCCGGCACATCGATGTGAGTAGGAGGCTCGACCGGCGCAATGACGCGCCGGTCGAGCCTCCTAGCATGTTCATCCGTCCCTGCAAGGAGCTACGGAAGACCAGATGAAGACGATCGACGAACTTCTCGCCGAAGGGGTCGCGGGCAAGCGGGTATTCGTCCGCGCCGACCTCAACGTGCCGCTCGACGGCACCACGATCACCGACGACGGCCGCATCCGCGCCGTCGTCCCGACGATCGCCAAGCTCGCCGAGGCCGGCGCGCGGGTCGTCGTCGCCTCCCACCTCGGCCGCCCCAAGGGCGCCCCGGACCCGGCGTTCTCGCTGGAGCCCGCCGCGACCCGCCTGGGCGAACTCCTCGGCGCCGACGTCGCCTTCGCGACGGACACGGTCGGCGAGTCCGCCACCGCCACGGTCGCCGGTCTCGCCGACGGCCAGGTCGCCGTCGTCGAGAACCTCCGCTTCAACCCCGGCGAGACCTCCAAGGACGACGCCGAGCGCGGCGCCTTCGCGGACCGGCTGGCCGAACTGGCCGACGTCTACGTGGGCGACGGCTTCGGCGCGGTGCACCGCAAGCACGCCTCGGTCTACGACCTCCCGGCCAGGCTCCCGCACTACGCGGGCTACCTGATCGCCACCGAGGTCGGCGTCCTCAAGAAGCTGACCACCGACGTCGAGCGGCCCTACGCGGTCGTGCTCGGCGGCGCCAAGGTCTCCGACAAGCTCGGCGTGATCGACCACCTGCTGGAGCGCGCCGACCGCATCCTCATCGGCGGCGGCATGGCGTACACCTTCCTCAAGGCCCAGGGGCACGAGGTCGGCAGCTCGCTGCTCCAGGAGGACCAGATTCCGGCCGTCCAGGAGTACCTGCGGCGCGCCGAGGAGAAGGGCGTGGAGTTCGTCCTCCCCGTCGACGTCGTGGTCGCCCCGTCCTTCCCGGACCTCAAGACCAAGGCCCCGGCCCACCCCACCACCGTCGCCGCCGACGCCATGCCGGCCGGCCAGATGGGGCTGGACAACGGGCCCGAGACCAACAAGCTCTACGCCTCGAAGCTCGCCGACGCGGCCACCGTCTTCTGGAACGGCCCGATGGGCGTCTTCGAGCACCCCGACTTCGCCGACGGCACCCGCGCGGTCGCCCAGGCGCTCGTCGACTCCCCGGGATTCAGCGTCGTCGGCGGCGGCGACTCCGCCGCGGCCGTCCGCATCCTGGGCTTCGACGAGAATGCTTTCGGACACATTTCGACCGGTGGCGGCGCGAGCCTCGAATACCTCGAGGGCAAGACGCTTCCCGGGCTCGCCGCACTGGAGGACTGACCTTTCATGACCACCCGCACCCCGCTGATGGCGGGCAACTGGAAGATGAACCTCAACCACCTCGAGGCCATCGCCCACGTCCAGAAGCTCGCCTTCGCGCTGACGGAGAAGGACTACGAGGACGTCGAGGTCGCCGTCCTCCCGCCCTTCACCGACCTGCGCTCCGTACAGACCCTGGTCGACGGCGACAAGCTGAAGATCAAGTACGGCGCCCAGGACATCTCCGCGCACGAGTCCGGCGCGTACACCGGTGAGATCTCCGGCTCCATGCTCGCCAAGCTGCGCTGCACCTACGTGGCCGTCGGCCACAGCGAGCGCCGCCAGTACCACGGCGAGAGCGACGAGATCTGCAACGCCAAGGTGAAGGCCGCCTACCAGCACGGCCTGACCCCGATCCTCTGCGTCGGCGAGGGCCTGGACGTCCGCAAGGCCGGCGACCAGGTCGCGTACACGCTCGCGCAGCTCGACGGCGGGCTGAAGGACGTCCCGGCCGAGCAGGCCGAGACGATCGTCATCGCCTACGAGCCGGTCTGGGCCATCGGCACCGGCGAGGTCGCCACCCCCGAGGACGCCCAGGAGGTCTGCGGCGCGATCCGCGGCCGGCTGGCCGAGCTGTACTCGCGGGAGCTGGCCGACGCCGTCCGCATCCAGTACGGCGGCTCGGTGAAGTCCGGCAACGTCGCCGCCATCATGGCGCAGCCCGACGTGGACGGCGCCCTGGTGGGCGGCGCGGCACTGGACGCCGACGAGTTCGTCAAGATCGTCCGCTTCCGCGACCAGTGAGTATGCGGTAGCGCGGATCCGTCGTACCCTTGCGGGGGCCGGAGGGGCTAGCGCCCTTCGGCCCCCGGTGCACGTACACGCAGTAGTCAAGAATTCCGGAAAGTAGGGACCAGCCGTGGTTTTGGCGTTCCAGATCGCTCTGATCGTCTTCAGCCTGCTGCTGATGCTGCTGGTGCTCATGCACAAGGGCAAGGGCGGCGGCCTCTCCGACATGTTCGGTGGCGGAATGCAGTCCTCCGTCGGTGGCTCCTCGGTCGCCGAGCGCAACCTCGACCGGATCACCGTCGTGGTCGGCCTGATCTGGTTCGCGTGCATCGTCGTCCTCGGCCTGCTCATCAAGCTGGACGGCTGACGCGCCGCCGGCGCATCCGGTGAGCGTGTAACTCCTTTCACTGGACGCGCGTTGGGCCTTACGTAGACTGGGGCATCGCTCGCGCACCATCACGCAGGGAGTTACGACCGTGGCAAGTGGCAACGCGATCCGGGGAAGCCGGGTCGGAGCGGGGCCGATGGGGGAGGCCGAGCGGGGCGAGTCCGCGCCGCGTCTCCGCATCTCCTTCTGGTGCTCGAACGGGCACGAGACGCAGCCGAGCTTCGCCCATGACGCGCAGGTGCCGGACACCTGGGACTGCCCACGCTGCGGCTTCCCGGCCGGCCAGGACAAGGACAGCCCGCCCGACCCGCCGCGCACCGAGCCGTACAAGACGCACCTGGCGTACGTACGCGAGCGGCGCAGCGACGAGGACGGCGAGGCCATCCTCGCCGAGGCCCTCGCCAAGCTCCGCGGCGAGATCTGACGCCTCCTAGGGCCTGTCTGACCATTCCCGTCTGCCTCACGACGCCATGCACGCACTCTCGCCGCACCGGCCCCAGACCCGAGTACGTCCAGTACGAGGGCCTGGAGGCGGCACGCCGAGAGCACGCACCTGACGCCGCGCGGCCGCCCTACGGGCGACGACGGGAATGGTCAGACAGGCCCTAGCACCGCACCCACCACCTTCGCACGGCCGGACACCCCCGCGGGTGTCCGGCCGTGTCGCGTTCCCGCGCCACCGGCCCACCGCCACCGCCGCCGGCCACCTCGATCAATTAGGTTGGAAGGGCAGCGGGGATGCTGAGCAACGAGAAGAAGTGGGCTGATATCCGGGATGAACGCAGCAAGCCGAACCAAGCTCAACCAGACGCCCGAGTGGACGGCTCTCGCCAAGCACCGTGAGGAGCTCGGCGCGCCCCAGCTGCGCGAGCTGTTCGCGCGGCAGCCCGACCGGGGCACCGCCTACACCCTGCGGGTCGGCGACCTCCACCTCGACTACTCCAAGCACCTGGTCACCGACGAGACGCTGCGCCTGCTGCGCGAGCTGGCCGCCGCCACCGGGGTAGCGGAGCTGCGGGACGCCATGTTCCGCGGCGAGAAGATCAACACCACCGAGGACCGGGCTGTCCTGCACACCGCGCTCCGCGCCCCGCGCGACGCGGTCATCGAGGTGGACGGCGAGAACGTCGTGCCCGCCGTGCACGCCGTGCTCGACAAGATGGCCGCCTTCGCGGACAAGGTCCGGGCCGGCGAGTGGACCGGCCACACCGGCAAGCCGGTCAAGAACATCGTCAACATCGGCATCGGCGGCTCCGACCTCGGCCCCGCCATGGCCTACGAGGTGCTGCGCTCCTTCACGGACCGCGACCTCACCCTCCGCTTCGTCTCCAACGTCGACGGCGCCGACCTCCACGAGGCCGTCCGAGACCTCGACCCGGCCGAGACGCTGTTCGTCATCGCGTCCAAGACGTTCACGACGATCGAGACCATCACCAACGCCACCTCCGCCCGGGACTGGCTGCTGACCGAGCTGAGGGCCGGTCAGGACGCCGTCGCGAAGCATTTCGTGGCCCTGTCGACCAATGCCGAGAAGGTCGAGGAGTTCGGCATCGACACGGCCAACATGTTCGAGTTCTGGGACTGGGTCGGCGGCCGCTACAGCTACGACTCCGCGATCGGCCTCTCCCTGATGGTCGCCATCGGCCCGGACCGCTTCCGCGAGATGCTGGAGGGCTTCCACCTCGTCGACGAGCACTTCCGCACCGCCCCCGCCGAGGAGAACGCCCCGCTCCTGATGGGCCTCCTCGGCGTCTGGTACGGCAACTTCTTCGACGCCCAGTCGCACGCGGTGCTCCCGTACAGCCACTACCTGTCCAAGTTCACCGCGTACCTCCAGCAGCTCGACATGGAGTCCAACGGCAAGTCCGTCGACCGCGAGGGCGACCGCGTCGAGTGGCAGACCGGGCCGGTCGTCTGGGGCACCCCCGGCACCAACGGGCAGCACGCGTACTACCAGTTGATCCACCAGGGCACCAAGCTGGTCCCGGCGGACTTCATCGGCTTCGCCGCCCCCGTCCACGACCTGCTGCCCGGATTGATCGCCCAGCACGACCTGCTGATGGCCAACTTCTTCGCGCAGACCCAGGCCCTCGCCTTCGGCAAGACGCCCGAGGAGGTCCGGGCCGAGGGCGTGCCCGAGGAACTGGTCCCGCACAAGACGTTCCGGGGCAACCACCCCACGACGACGATCCTCGCCGACAAGCTGACGCCCTCGGTCCTCGGCCAGCTCATCGCGCTGTACGAGCACAAGGTCTTCGTCCAGGGCGCCGTCTGGAACATCGACTCCTTCGACCAGTGGGGCGTCGAACTCGGCAAGGTCCTCGCCAAGAAGATCGAACCGCTGCTGACCGGGGAGGGCACGGCGGCCGGCGCCGACGAGCAGCTCGACAGCTCCACCGCGGCCCTGGTCGACGCCTACCGCACGCTGCGGGGGCGCTGACCCGATGACCGAGGGGGAGGGGACGGCGGTACGGCTGCGGCCGCCGCGCAACACGCTGGACGGCCGCGCCGTCGGCTGGTGGCGGACCCAGTGGCTGCTGCTGACGGCCGCGCCCGTCGTACCGCTCGTGGTCCTGGGCGCGCTGATCGCGCCCGCCCGGTTCTGGCTGCTGCTGCCCGCCGCGGTCCTGGCCGCGGCGGGCACGGCCACCGCCGTCCTCCTCCCCCTGTGGTGGTTCCGCACGCACCGGTGGGAGATCACCGAGGAGGCGGTCTACGTCCGCACCGGGTACTTCCGGCAGGAGTGGCGGATCGCCCCGATGTCCCGGATCCAGACCGTGGACACCGTACGGGGCCCGCTGGAGCAGCTCTTCCGGCTGGCCACGGTCACCGTCACCACCGCCTCAGCCAAGGGCGCCGTACGGATCGAGGGGCTGGACCACGAGGTGGCCGCCGACCTCGCCCGGCGGCTCACCCGCATCACCCGCGACACCCCCGGCGACGCCACATGAGCACCGCCGCCCCGCCCGCCGACTGGCACCGCCTCGACCCCCGTACGGTCCTGGTCACCGCCCTCGTCGTGGCCGGGGTCGTCGCGGGCGCGGCCGTCCCCACGACGCTCGGCCTGGCCGGATGGCTCGGCCTCCCGGCCGCCGTGCTCTGGGTGCTCGCCGCCGCCGTCCTGGTGATCGGGGCGGCGGCGGGCGCCGACCGGGTCCGCTGGCACCGCACCCGCTACCGGATCGGTCCGGAGCGCGTCGACCTCCACACCGGCCTCCTGATCGTCAAGCGCCGCTCCCTGGCCCGCGGCCGCATCCGCACCGTCGACCTCACCGCCAACCCGATGCTGCGCCTCCTCGGCCTGGTCACCGTCCGGATCGGCACCGGCGAACAGGGCTCGGAGTCCACCCTCGAACTGGACCCGGTCACCCGCGCCGAGGGCGAACGGCTGCGCCGCGTCCTGCTGGAGCGCGCCGTCACCGCGCCGGCGGGCGTCCACCGCGAGGGCGAGCTGGCCGTCCTCGACCCCCGCTGGATCCGCTACGCCCCGGTCTCCTTCGTCGCCCCCATGCTCGGCGGGGCCGCCGCCGGCGCCGTGCTCCAGGTCAGCGACTGGGTCGGCGCCCGGGCCGACGTCATCGCGTGGATCGGTGACCGCTTCCGCGAGACGCCGCTGCTCTGGACGATCGTCGCCCTGGTCCTCGCCGCCCTGGTCTCCGGCGTCGTCGGCGCGCTCGGCCTCTGGATCGAGATGTGGTGGAACTACCGCCTGGAGCGCGAGCCCGGCGGCACCCTGCGGGTCCGGCGCGGACTGTTCACCTCGCGGTCCATCTCCGTCGAGGAGGCCCGGCTGCGCGGCGTCGACCTGGTCGAACCGCTGGGCGTCCGGCTGTTCGGCGCGGCCCGCCTCGACGCCGTCACCACGGGCCTCGCCAAGGACCACGAGGCCAGGAACGCCGACCACAACACCCTGCTGCCGGCCGCGCCCAGGAAGCGGGCGGACGTCGTCGCCGCCGACGTCCTGCGCGAGGCGGTCGCCCCGACCGGCGCGGCGCTCACCCCGCACCCGCGCGCCGCCCGGGGCCGCCGGCTGCGCTGGGCGCTCGCCGCGGCCCTCGGCCCGGTCCTGCTCCTGGCCCTGCTCGGCGCGCTGCTCACCCCCGTACTGCTGTGGATCGCGCTCGGCTGCGCGGCGGTGGCCGTCCCCGTGGCGGTGGTGCTCGCCCTGGACGCGTACCGGGGGCTCGGCCACGCGCTCTCCGGCCGCTACCTGGTCACCCGCTCCGGTACGGTCCGCCGCTCGACGGCCGCGCTCGAACGGGCCGGGGTGATCGGCTGGACGGTCAAGCAGTCGGTGTTCCAGCGCCGCGCCGGACTGCTGAGCGTCACGGCCACCACGGCGGCGGGCGGCGGCGCGTACACCGCGTACGACGCCGACGCGTCCGAGGGCCTGACCTTCGCCGCCGAGGCCGTACCGGGGCTGCTGGAGCCGTTCCTGGAGCGCGGGGCGCCGTCCTCGGGACCGTGACGGACGGCACAGGAGACCCCCTGGGCAGCCGGGCCCGGGACGGCGACGATATCGATCATGAACTCCACCAGCCGCCGTACCGTCCTCACCGCCCTCGCCACCGCGGCCGTCAGCGGGCCCCTGCTGACCACGCTCACCGCGACCGACGCCCACGCCACGGGTGACCTGGACGTCTACGCCTCCAACACCGACCTCTACAAGAAGCTCGCCGGCCAGGAGGGCGTCGAATTCGCCCGCCGCTACCGCAGACACGAGTACGTCGACCACTCGCTCCCGCAGAGGTTCCCGTACAACCGGACCACCGTCATGGCCCTGCACGGCGGCGGCATCGAGGTCGGCACCTCCGAGCTCTGCCTCGCCATCGCCGGCTACCACCCGGCCACCCTCGCCCCGCTGACGGACGGCCACGGGGTCTTCGACTACTGGATGTTCGAGGGGCTGCGCGCCTCCGGCAACCGGGACCTCCACGTCACCGCGAAGAACTGCGACGACCACGTCGCCCTCTCCATGGCCGCGAGCAGCCTCAACGTCCTGAGCCTGCACGGCTGTACGGCGGCCCAGGCGGGCACCGTCCCGCAGGCGGTCGTCGTCGGGGGCCTGAACATCCGCTTCAGGACCCTGCTCAAGGCCGAGTTCGACGCGGTCGGCATCGCCTGGCGCGACGGCGACGAGACGCCCGACCTGGCCGGGGTCAATCCGGCCAACCCGGTCAACCGCACCATGCTGGCCAAGGGCGGCCAACTGGAGCTCACCACGGAGCTGCGCGCCGCCATGTTCACCGACAACACCCGTGCGGGCCGGGCCGGCAGCACCACCCCGGTCTTCGACCGCTTCGTCGGCGCCTGCCGGGCCGCGATCACGAAGCTGGAGCAGGGAACGGACCAGGTCGTCCTCTGACCCGGCCCGCCGGGCCCGTACCGGGGCTGCTGGAGCCGTGCCCGGGGCATTCCCCGGGAAACGCCCCGGGCCCGGCCCGTCCTCAGCCGCCGTGCGTCGTGTCGATGACGCAGAAGCGGTTGCCCTCGGGGTCGGCGAGGACCACGAAGTCCGGGTCCGGCGGGTACAGGTCCCACGCGACCCTGGTCGCCCCGAGCCCGATCAGCCGCTCCACCTCGGCCTCCTGGGTGTCGGAGTAGAGGTCGAGGTGGACCCGGGGGACCTCCTGCACCGGGGACGTGGAGCGCCCCAGAGCCACGCCGACGCCCGGACCCTCGACCGGGACCAGCACCACCCAGCCGTCCGTCCCCGGCTCGCGCTCGGTGTAGGTGAGCGCCGCCTTCCAGAAGGCGGCGGCCCGCGCCACGTCCGTCGCACCCATCACCACGGTTCCGATATGCACCATGGGCGTGAGCCTTTCACGCCGAAGGCCCGGCCCGCTCGGGAAGAGCGGGCCGGGCCTTCGGGGGGTGTTCCGCCGATCAGGCGGACGCCGGGGGATACAGCGCGCGCGGCAGCCGCGAGGCCGCCGCCGCGTCCAGCAGCCACAGCGTGCGGCCGCGGCCGTACGCGCCCGCCGCCGGGGCCTGGATCTCCCCGGCGCCGGACAGCGCGATCGCCGCCGCCTCCGCCTTGTCCTCGCCCGCCGCCAGCAGCCACACCTCGCGCGCCGCGCGGATCGCGGGCAGGGTGAGCGAGATCCGGACCGGCGGCGGCTTGGGCGCCCCGTGCACACCGACCACGGTGCGCTCGGTCTCCCGTACCGCGGGCAGCTCCGGGAAGAGCGAGGCCACATGCGTGTCCGGGCCGACGCCCAGCATCAGCACGTCGAACGCGGGCACCGGCCCGTGGTCCTCGGGCTCCGCCGCCTCGGCCAGCTCCGCCGCGTAGGCGGCCGCCGCCGTGTCCGCGTCGTCGCCGTACGGACCGTCGGACGCTGGCATCGCGTGCACCCGCGCCGGGTCCAGCGGCACCGCGTCGAGCAGCGCCTCACGGGCCTGGGTGACATTGCGCTCCGGGTCGCCCTCGGGCAGGAACCGCTCGTCGCCCCACCACAGGTCCAGGCGCGACCAGTCGACCGCGTCCCGGGCGGGCGCGGCGGCGAGGGCGGCCAGCAGGCCGTTGCCGTTGCGCCCGCCGGTCAGCACCACCGAGGCGTGGCCCCGGGACGCCTGGGCGTCCACGATCTTCGTGATCAGCCGGGCCGCCGCGGCCTGGGCCATCAGCTCCTTGTCGCGGTGGACGACCAGTTGGGGAGGGGTCACTTCGACGCCGCCTTCTTGGCCGGGGCCTTCTTCGCGGCCGGGGCCTTGGCCTCGGCCGCCTTGTCCGCCTTCTCCACCGGTCCCTCGATCGGCGCGGCCTTGACCTCGCCGCCCGCGTGCAGCCGGTCCACGCCGAACTTCACCGCCGAGGCGTAGGTGTTGTCCGGGTCGAGCCGGCGCAGCTCCTCCGCCAGCAGCTCGGCGGTGTCACGCCGCTTGAGCGCCACCGCCCGGTCCGGCTGGTTCTGCATGGAGAGCGTGGCCAGCGAACCGTCGGCCCGGTCCAGGACGATGACGCCGTTCTTCGTCTCCATCCGGACCGCCGTGAGACCGGGGCCTTCGGAGATGGTGCGCTCCACCGGTACGTCGAGCCGGTCCGCGAGCCACATGGCGAGCAGCTCGCAGCTCGGGTTGTCGCTCTCGCCCTCGACGGTCGCGCCGATGACCTCGGCCGGCTGCTGGTCCAGCGCGGCGGCCAGCATCGAACGCCACGGGGTGATCCGGGTCCAGGCCAGGTCCGTGTCGCCGGGGCTGTACGTCGCCGCCCGCACCGCCAGCTCCTCCAGCGGCAGCTCCGCCGAGTAGGTGTCGGTGATCCGCCGCTGGGCCAGCGCCCCGAGCGGGTCCTTCGCCGGGTCGGAGGGCGCGTCCTCGGGCCACCACACCACGACCGGGGCGTCCGGCAGCAGCAGCGGCAGGACGACCGACTGGGCGTGGTTGGCCAGCTCGCCGTGGAGCCGCAGCACCACGGTCTCGCCGGTGCCCGCGTCGGAACCGACCCGGACCTCGGCGTCGAGCCGGGCGTCGCGGCGGGCCCGCGGGGAGCGGCTGACCCGCTTGATCACCGCGATGATCCGCGAGGGGTGCTCGCGGGAGGCATCACCGGCCGACTTGAGCGCGTCGTACGCGTTCTCCTCGTCGGTGACGACGACCAGCGTGAGCACCATGCCGATGGCGGGGGTGCCGATCGCCCGACGGGCCGAGACCAGCGCCTGGTTGATCTTGCTGGATGTGGTTTCCGTGAGATCGATCTTCATGGCCGCCTCCAGCTCCGTCCGTCACGTGCGAGCATCTCGTCGGCCTCCGCCGGGCCCCAGGTGCCCGCCGGGTACTTCGCCGGCTTGCCGTGCTCGGCCCAGTACTCCTCGATCGGGTCGAGGATCGTCCAGGAGAGTTCGACCTCCTGGTGGCGCGGGAAGAGGTTGGCGTCGCCGAGCAGGACGTCCAGGAGGAGCCGCTCGTACGCCTCCGGGCTGGACTCCGTGAACGACTCGCCGTACGCGAAGTCCATCGTGACGTCCCGGACCTCCATCGAGGTGCCCGGCACCTTGGAGCCGAAGCGCACGGTGACGCCCTCGTCCGGCTGGACCCGGATGACCAGGGCGTTGCCGCCCAGCTCCTCGGTCGCGCCCGACTCGAAGGGCAGGTAGGGCGCGCGCTTGAAGACGACCGCGATCTCCGTGACCCGGCGGCCGAGCCGCTTGCCGGTACGGAGGTAGAACGGGACGCCCGCCCAGCGGCGGTTGTTGATCGTCAGCTTGATCGCCGCGTAGGTGTCGGTCGTCGACTTGGGGTCGATGCCGTCCTCCTCGCAGTAGCCGAGGACCTCCTGCCCGCCCTGCCAGGCGTGCTCGTACTGGGCGCGCACGGTGTGCAGGCCCAGGTCCTCGGGCAGCTCGACGGCGGTGAGCACCTTGAGCTTCTCGGCGACCAGGGCCTTCGGGTGGAAGGAGCCGGGCTCCTCCATCGCGGTCAGCGCCAGCAGCTGGAGCAGGTGGTTCTGGATGACGTCGCGGGCGGCGCCGATGCCGTCGTAGTAGCCGGCCCGGCCGCCGATGCCGATGTCCTCGGCCATCGTGATCTGGACGTGGTCGACGTAGGACCGGTTCCAGATGGGCTCGAACATCGTGTTGGCGAACCGCAGCGCCAGGATGTTCTGGACCGTCTCCTTGCCCAGGTAGTGGTCGATCCGGAAGACCTCGTTGGGCGGGAAGACGTCGTGCACGAGCTGGTTGAGCTCCTGCGCGCTGGCCAGGTCGTGGCCGAAGGGCTTCTCGATGACGGCGCGCCGCCAGGAGCCCTCCTTCTGGTCCGCCAGGCCGTGCTTCTTGAGCTGCTGGACGACCTTGGGGAAGAACTTCGGCGGCACGGACAGGTAGAAGGCGTAGTTGCCGCCGGTGCCCTGCGCCTGGTCCAGCTCCTGGATGGTGGCCTTGAGCGTCTCGAACGCCTCGTCGTCGTCGAAGTTGCCCTGGACGAAGCGCATCCCCTGGATGAGCTGCTGCCAGACCTCCTCGCGGAACGGCGTGCGCGCGTGCTCCTTGACGGCGTCGTGGACGACCTGGGCGAAGTCCTCGTCCTCCCAGTCGCGGCGCGCGAAGCCGATGAGCGAGAAGCCCGGCGGCAGCAGGCCGCGGTTGGCCAGGTCGTAGACGGCGGGCATCAGCTTTTTACGGGACAAATCGCCCGTGACGCCAAAGATGACCAGGCCCGACGGCCCCGCGATACGCGGGAGCCGTCGGTCCTGTGCGTCACGGAGCGGGTTGGCTCCGGGAACAGCAGACAAAGTGGTCAGCCCTCCGAGGGGGCGAGGCGCGACAGCTCCGCCTCGGTCGACTTGAGCAGGTCGTTCCAGGACGCCTCGAACTTCTCGACGCCCTCGTCCTCCAGCAGCTGCACGACCTCGTCGTACGAGATGCCGAGCTTCTTGATGGCGTCGAGGTCGGCGCGCGCCCGGTCGTAGCCGCCGGCGACGGTGTTGCCGGTGATCTCGCCGTGGTCGGCCACCGCTTCCAGGGTCGCCTCCGGCATGGTGTTGACCGTGTTCGGCGCCACCAGGTCGTCGACGTACAGGGTGTCCTTCAGCGACGGGTCCTTGACACCGGTCGAGGCCCACAGCGGACGCTGCTTGTTGGCCTGCGCCTTGTCCAGAGCCGCCCAGCGGTCGGAGGAGAAGACCTCCTCGTACGCCTCGTAGGCCAGGCGCGCGTTGGCCAGGGCGGACTTGCCCTTGGCGACCTTCGCCTCGTCGGAGCCGATCGCGTCCAGGCGCTTGTCGATCTCGGTGTCCACGCGGGAGACGAAGAACGAGGCCACCGAGTGGATCGTGGAGAGGTCCAGGCCCGCGGCCTTGGCCTTCTCCAGGCCCGCCAGGTAGGCGTCCATGACCGCGCGGTAGCGCTCCAGCGAGAAGATCAGTGTCACGTTGACGCTGATGCCCCGGCCGATCGTCTCGGTGATCGCCGGGAGGCCTGCCTCGGTGGCCGGGATCTTGATGAGCGTGTTCGGCCGGTCCACCAGCCAGGCCAGCTGCTTGGCCTCGGCGACGGTGGCCAGGGTGTTGTGGGCCAGGCGCGGGTCCACCTCGATGGAGACCCGGCCGTCCTGGCCGTCGGTCGCGTCGAAGACCGGCCGCAGGATGTCGGCGGCGTCGCGGACGTCCGCCGTCGTGATCATGCGGACCGCTTCCTCGACGGTGACCTTGCGGGCGGCGAGGTCGGTGAGCTGCTGCTCGTAGCCGTCGCCCTGCGAGATCGCCTTCTGGAAGATCGACGGGTTGGTGGTGACGCCGACGACGTGGCTCTGGTCGATCAGCTCGGCCAGGTTGCCGGACGTGATCCGCTTGCGCGACAGATCGTCGAGCCAGATCGCCACGCCCTCGTCGGAGAGGCGCTTGAGTGCGTCTGTCATGAGTTGCATCTCCTACTAGTGGTGTCTACCGGCGTCAGCGTGCGGCGGCGTCGAGAGATTCCCGCGCCGCGGCGGCCACGTGCTCGGGCGTGAAGCCGAACTCGCGGAACAGCACCTTGGCGTCCGCCGAGGCCCCGAAATGCTCCAGCGAGACGATCCGGCCCGCGTCGCCCACGTACCGGTACCAGGTGAGGCCGATACCGGCCTCGACGGCGACCCGCGCCTTCACCGACGGCGGCAGGACGCTGTCCTTGTAACCCTGATCCTGCTCCTCGAACCACTCGACGGACGGCATCGAGACCACGCGCGTCGGCACACCGGCGGCCTGGAGCTGCTCGCGCGCCTCGACGGCGACGTGCACCTCGGAGCCGGTCGCGATGAGCAGCACCTGCGGCTCGCCGCCTTCCGCCTCGAACAGGACGTACCCGCCCTTGGCCGCGTCCTCGTTCGCCTCGTACGTCGGCACGCCCTGGCGGGTCAGCGCCAGACCGTGCGGGGTGCCCTTGCCGAACACCTTGGTGTAGCGGCGCAGGATCTCGCGCCAGGCGATGGCGGTCTCGTTGGCGTCGGCCGGGCGCACGATGCTCAGGCCCGGGATGGCGCGCAGCGAGGCCAGGTGCTCGACCGGCTGGTGGGTCGGGCCGTCCTCGCCGAGGCCGATCGAGTCGTGCGTCCACACGTACGTCACCGGCAGGTGCATCAGCGCGGAGAGCCGCACCGCGTTGCGCATGTAGTCGGAGAACACCAGGAAGGTGCCGCCGTAGATACGCGTGTTGCCGTGCAGCGCGATGCCGTTCATGGCGGCGGCCATGGCGTGCTCGCGGATGCCGAAGTGGATCGTCCGGCCGTACGGGTCGGCCTCCGGCAGCGGGTTGCCCGCGGGGAGGAACGACGACGTCGTGTCGATCGTGGTGTTGTTCGAGCCGGCCAGGTCGGCGGAGCCGCCCCACAGCTCGGGCACGGTCTCGCCGAGGGCCTGGAGCACCTTGCCGGAGGCGGCGCGGGTGGCCAGGGACTTGCCGGGCTCGAAGACGGGGAGCTTTTCCTCCCAGCCCTCGGGCAGCTCGCCCGCGGAGATCCGGTCGAACGCGGCGGCGCGCTCCGGGTTGGCCGTGCGCCACGCGGCGAACGCCTTGTCCCACTCGGCGCGGGCCTCGCGGCCGCGGTCCAGGGCCTCGCGGGTGTGGCCGATGACCTCGTCGGAGACCTCGAAGGCCTGCTCCGGGTCGAAGCCGAGGACCCGCTTGGTCGCCGCGACCTCGTCGTCGCCGAGCGCCGAGCCGTGCGCGGCCTCGGTGTTCTGCGCGTTCGGGGCGGGCCAGGCGATGATCGAGCGGGCCGCGATGAACGAGGGGCGCTCGGTCTCGGCCTTGGCCGCCTGCAGCGCCGCGTACAGCCCCGCCGGGTCGAGGTCGCCGCTGGGCAGCTGGTCGACGCGCTGGACGTGCCAGCCGTACGCCTCGTACCGCTTGAGGGTGTCCTCGGAGACCGCGGTCTCCGTGTCGCCCTCGATGGAGATGTGGTTGTCGTCCCAGAGGAGGACCAGGTTGCCCAGCTTCTGGTGGCCGGCGAGCGAGGACGCCTCGGCCGAGATGCCCTCCTGGAGGCAGCCGTCACCCGCGATGACCCACACCATGTGGTCGAAGGGGGAGGTGCCGGGGGCCGCCTCGGGGTCGAACAGGCCGCGCTCGTAGCGGGCGGCCATCGCCATGCCCACCGCGTTGGCGACGCCCTGGCCGAGCGGGCCGGTCGTGGTCTCGACGCCGGTGGTGTGGCCGTACTCCGGGTGGCCCGGGGTCTTCGAGCCCCAGGTGCGGAAGGCCTTCAGGTCGTCCAGCTCCAGGCCGTAGCCGGCCAGGTAGAGCTGGATGTAGAGGGTCAGGCTGGAGTGCCCTGCGGAGAGGACGAACCGGTCGCGGCCGGTCCACTCGGCGTCCGCGGGGTCGTGCCGCATCACCTTCTGGAAGAGGGTGTAGGCGGCAGGCGCGAGGCTCATCGCCGTGCCCGGGTGGCCGTTTCCGACTTTCTGTACGGCGTCCGCGGCGAGAACACGGGCGGTGTCCACGGCCCGCTGGTCCACATCGGTCCACTGGAGGTCTGTGGTGGTCGGCTTGATGCTCACCCTGAGTCAGGGCTCCTCTCCACTGTCGTAAACCGGTGACTGTTACCGCACCGGGCGCTGTCGAGCCTACCCCCGTCGACAGGCACGGTTTCCGTGTGCTTTCCAGGGTGTGGGCGGCGTACGGAGTTCGCCTCCCGGCGGAACGCGCATCCGGCGGACAGTCACCCCCAACACGACCCCACCCCCGCGAAGGAGGGCGTATCCCCAACGTCTAGAGTGGTCGAGTTCGCGCAAGTCTTCACCGGGCCCCACCGGCCCGGAGCTTGCTGGGATTTCTCTGTCAGGGGTGTGCGTGACGGCCGTCGAGTCCCGACCCGCAGGGGTCGCCTTGACTCCCAGCCCAGGGGGCCATCGCCCGCTCGGGGCCCGCGTCAAGGCATTCGTGGCGCTTACCAAGCCACGGATCATCGAGCTGCTGCTCATCACCACCGTTCCGGTGATGTTCCTGGCCGCTCAGGGTGTACCCGATCTGTGGCTCGTTCTCACCACCACCATCGGGGGATATCTCTCCGCCGGCGGCGCGAACGCGCTCAACATGTACATCGACCGCGACATCGACGCGCTGATGGACCGCACGTCCCAGCGCCCGCTGGTCACGGGCATGGTCACGCCGCGTGAGTGCCTCGCCTTCGGCATCTCCCTCGCGGTGGTCTCGACGGTCTGGTTCGGGCTGCTCGTCAACTGGCTGTCGGCCGCACTGGCGCTCGGCGCACTGCTGTTCTACGTCGTCGTCTACACGATGCTGCTGAAGCGCCGCACCTCCCAGAACATCGTCTGGGGCGGCATCGCGGGCTGCATGCCGGTCCTCATCGGCTGGTCGGCGGTGACGAACACGGTCTCCTGGGCCGCCGTCATCCTCTTCGCCGTCATCTTCTTCTGGACGCCGCCGCACTACTGGCCGCTGTCGATGAAGGTCAAGGACGACTACGCCCGGGTCGGCGTCCCGATGCTGCCGGTCATCGCCTCCAACCGGGTGGTCGCCAAGCAGATCGTCCTCTACAGCTGGGTGATGGTCGCGGTCTCGCTGCTCCTCACCCCGCTGGGCTACACGGGCTGGTTCTACACCGCGGTGGCGCTGCTCTCCGGCGGCGCCTGGCTCTGGGAGGCCCACGGGCTGCAGAACCGGGCCAAGGCCGGGGTGACCGGGGCCAAGCTCAAGGAGATGCGGCTGTTCCACTGGTCCATCACCTACGTCTCCCTGCTCTTCCTCGCCGTCGCGGTGGACCCCTTCCTCCGCTGACGCCTCCGCTTCCGGCGACGGGCGGGTCGCGTGGCACAAGCCACGCGACCCGCCCGTCGCCAGTTCATCTACCCGTCGGTAGCATCCTGTCCATGGCAGAGACGGCAGCAGACGCAGCGGACACGGAGCAGACCTCACGGACGGACGCCAGGAAGGCGGCGCGCGCCGAGCGCAGGGCGGCGAAGCTCGCCCGCGAGATCGGCGCCTTCGCCAAGCGGCACGGCGGCGCCGAGGGGCAGCTCGCCTACATCGGCCAGGCGGGCGCCCGCATCGTCCTGGTCGGCCAGGACGGCGCCTGGGGCGACCTCGTGGCCCCGACCTACGCGGTGGCGCAGGGCGCGGCGGCGAAGTCCGGGATCACGATGCACGAGGAGTTCGACGGCGACTTCGCACTCAAGGTCCGCACCGGCCCGTACGAGTGGTCCCGGATGGCCGGCATCCAGGTGGGCGGCCCCTCCAACGACAGCTGAACCCCGGGGCCGCGCGCGTACGCGAAAGGGGGCGGCGGGCATGGTGCCCGCCGCCCCCTTCGCCGTACGGGGAGGTGCTCAGCCCGCCGGGGCGGGGGCCGTCTCCGGCCGCTCGGCGGAGGACGGGCCGGGCACCGGAGCGGGCGTCTCCTCGCCGCGCTCGCGCATGCTCAGCGCCAGCCGGAGCACCGCGATCCACATGATGGACGAGCCGAACATGTGGATGCCGACCAGGAGCTCGGGGACGTCGGTGAAGTACTGGACATAGCCGATCGCGCCCTGGGCGAGCAGGACGAGCAGCAGGTCGCGGGCGCGGGCCCGGGTGTCGGCGGGCGCGTCGACCACCCGCAGCGCCAGCCACATCGCGATGGCCAGGGCGCAGACCACCCAGGCGGCGATGGCGTGGACGTGGGCGGCGGCCGACCAGTCCCACGGCATGCGGGGCACGTCGCTGCTGTCGCCGGCGTGCTTGCCGGAGCCGGTCACGGAGGTACCGAGGACGATCAGGATCACCGTGGTCGCGACGATCGCCCAGGCCAGGCGGCGCACCGGGAGCGGGGTCCGGGGACGCGGCGGGCCGTCACCCTCGCCGACGCGCACCCAGGTGATCACGGCGACCGCGAGGAGCAGGTTGGCGAGCAGGAAGTGCCCGGCCACCGTCCACGGGTTGAGGCCCGCCCAGACGGTGATGCCGCCGAGGACGGCGTTGGCCAGGACGATCCAGAACTGCGCCCAGGCCAGCCGGGTCAGCTTGCGGCGGCGGGGCTTCATCGAGCTGGTGGCGACGATCGCCCAGCCGACGGCGGCCGACAGCACGTAGGCCAGCATGCGGTTGCCGAACTCGATCGCGCCGTGCAGGCCCTGTTCCGGGGTGGCGAACAGGCTGTCGTCGGTGCACTTGGGCCAGGTGTCGCAGCCCAGCCCCGAACCGGTGAGCCGGACGGCCCCGCCCGTGACGATGATGAAGACGCTCATCCCGACGGCGGAGAGCGCGGCGCGCTTCACCATCCGGGTGGACGGCGTCCAGCGCTTGGCGATGAGGGAGATGGGGGTTTCCACGCCGACCATCGTAGGACGGGGCTTGTGCACGATTTCACGAGGGGTGGGTTCGTACCCGCTTGCCGCGAAGATCCCCACGATCGGCCCAGAACGCACCGGTCGGTCAGAGGCGGGCCGGTCCTACTCCCAGCGGAAGAACCTCGCCGCCGCGCCGAGCCCCAGCACCGCCCACACCACCAGGATCGCGGCGTGGCCCCACGGCATCGGCGCGCCGTGCTGGAGGACGTCCCGCAGACCCTCGGAGAGCGCGGAGACGGGCAGCAGCTCCAGCGCCGACCGCACGGCGTCCGGGAACTTGTCCAACGGCACGATGACCCCGCCGCCGACCAGCAGCAGCAGGAAGACCAGGTTGGCCGCGGCGAGGGTCGCCTCGGCCTTGAGCGTGCCGGCCATCAGCAGTCCGAGCCCGGAGAACGCGGCGGTCCCCAGGACCAGGAGCAGCAGCACGGCGAGCGGGTTCCCGTGCGGCGACCACCCCAGCGCGAAGGCGATGACCGTCAGCAGCACGATCTGGAGCACCTCGGTGACCAGCACCGACAGCGTCTTGGCGGTCATCAGCGCCCAGCGCGGCAGCGGGGAGGCCCCGAGCCGCTTGAGGACCCCGTAGCGGCGCTCGAAACCGGTGGCGATGGCCTGGCCGGTGAAGGCGGTGGACATCACGGCCAGCGCCAGGACGCCCGGCGCCAGGAAGTCCACCGACGCGCCCGCGCCGGTGTCCACGATGTCGACCGCGCTGAACAGGACCAGCAGCAGCGCCGGGATGATCACCGTCAGCAGCAGCTGCTCGCCGTTGCGCAGCAGCATCCGGGTCTCCAGCGCGGTCTGCGCGGCGATCATCCGGGGGAGCGGGGCGGCGCCGGGGCGCGGGGTGTACGTACCGGCGCTCATGCGCGCAGCTCCTTGCCGGTCAGTTCGAGGAAGACGTCCTCCAGGGTGTGCCGCTCGACGGAGATGCCCTCGGGCATCACGCCGTGCTGGGCGCACCAGGACGTCACGGTGGCCAGCAGCTGCGGGTCGACGCTCCCGGTGATCCGGTACGTCCCCGCCAGCGGCTCGGCAGCCCCGGACCCGTCCGGCAGCGCCTTGACGAGGGAGCCGAGGTCGAGCCCCGGACGGCCGGTGAAGCGCAGGGTGTTCTCCGCGCCGCCCCGGCACAGCTCCTCGGGGGTGCCCCGGGCGATGACCCGGCCCGCGTCGATGATCGCGACGTCGTCGGCGAGCGCCTCGGCCTCGTCCATGAAGTGGGTGGTCAGCACCACGGAGACCCCGTCGGCGCGCAGCTCGCGCACCAGCTCCCAGGTGGCGCGCCGGGCCTGCGGGTCCAGCCCCGCGGTCGGCTCGTCCAGGAAGAGCAGCTCGGGCCGGCCCACGACGGCCATGGCCAGGGAGAGCCGCTGCTGCTGGCCGCCTGAGAGCCGCCGGTAGGAGGTCCGGCCGCAGTCGCCGAGGCCGAGGCGCTCGATCAGGGCGTCCACGTCGAGCGGATGGGCGTGCAGCTTCGCCATGTGCCGGAGCATCTCGGCGGCCCGCGCCCCGGAGTAGACGCCGCCGGACTGGAGCATCACCCCGATCCGCGGGCGCAGCCGGTCCGCGTCGGCGACCGGGTCGAGGCCGAGGACCCGCACGATGCCCGCGTCGGGGCGGCGGTAGCCCTCGCAGGTCTCGATCGTGGTGGTCTTCCCGGCGCCGTTCGGGCCGAGGACGGCGGTCACCGCGCCCGCCCGGACGACCAGGTCGAGACCGTTCACCGCGGTCTTCGTGCCGTACCGCTTCACCAGGCCGGTGACCTGTACGACGGGCTCGTTCTCCATGGCAGGGAAGTCTAGGCAGGGCACGGAGGAGCCTCTTCCCCGGGGCCAGATTAGGTAACCCTAAGTGACGAACCACACCGTAGATCGTTTCGGACCGTGGTTGTCAGGGCCGAATGAATTACGCAACAATGGTGTTGTGAAAAACGACGGACGGGCTCCCCAGGAGGACCTCGCGACCGGTGAGCGCTCGACGCGCGACCGGGTCGCGCGCTCCATCCTGGGCCACGGGCCCTCCACCGTCGCGGACCTCGCGGGGCGGCTCGGCCTCACCCAGGCCGCCGTCCGCCGCCACCTCGACGCCCTCGTCTCCGACAACGTCGTGGAGGCCCGTGAGCAGCGGGTCTACGGCGCACGGACCCGGGGCAGGCCCGCCAAGGTGTTCGCCCTGACGGACTGCGGCCGGGACGCCTTCGACCAGTCCTACGACAAGCTGGCCGCCGACGCCCTGCGCTTCATCGCCGACTCCGGAGGGGACGAGGCGGTCATCGCCTTCGCCCGCGCCCGGATGGCCGCGACCGGCGAGGCGTACCGCGCGGCGGTCGAGGCCGCGGAGCCCCGGCGGCGCACCGAGGCGCTGGCCGAGGCGCTGTCGGCCGACGGGTACGCTGCTACGGCGCGAAGCGCGCCCGGCCCCCAGCAGGGCGAGCAGCTGTGCCAGCACCACTGCCCGGTGGCCCACGTCGCCGAGCAGTTCCCACAGCTGTGCGAGGCGGAGACGGAATTCTTCTCCAGCCTCCTCGGGACCCATGTGCAGCGTCTGGCCACCCTCGCCCACGGCGACGGCGTGTGCACGACATACGTGCCGCGCAGTGGCCACACGGCACCCCCACAGACCACCCATTCAGCATCTGCAAGCACGGCCGGGAGGAACCCCGCATGACGCTCCCCACGGAGACTGCCCACCCTGAGCTCGAGGGTCTGGGTACGTACGAATTCGGCTGGGCCGACTCCGACGCGGCAGGCGCGGCGGCCAAGCGCGGCCTCTCCGAGGCGGTCGTCCGCGACATCTCGGAGAAGAAGAACGAGCCCGAGTGGATGCTGAAGCTGAGGCTCAAGGGCCTCAAGCTCTTCGACAAGAAGCCCATGCCGAACTGGGGCTCCGACCTGTCGGGCATCGACTTCGACAACATCAAGTACTTCGTGCGGTCCACGGAGAAGCAGGCGGCCTCCTGGGAGGACCTGCCCGAGGACATCAAGAACACCTACGACAAGCTCGGCATCCCCGAGGCGGAGAAGCAGCGCCTCGTCGCCGGTGTCGCCGCGCAGTACGAGTCCGAGGTCGTCTACCACCAGATCCGCGAGGACCTGGAGGAGCAGGGCGTCATCTTCCTGGACACCGACACCGCGCTGAAGGAGCACCCGGAGCTCTTCAAGGAGTACTTCGGCACCGTCATCCCGGTCGGCGACAACAAGTTCGCCTCGCTGAACTCGGCCGTGTGGTCCGGCGGCTCGTTCATCTACGTGCCCAAGGGCGTCCACGTGGACATCCCGCTCCAGGCCTACTTCCGTATCAACACGGAGAACATGGGCCAGTTCGAGCGGACGCTGATCATCGTCGACGAGGACGCCTACGTCCACTACGTCGAGGGCTGCACCGCGCCGATCTACTCCTCGGACTCGCTGCACAGCGCCGTGGTCGAGATCATCGTCAAGAAGGGCGGCCGCTGCCGCTACACGACCATCCAGAACTGGTCGAACAACGTCTACAACCTGGTCACCAAGCGGGCCGTGGCCTACGAGGGCGCGACCATGGAGTGGGTCGACGGCAACATCGGCTCCAAGGTGACCATGAAGTACCCGGCCGTCTACCTGATGGGCGAGCACGCCAAGGGCGAGACCCTGTCCATCGCCTTCGCGGGCGAGGGCCAGCACCAGGACGCCGGCGCCAAGATGGTCCACATGGCCCCCAACACCTCCTCGAACATCGTCTCGAAGTCGGTGGCCCGGGGCGGCGGCCGTACGTCCTACCGCGGACTGATCGAGATCGGCGAGGGCGCGCCGGGCGCGAAGTCGAACGTCCTCTGCGACGCTCTGCTCGTCGACACGATCTCCCGGTCGGACACCTACCCCTACGTCGACGTCCGCGAGGACGACGTGTCGATGGGCCACGAGGCGACCGTCTCCAAGGTCTCCGAGGACCAGCTGTTCTACCTGATGAGCCGCGGACTCACCGAGTTCGAGGCCATGGCGATGATCGTGCGCGGCTTCGTCGAGCCGATCGCCAAGGAGCTCCCCATGGAGTACGCCCTGGAACTCAACCGGCTGATCGAGCTGCAGATGGAGGGTTCGGTCGGCTAGGTCCTCGCCCGAGGACCACCGGGGCGGCCGCGAGCGGCCGCCCCCGCCCCACCGAGACCCCGAGTTCCTGACTGAAGAAAGCGAGCACTACGACAGCCATGGCTGAGGCTCAGAACACTCCGGCGGGCTCCACCACCGCCGGTTCCATCGCGGTGGCCGCCGAGTCGACCGTCGCCACCCGCATGAGCGCGCCCCCGTCCTTCGACGTGGCGGACTTCCCCGTCCCGCACGGACGCGAGGAGGAGTGGCGCTTCACGCCGCTGGAGCGGCTGCGCGGGCTGCACGACGGCACCGCCGTCGCCACCGGCGGCGGGGTCAAGGTCGCCATCGACGCCCCCGACGGGGTCACCGTCGAGACCGTCGGCCGCGACGACTCCCGCCTCGGCCGGGCCGGCACCCCGGTGGACCGGGTGGCCGCCCAGGCGTACAGCTCCTTCGAGCACGCCTCGGTCGTCACGGTCGCCAAGGACGCCGTGCTCACCGAGCCGATCCGGATCGCCGTGCACGGCGAGGGCGGCACGGCCTTCGGCCACCAGCTCATCGAGCTGGGCGCCTTCGCCGAGGCCGTCGTCGTCATCGACCACACCGGTGACGCGGTGCTCGCCGCCAACGTCGACTACGTCCTGGGCGACGGCGCGAAGCTGACCGTCGTCTCCGTCCAGGACTGGGACGACACGGCCGTCCACGTCGGCCAGCACAACGCGCTGATCGGCCGGGACGCCTCCTTCAAGTCGGTCGTCGTCACCTTCGGCGGCGACCTCGTCCGCCTGCACCCCCGGGTCGCCTACGCGGCCACCGGCGGCGAGGCGGAGCTCTTCGGTCTGTACTTCACCGACAAGGGCCAGCACCAGGAGCACCGCCTCCTGGTCGACCACAACACCCCGCACTGCAAGTCCAACGCGGTGTACAAGGGCGCCCTCCAGGGCGACGGCGCGCACGCCGTCTGGATCGGCGACGTCCTCATCCAGGCCGCGGCCGAGGGCACCGACACCTACGAGATGAACCGGAACCTCGTCCTCACCGACGGCGCCCGGGTCGACTCCGTGCCCAACCTGGAGATCGAGACCGGCGAGATCGTCGGCGCCGGCCACGCCTCCGCCACCGGCCGCTTCGACGACGAGCAGCTCTTCTACCTCCAGTCGCGCGGCATCCCCGCCGAGGAGGCCCGCCGCCTGGTCGTGCGCGGCTTCTTCGCCGAGCTGGTCCAGCAGATCGGCCTCCCGGACGTCGAGGAGCGGCTCATCGAGAAGATCGAGGCCGAGCTGAAGGCGTCCGTCTGATGGCCTTCGTCAAAGCCTGTGCGCTGAGCGAGCTGGAGGACGACACCCCCAAGCGGGTGGAGCTCGACGGCACGCCCGTCTCCGTCGTCCGCACCGAGGGCGAGGTGTTCGCGATCAACGACATCTGCTCGCACGCGAACGTCTCCCTCTCGGAGGGCGAGGTGGAGGACTGCGCGATCGAGTGCTGGCTGCACGGATCGTCGTTCGACCTCCGCACCGGCAAGCCGTCCGGTCTTCCCGCGACGCGCCCCGTCCCCGTATACCCCGTAAAGATCGAAGGGGACGATGTGCTCGTCTCCGTCACCCAGGAGTCCTGAGTCACCCATGGCAACGCTTGAAATCCGCGACCTGCACGTCACCGTCGAGGCCGACAACGCCACGAAGGAGATCCTCAAGGGCGTCGACCTGACCGTGAAGCAGGGCGAGACCCACGCCATCATGGGCCCCAACGGGTCCGGCAAGTCCACCCTCGCGTACTCGCTGGCGGGTCACCCCAAGTACACGATCACCGGGGGCACCGTCACCCTGGACGGCGAGGACGTCCTGGAGATGTCCGTCGACGAGCGGGCCCGCGCCGGTCTGTTCCTCGCGATGCAGTACCCGGTCGAGATCCCCGGCGTCTCGGTCTCCAACTTCCTGCGCACCTCCGCCACCGCCGTCCGCGGCGAGGCCCCCAAGCTGCGTACGTGGGTCAAGGAGGTCAAGGAGACGATGGCCGGGCTCCAGATGGACCCGTCCTTCGCCGAGCGCAACGTCAACGAGGGCTTCTCCGGCGGTGAGAAGAAGCGCCACGAGATCCTTCAGCTGGAGCTCCTCAAGCCGAAGATCGCCGTCCTGGACGAGACCGACTCCGGCCTCGACGTCGACGCGCTCAAGACCGTCTCCGAGGGCGTCAACCGGGTCCGCGCGACCGGCGAGGTCGGCACGCTGCTGATCACGCACTACACCCGCATCCTGAAGTACATCAAGCCCGACTTCGTGCACGTCTTCGCGGGCGGCCGGATCGCGGCCTCCGGCGGCGCCGAGCTGGCCGACCAGCTGGAGAACGAGGGCTACGAGGCTTACACGAAGGGTGGCGCTTCCGCGTGACTGACGCCCGACAGGGGCTCTCCGGCCTCCTCGACACCGAGGCGATCCGCAAGGACTTCCCGCTCCTGGACCGCACGGTCCACGACGGCAAGAAGATCGTTTACCTGGACTCCGCGGCGACCTCGCAGAAGCCGCGCCAGGTCCTCGACGCGCTCAACACGTACTACGAGCGCCACAACGCGAACGTGCACCGAGGCGTCTACACGGTCGCCGAGGAGGCCACCGCGCTGTACGAGGGCGCCCGCGACAAGGTCGCCGCCTTCATCAACGCACCCAGCCGCGACGAGGTGATCTTCACGAAGAACGCCTCCGAGTCGCTGAACCTCGTCGCCAACATGCTCGGGTGGGCGGACGAGCCCTATCGGGTGGACCGTGAGACCGAGATCGTCACCACGGAGATGGAGCACCACTCCAACATCGTGCCGTGGCAGCTGCTCGCGCAGCGCACGGGCGCGAAGCTGAAGTGGTTCGGCATCACCGACGACGGCCGGCTCGACCTGTCGAACATCGACGAGATCATCACCGAGAAGACGAAGATCGTTTCGTTCACGCTGGTCTCGAACATCCTCGGCACCGTCAACCCGGTCGAGCGGATCATCCGCCGCGCCCAGCAGGTCGGCGCGCTGGTCTGCATCGACGCCTCCCAGGCGGCCCCGCACATGGTGCTCGACGTGCAGGCGCTCCAGGCGGACTTCGTGGCCTTCACCGGCCACAAGATGGTCGGCCCGACCGGCATCGGCGTGCTGTGGGGGCGGCAGGAGCTCCTGGAGGACCTGCCCCCGTTCCTCGGCGGCGGCGAGATGATCGAGACCGTGTCGATGCACTCGTCGACGTACGCCCCGGCTCCGCACAAGTTCGAGGCGGGTACGCCCCCGATCGCCCAGGCCGTCGGCCTCGGCGCGGCCGTGGACTACCTCTCCGCGATCGGCATGGAGAAGATCCACCAGCACGAGAAGGCGATCACCGAGTACGCGGTGCAGCGCCTCCTGGAGGTTCCGGACCTGCGGATCATCGGCCCGGCGACGGCCGAGGACCGCGGGGCGGCGATCTCCTTCACGCTCGGCGACATCCACCCCCACGACGTGGGCCAGGTGCTCGACGAGCAGGGCATCGCCGTCCGTGTGGGCCACCACTGCGCCCGCCCGGTCTGCCTGCGGTACGGAATTCCCGCGACGACGCGAGCGTCGTTCTATCTGTACTCCACGCCCGCCGAGGTCGACGCCCTGGTGGACGGACTGGAGCACGTACGGAACTTCTTCGGCTGAGGGTTGACTGGTGAAGCTTGATTCGATGTACCAGGAAGTGATCCTGGACCACTACAAGCACCCCCACGGGCGCGGCCTGCGGGACGGTGACGCGGAGGTCCACCACGTGAACCCCACGTGCGGCGACGAGATCACGCTCCGGGTGAAGTACGACGGCGAGACCGTCGCCGACGTGAGCTACGACGGCCAGGGCTGCTCCATCAGCCAGGCCAGCGCCTCCGTGCTGAACGAGCTGCTCGTCGGCAAGGAGCTGTCCCAGGCGCGGAGGATCCAGGACGCGTTCCTGGAGCTGATGCAGTCCAAGGGCCAGCTGGAGCCGGACGAGGCGATGGAGGAGGTGCTGGAGGACGCCGTCGCGTTCGCCGGTGTCTCCAAGTACCCGGCCCGGGTCAAGTGCGCGCTGCTGAGCTGGATGGCGTGGAAGGACGCGACGGCCAAGGCGCTGTCCGAAGGGAAGACCGCATGAGCGACAACGAGACCGTGACCATGAAGCCGGCCTCCGAGGAGGAGGTCCGCGAGGCGCTGTACGACGTCGTCGACCCCGAGCTGGGCATCGACGTCGTCAACCTGGGCCTGATCTACGGCATCCACGTCGACGACGCGAACATCGCCACCATCGACATGACGCTGACGTCCGCGGCCTGTCCGCTGACCGACGTCATCGAGGACCAGGCGAAGTCCGCCACGGACGGCATCGTCAACGAGCTCCGGATCAACTGGGTCTGGATGCCGCCGTGGGGCCCGGACAAGATCACCGACGACGGACGCGAGCAGCTCCGTGCGCTGGGGTTCAACGTCTGACCCGTCCCGACCAGGACGCCGTACGGCCGTGCCCGCCAGTTCGACCGGCGGGCACGGCCGTATCCGCGTTCACGGGGCCGGCCGGTCCGGGGCCGGACGTGGGTCAGGCGTGGGAGGGCGGCGGTCCGTACTGCTCGGGCAGGGGGGCGGCGCCCGCCGCCTGCGCCAGGACCGGGCCCAGGTTCTCGGCGCGCATGCGCAGGTCCACGTAGAGCAGGCCGACCACCAGCGGCGGGAAGACCGAGGTGAACAGCTGGGAGATCAGCTGGCTCACGAACGACATCAGCATCAGCCCGCCGAACAGGGCGAGCACCTCACCGCCGCTTGGCTCGGCGCCCAGGTCCGCCGGGTCGAACAGGCCGGGGAGCATGCCGATCATCTGGAACGGCATCTGGATCATGTAGCCGATCACGCCCGCCATCACGTACGCCAGCAGCCCGATGCCGAACACCCGCCACCAGTTGCCGCGCACCAGCACGGTCGATCGGCGCAGCGCGGCTATCGGGCGCTGCTGTTCGAAGACCACGACGGTCGGGGCCAGCGAGAACCGCACGTAGAGCCAGGTCGCCACGGGGCCGAGCAGCAGGCCGCCGAGGAGGCCGGCCACGATCAGCGGTACGAAGCCGTCCTGGTCGCCGAGCGTGGCGGTGTAGACGATCAGCCCGACGAAGGCGGCCGTCAGGAGGATCATCGGCACGATCAGGATCAGCCAGGTCAGGAACACCGTGCCGATGATCGACCAGACCCGGGACCACGCCCGCCGCCAGACCTGCCCGAAGGTGACGGGGCGGCCCAGGACGGCCTCCTGGAGGACCACCGGCGCCGCCGCCTGCACGACGGCCGTGGCCAGCAGGAAGACGATCATGCCGAGGAGCATGAGCACGCCGAACGCGACCCCGAGCGGGACCAGGACCGCCGCGTCGGGGGCGTCGGGGGAGTGGGCGGACGTCAGCGCGTCCCACTGGGTCGCGACGGCGGACGCGGCCACCACCAGCGCGAGGATCATCACCAGGGTGGCCGCGCCGAACAGCGTCAGGGCCACCCCGATCAGCGGCTTCCAGTACCGCCCGAGCGTCGTGAAGGCGCCGCCGAGCATGTCCGAGACGCTCAGCGGCGCCAGGGGTATCACCCCCGGCTTGGGCGGCGCCGCCCATCCGCCGTTCCAGCCGCCGCCCGGCCCGTGCGTGCCCCCGTGGAAGGGCCCCCCTCCGTAAGGTGCGCCCCCGTACGGTGCGCCCCCGTACGGGCCGCCGCCCCACCCTGCGTCCTGCGCCACTGCGTCTCCGTCATGTCGTCGGCCCGGGCACCCGGGCCGTGTGGTCGGTCGGCACACCGTAGCGCCCCCGGCCTGAGCCGATTATATGTACGGCCGTACGCAACGTTGGGTACAGTCGTCCACATGGGATACGCATACGGACTGCTGGCCGCCGCCATCGCGGCGGAGGTGGCCGGGACCACGGCCATGAAGTACAGCGAGGGCTTCACCCGCCTCTGGCCCTCGCTCGGCACCCTGCTGGGCTACCTCATCGCCTTCACCCTGCTCGCGCAGACCCTCAAGACGCTCTCGGTGGGCACCGCGTACGCCATCTGGGCCGGTGTGGGCACCGCGGCCGTGGCGCTCATCGGCATCCTGTTCCTCGGGGAGTCCGGCAGCCTGGTCAAGATCGCGGGGATCGCGCTCATCGTCGCCGGAGTCGTCGTGCTGAACCTCGGAGGGGCCCACTGATGGCCCGCCGGTACGACCCCCACCGGCGGACGCGGATCATCGACGCGGCGCTGAGCGTGATAGCGGCCGACGGCATCGCCGGGCTCAGCCACCGCACCGTGGCGGCCGAGGCCGATGTGCCGCTGGGCTCGACCACGTACCACTTCGGCTCGCTCGACGAGCTTCTCGTCGCCGCCCTGCGCCGGTGCAACGAGAACTTCGTGAGGACCCTGCGCGAGAGCGAGGCCCTGGCCGCGGGCGGGGAGGCCGAGGGGGCTGCCCGGGCCACCGGGCCGGCCGGGTCCGCCGGTCTCGCGGACGAGCTGACCCGGCTGCTGGGCCAGTGGTTCGCGGGGGAGCGCGGGGCGATCGAGCTGGAGTACGAGCTGTACCTCGCGGCCCTGCGCCGCCCCGCGCTGCGCCCCGTCGCCGCCGAGTGGACCGAGGAGGCCGTCGAGCTGCTGTCCAGCCGCACCGATCCCGGGACCGCCCGCGCCCTCGTCGCGCTGATGGACGGCGTCTGCCTCCAGGTGCTGCTGGCGGGCGGCACGTTCGACGCCGCGTACACGCGCGAGATGCTGGCGCGGATCGTGGCGGGCGGCGGCTGACGCACGCGCGGGGCCGCTTCCGGAGCCTGTACGCCGGTGCGTCGATCAGCGGGCAGGTGCTCGCGCCGCCGCTGGGAGCCGCCGTGTACGCCGCCGCCCCCGCCCTGCTCCGGCCGCTCTGCGCCCTGCCGGCGGTGGGCGCGGGAGCGGCGGTGCCGGCGGCGCGCAGACTGCCCGGCCGAGGGGGAGCGGCGGCAGGTCGCGGCGGAGGAACCGCCCATCGAGACCGGTTCGCCCGAGCGGGCCCCGGCCGGTTAGGTTGCTGTTCATGACCGACACGAATTCCCAGGGTTCTGCCCGTACCACCGGCGCCGTCGCCGCCGGCCTCGCCACCGTCGCCGGTGACGGCACCGTCCTCGACACCTGGTTCCCCGCCCCCGAGCTGACCTCGGACCCCGGCCCGGCCGGCACGACCCGCCTCGACCGGGACGAGGCCGTCAACCGGATCGGCGAGGGCGCCGCCAAGGCGATCGGCGTGGACGCCCGGCGCGGCGTCGAGGTCGTCGCCGTGTCCACGGTCATCTCCTCGCTCGACGACAAGCCGCTCGACGCGCACGACGCCTACCTGCGTCTGCACCTGCTCTCGCACCGGCTCGTCCGGCCGCACGGCCAGAACCTCGACGGCCTCTTCGGGCTGCTCGCCAACGTCGCCTGGACCTCGCTCGGCCCGGTCGCCGTCGACGACCTGGAGCGGGTCCGCCTCAACGCCCGCGCCGAGGGCCTGCACCTCCAGGTCACCTCGGTCGACAAGTTCCCGCGCATGACGGACTACGTGGCCCCCAAGGGCGTCCGCATCGCCGACGCCGACCGGGTCCGGCTCGGCGCGCACCTCGCCGCCGGGACCACCGTCATGCACGAGGGCTTCGTCAACTTCAACGCCGGCACGCTCGGCACCTCCATGGTCGAGGGCCGCATCTCCGCCGGCGTCGTCGTCGGCGACGGCTCCGACATCGGCGGCGGCGCGTCCACCATGGGCACCCTCTCCGGCGGCGGCAACGTCCGCATCGTCATCGGCGAGCGCTGCCTGGTCGGCGCCGAGGCGGGCGTCGGGATCGCGCTCGGCGACGAGTGCGTCGTCGAGGCCGGGCTGTACGTCACCGCGGGCACCCGCGTCACGCTGCCGGACGGCCAGGTCGTGAAGGCCCGCGAGCTGTCCGGCGCCTCCAACATCCTCTTCCGCCGCAACTCGGTCACCGGCACCGTCGAGGCCCGCCCGAACAACGCGGTCTGGGGCGGCCTGAACGAGGTCCTGCACGCCCACAACTGAGGCCCCCGCGCGGGTCGGTGGCCCCGGCCACGACCCGCCGGTCCTCCCTCAGGCCGCGAGGAGTTCCTCGTACGCCCTGCGCAGCCCGTCGGCCGCCTCGCGCCCGGCGGGCTGCAGCGGTTCCCTGACCGGGCCGGCGTCCAGGAGGGCCTTCGCGGTGACGGTGCCGGGCAGGCCGCTCGCCATCATCAGTTCGGTGAGGCGGGCCGTGAGGCCGTTCAGCCGGGCCGCCTCGTCCGGGCGGCCCGCGTCGAACGCGTCCAGCGGCGCCCGCACCTGACGCGGGACCACGTTGGCGACCGTGCTGACGTAGCCCGCGCCGCCCACCGCGTACAGCGGCAGGTTCAGCTCCTCGCAGCCCGAGTAGTACGCCAGCGAGGTGCGGGCCATCACCTTCGTGGAGCCCAGCAGGTCGTACGCGCAGTCCTTCACCGCCACCACCCGGGGGTGCTCCGCCAGCCGCAGCAGGGTCTCCGGCTCGATCCGGACCCCGGTGCGGCCGGGGATGTCGTACACCATCAGCGGCAGGCCGGTGGCGTCCGCGACCCGCAGGACGTACGCCTCGACGGCGGCCTGCGGCGGGCGGCTGTAGTACGGACTCACCACCAGCAGCCCGTCCGCGCCCGCCTCCTCGGCCTCCCGCGCCAGGCGCAGGGCGGTCGCGGTGTCCGGGCCCCCGACCCCGGTGAGCAGGGGCACCCCGTCCCCGACCTCGGCGCGGACGGCCCGCAGCAGTGCGGACTTCTCGGCGTCCGTCGTGGTGGGGGACTCGCCCGTGGTGCCGCTGAGGACGATCCCGTCGCAGCCCTCGGCCACCAGGCGGGCGGCGTGTGCGCGGGCGGCGTCCGGGTCCAGCGCCCCGGTGGCGGTGAAGGGCGTGATCATGGCGCAGAGGGCGCGGCCGAAGGGGCGCGGTGCGGAGGCGGTCATGTCCGCAGTCTCGGCTCCGGGGGTCGGAGCGGTCCACTTAGATCTCCTTGCCACGATGGCCAAGGAACGCTGAAAGGTGCGGCGGCCGCGCCCCTTCCGGCTCGGCCGGGCCTCCTGAGGCCCGAGGATTCGGGCGGCTTCGCCCTGGCGGCGCGGCGAGGGGAACGGGCTTGACCTCGACCGGACTTGAGGTGTGACGGTGATGGTCGCCGCGCGCCGGCCGGTGCGCACGAGAGGGGAAGACCGCCATGACCGCAGACCCGACCGCCCACCGGACCGCACAGGGGGCCGCGCGCCCGGCCGGCCGCCCGGACCCCGCCCGCCCCGACGCGGCGATCGCCAAGGCCAGCACCTGGAACGTGGGGACACCGCAGCGGCAGCGGGAAGCCGTCGACGCCATCCGGAAGGTCTGGGAGAGCCGGGAGTGGCCGCATCCCGGACTGCTCTCCTACAGCGTGTACACGGGGGAGGACGGCGCGACGCTGCTGCACTACTCCCAGTGGACCGGCGAACAGGCGTACCAGGAACTCGTCCGGGACAGCCGCGACGCCCGCAACGCCGAGATCGACGCCGCCGTCCCCGGCATCGAACGCGTCGGAATCCAGACGTACGAGCACTACCGTTCCGGGCTCCGGGCCGAGGGCGACACCCGGGAGACCGGCTGCGTCGTGATCGTCGACGTCGAGTTCGCCGGGCCCGACCGGGCCCGCCAACGCGACTGGGTGGACAGCGTGTTCGAGGCGCTCGCCGAGGAGACCGGACTGCCCGCCGGGGGCATCGCCGCGCACTTCCACACGAGCACCGACGGCACCCGGGTCCTCAACTACGCGGAGTGGGAGAGCGCCGGTCACCACATCGCGGCCCTCGCCGCCCCCGGCGAGGGCGTCGGCTCCCCGTCCCCGCTCTGGGAACGCGTCCAGAAGTACCCGGGGATGACCGGCGGCGGCGTGAACCGCTACACCCCGGCACTCAGTCTGGAACCCGCGTCCGAGGGGCAGTCGGGAGACGGGGGAGGGGCGGCCGGCGGGCTGCGGTGAAGGGCCGTGAGCGGAGCGGGCGGGCTGCCGTGAGCGGTGGGCGGCATGCGGTGAAATGCGTCTAGGCTGGGGCCGCTGAACCGCGTACGCGTCTCCGTACGCTCCGAGCACGCACCGAGGAGAATCCCCCGATGTCCGCAGAGCGCCCCACCATGCCGCCGGTACGGCTGAACTCCGAGGCCGAACTGGCACGGGACGCCCTCGCCGCTCCGCTGCTGGTCCGCGCCGTGCGGCTGGCCCGCTGGGCCGGACCGGACACCCGGGTCGGCGCCGGCGGCGAACTCGTCGAGGCGCAACTGCCCGCCGCCGCCGAGCACCTGGGGCTCGCCGCCGACGAGGACGGCGCCGCGTACGCCAGCGAGGCATGGCGGCTCGCCGTGGACACCGGTCTCCTCGACGTCACGGACCCCGACGGGGACGCGCTCCCCGACGGCGCCGACGGCCCGGAGGCCGAGGGCACCGTCACCGCGGGCGAGAACCTGGCGCTGCTCACCGGCGGCTCCCCGCAGGACGTCCTCGCCATCTGGCTCGACGGCCTGGACGCCGTGCACGCCGACGCCACCGCGCCCGTCCTGGACGACTTCGAGGACCTCGTCGGCGAGGACGGCTCGATCGACTTCGACGCCCTGGACTGGGACCCGGAGGCCGAGGCGGAGTTCCTCGACGGGGTGCTCGGCAACCTCTACCTGCTCACCCTCGCGGACAGCGGCGCGGGCGACGAGCCGGTCCCGCTGCCCGCGCTGGCCGCGTCGATGATCGTCCCCGACGACATGGGCGAGCCCACCGACGACATCCTGGAGCAGGTGTCGGAGGCGATGATGCGGCTGGACGACCAGTTCCGGCTCCTCGAACCGATCGGGCTCGTCGAGTACCGGCCGGTCGACGAGGCGCTCCTGGTCGAGGAGGGCGAGGCGCCGGACGGCTCCGCGGCCGACGCCGACGAGGACGACGTCACCCGGTACGGCATGGTCAAGCTCACCCCGCTCGGGCTGTACGGCGTCCGGACCCGGATGCAGGAAGCCGGGGTGGACGCGCCCGCCGTGGGCGACCTCGCCGGCAAGGGCGCCGAGGCCCTTCTCGACGGCATCGCGTACTACCCGGAGTCGGCGGCCCGCGCCGAGGTCGAGCTCTGGCTCGCGGCCCGCGGCACCGGGGACGCGGTGGCGGCCGCCGCCGACCTGCTGGCCGCCGCGCGCGGCACGGACGAGGGCGCGCCGCTGCGCCGCCTCCACTGCCAGCAGGCCCTCGCCCTGGCCGGCCCCGAGGCGGAGCCCGCCGTGCGCGCAGTGCTCGACGACCCGCGGCTCGGGGGCCTGGCCCGCGTCTGGCTCGCGGAGCGCGGCGCCTCCGACGTGCCCGCCCCGCCGGAGGACATGATCTTCTGGCTGGCCGTCGACACCATCGCCGCCCACCTGGACGCCGACGGCGAACTGGACGAGCTCCAGGGCCTCGTCGAGGGCCTGTCCACCCAGCACAGCGGCTTCTTCGACGAGGTCTGGCGCGTCGACCACCCGGCCACCGCCGACGTCCTGGAGGCCATGGGCCGCCTGCACAGCGACAAGAAGTCCGCCAAGGAGGCCCGCAAGGCCGCCTTCAAGGCCCGCTCCCGCGCGGGCGGCTGAGAACACCGGGAGCCGCCGCCGGACAGGAACACCGGTTCCACCGCCGGACGGAGCGCCCGTCCGGCGGAGGGCCAGGGCCGGCGCCGGGGCGGCGTCGGGGCGGCCCGAGCGAGGGGGCATCCCCGGGGCGCGTCCGCGGAAGGGGTGGTTCCGAGGTGTGCGCCGGCCTGGAGAACGCCTCTTTCGGTGACGGGCGTCACCACACGTTCGAGGGGCTTCGAGGTGCCGCGTTCCGCGGTGGTTTTCGCTGCTGGAGGCGGGTGCGGGGGCCGGTGGGCGGTGGGGAGCGCTGGTTACGATCCGGTATTTCCGGGGGCCCGGGGTCTCGACGGGCATGGCGTCGGGGCACCGCAGGGCGCATACTCGTGGCAATGAAACAGTCAGCCGGCTCCCGCCGTCACCTGCCGTCCAGTCCCTTCAACCGCCCGGCCCAGGAGGCCCCACCGGTCGAATGCTTCGATGTGGGCGACAGGGTGTCGCACGACCAGTTCGGGCTCGGCAGGATTCTCGCTGTCGAGGGCGACAACGACGCTGTCCTCATCGACTTCTCGGGGCGCCAGGGAAGGATCCTGAGCCCCTACTCCAAGTTGACCAAGCTCTGAGGCGGCGGGGCGCGCCGGGCGCTGTCCGGACCCCGCCCCGCCCCGCTCGCCGCCCGGTCCGGGGCGCCCGACATCGCTTCGGGCGCCCCGGACCGCTGCGTGGGGCGGTCAGAGGGCCTGTGCGGCCGGCTTCACCATGCCCCGTACGGTGCGCGACTTCACGAACTCGCCCAGTGCGGTCATCTCCCACTCGCCCGTGAACTGCCGGATGAGCTTGGCCATCATCACGCCCGTCTGCGGCTCCGCGCCCGTGAGGTCGAAGCGGACCAACTCCTCGCCCGACGCGTCGTCGATCAGCCGGCAGTACGCCTTGGCGACCTCGTTGAACTTCTGGCCGGTGAAGCTGTTCACCGTGAAGACCAGACCCGTCGCCTCCGCGGGGAGCCGGCCCAGGTCGACCATGATCGTCTCGTCGTCGCCCGCGCCCTCGCCGGTGAGGTTGTCCCCGGAGTGCTGGACCGCGCCGTTCAGGATGGTCAGCTTGCCGAAGTAGCAGCTGGCCAGGTGGTTGCGGTCGGGGCCGTAGGCGATGACCGACGCGTCCAGGTCGATGTCCTTGCCGCGGAACGCGGGCTCCCAGCCCAGGCCCATCCTGACCCGGGAGAGCAGGGGAGCGCCGCCCTTCACCAGGGACACGGTCTGGTTCTTCTGGAGGCTGACCCGGCCCTTGTCCAGATTGATCTTCCCCGAACCGGCGGGCGCCACGGGGGCCGCCGGGGGAGCGGGCGGCGCGGCCGGGGCGGGCGGCGCGATCCGCGGGTCCACGGGCGCGGCCGCCGGAGCGGGTGCGGGGGCCGGGGCGGGCGGCGCGGGGGCCGTCTGCGGGGCGGCGGGGGCGGCCGGCTCCTCGACCGTGACGCCGAAGTCCGTGGCGATCCCGGCCAGCCCGTTCGCGTACCCCTGGCCGACCGCGCGTGCCTTCCAGGCCCCGTTGCGCCGGTAGACCTCGATGACCACCAGCGCTGTCTCCGCACCCAGTCGCGGCGGGGTGAAGGTGGCGAGCGCGCTGCCGTCGTCCGCGTTGCGCACGGTGGCGGTGGGCTCGACGCCCTGGAAGGTCTGGCCCGCGGCGTCCGGGCTCGCGGTGACGACGATCTTCTCGATGCCCGGCGGGACGGCCGCGGTGTCCACCACGACCGCGTCGGGCGCCGAGCCGCCGCCGGAGCGGTAGGTCACGCCGGGGCCGGAGGGCTGGTTGTAGAAGATGAAGTCGTCGTCGGAGCGGACCTTGCCGTCGGCGGTGAGCAGCAGGCCCGAGACGTCGAGCCGCATCGGAGCGGCTACCTCCACCGCCACACGGGCGGCGGAGAGGGGAACGTTCGAGCCGGGGGTCATTGCGGTCATGCACGGGGTAACGAACGACCCGGCTTTGCCGTTCCCTTACCTTCGGGGCTCTCGCCCCGGGTGTCCGCCACGTGCTCAGCGGCGGTTGCGCGGGTGGTTGCGGGCGGTGCGCTCGTTGCCGTGCTTGTACGCGCCGGTCCACCGCGCCATCACCAGCTGGGCGTCGCCCGACACCACCTCGGCCAGGAATTTCTCCGCCCGGCCGCCGCGCAGGGTGCCGGCGGCGCGGCCGTGGTGGGTGATGGTGACGCTCTGGTCGCCGTGCTGCTCGTACTGGAATCCGGAAGGTTTCGGCATGCCCGCATCCTGCCCGGGCCAGCGTGCCCGCGTCGCGCGGATTTCCGGCGCCTCCGGGGCCCTCACGTTCGCCCCCGGAGCCCCCGGAGCCCCCGGCCGCCCGCCGCCAGCACGCCTGCCGCCAGTACCGCCGACGTCCCGGCCGCCACCGCCAGGACCCGTACGTCCGCCACCGCGACGAGCCCCGCTCCCAGCGCCAGGGCCACCGCGTTGGGCGCCGTCATCAGGGAGCCCGCCGTCGCCGCCGTACGCCCCAGCACCGCGTCCGGCGTCTCCCGCTGCACCGCCGTCGCCGCCGCGATCAGCACGCACGGCAGACCGAACCCGATGGCCGCGCTCGCCGCCAGGGCCACCGCGTCCAGCGGCACGGCCCGTGCCGCCACCGCCGACCCGAACACCGCGATCCCGCCCGCCGCGAACGCCCGCTCCGGCAGCCGGCGCAGCAGTGGCCCCGCCAGCAGCCCCACCGCCACGGAACCCGCGCCCTGCACGGCGTACAGCACGCCCGCGTACGCCGGTGCGCGGCCGAGCACATCGTCGACGTACGCGAAGGTCACGGCCCCGTTCACCCCGGCGAGCAGCATCGTGACCGAGCCCGCCGTGACCAGTGGGCGCACCGCGGCCGAGGCGCGGATCCGCCGCAGGCCGGCGGCGAGTTCGGCGGGCCACGGCTCCGTCCGGCTCCGGGCGCGCGGATCCGCCCGTACCGGCAGCCGGGCGAACAGCAAGGCCGCCAGCGCGCACGTCACCGCCGCCGGCAGCGCCACGGCCGGGCCGCCGAACCGCGCGTACAGGCCCGCGCCCGCCAGCGGGGCGACCAGCTTCACGCCCTCGTTGGCCGTCATCCGCAGCCCGTTGAAGTCCGCCAGCAGCGAGCCGGGCACGGTCCCCGCGACGAGTGCCGACTCCGCCGCGTCGAGCAGGACGCCGCCCGCCCCGTAGAGCACCAGCACCACGAAGACCAGCCAGACCGTGCGGCCCGAGTCCACCAGCAGCAGCGCGGCGAGCAGGCAGGCCATCGCCAGGTTCACCCGGACCAGCAGCGCCGTGCGGTCCAGCCGGTCCGCGAGCGCTCCGAGCGCGGGCCCTCCCAGCACCGGGACCCACATCGCGCACACCGTCAGCGCCGCCAGACTGTCCGATCCGGTCAGCGACTTGACCCAGATGCCCGCCGTGAGCCACAGCGCCGACGTGCCGAAACCGGAGACGACCACCCCCGCCAGATACCGCCCGGCCACCGGGTCCCGCAGGACCCGCGCCATCGCCGTGCCGTCCGTCCCGCCCATGCCGCATCGGCCTCCGCCCCGTGATCCGCACCTGCCTCGTGCGGCTCATGCTGCGGAGTAAGGCGGTGCGGCGGCATCGGGCGGATGCCTCAGTCGGCGTCCGGCCGCAGCATGCGGCGGATCTCCTCGGCGAGTTCGGCCGGGGACGTGGTCAGCACCATGTGGTCCGCCTCGGGCAGCACCACGTACCGGCCGTGCGGCGACTGCCGGGCCCGGTACGCGTGCGAGGCCGTGGCCCGCTCCCGCGCCGACGCCGGCATGCCGGGGGAGACCCGTCCCGCCGACACCACGGTCACCGGCAGCCCCGCCAGACCCGGAGGCTTCTCCACCAGGGCCCGCAGATCGCCCGCGGCGTCCTCCAGCTCGCGGCCCCGGGTGCGCGTCATGGCGACGGTGAAGCCCTCTGCCCGCATGTCGGCGGCGGCGTCCGGCGGCAGGGAGGCGGTGAGCGAGCGGTAGGCGCGGCCCAGCAGTCCCAGCCGGGCCAGGGCGACCGTGGCGAGCTGCCCGATCTGCTCGACCCGCCGCATCGAGGGCTGGAACAGCAGCTCGCAGGACTCGTCGCTGGGGTCGACGAGGACCAGTCCCGCCACCCGGGCCGGCTGCGCCGCGGCTGCCAGCCGAACCAGCGGGCCGCCCCAGCTGTGGCCGACGAGGAGGTACGGGCCGCCGGGGCCGACGCGGTCGAGGTGGTCGAGCAGGGCGCCCAGGTCCTCCGCGAGGGCGGCCAGCCGCCGGGAGGCCCCGGCCGGGGCGGCCGGGCTGCGGCCCAGACCGCTGCGGTCGTACACCACGGTCGGCGCGGCACCGGCCAGCGCCGCCTGGACGCCCGCCCAGTACGAGCGGCCGGCGGCGAGACCGCCCTCGAAGACCACGGTGGGCGGTGCGGCGCCGGCCTCGGCGGGGCCCGGCAGCCACTGGTAGTACAGCTCGCGCCCGTCACGGGTGCGGGCCCGGCCCGCCTCGCCCTGACTGTGGCAGGCGCCCTCGGCGGCCCGGCCGGTGGCCGGGGGCGCCGGCCGGGCCGCCGAGGGACCGGCGGTCGGCTCCTCCGTGTGCCCGGGGGCGTGCTCCGGCTCGCGCGTGGCGTCGTCGGCGGACTCGTGCTCCGGCGTGCGCTCCCTGCCGGACGCGCCCGCGCGATCCGGCCGCCGCTGTGCGCCGTGCTCCGGCTCGCTCGCCGCGCCGTGCTCCGCCGGACCCATGCCCGTACCTCCCCCGCCGCCCCCGAACGTTCGTCGGCGCTCCGGGACCGTCCGGAGCGCCGAGTAAGGCAAGGGTAACCTAAGTTCTGGTCGATCGGTGCGGACCGGCCGGAAAGAAGGGTGAGGTCCGCCCGTTCACCGCTCCAGCGCCGCCTTCATCATCTTCTGCGCGATGGGCGCGGCCAGGCCGTTGCCGCTCACCTCGGAGCGCGCCGAACCCGAGTCCTCGACGATCACGGCCACCGCGACCTCCTCGCCGCTCTCCCGGTCCTTCGCGTACGAGGTGAACCAGGCGTACGGCGCGTTGCTGTTGTCCACGCCGTTCTGCGCGGTGCCCGTCTTTCCGCCGACCTCGGCCCCGGGGATCCGGGCGTTGGCCCCGGTGCCCTCTTCGACGACCGTCACCATCGCGCTCCGCAACTGCTTCGCCGTCGACTCCTCGACCACCCGCTCGCGGTCGTCGTCGCCACTCTCCTCCAGGGTCGTGCCGTCCCCGTCCGTCACCCGGGACACCATGTGCGGCGCGGCCAGCTCGCCGCCGTTGGCCAGCGCCGAGGTGACCATCGCCATCTGGAGCGGGGTCGCGGTGACCTCGAACTGGCCGATCCCCGACAGCGCCGTCTGCGCCTCGTCCATCCCGGTGGGGTACACGCTCGGCGCCGCCCGCACCGGGACGTCCAGCTTCTCCGTGTCGAACCCGAACGCGTCCGCCATCTTCTTCACCTTGTCCTGGCCGAGATCGACGGCGGCCTTGGCGAAGACGTTGTTGCACGAGTACTGGAGCGCCGTCCGCAGGGTCGCGTTCGCGCACGGGGCGGAGGCGTTCTCGTTGCGCAGGACGGTGCTCGTGTTCGGCAGGGTGTACGGGTCGGGGCTGTCGGTGCGCTCGTCGACCGAGCCGTACAGCCCGTTCTCCAGCGCGGCGGCCGCGACCACCAGCTTGAACGTGGAGCCCGGCGCCAGCGGCTGCCGCAGCGCCCGGTTGACCAGAGGCTTGTCCTTGTCGTCCAGCAGCGCCTTCCAGGCGTCGCCGTCCGAGGTCCCGCTGATCTTCGAGGGGTCGTACGAGGGGGTGGAGACCATGCCGAGGATGCGCCCGGTCTTCGGGTCCATCGCCACGGCCGCGCCCTTGTCGTCGCCGAGCGCCTCGTAGGCCGCCTTCTGCACGCCGGGGTCGATGGTGGTGAGGACGTTCCCCGGGGTCGCCTGCTCGCCGGTGAGCAGGTCCTTCGGGTTCTTCAGCCGGTCGTCCGTGCCGTCCAGGACGTCGCCGTAGACGCCTTCGAGCTGGGTCGCCCCGTACGCCTGCGAGCTGTAGCCGGTGACGGCCGCGTACAGCTCGCCCTGGGTGTACGTGCGCTTGTACCGGAGGTCGCCACCCGTGGTCCCCTTCGATCCGGTGACCGGCGAACCGGCCACGATGATGTCCCCGAGCGGCTGCGCGTACTGCGCGATCGTCTTCCGCCGGTTGTGCTCGTCGTCTGCGAGCGCCTTGGCCTCGTAGCCCTGCACCCACGTCGCCCGCACCAGCAGGGCGAGCACCATGAGCAGGCAGAAGACCGAAGCGCGCCTGATTGTCTTGTTCATCCCGCTGGAGGGACGAGCGGGACGCCTCCGAGCGTTCCTGACCGTGCCGCTTCTCACCCGTTTCTCACCTGCCGGGCGGATCAGGCCGTTTCCCGCCCCACCGGTCGGCCGGGCGGGCCGGGCGCTCAGCCGCCCCCCGGGCGGCTCGGGCGCGGGCGGGTGGGCCCCGGCGGCTCAGGCCGGGCTGATGAAGCCCGACGTGTACGCGGCGATGACGGCCTGCGTGCGGTCCCGGGCCCCGGTCTTCGCGAGGACCGCCGCCACATGCGTCTTCGCCGTCGCCGGCCCGACCGAGAGCCGCCCCGCGATCTCCGCGTTGGTCAGCCCCGCCGCCATCAGCCGCAGGACGTCCGCCTCGCGGCCGGTCAGCCGGGCCGCCCACGGCGGGGCGGGGGCCGGGCGGCGCGCGGCGTGCTCGGCCGCCAGCGTGCGCACCGCCGCCGGATACAGGAGCGAGTCGCCGCACGCCACCAGGCGCACCGCCTGCACCAGTTCCTCGGCCGCGGCCCGTTTCAGCAGGAACCCCGCCGCCCCGGCGCGCAACGCCTCGTACACGTACGCGTCGTTCTCGAAGGTCGTCACCACGACGATCCTCGGCGGGTCCGCCAGGGTGGCGAGGATCTGCTCGGTGGCCCGGATGCCGTCGATCTCCGGCATCCGTACGTCCATCAGCACCACGTCGGGCCGCAGCTCCCGCACCACGGAGACGGCCTCCGCGCCGGTGGCGGCCTCCCCGACGACCTCGATGCCCTCCTCGGCGTCCAGGATCACGCGAAGCGCCGTACGCACCATCCGCTCGTCGTCCGCCAGCACCACCCGCACCGGAATCCCGCTCATCGCCGCCCCTCCGCCTCCGTTCCGGACCGTTCCGCTCCGGCTGCCCGTGTCCCCGGCCCCGTCCCCGCCGCCGTGCCCGGGGCCGCCAGCGGCAGCCGGGCCGTCAGCCGCCAGACGTCCCCGTCCGGGCCCGCCCCGGCGCGGCCGCCCAGCAGGACGGCGCGCTCTGCGATGCCCCGGAGCCCCCGGCCGCCCCCGGGGCGCGCCACGGCGGCGCGATCGCCCAGCGGATTCTCCATCACGATCTCCAACTCCTCCGCGCGCACCGCGACCAGCAGCCGCACGGGCGCCGCCCCCGCGCCCTGCGCCGCGACCCCGCCGTGCCGCAGGGCGTTGCTCAGCCCCTCCTGGACGATCCGGTAGGCCTCCCGTGAGACGTCCGGCCGTACCGCGCCCGGGGCCTCCGGGTCGCCGTCGCTCTCGTACGCCACCGGCACCCCGCAGTACGCCAGCAACCCGCCCAGCGCGTCCAGCCCCGGGCCGTACGCCGCCTGCTCCCCGTCGGGCTCCCCGTCCTGCCGCAGCAGCCCGAGGACCGCGTCCAGCTCGCCGACCGTCCGCCGCGTCGTCTCCTCGATGGCCGTCAGCGCCTCCCGGACGAACTCCGGATCGCGGTCCAGGACCCGGCGGGCCGCCCCCGCCTGGAGGGTCACCGCGCTCAGCGCGTGGCCCACCGAGTCGTGCAGCTCCCGGGCGAGGCGGTTGCGTACCGCGAGATCCGCCGCCCGGCGCTCGGCGGCGGCCAGCCGGTCCTCCGGCGTCGGCCCGAGCAGCACCGGGGCCCGCCGGGCCAGCACCTCCCCGGCCGCGGCGGCGACCGCGGCCAGCGCCACCAGCATCGCGATCCCGGCGAACGGCGCGAGGGCCAGGGCCCACGGCTCCCGCAGCGGCTCGGGGCCGTCGAGCAGCCAGGTGCTCCGCAGCCCCGGGGAGAGGGGCAGGGCGGCCACCGCCACCGCGAACGGCGGCAGCGCCAGCGTCGCCCCGCTGACGATCCCGCCGAGCGCCAGGTGCAGCGTGTACCAGCCGGCGGTACGCACCCGGGCCTGCCGGGTCCGGGCCGGCCCGTCGGCCAGCACGGCGGTCGGCACCCCGCACAGGGCGCGCGCCGCGGCCACGCACAGCGGCCGGACGAGGGCGAAGAGGCCGGTGAACGCCGCCATCGGCAGCGCGAGCCCGAACGCGCCGAGCTGGGCGGGCACCGAGGAGAACAACTGCTGCCCGCCGCTCGTCATGCCCACCAGGACCGTGCCGACCAGGAAGTACGGCATCAGCAGCGCGCCGCCCATGATCAGATGCAGCCAGCGCAGCCGGGCCCGCCGGCCGAACAGTGCGCGGACCGTTCTCATGGCACCCGGCTCTCGCGGGGCGCGGGGGCCTCGACCGCACGCCGGACCGGGACGGAGGAGGAGGCGAGGGCCGCCGAGCGCTCCGCGAAGAAGTGCGCGCCCAGTGTCACGACGAGCGCCCCGGCCAGCATCTGGACAGCGTAGATCACCACCGTCGCCTGCGGTGTCCGCTCCGTGGCATCGCCCGCGCCCGCCAGCACCGCGAGCGTGAGCCAGCCGCCCCAGCACGCCGTCTGGGCCGAACCGGCCCAGGCCAGGGCGAGCGGCACCCGCGACGGCAGTCGGCCACCGCGCCGGAAGGCGAGGAGCAGGACCCCCGTGACCGCGCAGACGGCGAAGACCGCGTTGACCGCTTCGAGGACGTGGAAATCGCTCGTACGGGCGGCCGCCGTGCCCGCGTCGAGACCGGCGGTCGATCCCGCGGCCCACAGCAGGTGCGCGGCGAGAGGGACCTGTGCGAACACGGCGGCGGCGACGGCGGTCGCCCGCAGGGCCGGGGCGGTCGGGCTCTCCGGCAGATCCCGCAGCCGCCCCCGCCACAACGCTCCCCAGCGCTCCCCGGCGTACAGCGTGAACAGGGCCCCGAGCGTGAGGCCCTGGAGGATGAAGCCGCCGTAGACCACGCCGAAGACCCACGGTTCGAGGAACGGCTCGGCGCCCCCGCCCGCCGGACGGCCGCCGTCACCGCCGAGCAGCCGTACGGCCAGTTGCAGCGGATAGGCCGTCATGATCGGGAGCAGCAGACCGCTCGCCACCCACATCGGCAGCACCAGCAGCCAGGCGGGCACCCGCCTGCCCCACGGCCGGGTCAGCAGCAGCGCGAGGACGACGACCGCGCCGTCCATCAGGACCGTCGCCGCGTTGCCGACGGCCAGCGGCGTGCCGCCGTCCAGCAGGGGGCTCCCCTCGGGGATGCCGACCCCGCTGCCCGCCGCCCAGGCCGCCTTGAGGGTGATGTAGGGGACGCAGGACGCGATGGCGACGGCCCGGAGCACGGCCCGCGCACGACCTGTGCGGAACGGGGACTCCGTACGCAGCGGGGGCTCCGTGCGCAGCGCGGGCTCCGTGCGGAGCGGGGGCGATGAGCCGCGGTCGGCGGACCGCTCGGGGCCGTACGGGGAAGTCGTGCGGCCGTGCGGGGACGGCGCGGGGGGCCGGGGGAGCGCGCCGTGGTCGGTTCGCCGGTTCGCTGTCATGGGCCCCAGGCTTCCGCGCGGCCCGCCCCGGCGACTCCTGCCCGCCGACGATCCGCCTCCGCCGCACGGGGGAGACGGATCGTCGCCGGGCGCGGCAGTGCGGGGCCGCCGCTCCGGTGTGATGTCCACCGGAGCGGCGGCCCCGTCCCCCGTTGCCCGCGGCTCAGCCGCAGGAGCCCCTGCTCACCGAGCTGGCGATGTCGTTCCACTCCCGGTTGACCGACTCCAGGTTGGTCTGGCTCTGGCTCCAGACCGGCCAGCAGTTGCCGCCGTAGCCGTACCAGTCGTGCAGGGCGAACACCGTGCCGGTGCGGTTCCAGTAGGAGGAGGTCCGGTTGTCCATGGACTGCCCCCGCAGGTCCGGCGAACCGGACCGGAACCAGGCGATCGTTCCGGTGCCGTTCGCGCCGTCGAAGACGCAGAAGGAACCGGCGGGGCAGCGGCTCCAGCCGGCTGCCGGGGCGGCGGTCGCCGCCGGAGCCGAGACGGTGACCGCCGACAGGACGACGGCGGCCGCCAGGGCCGGTTCGAGGAATGCCTTGCGCATGTGTCCGCTCCGTCTACTCGAGCCAGTTGGCGACGACCCTGTCGCCGAGGGCGCACCATGCGGTGCTCTTCGCGGGGGCCCAGACGTACGGGCCGTAGTGCACATAGCGGTAGCCGCCCAGGGTTTCGCACCTGATCGCCTGGCGGTAGCGGCCCGAGTCGCACCAGCCGCTGTTCCCGTAGTGGCCCTCGCCACCGTGCTCCGGCTGACCCCAGCACGCCTGCTGGATGGATGCGCCGGCGGCGGGGGAGGCGCCGCTCGCGGCGGCCCCCGGTGCGAGGGCCGTGACCCCCGCCAGGACGAGCGCGGCCGATGCCAGCGTCCCCGCGATACGCGTTCTGATCATGTACGTCCCCCAGTGGTCGGCGCCCCGTTCACGAGATGCGTACGAGGCGGTGTTCCGTCGCCGGTTCGGGCTCGGCGGCGGGTGGTCGCTTCGTGTCCGAACGTAGGAGGAGCGGGAGCGGGGGCGCCAACGATTCGAGGAGAGTCGAAAGGAGTCCGGCAACCGGCTGGAGGAGTCCGGGGCCGGCCCTGACCGGACGTCCCGTCAGACGACGGGGCCCCCGCTCAGCAGGGACAGGCCCAGCGTGGTGACGGTGTGCACGGCGGCTTTGCCCTCCCGGCGGGTGGCGAGCAGACGAGCGTTGCGCAACGCCGCGGTGTGGTGGGTCGCGGTCGCCGGGGAGATGCCCAGGCGGCGGGCCAGCTCCGTGGTGCGGCACCCGGGGACCGCCGCTCTCAGGACAGCGGCCCTGGTGCGCCCCAGCAACTCGTCGAGCGCGGGGACGCCGGACTCGCCCGCGCTCTCCCACAGCGCGGAACAGGGCGCGGCGTCGCTCGGCGCGGGCACGGCCAGCGTGGGCGGCCGGGACGGATCGAGCGGCGGGAAGAGCAGTTCGATCTGGTGGATGGAGAACATCGTCGGGGCGATGACCAGACCGCGCCCGTTCAGATGGACGTCCGCGTCGCGTACGTGGTCCACTTCCAGCACGGGGGGACGCCAGCGGGCCGCCGGTCCGCCGAGCGTGGCGAGGAGCCGGTCGACCCCGCCGTCCGCCAGGGCGCGCACGTACCCGGCCCGTACCTCGCCCAGATGGGAGCGGACCCTGCCCCAGTAGGGGGCGACGGTCACCCGGTGGCAGGACCGGAGCGCCGCGGCCACCTGGAGGCGGGCCTCCCGGGTGCCGTCGAGCAGACCGCGGGCCCACGTGCGGTGCGCGGGGTGGAAGCCGATGTGCTCCAACTCGGCCCGCAGCAGGGCCCGGGGAGCCCCCATCCAGGTGTCCACCGCCTCGTCGATCGACGGGGCGGCGCCCATCAGGCTCATCGCGTCGATCAGGGGGCCCCGCGCGGGCATCAACGCCGCGAGCGGGCCCGCCTGTTCGCCGAGCCGCCCGCGGACCGACGCCTGCCAGCCGCGGAACGCGGGCCCGGCATCCCGGTCCCTCAGCATCCGTACGCTGTCGAACGTCTCCGCCGCGACGCCGATCGTGGGGGCCACGCGGGTCCGCGCCAGGTCCTCCGCCGTGAAGTGGATGCGTTTCACCGAGCGTCCCGTTCCGTGCGTCACCATCCGGACCCGGCGATTCTTCCGCCCCGGACATAAGCCGCGCAACGGCTGTATCTGGCCACGGCTACCGGGCATCCGTCGTTCCAGCGGGAGGGCGGGCGGTCAGGCGTACAGCGTGACCAGGACCTCGTCGATCTCCTCCCCGCGCGCCCGCGCGGGGCCCCGGTCCGCCCCGGTCACGACGAAGCCGCACTTCTCCAGCACCCGGCGCGAGCCCGCGTTGTCGGCGGCGGCCCGTGCGTGCAGCGGACGCGTGGGCGTCTCGTCGAGGTAGGCGCGCAGGGCGGCCGTCGCCAGGCCGCGGCCCCAGTGCGCGCGGTCGATCCAGTACGTCACCTGGCGGTCGCCCGCCTCCCCGTACTCCCCGACATGGCCCACGACCGCCCCGTCGGCCACCACCGTGCGCATGACCACGCCCTCATCGGAGCGGATGCGCGCCCAGTGCGCGTCGAACGCGGCCCGGTCGGCGGGGTCCCGCGCGGTGAACGCGGCGACGCGGGTCGCCTCGGGGTCGCTCATCCACGCGAAGAACAGCGGCAGGTCCCCGTCCTGGACCGCGCGCAGGCTGATCCGGGTCACGTCAGCCTCCTGAGGGCGGGAGCGAGCGGTCATCGGGGGGCGAGCGGGCCGTCCCGCGGCGTCGGGACCGACCACCCCGGGGCGGTTCGCGTCAGCCATCCGTCGCGGCCCGGTCCGACGCGCTGCGCAGGACGCAGAACTCATTGCCCTCGGGATCGGCGAGGACCGCCCAGCCGGAGCCGTCCTCGTTCCGCCGGTCGGAGACGAGGGCGGCGCCGAGGGCGAGCAGCCGCTCCACCTCCGGCTCGCGCGAGGTGTCCGGGCGCAGGCACAGGTGGATCCGGTTCTTGCCGGCCTTGGCCTCGGGGACCTGGTTGAAGTACAGCGCCGGGCCCTCCGTGAGCTGCACCTGCGCCTCCGTGACGCCCGGCACGTCGTCCGGGTGCAGCGGGCAGCCGGTCACCTCGCTCCAGAAGCGGGCCAGCTCGTAGGGGTCCGCACAGTCGATCGCCACGTTCTGCACCACCGAGATCATGGGCGCGAGTTTCCCCCATCACCGACCCGGTGCGCCAGCGCTTCCCGGCCGGTGGGGGAATCACCAGGTCAGCTCCGGTGTTGCCCCGGAGTACCGGCGCGCGGACGACCCCTTCGCGCGCCCCGTCAGTCCTGGAGAGAAGAAGAGATGCGCGTCGAGATCTGGTCGGACATCGCCTGCCCCTGGTGCTACATCGGCAAGGCCCGCTTCGAGAAGGGCCTCGCCGAGTTCGCCCACCGGGACCAGGTCGAGGTGGTGCACCGGTCCTTCGAGCTCGACCCCTCCCGCGCCAAGGACGACACCGCCCCCGTGATCGACATGCTGGCCCGGAAGTACGGGCGCAGCCGCGAGGAGGCGGCCTCCATGGAGGCCGACGTCGCCGCCAATGCCCAGGCCGAGGGGCTCGGCTACCGCGTCGAGGGCCGGGACCACGGCAACACCTTCGACATCCACCGGCTGCTGCACCTGGCCAAGGCGCGGGGCCGCCAGGACGAACTGCTGACCCTCGCCTACCGGGCGAACTTCGCCGAGGAGCGCTCCGTCTACGACGACGAGGTGCTGCTCGCCCTCGCCGTGGAGGCCGGGCTCGACGCCGGCGAGGCGCGGTCGGTGCTCGCCGACCCCGATGCGTACGCCGACGACGTCCGCGCCGACGAGCGCGAGGCGGCCGAACTGGGCGCGAGCGCCGTACCGTTCTTCGTCCTCGACCGGCGGTACGGGATCTCCGGCGGCCAGCCCTCCGAGGTCTTCGTCCAGGCGCTGGAGCAGGCGTGGAAGGACCGCCCCGCCACCGCGCTCACCCCCGTCGGCGGGGACGCGGAGGCATGCGGCCCGGACGGCGCCTGCGAGGTCCCGCGGAGCTGACCGGCCGGGCGCACGCCGCCCACGGCCGGTACGGCGTACGCCGGGCTCGTGCCGCGCGTGGGGCCGGACATCCCACGCGTGCCGTGGTCGCGCCGCGCTCGGGGCGTACACCTCGCCTGTGCCGGGCTCGCGCCGCGCTCGGGGCGCACACCTCGCCTGTGCCGGGCTCGCGCCGTGCATCGGGCCGGACACCCCACGCACACCGTGATCGCGCCGTGCATCGGGGCGCACACTCCACGCGTGCCGTGGTCGCGCCGCGCGTGGGGCGCCTCACCCCATGCACGCCGGGGCTCGCGCCGCGCGTGAAGGCCGCACGCCGCACGTGCGCCGCGCGTGGCGCCGGACACCCCGCCCGCGAGCCCCGCTTCGGCGCACTGCCCGACTCCGCGTGATTGACGGTGCCGCACGGGGGACACAGGCTGGTCGTATGACGAGCCTCGCGCCCATCCCTGCGGCAGCCGCCGAGTTCGCGCCGGAGACCACCTACCTCAACACCTCCAGCTGGGGGCTGCTGCCCCGCCGGACCATCGCCGCCGTCAAGGCCCTGGCCGACGAGAACGCGGCGGGCCGCCGGATCGGCGCGGGCAGCTTCGACGCGGTGGAGGCGGCGCGGACCGGCTTCGCCCGGCTCGTCAGGGTCCATCCGGACCGGGTCGCCACCGGTGCCTCCGTCACCGTGCACGTCGGCCTGATCGCCGCTTCACTGCCGCCCGGCGCCGAAGTCCTGTGCCCCGAGGGCGAGTTCTCCTCCGTGGTCAGCCCGTTCGCGCTCCGCGGCGATCTGCGGATGCGGTACGCCCCGCTCGACGGCCTCGCCGCCGCCGTACGTCCCACGACCGCGCTGGTCGCCTTCTCCGCCGTGCAGTCGGCGGACGGCCGGGTGGCCGACCTCGCCGCCGTCCGCGCGGCCGCCGCCGCCCACGGGGCCCGGACGCTGCTGGACGCCACCCAGGCGGCGGGCTGGCTCCCGGTGGACGCCGGCGCGTACGACTACACCGTCACCGGCGGCTTCAAGTTCCTGCTCTGCCCGCGCGGCACGTCGTTCCTCACCGTCACGGAGGAGGCGCAGGAGACCCTGCCGCGCCTCTTCGCGGGCTGGGTCTCCGCCGGTCCGCCCTGGGCGGGCAACTACGGTCCGCTGGAGCACCTCGCCCCGACCGCCCGGGGGTTCGACGAGCCGCCCGCCTTCCTCTCGTACCACGGGGCCGAGCACTCCCTCGCCCTGCTCGCCGAGGTCGGCGCCGACACGCTGCACGCCCACGCCACGGGCCTCGCCGCCCGGCTGCGCGCCGGGCTCACCGGGCTGGGGCGCGCGGTGGTCCCGGGGGAGTCGGCCATCGTCTCCGTACCCGGGCTGGCAGGCCGTGAGCCCGCCCTGGCGGAGGCGGGGATCGCGGTCTCGGCCCCGGTCGGCAACCTCCGGATCTCCTGCCACCTCTACAACACGGAGGCCGATATCGACCGGGTGCTGGAGTTCCTGGCCTGATCCGTACGGATCCGTACGGAAGGCCCCGGGGGCGCGCGTCAGGCGCGGTCGGGGCAGTCCGCCGTCTCCTGGCAGAGGTTCTCCTCGACCTTCGCCAGCAGCCGGACCAGTTCGTCCCGCTCCGCCGTCTCCAGACCCGCGAGCGTCTGCTCCTCCAGCCGGCCCCAGGCCGTCTCGACGGCGGTGTGCAGCGCGCAGCTGTCGTCGGTCGCCTCGACCAGGACCGCCCGCCGGTCGGCCGGGTCGGGGCGGCGGCGCACGTGCCCGGTCTGCTCCAGTCGCTGGAGCATCTTCGTGACGGTGGACGGATCCAGCTCCAGCGCCCTGATCAGCTCCGTCTGGCGGACCGCCCCCCGGTCCCACAGGTGCGTCATCAGCAGCTCCTGCCCCGGGTAGAGGCCCACCCCCTTGAGCACCTTGCCCGCCGCGATCCGGTGCAGCCGGGCGACCCGGGAGACGGCATGGCTGACGGGCCCGCCGAGCGCCGCCGCCGGAGGCGCCACGGCGCAGGCGTTCGGCGCGTCGGCGCACGCCGTGTCCGGCGCGGGGGCGCGCTGCGCGTTCGGCGCGTCGGTACAGGCGGCTTCCGCGGGGGTGGCGCGGCCGGTGGTCATGGCGGGCTCCTGAGGTCCTCGGGCGGAGAGCGGCGGCTCTCGGGCGGCGGCTTCCGATGATGCCCGACGGTTTCCCACGACTTTACCTTGGTCGGCCAATGAATGGGCTACAGTGACTCCCGGCGGCGATCGTTGGCCGACCACATACTTTCTCAGGAGCCCTCATGACCACCGCTTTCGACCCGATCGACCTGGCCGGCACCCCGCTCGCCAACCGCATCGCCCTGGCCCCGATGACCCGCAGCCGGGCCGGCGAGGGCGGCACCGCCACCGAGCTGACCGCCACGTACTACGCCCAGCGCGCCTCGGCCGGACTCGTGATCACCGAGGGCATCCAGCCCTCCGTCGTCGGCCAGGGCTACCCCTCCACGCCCGGCCTGCACAGCGCCGAGCAGGTCGCCTCCTGGCGCGCGGTCACCGACGCCGTGCACGCCGCGGGCGGCCGGATCTTCGCCCAGATCATGCACACGGGCCGCATCGGCCACCCCGTCCTGCTGCCGGACGGTCTCGTCCCCGTCGGCGCCTCCCCGGTCACGGCCGAGGGGCAGGTCTACACCCACGCCGGACCGAAGGACTTCGTCGAGCCGCGCGAGCTGACCGACGCTGAGGTCCGCGCGACCGTCGACGACTTCGTCACCGCCGCCCGCAACGCCGTGGAGGCCGGCTTCGACGGGGTCGAACTGCACGGCGCCAACGGCTACCTCATCCACCAGTTCCTGGCGCCCAACACCAACCTGCGCACCGACGCCTGGGGCGGCTCCGACGAGGCCCGCACCCGCTTCGCCGTCGAGGTCGTCAAGGCCGTCGCCGCCGCGATCGGCCCCGAGCGCACCGGACTGCGCATCTCGCCGGGCAACCCGTACAACGGCATCGACGAGCCCGCCCCGGAGGCCACGTACACCGCGCTGGTCCGGGAGATCGAGCCGATCGGCATCGCCTACCTGCACATCCTGGAGGCCGTCCCGATCCGCGAGCTGACCCTCGCGCTGCGCAAGGCGTTCTCCGGGGCCGTCGTCCTCAACGCGCACACCGAGGGCCCCACGGGCCCCGGCGACCACACGGTGATCGACGACGGCATCGCCGACCTGATCTCCTACGGGGCGCTCTTCCTCGCCAACCCGGACCTGCCCGCCCGGCTCAAGGCGGGCGGCCCGTTCAACACCCCCGACCCGGCCACCTTCTTCGGCGGCGACGCCAAGGGCTACACCGACTACCCGGCGCTCGACGCCGTCTGATCCGCCAGGGGCCGCCCGTCCCACCGCCACGCGGTGCGGCGCGGGTGGTCCGGCAGCTCGGCGCGGCCGGTGGCCCACAGCAGGACGGCCCACCGGTCGCCGCCCTCCGGCGCGTCCGGGAAGAGCCGGGCCAGCGCCCGGCCGCACAGATCCCGGGGCGGGGACCACTCCAGACCCAGCCCCCGCGCCAGGTCGTGGGTGTGCACCAGGGTCTCCACCACCCCCATCGCGGCGAAGCCCTCCGGGTCGGAGACCCCGTACCCGTGGTACGAGCGCACTCCCGGCGGCGTCGTCCGGGCCATCGAGGCCAGCAGCGCCCCGCTCGCCTCCAGCGTGGCGAGCAGCCCGGCGGGCCCGGCCTCCCGGTCGGCGAAGACCGCGTTGGACGGTCCGCCCTGCCGCTCGGGAGCCCACCGGTAGGGCACGTCCCGCTCCAGCGACGGCGTACGGGGGCCCAACTGCACGGCGTACGCGAACAGATCGTCGCTCAGGTGCTCCGCCGTCTCCCAGCAGGTCCAGGTCAGGCTGCCGGCCGGCTCCTCCCAGCGGTCCGCCGGGGCCCCGGCCAGCACGTCCACCGCGAGCCGCACGGCGGACGTCACGTCGTCGGCGGTCACCGGCAGCCGGGTCCCGGTCAGCGCCGCCCGCTCGGCGGCGGAGCACTCCACGCAGAACTCGTTGCCCTCGGGGTCGGCCAGCGTCGCCCAGCCGCGCCCGTTCGGCTTGCGGTGGTCGGCCACCAGGGTCGCGCCGAGCGCGAGCAGCCGCTCCACCTCCTCGTCCCGGGAGCGGTCCTGCGGCTGGACGTCGAGATGGACGCGGTTCTTGGTCCGTTTCCCGTCGGGCACCTGGACGAAGAGCACGGCCGCGCCGGGGGCCTCGACCAGCGCCTCCGGGTCACCGGGCAGGTCGTCGTCGGAGAGCGGCGCGCCGAGCACCTCGGCCCAGAAGCCGGCGAGCGCGTAGGCGTCGGCGCAGTCGATCGTGATGTGGCGTACGCGAGAAGTCATGGCGCACACCCTCCCCGCCGACTCCCGTCCCGGTCCACCGAGTTACGCACGGGGGGCCGCCGGGCCGTACACGCGCCCCCGCGGCGGCGTACGCGCGAAGGCCCGGGACGGCGTACCGTCCCGGGCCTCACCCGCCTGTGCGTGCCGCTACCTCACCGGGGTGAAGTCGCGCGCCCCGATGAACTCGGGGCGGCGGATCGGAGCCGCGAAGGGCTCCTGCGCCTCGTTCTCCACGCTGTTGAAGACGATGAAGACGTTGCTGCGCGCGTACGGCGTGATGTTGTCGCCCGAGCCGTGCATGGCGTTGCAGTCGAACCACGTCGCCGAGCCGGCCTTGCCCGTGAAGAGCTTGATGCCGTGGCGGTCGGCCATCTTCGTCAGCGCCTCGTCGGACGGGGTGCCGGCGTCCTGCATCTGGAGCGACTTCTTGTAGTTGTCCTTCGGCGTCTCGCCCGCGCAGCCGAGGAACGACTTGTGCGAACCGGGCATGATCATCAGCCCGCCGTTGGTGTCGAAGTTCTCGGTCAGCGCGATCGACACGGACACCGTCCGCATGTTCGGCAGACCGTCCTCCGCGTGCCAGGTCTCGAAGTCCGAGTGCCAGTAGAAGCCCGTGGCCCCGAAGCCCGGCTTCACGTTGATCCGCGACTGGTGGACGTAGACGTCCGAGCCGAGGATCTGGCGGGCGCGGCCCACCACCCGCTCGTCGCGGACCAGCCCGGCGAAGACCTCGCTGAGCTTGTGGACCTCGAAGACGGACCGTACGTTCTGGGTCTGCTTCTCGACGATCGAGCGCTCGTCGGCGCGGACCGCCGGGTCCGAGACGAGCCGGTCGAGCTCGGCCCGGTAGACGGAGACCTCGTCCGGGGTGATGAGCTGGTCGACGGTGAGGAATCCGTCGTGCTCGTAGCCCTGGAGGTCCTTGGCGCTGATCGGACCCGGTGCGCCCGGCGCGGACCAGATGACCGGGTCCTGGCGGGGAGTGGTCATCTCGGCGGCGCCGCGCGAGGGGTACAGATCGGCGCGTACTTCGGTGGTCATGGTGGTTCAGGCCTCCTCGGTCAGCAGGGGGTAGACGCCGTTCTCGTCATGATCCTCCCGTCCGGTCACGGGGGGGTTGAAGACACACACGCAGCGGAAGTCCGTCTTGGGCCGCATGGTGTGCCGCTCGTGCCCGTCCAGCAGGTACATGGTCCCGGGCGTGATCCAGTGCGTCTCGCCGGTCTCGTCGTTGGTGAGCTCGGCCTCGCCCTCGGTGCACAGCACGGCCTCGATGTGGTTCGCGTACCACATGGAGGTCTCCGTACCCGCGTAGAGCACGGTCTCGTGGAGCGAGAAGCCCACCTTCTCCTTGGCGAGCACGATGCGCTTGCTCTCCCAGGTGCCGGACGCGGCCTTCACATGCCGGTCGGTGTTCTCGATGTCACTGAACGATCGGACGATCACGGTGAGCTGTCGCCTTTCTCTTCTCTGCGCGGGCCCCGGACCTCGCGGTCCGGGGCCCCTCCTTCTTCGCCTGCCCCGGCAGCGCCGGGTCAGGCCGTCTCGCGGACGGAACGGGCCAGCGTGCGCAGGCCCTCGTCCAGTTCCTCGGGGGTGATGGTCAGCGGCGGGAGCAGCTTGACGACCTCGCTCTGCGGGCCGGAGGTCTCCAGCAGGAGCCCCAGCCGGAAGGCGCGGGCGCAGACCGCGGAGGCGCGCGCCGGGTCCTCGAACTCCATGCCCCACACCAGGCCGCGGCCGCGGAAGTGCGCGGTCGGCTCCTCGGCGCAGATGGCCAGCAGCGTCTGCTCGATCTGCTCGCCCCGGGCCAGGGTCTGCTTCTCCATCTGGCCGTCCGCCCAGTACGCCTGCAGCGCGGCGGCGGCCGTGACGAAGGCGGGGTTGTTGCCGCGGAAGGTGCCGTTGTGCTCGCCCGGCTCCCAGATGTCCAGCTCCGGCTTGAACAGGCAGAGCGACATCGGCAGGCCGTAGCCGCTGATGGACTTCGACAGGGTGACGATGTCCGGGGTGATCCCGGCCTCCTCGAAGGAGAAGAAGCCGCCGGTGCGGCCGCAGCCCATCTGGATGTCGTCGACGATCAGCAGCATGTCCTGGCGGTGGCACAGGTCCTGGAGCGCGCGCAGCCACTCGGCGCGGGCCACGTTGATGCCGCCCTCGCCCTGGACCGTCTCCACGATCACGGCCGCGGGCTTGTTCAGCCCGGAGCCCTGGTCCTCCAGCAGCCGCTCGAACCAGAGGAAGTCCGGGACCTGGCCGTCGAAGTAGTTGTCGAACGGCATCGGGGTGCCGTGCACCAGCGGGATGCCGGCCCCGGCGCGCTTGAACGCGTTGCCGGTGACGGCGAGCGAGCCCAGCGACATGCCGTGGAAGGCGTTGGTGAACGAGACGACGGACTCGCGGCCCTTGACCTTCCGGGCCAGCTTCAGCGCCGACTCGACTGCGTTGGTGCCGGTCGGGCCGGGGAACATCACCTTGTACGGAAGGTCGCGCGGGCGCAGGATCACGTTCTGGAAGGTCTCCAGGAACGCGCGCTTGGCGGTGGTCGCCATGTCCAGGCCGTGGGTGATGCCGTCGCGCTCGATGTAGTCGATCAGCGCTCGTTTCAGCACCGGGTTGTTGTGGCCGTAGTTGAGCGAGCCGGCCCCGGCGAAGAAGTCCAGGTAGGAGTGGCCGTCCTCGTCGGTCAGCCGGGCTCCCTGCGCGCGGTCGAAGACGGCGGGCCAGCCGCGGCAGTAGCTCCGGACCTCGGACTCCAGGGTCTCGAAGACGCTCAGTGCGGGCGGGGTGATGGTCACAGCGGATCTCCTGCGTGAGGGGGTGTGACGGGCGGTGGTCTGGTGCTCCCCGCCGCACGGATGCGGCCGGGACCGCGCCGGGTGGTCGGCCGGCGCGAAAAGTCGTGGGACCGGGGCGCACGGGTCGGGTGCGCCGGCCGGTGGGCCTGCGGATCGGTGGATCGGTGGATCGGACGGCGTACGGGTCGGGTACGCCGGTGCCCGGAACGGGACGGCTCAGGTGGTGAACGGGCCTATCCGGTAGAGCACCTCGGGCAGGTGCGTCTCCTCGGGGAACAGGTCGCCGTCGAAGAGGACCTCCCGCTCCAGTCCGACGTCGTGGCGCTGGGCGTAGGAGGTGAACAGCCGCTCGGAGGCGGTGTTGTCCGGGGTGATCGTCGTCTCCACCGACGACAGTCCCTGGTCGGCGGCGACCCGGGAGGTCAGCGCGTCCAGCAGAGCGGCGGCCAGTCCCTTGCCCCGGTGGGCCTGGTCAACGGCCACCTGCCATACGACGAGCGTCTGGGGGCGGTCGGGCCTGAGGTAGCCCGTCACGAAGGCGATGGGCTCGCCGTTCTCGCCCCGGGCGACGGCGGACGTCGCGGCGAAGTCACGGCACCACAGCAGGTAGCTGTACGAGGAGTTCAGGTCCAGGACCTTGGAGTCGCGGGCGATGCGCCAGATCGCGGCTCCGTCCTCCACTCGCGGTGCATCGATACTGAGGAATTCGCTTCGGGCACGGGCAAAATCTGCTGGTGCGGCGGTCATGCGAATTGAATTTACCCAGCAAATTTCGAAATTGCATCGTCGCAAGGGGTTGGTCGGAGCGCCTGCCTGTGTTATCAGGCGTGCGTGAGAACCCGCGCGATGCGGAGGTGGTTTCCTGCGCTTTGTCCCGAATTAATCGGGCATAATGCCGCTCGTGTGGAGTCGGTCACAGGGTTGTAACTCTCGTGGAACCTGTCCGAATCACGAAGTTCGCGGCCAGAAAAAACTGACCCGTTTAGGTGACGGGAAAGCGGGCAGAAGAATGTGGGAAGCTGCTTTTCTATAAAGCAGCTTCCCACATTATGAATATCAGCGGCTCGTCCAGGTTTCCGAAACGGCCCGACGGGCAGCCTCGATATCGACCCGAACACCCGCGTCCGCCAGCGCCGCGCCCACGGCCGCGAGCGAGGAGAGCACCGTGCCCCGCGTCGCGTCCGGGCCGTAGTGGTTGACCCGGATCATCTCCTTCGCCAGCGCCCCGCCGCCCGCGACGAGCGGCAGCACGGGGTCCGCCGCCACCGCGTGCGCGACCAGCGCGGTCGCGTCCGTTCCGGCCGGGACACGCAGCGTCGTGGCCACCGGCGCGGCGTCCCGCGCCTCGTGGACGTACGGCTCCAGGCCGCCGCCCAGCGCCAGCGCCCCGGCCCGGGTCGCCGCGGCCGCCGAGGCGTGGCGGGCCATCACGGTCTCCGCGCCCTCCTCCTCGATCCGCGCCACACACGCCTCCAGGCCCAGCATCTCCAGCTGCGCCGGCGCGTGCGGAAGCGCGGTCCGGCCGCCGTCGATCCAGCGCTCCTTCCAGTCCAGGAGGGAGAGGTAGGAACGGCGCGGCGCGGCCGGGTTGGCGGCCATCCGCTCCCAGGCCCGCTCGCTCACCGAGACCGCGGAGACCCCGGCGGGCCCGCCCATGGCCTTCTGCGCGCCGATCACGCACAGGTCGACGCCCCAGGCGTCCGGCAGCAGCGGCTCGGCGCCCACCGAGGCGACCGCGTCCAGCATGAACAGCGCCCCGTGCGCCCGGACCGCCTCACCGATCTCCGCGACCGGGTTGGTGTTGCCGGTGGCCGCCTCCGCGTGGACCAGCGAGACGAAGTCGATCTCCGGGTGCGCGGCGAGCGCCTCGGCGACCTGGTCGGCGGTCACGGCGGTGTGGAAGGGCACGGCGAGGTCGACGACGGTCGCGCCGCAGTCACGCAGCCAGTTGCCGAAGGTCTGCCCGTACGGTCCGGTGACCACGTTCAGCGCGGTCGACCCGGGGCGCGCGCCGCCGCGGATGCAGCCCTCCAGGGGCAGCAGGGCCTCGCCCTGGGTGATGACGACGTCCTGCTCGGTGGCCAGGAGCGCGGCCACCCGCCGTTCGATGGCCGCGAAACGCGCGGCGGTCAGCGGGGGGAGGTCGAGGAAGGGGTGCGTCACGGCGGGGCTCTCTTCGGTGTCGTTCGTCGGGGGCGGGCCTGGGCGGTCCGCCGACATGTTCCCGGGCCCTGGCAGCCTACCGACGGCCTCGTACAGTGCGGCATATGAGTGATCAGGAGGAGCAGCGGGTGCTGCGGGTGAAGGGCCGGGTCCTGGTCGGCCCGGACGAGGTGCGGGACGAACTGTGGGCCGTGGACGGCCGGATCACGTACGAGCGGCCACCGGGCGCGGACCGGGCCGAGACGGTACGGGGCTGGGCGCTGCCCGGCCTGGTCGACGCGCACTGCCACGTCGGCCTCGACCGGCACGGGCCCGTCGACGCCGCGACCGCCGAACGCCAGGCGCTGACCGACCGGGAGGCCGGCACGCTGCTCGTCCGGGACGCCGGATCGCCCTCCGACACCCGGTGGATCGACGACCGCGAGGACCTGCCGAAGATCATCCGGGCCGGCCGCCACATCGCCAGGACCCGCCGCTACATCCGCAACTACGCCCACGAGATCGAGCCCGGCGACCTCGTCGCGTACGTGGCGCGGGAGGCGAAGCGCGGCGACGGCTGGGTCAAGCTGGTGGGGGACTGGATCGACCGCTCCGTCGGGGACCTGACCGCCTGCTGGCCGCGCGGCGAGGTGGAGGCGGCCATCGCCGAGGCGCACCGGCTGGGCGCCCGGGTCACCGCGCACTGCTTCGCCGAGGAGTCGCTGCGCGATCTGGTGGAGGCGGGCATCGACTGCGTCGAGCACGCCACGGGCCTCACCGAGGACACCATCCCGCTCTTCGCCGAACGCGGGGTGGCGATCGTCCCGACGCTGGTCAACATCGCCACCTTCCCTGACCTGGCGGCGGGCGGCGAGGCGAAGTTCCCCCGCTGGTCGGCCCATATGCGGCGGCTGTACGAGCGCCGCTACGACACCGTGCGCGCCGCGTACGACGCGGGCATCCCGGTCTACGTCGGCACCGACGCGGGCGGTTCCCTGGCGCACGGCCTGGTCGCCGGCGAGGTGGCCGAGCTGGTCAAGGCGGGCATCCCGCCGCTGGAGGCGCTGTCCGCCACCGCGTGGGGGGCGAGGCGCTGGCTGGGGCGGCCGGCGCTGGAGGAGGGCGCTCCGGCGGACCTGGTCGTGTACGACGAGGACCCGCGCGCGGACGTGCGGGTGCTGGCGGCCCCGCGGCACGTCGTGCTCGAAGGGCGGGTGGTCGGGTGACCCGGAACGGCGGCGCCGTCGGGTGAGCGGACGCGGCGCGCTGCGGGGAGCCGTGTTGACGAGCGGTGACGGACGCGCCTCCGGCTCGTTGGTCTTCCTCCGCGCGCCGCGCCAGGCGCGGTCTCCGGGCGGCTTGTACGGCCGATGCGGGGTGAATCGAGTGACGACAGGGAACGCCCGTGCCGAAAGATTCGAATGTGAGCGCTAAAACCACCCTTTGGGGTGAACTCACGCCAGGTGTCCGCCAGTTCACCCACAGTGCGTAAAGATTCACGGAGTCGACGCCACCGGCGCGGGCGATGTCCCCCATTGGACTGCCGCCGGTGGCTCCATGTCTCTTGTGGGGGTTCCACCATCTTGAACAGCAACACCTTCCGTCTCGCCGCCCTCGCGGTCGCCGCCGCTCCGGTCGTCCTGCTTGCCGCCGTCCCCGCGCACGCAGCCCAGGCGACGCCCGGCAAGGGCGAGGGCCGGGCGAGCGCGGTCGTGCTCCGCACCGGGCTCGACGTCTCGCTCCTCAACAAGTCCGTCCACGTGCCACTCAAGGCCACGCTCAACGAGGTGCAGGCCCCGGCCAGCGCGGAGAAGACCGCGCTCAGCGTGAACGTGGACGGCATGGAGGGCGGAGCCCCGGTCAGCATCCTGCGCGCCGACGTGGCCACCGCGAACGCCACGGTCGACGAGCACCGGGCGGAGGGGCTCACCAACCTGGTCAAGGCGAGGATCCACGTGCCCGGACTCACCGCGCTCTCGCTCGTCGAGGTCGAGAAGGTCACCTCCAAGGCGGTCTGCGAGGCGGGGAAGAAGCCCGTCGCCGAGTCGAACGTCCTCGGCCACGTCGCGGTCCTCGGCAAGAAGGTGACGCTCAGCGCGGCCGGCCCGACGCGGGTGGCGGTGCCGGGCGTCGGCGAGGTCACCCTCGATCTGTCCAAGACGGTGACCACCGAGCGGACGGCGGCCGCGACGGCGCTCCAGCTCAAGGTCGCGGTCAACCCGCTCAACCTCAACGTGGCCGAGGTGAACGGCGAGGTCACCCTCGCCGAGGCCACCTGCGAGACCCCGAAGACCCCCGGGAAGCCGGGCTCCACGGACGGCGGCGCGACGGGCGGTTCCACCGACGGCGGCTCCACGGACGGCGGTTCGACGGGCGGCTCCACGGACGGCGGTTCCACCGGCGGTTCCACGGACGGTTCCACCGGTGGCGATAGCGGTGCCGGAGGCGACCAGGGCGGTACGAGCGGTGGCGACGTGAAGCCGCAGACCGGCCCCGGCGAGAACCTCGCGGAGACGGGCGGCAGCTCCGCCACCCCGTACATCGCGGGCGGCGCGGCCCTCCTGTTGGCCGTGGGCGCGGGCGCGACGGTGCTCGCGCGCAGGCGCGGCGCCGCCCGGAGCTGACCAGGACCGGTACGACGCCGTAGCGCGTCCGGGGCGGGGCCCGACACCGGGCCCCGCCCCTCCCCGGCCGTCAGGGGAACGGCCTCGGCGCCCTGCCGCCCCGTCCACCGCCGCTCGTACGCGAACCGCGTCGGCCCGGCCCCTTCCCGGCCGCACAAAGGCGCCTCAGCGCCGCGTCCGGCCCGGCCCCCTTCGGCCGTACGGGAGCCGGCTCAGCGCCCCGATCGGGCGGGCAGCGCCTGCACCGCCTGGTCCAGCGCCTGGAGGAAACGATTGGTCGTGATCCGGTCCCGGACCGCGAGCCGCAGCCACTGCGGCCCCAGACCCGGGAACGTGTCCCCGCGCCGGGCCGCGAAGCCCAGCAGCCGCAGCCGCTCCCGTACCTCCGCCGCCCGCTCCAGACGGACCAGGACGAACGGCCCCCGGGCCTCCTCCACCACCTCGACCTCACTGAACTCGGCCAGCCCGGCGAGCAGATGGGCCCGGTCCACCGTGATCCGGTCCGCCGCGCCGGCCGCCTCCACCAGCGCCCGCGGCTCCATGCACGCCTCGGCCGCCGCGAGCGCCGGGGTCGAGACGGGCCACAGCGGCTGCGCGTCGGCCAGCAGCGCCACCGTCTCCGGCCCGGCCAGCACGTAGCCGATCCGCAGCCCGGCCAGCCCCCACGTCTTGGTGAGGCTGCGCAGCACCACCAGCCCGGGGATGTCCGTCCGTCCGCACAGCGCCTCGCGCTCGCCCGGAACCACGTCCATGAACGCCTCGTCGACCACCAGCGTCCGCCCCGGCCGCGCCAGTTTCTCCAGCAGGGCCGCCGGATGCAGCACGGACGTCGGGTTCGTCGGATTGCCGACCACCACGAGGTCCGCCTCCTCGGGGACCGCCGCCGGATCGAGCCGGAAGCCGTCCTCGGCGCGCAGCAGGACCCGCCCCACCTCGTGTCCGGCCGCCCGCAGCGCGGCCTCCGGTTCGGTGAACTGCGGGTGCACCACGACCGGGCGGCGGGCCGGGAGGGCCCGCGCGATCAGGACGAACGCCTCGGCCGCGCCCGCCGTCAGCAGCACCCGGTCCTCCGGCAGCCCGTGCCGGTCGGCGACCGCCGCGCGGGCGGAGGACCCGTCGGGGTAGGCGGCGAGGGAGGCGAGCGAAGCGGCTATCCGCTCGCGCAGCCACTCCGGGGGCGTGTGGGTGCGGACGTTCACGGCGAGATCGGTCAGATTCTCGCCGCGCACCTCCGCGTCGCCGTGGTGCCGCAGGTCGGGCCCGGCGCTCTCGATGTTCGTGGGGGGATTCATGGCAGCCATGGTGAACGGACGGGGGCCCGCCGTCACCGGTGAGGTGGAATTTTTCCTGTCCGAAACATCGCACGCCCCGGCGGCGGCCGGGTGCCGCCGGGCCACCGCGCAGGTCGCGGCCCCCCGGCCCGCCGCCTTCCCGCCGTTGCCGGCCCCGCCCGGGGCACGGGTCTTCGGGACCACCAGTTCGTCCGCGTCGATCAGCGCCGCCGCCTCGGCGACCGACGGGGTCCCCACCGCCGCGCCCACCGCGTCCGACGGATGCGGGACGCGGACCGCGGCCAGCGCCCCGGCCGGATGGGTCCGCACCGGCACCCCGAGCCGGGCCGCCGCCCCCACGATCCCCGGCTCGTCCCCCTTGGCGTCGACCGTCGCGACCTCCGCCACGTCCGCCGGGTCCAGCCCCGCCGCGCTCAACGCCGCCTCGATGAGGGCGAACACGACCTCGTCGGGAACGCCCCTGCGCGCTCCGACCCCCACCACGAGACTGCGGGCGCCGGACGAGGGTCCGGGGCCGGCGGATGCTCCGTTCATCGGCGGGGTCCTGCCTTTCAGGTCGTACGACGCGGTGGTGCGGGGGAGGGGACGAGCCATCGCCGTATACGGAACACGGGACGGACGGCACGGAACGCGGAGCGAGCCGCGGGGGCCGGGGCCGTACGGGACACGGGGTGAGCCGCACGGGACGCCGGGTGAGCCGCACGGGACGCGGCCGGGGCCGTACGGCGGGCGGGGTGAGTCGTGCGGAACGGGGGGCGGACGGCGTACCGGACGGGTGCGGCCGGCCCCGCCGGTAAGGACACCCTGGGATGCGGAGTGCGGGCCCGATCCGCTAGCAAGGGCCCATGGCGGTGTTCGTCGCGCTCGGCGCGTTCCTGATGACCCTGGCCGGCGGCTGGGTCGCCCAACGCATCACCGACCGCCGCCATCTGGTGCTCGGCTTGGCGGGCGGACTGATGCTCGGCGTGGTCGGCCTCGACCTGCTGCCGGAGGCGATCGAGGCCGCGGGCGAGCCGGTGTTCGGGGTGCCGGCCGCCCTCCTGCTGTTCGTGGGCGGCTTCCTGGTGGCCCATCTGGTCGAGCGGCTGCTCGCCGTGCGCCAGGTGGCGCACGGGGCGGCGGGCCGCCAGAGCGAGCGCGTACCGCAGGTGGGGCTGACGGCGGCGGCCGCGATGGTCGGCCACAGCCTGATGGACGGCGTCGCGCTCGGCGCCGCCTTCCAGGTCAGCGGCTCCATGGGCGTGGCCGTGGCACTGGCGGTGATCAGTCATGACTTCGCCGACGGATTCAACACGTACACCCTCACCAGTCTGTACGGGAACGCCCGCCGCAAGGCGCTCCTGATGCTGTTCGCGGCCGCGGTGGCACCGGTCGTGGGCGCGGCGACGACGCTGCTGTTCACCCTTCCGGAGGAACTGCTCGGCGGTTATCTCGGCTTCTTCGGTGGAGCCCTGCTCTACCTGGCCGCTGCCGAGATCCTTCCCGAGGCGCACCACACCCATCCCGCCCGTTCCACCCTTCTCTGCACCATCGGGGGCGTGGGCTTCATCTGGCTGGTCGTCGGCATCGCCGAGTGAGCCGCGCGTACGCCCCCGTCCGCTTCGTACGCCCGGTCACGCCCCCTGGGGGAAGGGCCCTGGCGAGGTCTTCTACCGGGCCCGGCAGTGCGCCACGAACCGCCGGGCCACCTCGGGCGACGCTGCCCAGTGGGTGTGCAGATAGCTCGCGTGCACGCCCCGTTCGACGTATCCCTCGACCCGCCGCTCGGGCTGGTGCATGCCCCAGGCGGGGGTGGCCCCGGCCCCCGGCTCCAGCACCGTGCGGTGGAACTCGTGCCCGCGCATCCGGGTCCCCGCCACCGCCAGCACGCTGTCGGAGACGGCCACCGCCTGCCGGTAGCCGAGGGTGAGCCGCCCGGACATCCGGGCCTCGGCGTCCAGCACCCCGCACATCGGCTTCCCGTCCAGCTCACGGGCCAGGTACAGCAGCCCCGCGCATTCGGCCGCCACCGGGGCGCCGGCGCGGGCCAGCTCCGTCACCGCCCGCCGCAGCGGCTCGTTGGCCGACAGCTCGGGGGCGTACACCTCCGGGAACCCGCCGCCGACGACGATCCCCGCCGTCCCCGCCGGCAGCTTCTCGTCCCGCAGCGGATCGAAGGTCACGACCTCAGCACCCGCCGCGGCCAGCAGTTCGGCGTGTTCCGCGTACGCGAAGGTGAACGCCGCTCCGCCCGCCACGGCCACGACCGGGCGGGGACCGTCCGCCACCGGGCCGGACGCCTCCCACGCCGGGGCGTACGCGGGCTCCCACGGCGCGTCCGGCAGCGCGGGAGCCGTCCGCGCCAGCGCCATCAGCGCGTCCAGGTCGCACCCGGCGCGCACCCGCTCGCCCATGGCGCGTACGGCGTCCACCGCCTCCGCCCCGCGCTCGGCCACCGGCACCAGGCCCAGGTGGCGCGAGGGCGTCGCGACCTGCGGGGCCCGCCGGATCACGCCGAGCACCGGCAGCCCCGACTCCTCCAGCGCGTCCCGCAGCAGCGCCTCGTGCCGGTCGGACGCCACCTTGTTCAGGATCACCCCGCCGATCCGCACCTGCGGGTCCCAGGAGGCGAAGCCGTGCACCAGGGCCGCCACCGACCGCGACTGCGAGGAGGCGTCCACCACCAGCACCACGGGCGCCTTGAGCAGCTTCGCCACCTGCGCGGTCGACGCCAGCTCACCCTGGCCCGAGGCGCCGTCGTACAGCCCCATCACGCCCTCGACCACGGCGAGGTCGCACCCCGCCGACCCGTGCGCGAACAGCGGGGCGATCAGCTCCGGACCGCACATGTACGCGTCGAGATTCCGGCCGGGACGGCCCGTCGCCAGCGCGTGGTACCCCGGATCGATGTAGTCCGGGCCCACCTTGTGCGGCGAGACGGCGAGCCCGCGCGCGGCGAAGGCGGCCATCAGACCGGTGGCGACGGTGGTCTTGCCGCTGTTGGAAGCCGGAGCGGCGATGACCAGGCGGGGCGCACTCACCACTCGATGCCCCTCTGGCCCTTCTGGCCCGCGTCCATCGGGTGCTTGACCTTCGACATGTCGGTCACCAGGTCGGCGGCCTCGATCAGGGCGTCCGGCGCGTTGCGGCCGGTGATCACCACGTGCTGGGCGCCGGGCCGGTTCCGCATCACCTCGACGACCTCGTCGGTGTCGATCCAGCCCCAGTGCAGCGGATAGGCGAACTCGTCCAGCACGTACAGCTTGTACGTCTCGGCCGCCAGGTCGCGCTTGACCTGCTCCCAGCCCTCGCGGGCCTTCTCCTCGTTGTCGAGCTGGCCGTCGCGCTGGACCCAGGACCAGCCCTCGCCCATCTTGTGCCAGTCGACCGTGCCGCCCTCGCCGCTCGCGCCGAGCACCTTGAGCGCGTTCTCCTCGCCGACCTTCCACTTCGCCGACTTCACGAACTGGAACACCCCGATCGGCCACCCCTGGTTCCACGCGCGCAGTGCGAGACCGAAGGCGGCGGTCGACTTGCCCTTGCCCACGCCCGTGTGGACGAACAGGAGGGGGCGGTTGCGGCGCTGACGGGTCGTGAGCCCGTCGTCCGGCACGGTGGTCGGCTGTCCCTGCGGCATCAAGCGGCCCTCCCGGCTGCGGTGACGTCCTTGACGAGCCCGGCGATCGCGTCGGCCCGCAGCTCGTCCAGCGTGACGGCGGTGCCTCCCAGTTCCCGGGCGAGCTCTCCGGCGAGACCGAGGCGCACGTACCCCGTCTCGCAGTCCACGACGACCGAGGCCGTCCCCTCCGAGCGGTGCAGCCGGCCGGCCCGCCCCGCGAGCGCCACCGGCTCCGGGCCGCCGGTCGCCCGGCCGTCCGTGACCACGACGAGCAGGGGCCGCCGCGACGGATCGCGCAGCCGCTCCACCCGCAGCACGTCATGGGCCTTCAGCAACCCGGCGGCCAGCGGGGTGCGGCCCCCGGTCGGCAGCGACTCCAGGCGGGCGGCCGCCGCGTCCACGGACGAGGTCGGCGGCAGCGCCACCTCGGCCTCCCTGCCCCGGAAGGTCACCAGGCCGACCTTGTCCCGCCGCTGGTAGGCGTCGAGCAGCAGCGACAGCACGGCCCCCTTGACCGCGCTCATCCGCTGCCGGGCCGCCATCGACCCGGAGGCGTCCACGACGAACAGCACGAGATTGCCCTCGCGCCCCTCCCGGGTCGCCTGCCGCAGATCGTCCCGGCGCACCACGAGCCCGCGCCCGACGCGCCCGCGCACACGCTGGTGCGGGGCGGCGGCCCGCACGGTCGCGGCCAGGTGCAGCTTGGTCAGCGCCCCCTCGGGCCGCCGCGAGCCGGTCGTGCGCCCGTGCTCGGTACGGGCCCGGGAACGCCGCCCCGCAGCGCCCTCGCCGAGCCCCGGCACGCTGAGCGTCTTCGTCCGGAACGGTTCGGCGGCGGCCACGGGCCGCTGCTCGCCCCCGGCGGGCCTGCCGGGCGCGTCGGGAGCACCCTCCGGGGCCTGCGACGGCGTGTCGTCCGCACCGCCGTCGGCCCTCGGCGGCGTCCGGTCCTCGCCGTCCGCCTGCGGCGGCACTCCGCCGCCCCCACCGCCACCGTCGCCCCCGCCGTCGGGGCCGGGATCAGGGTCATCGTCGTCCTGCCCCCGGTCCCCGCCGGCCTCGTCCAGGGTCTGGTCGAGCTTGTCCTCGTCCAGACCGGGCGCGTCGAACGGGTTGCGCCGCCGCCGGTGGGGGAGGGCCAGCAGCGCGGCCTGCCGCACGTCGTCGGCGGTGACCTCCTCGCGCCCCGCCCAGGCGGCCAGCGCGGTGGCGGTCCGGGCCATCACGATGTCGGCCCGCATCCCGTCGACCTCGAACGCGGCACAGGTCGCGGCGATCTGCCGCAACACGCCGTCGCCCAGGACGACGCGGGGCAGCAGGGCGCGCGCGGCGGCGATCCGCTCGCGCAGCGCGCCCTCCTCCTCGGCCCAGCGCGCGGCGAAGCCCTCGGGGTCGTCGTCGTACGCGAGCCGCCGCCGCACGACCTCCACCCGCTCGTCGGTGTCCCGGGAGGCGGAGACCTCCACGGTCAGCCCGAACCGGTCCAGCAACTGCGGCCGCAGCTCGCCCTCTTCCGGGTTCATGGTCCCGACCAGCAGGAACCGCGCCGCGTGCCGTACGGAGACGCCTTCGCGCTCGACGTACGAAGCGCCCATGGCCGCCGCGTCCAGCAGCAGGTCCACCAGGTGGTCGTGGAGGAGGTTGACCTCGTCCACGTAGAGGATCCCGCGGTGCGCGTCGGCCAGCAGACCCGGCTCGAACGCCTTCACGCCCTCGGAGAGCGCGCGCTCGATGTCGAGCGCCCCCACGAGCCGGTCCTCCGACGCGCCGACCGGCAGCTCCACGGTCCGCGCCGGGCGCGGCACACCGGCGGCGTCCGCGTGCGGCCCGTCGGGACACGCCGGATCGGGGGAGGCCGGGTCGCAGGAGAACCGGCACCCGGGGACGACGGAGACCTCGGGCATCAGCGCGGCGAGCGCCCGCACGGCGGTGGACTTGGCAGTCCCCTTCTCCCCGCGCACGAGGACGCCGCCGACCGCCGGACTGACGGCGTTCAGCAACAGGCCGAGCCGCAGATCGTCCTGCCCGACGATCGCGGTGAAGGGATACGGCGTACTCACGAGGCCTCCTCGTTGACATGCTCTTCAGCTTCGACGTGACCGGTCACTACAAGCCCCTCCGGCGATCGAGGCGCGGGGTCCGGGGCAGCGCCCCGGCTCTCCGGAGAGCCCGCGGCAGGCGCCCCCGGCGGCACGAACGGCAACCCGCGCGGCGCACCGCCCTCGATCAGCCGCCACAACGCGTCCGTGTCCGCGTGCTCCTCGATCAGGTCCCCGAGCCGGTCCAGCTGCTCCTCCCGCAACACCCCGAAGCTCGTGTCCGGCGCGGGCACGAACCGCCGCCCGGCCGCCCGCGCCACCTCTTCCAGGAACCGCCGCCGGAACGCGTCGCTCTCCAGCGACCCGTGCCAGTGCGTCCCCCAGACCGCCCCGACCCGGCAGCCGTCCAGGAACGGTTCCCCGCCCCGCACGTCGGCCACCCCGTGGTGGATCTCGTACCCCTCGACCGGTTCGCCCAGCGCCGAACCCACCGGCCGCGCCAGCGTCTTGGCCCGGTCGAAGCGGATGCGGACCGGCAGCAGGCCGAGCCCGTCCACGACGCCCGCCTGCGACTCCACCTCGTCCTCGATCCGCTCCCCGAGCACCTGGAACCCGCCGCAGATCCCCAGCACCGGCCGGCCCTCCGCCGCCCGCCGCGCCAGCGCGTCCGCGAGGCCGCGCTCACGCAGCCAGGCCAGCGCCTTCACCGTGCCGCGCGTCCCCGGCACGACCACCAGGTCCGCGTCGGCCAGCTCCTCCGCCCGGTCCACGAACCGCACGACGACGCCCGGTTCGGCGGCCAGCGCGTCCACATCCGTGAAGTTCGACATCAGCGGCACCGCGCAGACCGCGACCCGCAGCACGTCCTCGCCGTGCGGGGGAGCGACGACCGACTCCCGCACCGCACCCCGCAGGGACACCCGCAGGCCGTCCTCCTCGTCGATGCCGAGCCCGTGCGCGTACGGCAGCACCCCGTAGGTCCTCCGCCCGGTCAGCCCGTACAGCATGTCCAGTCCCGGCTCCAGCAGCGAGACGTCGCCCCGGAACTTGTTCACCAGATAGCCCGCGACCAGCGCCTGGTCCTCGGGGCTCAGCAGCGCCGTGGTCCCGAAGAACGAGGCGAAGACCCCGCCCCGGTCGATGTCGCCGACCACCAGCACCGGGAAGCCCGCGGCGCGGGCGATCCCCATGTTCACGATGTCGGTGCGCCGCAGATTGATCTCCGCCGGAGAACCGGCCCCCTCGCAGATCACCGCGTCGTACGCCGACCGGAGCTGCTCCAGGCAGTCGGTGACCGTGCCGAGCAGCGCCTCCTGGCGGCCCCCGTGGTACCCCCGGGCGCTCATCTCGCCGACCGGCCTCCCCAGCAGGACCACCTGGCTGGAGCGGTCCCCGCCCGGCTTGAGCAGCACCGGGTTCATCAGGGCCGTCGGCTCCACCCGGGCCGCCTGCGCCTGCATCGCCTGGGCCCGGCCGATCTCCGCGCCCTCCCGGGTCACGAAGGAGTTCAGCGACATGTTCTGCGCCTTGAACGGCGCGACCTTCACCCCCCGGCGCACCAGCCAGCGGCAGATCCCCGCCGTGACGACGCTCTTGCCCGCGTCCGATGTGGTCCCCGCGACCAGCAGCCCACCGCTCATGCCCGTCCCCGCTTCCGTCCCGCGAGGAGGTGCCCCGCGGCCAGTCGGCCCGCCACGCAGACCCCGAGGGCCAGCGCGCCCACCCGGTGCGAGAGGCGCACCGCGCGTTCGATGTCCGCGCCGCGCACGTCCCGCCCGGCCGCCCCGTTCAGCACCGGGCGGTGCTCGACGCGCCCCGCGTACGCCAGCGTCCCGCCCAGCCGTACGCCGAGCGCCCCGGCGAACGCGGCCTCCACCGGTCCCGCGTTCGGACTGGGGTGGCGGTGCGCGTCGGCCTTCCAGGCGCGTACGGCCTCCCGGGGCCGCTCGCCGGCCGCCGCGGCCAGTGCCGCCGTCAGCCGGGCGCCCGGCCACCCCGCCACGTCGTCCAGGCGGGCCGAGGCCCAGCCGTAGCGGCGGTGCCGGGGCGACTTGTGGCCGACCATCGCGTCGAGGGTGTTCACGGCCCGGAACCCGACGAGCCCCGGCACTCCGCCGATCGCGCCCCAGACCAGCGCGCCGACGACGGCGTCCGAGGTGTTCTCCGCGACGGACTCGACGACCGCGCGGGCGATGCCCGGACCGTCCAGGGCGTGCGGGTCGCGCCCGCACAGGTGCGGCAGCCGCTCCCGGGCCGCCTCCAGGTCCCCGGCGCCCAGCGCACCGCCGACGGCCCGGGCCTCCCGGCCCAGCGACGTACCGCCGACGACGGACCAGGCGGTGGCGGCGGTCAGCGCGACGGCGAGCGCGGGACGGTGGCGGACGGCGCGCGCGGCCAGCGCGGCGGCTCCCACGGCGCCTCCGGCGCAGACGAGGGTGTGCAGCGCGCCCCGACCCCGGTCGTCACGCCACAGCACGGACTCCACCCGTGCGGCGGCGCGGCCGAAACCGGCGACGGGGTGGCCCCGCCGGGGGTCGCCGAGCAGCGCGTCGGCGATCAGCCCGGCCGTGGCGCCGTACGCGAAGACGCGATCGGCCCGCACGGGTCAGCCCGCCGCGGAGAGAGGCGTTCCGGCACGGAGGGGCACAGGGAGCGGCACACGGCGGCCGGGCATGGCGTAGGTCCTCACTCAGGGTCCGCGCCCTGGTTCGACGTGACGGCGGCGAGAGTCTCCTGGCTCCCGGATCCGCAGTTCCCCCGGCCTTCCAGCCCGCGTGCCGCGAGCCGTGACGTCCGGTGTGGGGGAGTGCTCCCCGGTGACAGTGGCGGGACCGCGCCGGATTCACACCGGCTTCCTCTGCTGTCGCCGTAAATGGCTCCGGCAGTCCACCACGCCCCGCGAACGGCCGTCAACTTGCTGTTGACCTGCGGGGCTCCACTGTGGGCAGACGCACATCGGGCCGGACACAGGGTGCTGTGTCCGGCCCGATGGGGTCCCGCCCGGCGCGTCGGAGCGGAGCCTCGCGGGGCTCCCGGCGGCGTACCGGAGAGGCGTACGGGATACGGGTCAGGCGACGATCAGGTAGATCCCGTACGCGACGGCCGCCGTGCAAGCCGCGAAGCAGGCGTAGGCGCTGGTGCGGGCCAGGACCGCCGACCCGCCGCCGGCCGCGCCGCCGGACGTGGCCGACAGCTTGGACAGGGCGACGATGCCCAGGGTGAAGAGGCCCACCAGAGCGACGGTGACGACGAGACTGACACCGAAGACGGAGGCGAGAGCTGCCCAGTCGATTTTCATGCGGATCTGTCCTTACACCGAGGCCGTCGGCCGGGCCGGGTCGTCGGGCGCCGCTGCCGGGGCCGCGATGGTGGTGGTCATGAGGTCGGAGGCCGGGACGCCGACCGGCGGCGGCTGGACCGCTGCCATGGCGGTGGTGACGACGCCCTGGGGCTCGTCGTCGGCGTCCGCGTCGTTGACGTTGGTGTGGTCGACCGGCTGGCGGCGCGAGGCCAGCCAGATGGCGAAGGAGCCGCCGACGAGCAGGATCGCGGTGACGGTGATGCCCCACGGGCCCTGCTTGGTCAGGAACTCGGCGGCGGCGCCGACCAGCCCCGCGGCCGGCAGCGTCAGACCCCAGGCGACGAACATCCGGGTGGCGGTGGACCAGCGGACCACGCCCCCCTTGCGGCCGAGGCCGGCGCCCATCACGGCACCCGAGCAGGACTGGGTGGTGGAGAGCGAGAAGCCGAGGTGCGAGGAGGCCAGGATGACGGTGGCCGCGCTGGTCTGGGCGGCGAAGCCCTGCGGCGGCTGGAGGTCGGTCAGGCCCTTGCCCATGGTGCGGATGATGCGCCAGCCGCCCAGGTAGGTGCCGAGCGCGATGGCGACGCCGGCGGAGACGATGACCCACATGGGCGGGTTCGAGCCGGGGGCCAGGACACCGCTGGTGACCAGGGCGAGCGTGATGATGCCCATCGTCTTCTGGGCGTCGTTGGTGCCGTGGGCGAGCGAGACGAGACCGGCGGAGGCGATCTGCCCGGCCCGGTAGCCCTTGGCGGTGGACTTGACCTGGTTCGGGTCGGTGACGTTCCGGTTGATCCGGTACGTCAGCCGCGTGGCCAGCATCGCCGCGACGCCGGCGACCAGGGGGGCGGCGATCGCCGGGAGCAGCACCTTGGTGACGACGGTGCCGCCGTTGATCGAGGACCAGCCGGCCGACATGACCGCGGCGCCGATCAGACCGCCGAACAGGGCGTGCGAGGAGCTGGACGGCAGTCCCAGCAGCCAGGTCAGCAGATTCCACAGGATGGCGCCGACGAGCGCCGCGAAGATGACCTCTGTTCTGAGGCCGTCCTCGTTGACAATCCCGCCGGAGATCGTCTTGGCGACCTCCACCGACAGGAACGCGCCGATCAGGTTGAGAACGGCGGACATGGCCACCGCTGTCTTGGGCTTCAGTGCGCCGGTCGAGATGGTCGTCGCCATCGCGTTGGCGGTGTCGTGGAAACCGTTCGTGAAATCGAACACGAGAGCTGTTACGACCACAATCGCAAGCAGCAGCGTGATGTGTTCCATTTACCCAGGCAATCGTTCGACGTCAGTGGCTCGTGGAACGTAGGCAACCTGGATGAACGGAAGATGAACTGGGCAGGGCGTTGCGGTGACCCCAAGCGGAGTGAGCCGCTTCCGGTTGTGCGCGGGAGGGGTTCCGGGAGGCCCGTGGGGTGCGGCGTGGACTGCTCTTTGCCGCGTGTTGGCGAACATTTTGGACGGCCGTTCGGCACCCGATGGAGATCCCCGTCACGTCCCGCGTGACGTTCCGGTTGCGCGGGTTGCCTTCTAGGCTCGCTCCATGACTCACCAGCACCCGGAATCCGTGGACGTGGACCAGGCATGGCGCGACCTCGTCGGGACGGCGCGACGCAGCGCGGCGGATGGCCTGGTCGTCGGCACCTCGGGCAACGTGTCCGCCCGCGTCGGCGAACTGGTCCTGGTGACCCCCAGCGGGGTGCCGTACGACCGGCTCGGACCCGAGGACGCGGTCGGCGTCGACCTGGCGGGGCGCCAGGTCCTCGGGGTGCTGAAACCGACCAGCGAACTCCCCCTCCACCTCGCGGTCTACCGCTCCACCGGCGCCGCCGCCGTGGTGCACACCCACGCCGTGCACGCCACCGCCGTCTCCACCCTCGTCACCGAGGTGCCGCTCGTCCACTACGCGGCCGCCCTCCTCGGCGGCCCCGTCCGCACCGCCGCCTACGCCCGGTACGGCACTCCGGAGTTGGCCGAGGCCATGCTCGAAGCCCTCCGGGACCGCACCGGCTGCCTGCTGGCCAACCACGGCACCGTCACCTACGGCGACACCCTCGACCAGGCGTACGAGCGGACCGCGCAGCTGGAGTGGCTCTGCCGGCTCTGGCTCACGGCCAGCTCGGTCCCCGGCCGCACCCCGGCGCTGCTCGACGAGGGGCAGCTGGCCGAGGTGACACAGGCGCTCAAGGGGTACGGCCAGTCCGGCTGACCCGCGCCGGGGGCGGCTCCGGTGCGCGTCGGGCACTCGGGGGCGCGCGGCGGTTCCGGGGCGTACGGGACTGCGGGGCGCGCGGCGGTTCCGGGGCGTACGCCTGGCCGGGACCCGCGCACGACCCGTACGGCCGTGTCCACTGGCCGTGCGCCGTCCGCCCGACGACACTGGAGCGGTGCGCCCGGTAACCGCGACGGCAACGGCCGTCACCACAGTCCTCGGCGTCGGCGCGGCAGCGGTCGCGGCCGGCCGGTACGCGGGCGACGTCGCCCTCAGGTCGACGCCCGGCCGCCCCCTCCCCGCCGACCGGCGGCTCACCGTGCACGCCACGGCGGCCGGCCGGACCACTCTGACCCGGTCCTTCTCGGCGCTCCGCCCCGGCACCTGGGGCCTCGCGGGCCCCGGCGTCCACGCGGTCGTCGGACCGGTGATCGAGGGCGCCTCCCCGGCCGCCGACACCGTCGTGCGCAGGCTGGAGAGCGTCGGCCAGGGACTCCTCGAACCGGGCGCGAAGGTCCGGCTCACCCCCGAGCTGTACGGCGGCGACCCGCGCGCCGACCTCGCCCTGGACCACCAGGACGTCGAGATCCCCGGCGAACTGGGGCCCCTGCCCGCCTGGTACGTCCCCGGCGGGCGCGACACCTGGGTGATCGCCGTGCACGGCCTCGGCACCACCCGGGCGCACCCCATGAACGTGATGCCGTTCCTGCACCGGCAGAGCCTCCCCGTCCTCGACCTCGCCTACCGGGGCGACGCGGGAGCCCCGCGCCCCGCCGACGGCGTCGGCCACTTCGGCGCCTCCGAATGGCGCGACGTCGACGCAGCCATCCGCTTCGCCCTGCGCCACGGCGCCCGGAACGTGATCGTCCACGGCTGGTCCACCGGAGCCACCATGGCCCTGTACGCCGCCGTCGAGTCCCCGCTCCGCGACCGGATCAGCGGCATCGTCCTCGACTCCCCGGTACTGGACTGGCAGGCCACCCTGCGCGCCCTGGGCGCCGCCCGGGGCGTACCGGCCGCCCTGCTGCCGCTCGCCGTCCGCGCCGCCCAGGGCCGGACCGGCCTGAAAGCCGCACCGGTGCTGGAGACCTCCGCACCGGTCACCCTGGACACCCCGACTCTGATCCTGCACGGGCCCGACGACACGATCGCCCCCTGGGAGCCCTCCCGCGAACTCGCCGCCCGCAGGCCGGAACTGGTCGCCCTCCACGCCGTGCCGCAGGCTCCGCACGCATCGATGTGGAACGCGGACCCGGCCCGCTACGAGGAGACCCTGCGGCGCTTCCTCACACCCCTGATGTGAGCCGATGGGGTGAACTCTCCCCCTTGTCGTCGCGTCGCGGGAACCTTTCCCGTACCGGCGAAACGCCTTCCGTTTGGGCTTTCGGGCCGTCAGGGGCAAGACTGCTCCCGTGACGTCCCGTACTCCGCGCGACTCCAGGCTGCGACTTGTCCGCCCGCGACCCCTCGCCACCGCCCGCAAAGCGGTGACCACCCGGCGTACCAGGCCGGCGCCCCGGCCCCCCGAGGGCACCCCGCCCCGGGCGGAACTGGCCCGCCAGGCCAGGACGGTCCTCGCCGACGCCGTACGCATCGCCCACTGGGCGGCCGGCGCCCCCGGCCCGGGCACCACCGCCCCGCTCGCGGCCCACGCCCTCGAACGGGCGGCCACCGCCCTGGAGCTCTCCCCGGCCCAGGTCCGGGCGGGCTGGGACCGGGCCCGGCTGGCCGGACTGATCGAACTGCACGGCGACACCGCGCGCCCCGGCTGGCGGCTGCGCGCCTGGGACCGCGACGACTCCGCCGTCCTGCGCGGCTGGGTGGCGCTCTTCGACGCCTGGTCGCTCGTCCACGCCGCCCCCGCCGGCATCGAGGCGGGCGCGGTCGCCGAAGCCGTCGAGGCCGTGCCCCAGGTGCTCTCGCTCCTCCAGCTCTCCGCGGGCCCCGTCACCGTCCCCGCGCTGCTGGACCTCCTCGGCCAGCGCGTCGCGGAACTCCACGAGGAGCGCTGCGAAGTCCCCCTGGGGCCCGGCAGACCCGCCACCGCCACGACCGCGGCGGGGACGACCGCCGACCGGCCCGACCCCGCCGCAACGACCGGCGGCACCGACGCCGACCTCAACGCCCTGCTGCTCGACTGGGCCCTGGAGGGCCTCGCCGCCGTCGGGGCGCTCACCCTCGGCCACGGCCACGCCACCCTCACCCCCCTCGGCAACTGGGCGGTCTGGGTCAAGCTGGAACAGATCTGCGTCGCCGCCCAGAGCCCGGCCGGCAACATCGAGCAGTCCGCCGCCGACATGCTCCTCGGCTGCGCCCGCCTCACCCCCGGCCCGGCCCGCGACGAATACCGCGCCTGGCTCGCCGCCCGCACGGTCGGCAGCGCCGTCGCCGAACTGCTCACCGTCGCCCGGGGCCAGGACGCCCTGCTGCGCGGACTGGCCTTCGAGGCGCTGCGCGTCGTCGGCGCCCCCGCCGAACCCGAGGTCCGCGCCGTCCTCGCCGAACCCTCGCTGCGCCCCTACGCGCTCCTCTGGCTCGCCGAGTACGAGGGCAACGACCCCGACGACGCCCAGGACGTCCTCAGCCGCGAGGAGGCCACCTGGCTCTGGGTCGACACCGCCGCCGCCGTCGCCGACCACGGCGAGACCGGGCTGCTCGTGCGCCATCTCGACACCGCCGTGCAGGGCACCGTCCCCGCGCTCCTCGACGAGGTCAGGGCCGTCGGCCACCCCCGCACCGTCCAGGTGCTGGTGGCCCTCGCCGCGGCCCACCCGGACCCGGCCCTCGCCAAGGCGGTCCGCCGGGCCGCCTTCCAGGTCCACACCGGGGGAGCCTGAGCCGTACGCTCCCGGGGCCTCCGCTCAACCGGCGGACCCCGGGGCGTACGTCCCGAAGCTCCACACGTTGCCCTCGGCGTCCCGCGCCATGTAGTCCCGGGAGCCGTAGTCCTGGTCGGTGGGGTCCATGAGGATCTCCACGCCGAACGCCCTGGCGCGGGCGCAGTGCTCGTCCACCTCGTCCACCACCACGTACACCCCCGCCGGGCCGGCGCCGGCCATCGCCCGCGCGAACACGCCCTCGCGCCCCTTGGACCCGAGCATCACCCTGCCGTTGCCCTGGGACAGCTCGGCGTGCAGAACGCTGCCGTCCTCGCCCGTGTAGACCGCCTCCTCGGTGAAGCCGAGACCTTCCGTCAGCGTCCTGATGGCCGCCCGCGCGTCCTCGTACAGAAGCGTCGGGCAGACCGTCGCAACCGGGTTCTCCGCGCCCGCCATCGCACTCACCTCTCCCGTCGACCGCCGTCATGATGTGACCTGCGTCTCAGTCTTCCACCGGCCACTGACAACGGCAGCGGCAAGAGCCGGCAGAAGCAGGGCGGCGGGCGCGCCCGGTCAGCCGAAGGTGTCGCACCGCGCCATGTCGCCCGTACGGAACCCGGTGGAGAACCACCGCTGCCGCTGCGCCGCCGAGCCGTGCGTCCAGGACTCCGGCGTGACCCGGCCCTGGTACCGCTCCTGGATCCGGTCGTCGCCGACCGCCGCCGCCGCGTCCAGGCCGTCCCTGATGTCCGCCCGGGTCAGCTCCGTGATCAGCGGCCGGCCCGTCGACTCGTCCGGCGTCGTCGTCGCGTGGTGCGCCCAGACCCCGGCGTAGCAGTCGGCCTGCAGCTCCACCTTCACCGCGTTGCTGTCCTCGCCCTGCCGCCCGTCCTGTGACCGGGCGAGCGTGCCCATCAGGTTCTGGACGTGGTGGCCGTACTCGTGCGCCACCACGTACGCCTGCGCGAACGGGCCGCCGCTGGAGCCGAACTTCGTCCGCAGGTCGTCGAAGAACCCGAGGTCCAGATAGACCCGGCGGTCTCCGGGGCAGTAGAACGGCCCGACCGCCGAGGTCGCCGACCCGCAGGCCGTGCCCACCCGCCCGCTGAACAGGACCGTCCGCGCCCCCTCGTACTTCGCGCTCCGCCGCCGGAACTCCTGCCGCCAGAAGTCCTGCACGCTGTTGACGACGGCCACCGTCCGGCAGTCCTCCCGGCTGTTCGCGTCCTGCCCCTTCAGACAGCTCTCCTGCACCTGCCCCGCCGAGGAGGCCGTCGCCGCCGGGTCCGGCCCGTCCGAGGTGAGGCCGAGCTGGTCGGGGCCGACACCGAAGAGCAGGCCCAGGACCAGGGCGATCACCCCGGCGATCCCGCCGCCCACGGTGGCCCGCCCGCCCGGGATCCGGCTGCCGCGCACGTCCTGGACCTCGGAGGTGTCCAGATCGGCGTCGTCGTCGAACTGCACGTCGCACCACCCTCGGGCTCGGGCGGGCGACGGCGTGCCGCCCTGCGCCGAGTATCGGACGGTTCGTCCCTCCGGGCACGCGGAAAAGCAGTTGCGCGCCGCCAGTAGAATGGGCCGTATGGCCTTTCTCCTTGTGCATTAGCGGCGTCGAGAGACCTCCGCCCTCGTCCCTCCGCCGTCCATACTGCCCTGGAGTTTTTCCGTGATCACCGCTTCCGGCATCGAGCTGCGCGCCGGCGCCCGCATCCTCATCGAGTCCGCCTCCTTCCGTATCGCCAAGGGCGACCGCATCGGCCTCGTCGGCCGCAACGGAGCGGGCAAGACCACCCTCACCAAGTGCCTCGCGGGCGAGGGCGCCCCCGCCGCCGGAACCATTACCAAGTCCGGCGAGGTGGGCTACCTCCCGCAGGACCCGCGCACCGGCGACCTCGACGTCCTCGCCCGGGACCGCATCCTCTCCGCCCGCGGTCTCGACGAGATCCTGCGCAAGATGCACGAGAACGAGGACCGGATGGCGAACGGCAAGGGCGCCACCCGCGAGAAGGCGATGAAGAAGTACGAGCGCCTGGAGACCGAGTTCCTCACCAAGGGCGGATACGCCGCCGAGGCCGAGGCCGCCACCATCGCCGCCGCGCTCAACCTCCCCGACCGGGTCCTCGGACAGCCCCTGCACACCCTCTCCGGTGGTCAGCGCCGCCGCGTCGAGCTGGCCCGCATCCTCTTCTCGGACGCCGACACCCTCCTCCTCGACGAGCCGACCAACCACCTCGACGCCGACTCCATCGTCTGGCTGCGCGACTACCTCAAGTCCTACCGGGGCGGCTTCGTCGTGATCTCCCACGACGTCGACCTGGTCGAGACGGTCGTCAACAAGGTCTTCTACCTCGACGCCAACCGCTCCCAGATCGACATCTACAACATGGGCTGGAAGCTCTACCAGCAGCAGCGCGAGGCCGACGAGAAGCGCCGCAAGCGCGAGCGCCAGAACGCCGAGAAGAAGGCCGCCGCCCTCAACTCGCAGGCCGACAAGATGCGCGCCAAGGCCACCAAGACCGTCGCCGCGCAGAACATGGCCAAGCGGGCCGACCGGCTGCTGGCCGGACTGGAGGCCGTCCGGGTCTCCGACAAGGTCGCCAAGCTCCGCTTCCCCGAGCCCGCGCCCTGCGGCAAGACCCCGCTGATGGCGGAGGGGCTCTCCAAGTCCTACGGCTCGCTGGAGATCTTCACCGACGTCGACCTCGCCATCGACAAGGGCTCCCGCGTCGTCATCCTCGGCCTCAACGGCGCCGGCAAGACCACGCTGCTGCGTCTGCTCGGCGGCGCGGAGAAGCCCGACACCGGCGAGATCATCCAGGGCCACGGCCTCAAGCTCGGCTACTACGCCCAGGAGCACGAGACCCTCGACCCGGAGCGCACGGTCCTGGAGAACATGCGCTCCGCAGCCCCCGACCTCGACCTCGTCGAGGTCCGCAAGACGCTCGGCTCCTTCCTCTTCTCCGGCGACGACGTCGACAAGCCCGCGGGCGTGCTCTCCGGCGGCGAGAAGACCCGGCTCGCCCTCGCGACCCTGGTCGTCTCCTCCGCCAACGTGCTCCTCCTCGACGAGCCGACGAACAACCTCGACCCCGCCAGCCGCGAGGAGATCCTCGGCGCGCTGCGCACCTACAAGGGCGCGGTCGTCCTCGTCACCCACGACGAGGGCGCGGTCGAGGCGCTCCAGCCGGAGCGGATCATCCTGCTCCCGGACGGCGTCGAGGACCTCTGGGGAGCGGACTACCGCGACCTCGTCGCCCTGGCCTGATCCACGGAAACCGACCGCCCCCCGCCCCGGGGCGCGGGCCGGTCTGACCGCCCGGACGGAGCGTCCGATCTCCGGAGATGGATCATTCGGCCTACGAGTGGTCCGTCATCTGCGTGAGAACCTCTCGTACTCCGGTGGTGCGCCCGGCGCTCACCCGCCGCGCGCCCCCTCCGGGACGGCTTTTCCCCGTACGGCCCTGACCTGCCGGTTCTCCGGCGAGGCAGGGCCGTACCTTCGTGCGGGCCCTCTGGAATCGGGGATTCCGATCGTGTCGACGCCCTTCCCGTCCGGGAAACCGCGCGCACCGACCTTGCCGAATGGGTGGCCAGGAAGCGCGGGAGGGGTGATCATGAGAGTCCAGAGCGCACTTCCCATGAGGAGGCACGGGTGGCCGAGACTCTGAAGAAGGGCAGCCGGGTGACCGGCGCCGCGCGTGACAAGCTCGCGGCAGACCTGAAGAAGAAGTACGACTCCGGTGCGAGCATCAGGGCGCTGGCCGAGGAAACCGGCCGGTCCTACGGGTTCGTCCACCGGATGCTCAGCGAGTCCGGAGTCACGCTGCGAGGACGCGGCGGCGCGACACGGGGCAAGAAGGCCGCTTCGGCCTGAGGCCACGGGTCTCCGACGTCTTCGGGCCCAACGGAATTCGGGGTGGCCACCCGGTCGGCCGCACGGTCGACCGGGTGGTTACTGTTCAGTCACTTAGATCCTTCGTGCTGACCGCACCCCATCCGGAGGCGCCCCATGACCTCGCTCGACACTGTGCTCGACAAGGACGGCGTACGGCTCACCGTCGACGACGCCGTCGCCACGGTGACGCTCACCAACCCGGCCAAGCGCAACGCCCAGTCTCCCGCTCTGTGGCGGGCGTTGACGGAAGCCGGACGGGCGCTGCCCGGCACGGTGCGGGTCGTGGTGCTGCGCGGCGAGGGCAAGTCCTTCTCCGCCGGCCTCGACCGGCAGGCGTTCACGCCCGAGGGCTTCGACGGCGAGCCGTCGTTCCTCGACATGGCGCGCGGCCCCGAGGCCGACCTGGACGCCACCATCGCCGAGTACCAGGAGGCGTTCACCTGGTGGCGCCGCAACGACCTGGTGTCGATCGCGACGGTCCAGGGCCATGCCATCGGCGCCGGCTTCCAGCTCGCCCTCGCCTGTGACCTGCGCATCGTCGCCGAGGACGTGCAGTTCGCCATGCGCGAGACCAGCCTCGGCCTCGTTCCCGACCTCACGGGCACCCACCCCCTGGTGCATCTCGTGGGGTACGCCCGCGCGCTGGAGATCTGCGCCACCGGCCGCTTCGTGCACGCGGAGGAGGCCGAGCGCACCGGTCTCGCCAACCTCGTCGTGGCCGGCGACCAGCTCGACGCGGCGGCCCGCGACCTGGCCGCCGCGCTGGTGGCGGCCCCCCGCGACGCCGTCGTCGAGACGAAGGCCCTGCTGGCCGGGGCGCTCTCGCGCGACTACGAGCAGCAGCGCGTCGCGGAGCGGGCCGCCCAGGGCCGCCGCCTGCGCGATCTGGCGGGCATCACCGACTAGCGCGGTCGTCCGGCCGTTCGGCGCCGGACGATCCTCCGCCCCGGCCGCCGGACGCACGGTCCGGCGGCCGGTAGCGCGGGCGTACCGCTGAGCCTGGCGTACGTGCCGTCGACCCCGCGCGTGCCGCTGAACCCGGCGTACGTACCGCTGAACCCGGAGTACGTGCCGCCGACCTGGTGCGTGCCGCTGAACCCGGCATCCGTACCGCCCGCCCCGCGCGCACCGCTGGCCGACGCGTCTCAGCCGCGGCGGCCGTCCCGGTCGCCGCTGGTGCCGGCGTCCCCCGGTGGCCCCACCACGTCCGTGACCAGCACCGACACCGGCAGTCGCCGGTCCAGGGCGGCGGTCACCGCCGAGTGCACCGACCGGGCGACCTCCCGCGCGCCGCGGTTCCCGTCCGTCGCCACCTCGACCCGTACGTGGTCCGCGGCCGTGTGCACGGGCGCGCCCAGGACCCGGGTGAGCGAGACGACGCCCGGCACCCCGGCGGCCGCCAACGCCACCGGACCGTCCGCCTCCGCGACCGGGACCGCCGGCCCGGCCCGCCCCGTCACCTGATCGGGCGCACCGTCCGTCAGCAATGCCGTCACCGTCAGGTCCACCTCGGTGATCTCCAGCCCCAGCCGGGCCGCGGCGGCGGTGAGGAGCGCCGTGCGCAGGGCCGCCGCCACGTCGGGCAGCGGCCGGTCCAGCGCGGCCGAGAACTCCGCCTCGATCCGCAGCGGCACCGGCGGCAGCGCGCCCGGCGGAGCCGGTGCGGCCGCCGGGGCGCCGGGCGGGGACGCGGGCGGCGCGCCGCCCGCCATCGCCTCCTCCGCCGGACCGATCCGCAGCTTCCCCAGCACCGTTCCGGGGTGGGCCGCCGCCCCGCGCAGCACCGATGCGGCAGCCGTCTCCGCGATCCAGGACCCCTCCGCCGGAGCGCCCAGGGGCAGCAGTCTGCCCAGGCCGAGCCGTTCCCGTACCGCAGCGGTCCATCCGTCGGCCCTCTCCGGGCCCCGCGCCGTAGTCATCGCCCCAGCCTGCCGTATCCACGGCGCGAGATCGCGAAAGCGCACTTAACGTGGGCAACGAAGTCCCCTGTCCCGATGATCCCGAATGTCCCGAAGGGAAGAGCGGCGATGACTGAAAGCTCCCAGCGCACCAACCCCGACAGCGGCTCGGGCGGCAAGGCCCTCGGCAAGCGCGGCGGCGGCGACCCGGGCACCCGGGGCCGCACGACCATCGCCGACGGCGTCGTCGAGAAGATCGCCGGCATGGCGGCCCGCGACGTCTCCGGTGTCCACGCGATGGGCAGCGGCCTCTCGCGGACGTTCGGCGCGGTCCGCGACAAGGTCCCCGGCGGCGGGAAGTCCGTCACCCGCGGGGTGAAGGCGGAGGTCGGCGAGTCCCAGGCCGCCCTCGACCTGGAGATCGTCGTCGAGTACGGCGTGGCCATCTCCGAGGTGGCCCGCGACGTCCGTGAGAACGTCGTGGCCGCCGTGGAGCGCATGACCGGCCTCGAAGTCGTCGAGGTCAACATCGCGGTCAGCGACGTCAAGCTGCCCGACGAGGACGACGACGATGACCAGTCCGAACAGCGCGTCCAGTAGTCCTTCCGCATCTCCGTCGCACGGCGGCCGAGGCGCACGGCAATCGAGGAGAGAGACACGATGAGCATGGCTGTCGCCGGTCTGCTGGCCGGCATGGCGCTCGGATTCGCCGGATATTTCGGCGGATTCGGAGCCTTCGTACTGGTAGCCGCCCTGGGTGCGGTCGGCTTCGTCGCCGGTCGCTTCCTGGACGGTGACCTGGAGCCCGGCGACTTCTTCCGGAGTCGCGAGCGCGCCGACCGGCGACGGTGACGGCGGTGACCGGCCGGGTCGCCGCCGCCGAGCGGGGCGAGACCCGGATCGCCGACCGCGTCGTCGCCAAGATCGCCGCCCAGGCGGCGAAGGAGGCCGTCGACGACCCCCCGGCGGACGGGTCCTCGCCACGCGCGACGGTCACCGTTCACCGGGACGCCGCCCGGGTCCGGATCAGTCTGGAACTCGGCTACCCCAGCGACGTCGGCAGCCAGTGCGGCGCCGTCCGCCGCCGCGTCGCCCACCGGGTGCGGACGCTCGCCGGCATGGAGGTGCCCGAAGTGGCCGTGCAGGTCGAACGGCTGCACCCGACCGGAACGGGCGCCGCACAGGGGAGGATCCGATGACCGAGCCCGCCGAGCCGACCGGCTCCACCCGGCGGACGCCCACCGCCGAGCAGCGCGAGGACGACCCGACCGCGACCGCGCCCGGCGGCGACCGCGATCCGGTCCCGACCCTCGAACAGGGCGACGGAGGCCGGGCCGGCCGCTTCTGGTCCGCACGCCGCGTCCCGGCCGCCCTGCTGGCCCTCGTACTCCTGGGCGCGGCCGGGCTGCTGCTCTACGACATCGCAGCCGTCCGGGCCGACCACCCCGCCATGCGGTGGCGGCGCTCCCTCGCGGACGGCCTCGCCGAACGGCACCTCGACGACGTCGCGGTGCTGGTCGGGGCGGGGATCGCCGCGGCGATCGGCCTCTGGCTGCTCCTGCTGGCCCTCACCCCCGGACTGCGCGCCCTGCTGCCGATGCGCCGCGACCGCGCGGGCGTCCGCGCCGGGCTCGACCGCACCGCCGCCGCCCTGGTCCTGCGGGACCGGGCCGTGGAGGTGCCCGGGGTGCAGTCCGTCCGAGTCGGGGTGGGGCGCCGGAAGGCGAAGGTGCGCGCCCTCTCGCACTTCCGGGAACTCGACGACGTACGCGAGGACCTGAACTCCGTCCTGGAGAAGGCCGTACGGGAACTGGGCCTGGCCAGGGCCCCCGCCCTCTCCGTCCATGTGCACCGACCGCCGAAGAAGGGATGAGCCGCATGCGCTCCACCGTCAACCGGGTCCTGCTGGCCCTGGCCGGGCTGGTGCTGGTCGTGGTCGGCGGGGCCGTGCTCGCCGCGGGCCTCGGCGCGTCCGTGCCCGGCTGGTGGCCCTGGGACGGCAAGGGCGACGTGCTCCTCAGCACGGCCGCCCGCCAACGCTGGCGCGACGAGGGCTGGTGGTGGCCGACCGTGATCGCGATCCTCGCCGTCCTCGTGGTCCTCGCCCTGTGGTGGTTCCTGGCCCAGTTCCGCCGCGGCCGGCTCGCGGAGGTGCTGGTGGACAGCGGCGACGGCGAGGGGGCCCGGCTGCGGGGGCGCGCCCTGGAGGACGCCGTCTCCGACGAGTCCGGCGAACTGGACGGCGTGGCCCGCGCCCGGACGATGCTGACCGGCCGACGCACCGCGCCCCGGGCCCGCGTCCGGCTGCTGACGGAACCGCACGCCGCGCCCCGGGACACCCTGAACGCGGTCGCGGACGGAGCGCTGCGGCACGCCAGGGAATCGGCCGGCCTGTCCGAACTCCCCGCCGAGGTACGGCTCAAGGCCGTCAAGCACCGCGCGGCACGGGTGTCCTGACGCACCTGCCTCGTCCGCGCGGCACGGGTGTCCTGACGGCCCCGCCCCGTCCGCGCGGCGGACGGGGCGCCGGATGCGCCGCGCCGGTCCGTACGGGAACCGGCGCGGCACACCCTCGGGCAGCCCGGGAACGCGTCCGGCCGCTCAGAAGCCGTGCCGGGCCCCGCCGTCGACCGGGACCATGATGCCCGTGAGGTACGAGGCGGCGGGGGAGAGCAGGAAGGCCGCGGTCTTCCCGAACTCCTCGGGCGTCCCGTAGCGCCGCAGCGGAATCCGCGCCTCGTTCGCGGTACGGGCGGCCTCCGCGTCGCCGGACAGGGCGTCCAGCTCACGGACCCGGTCGGTGTCGATGCGGGCGGGCAGCACGCCCACCACCCGGATGCCGCGCGGCCCCAGCTCGTCGGCGAGCGACTTGGCGAAGCCCGCGAGACCGGGACGCAGCCCGTTGGAGATGGTCAGCCCCGCGATCGGCTCGTGGACCGACCCGGAGAGCACGAAGCCGATCACCCCGCCCTCGCCGAGCGCGGCCGCAGCCGTCCGGGCCAGTCGCACCGCCCCGAGGAACACCGTCTCGAACGCCGTCTGCCACTGGTCGTCCGTGTTGTCCGCGAGGAAGCCGGGGGCGGGCCCGCCGACGCTGACGAGCACGCCGTCGAACCGCCCGAAACGTTCCCGCGCGGTGTCCACCAGACGCTGCGCGGCGCTCGGGTCGGCGTTGTCGGCGGCGACCCCGACCACGTCCGGGCCCAGTTCCGCCGCGGCCTCCACCACGGACTTCTCGTCGCGGCCGGTGATGATCAGTTTCGCGCCGTCGGCGGCCAGCGCACGGGCCGTCGCGTTGCCGAGGCCCCGGGACGCTCCGGTGACGACGTAGACGCGGTCCTTCAGTCCAAGATCCATGGCCCTATCCTGCCGGGTCGTTCCCGGCCGGGTCGACCCCTGCCAGGTCGACCGCGGAGTTCACCAGACCGATGTGGCTGAACGCCTGGGGGAAGTTGCCGAGCTGCCGGCCCGCCGGGACGTCGTACTCCTCGGCCAGCAGCCCCAGGTCGTTGCGCAGCTCCAGCAGGTGCTCGAACAGCTCCCGCGCCTCGTCCGTCCTGCCGGTCCGGTGCAGGGCGTCGACCAGCCAGAACGAGCAGACGATGAACGCGCCCTCGTCGCCCGGCAGTCCGTCCACCGAGGCGCCCTCCGTGGAGTAGCGGCGGACCAGGCCGTCGCTGCCCAGCTCGGCGCGGACCGCGTCGACCGTGCCGACCACCCGCGGGTCGTCCGGCGGCAGGAACCCGGTCCGCACGATGAGCAGCGTCGCCGCGTCCAGCTCCCGCGACCCGTACGACTGGGTGAAGGTGTTCCGCTCGGGGTCGTACCCCTTCTCGCAGACCTCGGCGTGCACGGCGTCCCGCATCGCCCGCCAGCGGTCCGCGTCGCCGGGCAGTTCCGGGTTCTCCTCCAGGGTGCGCACGGCCCGGTCGGCGGCGACCCAGGCCATCACCTTGGAGTGGACGAAGTGCCGCCGGGCGCCGCGGATCTCCCAGAGCCCCTCGTCCGGTTCGCGCCAGCTCGACTCCAGGAAGCCGAGCAGGCTGAGCTGGAGGTTCCAGGCGTGCGACTTGTCGTCGAGCCCGGCCACGCGGGCGAGCCGGAGCGCGTCGATGACCTCGCCGTACACGTCGAGCTGGCGCTGGCGGACGGCCGCGTTGCCGGTGCGGACCGGGCGGGACTGCTCGAACCCGGCGAGCCAGGGCAGCTCCGTCTCGGGCAGCCGGCGCTCGCCCGCCAGCCCGTACATGATCTGGAGGTCCGCCGGGTCCCCGGCGACGGCCCGCAGCAGCCAGTCCCGCCACGCCTCCGCCTCCTCCAGATAGCCGGCGGAGACCATCGCGCCGAGGGTCAGGGTGGCGTCCCGCAGCCAGCAGAAGCGGTAGTCCCAGTTCCGTACGCCGCCGATCTCCTCCGGCAGCGAGGTCGTCGGGGCCGCCACGATCCCGCCGGTCGGGGCGTACGTCAGGGCCTTCAGCGTGATCAGCGAACGCAGCACGGCCTCGCGGTAGGGCCCGTCGTAGGTGCAGCGGTCCGTCCACTTCGCCCAGTCGTGCAGCGTGTGCTGGAGCGCCTTGTGCGGGTCGATCAGCTTCGGGCGCGGCGAGTGCGAGGGGTGCCAGGTCAGCACGAACGCCACGCTCTCGCCCTCGGAGACGGTGAACGAGGAGCAGGTGCTGAACTGCTGGCCCCACGTCTTGACCGGCGGTTCGCTGCGCAGCCACACGGAATCGGGACCGGCGACCGCCACCCGGTGGCCGTGCGACTTGCGCACCCACGGCACCACCGAGCCGAAGTCGAAGCGCAGCCGCAGCACCGAGCTCATGTCGACGGTGCCGCTGACGCCCTCGACGATCCGCATCAGATCGGGGGCCTTGTCGCGCTGCGGCATGAAGTCGACGACCTTCACCGTGCCGGTCCGGGTCTCCCAGTACGTCTCCAGGACCAGCGAGTCCTTCACGTACGCGCGCCGGGTGCAGACGTCCGACGGCCCCGTCCCCTGGGGCGCGATGCGCCAGTGGCCGTTCTCCTCGGTGCCGAGCAGGGCGGCGAAACAGGCTCCGGAGTCGAAGCGCGGCAGGCAGAGCCAGTCGACGGAACCGTTCCTGCCGACGAGCGCGGCGGTCTGGAGATCGCCGATCAGGGCGTAGTCCTCGATACGTGGGGTCACGCCAGGCGCTTTCCCGAACCGGGCCGATGTCAACCAGCCCGATGGTGTGCCGCTGACCTCACGCGCTCGCCGGCGCGGGCTCCTCGGCGGTCTCGGCGGTCCCGGCCGCCGTGGCCTCGGCGGCGGCCTGCTCGCGGTCGCGCTTCTCGCGGCGTACGAGGATGATCCAGCCGGCCGGGACGGCGGCGACGAACAGCCACCACTGCACGGCGTAGGCCATGTGCGGGCCGATCGAGCTGTCGTCGGGGCGGGCGATCTGCTCGGGCAGGTCGCCCGAGGGAGCGGGCTCGGTCTGCTCGACGTATCCGCCGAGGACCGTCCGGGACAGCAGCTGGGACTGCTGCTCGCTGTTGATCAGCATCACCTGCCGGTCCGGCAGCCCCGCCAGGTCCTTGATGCCGCTGCTGCCCGTCGTCTCGTCCGCCTTGAGCCGGCCGGTGACGGTCACCTCGCCCCGGGGCGCGGGCGGCACGTCGGGGTAGGCGGTCTGGTTGGGCGCGGCCGGGACCCAGCCCCGGTTGACCAGGACCGTGCCGCCGTCCTTGAGGTCCAGCGGGGTCAGGACGTGCACGCCGATGCGGTCGTCGTCCGAGGTCCGGCGGCGCACGACGACCTCGTGCTCGGTGTCGAACGTGCCCGTCGCGGTGACCGTCCGCCAGTAGTCCGAGCGGGGGACGGTGTGCCCGGGAGAGGTCAGCTCGGCGACCGGGACCGGCGGCGCGTCGAGGTTCCGCGAGATCAGCTCGTTCTGCTCGACCCGGTGCTCGTGCCGGTGGAACTGCCAGAAACCCAGCTCGATCATCGTCGGGATCAGCACGAGTCCGAGCAGGGTGAGAATCACCCACTGCCGGGTCAACAGGAAGCGGTACACCCCATGACCGTACAGCCGGGGCCATGGGGTGCGGCACTCAGGGGGCCTGCCGGAGCCATCCGGCAATGCGGCGGTGCGTCAGACTTTGTCCACGATGCCCGCCTTTCCCTCGGCGCGGGCGCAGTGGGCGCCGCAGTACCACTGCCCGTCGGCCTCGACGCCCTGCCCGATCACCTGGACCCGGCAGTGTTCGCAGATCGGCGCCATGCGGTGGATGGCGCAGGCGAAGCAGTCGAAGACGTGCACCCCGCCCTGCGCGTGGACCTCGAAGGACATGCCGTAGTCGTTTCCGCAAACCTCACAACGTGCCATGCGCCACAGGGTGGGACGCCCGGCGGCGGCGGGCGAGCGGCTGAGGGGCGAGTCGTGCCCGGTTCACTCCGATGACGGCGGGGGCGTCTGGCGGGGGAGCACGGCGCCCTCGGCGGGGGCCACGTCGCGCAACAGGTGGGTGAAGGCGCTCTCCTCCAGGATCGGCGTCCCGAACGCCTTCGCCTTCTGCGTCTTGGAGGTGGCCGCGTCCGGGTCGTTGGTCACCAGCAGACTGGTCAGCCGGGACACGCTGGTCGCCACGTGCAGGCCGGCCTCCACGGCCCGGTCCTCCAGCAGCTCCCGGTCCACGGAGGTGTCCCCGGAGAACGCCACGCGCATCCCCTGCCGCAGCGGCTTCTCCTTCTCGTACCGCCCCGGGTTGGGATACGGGCAGGCCGGCCGCTTGCGCGAGGGCCGCCAGGTGTTCGGCCGCCGCGAGGGCTGATACCCCACGCGCGGGGTGACGGGGGAGTCGGACCACTCGGTCAGCGGCCGGCACTCCAGCAGCGGCAGCCGCACGCCGCCCCGGGCCGCCGCGTGCAGACTCGGCCGGAACGCCTCGGCCAGCACCCGGGCGTCGTCGAGTGCGTGGTGGGCCTGCTGCTGGACGACGCCGAAGTGCGCGGCGAGGGAGGCCAGCTTGTGGTTGGGCAGCGGCAGCCGCAACTCCTTGGCCAGCGCGATGGTGCACAGCCGCTGCTGGACCGGGGCGACGACCGAGGCCCGCGCGTACTCCCGGGCGATCATCGACCAGTCGAACGCCGCGTTGTGCGCGACGAGCACCCGGTCGGCGAGCCGCTCCGACAACTCGGCGGCCACCTCCGGGAAGAGCGGGGCGCCCTCCAGCACCTCGCTCGTCAGCCCGTGTATCCAGACGGGCCCGGGATCGCGCTCCGGGTTGACCAGCGTGTACCAGTGGTCCTCGACGTCACCCAGGGCGTCCAGCCGGTAGACGGCGGCGGACACGATCCGGTCGTCCCGGGCGAGCCCGGTGGTCTCCACGTCGACGACCGCGTACCCCTGGGGGTAGGCGGTCGGCCACGGCGCGGCTGTCTGGCGGTCGTCGAGCATGGTCACAGAGAATACGGGCCGCGACTGACAGGGCCCTATTCGGTGGTCGGCGCCCGGGCCGCGCGGCCCGGCTCCACGGGCCGGGGGAGGCGGACGGACCGGGGCCGTGGCCACGCCCGCGTCCGGCCCGGGGAGGGGGCGGGAGGAAGAACGCCCGTACGGGAAAGGCGCGTTGCTCTCCTTCCGCGAGCCCGTCCGGCAGCTCCCGCCGTCCGACCGGTTGGCAGAAGGTGCCAAAGACTGCTGACAGCAGGTCTCGCATACTTGTCGGTAACAACCCCTAGCCCTCACCGACCCACGGCCCTACGGTGCTCGCATGGAGCCGAACCTGCCCGATGTCGTGCTGTGGTCAATACCGGCCTTCGTGCTGCTCACCGTGATCGAGATGGTCAGCTACCGCCTCCATCCGGACGAGGACGCCGCCGGGTACGAGACGAAGGACGCCGCCACCAGCGTCACCATGGGGCTCGGCAGCCTCGGGTTCGACCTGCTGTGGAAGATCCCCATCCTGGCCATCTACATGGCGGTCTACGAACTGACGCCCCTGCGGGTGCCCGTGCTGTGGTGGACCGTGCCGCTGATGCTCCTCGCCCAGGACTTCTTCTACTACTGGTCGCACCGCGGCCACCACGTGATCCGGATCCTGTGGGCCTGCCACGTGGTCCACCACTCCAGCGAGAAGTTCAACCTCACCACCGCGCTGCGCCAGCCCTGGACCTCCGCGACCGTCTGGCCGTTCTACCTGCCGCTGATCGCCTGCGGCGTGCACCCGGCGGCGCTCGCGTTCTGCCAGTCGGCCAACCTCGTCTACCAGTTCTGGGTGCACACCGAGCGGGTCGGCAAGCTGCCGCGCCCCTTCGAGTACGTCCTCAACACGCCTTCCCACCACCGCGTCCACCACGCCTCGCAGGGCGGCTACCTGGACCGCAACTACGGCGGCATCCTGATCGTCTGGGACCGGATGTTCGGGTCCTTCGCGGCGGAGGTCGAGCGGCCCGTCTACGGGCTCACGAAGAACATCTCCACCTACAACCCGCTGCGCGTCGCCACCCACGAGTACGCCGCCATCGCCCGGGACATCCGCGCCGCCGACACCTGGAGCGAGCGGGCCGGACGCGTCTTCCGGGGGCCGGGCTGGCAGCCGGCGGCGAAGGCGGCCGCGAAGGTGGCGGCCGCGCCGGTCGTGGCGGCGCCCGCGACGCATGCCCCGGCGGTGCCCGTCACGCCCGGCGCGGCGGCACCCGCCCCGGCGTCCGTACCAGCCGCACCGGCACCCGTACAGGCCAAGGCTCCCGCGCCGGCGTCCGTACCAGCCGCACCGGCACCCGTACAGGCCAAGGCTCCCGCGCCGGAGCCCGCCCCGTGACCGCCACCTCCGCGCGCCCCGGCCCCACCCGGGCCGGCGGGCGCGCCGAACGCTTCGCCCGTCCCGCGCTCCTCGCCTTCCTGCTCGCCGCGGCCGCCGACCTGGCCGGGCTGCTCGCCGGGGCCGGGACCGTCCACCTGGTCGCCAAGCCGCTGCTGATGCCGCTGCTCGCCCTGTACGCGGCTCTGCGCGGCGGTCCGCGCCTGCTCGTGGCGGCGCTGCTGTTCGGGTGGGGCGGCGATGTGTTCCTGCTCGTCGACGACGACCTGGCCTTCCTCGTCGGCATGGGCTCCTTCGCCGTCGGCCACGTCTGCTACCTGACGCTGTTCGCGCGGGGCGAGGGCCGCGGCCGGGCCCCGGCGGCCCTCGCCACGAGGGCCGGGTACGCCGTCGTCCTCGCCGTCTTCCTGGTGCTGATCTGGCCGGACCTCCCGGCGGACCTGCGTGCCCCGCTCACCGGCTACAGCCTGCTGCTCACCGCGGTGGCCTGGCGGGCCGGCGTGTTCGGGGCGTACGCGGCGGCGGGCGGGGCGCTCTTCCTGCTCTCCGACGCCCTCATCGCCACCGGCATCGCCGAGTGGCCGCAGGCGCCCGCCCCCGACTTCTGGGTGATGCTCACCTACATCGCCGCCCAGGCCCTGCTGGCCCACGGGGTGCTCACCGGCGCCGGACGGACGCCTCCGCCGCGTCCCGGCCCCGAGACCGTCTGACCTCGCCCCGCGACCGTACGGGGAACGCCCGAGGGGCCCGGGGAGAGTGATCTCCCCGGGCCCCTCGGCCGTACCGTGACGTGCCGTTACCAGCGCACCGCGTCCAGCGCGTCGACCACTCCGGCCCCGTAGAAGCCGTTGTAGCTCTTGCCGCCCTCGCAGACCGCGTCGATGACGCCGTCCCCGTTGATGTCGTACGGCTCACCGCACGCCTTGGCGTCCGCCTCCACCGTCAGCAGCGCCTTCACCGCGGCCGGCGGGGCGTAGGGGTGCTTCGACTTGATCAGCGCGACGACGCCCGCGACGTGCGGGGACGCCATCGACGTACCGGCCTTGTAGCCGTACCTGCCGCCGGGCAGCGTGGAGAGGATCAGGCCGTTGACGGCGGGCGGCTCGGGCGTCTGGTAGATCGTCGAGTCACCGCCCGGGGCCGCCACGTCGATGACGCCCCTGCCGTAGTTCGAGTACGAGGACTTGAGGCCCTTCGCGCCCGTGGCGGAGACCGTCACGACGCCCGGCAGCATGGTCGGGATGTCCGGGCACGCGCTCGGGTCGACCGTCCGCGTGACCGTCTCGGAGTCGTTCGGGCTGGTGGTGTCCTCGATCGCGTCGGACGCCAGGTCCTGGCGGGAGTTCCCCGCCGCCGCGACGTTGACCGTGCCCTTGCGCTCCGCGTACTTCACGGCGCGGGTGAGGGCGTCGACCAGCGCGCCCTGGTCCGGGTCGTTCTTGCAGTTGAACAGCCACGGGTCGGTGTAGTAGCTGTTGTTGGTCACCTCGACGCCGTGCTCGGCGGCCCAGAGGAACCCGCAGACGACGGCCTCGGTGTAGAAGAACCCGTCCGGGTTGGACACCTTGATGCCCGACACCTTGACGCCCGGGGCGACGCCGGTGACGCCGACGCCGTTCTTCGCGGCGGCGATGGTGCCCGCCACATGGGTGCCGTGGTCGCTCTCGCCCGCCGCCGGGCGCCAGGAGCCGGCGGTGGTGTCCGGAGCGCCCGACACGCAGTTGGCCGAGGCGCGGCTGTCGAAGTTGGGGGCCAGGTCCGGGTGGGTGTCGTCGACGCCCGTGTCGATGACGGCGACCGTCACCTTCTTCGACCCCAGCGACTTCTTGTGCGCCTGGTCCGCCTTGATCGCGGGCAGCGACCACTGGAGCGGCTCCAGCGGGTCCTCGTCGGCCTTCGCGTCCGCGGCGGCGGCCGCCGCCTGCTCGGCGGTGAGCGGCTCCGCTATCGAGCCGACGTCCTTGGTGGCCTGCGGCACGATCGGGTTCGTCCGGGTCGCGCCCGCCGACTCCACGCCGCGGACGCGGCGGATCGTTTCGCCGAACGCCGGGTTCTGCGAGTGGACGACGATGACGCCGATCTGCTCGTAGGCGATGACGACTGTGCCACCGGCCTTGGCGATCGCCTTCTCGACGTCCTTGACGGTGCTGTGGCCGCCCCGCGTGTTGACCACGTAGGACAGCTTCGGACCGTCGGTCCGCACGCTCGCGGAAGCCGGCTCGCCGGTGGGCGCCGCCGTGGCCGTCGCCGTCGGCAGGAAGCCGAGCGAGGCCGTCAGCGCGAGTCCGACGGGAACCGCGAGTGCGCGGGTCCGTCTCGATGACAGATGAGCCATGGGTTCTCCACATCATCCGTGCCGAACGACCGGACACCTGGCGTGTTCGGTCGCGTACATGACGAGTGAAGCTATCGCCGATCATCCCGGCGCATCAACGTTTCCGGGCAAGTGAGTTCGAAGAGTGACTGATGCGGCCGAACGCGAACGGGTGACGCCGAGGCGACCGGACGGGCCGCGACGCCCCCGAGAAGGCGAAACACCCCGCGGCGAGAAGGCGAAAGACGCGGTGAACCGCTTCGTCACGCCCTCCGTGCCGTTGTCCAGGAGGCACATCACCGTCCCCCGGTAACGAGGCTTCCTTGACACCCACCGCACCCCAGCCCACCGCACCCGCGTCGCGAGGAGAATCCGTGGCTACCGATGCACCGCCGCCCGAGGGCACATCGCCCGGCGGACCCGCCCAGCCCACCACCGAGGCGTTCGTCGCGATGCAGGCGAGCCCGGAATTCGCCGACCTCCGCCGCTCCCACCGGTCCTTCGCCTTCCCGCTGACCATCGCGTTCGTGACCTGGTACCTGCTGTACGTCCTGCTCTGCAACTACGCGGGCGGGTTCATGGCCACCAAGGTCGTCGGCAACATCAACATGGCGCTCGTCCTCGGCCTCGCCCAGTTCGCCACCACCTTCCTCATCGCCTGGCTCTACTCGCGGCACGCCGCCACCAAGCTCGACCCGAAGGCCGAAGCGATCAAGTCCCGTATGGAGGCCGACGTATGAGCGCCGCCCACACCCTCCACCCCGCCGTCCAGCTCGCCGCCACCGAGGGGGCGAGCGAGCACCGGCCGCTGATCATCACCCTGTTCGCCGCCTTCGTCGTGGCGACCCTCTTCATCACCGTCTGGGCCGGCCGCCAGACCAAGAGCGCCTCCGACTTCTACGCGGGAGGCCGCCAGTTCACCGGATTCCAGAACGGACTCGCGGTCTCCGGCGACTACATGTCCGCCGCGTCCTTCCTCGGCATCGCCGGAGCCATCGCCCTCTTCGGCTACGACGGCTTCCTCTACTCCATCGGCTTCCTGGTCGCCTGGCTCGTCGCCCTGCTCCTGGTCGCCGAACCGCTGCGCAACTCCGGCCGCTACACCATGGGCGACGTCCTCGCCTACCGGATGCGCCAGCGCCCCGTCCGCACCGCCGCCGGCACCTCCACGATCGTCGTCTCGATCTTCTACCTGCTGGCTCAGATGGCCGGCGCGGGCGTCCTCGTCTCGCTGCTGCTCGGCATCACCAGCGACGCCGGGAAGATCCTGATCGTCGCCCTGGTCGGCGTGCTCATGATCCTCTACGTCACCATCGGCGGCATGAAGGGCACCACCTGGGTGCAGATGGTCAAGGCCGTCCTGCTCATCGCGGGCACCCTGCTCATCACCTTCCTGATCCTGCTGAAGTTCAACTTCAACATCTCCGACCTGCTCGGCACCGCCGCCAGCAACAGCGGCAAGGGCGCGGCCTTCCTGGAGCCCGGTCTGAAGTACGGCGCCACCGGCGTCTCCAAGCTGGACTTCATCTCGCTCGGCATCGCCCTGGTCCTCGGCACCGCCGGACTGCCGCACATCCTGATCCGCTTCTACACGGTGCCCACCGCCAAGGCCGCCCGTAAGTCCGTGAACTGGGCGATCGGCATCATCGGCGCCTTCTACCTGATGACGATCGTGCTCGGCTTCGGCGCCGCCGCGATCCTCAAGCCCGGCGACATCATCGCCTCCAACAAGGCGGGCAACACCGCGGCGCCGCTCGCCGCACTGGAGATCGGCGGCGGCTCCGGATCCACCGGCGGCGCCATCCTCCTCGCGGTGATCTCCGCCGTCGCCTTCGCCACCATCCTGGCCGTCGTCGCCGGACTCACCCTCGCCTCCTCCTCGTCCTTCGCCCACGACATCTACGCCAACGTCATCCGCAAGGGACAGGCCACCGAGAAGGAGGAGGTCCGCGCCGCGCGCTGGGCCACCGTCGCCATCGGCATCGTCTCCATCGCGCTGGGCGCCCTCGCCCGCGACCTCAATGTCGCCGGACTCGTCGCCCTGGCCTTCGCGGTCGCCGCCTCCGCCAACCTGCCGACGATCCTCTACAGCCTCTTCTGGAAGCGGTTCACCACCACCGGGGCCCTCTGGTCCATCTACGGAGGTCTCGCCTCCTCCGTCCTGCTGGTGCTGTTCTCGCCGGTCGTCTCCTCCAAGCCGACCTCGATGTTCCCCGACGTCGACTTCGCCTGGTTCCCGCTGGAGAACCCCGGCCTGATCTCGATCCCGCTCGGCTTCCTGCTCGGCTGGATCGGATCGCTGCTCTCCAAGGAGAAGCCCGACGCCGACAAGTACGCCGAGCTGGAGGTCAAGTCCCTCACCGGCATCGGGGCCCACTGACGGACCCGACGGCGACCCCGGCACCGGGGCGCTTTTTGGGGCGACGCCGGCGACGTCTCGGCGCATCGCCCACCACCCGCGGCCGGGCCGCGTCGTAGGACCCTACGACGCGGCCCGGCCGCACCTCGTGGCAAACGGGCCACGCCGATGTCACACGTCTCACGTAGGCTCGGGGGTGAGGGAAGAAACCGGAAAAGCGACAGCACCACCGGGGGAGGGACCCACCGTGCTCATCGACACCTACGACCGGGTCGCCACCGACCTGCGCGTGTCACTCACCGACAAGTGCAATCTGCGCTGCACCTACTGCATGCCGGAAGAGGGCCTGCAGTGGCTCGGCAAGAGCGAGCTGCTCTCCGACGACGAGATCGTGCGCCTCATCCGCATCGCCGTCACCTCGCTCGGCATCACCGAGGTCCGCTTCACCGGCGGCGAGCCTCTGCTCCGCCCCGGCCTCGTCTCCATCGTCGAGCAGTGCGCCGCGCTCACCCCGCGCCCCCGCATGTCGCTCACGACCAACGGCATCGGCCTCAAGCGGACCGCCACCGCCCTCAAGGCGGCCGGACTCGACCGGGTCAACGTCTCGCTGGACACCCTGCGCCCCGACGTCTTCAAGACCCTTACCCGCCGGGACCGCCACCAGGACGTACTGGACGGTCTCCGGGCCGCCCACGAGGCCGGACTCACCCCGGTGAAGGTCAACTCCGTCCTGATGCCGGGCCTCAACGACGACGAGGCCCCCGACCTGCTCGCCTGGGCCGTCGCCCACGGGTACGAGCTCCGCTTCATCGAGCAGATGCCCCTCGACGCCCAGCACGGCTGGAAGCGCGACGGCATGATCACCGCCGGGGACATCCTCGCCTCGCTGCGCACCCGCTTCACCCTCACCCCCGAGGGTGACGAGACCCGCGGCTCCGCCCCCGCCGAGCGCTGGACCGTCGACGGCGGCCCGCACCGCGTCGGGGTGATCGCCTCCGTCACCCGGCCGTTCTGCCGCGCCTGCGACCGCACCCGGCTCACCGCCGACGGCCAGGTCCGCACCTGCCTCTTCGCCCGCGAGGAGACCGACCTGCGCGCAGCGCTGCGCGGGGAGGCGCCCGACGAGGAGATCGCCCGGCTCTGGAAGACGGCCATGTGGGGCAAGAAGGCGGGCTCCGGACTGGACGACCCGAGCTTCCTGCAGCCCGACCGCCCCATGTCCGCGATCGGCGGCTGAGGCGGCCGCCGTCCGCGACCGGCCACCGCGCCTCAGGCCCGCGGACCCGCCCCGGGGCCGTCCTCGGACTCCCAGTCCTTCAGCGTCACGACGTCCTTGAGGAAACCCCGTACGTCGAGGAACGAGGACAGGTGCTCTCGGTGCTCGTCGCAGGCTAGCCAGGTCTTGCGCCGCTCCGGCGTGTGCAGCTTGGGGTTGTTCCAGGCGAGCACCCACACGGCTTCGGCCCGGCACCCCTTGGCGGAGCAGACCGGGGCGCCGGCGGGAGTCTCGGCGGACGTCTCGGGAAAGATCACGCGTCCCAGCCTAAGCCAGACGCCTCACCGCTGACCGACCCCTGCCCGGCCAGGAAACACGCCCCCTGCCCGGCCATGAAAAAACGACGCCGGGCAGCCACGGGGGGAGCTGCCCGGCGTCGGTCTGTCGCTCCGACGGGGGATGCGGAGCGTGAGGGAAGTATGTCACGGGGACCCGGGTGCGGTGCACCGGAACGTCATGATTGATCTGACCTTTTCCCGGCCCCGCGAGACGGGTGAGGTCAGGAGTGCCCCTGCGGCGGGGGAACCCGCCCCGACGCCCCGGCGGCGTCCCCGGCCTCCGCCGTGCCGGACACCGGCCCCGCCCCCAGAGCGGGCTGCATCGGCATCGCGACGAACGTCGTCGGCAGCGAAGTCGCGTTCTCCCGGCCCGCGTTGGCGATGACCACCGCGATGTACGGCAGCAGAACGCCCAGCACCAGCGCCACGATCGCCACATGCCGCTCGACGTTCCACAGCACCGCGGCCAGCACCACCGACACCGTGCGCACCGACATCGAGATGACGTAGCGCCGCTGGCGGCCCCGGACGTCCTCCGTCAGCCCCTGACGGGCGCCCGTGATCCGAATGACCTCCGGACCCGCGTTCTTCCGCAGCATGCTCCACCACCCGATCTCGACACCGGACTTCCCGGGCCCGCGCTCGCTCCACGGTACGCCCGCCGCCCGCCGGACAGGAGACCGGGGCGCGCCTCCGGGTGAGCGCCGGCGTCCCCCGGACGGCCCAACCGGGCATGCGCCGCCCGAACGGCGGCCCAAGACTGGACGGACGCGCACTCCGCGCCGTACGAGGAGGCGAAATGGGCTGGTTGTGGGCAATCATCGTGGGGCTGGTGCTCGGTGTCATCGCCAGAGCGATCCTGCCCGGCAAACAGGACATCCCGCTCTGGCTGACCGTCGTGTTCGGCATCCTCGGCAGCATCCTGGGCAATGCCGTCGCCGGCTGGATCGGCGTCGAGGACACCAAGGGCATCGACTGGATCCGCCATGTGCTGCAACTGGCGGGCGCCGTGGCGGTCGTCGCCGTCGGCGACATGGCCTGGCAGGCGATCCGGGGCAACCGGCGGAGAACCTGACCAGCCGCCCCCGGCACAGCGCCGCGGCCGGACACGTGTGGAAGCGTGTCCGGCCGCGGCGTTCGCGTACGTGCGGTGCGTCGGCTGCCCGCCGCGGTACGGCGGACAGCGCCTCGGCGCCGGGTGCCCTGAGGGCAGGCGCCAGGGGTCAGCCGGCCGGGCGGACCTCCACGGCCGCCAGGTTCTTCTTGCCCCGGCGCAGCACCAGCCACCGCCCGTGCAGCAGCTCGCCGGCCTCCGGGGCGGCCTCGCCGTCGACGACCTTCACGTTGTTCACGTAGGCGCCGCCCTCCTTGACCGTGCGCCGGGCCCCCGACTTGCTGGGCGCCAGACCGACCTCCACCAGGAGATCGACCAGCGGGCCCAGCTCGGCCACCGCGGCGTGCGGCACCTCGGACAGGGCGGCGCTCAGCGTCGCCTCGTCCAGCTCGGCCAGATCGCCCTGGCCGAACAGCGCCTTCGACGCCGCGATCACGGCCGCGCACTGCGCGCCGCCGTGCACCAGCGTCGTCAGCTCCTCGGCCAGCGCGCGCTGCGCGGACCGCGCCTGCGGCCGCTCCTCCGTCAGCTTCTCCAGCTCCTCCAGCTCCTCACGGCTCCTGAAGCTGAGGATGCGCAGGTAGCGCGAGACGTCCCGGTCGTCCACGTTCAGCCAGAACTGGTAGAACGCGTACGGCGTCGTCATCTCCGGGTCGAGCCAGACGGCGCCGCTCTCCGACTTGCCGAACTTCGTCCCGTCCGCCTTCGTCATCAGCGGCGTCGCCAGCGCGTGCACGACGGCGCCCGGCTCCAGGCGGTGGATGAGGTCGATGCCCGCGGTGAGGTTGCCCCACTGGTCGCTGCCGCCCTGCTGGAGGGTGCAGCCGTGTCGGCGGTACAGCTCCAGGAAGTCCATGCCCTGGAGGAGCTGGTAGCTGAACTCGGTGTAGCTGATGCCCTCCTGCGACTCCAGCCGCCGGGCGACCGAGTCCTTGGTGAGCATCTTGTTGACCCGGAAGTGCTTGCCGATGTCCCGCAGGAACTCGATCGCGGACATGCCCGCGGTCCAGTCCAGGTTGTTGACCATCGTCGCCGCGTTCGGGCCCTCGAAGGTGAGGAAGGGCTCGATCTGCCTGCGCAGCCGCCCCACCCAGGCGGCGATGGTCTCCGGGTCGTTCAGCGTCCGCTCGGCGGTGGGCCGCGGGTCGCCGATCTGCCCCGTGGCCCCGCCGACCAGCGCGAGCGGCTTCAGCCCGGCCTGCTGGAGCCGCCGCATGGTGAGCACCTGCACCAGGTGCCCCACGTGCAGGCTGGCCGCGGTCGGGTCGAAGCCGCAATAGAAGGTGACGGGACCGTCCGCGAGAGCCTTGCGCAATGCGTCCTCGTCAGTGGACTGGGCGAACAGCCCGCGCCACTTCAGCTCGTCGACGATGTCCGTCACGGTTCCGGTGCTCCTTATGCCTGGTAGGTGTACGGATCAGTCTAGGCGGGTCACACGCCCGGGCTGACCGAGCTCATGTTGAAGTCCGGGACGCGCAGTGCCGGCATCGCCGCCCGGGTGAACCAGTCGCCCCACTCGCGCGGCAGCGTCCGCTCCGTACGCCCGGCCTCCGAGGCCCGCGACAGCAGGTCCACCGGCGACTCGTTGAACCGGAAGTTGTTCACCTCGCCGACGACCTCGCCGTCCTCGACCAGATACACGCCGTCCCGGGTCAGCCCGGTCAGCAGCAGCGTCGCCGGGTCCACCTCGCGGATGTACCAGAGGCAGGTCAGCAGCAGCGCCCGCCCGGTGGTCGCGGCGACCATCTCCTCCAGCGTCCGCTCGCCGCCGCCCTCCAGCAGCAGGTTGTCGACGGCCGGGGCGACCGGGAGCCCGGTCAGCCCCGCCGAGTGCCGGGTCGTCGTCAGCCGTTCCAGCCTCCCCTCCCGGACCCAGTCCGTCGACGCCAGCGGCAGCCCGTTGTCGAAGACGGAGCCGCTGTCGCCGGAGGAGTGCGCGATCACGAACGGGGCCGACTCCAGGCCCGGCGCGTACGGATCGCTGCGCAGGGTGAGCGGCAGCGGCGAGAGCGTCTCGCCCAGCCGCGTGCCGCCGCCCGGCGTCGAGAACACCGTCCGGCCCTCCACCGCGTCCCGCGCGGTCGACGACCAGAACTGGTAGATCAGCAGATCCGCCACCGCGGTCGGCGGCAGCAGCGTCTCGTACCGCCCGGCGGGCAGCTCGACCCGCCGCTCCGCCCAGCGCAGCCGCCGCGCCAGCTCCGCGTCCATCGCCGCCGGGTCGACGTCCGTGAAGTCCCGGGTGGCGCGGCCCGCCCACGCGGAGCGCGTACGGTCCGGCGACTTCGCGTTCAGCTCCAGCGTCCCGTTCGGCTGGTCGTGGCGCAGCCGCAGCCCCGTGGACGTCCCCAGATAGGTGGAGGTCATCTCGTGATGGGCGAAGCCGTACAGCTCGCGCCCCCCGGACCGGGCGCGGGCGAAGGCGTCGCCGAGCGCCGGGGCGAAGCCCGCGAAGACCTCGGAGCCGGTCTCGGCGGGCGCGTCCGTGAAGTCGGGGGAGGAGGGCACCCCGCTCACCAGCGGCTGCGCGTCCTCCGCCGGGCCCGCGCCCCGGGCCGCCGCCTCGGCGGCCCGTACCAGCGGCTCCAGCTCCTCGGAGGTCACGGCGGACCGGGAGACGACGCCCGACGCCGTCCCCCGCGCCCCGTCCGCGGTCGCGACGACCGTGAGGGTACGGCCCCGGGTCACGCCGTTCGTGGTGAGCGCGTTGCCCGCCCAGCGCAGGTTGGCCGAGGACTGCTCGTCGGCGATGACCACCAGACCGTCCGTGGTGGACAGCTCCAGCGCCCGCTCGACGATCTCGTACGGCTTGCTGACGCGGCTCATCGCCCGGCCTCCTGCGTCGTGTTGAGGATGTTGACGCCCCGGAAGAGGGCGGAGGGGCAGCCGTGCGAGACCGCCGCGACCTGGCTCGGCTGGGCCTTGCCGCAGTTGAACGCGCCACCGAGGACGTACGTCTGCGGCCCGCCCACCTTCTCCATCGAGCCCCAGAAGTCCGTGGTCGTCGCCTGGTACGCCACGTCGCGCAGCTGCCCGGCGAGCCTGCCGTTCTCGATGCGGAAGAACCGCTGCCCGGTGAACTGGAAGTTGTGGCGCTGCATGTCGATGGACCAGGACCGGTCGCCGACCACGTAGATCCCGCGCTCGACCCCGCCGATCAGGTCCTCCGTGGACAGTCCGCCCGGCTCCGGCCGCAGCGACACGTTCGCCATGCGCTGTACGGGGACGTGGCCCGGCGAGTCCGCGAACGCGCAGCCGTTGGAGCGTCCGAGCCCCGTCAGCTTCGCGATCCGGCGGTCCAGCTGGTAGCCGACGAGGGTGCCGTCCTTCACCAGGTCCCACGACTGCGCCTCGACGCCCTCGTCGTCGTACCCGATGGTCGCGAGCCCGTGCTCGGCGGTGCGGTCACCCGTCACGTTCATCACGGGGGAGCCGTAGACCAGCTTGCCGAGCTGGTCGAAGGTGGCGAACGAGGTCCCGGCGTACGCCGCCTCGTACCCCAGCGCCCGGTCCAGCTCGGTGGCGTGGCCGATGGACTCGTGGATGGTCAGCCACAGGTTCGACGGATCGACGACCAGGTCGTACGCCCCCGCCTCCACGCCCGGCGCGCGCATCTTCTCCGCGAGCAGCCCCGGGATCTGCTCCAGTTCGGCCTCCCAGTCCCAGCCGGTCCCGGTGAGGTACTCCCAGCCCCGGCCCACCGGCGGCGCGAGCGTCCGCATCGAGTCGAACTCGCCGGTCGCGCCGTCCACCGCGACGGCGGTCAACTGCGGGTGGACCCGCACCCGTTGCTGCGTGGTGACGGTCCCGGCCGTGTCCGCGTAGAACTTGTTCTCGTGCACGGCCATCAGGGACGCGTCCACATGCGCGACGCCCGCCGCGCCCAGCAGTCGTCCGCTCCACTCGGCGAGCAGCGCCGCCTTCTCCTCGTCCGGTACGGAGAAGGGGTCGACGTCGTACGCCGAGACCCAGGTCCGCTCGCCGTGCGACGGCTCGTCCGCCAGCTCCACCACCTCGTCCGAGCCGGCGGCCGCGATCACCTTCGCCGACAGCTTGGCCATCGCGACGGCCTGCGAGGCCACCTTCGCGGCCGCGTCCATCGTCAGGTCCACGCCCGAGGCGAACCCCCACGCCCCGCCGTGCACCACGCGCACCGCGTACCCGAGGTCCGTGCTGTCGGACGCCCCGGCCGGGCGGGCGTCCCGCAGCCGCCACGTGGCACCGCGCACCCGCTCCAGCCGGAAGTCGGCGTGCGTCGCGCCGAGCGCCCGCGCCCGCGCGAGCGCCGCGTCCGCCAGCGCGCGCGACGGCAGGGCCAGAAATGACTGATCTACCTCGTGGGGCACAGGGAGTTCCCTTCTCGAACCATCACGGCAGTGAACCACGCCTCCGGGCGGCGGCACCGGGCCCGGTCGCGCGCGCGACCGGAACCTGACCTTCCGTCACGCGTTCCGCCGACTCCGTGGACCCCGGCCGCGACACGGTGAGAGGATCCCCGTATGCACGGGTGGGCGGTGGGACTGAAAGCCTGGCTCTCGTCCTTGAACGAGGCGGATCTGCGTACGCTCCTGGCGCGGCACCACTGCCTTCGCCACGGAAAGTGCGTGCACGGCGCCGCACGACCCGGGCGTCAGGCGCCGACCCGCCGCGATCTGCGCGCCGTGCGGGTGTGGCTGGCCAAGGCCCGGCACCCCGGACTGCAGGGGATGGCGGCCTGCGGCCTGGCCTGGTCGGTCCAGACCCTGGTGCGGGAGCACGGCTATCCGCCCGGGACCGTGGACGAGCCCACCGACGAGCAGCTCGAGGAGATGCTCGCCGTGCTGGAGCCGCCCCTCGCACACTGGGCGCTGTACGCGCTGCTCTGCCCCGAGGCGCACGGCCTGCCCGCGGCCGGACAGGCCCACCGGCACGAACGGCGTCTGAGGGCGGCGGCGGACCGCTTGCCGCCCGATGTTCCCTCCCGGCCTCCGGGGGTCCCTGGGCCCAGCGGCGGAGTGACCGGACGAGTTCTTCCCGAAGCGCCCCGGAGTTCCGGGCCGGAGATTGAGGTAGTCGCCCCGATGGAGAGGACCGGGCCCGTCGAGGCCGCGCAGGACATGCTGGCGGAGCTGCAGAGTTCGGGCCGGCGGCTGGCGGACGCCCTGCGCGCGTCGGCCGCCGCGGTCGAGGCCGGAAGCGTGCCGCCGGACGGTGTCGCCGACGCGCTGATCCGGTGGACGGACGACCGGGGGAGGGCCGCCGAGAGCCTGGGCGCGGAAGGCTGCCCGTGGCCGGAGGACGACGGATACGAGGTGGCCGAGTCGGCGCTCGCCCGTCTGCGCGGCGCCCGGAAGGAGCAGGCCGACGCGCTCCTGCGCAAGGCGGCGACGTACGCCCAGCTGCTGGAGATGGCGGACGAGGGGGAGGAGGCCGACGATCTCCGACGCCATCTGCAGCGCATCCGGAAGCAGTTGGAGCAGTACGGCGATGTGACCGGCGCCGCGGCGCGGGAGGCTCCGCCCACGGCCCCGGAGGCGGACGCCGAAGCGGGGGCCGACGCCGACGCGGGAACCCCGGCGGCGGAGACCGAGCCGCCTGCCCGGACCCGCCCCGAGGTGACCGACCCGGACGTGACCGACCCGGACGCGGCCGAGCCGGAAGCGGTCGCTCCGGACGTGACCGACCCGGACGAGGCGCGCGGAGAAGCCGAAGCGCCTCCGGCCTCCCGCCCGGAGGACGAGAGGGACGAGAAGGAGGCGCGGGGGGACGTGAACGAGGAGGGGGCGCCCGAACCGCCTCCGGCCTCCGTTCCGGAGCGGCCCGAGCCCGCACCGCGCGACGTGGTCGGGCCGGGGGCGGGGCACACGGCCGCACCGCACTCCGCGCGGGAGCACCCGGCGGTGCTCCCGCAGCGACTCGCCCCGTCGGACGAGGAGGCGTGGCCCGAGGGCGTCGATCGTCCCGACTGGGACCCGCGGGCGCCCTGGGACACCGGGACGGTCTCCCCCGTCGTGCGTCTGCTGGCGGAGAGCCGGGTGGCGGAGGCGTACTGGATGACCGTCGCCTCCGACGAGCGCCCCGTGCGCGCCAGGGCCCTCGCCTTCGCCGCCGCCGCGTTCGGCTGCGTGTCCGACGCCGAGGCCACCCCCGTGCAGATCGCCCACGAGTTCGAGCCCGGGCTGGCGGCGGAGGACCGCGAGGCGCACCTCGTCGCGCTGGCCGCCGCGCTCCGTACCGGTGTGACCGCCCGTTGGCCGCACGTCCTGATCAGCGGGTTCGTCTCCCCGGCCGGTCTCACCGGACCCTGGCAGCACCTCCTCGACGTGCTGGTCTCCGCCGTACGCGACGGGAGGGTCTTCGAGCCGGGCATGGTGCAGGCCGACGAGGGGCGGCTGGAGGCCGACGCCCGCGACGAGATCGGCCGCACCGCCCGCCGGCTCCTTGACGACCTGCCGCGCCGCAAGATGAAGTACCAGCGCGCTTCCCAGGTCCTTCAGCACCTGGTGGGCCCGTCCGGACGGCTCCGCCAGGCGCTGAACCGAGTCATCGAGTGGTCGGAGGGCGATCAGGGGCCCAGGACCGGCGGATTCCGCGTCCTCGGGGAGGAGCTCTGGCGCCCCGAGGACATCGACCGCCTCATCCAGGACACCGACGCCCTGTTCCGTACCTCCAAGCAGGCGAAGGAACCGATAACCGCCGGGGCGCTCCGACAGCTCCACAGCGCGTGCCGCTCCGTCGGCGAGGTCATGATGCGGGCCGAGGCAGCCGCCGCGGCGAACCGCCCCCAGCCCGGGGCCAACGAGCGGGGCATCCCCGAACTGGTCTCGGTGGTGCGGGACCTGGCGGACCACCCCGAGCCGACCGGAGTGGGCGGCGCGGCCCTCGGACTGCTGCGCAGATGGCTGGCCGGCGAACCCGTCCCGTCGGCGGAGAGCGCCGAGCGCATCCGGGACGACGGGGGCCCCGTTCCGGCCGCCGACTGCCTGCTGGGCCTGCCGGACCTGCCCCGCGGGCCCGACGGCGAACCCGAGCTCGACGACCCGCGTACGGCCCGTCGGATGGCGGCGCTCCTCGCGCCCGTGGACGCGGAATCGGCCCTCGGCCGCTACCTGGAGAGCGGCGACCTCCACCTGGCCGGCGCGCTCGTCGCCGTCGCCGAGCGCGAACCGGCCGCCTTCGGCACCGGTCCGGAGTGGACCGAGGCGGCCCAGCACCGCCTGACCCAGGGGCACGAGGACTGGCGCCGCAAGGTCGGCTCCCACCACCGCGCCGCCGCCGGACTGCTCGCCCAGATGCGGACGCTCAACCAGTTGGCGCCCGACCGGGAGCGCGAGTTCGCCGGCCGCCTCCAGGAGTTCGCCGACGGCGAGGAGACGGGGCGTTACCGCTACGCCCTGGAGGCGCTGGAGGCACTGGAGGGGGAGCTGTCCTCCCTGGTGGACGAGGCCACCCGCGTCCTCCGCCAGGACCTGGCCCAGCTTCGCCGCGACCCCGACCACCCGATGGACCCGGTCGACCACGACCGCATCGCCCGCCTCATCGACGAGGGCGACACGGTCACCGCACAGGAGTTCCTCGCGCTCGCGTCGAGCCACCAGCCCCTGCCCGAGCGCATCGCGGACGAGGGAGACGAACTGGCGGGCTTCCTCGACGGCGTGGTCTCCCCCGACGCACCCCGCGCCGGGGGAGAGGGCGTCGAGGCCCACTGGTGGGCCCGGCGGTACAGCGACCCCAGCGCCTCCCTCACCCAGGCGGCCCGCGCCGGACTCGACTCCTGGCGGGCCCTGTGCACCAGACAGGGGCGCAGCAGCGAGTGGCAGCAGCATCTGCCCCGGGTCCTGAGACTGCTCGGGCTCGAACTCTCCGGGAGCCAGCTCCACACCGACCGGGCCGCCCTCGGCCAGGGGATGCGTCGCTTCAAGGTGCGGGCGAACGTCGCCGAAAGGGTCGGCTACGTCGCGGCACTCGGCTCGCGCGCCACGTCGTACACGATCCTGCTGGTCTGGGAGGAGCAGCCCGCCGACGGGCCGCTCGCCCACGTGGAGGACGCCGACGTGGGAGCCAACATCGTCCTCTACCTCCACCCCCTCGGCGCCGACGGGCGGCGCGGCCTCGCGGAGTCGGCCCGTTCCTTCGCCCAGCAGGCCCTCGTCGTCGACTCCGCCGTCATGGGCTGGATGGCCGCGCGCGCCCCCGGCGCCTTCCGGTCCCTCCAGCGCGTGACCCTGCCCTGGGCGGCGTACAACCCCTACACCCCGTTCGTCGCCGGCCTGGTGCCGCCGGAGGTCTTCTACGGACGCGACGACGAGATGCGCGAAGTCATGGGGCGCGAGGGCGGGATGTTCCTCTACGGCGGCCGCCAGCTCGGCAAGTCCGCGCTGCTGCGCCGGGTCGCGGAGATCTTCCCCAGCCGGGCCGACACCCATGTCGCCGTCTACCTGGACCTGCTCAAGGCTGAGATCGGCCACGCGGAGGCTCCGGAGCGGATCTGGAGCAGGCTGGTGGAGGACCTCAAACGCAAGGGGGTCTTCAACAACAAGATGTCCGAGCAGGCGAGCCCCGAAGTGGTGGTGAAGAACCTCCGCACCTGGCTCGACGAGGACGACACCCGGCGCGTCCTTGTCCTCGCGGACGAGGCGGACGCCTTCCTCAACACCGACTCCCGGCGCGCCTTCCGGCTCGGCAGCGAGTCGACCTTTCCCAACGTCATGCTGTTCCAGCGGCTCATGGAACAGACGGAACGCCGGTTCAAGATCGTGTTCGCCGGTCTGCACCAGGTGCAGCGGTTCGGCCACCTCTCCAACGTCTCCACCGTGCACGGCGGCCCCGACGTGCTGGTCGGCCCCCTGGGGCAGCAGGCCGCCATCCGGCTGGTCACCGAACCGATGGCCGCCCTGGGCTACACGTTCGAGCGGGCCGAACTGGTCTGGCGGATCCTCGCCATCACCAACTACCAGGCCAACCTCGTGCAGATCTTCTGCCGCGAGCTGGTGCGCGCCCTGCACTCCCGCCCCTACGCGTTCTCCGACGGCACCGTCCCCATCACCGAGGACGACGTGCAGAAGGTCGCCGCCTCGGAGACCGTACGACGGCAGATCGCCGAGCGGCTCCGCTTCACGATCAACCTGGAGGACCGCTACCGGGTCCTCGCCCTGGTGATCGCCCTGCGAAGCCTCAAGGACGGCTACCGGGGCGACTACACGGCCAGTGCCCTGCTGCAGGAGGCCCGCGAGGCGTGGCCGCAGGGCTTCGAGATGCTGAGCGCCAAGCAGGCCCAGATCTTCCTGACCGAGATGGTCGGCCTCGGCCTGCTCATCCAGCTCGGTGACCGGTCCCGCTTCGCGGTGCGCAGCCCCAACGTCGTCAACATGCTCGGCACGCGCGAGGAGCTCGAACTCGAACTCAAGGAGACCGAGTTCGGGCTGCCCTACGACTACAACCCCCGGGCCGCGCGACGGGTCCTGGGACGGGACCGGCACAGCGTGCAGCGCTACAGCCCGCTCACCGAGGAGCAACTGCACGACACCGCCCAGCCGGGCGTGAGCGTCATCGGCACCACCGACCTCTTCCGGCCGGAGCTGGTGCGGCAGGCGGTCGCCGCCTTCGCCGAGAACCGGGGCGTGGAAGTGCTCAAGCACGAGCGGGGCGGAGACCTGCAGGCCCTGGTCAAACAGCGCCGGCGCAAGGCGCATCTCCTCATCGCCGACCTCCGCGGAAGCAGCGCGGGCGAGCTGCGCACCGCGGTCCAGGTGCTGCTCAACCACGCCGGTCCGGCCTCGGACGACCTCGTCAGGCAGGCCGCGCGGCGCACCAGCAGCACCGCGAACCGCTCCGCCGTCGTCGTGGCCGACGCGACGACCGTCGCCGAGTTGGAGGCGGCCGCGGGGGAGGAGCTCTCCGTCAGGCGCCTGCGGCCCGAACGCTGGACGGCCGACGCGCTGCGCGCCTGGTCCGAGTGCCCCTTCGTATCCCGTGAGGACCGGAGCCGACTGGTCGCGGCCACCGGCGGCTGGCCGCACTGGATGGAGGCGGCGGTGACGGACGTGTCGGTGCACGGCGCCACGCTCGTCCAGGCGGTCGAACGGATCCGCGCCGTGATCAACCGGCCGGCCAACACGGAACTGCACCTGCGCCGGGCCGGTCTGGACGCCGGGGACCTGAGCCTGCTCACCGCGTGGACCGGCTACGTCGAGGAGGGCCAGGGCGCTCCCCTCGACGACGTCCAGGCCGCGATCGAGCGCGACGAACAGGACACCGACGCGTGGCTGACCCGCCTGGAGCGGCTCGGCCTCCTCGACAGCACGGACCACGGCTTCGCCGTGGAACCGGTGACCTACCGCGCGGTGCGCGCGAGCGCCGCCGGGGAGCGGTGAGATGGCGGACGAGCCGGCGGGGCCGCCCGCCCTGGCCGACCTCCCCGGCGCGCGCGGACAGGTGCGCGGGGTGACGGAGACCCTGCGCACCGGCCTGCACAGCGTCTGGCTGCTGCCCGACCGGCTGGTGGCCACGGGGCAGGCCGACGAGCTGTATCTGCGGGCCCTGTCCGGCACTCGACGGCACATCGACGTGCCCCCGACCGGGGACGCCGAGCTCCCGCCGCCCGCCGAGGGGGCCGCGAGCCACCCGTCGTGGGACGCCGGGTACGGGCCCGACACCGACCAGCTCCCCTATCTCGACCAGTACGACGACGGCTTCGACCTCGGCTGGGAAGGGGACGGGTACGCCCCCGCGATCCCCGCTCCCCGGTCCGGTGGGAGCGGCACGCCCCTCCCGCAGCGCGACCTGGCGGCACGGATCGCCAAGGAACTCTCCGCCCCGGCCGACGACGTCGCCGGCTGGCTCACGTTCCCGGACGACGGGACGCCCCCGCCCGTGATCGGCATACGCGCCTGGGCCGAACCGGACGGCGGGCCGGTGCGCGGGGCCGGCATCGAGGGGCTGCACCGCTCGCTGTCGGCGGCGGTCAGGGCGGCCGGCCTGCCTCCGGGGGAGCGGCCCAGACTGTTCGTCGTGGCCCGGCTGCGCGATCTGCCCGAGGGGCTGCCGGACGAACTGCACCAGGACTCGGGGGCGACGGCCGTCCACTGGTGGTGGGACGCGCTGGGGCGGCTGGACGTCTCGACCGCCGTCGCGTCCTGCCTGGCCGCCGCGCGCACGGCGGGCCAGGACGGCGACTCGTCGGGGGAGCGCGTGCGGCGCCAGCTCACGGCGGAGACCGTGGTCGAGATCTGCGGGCCGGACCTGGAGCTGGCGCGCGGACTCGCCCTCGGCTGGGACGGACAGCAGCGCACCCTCGACGCCGCCCTCCGGCGATGTCTCGCCGCCGGCCCGCCCGTGACCGGCGGCACCGCCGAGGCGCCCGCCCGGATGGGGGCCCGGCGCCGCCCCGGAACCGATGTCCGCGAAGCGTGGTCGGGAGGAGCCATCGCCGCCTGGGAGGGACGGCTGCGCCCGCATCCGGGCACCTGGTACCCCGTCGGCCCGGCCGCGGAACTGACCGGGGACGCCCGGGCCCGGCTGGCCGCGTTGATCGCGCAGGCCCAGCAGCGGGTGGTGCTCCCGTGGATCGAGGAGGCGCGGCAACGGCTGGCCGTACGCTCCCTGAGCCACCTCAAGCGCCCGGTCGAGAGCGTCGTCGAGGACTACATCGAGCGCCCCGCCCTCCATCTGCGCGACCGACCCGAACGGGCCTTCCTCGAAATCCAGGTGGGGGAACTGCTCCACGCCCACCGCCAGGGCGCGGTCGCGCTGCCCGGCCACGAGGCACAGCTCCTGAGACTCCTGGTCAAGGTGCGCAACATCCTGTCCCACCGGTCCGTGCTGCACGACGCCACCCTCAAGGAGTTCCGCGACGAGCTGTCCCGGTCGGACCTGCGCACTTCCTGACACCGCGGATCAACCGCGCCCCGGCGCGCGGCGCATGCGTGCACCACACACCCGGTGACGGGGACTGTAGGAACCCGACAGCGCCCCGGACAAGCCACTGTCAGGGCCCGATTCCTCGATCGGCGCACGGTACCGATAGGTTTTCGACGTACCCGACCGCCCGGGAACACGCACCAGACCGCCAAGGAAAGGGTGATCCGATGAGCCGCTCGGTTCTCGTCACCGGAGGAAACCGGGGCATCGGCCTCGCCATCGCCCGCGCCTTCGCCGACAACGGCGACCAGGTCGCGATCACCTACCGCTCCGGAGAGCCCCCTCAGATCCTCACCGACGCCGGTGTCCTCGCGGTCCGCTGCGACATCACGGACGCCGAGCAGGTGGAGCAGGCATACAAGGAGATCGAGGAGAAGCACGGTCCCGTCGAGGTGCTGGTCGCCAACGCCGGCATCACCAAGGACCAGTTGCTGATGCGGATGTCGGAGGACGATTTCACCTCCGTCGTCGACACCAACCTCACCGGCACCTTCCGGGTCGTCAAGCGCGCCAACCGCGGCATGCTGCGCGCCAAGAAGGGCCGCGTCGTCCTGATCTCCTCCGTCGTCGGACTCCTCGGCTCGGCCGGGCAGGCCAACTACGCCGCCTCCAAGGCCGGTCTCGTCGGCTTCGCCCGGTCGCTGGCCCGCGAACTCGGCTCGCGGAACATCACCTTCAACGTCGTCGCCCCCGGTTTTGTCGACACCGACATGACCCAGGTGCTCACCGAGGAGCAGCGCAAGGGCATCGTCGCCCAGGTGCCGCTCGGCCGTTACGCGCGGCCCGAGGAGATCGCCGCCGCGGTGCGCTTCCTCGCCTCCGACGACGCGTCGTACATCACTGGAGCCGTCATTCCCGTTGACGGCGGATTGGGCATGGGTCACTGATCACCATGAGCGGAATTCTCGACGGCAAGCGCATCCTGATCACCGGGGTGCTGATGGAGTCGTCCATCGCGTTCCACGCCGCGAAGGTGGCCCAGGAGCAGGGCGCCGAGGTCATCCTGACGGCCTTCCCCCGCCCCACCCTGACCGAGCGCATCGCCCGGAAGCTGCCGAAGCCGGCCAAGGTCATCGAGCTGGACGTGACCGACCAGGAGCACCTGGACCGGCTGGCCGGCCTGGTGCGCGAGGAGCTCGGTTCGCTGGACGGCGTCGTCCACTCCATCGGCTTCGCGCCGCAGGACGCGCTCGGCGGCAACTTCCTCAACACGCCGTTCGAGTCCGTCGCCACCGCGATGCACGTCTCGGCGTTCTCCCTGAAGTCGCTCGCCATGGCCTGCAAGCCGCTGATGAGCGAGGGCGGCTCGATCGTCGGCCTCACCTTCGACGCCCAGTACGCCTGGCCGCAGTACGACTGGATGGGCCCGGCCAAGGCCGCGCTGGAGGCCACCTCCCGCTACCTCGCCCGCGACCTGGGCAAGGACGGGCTGCGCTGCAACCTGATCTCCGCCGGACCGCTCCGCTCCATGGCCGCCAAGTCCATCCCGGGCTTCGAGGAGCTGGCCGACGTCTGGAACACCCGCGCCCCGCTGGCCTGGGACATGAACGACCCGGAGCCGGCCGGCCGCAGCATCGTGGCCCTGCTCTCCGACTTCTTCCCGCGCACCACGGGCGAGATCATCCACGTCGACAGCGGCGTGCACATGATGGGCGCCTGACCGCGCACGGCCCGCGCCGTACGGCCCCCGGCCGCGTCACCCCTCCCACGGCGGAGGCGGTACGCGGCCGGGGGCCGTTCACGCTCCGTGGCCCCTCGCTGCCGCTCCGGTCGAAAAGTCGGGCGATCCCCCGCAGAATGAGAAGGAACCGGACTTCTGGTCAGGCTGCGGGAGGGAGATCGCTGTGCGCCCCACGCGCCGACGGACCCGTCTCCTCCTGCTCGCCCCGCTGGCCGCCGCGGCCCTCGCCGTACCGCTGGGCGTCCACGCCGCCACGGGGGCCGATTCCGCCACCGGCGACTCGGCCGGCTCCGGTACGGGAGCGGAGCCGCCGGAGCCCGAACCGGCGGGCTCGGAGTGCCGTACGTCCGTCGAGGGCTCCCGGGTCGTCGCGTACTGCCACAACCCCTACCCCTCCGTCGACCTCGTCCGGCTGCACACCGAGTGCGACCGGTGGTGGGACGTCGACGCGGACGGCGAGGCCATCGCGGTGGAGCCCGGCCGGACCGTACGGCTGGAGGACCGCTGCTGGAAAGAGGTCGCCACGGCCTGGGTGAGCCACCGCCCCGCTCCGTGACGGCCCCCACCCCGTGGTCAACGGCTTCGGTGCGGGTGCGGGTGCGGGTGCGGGTGCGGTGCGGGCGGGTGCGGTCAGTTGCGCCGCCCCGAAGCCGTGCGGTCAGCCGGCCGCGGCGAAGCCGTTGGCCGCGGGGCGGTCAGCCGGTCGTCGCGGTGCGGGAGGCGCCGTCCGGCGCGGGGCGGGGTTCGCCGGAGGCATCCGTACCCGGTCCGGCGTCCGGTCCGGTGCGCGGCTCCAGCCACTTCAACGCGTGGCTCGCCGCCTCCGCCGCCGCCGTCTCCGCGTCCCCGGCCCGGATCGCCTCCACCAGCCGCCCGTGGTCCATGTGGTTCTCCGGGCGCAGTTCCGGTCCCACGTCACCGCGCAGATAGTCGCGCAGCAGGTCCCCGAGGTCGGCGTACAGCTCGGTCAGCACGTCGTTGTGCGAGGCCGCCACCACTGCCAGGTGCAGCGTCGCGTCCGCTGCGACGAACGCCTCCGTGTCGCCCGAGGCCCACGCCTCCTCCCGGCGCGCCATCACCGTGTCCAGCTGCCGCAGATCCCGTTCCGTGCGCCGGACCGCCGCCAGCCGGGCCGCCGACGACTCCAGCGTCGAACGCAGCTCGGCGATGTGCCGCGGGTCGGCGGCGGCGAACCTGCGGTGCATCACCCCGGCCAGCTCGCTGGTGGCGACCACGTACGTGCCCGAGCCCTGCCGGATGTCCAGGAGCCCGTTGTGCGCGAGCGCCCGTACGGCCTCCCGGACGGTGTTGCGGGCCACGCCCAGCTGCTCGACCAGTTCGGGTTCGGTCGGGATCCGCGAGCCGACCGGCCACTCGCCCGAGGTGATCTGGTTCCTCAGCTGGGCGATCACCTGGTCGGAGAGTGCCGAACGCCGCGGGGACGTCAACGCCATGGTGCTCCTTGCTCGGTCCCTCCCGGCAGCGCCGGGCGGGAAGGGGTCGGGCCGGATTCTCTCAGGTGGCCCGGGCGGTCACTGGGTGGGACGGGCGGGTCGTCGGGAGTGAGGGGCGGTCGGCCGCCGGCGGCGGGGGAGCGTTCGGAGGGTGGAACGGAGTGGACAATCAATCATCCCATGATTCTATGATGGGGCTATGCCGGACGACGATACGCAGACCGCGACCCTGAAGAGCGCCCCCACCCCGCGCACCGCCCCCGACCTCCGCGCGCCGCGGCTCCCCGACGCGAACGAGCCCCCGGCGCCCTGGCTGCTGCGCCTCATCGCCGTGGGGCTCGTCCTGGCCGCCCTGAACCTCCGCCCCGCCATTACCAGCCTCGGCGCCCTCCTGGAGGAGGTCCGCGACGGGCTGCACATGAGCGGGAGCGTGGCCGGGGTGCTCACCTCCGTACCGCCGCTCTGCTTCGCCGTCTTCGGCGTGATGGCACCGCGTCTGGCCCGCCGCTTCGGCGCGGGCGCCGTCGTCTGCGCGGGCATGGCCGCCATCGCGATCGGCGTGGGCATCCGCCCGTACGTCGGCTCCACCGCCGGCTTCCTGGCCGCCAGCGCGCTGGCGCTGATGGGCATCGCGGTCAGCAACATCCTGATGCCGGTCATCGTCAAGCGCTGGTTCCCCGACCGCGTCGGCAGCATGACCGGCCTCTACTCCATGGCCCTGGCCCTCGGCACCGCCCTGGCCGCCGCCCTCACCGTCCCCGTCACCGGCGCCCTGGGCGGGAACTGGCAGACCGGGCTGGCCGTCTGGGCCGGTCTCGCCGCCGCCGCGGTGCTGCCCTGGATCGTCCTCGTCCGCGACCGCACCCCGGCGCCCGCGCCGGCCGTCCCGGTCCCCGCCGCCTCCGGCGCGGACGCCCCGGCGCTCCGGATCACCCGCAGCCGCACCGCGTGGGCCCTCGCCTGCTTCTTCGGGCTCCAGGCCACCGCCGCGTACATCACGATGGGCTGGATGCCGCAGATCTTCCGCGACGCCGGGGTCTCCGCGGGCACCGCCGGGCTGCTGCTCGCGGTCACCATGGCGATGGGCGTCCCGCTGGCCTTCGTCATCCCCCGGGTCGCCTCACGGCTGCGCCAGCAGGGCCCCATCGTCGTCGTCCTCGGCCTGTGCGGCCTGATCGGCTACGGCGGCCTCTACCTCGCCCCCGCGGCCGGAGCCTGGGCCTGGGCGCTGCTCCTCGGTGTGGCCAACTGCGCCTTCCCGCTCGCTCTCACGATGATCGGCATGCGGGCCCGGTCCGGCGCGGGCGTGGTCCGGCTCTCCGCCTTCGCCCAGTCCACCGGCTACCTGATCTCCATCCCCGGCCCGCTGCTCGTCGGCGTCCTCTACCAGCACAGCGGCGGCTGGGGCCTCCCGATCGCCCTGATGGCCGGACTGATGATCCCGCAGATGGCGGTCGGTTTCCTCGCGGGACGGGACCGGACGATCGAGGACGAGTGCTGAGATGCGACACTGACCTCATGCCAGTGCTCGATCCGAATCCCCAGAACGGCCAGAAGAAGCTTCTCCTCGTCTTCGGGGCCATGCTTCTCGTCACCGTCGTCATCGGTGTGATCGCCACGATCGCCTCGCCCTGACGTCCGGAACCTGTTCCGGCGCCGACGGCCCGATTCCGCCGGCCCCGGAGCCCGGAGCCCGTATGCGGGGGGTGGGGTTAACTCCCCTACCCCTAGGGGGCCAGGGTCAGGGTCGGGTGGGTGGGTCACCGGATGGAAGCGGCCCCCCGCGGTCCGTAAGTTCATCGGTGACGACCCGATGACCCGACGGAGGCGGACATGCCGGCACCGACGCACCCCAAGTCCCCCGGCCCGCCCGCGGGCGGTGTCCCGATCCGCCTGCCCTGGTGGGCTGTGGTCCTGCCCGCGGCCGCCTTCGCCGTCCTGCTGACCATGATCCTCAGCCCCGCGCAGGCGCATGCCGCCACCGGCGCCCCCGTGCTGGGACAGCTGGTCGAGTACACCCTCCGGCTGCTGTTCCGCTGAGCCCGGCCGGCCCCCGGCCACTGCGCCGCCTCCCCGGACGAGCCCGTCAACACCCTGCGCCACAGGCCGGTTTTCATGCGAAGCTGAGATGTATGAGCGTCGAGACACCTCGCAGGATCGTCCTTCTCCGGCATGCCAAGGCGGAATGGTCACAGGCTTCCGACCATGAGCGCCCGCTGGCCGAACGCGGACGCAAGGACGCGCCCGTCGCCGGCCGCCGGCTCGCCGATTCCGGCATCGACTTCGACCTGGCCCTCTGCTCCAGCGCCGTCCGGACGCGGGAGACCTGGAAGCTGGCAGTCCACGAGTTCGCCGAGCGTCCCCGGACCGTCTACGAGGAGAGGCTGTACGAGGCGTCCCTCGGTGAGCTGATCGCCCTGTTCAACGAGACCCCGGACGAGGTGCGCAACCTCCTGGTCATCGGCCACAACCCCGGGATGCACGGGGCCGCCGACGCCCTCTCCGGTTCCGCCGAGGGCGACACCCTGGCCCGGATGACCCGGGACGGCTTCCCCACCGCCTCGTACGCCGTGGTGGAGTTCCCCGGCTCCTGGAAGAGCGTGGAACACGGGGCCGGCAAGCTCACCGAGTACTGGACGCCGAACGACTGAGCCGCCCCCACGACCGACCGCGCCCCACGCGCCCGTAGGACCGACCGCCCGCCCTACCGCGGGCACGCGCGCCGCGGCCCCGGCACATCCTCTGTGCCGGGGCCGTCGCACGTGAGCCACCGGAGCCGCGGGCCGGGGAGCACTCCGCGTACGGCTCCGAATCCGCCGGGCCGAAACTCCGCCGGGCCGAAACTCCGCCGGGCCGAATCCGCCGGGCCCCGGCCCCGGGATCGGGACCGGGCCCCGGGGGAGGTCAGCCGACGAGGCCGTCCGCCGCCTCCACCTCTTCCCGGGTGATACCGAGCAGATAGAGCACCGTGTCCAGGAACGGCACGTTCACCGCGGTGTGCGCCGCCTCCCGGACCACCGGCTTGGCGTTGAACGCGACACCGAGCCCGGCGGTGTTGAGCATGTCGAGGTCGTTCGCCCCGTCCCCGATCGCCACCGTCTGCGCCAGCGGCACCCCGGCCTGCTCGGCGAAGCTCCGCAGCAGCCGCGCCTTGCCCGCCCGGTCCACCACCTCGCCGACGACCCGGCCGGTCAGCCTGCCGTCCACCACTTCCAGGGTGTTGGCCGAGGCGAAGTCGAGGCCGAGCCGCTCCTTCAGGTCGTCCGTGACCTGCGTGAAACCGCCGGAGACCACGCCGACCTGGTAGCCGAGCCGCTTCAGCGTACGGATGAGAGTGCGGGCGCCCGGGGTGAGCCGCACCTCGGCGCGGACCTTGTCCACCACCGAGGCGTCCAGACCGGCCAGCAGCGCGACCCGGGCGTGCAGCGACTGCTCGAAGTCCAGCTCGCCGCGCATCGCCTGCTCGGTCACCTCGGCGACCTTGTCCTCGCAGCCCGCGTGCGCCGCGAACAGCTCGATGACCTCGTCCTGGATCAGCGTGGAGTCGACGTCCATCACCACCAGGCGCTGGGCCCGGCGGCTCAGGCCCGCCGAGACCACCGCGACGTCCACGCCGATCTCCGCCGCCTCGGTCGCGAGCGCCGTCCGCAACTGCTCGGTCCCGGTCCCCGACACCGCGAACTCGACGGCGGTGACCGGGTACTTCGCCAGCCGGAAGATCCGGTCGATGTTCCCGCCGGTCGAGGTGATGCTGGCCGCTATGGCGGCGGTCGACTCCGCCGTCAGCGGATGCCCCAGCACCGTCACGTACGAACGGCCGTCGCCGCGGGGGCGGTTGTCGCCGATGCCGGAGATGATCTCGGCCTGGAGGTTCAGCGAGTCGGCCCAGCTGTGCACGGTCGCCCGCAGATCGCCCTCCGTGCTCCCGCCCACGGCGGGCGGGGTCACAAGGGCGCAGAGCACGATGCGTCCCCGGGTGACGACCTGCTCGATGTCCACGACGTCGACCGCGTACGCGGCGAGGGTGTCGAAGAGGCCGGCGGTGATACCGGGCCGGTCCTTGCCGAAGATCTTGACGAGAAGAGTGGGGGAGTCGCCGGTCCGGGAGGGCTCGCCACCCGCCCCGTCGACCCGACGGGGCTCGGGGGGCTCGACGGACCCGGAAGACGGGAGGGGCTGGGATGGCTGGGGTGCGCTCATGGTGCTCCCACCGTATCGGTCCCGCCGCCGCCCCCGGCCGACCGTCCCGAGTGCCGGACGCCTTCGCCCCGGCCTCCCGCGACTGTCCTCCCGCGACCGGGCTCCCGTGAGCGCCTTCCCGCGACCGGGCTCCCGTACCGCTCGGCGACGGTCCTCGGCCCGGACGCGCGGCCGGGACGCGGAACTGGCCGGTACGGGTCTTGCGCTCCGCCGCGCCGCCTGCCGCGCAATGGGGCGGTATGGCGCTGTTGAGCCGTCTACGGGCCGTCATGCGATGTTCATCCGGACGTCGACCGATCCGGACGTTTTCGCCCCCCGATATCAGGGCATCCGGCCGGGTCTCCGCGCGGTCTTCACCCGTCCGACTTTCCGACAGGGGACTGGTCCTGGAATAGTTCCCCACGATGTTCAGCATCCCTAGACTCCCTGCGACGGGGGTAACACGGGGGACAACTAGTGGGGCGCGGAGTGCCGGAACTCGTACTGGAATTGAATGGCAGCACCTGGACGCTCGATCCGTCCAGGACGTACACCCTGGGGCGTGATCCGCAGGGCGACCTGACGATCGACGACGCCAGGGTCTCGTGGCGGCACGCCACGATCAGCTGGAACGGCCGCAGTTGGTCGATCGAGGACCACGGCAGCACCAACGGCACCTATGTGCAGGGCCGGCGGGTCCAGCAGGTCGAGATCGGCGCCGGCACGGTGCTGCACCTCGGCAACGCCACGGACGGGCCCCGGGTGAGCCTCGGCGCGCCGGCCGCCGGAGCCGCCGGCGCCCAGGCCGCAGCCGCTCAACCGGCGCCCGCTCAGCAACCGCACCAGCAACCGCAGGGCGCCGGCGCGGGCTGGCCCGGCCACCAGGCCCCGGCCCAGCACCAAGCCCAGGCCCAGGCCCAGGCGTGGCAGCAGCCGCAGGCGCCCCAGCAGCAGGTCCCGCACCAGCAGCCCCCGCACCAGGGCGTGCCGCACCAGCAGAGCCCCGGACACCTGGCCGGACCGGGACAGGGCGGTGCCGCGGGGGCGCCGCCGGTCTACGGCGACCGCAGCCCGACCACGTTCCACCAGCTGGATCTCGGCCGGGTCATGCGCATCGGTCGTGCGCTGGAGAACGAACTGGTCGTCTCCGACCTCCAGGTCTCCCGCCACCACGCCGAATTCCGCGCGACGCCCGACGGCCGCTACGAGATCCGCGACCTCGGCTCGCACAACGGCACGTACGTCAACGGCCAGCCGCTCCAGAAGTCCGGCTCCGCCCTCATCGGCCCGAACGACATCGTCGGCGTCGGCCACTCGACGTTCCGGCTGGTCGGGGACCGGCTGGAGGAGTTCGTCGACACCGGTGAGGTCTCCTTCTCCGCCCGCCATCTCACGGTGACGGTCGACGGCGGGAAGCAGATCCTCAAGGACGTCTCCTTCGGCGTCCCCGAGAAGTCCCTGATCGCGGTCATCGGCCCGTCCGGCTCCGGAAAGTCCACCCTGCTCAAGGCGCTCACCGGCTACCGGCCCGCCGACCAGGGTGACGTCCTCTACGACAACCGGAACCTGTACAAGCAGTTCGCCGAGCTGCGCCAGCGCATCGGCCTCGTTCCGCAGGACGACATCCTGCACAAGGAACTGACCGTCTCCAAGGCGCTCAAGTACGCGGCCAGGCTCCGCTTCCCCTCGGACACCACCGAGGCCGAGCGCCAGGCCCGGATCACCGAGGTCCTCGCCGAGCTGAAGCTCGACATCCACAAGGACAAGCGGATCACCTCGCTCTCCGGCGGCCAGCGCAAGCGCGTCTCGGTCGCCCTGGAGCTGCTGACCAAGCCCTCGCTGATCTTCCTGGACGAGCCGACCTCCGGCCTCGACCCGGGCATGGACCGCGACGTCATGCAGCTGTTGCGCGGTCTCGCGGACGACGGCCGCACGGTGCTCGTGGTCACGCACTCGGTGGCCGAGCTGGCGATCTGCGACAAGCTCCTGGTGATGGCGCCCGGCGGCTCGGTCGCCTACTTCGGCCCGCCGGAGGAGGCGCTGAACTTCTTCGGCTACACGAGCTGGGCCGACGTCTTCTCCGCCTTCGAGAACTACCGCGACTACGACTGGGCGGGCCGCTGGCGCGGATCGCAGCACTACCAGCTGTACGCCGCCGACATCGACGCGGTCGCCGCCCAGCCGGTCACCATGCCGCCCCCGCAGCAGATGCGGCCGCCGAAGCCGCAGACCTGGGGCACGCAGCTGTGGACCCTGGTGCGCCGCTACTCCTCCGTCATCGCCTCCGACAAGGCGTTCCTCGGCCTGATGGTGGCGCTGCCGGCGGTGATCGGCGTGCTGAGCGCGGTCATCCCCGCGGAGTTCGGCCTGACCGCGCCCACCCCGCCGACCCGGTTCAACGGGAAGTCCGGAATGATCCTGCTGATCCTCGCGGTCGGCATCTGCCTCGCCGGTTCGGCCAGCTCCGTACGCGAACTGATCAAGGAACGCGTCATCTACGAACGGGAACGGGCCACCGGCCTCTCCCGCTCGGCCTATCTGGTGTCCAAGGTGATCGTGCTCGGCGTGATCACCGCGTTCCAGAGCGTCATCCTCTGCGGCATCTGCTTCGCCGTCCGCGACCTGCCGGCCGAGGGCCTGTTCATGCCGCCGGCCGTCGAGATCTGCCTCTCCATCGTGGCCCTCGGCTTCACCTCGATGATGTTCGGCCTGATGATCTCCGCGATGGTGAAGACCTCCGAGATGACCATGCCCCTGCTGGTCATGTTCGCCATCGTCCAGCTGGTGTTCACCGGCGTCCTCTTCCAGGTGTACGGGACCCCCGGCCTGGAGCAGCTCACCTGGCTGATGCCGTCCCGCTGGGGCGTCGCCGCGGCCGGCACCACGCTGGACCTGGCCAACCTGATGCCGCCGTGGGACCCGAAGAACCCGACCGACCTGGACCCGCTCTGGGAGGCCACGGCGACCCAGTGGGGGATCAACATCTTCGTGCTGCTGGTGATCGCCCTCGTCTGCGCCTTCGCGGTCGCCAGGCTGCTGCGCCGCCACGAGCCCGAGGTCATGCGCAAGTAGGTCCCGCCCGCGCCGCGAACCCCGCGGCGCGCCACCGGTACGACGCCGAGGCCGGCACCCCGCGGGGTGCCGGCCTCAGGCATGGGTACGGCCGGGGCGGGCGGTTCGTCGCCCGGCGGAGCAGCGGCTCAGTAGGCGCTGTTCACGTTGTCCATGGAGCCGTAGCGGTCGGCCGCGTAGTTGCAGGCGGCGACGATGTTGGCGACCGGGTCGTACAGGTCCTTCTTGGTGCCCTTGACGTGGTACCGGTCGAAGGTGGGCTGGATCACCTGGAGCAGGCCCTTGGAGGGGATGCCGTTCCGGGCGTTGATGTCCCAGTTGTTGATGGCCCAGCGGTTGCCGCTGGACTCACGGATGATGTTGCGGTGGATCCCCTGGTAGGAGCCGGGGATGCCTTCCTTCTTCATGATCGACATCGCCTCGCGGATCCAGCCGTCCAGGTTGTTGGCGTAGACGGGCTTGCGCGAGGTGGAGCGGTTGGCCTTCTCGGTCGCGCGCTTCTTCGCGTCCGCCTTGGCCTTGGCGGCCTTCTCGGCCTTGTCCTTCGCCTCGGACGCCGCCTTGGCCTTGGCGGCCTTGGCGCGGGTCTCGGCCGCGGCCTTCGCCTTGGCGGCGTCGGCGGCCTTCACCAGTTTCTCGGCGGTCGAGTGCTGCTCGATGACGCTGTCCTGCACGGTCTTGGCCTGTGCGGAGCCCGTGACGCCGGTGAGGGCGACGGGCGCGGCGGCGGCTGCCGCCTGCGGGGCGATCTCCGCCTTGCCGTTCGACGGGACGAGCGAGAAGGTCAGGGCGGCGACGCCCAGGGCCGACACACCGGCCACGGATGCCTTCTGGACCTTGTTCAGACGACGGAGACGACGGGGAATGCGAGTCGCAGACATGTAGGGCTACCTCTTCGTACTCAGGTGTCCTCACGGAGGACGAGACCGGAGGCGGTGATGCGCACCTCCGTCGGGGACGAGAGCAATTCTTAGCGGCAGCAAAATCCTGTGGCAAAGGTGTGACGTACGAAGCCGTGTAGTGGGCAAGGGTCCCGTTCGCCCGAAATGGCCCGTACGTGCGCCTGGTCAAAACGCCCTTATCGACCCACTAGGCACGTTCGTACGTGACGTGGGCCCTATGCCTGGGCTCACACCGGACGCCCTGGCGTCTCACCTGTCGTTGCTGGAGCAATCCGGAGCGTTACGTTCCTCATCCCGTGGGAGGAGGCGCGCGCCCCCGAACTCCTCCTCGAGGCGCCGCTCCTGGAACGCGCCTCGTACCGCGGGGGTCCTACGTCCCGCGACCGAGCCGTCGTGCCGCCCGGACCTAGGTACGCGCCCGTCGCTACCCGTCCCCGGCCCGATACGGCCGCCCGGGACCCGCCGGTACGGTGATCCCATGAGTCACCGCCCGCCGTCGGGCCTCGCCGCGGTGAGTGCCGCACTGCTCGCCATGAGTCGGCACCTCGACGTGGGCGACGTCCTCAAGACGATCGTCGCGTCCGCCCGTGAGCTGCTCGACGCCCAGTACGCGGCCCTCGGCGTCCCCGACGACCACGGAGGCTTCGCCCAGTTCGTGGTCGACGGCGTCAGCGACGACCAGTGGAAGGCCATCGGCCCGCTGCCCCGCCAGCACGGCATCCTCGCCGCGATGCTCCACCGGTCCGGCCCCGAACGTCTCGCGGACGTCCGTGAGGACCCCCGGTTCGAGGGCTGGCCCGACGCCCACCCCGACATGTCCGACTTCCTCGGCATGCCCATCACGGACGGCGACGAGACCATCGGCGCCCTGTTCCTCGCCAACAAGCTGTGCCCCAAGCCCGAGGGCGGCTGCGGCTTCACCGCCGAGGACGAGGAGCTGCTCTCGATCCTCGCCCAGCACGCGGCGATCGCCCTCACCAACGCCCGCCTCCACGAGCGCGGCCGCGAACTGACCATCGCCGAGGAACGCTCCCGGCTGGCCCACGAGCTGCACGACGCCGTCAGCCAGAAGCTGTTCTCGCTCCGCCTCACCGCCCAGGCCGCCGCCGCCCTCGTCGACCGCGACCCCGCGCGCGCCAAGGGGGAGCTCCAACAGGTCGCCGACCTCGCCGCCGAGGCGGTCGACGAGCTGCGGGCCGCCGTCGTGGAACTGCGCCCCGCCGCACTCGACGAGGACGGACTCATCGCCACCCTGCGCACCCAGGTCCAGGTCCTGGACCGGGCGCACGCCGCCGACGTCGCCTTCGAGAGCCGAGGCGTGCGCGCCCTGCCCGCCGCCCAGGAGGAAGCGCTGCTCCGGGTCGCGCAGGAGGCCCTGCACAACGCCCTGCGCCACTCCGGCGCGGAGCACGTCACCGTCACGCTGACCCGGCGCGGCTCCGCCACCGTCCTGCGCGTCTGCGACGACGGACGCGGCTTCGACCCCACCGCCGTCCGGCGGGCGGGCCGCCACCTCGGCCTCGTCTCCATGCGCCACCGGGCGAGCAGCGTCGGCGGCCGACTCACCGTTGCCTCGGAGCCCGGCGAGGGCGCCACGATCGAGATGGAGGTCCCCGGTGGCTGAGAAGATCATCAGGGTGCTGCTGGTCGACGACCACCAGGTGGTCCGCCGCGGCCTGCGCACGTTCCTGGAGATCCAGGAGGACATAGAGGTCGTCGGCGAGGCGTCCGACGGTGCGGAGGGCGTGGCCCGCACCGAGGAGCTGCGCCCCGACGTCGTCCTGATGGACATCAAGATGCCCGGCACCGACGGCATCGAGGCCCTGCGCCGCCTCCGCGAGCTGGACAACCCGGCCAGGGTCCTCATCGTCACCAGCTTCACCGAGCAGCGCACGGTGGTCCCCGCCCTGCGCGCCGGAGCCTCCGGCTACGTGTACAAGGACGTGGACCCGGACGCCCTGGCCGGGGCGATCCGCTCGGTCCACGCCGGCCACGTCCTGCTCCAGCCGGAGGTCGCGGGCGCACTGCTGGCCCAGGAGGAGGCGGGCACGGGCACCGGGCGGGGGAGCACCCTCACCGAACGGGAACGCGAGGTCCTCGGCCTCATCGCGGACGGCCGCTCGAACCGGGAGATCGCCCGCGCCCTGGTCCTCTCCGAGAAGACGGTCAAGACGCACGTGTCGAACATCCTGATGAAGCTGGACCTGTCCGACCGCACCCAGGCAGCGCTCTGGGCGGTACGCCACGGCGCGGCGGACTGACCGGGGCCCCGCCCCAGCGAGCCCGTCCGGCGCTTGAGGACGGAACCTCCGCCCGGGAGCCCCGGGGCCCGGCCTTCTCCTCCGGACCACTCGGCCCGTCCGGCGCTCGCGGACAGCCCAGGCCCCGCCGCCCCGGGGCACAAGCGAGAGGCCCGCCGAGGGGCGCAAGCCGAGGGGCATAAGCCCAGGCCCCGCAGCCCCGCCCCGGGGCAGAGGCGCGGGGGCCCGCCGAGCGCGCCTACCGCCGAACCTCCCCGCCCTCCACATACGCGTTGTACGCCGCCACCACCGCCCGCCGGGCCACCCGCTCCACCGGCCGCAGCGCCTCCCCCCGCGCCGCGATCTCCGACGCGCTCACCGCGCCGCCGTGCCCGTTCTCGTACGCCACCGAGACCAGCAGCCCCACCCGCTGCGCCATCTCCAGCACCCGCACCGCACGCGGCGGGTACCCGGGCGCCAGCACCTCGCGCCCGTCACCGCGTTCCACCCGCGCCCGGTAGGCGTCCACCGCCGCCTCCGCCACCGGACCCGACCCGGCCACGTCCAGCCGCGCCAGCACCGCCGTCGCGTCCCGCAGCGCCTCGGCCAGCTCCCGCTCCGCCTCGCCCAGCGACGGCACGTCCGCCGGCGGAGCCTCCCGTACCGGCAGCACCCGCCACACCACCTCGACGTGCAGGTCCCCCTCCGGCCCGGCCTCGGACACCTCCGGCACCAGCCCGTACGGCGCCCCGTACGCGACCACCGCCTCCTCGGCCTCCAGCGCCCGCGCGTTGAAGTCCGGCGGACCGCTCAGCCCCAGCGGATGCCCCGGCACCGGCAGCGCCACCCGGAAACCGGTCACCCCCAGACCCCGCAGCCGGCCGAGCGCCAGCGTGAGCCCGACCGGCCCCGCCTCACCCGGCAGCCCCTCGACGCGGTGCACCGCGTCCTCCCCGACAATCGCGAGGGCCGCCCCGTCCGGCGAGACGAGTCCCGCCAGAAGCGCGTTTCCCCAAGCGGCCAACAACCCTGAACGTGGTTCGACAAGCATGCCGACAGCCTAGGGAACGTCCGGGCCGGGACCGGGCGTGCGGACCTCACGCCCGATCCACTCGCGCGGTGGCGTAGGTTTTCCCTGGGAGCCGTGCCCACCGGCACGCGACGATCGACGAGACTGCATGGGGAGACAACGCGCCATGAGCGATGTACTGGAGCTGGTGGACGTATCCGTGGTCCGCGACGGACGCGCTCTGGTGGAAGACGTCTCCTGGTCGGTCAAGGAGGGGGAGCGCTGGGTCATCCTCGGCCCCAACGGCGCGGGCAAGACGACCCTCCTCAACCTCGCCTCCAGCTACCTCTTCCCCAGCAGGGGCACCGCTACCGTCCTCGGTGAGCGGCTCGGCGGCGTCGGCACCGACGTCTTCGAACTCCGCCCCCGGATCGGCATGGCCGGCGTGGCGATGGCCGACAAGCTGCCCAAGCGCCAGACCGTGCTCCAGACGGTCCTCACCGCCGCGTACGGCATGACCGCCACCTGGAACGAGGACTACGAGGCCGTCGACGAGGACCGCGCCCGCGCCTTCCTCGACCGGCTCGGCATGACCGAGTACCTGAACCGCCGGTTCGGCACGCTCTCCGAGGGCGAGCGCAAGCGCACCCTGATCGCCCGCGCCATGATGACCGACCCCGAGCTGCTGCTCCTGGACGAGCCCGCCGCCGGGCTCGACCTCGGCGGGCGCGAGGACCTCGTCCGCCGCCTCGGCCGTCTCGCCCGCGATCCGCTGGCCCCCTCCATGATCATGGTCACCCACCACGTCGAGGAGATCCCGCCCGGGATCACCCACGCCCTGATGATCCGCCAGGGCAAGGTCCTCGCCGCCGGTCCCATCGAGACCGAGCTCAGCTCCCGCAACCTCTCCCGCTGCTTCGGCCTCCCGCTCATCGTCGAGCACACCGGCGACCGCTACACCGCACACGGCCTCCCGCTCTCCTGACCGGGTCGCCGGAACAGGCCGCCGCCCCCGATCCGCAGGCCGTTCACCGCAGTTGACCGCTGTGCGCCCTGTCGGTGACGCACCGACAGTCCTACGATGACCGGGTGGACATCGACGCATGGGTGTGGTGGCTGATCGGCGCGGTGGGACTGGGCATCCCCCTCGTCCTGACCGCGATGCCCGAATTCGGCATGTTCGCCGTCGGAGCGGTGGCCGCATCGGCCGTCGCCGCCCTCGACGGCGGAGTCGTCGCCCAGGTCCTGGTCTTCGTCCTGGTCTCGGTCGCGCTGATCGCCGTCGTACGGCCGATCGCCGCCAGACACCGGGCCGGACAGAGCGGGCAGGCGAGCGGCATCGACGCCCTGAAGGGACGTCAGGCGGTCGTGCTGGAACGGGTGTCGGCCGACGGAGGCCGCATCAAGCTCGCCGGGGAGGTCTGGTCGGCCCGCACGCTCGACAGCGACCAGGTCTTCGAACCCGGCAGCCAGGTCGATGTCGTGGACATCGACGGAGCGACAGCCGTCGTCATGTGACCGAACCGCGCACGGGGCGGGCCCAGGTCTGCCAGACTCGAAGTCGATCATGTCGATCTTCGTGAGCACCGGAAGCGGCCCCGACCGGCCGCCCACCACGCTCAGTCGAGGACCGACCCCGATCACCGCGATCCGCCGGCCAACCGAAGGGCACGAGAGACACGATGCAACCGATCATCATCGTTCTGATCATTCTGGTGGTGCTCGTCTTCATCGCCCTGATCAAGACGATCCAGGTCATTCCGCAGGCGAGCGCCGCCATCGTGGAGCGGTTCGGCCGCTACACCCGCACCCTGAACGCGGGCCTGAACATCGTCGTCCCGTTCATCGACTCGATCCGCAACAGGATCGACCTCCGTGAACAGGTGGTGCCCTTCCCGCCCCAGCCGGTGATCACCCAGGACAACCTGGTCGTCAACATCGACACCGTCATCTACTACCAGGTGACCGACGCACGCGCGGCGACCTACGAGGTCGCCAGCTACATCCAGGCGATCGAGCAGCTCACCGTCACCACCCTCCGCAACATCATCGGCGGAATGGACCTGGAGAGGACCCTCACCTCCCGCGAGGAGATCAACGCGGCCCTGCGCGGCGTCCTCGACGAGGCGACCGGCAAGTGGGGCATCCGCGTCAACCGCGTCGAGCTGAAGGCGATCGAGCCGCCGACCTCCATCCAGGACTCGATGGAGAAGCAGATGCGCGCCGACCGCGACAAGCGCGCCGCGATCCTCACCGCCGAAGGCATCAGGCAGTCCCAGATCCTCACCGCGGAGGGCGAGAAGCAGTCCGCCATCCTGCGGGCCGAGGGCGAGGCCAAGGCCGCCGCCCTGCGGGCCGAGGGCGAGGCCCAGGCCGTCCGCACGGTCTTCGAGGCCATCCACGCCGGAGACCCGGACCAGAAGCTCCTCTCGTACCAGTACCTCCAGATGCTGCCGAAGATCGCCGAGGGCGACGCCAACAAGCTCTGGATCGTGCCCAGCGAGATCGGCGACGCCCTCAAGGGCCTCAGCGGAGCCTTCGGGAACCTCGGCGGCGGCGTCCCCGGCTTCAACACCGGAGGAAACGGCGGCAATGGCGGCAACGGGGGGAACGGAGGAAACGGCGCCGGCACGCACGGTTCCATCCCCGCCCCCGCGATGGAGCGCCGCGAGGAACCCCCCGTCTCCTGACCCGGCGCCCCCTTCGTGCATGATCGGTGAGGCCCCTCGACCTTCATGGCGGGGAGGCGTCACTGACCACCGAAGGAGATGGCCTTGTCCATCTGGGAAATACTCGCCGTCTTCGCGGCCGGAGTCGGCGCGGGCACGATCAACACGATCGTCGGCTCAGGCACCCTGATCACCTTCCCCGTCCTGCTCGCCACCGGGCTGCCCCCGGTCACCGCGACCGTGTCCAACGCCCTGGGGCTCATCCCCGGCTCCATCAGCGGGGCCATCGGCTACCGCAAGGAGCTCGCCGGTCAGCGCCGCCGCGTCCTCAAGCTGGGCGTCGGCGCCGCGATCGGCGGCCTCTGCGGGGCGACCCTGCTGCTCGCCCTGCCCTCCACGGCCTTCGAGACGATCGTCCCCGTCCTGGTCGCCCTCGCGCTCGTCCTGGTGATCCTGCAACCGCGCATCAGCAAAGCCGTCCAGCGCCGCCGCGAGCACACCGGAACCACGCCCCGCACCGACGGCGGCCCGCTCCTGTTCGTCGGCCTGACCCTCGCCAGCGTCTACGGCGGCTACTTCACCGCCGCCCAGGGGATCATCTACCTCTCCCTGATGGGCATGCTCGTCGACGACACGATGCAGCGCCTCAACGCCGTCAAGAACGTACTGGCCGCCGTGGTCAACACCATCGCCGCCCTGTTCTTCCTCTTCGTCGCCGACTTCAACTGGACGGCCGTCGTTCTCATCGCGGTCGGTTCGGCCATCGGCGGACAGATAGGCGCCAAGGTCGGCCGCCGCCTGAGCCCCACCGTGCTGCGCGGCCTCATCGTGCTCGTCGGCACGGCCGCCATCGTCCAGCTCCTGCTCCGCTGACACACGTGGACCCGTCCCCCGGAGGACGGGTCCACCTCTGCGTCATGAGGCGTACGAGGTCTACGCCGCGGTCCCCCGCAGCCGTGACCCGCGCACCACGCGGACGCCCTACGCGGCTTCCGCCCCCTCCAGCCACTCCGGCAGCGCCGCCCGGTCGCGCGCCCCCATCGCCAGCAGCATCGCCTCGGCGGGGGAGGGGACGAACGGCTGCTTCAGCAGCGGCATCCCCGCCTGCTCCGGCGTCCGCGCGGCTTTGCGGTGGTTGTCCTCCGCGCAGGAGGCCACCGTGTTCAGCCAGGTGTCCTGCCCGCCCTGGGCCCGCGGCACCACGTGGTCGACGGTGGACGCCCGCCGCCCGCAGTACGCGCACCGGTACTGGTCCCGGACCAGCACACCCCTCCTGGACCACGGCGCCTGTCTTCGGAACGGCACCCGTACGTACCGGCAGAGCCTGATCACCCGGGGCGCCGGAATGTCCACGGCGGCACCACGCATGCGCAGCTCGGGATGCGACTGCTCGACGACGGCCTTGTCCGTCAGGATCAGGACCACCGCACGGTTGAGCGTCACTGTCGACAGTGGCTCGAAGCTCGCGTTGAGAACCAGCGTGTCACGCATCCTGCCCACCTCCCGTGTGCCGCCCGCCCCCTGGCAGGCCCGGATCAACTCTGTCCGGGCGGGCGGCGATGGACAACGCAATAAAAAATGCCCTGCTCTGATCTCTCCAAGACCAGAGCAGGGCAAACAGCGGACGAACTAATCGCCGGCGGGGGCCTCGTACTCACCGACCAGCTGCGCGCGGCCCAGCGTGTGGAACCGGAGGTTGAATCCGACCACCGCGGGGGACGCGTCGCTGTCGATGCCGAGCTTCTCGGTGTCGACCGCGTACACCGTGAAGACGTACCGGTGGTTCTCGCCGGCCGGCGGCGCGGCCCCGCCGAACTCCTTCGACCCGTAGTCGTTGCGGGCCTGGACGGCGCCCTCGGGCAGCCCCTTGAACTCCCCGCTGCCCGCACCGGCGGGCAGCTCGGTCACCGTCACCGGGACGTCGAAGAGCACCCAGTGCCAGAATCCGCTGCCCGTCGGGGCGTCCGGGTCGAAACACGTCACGGCGAAGCTCTTGGTCCCCTCGGGGAAGCCCTCCCACCGCAGCTGCGGCGAGGTGTTCCCGGCCGCCTGCACCTGGGCGTCACCCAGTACGGCCCCTGGAGCGAGGTCGTCGCTCACGACGGTGAACGCCGGCACCTCCGGGTGGAAGTCATGCGGCAGCGGGGCCCTCTTCGGCTCGGTCACGTCTCGCACCTCTCCTGATCGGTTCGTCTGCCTTCTTCCCCGACTGTAGGGGGACTACCGTCCTCGCTCCGGACGGCGTACCGCCGCCGGTCAGAGCCAGTTGCGCTGACCGCCGACCTGCGCGAGCCACTGGTTGAGGTAGGCGGCCCAATCGGTCTGCTGGTAGTCGTGCAGACCCACCTTGAACGCGCGGTAGGAGTCGCTGCCCTCGCTGAACAGCCCCGGCTTCTTGTCCATCTCCAGGACGACGTCCATCTCGCGGTCGTCCGCGACGAACGTCAGCTCCACCTGGTTCAGCCCGCGGTACTGGGCCGGCGGGACGAACTCGATCTCCTGGTAGAACGGCAGCCGCTGACGCGTCCCCCGGATGTGGCCGCGCTCCATGTCCGCGCTGCGGAAGCCGAAGCCGAGCTGACGGAAGGCGTCCAGGATCGCCTCCTGCGCGGGCAGCGGGTGCACGTTGATCGGGTCCAGGTCACCGGAGTCCAGCGCGCGGGCGATCTCCAGTTCGGTGGTCACCCCGATGTTCATCCCGCGCAGGTGCTGGCCGCCGAACATCGTGATCGGCGTCTCCCACGGGATCTCCAGGCCGAACGGCACCACGTGCACCGCGCCGGCCTGCACCTCGAAGGCGCCGCCGAGGTTCTGCTTGGTGAACTCGATGTCCTGCTTGGTCTCCTGGTCCCCGCTCTCGACCTCGACCCGTGCCTGGAGCCCCACGTTCAGGCCCTCGATCTGCTGGGCGACCGAGCCGCCCTGGATACGCACCTCGCCCTGGACGATGCCGCCGGGGACGACGTTGACCTCGGTGAGCTCGGTCTCCACCGATGCGCCACCGGCGCCCATGCTCGCGAGCAGCCGCTTGAAGCCCATAGTCACTCCTTCTAGGTCCTGACCCCTACATACGCGCCATGACGGTAGCCGGTTCCCGTCCGGACGATCCCGGTACCCTCGGACCGCATGACCAAGAGCCCCGACCGCACCCCTCCGACGCGGGACTTCTTCGACCGCGACATGGCAAGGCGGTCAGCATGAACATCGACTTCCTTGCCCATCCTGCCGAAGAGGTCGCCCCCAAGCTGCTCGGGACCGTCCTCACCCGCAAGACCTCCGAGGGGACCGTGAGCATCGCCATCACGGAGACCGAGGCCTACTCCGGTATGGCTGATCCGGCGTCCCACGCCTACCGGGGCCGCACCGCCCGCAACGCCACCATGTTCGGACCCGCAGGACACCTCTACGTCTACCGGTCCCACGGTCTCCACTGGTGCGCCAACGTCGTCACCGGTACGGACGGCATCGCCTCCGGTGTCCTCATCCGGGCAGGCAGGGTCATCGAGGGGGAAGAGCTGGCACGCAAGCGGCGAGGAGCGAAGGTCGAGAGTCCACGTCTCGCCCGCGGTCCGGGGAACGTCGGCCAGGCGCTCGGCATCACGGCAGAGTGCAACGGCGCAGACCTCCTGACGGGTACCTCGGTCATGCTGTCCGAGGGGGAGCCTGTACCTGCCGCGCTCATCCGGGTCGGTCCTCGGGTTGGCGTGAGCAAGGCCCACGACTGGCAGCACCGGTTCTACCGCGCCGATGATCCAACGGTCTCGGCGTACCGACTGAGCCCGAGAGCCAAGCCGTCCGCCGAAGCCTGAGCCGCTGTGCGCCTCGCTCACGGCTCGCCGGTGAGCCGGCGAGATCAATGGCGGGGGCGACCCGGCCCGTGAACGACGCCTCTCGGCCCGCAACGACAAGGAACTGGCCAAAGGCCGGCCCGCCTTGCGACCGCCCTGGACGTCGAGCGCGAGCTGAACGGCAGCGACCTCTTCGGCGTCCCCGCCCCGGTCCTGTCCATCCTGCACGGCACTCCGCCGCCCCGTGACCAGGTACGCGGCGGCGCCCCCACTGGTGCGGGGGCCGCCGCGTACCCGCCGTGGCGCTCATGGATCGACGGCGACCCGACGGTGAGCCCCTACCGAGCCCATGCCCCGCGTCGTCGTCCGAGCCACAAGGCGGCTTGACGCGCGCTGGACGGACGCCTAATGTAGTCCGAGCCGCTTGACACGGGTACAGCTCTCGGCACAGTCCATCGGACCGAACCGAGCCACTCGAAGCGGCCACACCACTACCGACGATCCTCACCCTGGCGGGTGCGAATTCGGCATGCCCGTAATTCGCTCCAACGGTTCGATTATGAGCTGCCAAGAGAATCGGCTAACGTAGCGGACACGCCGAAAGGCAAGGCCACTCCACAGGCCACCGGAAATCGAATTCGGACCGGAAACGGAACGAAAAAGAGTCTGGTAACGTTGGAGTCGCTGGAAAGGGAAAACGTGAAAGCGAAGACCTGGAAAGCGAAACAAGCAGGATCGCAGGGCCCGCTTCGACCGGGAATCGGACACGAAAGAGTCTGATAGAGTCGGAAACGCAAGAC
>NZ_JNZZ01000019.1 GCF_000717645.1 Streptomyces californicus
ACACCCACCCCCGCGTCCCCCGCTCCCCGGACCCTCGCCCCGGCCGACCGCTGGCGGCTCGTGCTCGGCCGGAGCACCGACCGGCTGCCGGCCGGCGCCGCACGGATGGCGACCGCGCTGGACGAGCTCTACGGGGCGGGGCACGGCGAGGGCTCCCGCGGCGGCCTCCCCGGCGGTGGTTCCACGGCGGGCGGCGGACGGGAGCCCTCGTACCCCGGCGTCCGCGAGTGGTCCGAGGAACTGGCCGCCCTGTTCGGCCCCGGCGTCCGCGAAGAGGTCCTGGCCGCCGCGGCCGGGACGGGGCGGCAGGATGTCCTCGCCGAGCTCGACCCGGCGGCCGTGACCCCCTCCGTGGAACTGCTCCGGACGATCCTGCGGTACGCCGGCGGCCTGCCCGAAGCCCGGATCGCGGCGCTCCGCCCCCTGGTCCGCCGCCTGGTCGACGAACTCACCCGGCGGCTCGCCACCCGGCTGCGGCCCGCGCTGACCGGTACGACGACGGCCCGGCCCACCCGCCGACCCGGCGGCGGGCTGGATCTGCCGCGTACCCTGCGCGCCAATCTGGCCACCGCCCGGCGGACCGCCGACGGCACGGTCCGGGTGATCCCCGAGAGGCCGGTCTTCCGCAGTCGCGCCCGCAGATCGGCCGACTGGCGGCTGATCCTGGTCACCGACGTCTCCGGATCCATGGAGGCGTCCACCATCTGGTCCGCGCTGACCGCCTCCGTACTGGCCGGGGTGCCGACCCTCAGCACCCACTTCCTGGCGTTCTCCACGGAGGTCGTCGACCTCACCGGCCATGTGCACGACCCGCTCTCCCTCCTGCTGGAGGTGAGCGTCGGCGGCGGAACCCACATCGCCGCCGGGCTGCGGCACGCCCGCGAGCTGATCGAGGTGCCCTCCCGCACCCTCGTCGTCGTCATCAGCGACTTCGAGGAGGGCGCGCCGCCGGCCGGGCTGCTGGCCGAGGTGCGCGCGCTGGTGAACACCGGCTGCCACGTACTCGGCTGCGCGAGTCTCGACGACGCCGGGCGCCCCCGCTACTCGACGGGTATGGCCGGGCAGCTCGTGGCCGCCGGTATGCCCGTGGCGGCCCTCAGCCCACTCGAACTGGCCCGCTGGATAGGGGAGAAGACCGCATGAACGCCGACCAGCTGCCGCCCGTGGCGCCGGAGGTCACCGCCACGCTCGTGGAGACCCTCTCGCCCCGGCTGCGCAAGCGCCTGGACGCGGCGGTCACCAAGCTCGGCGCCCGCCCGGCGCACCGTGACGGGGACACCGTGACGATCCAGGTCGACGACGAGAGCGAGCTGCGCCTGCATGCCCCGGGCGGGGTGGTGGCCCGCGTGGAGGACATCACCTGCGGTTGTCTCCTCGCCCCGGCGTGCGTGCACCGCGCGGCCGTCGCCTGCGCCGCCCCCACGGCCGACCAGGCGACGGAGCCCGCCGAACAGCCGGCCCCAAAAACCCCGGAGCCGACGGGCGCCACAGAACCCGACGCCGCCGCCCCGCAGGAGACGGCGAGTGACACCCAGCGCACCGCCGCCGACGCCCTGTGGGCGGCGGGCGCCGCCGTGCTGGAGGCCGGCGTCGACGGGGCCGGGGCCGTCACCCAGTCCGCCCTCCTGCGCGCCGCCCACACCGCCCGTCTCCGCCGGCTGCCCCGGGCGGCGGCCGCCGCGCTGTCCGTCGTCACCCTGCTGCGCGCGGCCCGCACCGGCGATCCGTCGTACCGCACCGCCGACCTCGTCACCGCCCTGGCCGAACTCCTCGGCACCGCCCGCCGCGTGGGAACCGCGTCCGGGGCGGAGCTGGCCGCCGTCAGCGGCCGGGCGCGCCGCCCGTACAGTCCGGACGGCTCGCTCCGCCTGTACGGGCTGTTCACCGAACCCGTGGTCACCGACTCGGGACACGGCGGGGTCCGCACCTGGGTCGCCGGAGGCGACGGCCGGCTCTTCACGGTCGGCGACGTGGCGCCCGGAGGGGCGGGCCGGGCCCTCGGCGTGGCCGACCGGGCGGTGCGCCTGGGCGACAGCGCGCTCACCCACCGGGAGCTGGGCCGGGCCGGCCTGGCCGTTTCCGGGGCGACGGTCTCGCCGGACGGCCGCCTGGGCGCCGGCAAGGGCGTCAAGGCCGTCACCGCCCGGGGCGCGGCGTGGACGGAGCCGCCGCTCGCCGCGCTGTGGGAGGCGCCCCCCGCCGAACAGGCCGCCCGCGCCCTGCGCGCCGTCTCCCGCTACGCGGAACCGGACGGCGGCGGCAGCGACCTGCTCTTCCTCGACGTCGAACTCCTCGGAGCGGTACGGGAACCGGGCGGCGCCTGCCTGCTCGCCCGGTGCGCGGGAGGCGTTCTCGTACGGCTCACCGTCGCCGACGACGACCCCGCGCTTCCCCACCGCGACAACCTGGCGCTGCTGGCCGCGGCCCCGGGGGCCAGGCTGAGGATCATCGGCCGCCTGGTCCCCGCCCCGCACCCCCGGCTCACGCTCCTGGCGTGCTCGCACCCCACCGGCGAGGGCACGGTCGACCTCGGCCTCGACCGGTTGCGCCGCGCCGACCTCCCGGACCCGAAGGCCCGCGTGCACCTGGCCCCGGCGCAGCCCGCAGGCCCCGGCGCGGCATCGCCCCTGTACCTGCTGGAACGCCGGGTCGAGCAGACGGTCCCGGCGGGCCGCGCAGCCCTCGGCCTGCTGGGCGACGTCACCGCCGAGGCCCGGCGGATCCGCCGCGGCGGTCTCCCCACCGCGGCGGACCTCCTCACCGCCCTGTGCGCCGCGGCGGGCCGGCGCGAACGCGATCTCTTCGGCCGCCTGCTCCCCGCCGACACCGACGGCTTCGCCGCCCACTGGCTGGCCGCCGCCCGCTACACGGCCGCGGTGTCCGAAGCCCTGTGCTCCGCGGCCTGGAACCCGGCGGACGCGGCCCCCACGGGTGACGTCCCGACCGGCGGGGCTCCGGCGGATGACGGCCCGGCACCGGTGTCGCCGCCCGAGCGGGCCCAGGCCGTGTAGGGAGGCGGTGCGGGCCGCCGCGCAGCGGGAGGGCGGACAGGGCTGGGGGCAGCCGTACCCGACGGGCCGCGCGCGGCTGTCCGCGCCGAACGCCGGTCCCGTCCGCACCGCCACGTACAGAGCCCTCCGGTTCCAGCGAAACCGGAGGGCTCTCGCGGACCGCGCCACCGCGGCCGGGTGCGGCTCAGACCGTGAGCTTGACCGCCTCGAACCAGTTCCCGTTGTCGGTGGTGCCGACGAACATGTAGTCGGGACGGCTGCTCTTGCAGTACTGCGGGCCCCAGCCGCCGTTGCGCATCTTCGCGGTGTGGCAGACGTTGCCCTTGCCGACGTTCATGGCGAAGCCGGTCATGAAGGGGGCACCCGCCTTGGAGCTGCCGATGTAGACGTTCTTGCCGTTCGCGATGACGGGCGTCCAGCTCGGCGCCCACTTGGCGTTGCCGCTCTTCGCGCCCGCGTCGTGCAGGAGCGCGTTGGCGGAGGAGCCCTCGACGTTCCACACGGAGATGTTGAGCGCCGTGATCTTCTTGCCCTGGCCGGTCGTGCCGGTCATCGTCCCGTCGCACACGGGCACTTGCCAGCCCTGCCCGGCCACGAAGGCCCGGTAGCAGATGTGCCGACCCTGGGGGTCGCTCTTGGCGAGGTGCTCCAGCGCGGCGGCGGCCGTTCCCGCCGGGGCCTTCGTCGACGCCGCCTTCTTCTGCTGCTTGCTCGGAGACGGAGTGGGCGTCGGCGTCGGCGTCGGTGTCACGACCACCGGCTTCAGCGGCTGCTGGGCGGACGGCTTCACCGGCTCCTTCTTCTTCTCCTCCTTCTTCCGGCTCGGCGTCGGGGAGGGTTTCGGCGTCTCGCTGGTGTACGTCTCCGGGGCGGGCGGGCGCGCCGCGTCCAGCACCGTGCCCGCGGCGTTCTGGGTCCGGTCCTTCTCGGCTTTGCGGTCGTCGTCCTGGCCCGCGACGAGGAACGGCACGGAGATCAGGACCGCACCGGCGATGGCCGCCGCGGCCAGCATCGGCTTCTTCGGCCGGCTGCCGGGCGGGTCCTCGTCCGTACGCGCCCCCGGTCCGCCGCCCGCGCCCGCCGCCACCGCCGTTGCCCCGTCGGCACCGCCGGAGCCGGGGGCCGGGGCGGAGGAAGAGGCGACAGCGGCCGGTTCCAAGGAAGCCGAGGACGGTCGCGCCGCCGCGGTGGCCGTATCACCTTCGGCCACGCCCTTGGCGGAGGAGGCCGCCGGAGCGGACGGGGCCGATGACGCCGCCGGGGCCGGAGCGCCGACGCCCCGTACGGGATCGGCTCCCGCGGTCTGCGGGGCGGGCGTCCGGGCCTCCGGGGCCGTGGGAGCCCCGGACCCGGAACTCTCCGTCTCGCCGGAGGCGTTCACCGGGCCGCGCTCGCCCGCCTCCGAGCCGCCCGGTCCGGAGGGTTCCTCCGGACGGCCGGGTCGGCCACCCGGCGCCAGAGCGTCTCCGGGGTCTCCCGCCGCTCCGCTCATCGGTACCGCCCGGCGGACGGACACCTGCGAACCGGTCGCCCCGGCGGCACCCGGCGCTATGTGGCTGCCTGGATCCTGCTCTCGTGCCATGCGGTTTCCTCACTCGTGTCTGGTTCGCTGCCGTGCACGACCCCGGACGGCACCGCCCGCCCCGGACCGGCCGGCCCCACGCGGTCCGGCCGGTCGGATGAACGAAGTGGCCCAGAGGGCACGTGACTTCGTGAGAAGCAGCGGGCGTCGACGAGCTGTCGACGGCACGGTGCACCGGGCGCGGGCCGACGTGCGGAGCGGTGGTGCCCGGCGCGCCTGACGGTCCGGCACGACCGTACAGGAAGCGTCGCGGCCGTGGTCGTCCGATCCGGTTCCCGGGCTGCCGCGCCCGGCCGAAATATCTTCGGGCAACCGATGTGGTGGTGTTTGGGATCGGAGATCGGGGACAGACGATGCCTCGGCGTGCTTGGGCAGTCAGGCACACCTTCGCGGGAGTGGCATTGCCGCCGTGAGGTGTTTCTGTTCGGTGCCCTCCCGTGTTTGTCCACGAATCGCAGTCATCGGGAGACGCGCATGTCCACCACATCGCAGCGCCCTCGGCGCTCCGCCGTATCGGAACACGGCACGACCGCCACCATCGCTCCTGCGGCGCTTCCACGGGTCGAGGACCCCGCGAAGATCGCCCCGAAGGACGCCCGGGCGCTGGGAGCCTTGTTCTTCGAGCAGTTGCAGGTTCTCGAAGAGGGCACACACGAGTACCAGTACGCACGCAACACCCTGATCGAGATGAACCTCTCCCTGGTCCATTTCGCCGCCAAGCGATTCCGCAATCGCGGCAGCGGCGAGATGGAGGACATCATCCAGGTGGGCACGATCGGCCTGATCAAGGCGATCGACCGGTTCGAGCTCAGCCGGGAGGTCGAGTTCACCTCGTTCGCCATCCCCTACATCGTGGGGGAGATCAAGCGGTTCTTCCGCGATTCGACGTGGGCCGTCCACGTCCCGCGCCGACTGCAGGAACTGCGGGTGACCCTGGCCAAGACGCGCGAGGCCCTCGCCGGCCGGCTCGACCGCGACCCGACGGTCGCCGAACTGGCCAAGCACCTGAACCTCAGCGAGGAAGAGGTCATCGAGGGGCTCATAGCGGCCAACGGCTACACCGCGGGCTCGCTCGACCTGCCCATCGGCGTCGAGCAGAGCAGCGCCGAGACGGTCACCTACGGAGACATCAAGGGAGACCTCGACCCGGCCATGGAGCTGGTCGAGGACCTCCACGCCCTGGCCCCTCTGCTGGAGCGACTGGACGAACGGGACCGCGAGATCGTGGCCATGCGGTTCGGCCAGGAGCTGACCCAGGCGGAGATCGGGGAAAGGCTCGGCATCTCCCAGATGCACGTCTCCCGGCTGCTCTCCCGACTGCTCGCCAAGCTCCGCAAGGAGATGCTCACCCAGAACTGACCACCCGGAACGGGAGAGGGGGTGAAGGCCGACCGGCCTTCACCCCCTCTTCATGCTTCATACGGCGCGACGCGCGCTAGCCGACCGTGCTGCCCGCCGGGTCGCCGCTCGGGTCGTCGCGCAGGGAGATCCGCACCCGCACCCGCTTGCCCACCGGTTCGCGGTGCACCGAGAAGCTCTGGCAGACCATGAGGACCAGCTCCAGGCCGTGCCGCCCGACGCGGGCCGGGTCCGCCGGGGACGCGGCCGGAAGCACCGCGCCCGAGTCCCACATGACGATGTCGAGGCTGTCCTCGGTGGCCTCCAGGTCCAGCAGGCACGGGCCCGGCGCGTACTTGCAGACGTTGGTGGCCAGCTCGCTCACCACCAACTGCGCGACGTCCGCCGCCCGGTCCGAGACCTCCAGGCCGTGCCGGGAGTGCGCGTCGGCGAGGAAGTCCCTCACGAACGCACGGGACCGGGCGATCTCGCCCGACGTCATCTCGTAACCGGCGCTGTCCCGCGCCACGACCGTGGCGCCGGTCTCCCGACGGCCCTGCTCAAGCGTTCCGCGCACCAGCAACCGCTCCATCAATCTGCCCCCGTCACACGCCCGCCTTCGAACCAGCGGGAACGACCCCCTCCCGCCTACCCACCCTTATCCGTTTCAGACACACGGATGCGCGAAACGTGGTCGGCCCCCGGCCCGGGAGCCTCCGGAGGCGTGGGGCCGTCGTGCGGGCGCAGGACCATCAGCCCGTCCTCGGGGGCCGCGACCATGGCGAAGGGGAACCGGTCCAGCTCCAGGCAGAGCGCCACGTCCTCGGGGTGGGCCCCGCGGCGGACGCCCGTGGCCAGCTCGTGGGCGGCGCGGGAGGTGGCGGCGCGCCGCAGGTACGACGCCGGGTCCGTGTCCCCGCCGGCGGCCCTGTGCGCGATGTACTGGGCGCACGCGAGATCCTCCTCGGCGCGTCCCTCCTCGCCGGTGACCACGTAGGTGACCTCCTCTGCCCCGTGCCACCGCAGGACCCGGGCCGTCGCCTCCGCCACCACGAAGCCGGCGCACAGCACCAGCGACGCATCCTCTACCGCGAGAGCACCGACCGTCCCCGCCGTGGTCTTCTGCACGACGGTCCGGCCGGTGAGGTCAGCGGCGCGCAGGAGCCCCGGCGAGTTGACGGCGTCGAAACCGGGGGCGGGCGCACCGTCCTTCAGCGCGATCCACGCCGGGTGGCGCGCCTTGAGGGCGAGCGCGTCGTCGAGCGACCAGGCGAGGACGATCCTCTCGGCGCCCCGGGCGAAGGCCCAGGCGGCCACGGTGTACGCCCGCATCACATCGACGACGACGGCCACGGAGGGCGTCCCGACCAGTTCGGCCGTACCGAGGAAACGTGTCTTCATCCGGCCATGATCGCGAGTTCCCCGCCCGGCGTCAGCCCCGTTTCCGGCGAGGACGCGCCGCTGCGGACAGATCCGCGAGGACGCGCCCCTGCGGACACCCGCGAGGACGCGACGCTCCCCCGGGGTCGGATCCACGGGGGCGCGTCCTCGGCTCAGGACGCCGGGCGCAGCTCCAGGGTGCAGCACTTCACGCTGCCGCCCGCCTTGAGGAGCTCGGAGAGGTCCACGCCGATCGGGTTGAACCCGCGCTCCCGCAGCTGTCCGGCCAGCTCGGTCGCGTTCTGCGGCAGGACCACGTTGTATCCGTCCGACGTCGCGTTCAGCCCGAAGGCCTCGGCGTCGGCGGGGGTGGCGAGGAGGGCGTCCGGGAACAGCCGCTCCAGGACGGAGCGGCTGCCGGGGGAGAAGGCCGCCGGGTAGTAGGCGATCGTCCGCCCGTCGAGGACGGTCAGAGCGGTGTCCAGGTGGTAGTAGTCGGGGTCGACGAGGGTCAGCCCGATCACCGGGCGGCCGAAGTACTCCTGCGCCTCGTCGTGGGAGCGAGGATCGCTGCGGAACCCGGTCCCCGCGAGCAGCCAGTCGCCCGCGAGGAGGTAGTCGCCCTCCCCTTCGTTGACGTACGCGGCGGTGCGCAGCCCGGGGAAGCCGTGGTCGCGCAGCCAGTCGTGGTACGCGGGGCCCTCGGCGATCCGCTCGGCGTCGCGGAACCGGGCCACGAGGGCCCGTCCGTCGACGACCGTGGCGCCGTTGGCCGCGAAGACCATGTCGGGCAGTCCGGGGACGGGGTCGATCGTGTCGACGGTGTGCCCGAGGCTCAGGTAGACCTCGCGCAGCCGCTCCCACTGGGCGATGGCCAGGGGAGTGTCGACGGGCTTCGCCGGGTCCATCCAGGGGTTGATGGAGTAGACCACGTCGAAGTAGGTGGGCCGGCACATGAGGTAGTGCCGGGCACGTGCGGTACGCATGGGTGGGGTCCCGATCGTCAGGGGCGGCCGGTGAGATAGCCGCCCATCGAGGTGAAGTACTCGGTCGCGGGCAGTTCGCGGCCGTCGGCGGTGCGGACCCGGGTGATCGCCAGACCGCGGTTGCGGCCGTGGCGGGCGTCGGCTCCGGCGACGATCACGACGCCGTCGCCCTCGCGGTAGAAGACGCGGCCCGGAGTGCCGCCGTAGCGGCCCTGGGACACGACGGCGGAGACGATCTCGACGCGCTGCCCCCGGTGGTACGTGAACGCGGCCGGGTACGGTGCGGACTGGGCGCGCACCAGGCGCTCCAGGTCCTCGGCCGGCCAGTTCCAGTCGATACGGATGTCCTCTTCGGCCCGCTTGTGGAAGAAGCTGGCCTTCGACCGGTCCTGCGGGGTGAACGCGGTCTGCCCGGAGGCGATCAGGCCGAGGGCCTCGACCGTCACCGGGGCGATCAGGTCGACCGTCCGGTGGAAGAGGTCGGTGGCGGTGTCTGTCGGTCCCACGGCCACCGCGCGCTGGACGACGATGTCGCCGGCGTCCAGCTCCTCGTCCATCAGGTGGGCCGTCACGCCCACCTCCTTCTCGCCGTTGACGAGGGCCCAGATCAGCGGCGAGAAGCCGGCGTAGGCGGGCAGCAGCGAGTCGTGGATGTTGAGCGTGCCGTGGCGGGGCAGGTCGTAGATCCGCGGCGGGATCCAGGTGCGCCAGTTGTTCGCCACGATGATGTCCGGAGCCGCCTCGGCGAGGAGGTCGTAAAGCGCGTCGTCCGGCCGGTTGCGGATGATCACGGGAACCCCGTGCTTCTCCGCGAGATCGGCGACGGAATCGCTCCAGATCTTCTCGTAGGCGTGCTCGCTCCTCGGGTGCGTCACCACCGTCACCACGTCGTGCTCGGAGTCCAGAAGGGCTTGCAGTGTGCGGTGCCCCCAGGTCTGGTAGCCGAACATGACGACCCGCATACGGTGCCTCCTGGGAAGAACGATCAACCGGCAGGGCCAGTAAAGCAAGGCTTACCTAATTAGACAACGGTGCATAATCGTCGGGCGAGTTGAGCCTTCCTCAGGGTGGGCCATCCGCAGAACCCCGAAACCGGTCAGGTGTTGGCGCCCGGCGCTCGCCCGGCTCCGCGCCCCGGGCCGGCCCAAGGCCTTCGGAGGGACGGAACAGCCCATGCTCTGTACGCGGTTGACCAACGCGCGCTTCCTCACGATGGATCCGCGCCACCCCGTCGCCCATGACCTGGGCATCTGGCGCGGGCGGATCGTCGGGGTGGACGAGGCCGTGACCTCCCTGCCCGCCCGCCGCGTCGTCGACCTGGGCGGCGCCACCGTGCTGCCCGGCTTCATCGACAGCCATGTCCACCTGGCGTGGGCCGGGTTGAAGGCCGGGACGCCGAGCGTCGCCCCGTGCGAGCGGATCGAGGACATTCTCGCGGTCGTGGACGCGGCGGCCCGGCGCCCCGCCCCGGCGGGCGCGTGGGTGGAGGTCGCCGGGTACGACCAGCGGGCCCTGGGCCGCCATCTGACCGCCGCCGAACTCGACCGGGTCAGCCACGGCCGCAAGGTCTTCCTGATGCACGACTCCGGCCACGCCTGCGTCGTCAACACCGCCGTGCTGGAGCTGCTGCCGGACGGCACACCGCACGAGGACGGATTCCTCGCCGAGAGCGCCATGACCGCCGCCCGCCGGCTGCGGCTGCCCTACTCCCAGGAGGAGCTGGCCGACGCGATCGAGAAAGCCGCCCGCGCCTGCCTCGACGAGGGCGTCACGGCCTGCGCGGAGGCGGGCATCGGCGGCGGACTCCTCGGCCACAGCCCCGTCGAACTGGGCGCCTACCAACTGCTCCGGGACCGCGGCCGGCTGCCCCTGCGCGTCCAGCTCATGGCCTCGGGCGACACCCTGCGCCCCCGCGCCGCCCACCCCGACGACGGGTTCCCCCGCGCCCTCGACCTCGGCCTGCGTACCGGCTTCGGCGACGACTGGCTGTCGCTCGGCGCGCTCAAGATCTACACCGACGGCGGGATGATGGCGCGCACGGCCGCGCTCACCTCCCCGTACGAGGGCACGGCCGGCGACACCGGTCGCTTCCAGGACGAGCCGGAACGCATCGCCGCCCTCATCGTGGACGGCCATCTCGCCGGCTGGCAGCTCGCCGTCCACGCCATCGGCGACCGCGCCGCCGATCTCGCCCTGGACGCCCTGGAGCGGGCGCAGCGGCTGCGCCTCCGCCCGGACGCCCGTCACCGCGTCGAGCACGCCGGGCTGGTCCGCCCCGACCAACTGCCCCGGTTCGCCGCGCTCGGCGTCAGCGCGGTGGTGCAGCCCAACTTCCTGCGCTGCTTCGGCGACGACTACGCGACGGTGATGGGGGAGGGGCGGGCGGACTGGCTGTACCGGGGCCGGGGCTTCCTGGACCACGGCGTCGAACTCGTCGGCAGCTCGGACCGCCCGGTCACGGACGGCTCACCGCTGCGGGCGATCCAGTTCATGGTCGAACGCCTCTCCCTCTCGGGCCGGTCCATCGGCCCCGACGAGGCCGTCACCGTCGACGAGGCGCTGCGGGCCTACACGGTCGCCGGCGCACGCGCCTGCCGCTGGGAGGACGCCGCCGGCGCCCTCGCGGCGGGAAAGCGCGCCGACCTGGTCGTGCTGGGCGACGACCCGCACCGCGTGGACCCGTCGCGCATCGGGGACATCCAGGTCCTCGCGACGTACGTGGACGGCCGGGACGCACGCGCCGGTAGGTGACCGCTACGCTCGGCGCCATGTGCGGAACGAGTACGGAGAGCGGGCGGGGCGACGAGCCGGACGCGCCCTGGGTGGCCGTCGTGTCGTACGAGAACGCGCCGGGCTGCCCGAGGCCCCCGGAAGCCCTCCGCGCCTGACTGCGGGACCGGGGGATCGACTGGAGGCCCTTCGGCGCGGACCGCGTCCGTATCGACCTCGCCTGCGGTGTCGATACGGAAGGGCGCCGGCGCGGCTGGTACACCGTCCGGGTCGCGGCCGGGTCCCTGTGCGCCCTCGGCCTGCACCCGGACCAGCCGACCGCCCGGGTCACCGGTCCCTCTCCGCCGCGCTGGTGGCATGCCGCTGCCGAGCGCGACGCCGGGCGCGGACCTTGGGGCTGACCGGGCTGCCGCGCCTCCAACACAGCTCGAACCGGAGTGTGTTGACGGACCTTCATCGTGAGTGAGTCGTTGGCCGCGCGGGTGGACGGCAGAACAATACCTGTCCGTTTTCGTGTTATTTGGGGTGAATGCCGACATCGGCCCGTAGGTTGGTTAGGGCCGCCACCCGAGTGGCGTCCTGTGCCCCCACCCACCACCGGCAGGGGAACGGGCGAACGCGCCGTTCACCGGCCGCCCCGCCTCCGCGCCGCAGGTCATGAACGAGGAAAGGCAGGGCAGGTGAACGTGCTGGGGATCATCGCCTCCGGTGTGGCCGCACTGTTGATCACGGTCGCACTCGCCAGGATCGCCCGCCGCGCGGCGCTCCGCCCCCACACTCCGGCGGCCTCCGCCGGGCGCGCCGCACGCGCCGGGCTGCTGCGCAGAACCGGTGGCACGGCCGCCGTGCTCGGTGTCACCGCGGCGGCCGGCGGCGCCCTGTGGCTCGGCGCGGCGGACGACGCGCCCTCTTCCGCCGCGGGGCTGCTCGCCGGATCCGGGACCGTGGCCGCCCTCGGCCTCGTCCACGACCTGAAGCCGCTGCGCGCCGTCCTGCGCCTCGCCGTCCAGACGGCCGCCGCCGTCCTCGTCGTCTGCTTCGCCGGACTGCCGCCCGTCGCGGCCGTCCTGACCGTGCTCTGGACCGTCCTCGTCACCAACGCCTTCGCCCTGCTCGACCACGCCGACGGGCTGCTCACCGTCGTCGGCGTCGTCACCGCCGCCGGGCTCCTCGCGTGCGCCGCGGTCGACGGCGGCTCGGCCCTCGCGCTGCTGCCGGCGGCCCTGGTGGCGGGCCTCGGCGGCTTCCTGCTCCACACCTGGCACCCCGCCCGCCTCCGGCTCGGCGCGTGCGGGGCGCAGTTCACCGGATTCGTGCTGGCCGCCTCCGGGGCGCTGATCCAGGCCGCCGCCCCGTCCGGCCGCGCCGCGTGGGCCGCGCTCCCCGCCCTGGCGACGGTGGCCCTCGCCGACACCGCCCTCGTCGTGGTCTCCCGCCGCCGCGCCGGACGCTCCCCGCTGCGCGGCGGCAACGACCACGTCGGGCACCGGCTGCGGCGGCTCCGGGTCACGGTCCCGGGCACCGCGGTCCTCCTGGCACTGTGGGCCGGGGTGCCCGTGGCCGCCGGGACGCTGGTGCACGCCGGGCTGCTGCACCCCGCCTTCCTCCTGGTCCCGCTGGCCGGGACGGTCGCGGCCGTCCTCGCCCTGCTGCGGGTCCCCGGGTACCCGCCGCCCCGCCCGGCGCCGCCCCGTACGACCGCCTCCCGCACCCACGTCCGGCGGCCGGGCGCCTCGGCCCCCGCGGCCCCGGCCCCGGCGGTCAGGCCCGCCGAAGCCCCCGCGAAGGGCGCCTCCGTCGGCACCGCCAGGACCGCTTCCGGCCGCCCCACCGTCCCGCCCCCGCCCACCGGCAGCCCCTCCGAGACCGCCGCGGTGGCGGCCGACCGGAGCTGAAACCCTCCGGCCCGTCCTCAGCCCCGCAGCCGGCCGAGGCCCGCGCGGGCGAGGACGCGCGCGTACGGCGAGACCATCAGGTACGGCGCCCAGGGCCAGGTGTGCCGCAGGCAGTACGCCCACCACTGGCGGGGCGGCAGTTCCCCTACGGAGGTCACCCGGCGCAGCGCCTCCCGGACGCCGATCCCCGGCTCCTGGGAGTCGGGAGCGCTTGGGGCGTCCACGCACGCGCCGACATGGCCCGGGGCGACCAGCGCGCTCACCCCGGCCCGGTGCGCGCGTCTGCCGTGGTCGTAGTCGCCCATCCGGTGGCGGAAGACCTTGTCGGGGTCCCCGACCAGGTCGTACACCGCCCGGGACACCAGCACCACCCGCCCGTCGTACGTGTCGCAGGGCTCCGCGCGGTGCCCGGCGGGTTCGACCAGGGTCAGGGCCCGGCCCCGGCGACCGGAGTACACCGTGCCCCCGTACGCGTTGCGCACCGCGCCCACGACGACCGTGTGCGGCCCGCCCGCCCGCGCCGTGCACAGCAGGTTCGCCAGGGCTCGAGGGAACAGTACGACCCGGTCGTCGAGCCACAGCTGATGCGTCCACGCGTGGCTCGGGCCGCCCGGCGCCGCTCCGGCCGCGCCGCCGCCCCCGCCTCCGCTGCGGCTGTTGCGGCTCGCGATGCGCAGCGCCTGGGCGCGGGCGACGTCCGCGCCCACCGACATGACCTCCACCGCCGGATGCCGCAGCCGGACCGCCTCCGGCGTACCGTCGGTGCTGCCGGTGTCCACGAGATGCACGCCCAGCGTCGTCCCGGCCGGGAGCCCGCGCTGCTCCTCCAGGGCCCGCAGCGCGGACAGCGTCCGCGCACGCCGGTCGTGACTCGTCATCAGCACGGCGAGGTGGACGGGGTGCACGGCGGGCTCCTCAGCTGCTCATGTCTCCTCATTCATGCATAGAATCTGATATTCCGCATAGGCTGGGTGGGTGAGCGCCGAACCGACCGCCTACCCGCTCGGGCCCCTGCCGAGTCCCGAACCCCGGCCCGGGTCCGGCCGACTCCTGCCGGTGCTCGCCTTCGTTCTCACCGTCCTGTGCGTCACGACGGTCGCCCTCACCTCGACCGTCCGGTCCACGGCCGCCTCGCCCGGCTTCTACCAGGCGGTGCTGGACGAGGAGTCGGCCTACGACCGCCTCTACGGCGAGGTGCTCGTCGACCCCGAGATCGCGCCCGTCACCCGCGACCTGCTCGCTCACCTGCCCGTGCCCGAGGCCCTGGTGACGTCGAACATCAAGGTCGTCCTGCCGCCGCCCACGGTCCGGGCCCTGACCGAGCAGCAGATCGAAGCGGTGACCGGCTATCTGCGCGGTGACCGCGACGAACTCCGGCTGACCGTGGACCTTGACCCGGTCCTCAAGAACCTCGCGGAGCTCGCACGCGTCTACTTCGGCGACCTGGTGGCCGGAATCCAGGGCCGCGACCAGCCGGACTTCGAACGCTTCACCGCCGACCTCGCGGCGGCGCTCGACGACCTCAGGAACGGCCGCGCCCCCGCGCTGCCCAGGCTGCCGCTCACCGAGGACCAGGCCGACCGCGCCGCCGACGTCCTCCTCGGGGCGGTCCCGGAGCGGCAGCGGACGGCGCTGCGCCCGGAGATCGAGGCGGCGCTGAGGGAAGGCGACGTGGCCACGGGACTGGCCGCCACCGCCGCGGCCGTGCTCTCCGACGGCTCGCGGAGCGCCGCCGCCGACCTGCGCACCACCCTCCAGGACGGTACGTGGGACCTCACTGACACCCTGGGCATGACGGGCGACGACCTCGACGCCCTGGAACGCGCCCGCGACGCCCTCCGGTTCCTGACCCTGCTCCAGATCTCGGCCCTCGCCCTCGCACTGGCCGGACTCGCGACGCTCTGGTTCACCGGCCCCGCCGCCCCGGCCCGCCGGCTGATGCGCCTGGGCCAGGCGCTCGCCTGCGCGGGCGGCCTGACCGCGGCGGCCGTTCTCCTGGCCCGGCTGATCACCGGCGGCCGGCTCTTCACCACCCCCTCCACCTGGGCCCCGAGCGTCACCGCCCTCGTGGACGACCTCCAGCGCAACGCCCTGGACCAGGCCGCGGCCACCGGCCTCGGCGCGGCCCTCACCGCGCTCGCCGGCGGGGCGCTCCTGACCGCGGCGGGCTGGGCCCTGCTCGTACGGCCGGACCGCCTGCGCGTCCCGACCCCGACCGCGCTGCGGACGACGGCGGCGGGCGTGGCCTGCGCCGCGCTGGCCGGCGTTTTGGTCGTGCCCCCCGTCTTCGGCCCGTCGGCGCCCCGCCCGTGCCTGGGCGGCAGCCGCCTGTGCGACCTGCGCTACGACGAGGCCGCCTACCTCACGTCGCACAACGCCATGTCCACCACCGCCGACCGGTTCATCGGCCCCCTCCAGGACCCCGACATCACCACCCAGCTCAACACGGGCGTCCGGGCCCTCCAGCTCGACACCTACCGCTGGGAGAGGCCGCAGGACATCGCCGCCCGCCTCGACTCACCCGAGTTCACCCCCGAGCAGCGCCGGTTGATCTCCGGCGCCGTGGACAAGGCCAACCCGCCGCGCCCAGGGCTGTGGCTCTGCCACGGGGTGTGCCGGGCCGGGGCCGTCGAGCTGGTGCCGGCCCTGAAGGGCATCGGGGACTGGCTGCGCGACCACCCCACCGAGATCGTGACGCTCATCGTCCAGGACGACATCGGCCCCGAGGAGACCGAGGAGGCGTTCCACGCCGCCGGACTCGACGACCTGCTGCACACCCCGGACCCGGACCCGGACGAGCCGTGGCCGACGCTGGGGGAGATGATCGACAGCGGACGCCGACTGGTGGTGTTCGCGGAGAAGGCCGACGGCCCCGCCCCCTGGTACCGCAACTTCTACCGGTACGGCATGGAGACCCCGTTCGCCTTCCGCAGCCCGTCCGAGATGACCTGCGCGCCCCACCGGGGCGGCACCGGCAAGCGGCTCTTCCTGCTCAACCACTTCATCACGAACGCGGGCGGCAGCCGACTGGACGCCGGCCGCGTCAACGCCCGGGACTGGGTCCTGGAGCGGGCCCGGGCCTGCGAGGCGCAACGCGGCAGTCCGGTCAACTTCATCGCCGTCGACTACACGACGATCGGCGACGCCGCCGGCGCGGTCGACGAACTCAACTCCCGCCGTGCTGAGGAGGACTGACGGCGCGGAGCCGGCCCCGGGGCCCGACCCGCCCGCGCGTGGAAACCCCGGGGAGCGCGCGAGGAGGGCGTGAGAGGCTACGTGCGAGCGGCTCCCACCGTGCGGACGGAGCCGGACCACCGCCGACAGATCGGGATGAAGCACTCATGATGCCTCCGAGCGAGCCCGCCCCGCACGGCACACCCGCGCCCGAACGCGCCCCGGCCACCGGCCGGGCGCCTGTTCCCGCCCCCGGCAACGCGGGCCGCCGGGAGGGCGCCGGCCGGCTGCTGGCAGTGAGCGACGTGCACGCGGCCATGGCCGACAACCGGGGGATCGTGGAGTCCCTGCGCCCCACCTCCGACGCGGACTGGCTGATCGTCGCGGGCGATGTCGCCGAGCGGCCCGAGGACATCCGGTGGGTGCTCGAACTCTTCGCGAAGCGCTTCGCCCACGTGATCTGGACGCCCGGCAACCACGAACTGTGGACCCTGCCGAAGGACCCGGTGCAACTGCGCGGCCAGGCCCGCTACGACCATCTCGTCCAGCTGTGCCGGGAGTTGGGCGTCACCACCCCGGAGGACCCCTTCCCGCTCTGGCCGGGCCCGGACGGACCGGTGGCGATCGCCCCCCTCTTCCTCCTGTACGACTACACGTTCCGCGCTCCCGGAACGCACACGAAGGAGCAGTCGCTCGCCGTCGCGCACGAGGCGGGCATCGTCTGCAACGACGAGTACCTCCTGCACTCGGACCCCTACCCGACCCGGGACGACTGGTGCCGCGCCCGCGTCGCCGCCACCGAGCGCAGACTCGCTGAGCACGACCCCGCGATCCCCCTCGTCCTCGCCGGGCACTGGCCCCTCGTGCGGGAACCCACCGCCGTGATGTGGCACCCGGAGTTCGCGCAGTGGTGCGGCACCGAGCTGACCGCCGACTGGCACCGCCGCTTCAACGTCACCGCCGTCGTCTACGGCCACCTCCACATCCCCCGGACGACCTGGTACGACGGGGTCCGCTTCGAGGAGGTCTCCATCGGCTACCCCAGGGAGTGGCGGGAGCGCGGACACCCGCGCGGCCTGCTGCGGCAGATCCTCCCCTACGAGGGCGGGCCCGCCCCGTCGTCACCCGCCGGAGCCGAACCGTCGGCCGACCGCCGCGCTTCCGGAGGCACCTCATGATCGAGCGGCTGTTTCCCGACGACGTCTCCTGCGCCGCCACCCGCGAGGAGACCGTCCCGGACGGGACGCTCTTCCCGGAGGAGGAAGCGCTGATGGCCAGAAGCGTGGCCAAGCGCAGGAACGATTTCGCCACGGCCCGCGCCTGCGCCCGGCGCGCCATGGCCGGACTCGGTCTGCCCCCGGTGGCCGTCCTCCACGGCCACCGGGGGAAACCGCTGTGGCCCGAGGGGATCGTCGGCAGCCTCACTCACTGCCACGGCTACCGGGCGGCCGCGCTGGCCCGCGAGCAGGACGTGCTGTCGCTGGGCATCGACGCCGAACCGCACGCCCCGCTGCCCGAGGGCGTAAGGGAGTTGGTGACGCTGCCCGCCGAGCGGGAGCGGATCGGCCCCCAGGCCGAGGAGGGCTCGGGAGCCCTCCACTGGGACCGGGTCCTGTTCTCCGCGAAGGAGAGCGTCTTCAAGACCTGGTATCCGGTCACCGGCGTCGAACTGGACTTCGTCGAAGCCGATCTGACGATGCACCAGGAGAGCGACCCTGGGGGTGGGGGGAACCCTGGCGCGGCCTGTGGAACCTTCACGGCCAGGCTGCTCCTCACCGACCCGGCACTCCCCACCACGCTGCGCGGGCACTGGCGGATCGAGGACGGCGTCATCGCCACCGCCGTACTGGTGCGCCCCAACTGGCGTGAAGAAGGCGGTGCCTGACGTCTCACCAGGTATCGCCGGCAGGCGGGCCGGCCGGTGGGCGTCCGAGGGCCACGTTCCACCGGCCGGACCGGCCGCTGAGTTCGGTCAGCGTCAGCGGGCCGACGTCCAGCCGCCAGAACGCCTGTGCCGGCAGCCCTAGCCCGTGTACGACCGCCGCCCGGACGACGGCCGCCTCGGCCACCGCCAGCACGGTCCCATCCGGCCCGTCGAGAGCGTCCAGCCATCCTCCGATCCGCCCGATCAGCGCGTGCAGCGATTCGCCGCCGTGCGGGGCCGCCGACGGATCGCCCAGCCAGGCGGCCACCGCCGCGGGCTCGGCGGCGGCGACCTCGTCCAGCCCGCGCCCGGCCCAGCGCGCCATGTCCCAGCCGCTCAGAGCCGGTTCCGTCCGGGCCGGGAGGCCGAGCGCCGCGGCGGTCTCACGGCACCGCTCGGACGGGCCGCTGAGGGCGAGTCCGGTCTCCGGCACCAGCCCGGCCGCCGCCCGCGCCCGCTCACGGCCCGAGCGGTCCAACGGTGCGTCCCCCTCGAAACGGGCCTCCCGCAGCGCCGCGTTCATCGCCGGTGAGACCAACATCACCCGTACTGTCATGTCCCTGCTCTCACTCTCTCCTCAGAGGCCCCACCGCCCGGTCGCCCCAAGGGATTCGGGCTCCGGGGCTCCGCAGATTGGACCATGGCGGGGCCTGCGTACAGGCGGTATGGTCACGTCGACCTTGACGAGGGCGAGACGGAAGTCCGGTGGGAATCCGGCACGGTCGCGCCACTGTGAACCCGCATCCACGCGGGGAAGTCAGACCCGCCGCCCTCGTCCACGGCACCACGACAGGGACGCGTGTTCCCACAGGAGGTTCTGCCATGGCACAGCCAGCCGTTCCCGCAGCCGGATCGTCCGCGATCACTCCGATCTCGGCGAAGGCCATCGCCCCGTGGGCGGTCTTCTTCGGCGTTCTCATGCTCGTCCTGCTGTACTTCGTCGGCGCCGAACAGGGCGCCACCGCGCTCATCTCGGGCGAAGGCGTCCACGAGTGGGTCCACGACGGCCGCCACCTCCTCGGCTTCCCCTGCCACTGACGCCCCCGAAGAACCAGGGACATCAGCGGACACGGAAAGCAAGAGAGACCGGGAAAACCATCGTGAACTCCATATCTGTCAGAGCCTTGCTCGTGCGCGGCATGCTCGCGGGCCTGATCGCGGGGGCGTTCGCGCTCGCCGTCGCCTACTTCCTCGGCGAGTCCCGGGTGGACGCCGCCATCGCGCTGGAGGAGACCCACAGCCACGACCACGGGGGCGGTGAGGAACTGGTCACCCGCACCATGCAGGCGACCGGCGGACTCGCCACCGGCGTGCTGGTCTTCGGCGTCGCCGCGGGCGGGATCGCCGCCCTGGTGGTCTGCTACGCGCTGGGCCGCATCGGCCGCTTCGGCCCCCGTGCCACGGCGGCGCTCATCGCCGGCGCGGCGCTGCTCACCGTCTATGTCGTGCCGTTCCTCAAGTACCCGGCGAACCCGCCGGCCGTCGGCAACCCCGACACCATCGGCAAGCGCACCACCCTGTTCTTCCTGATGGTCGCCCTCAGCGTGCTGCTGGCCGTCGCCGCCGTCATCATCGGCAAGCGGCTCGCCCCCCGCCTGGGCAACTGGAACGCCACCACCGCGGCCGGCGCGGGCTACGTCGTCGTGATCGGTCTCGCCTACGCCTTCCTGCCCTCCTTCGACGAGGTGGGCAAGGACTTCCCCGCCTCCCTCCTGTGGGAGTTCAGGCTCTCGACGCTCGCCGTCCAGACCACCCTGTGGACCGTCTTCGGCCTCGTCTTCGGCTACCTCACCGAACGGGTCCTGGCGCCGGCGGCCCGGACCGCGCCCTCCCGTGTCGCGAACTCCGTCCACTGAGACGTCCGCTCCCGCACCGCCCGCGGTACGAAGACCCCGGCACGCCCGATGGCCCGCGCACACCTCCCGTGCCCGGGCCATCGGGCGTTGACGGCGGGATTCGTCAGGGTGCGGGAGAGCTGGAGGCGCGCAGCCCGCGCTCGGTGCGGTGCGCCGCGCCCTCGACGATCTGTTCCAGGCCCCTGCGTACGTCGCGTGCCGTGCTTCCGTACGGGGCGTACGCGGACACCGTGAGGACGAGATCGCCGTTCCGCAGGAGGAGGGTGCGGCCGGGGCGGCCCCGGTCGTCGGCCGGTATCGCGTAGGCGTCCGCGTGGACCTTCTCGGGCCCGCGGCCGTGTGCCCGGTCGAGATCCTCCCGGGCGCGGTACGCCTGCCGGGCCGCGCGGGCGCCCTCGTACACCGAGGCCGTGGTGGTGAGCTTCCAGGAGGAGCCGTCCGGGCCCCTCAGGTCGGCGAGGCAGCCGGTGCGCCGGTAGCGTGCCCGCGCGCCGTCCTCGCCGATGTCCTCCCGTGCGCCGGGGGAGGCGGAGTCCGTGGCGGTACCGAGGGCGAACCCGTCCGCGGGCGACGCCCCCCGCAGGAGCGCGCACGGTCGGCCGCTCCAGCTGTGGGACCCCGGCGGGCGGGCGGCTCGGTCGGCGTCCTCCCCGTTCCCGCCGTCACCGGCACCGGAGCAGGCCGCCGAGACCGCCACCGCCAGCCCGACGAGCGCGGCCGACCGCGCCCGGCGTAACGCGGCGCCCCTGGATCCGTCCATCTCCCCACCTCTTCGCTCTGCGGAGATCCCATTGTCCGGCCCCTGTACCGGCGGGTAAAGGAGGCCCGGGTCGGCGGCCGGGGCTCGGCCCTCGGCCGCCGTTACCGCGAAGAGCCGGGCGGCGGTTCAGCCGCCGGCGGTTCAGCCGCCGGCGGTTCCGGTGCCGAACTCGCCGTTGAGGGCGGCGGCCATCCGCAGGTGCGGCGCGGCGTCGTCGGCCCGGCCCTGGCGCTCCAGCGTGCGGCCCAGCATGAGGCGCGCGTAGCTCTCCACCGGGTCGAGCTCCAGCACGACCCGCAGCTCCTTCTCCGCCTTGCCCAGCCGGGCGGAGTGGTAGTAGGAGCGGGCCAGCAGCAGCCGCGGGGCGACCTGCTCCGGCACCTCCTCGACGAGCCCGCCCAGAATCCGCGCGGCTGTCATGTACTCCTTGGCCTCGAAGAACATCTGCGCCCGGTCCCACCGGTCGGCGGCGGTGCCGAACTCGTAGTAGGTCTCGGTTTCGCTCACGGGTCCTCCTTCGTGTGGGACGGACCGCTCCCGGACCGCCCCGCCGTACGTTCGATCGCCACAACACTCCATGATGGTTGAATGTTCCACTAAACTTCCGGCGTGGAGCCCGACGCTCCCCGTCCCCCCGGGAATAGGTTGATCCCCATGAGCAATCTCGATCGCCAGGCCACCCCCTCCGTCTGCGGAGGGCGTGGTTTCGTCGTCGCCGAACCCGTCCGCGAACTGCTCGCCCCCCGGCACGTCCGGCTCGGCGAGAGCACCGAGGTCCGACGCCTGCTGCCCAACCTCGGCCGGCGCATGGTGGGCGCGTGGGCGTTCGTGGACCACTACGGACCCGACGACATCGCGGACGAGCCCGGCATGCAGGTCCCGCCTCACCCCCACATGGGCCTCCAGACCGTCAGCTGGCTCCACGAGGGCGAGGTCCTGCACCGGGACAGCCTCGGCAGCCTCCAGACGGTGCGCCCCCGCGAACTGGGCCTGATGACGTCCGGCCGGGCCATCAGCCACTCCGAGGAGAGCCCGAGGGAGCACGCCCGTCTGCTGCACGGGGCGCAGCTCTGGGTGGCCCTGCCGGAAGCGCATCGCAACGTCGAACCGCACTTCCAGCACCACGCGGACCTGCCCGTCGTCACCGCGCCCGGCCTGGCCGCCACCGTCATCCTCGGCGAACTGGACGGCGCGGTCTCGCCCGGCACCGCGTACACCCCGATCGTCGGCGCCGACATCACGCTGAGCGCGGGCGCCGAGACCCGGCTGCCCCTGGACCCCGACTTCGAGTACGCGGTCCTGTCCATGTCGGGCGAGGCGGAGGTCGACGGCGTACCGGTCCTGCCCGGCTCGATGCTCTACCTCGGCTGCGGCCGCACCGAACTCCCCCTGCGCGGCGTCTCCGACGCCGGTCTGATGCTGCTGGGCGGCGAGCCGTTCGAGGAGGAGCTGGTGATGTTCTGGAACTTCATCGCCCGATCCGGTGAGGAGATCGCCCAGGCGCGAAAGGACTGGGAGGAGGGCTCGCGGTTCGGCGAGGTGCGTGGCTATGACGGCGCCCGCCTGTCCGCCCCGGAACTGCCCGCCACCCCGCTGAAGCCGCGTGGGCGGGTGCGCTGACCTGCGGAAAGCCAAGTTCAGACTGGCCGCGCTTCCACGGGCGGCCGCTGCGCCGACTGCCCTGTTCGCACCCGTCTTGTGCTCGGGGTTCGGGGGCTGGCACTCCCGTGCGATGTTGTGATCGATCCGGCAGCTTCGTCGGTGGATTGCCGTCCGTCGTGGCTGCGTCGGGCTGTCTGCCTGGTGGTGTCTGCGCCAGATCGACCAGTGCAGCAGCCCGGCAGCTGTCACGGTCGGCGGGCCGATGAGGAGGGTGCACAGTTGGCGGATCTCCGGGACGGTCAAGGAGACTGGTTCGCTGTTGCGAGCCGTGTGGGGCGGGTCGGCGGGCCGGTTCGGTGCCGAGCGCGGACTGGATGTATCTGGTCGACGCGTCGCCTCAGGAGGGCGTGGTGTCCCGTGAGTCGGTGTTGGTGAGGTTGTCCTCGGGGTGCGAGGTGGTCGCCGCATGGACGCTGGTGAACTCGACCACGCGCCTTGCGCACGTCCGCGACGGGCGGGTCGTCGCCAGGTGCGATGCGTGGTCCTATGAGCCGGCGTCCGGTATCGCTCCGCAGCGCCTGAATCCCGTGCTTGAGCAGGTGGGCTTCTTTCCGGGTGAGAGGGACGAAGAGGAGGAGCGTCCTTCGTCGGCTGCGTTGGCGCTGGAGGCGTTGGAGCAGGGTTTCGGCCTGGCCGTGGATGCGGAAGCAGTGCGGGGGCCGCTGCCGACGGTGGTGGTGCCCGCGACGGCGGGCTGACCAGGGCAGCAGCCCCCGGGGCGATCGGCTAAAGGCGATCTGGAGCCGGAGGGCGTCGTCGGTTAGGCGAGCGGAGATGACGAAGTTGCCGTAGGCGCCGCCGAGGTCCGAGTTGAGAGGGCCCGGGATGTGGCCTCGGACGCACTTCTCGTTCCCGCTCGGGGTGCCGATCACGGCCACCCACCGTGGGCCAGACGGTCGGAAGGCCAGTGCCACTGCCCTTCTTCACGGCGGTCACCTGGGCACAGTCCTTGCCGTGGTCGACCCCGTTGAGCGCACCGCTCTCGTAGGTGCCGGCGAAGGGAAACTCATCACAGCTGTCGTCGGTGATCGTCGGGTCTTTCGTGAACTTGGTGGCGCCACAGATGGCCTGCCGGTTGTTGTCCGCTTGGGACTTCCTCTGCCACCGGTCCAGGCGACGCCAGCAGGTCTGGCCGGAACCGACCCCCGACTCCAGGGGCGGGGGTCGCCAGGCTCTGTCGTTGTAGAGGGCGAACAGAATGCCTTGGAGGCAGAGCCGGTCCGGCACAGGCCCGGGGCCCGGGAGATCGCTCCGGCCACGGCAGCAGCAACGGCTCGACCAGAGCCCGCAACTCATCGTCCACGATCCACGGTCGAGTGCCCACACCCTCACGAACGGCCGAATCGTCACACCGGTAGCGGCCTGCCGGGACGATTCAGCGAGATCGTGTTACGACTCCGTGGTCGATCGGTTCCTCACGGGCAGGGTCCCGTCGAGTACCAGGTCCGGGCGGTGCTTATGGGGGAGTCGGCTTCCCGGGGGCTGTCGCGGCCGCGTGCGAGGCAGCCGAGCAGGTCGGCCCGTGTGCCGGCTCCCGCATCGATCTCGCTCAGTGTCTTGCAGCGAGGCGTAGGTCAGCCGGTGTGGCCAGGTAGACGGTCCAGTGCGCGGCTTGGCGGATCTGCCACCCCGGCTCCCGAGTTGGGGATACGGGGTACTTCCAGGGAAGCCCGGTTCGCTCGTACGGAGAATGCCTTCGACCGGGTCGTCTTGTCGGGTCGGGAGCGAGGACCCGGGTGTCTCGGCAGTTGGTCAGAGAGGTCGGCGGGCGTGGTAGATCCGGCGGTGGGGTGATGCGCCCCCGCCGTAGCCGTGGTCGACCCGTTCCAGAGTCAACCCGGCACGCACGAGGGCGGCTTCGAGATTGAGTGCCCGCAGGTGGGTCCAATGCTCCGTGAACCGGAGGAGAACGCATTCGTCTGTCCGGAAGGTTTTGTCGATGAGGATGTGGTCTGGGTGGGACCTTGTTCGTTCCCATTCCTCGACGGGCTGCCTGCTCACCTCTTCGCAGGAGGCGGACAGCACCAGCTGCCAGTCGCTGCTCTGCCGCAGGTCGAAGTTGCTGCTGACATCGATGTGCAGTGTGGCACCCGGCCTCATGATGCGTACGGCTTCCGCCAGTGCTCGTTCCCGGTCCTCGGCGGTCCGGAGTAACTGGAACGTGGAGTAGGGGATCACGACCTGATCGGCGGTCCGGGACAGGGGAAGTCGGCGCATGTCGGCACACACAGGGTGCAGTCCAGGCGCGGCTGGTATACGTGCCAAGCGGCGTCGACTCAGGTCTATGGCGACCACTCGGGAGCCCGGGCGAGTGGCCAGAGGGCTGGCCACTCGCCCGGTTCCCGCCCCCAGCACGACGGTATTTTGCTGCGGGGGTACCAAGGTGAGCCAGTACTCCAGGTCAAGCCTCTGGTTGCGCAACTTGTGCTGGTTGTGCCAGTCGTACAGCAAGGCTTCCACGTATTGTTCGCGCATCTCTCCGCGTCTCCTCGGGTATCCCTGAGTTTTGCCATTCTCCCCGGAAAGTCGCTGATTTCGAAGGTCGGGGTGGCCGTGGTCGACGGATCGACTGTATGCCACAGAGTGGCGGAGATGGCGAGAAGTGTTCCGCGTGAGTGCCGTATCCGGCCACGTCGGAATCCGTCATTGATTCGTGGCGCGCTGGCACCGATTTTCGGCCAACCCGAACGATGAGCGTGTGCGCGGGGATGATGGGGAAAGGAAGAGCTTGGTCATGTGCCATCCTGAACAACGGTGCTGAGGGGAGGTGTTCGAGATGGTGGCGTCCCATACCGTGCGGACGAGGTCGGAGATCTGGAAGGGGTTCCCGTCCATCGCTCGTCGCGAGATTGGCACGGTCGGGACATCAACGTTCCAGAGTCAGAGCACTTCCGCTCTCATGCTTCTGCTGCTGTCCGTTCTGGTGATCGAGGTGACGGGTTCGGCGGCCAGTGCTCCTTTGGTCATCGCTGCCGGCGCACTGCCTGCGCTGCTTCTGGTGCGCTGGGTGCGGAGCGTCAACCGTCTCCTGGACCATCGCTGGGTGATGATCCTCTCGGACACAGGAGCTTTCGCAGTCGCGCTGGCTCTCTTCCTGCTGTCGCAGGCCGACGTCCAAGCCTGGCAGATCTACTGCGGCGTCGCCTTGTTCTCCGGCTTCGGCGCCTTCTACCTGCCCGCAATGCGTGGCTGGGTGGCCGACCAGTCGGGCGACATCACCCAACTCACGTGGCTCAACTCGATGCTGGCGGTGGCTACGCAGGCGTCCGTCGTCGTCGGGTGGGCGCTTGGGGGTGTTCTGGCAAGCACGGTCGGGATCAGCTTCGCTCTGGGGCTGTGCGCCATCGCCTACGCATGCGGCATCGTGCTGCAGTTCGTCGTATTTGTTGTGGTCAACCGGACGCCGCTACGTCGGGACGCTGCACCGGTGGCCGGCCCGGGAGAGCGGCGGCGTTCTTCGGCGAAGGAGGTGCCGGAGACGGCCATGCGGCAGGAGGGCGGTGCGTGGCGCACGGTCTTCTCGCCGCGCAGGCTCGGTCTGTTCACTGGCTCGTTGCTCGCGATGGAGCTCAGCCATGTGCTGGCTTTCAGTATGTTTGTCCCACTTGTCACTCAGGCTTCCGCCGACCGATCCTGGGTGGCGGGCCTGGCCAACGCATGTTTCGCCCTGGCGGCGATCGGCAGCGGAGTGCTCGTCTCCGGAGGATCACTCGGCAACTGGGTGCGCAGCCACACACCAGGAGTCCTCATCGCCGGTTTCGCTGTGCAGACGGTGTTCGGACTCAGCGCGAGTCAGACCGTCCTGGCCGTTGCCCTCTACACGCTGGTCGGTGTGCTCAGCGGCGGGGACACCGTGCTGCAGAGTGAGGTGCAGGATCGCTGGCGGAGTGTCGGGTCCTCCCAGGCGTTCGCCGTTTTCGGCGCTGTGTCCGGACCTTCCCAACTGGTCGGCTCCTTGGTCATTGCTTTTCTGCTCCTGCACTTCTCGATCACCGCCGTCTATGTCGGAACAATCATGATTCTGGGATTCGGTTCGGCGCTCCTTCTGGTCGTGGCGAGAGCGAAGTCGATAAATCCTGTGGAAGAAGTCATCCCGTAGGTTTCACTGAAAGTTTGGTGGGTCTGTGCGGTGCGTCGCAGATGTGGACGGATCCGATCCTCGGATCCGCGTGGAATGCCAGAAGAAGGGAGACTCGCGATGGAAATAGCCCTTTACGGTCTGGGAGAGATGGGCTCGGAGATAGCGCGCTGCCTGGCACGGGGCGGTGCGCGGGTCCACACGTACGATCCATCCGAATCGGTGGAAGTGGAGGAGCAGAACCTCGTTCGGTGGGGCAGCGTCCGGCATGCCGCAGAGAAGGCCTCCGTGCACCTGGTCATCGCGAAGCACCTTTCCGACGTGGAGTCACTTCTCTTCTCCGCCGACGGGATAGGCCCGAATGCTTCTCAAAAGTCCCTGATCGCGCTGCACACCACACTCACCCCGGAGGTTGTGCGGGACCTGCACACCCGGATGGGGGACACCCACGGACACATGCTGGTGGATGCCGCGCTCAGCCGCCGCGGCGGTGCTGTGCGCGAGGGTTCGTTGTCCCTGTTCGTCGGGGCAGGAGACGAGGCCTTCGCCGTAGCCCGGCCGGTCTTCGACCGCTACGCCGACAACGTCGTCCACGCCGGAGACGTCGGTGCCGGCATGACGGTCAAGCTCTGCAACAACTGGCTGCTCTACGCGAATCGGCACTCCGCACTCCAGGCCATCCGAACGGGCCGTCAGCTCGGCGTGGACCCGGCTGTGCTCACGGACGCGCTCGCCTCCTCCACCGGATCCAGCTGGGCCCTGTCTCACTACTCCGACCTGGACGAAGCCATCGTCACCGGGCGGGGCGCACCAGCGGTCATCCGGGACAGGACGGCTTCGGAGCTCGGTATGGCGAAGCAGATGGCGGCACGGGATGGTGTGGTGCCCACCAGCCTTCAGGAGACCTTCGCTCTTCTGGACGTGATGTAGCAGCCTGCGGAAGCCAGCCGATCACTGCCTGCCCGTACCGGTCCGCAGCGCGGGCCCCGGCTCCCTGCCGTTCATGCCCGGAAGGCCGATATGCACAGCGAACCAGTTACACGCGAGTCGTATGCGGAGACCGTCGCCGAGCTTCCCGTCCCGGTGTGGAACTCCTCCGTCGCAACGGAGCTGTACACGCGGACGCTCACTGTGGTCTGTCGCAGGCGACGCGGGGGCGCCGTGGCAGGGGTCTGGGTCTGCCCGCTGGACACGGGCATCGAGGGCAAAGGTGACGTGGCACGGCGAGAACACCGGCTGTTGCCATACGCCTCCCCCTGGATCGATCCGAACCTCCATCCCCTGGAGCGGCACCGTGTCGCTCTCTCGTTGATCGAGGTGGTCCTGCAGCATGTGCACCTGGTCGAGTTGCCCATGGATCCGTGCTTCAGCGAAGTAGCTGCACTCGCCGAGGTGGGTGGAGACGTGGCGTGTCGGCACACTCGCATGCTGGACATGCGTGAGGGCTGTGACCCCCGAGGGGGTTACAGCCCCACCGTGCGCAACCATCTGCGGGCTGCGGGGCGCGTTCTGTGTGTGGAGGCCGCAGATCCGTGTGAGTTCGACTTCGCTCGCGCCGTCGTCGGCCAGTCCGAGGCGGCTGTTGCGGAACGGAGGGCCGCCGGACTGCGGCTCCGCCACGTCGAGGGGGCGGTCCGCTGTCTCGCGGCGGTCGACGCCGAAGGCGTCCTGCGCGGACAGGCGTTCGTCCTGCGGGACCGTCACACCGCGATACTCATGCACCAGTGGTTCGATCGCACCGGGCCGCGCGGGACACCGACTCTGCTGGTCGACAGTGCGGTCGTACAGACACTGGAGTCACCCGGCGTGATCTCTTTTGATTTTGAAGGAAGTGTCATTCCGGGCATCGATCGCTTCATGGCCGGCTTCGGCGCGCAGGCCGTCGGTTACGGGCAGTTCCGCTGGCAGCAGGATGGGCGGGAAGAGCCTGCCGGGAGGTTCGGGTGAATCGGAACGAGGATCGGGCATCCATGTCTCCGGAAGAGGGTGCTGCGCTTCCGCCTTTCCTTCGGGGGGACGTGCGAAAGGCCGGAAGCCCTGGCGGCCCGCTCCAGGTCACCCCACTCGGCGAACTCAGGCCCGAGCAGGAGGCGTACTGGCAGGCACTCTACGATCTCTGCGGATCCCGGGTGCAGCAGTCGCCCGCGTACGCCCGTGCGGTCGGCGAGTCGGGGCGGGACGTCCTTGTGGTGATGGGCCACCGGGGGGTGTTCCCGTTGCAGCTGGGCTCGGACGTGTGCACAGCGCTTGGCGGCGACCGGCCGCTCCTCGCGGACTGCACCGTCCCCCTGCCCCTGGTTGCTCTGGTGGCCGCGGCCGCAGATGCCACCGGGCTCCCTGTCTACCTCCCTCTGGTGGACGCTTCGCTGGCCGAGGCAGGAGTCGTGGACGCGTTCAGCGTGTGGGAGCGGCCACCCAATTCGCTGATCGACTGGTCGCTCGACGGCGCCGACCTGTGGGATCGCGTGACCGAGCGCGGTGGTTCACAGTGGAGCAGGAAACAGCGGCTCGTCGAGCGGGACGGCCTGAATCTGTCTTTCGGCCGGTCGGGCGAGGCGGCCGCCGAGGAGGTCCTGCGGATCGATGACCGCTCGTGGAAGTCCGCCCGCGGGCAGAACATGCGTGCGCGAGAGGGCCAGGACAGGTTGTACGCCGGTCTGATCGGGGCAGGGGTGCTCACCGCTACCTTCCTGCGGGACGGCGACCACTCTGTCGCCTTCCGGCTGGACTCCCGGGTCAAAGGCCGCCTGACCTGCTTGAAATGGTCGTATGACGAGTCCTACCGGCGGTACTCACCCGGTGTCCATCTGCTCACGCAGGGGCTGCGCCAGGAGTGGTGCGGGCGCGGCATAGAGGTGGTCGATCTGCACGGAAGTCCCGACTCGCTGAAGGACCTGTTGTGCACCGACCGGATGAGCCGCGTGGACCTCTGGTACGGCGACCCGCTGGCCGGCGCGCGGCGTGCGGCCGAGCGGACCGGCTTCGACAGGCGGATGAGGGCGGTCCGTGACGGCGGGAAGGGGTTGCGCCATGCCTTCGAGTGAGTCCGGTGCGCCAGAAGTGGAACGGCCCGACGAAGGCGCCAAGGGCTTCGCTGGTGCGGCCGACCACGTCACGGTCGGTGCAGCCGTCACGGAACTGACCCGTCGTATGGCCCAGCCCGCCGTCGAGTTCACCGCCTCCGGTACCGCCGCTCTCGAAGCGGCCCTGGAGGTGCTGGGCATCGGACGGGGCGATGAAGTGGTGGTGCCTGACGTGGGATGTCACTCGGTGGCCGCCGCCGTCGTGCGACGGGGAGCGATCCCGGTGTTCACGGGAGTGGGGGAAGCCCTGACGCTCGATCCCCTGGGAGTTTCCCTGGCCTGCGGCCCACGCACCCGCGCTGTCGTCGCCGTGCACCAGTACGGACTGCCCTGTGATGTGCCCGGCATCATGAAGACGGTGGGGCCGGACATCCCGGTGATCGAGGATGTCGCCCAGACCTGGGGATCGGCGGTGGGCGGTGCCCCGGCCGGTTCGCTTGGGACCATCGCCGTCATCTCTTTCGGTTCGACCAAGCCGGTGGCGCTCGGCGCGGGCGGAGCGCTCTTCGGGCCGGCTTCACTGATCCGCGGAGCGGTCTCCCGCGGCGATGGAGCGGACCGGCAGCTGCTTCGCCCTCCCAGTGCCGCTCGGTTCCCCGCCCCTCTGCTGGCCCGTCTTCCCGAAGCCTTGGCAAGGGCCGACCGGTTGCTGGCCTCGCGTCGGGCAGCGGTGGAAGCCTTTCTCCGTGGGCCGCTGGCCCAGGAGTTGCGTCTGCCTCCGACGCCATCCGGCTCCTCCTCCGGATGGACCCGCACCCCTCTGTATCCGATCGCCCCCGCGACCTCGGTCACGGCCGAACAGGTGGAGCGGCTGGAGGCGTGTCACGGACCGGTTCAGCGCATGCACGCGACGCCGCCGTCGGCGCTGCCGATGTTCCGCGGAAGCACGACGCGTGTGACAGGCGGAGGCCGTCGGCTCACCGAACCCCTACTCGTGAAGATGGGATCACCACGATGACTGCAAGGAACCTGACGACCCGAGCGGGCGTCATCAACCCTCACCAGCTCTTCGACCTTTCCCAGGAGGACACCGACTCCTTCAGCCACCTGAAGAGCGTGCTCGCCGACGGACAGCTCTTCCGCTACGTCGAGAGCGACCGGGAATCGGCGAACACCTTGGTCGAACGGCACTTCGCCGAGCACTTCCGCAAGGAGAGGGCAGTGGCCGTGGCCAATGGCACCGTAGGCCTGCGCCTGGCCCTGCGTGCGCTGGGCATCGGCCCCGGTCACCGAGTGGCGGTCAATGCCTACGCCTTCATCGCGTGTGCCATGGCGATATCAGCGACCGGCGCCGAGCCGGTGCCGGTCGACATGGGCGGATCCGTCCTGAGCATGGACGCCGACGCTCTGGAGAAGAGCGTGGGCCACCTCGATGCGGTCCTCCTGGTGCACGTCCAGGGCCACGCCCTTGCGGCCGGTCCGATACGTGCCGTCTGCGACCGGCTCGGTATACCGATGATCGAGGACGTGTGCCAGGCGCTGGGAGCTGGTTCGTCAGAGGCGGGCGCCGGCCGCGTGGGTGACGTCGCTGTGACGAGCTTCCAGCAGGCCAAGCAGATCTCCTCGGGTGAAGGCGGACTCGTTGCCGGGCCCGATGAGGTGATCGAACGGGTCTACCGCCTGTCGGATCTGGGAGCGGTGCGCCAGGAGAACGGTCTGCCGGACTGGGACCACGAGGATGCCCTGATCGGTGACAACCTGCGGATGACCGAGCTTCAGGCGGCCCTTGTCATGGATCAGGCCGTGCGGCTGGAGGACACGCTGGCCCGGCAGCGGGAGCGGCGGTCACGGCTGCGGGCCGGGCTCAGTGATATCCCCGTCATCGAGAGCGAGAACCCGGCCGATGACGCCGGATCGCACACGCTTGTCCTGGCCCGGGATACCGCGGCGGCGGAGGAGTTCCGCGTTGAGCTCGCACGCCGCGGGGTGCTGGCCCGGCCGGTCTGGAAGAAGAGCTGGGTGGAATACGGTTTGTACCGACGGGAGTTCGCGAGCGGCGCCCCTGCCGGCCCGTGGCCCGGGAAGGCTGTCGGCCTCGCCTCGCGGATTCTGAGTATTCCCACTTCGAAATATGTGACGGACTCCGCCGTCGACCAAGTGGCCGAGGCCATCGCGGCGGGCCGCCAACACCTCACACAGGACAGGTGAGACCCCCCATGTCATCCTTCGCACTTCTGCTCCGCGGCCTGCCGAACTCCGGCAAGACGACCACTGCCGCGCTGCTTCGCAACGCCTTGAAGCCGTCCGTCCGGATCTCCAACGACTCGGTGCGCTACATGGCACAGCCCCGGGATTTCAGCGACTTCACTCTCGTCGCCTCCGAGCTCGGCTGCCTGGATCTCGCCTCCTCATACCTGGAGAGCGGCTTCGTACCCGTGATCGACGGCGTGTTCGAGGACGTCGACTTCCTGTCCGCGCAGAAGCTGCGCTTCCACAGGAAGGGTATGCGGCTGATCGTCATCACCCTGGAGGGAAGTCTTTCCGATCTGCTCGACCGAAACGCCTCCCGCGATCCGCTGGCCCGGATGGAGGAGGACCGGATGCGTGAGCTCCACGCCCAGTTCCGACCGAGCGGAATCGTCCTGTCCCTTGACGGGAAGCAGCCCGAAGAGGTGGCGGACGACGTATTGGACCTCCTGGACTTGCAGCCCCCGTACCAGGGCGAGGCAGCTGACCAGGGAGCGGCCGACATTCTCTTCCTGCGCCACGGTGCTCCCGAGTACCCCAGTGACATCTACCCCGATCCCTATGCGATGGGTCTGTCCGAGCAAGGCATTGACGAGGCCCGCGTGGCGCGCGCCGCTGTGGAGCGGTTCGCACCCGAGATCGTCTACACGTCCGACTTCCGTCGTGCGGAGCAGACTGCCTCGCTGGTGACCGCGACGATCGATGTCACGCCCCAGCCCGAACACCGGCTGCGGGAGCGGGTCTTCCATCAGCTCGCCGGCGTAGAGCTCGACGAGGTCCGCTCACAGCTTGGCGCTGAGGCGGATGCGGTCCTCGGGGGCAACAGCGATCTGTGCGAGCGGGAGGAGGAGGAATCCTACGAGGCGGCGCGAGCCCGGGTGCTCGGCTTCTTCGACGAGGTGGCCGAGCGGCACGCCGGCCGGCGGGTCCTGGTCGTCGGCCACGGCGGACCGCACGCATGGCTGGTGGAGCGGGCGCTTGGCGCCGAGATGCGAGGCGTGCGCCGCATGCGCTGGGACACGGGTCACTTCTCGCGGTTCAAGGTCACGCCCAACCAGGTCGCACTGGACTACCTCAACCGGTCACCGGAAGACATCACGCGATGACCGACGCAAAGGACGCGACCACGACCGCCTCGGATCCACGACGACGGCCACGGGTCGCCGTGGTGGCCACCCCCTTCGGCTTCGGTCCTGCCTCGAAGGCGTACAGCATCGGCGAAGTCCTGCGCACCCATTGGGGTGTGGACGTCCAGTACTACGGAACGGACTCCGCCCGCGACTTCTTCTCCGCGCAGCCCGATGTGAGGCCCCTGGCGCCGGAGGCGGTCGGTGGCACCGGAGCGATCGACGCCGTGCTGAACGTGCTGGCTCCGGATCTGATCCGAAGTTCCGAGGAGGCAGCCCGGACGTACTACGTCGACAGCCTCGGCTTCATGTGGCAGCCCTCGGACATTCCGGACGGCAGTCTGCTCACAAGGGTGCATCGGTACTTCGCCCAGGACGTCTTCGGCAGCGTTGACCATCTCACCGCGCTCGGGATCACCGGAGTGACTCCCGTCTCGGGAATCGTCGCCGAAACAGCGCCGACCGACATCTCGCCGGGCCCACGCTCCGTGAGGCGGCTGCTCGTCCAGCTCGGCGGCCTGAGCAACCCGGCCGGGCGCTCTTCCGGAGAGGTCTACCTCGCACTCGCCGCGGGACTGCTCACGGCTCTGCGGCAGGACCCGTACGAACTGAGCATTGCCATGAACCGCGCGGGCGGCACGTTCTCCCTGGGGTCGCTCGGCCAGGCCCGCCAGTTGTCCGGCCGCGACTTCCACCGTGAACTGGCCACCTGCGCCGGTGTCCTCAGCTCACCCGGCATGACCACCCTCATCGAGGTGTCCCGCGCCAAGTGCCCCTATGTTCCCTTACCGCCTCAAAACTGGAGCCAAGTATTAATATCGCGCCATATGGCGCGACATTCACGCCTGGGGATCTGGGACTTTCTGATCGGTCCGTACGCCACGGTGGACGCCCGTGCCCCCGAGGCTCAGAAGGCGGCCCAGGTGGGGGAGATCAACCAGTCGCTGGCGGGGGACACCGGCTACACGACGGCCTATGTGGACCTGGCCCGGACGGCACTGGCCGAAGCTCGAGTACCCGACGTGGGGGCACCGTTCGACGGGGCGCACGTCGTGGCCGCCTCCATCGCAGACGATCTCATCAAGGGCACATCGCGTTGCGGACGGGGCTCGCGTACGGAGTTGAAGGACCACGGCACACCGACCGGTGAACTCTGAAGAAAAGGGATTCCGATGACGCAGCACATCGACAGCGGCCTCGTGGCCGTGCTTCAGTCGCTCGCGCACGAGGTGGAAACCGCGCGCGAGTGGAGCCAGGCATCGCAGACGCTGGCACAGGAGCGGGTGGCCACTGTCTTCGGCTCGGCCCGTACGCGCCGCGGCGAACCGGCGTACACCCTGGCGTATGAACTCGCCACGGCACTGGCCGCGGCGAAGTGGACCACGATCACCGGCGGTGGCCCCGGCATCATGCAGGCCGCGCGGGACGGCAGTGGGGAGGGCTTGTCCCGAGCGGTGCGGGTGGAGATCCCCGGTGAGGAACCCGACACCGTGCTGGACCCGTCCAGGTCCATCACCGTCGCGACCTTCGCACTGCGCAAGTTACTCCTGACCCACGACATCGACGCTCTGTTCGTCTTCCCCGGTGGTGTCGGCACCTTCGACGAGCTGTACGAGGTGCTGGTCCACCAGGACACCAACCGACTTGCCTGGTTCCCGGTCGTCCTGATGCAGCCGGCCGGTGAGAGTCTCTGGTCGGCCTGGCTGGAGTTCATGGAGAAGCACTTGGTCAGCACGGGACTGGCCAGCTCCTCCGTGATCAAGCGGCTGGTTGTGGCCGAGTCGGTGGAAGAGGCCCTGGCAGCCGCCGAGGGGCCGCGTGCGACTGCCTGCGGAACGAGCGGTTCTCCGTCGCCCGGAACACGTCACGGGGCGACCGGAAAGTGACTGCCACCGAGGACGACCGGCCTCACAGCCAGGCAGACACAAGGCCGCCTGGCGCCGCACAGGTCCGCATCAGCGTGATCATTCCAACGTTCAACGCCCGCACCACTCTGCGATGCTGTCTTCTCTCGCTCCTCCACCAGAGGATCGGCGCTCACGGATCGGACGCGGGGCCTCCGTTCACGTACGAGGTCATCGTCGTGGACGACGGTTCCTCCGACGGCACAAGCGAAATGATCGCCCAGTTCCCCTCCCGACTCGACCTGCGGTACACCTTTCTGCCTCGAACGGACAGATCGGGTCGGGCCCGGGCACGGAATGCCGGTCTGGCTCTCGCCACGGGAGGCCTTGTGGTGACGCTCGACGCCGACCAAGTGGTGGAGCCGCACTTCCTTGCCGAACACGCCCGGCTGCACGCAGGCGGCCCCGGCCGCGTTGTCGCGGGCCGGCGTCTCCAACTCGCCGACGGGCCAATGGACGAGGTGCGCCTGGAGCACGGGTTCGACCCGCAGGCCCTCCCACCGGTGGTCCGGGGCGACGAGCGGGAGCAGCTGTTCCGTCTCCTCGACAGCTCCCTGGAGGACATGGTGACCGGCTGGCACCACGTCTGGACCTGCAACGCCTCCTTCCCCCGGGACAGTCTTGAGGCGGTCGGGGGCTTCGACGAGACGTTCACCGGCTGGGGGCTGGAGGACGCTGAACTCGCCTATCGGCTGGTGCAGGGCGGTGCAACCACGCACTTCGCCCCGTCGGCGGTGGTCCGCCACGAGCACCGCACACCGGTAACAGCCGACATGTACCGGGAGTGGTGCCGCAACCTGGCCCACTTCGTGCGCCGACATCCCGCACCGGAGGTGCGGCTCCAGGAGATATTCGCTCCCGCCATCGATCCCGACCGGTCCGCACCGGGAACGTGGGACGACATCGCCGCCGAGTTCGAGCACACGGCTCGCCGGCTCGGCGCTGACCCCGGCCAGCATCGGTAGCCGCCATGACCGGTTCCGCTGCTGTGGCAGCACCCGCTCATGTGCCGCAGCAGCGGAACCCCCCCCTGGACCACACTGAGAGGAGGCGATTCACCGCCATGCCCACCCCTGCGGGAAACGTCCCCGACCATCTCGCCCCGACCGTCCGCCGGGTCGTCTATCTGCCGGTCAACCGCCCCTTCGAGGCGGCATTCCACTCCGTGGCCGCCGAAGTGGCATCGTTGGAGAAGAGCCAGCGAGACAACGTCACCCTCCTCGTCGTCGACGACTGCGCGCCGCCGGTGTCACGGGCCAACCGCCAGGTGACCGAGCGGGTAGCCCGTGAATCGGGCCTGCGCGTACACACACTGGACCAACAGGGCTGGCGTCGTCTGGCCACCACACTGATCGCGGCTTCCGGGCTGACCGGGGCCGACCGAGCCACGGCGCAGACCGCCCTGGTCAAACCCACCGGTTCCTACGGGGCAGGTCCCAACAAGGCCGCCCTGGTCGCCGCCCTGGAAGGTGCGGTCTCCCTGCATCGCCGGGACAGCGACCAGATCACGACGGTAGACCCCGACACCGGAGCCTCTCCGCTCCGTCTGGAAGCCGACCTCCTCAGTCGCGCCCGCCCCGAGGGCGGCGCTGCGGCCTACTGCGCAGGCTCCTTCCTCACGGGTCGCCCAACCCGAGACCGAAGGGACCTGGAACGCGACTCGACGGAGTACGCCGCCCGTATCGACGCGCTGAGCCAACTCCCCTCCGCCCCGGCCCGACACCCACCTCTCCCGCCTGTCCGGGAACGGGCGGCGCTCCTGGGAGGGCAGCACGCCGAGCGCGACCTGACAGGTGTGGTCGAGATGGGGATCGCGGCCATGCGAAGCGTGTACGAGTGGATTCCAGAGATGCCCGCCGTGGGGATCCTCGGCAGCGACTACTTCCAGAAGGGACTGCTCTATCAGCTCGACCTCCCGGTCTTCCACCACAGCCTCCCAGCCCGGCACACCTACGAATCCTGGCGCACGGAGCAGCGCGACGATTCCCATCTGGCCTGGTACGTGCGGGCGGAGGTGCGCTACGCCGTACTGCGCCGCCACTGGAACAGCTTCAACCACCTGCTCGTGGCCGAACGGGCGCGTGTGCTGTCCGATGGGCACTTCGACTCCCGGGCTTACGGAGAGCTGTTCGTCGAAGCGCTCCACGAGGGCGCCCGGGGGGCGGAAAGCATTCCCGACGACTTCGTGGCCGTATACCGCGACGCCGCGAACGCGGCCACGGGCGAGGTCCGCCGGCGTCTTCTGGTGCGGCTGGCCGGACTGGAAGAGGAGACCGGTGCTGTCAACGCATACGTGGCCGGCGCCATCCACGAATTCGCCGCCCTCTCACGTCTGTGGCCCGGATTGATCTCTGCCGCACAACGGGTCGGGAGGACGACCGCGCTGGAGACGTTTACCCACTGAGCAATCCGGCCGGTCGAACTGCCGTCGGAACGAGGGAAGACAACACCCAACCGGAAGGAAGACGCCATGTGCGGCATCGGAGGCATCGTCCTGAAGCAGCGTTCCCGGGTCGACAGAAACCACATGATGGAACGCCTACGCGCCGGTCTCGCCCACCGCGGGCGAAGTTCGCAGGGAGACTTCGCCGACACCCGCGCAGCCCTGCACTGCGCACGGCACGCTGTCATCGCTGTCGAAGCCGCACAACAGCCGCTACGGGACTCCCGGAACGAACTGGTGATGGTCGGCAATGGCGAGATCCTGAACTACAAGGAACTGGAACAGCAGCTTCCCGCCGCACGAACACGCCCTCTGTTGCCAGGAGACCTCCAGGTCGCGCTGGAAATGTACGCCGAGCACGGGATCGGCGCCCTGGAGAAACTGCGCGGTCCGTTCGCGGTCGCGTTGTGGGACAGCCAGTCGGGCGAGCTGACGCTCGCACGTGACCGGCTGGGAGAGCGCCCCCTCTACTTCTTCGACTGCCCCGACTTCTTCGCCTTCGCATCGGAGGTACGGTGCCTCGCCGCAGCTCTGCCGCCAGGCCTGCTGAACCTGGACGAAGAAGCGGCGCTGGCCTTCCTGGGGCTGGGGCGAGTGCCGACGGGCCGAACCCTTTACCGGGAGATCTTCGCGGTCCCGGCGGGCTCAGTGCTCCGCCTGGGGACTCAGTCGTTCGGGCCCCGGCACACGGCGTCGCTGGCTCCTGTCTCGGCACTGCGCAGTGCGCCGGCCTCGCAGGAGGAGGTCGACGCCGTTCTCGCCCAGGCCCAACGCCGGGCGCTGGTGGCGGACCACCCCGTAGCGGTGGGATTCTCCGGCGGCATGGATTCTGCGGCAGTCCTGTCAGCGGCCCTGGACGGAGCGGGCGCCGCCGCGGTCATCACGGTCTACTCCGAACTGTCTCCAGTCACCGATGTGAACCTCCGGCGGGCGCGGAGTCTTGCGCCCCTTCTGGGCGTCCGACTGACCGAGGTCCCGTTCCGGATGCCCACGGTCCAGGGCGCCGTGGATATTCTGAATTCGACACTCGACGGCCCAGCCGCTGAACCTCTGGTGCTGCACAACGACGCCCTGCACGCCGCCGCACGGGAGCACTCCGCCGTCGTGGTCGGAGGGCACGGAGCCGATGAAGTCTTCGGAGGATACGCCCGGTATGCGGCGCTACGAGCCCAGGAGCCCGCGCCGACGAAGCACTGGCTCGCGTCGTCCGCCTGGGAGCGGTGGAACCGCTCGGGCGCCTGGCACCGGTTCGTCGAGGAAAACGCCGCGCCGCACCTGGCGGATCGCGTATCGGCGTCCTTTCCCGATCCGCTGGAAAAGCCCTTCCCCTACGCATGGGCGGAATCGAGCGACCCCGTGCTCTTCGGCCAGGCTCTCGATATGTTCCGGCTGATGACCTACGACAACTTCCGAGCTACAGACGAGAACGGCATGGCACGACAGGTGGAGGTCAGGTCTCCCTTCTTCGACCTCGACCTGCTGGCTGCCGTCTACAGCCTCCCGGTGACTGAGCGCCTCGGACCAGGGGGCTCGAAGCCGCTGTTGCGGCGTTCGTTCCGAAACACCCCGCTGGCAGGAGCATTCACCGAACCGAAGGTAGGCTTCGACGATCATTTCTCCTACGCCGACTGGATGGCGGAGAACTGGCTCCAGTTCTCCGCCGCCATCACCGACGGGCCACTCAAGGGGACGGGCATCCTGCAGGACGGCGCCCTGGACAATCTGGAGCATCGCGACTGGCGCACACTGTGGCGCCTATTCAGTCTGTCCGCCTGGCTGAGGCGCGGCTGAACCACTGAGAGCTCGTGACACGATCACGTGCGGGTCTTCTTGAGGCGTCGGCAGCAGATCAGGCGGCAGGCCAGAGAGACGAAAGCGTCGTGGAGTTCAGTGCGGCGTTCCCGGCGGACGGCGAGGCGCGTTCTGCTTGTTCTTCCCGGAGATGCACTTCTCCCGGTCCTTGCGCCCGGCGGCCGGGCGGCGCACTCGGGTCTCGGTGCCGTCGATGGTGCCGGTCTGCCCACTCGCGCCGAGGAAGTCGATGACCTCGGCGAGAGTACGCAGTCGCAGGCCGGCGGTGATGGTGCAGCCACGTTCGCCGAGCAGGGACCGTACCTCACCGATTGCACGCGTGATCGAGGAGCGGTCTCGTCAGCGAGTCAAGGTGCCGCCTGGAGCTGGGGCTGAGGTCGCGCTGGCCGGCCTTCCACTCGGTGGCGTACCTCAAACCGCATCGGGCCGGGCCGACCGCCCGTCGAACTGCGGGGCGGAGACCGGTGCGCCGTTCTCCAGGCGGTGACGGGCCTCCCACCCGAACGAGTGGATCTTGGTGTCCCGGCGTCGATTCGGGGGAACGGGCAGGCCCGCCGACGCGATCATGCGGCGGTGATCTCATCGATTCGGACGGCTCACCGTCCCTCATCCCTGCTCCCGGCCGGGCTCGGTCTCCTCGCCCTCGTCGCGCTGCTCCCCGCGGCTCCGGCGTCCGCGACGCCCGTGCGGGAGCCCTCCCCCCGGGCCGGGGCGCAGGCACCGGCCCGTTTCACCACCCCGGCCGAACGCAGGACCGACGAGCGCCTCGACGGACTGCGGAGCGATCCGGCCCGGCTCAAGGAGTTCTTCGCGGATCTGCCCAAGGGCGGCGACCTCCACAACCACCTCTCGGGTGCGGTTACCACCGAATACCTGATCCAGCTCGCGGGCGAGAACGGCCTCTGCATCGACGCCACCGACACCGCCGTCCGCCCGCCCTGCGGACCGGGCGCCCGGCCAGCCGCCGACGCCCGTACGGACACGGCGTTCCGGCAGCGCGTCGTCCGTGCCTGGTCCATGCAGGACTTCCCCGCCGGGCAGTCGGGCCACGACCACTTCTTCGACACCTTCGGCAAGTTCGGCGAAGCGACGCGCGACCGGGGCAAGATGCTCGCGAACGTCGCCGACACCGTGGTGGAGCAGAACCAGTTCTACCTGGAGACCCTGGTCACCCCGGCGTCCGACGCCGCGAAGAAGCTCGCGGACGCGGTCGGCTACGACGCCGATCCCGCCGCCCTCCACCGGAAGTTGACCGCCGGAGGAAAGCTCGACAAGGTCGTCGCCGAGGCCGTACGCGAAGCGGACGCGGCCGACGCCCAGTTCCGTGAGACGGCGCGCTGCGACTCCGACCGCCCCGCCCCCGGATGCCGCCTCCCCGTGCGGTGGATCTCCCAGGTCTCCCGGGGCAGTTCGAACGAGCGCGTGTTCACCCAGATGGCAGTCGGTATGCGCCTCGCCGAACGCGACCCGCGATTCGTCGCCGTCAACCTCGTCCAGCCGGAGGACGGGGAGAGCGCCCTGCGCAACTACCGCCTCCAGATGCGGATGCTCCAGTACCTGCGCACCCAGTACCCGGACGCCCGCCTCACCCTGCACGCCGGTGAGCTGACCCCCGGGCTCGTCAAGCCCGAGGACCTGACGTTCCACATCCGCGAGGCCGTCCTCGTCGCCGGGGCCGAACGCATCGGCCACGGCGTCGACCTCGTCCACGAGGACGACTGGCAGCGGCTCGCGCGCACCATGGCCCGGCGCGGTGTCGCCGTCGAGGTGCCGTTCAGCAGCAACAAGCAGATCCTGGGCGTCGCGGGCGACGACCACCCGTTCGAGGCGTACCGCCGTCACGGCGTTCCGGTCGTCCTGGCCACCGACGACCCCGGCGTCTCCCGCATCGACATCAGCCACGAGTACCAGTACGCGCGCGCCACCTACGGCCTGAGCTACCCCGAGCTCAAGGACCTGGCGCGCGCCTCGCTGACGTACGCCTTCCTCGACGGCGGCAGCCTCTGGGCCGGCGGCGCCGACCGCTCCGGCCACCACCCGGTGCGGGCCTGCGCCGGTTCCCGGCCGGGCGTCGCGAAGCCCGCTCCGGCCTGCGCCCGCTACCTCGCGGACAACGCGAAGGCCGCCGCCGAGTGGCGGCAGGAGGCGGCGTTCGCCGGGTTCGAGCGCCGGTACGGCGGCGGGCGCTGACCGTGTGAGCGGGGGCGGGTCCGTACGGTGTCCGCGGGCCGCGTACGGCCCCGCCCCTCGGGCCGTGAAGGGGCTCCGCCCGCCCGCAGGACGCGCGGCCCGCACCTCCCACGGCTACGCTCGCGCCATGGGAGAGCGCGGAGAGGACGAGACCGCCGGGCCGCCCCGGGGCCGGGCGGGCCGTGACAGCGGCGGGGGAACGCCCGGCGCCGAGCACACCCACCGTCACCCGGGCGGACCCGCGGCCGGACGCACGGGCCGGACGGCCGGCCCCGCCCGCCGGAGGGGACGCCTCGGCTACCCGGCCGCCGCGGCCGTCTTCGCCATCGGCATGGCGGGCACCACGCTCCCCACCCCGCTCTACGGCCTCTACCGTGCCCAACTCGGTTTCTCCGAACTGATGGTGACGGTCGTCTTCGCCGTCTACGCCCTCGGCGTGATCGCCACCCTGCTGCTCGCCGGGAACGTCTCCGACGAGGCGGGACGCAGGCCCGTGCTCCTGGCCGCCCTGGGCTTCTCGGCCGCCAGCGCGTTCTGCTTCCTCTTCGAGGGCGGGCTCGCCGCCCTGTTCGCCGGCCGGCTCCTCTCCGGCTTCGCGGCGGGGCTGCTGAGCGGCGCGGCGACCGTGACGGTGATGGAACTGGCCCCACCGGGCCGCGCGGCCCGGGCCGGGCTGGCGGCGACCGCGGCGAACATGGGCGGCCTGGGGTGCGGTCCGCTTCTGGCGGGCGTGCTCGCGGAGTACGCCCCCTGGCCCCTGCGGCTCCCCTTCATCGCGCATCTGACGCTGATCGCCCTGGCCGCGGCGCTGACCTGGTTCCTCCCCGAGACCGTCGCCGGCGCCCGGCTCCGGGGGCTGCGTCCGCGGCCCCGGGGGATCGCCGTCCCGGCCGCGATGCGCGGCGTGTTCGTCACCTCGGCGCTGGCCGCCTTCGCCGGATTCTCCCTCCTGGGACTCTTCACGGCGGTCGCCCCCGCCTTCGTGGCCGAAACCCTCGACGTCCACAACCTGGCCCTGACCGGACTCGTCGTCTTCTCCGTCTTCCTCGCCTCGACGGCGGGGCAGGCGCTCATGGGCCGGGTCGGGGAACGCCGGGCGCTGCCGGGCGGCTGCTTCGTCCTCGTCGGCGGGCTCGTCCTGGTCGGGGCGTCACTGCTGGCCGCCTCGCTGCCCCTGCTGGTCGCCGGAGCGCTGTGCGGCGGCCTCGGCCAGGGGCTCGCGTTCCGCGGCGCGGTGGCGGCGATCAGCGCGGCGGCGCCGCCCGAGCACCGGGCCGCGACCGTGTCCGCCTTCTTCGTCATCGCCTACCTCGGCATCTCCCTGCCCGTCGTCGGCGTCGGCGCGCTCACCCTCGGCATCGGACTCAGGAACGCCGGACTGACCTTCGCCGGATGCGTCCTCGCCCTCGCCCTGGCCGTCGGACTGTACTTGGCGCGCAGGCCGCCCGCGCCCCGTTGACGTACCCCGGAGAGCCGGGCGCCGGGATGGCGAAAACCCTTGTCGGACCGGCCGGGCACGGTGCGAGACTGACGGGGTGGACACAGCGACGCGCTTGAGGCAGACGCTCATCTCCTGGGCGGCGGGCGACACGGACGCACCGCACCCCGCGAAGGCTTCCGCCGCCCGCGAGCTTGCGGCCGAGCTGGGCCTGCGTACGGTGGTCCTCGTGGAGGGCGTCAGCGACCGGGCCGCGGTCGAGGCCCTCGCCGTGCGCCGGGGGCGCGACCTGACCGCTGAAGGCGTCGTGGTCGTGCCGCTCGGCGGAGCCACCGGCATCACCCGCTTCCTGCGGCTCCTCGGCCCGGACGGCCTCGGCGTCCGGCCCGCCGGCCTCTGCGACGCGGCGGAGCAGCGCTTCTTCCTCCAGGGCCTGGAACGCACCGGATTCGGCGCCGCGCTCACCGGGGACGACCTGGAGGGCCTCGGCTTCTTCACCTGCCACGCCGACCTGGAGGACGAGTTGATCCGGGCGCTCGGCACCGACGGCGTCCAGCGGGTCATCGACGCCCAGGGCGATCTGCGCGCCCTCCACATCTTCCAGAAGCAGCCGGCCCAGCGGGAACGGCCGGTCGAGGCGCAGCTACGCCGTTTCATGGGAACCATCGGCGGACGCAAGGAGCACTACGCCCGCGCCCTGACCGAAGCCCTGGACCCCACCCGCCCGCCCCGGCCGCTGGACGGACTCCTCGCCCACCTGTGACCACCGGGTCCGTTCGGGCGGCTCAGCCTCGGCCCAACTCCTCGGCCCAATCCGCCAGTTCCCGTACCTCCGGTTCGGTGAAGTGCCGTACCTCCCAGACCAGCTCCGCCGCCTCCGCCACGTCCGGCGACAGCCCGTCGTCCGGCGCCGGGGCGCTCACCCCGGTCAGAGCCGCCAGTACGGAGACCGGAACGCCCAGCACCGCCGCGAAGCCCCGTAGAAGCTCGGCGTCGAGTTCCGTCACACCGTCGCGGATTCTGCGGATGGTGGAAGCGGCTCTGCAGACGTCCGACACCAGGTACATGGTCGAGGCGACGGCCGACGGGCCGAGGTTGCGCAGGGCGAGCATGTACACCAGCAGCGAGCCGAAGCCCGCGGGCCCCGGGGCCGCGGGCGGCCGTTCAAGGGACCGTGCGGGGCGGGGCTGGCCGGCCGTCGCACGGACGCGCTCCCGCAGGCGCCGCCGGTCGGCGGGGGAGAGGGAGAGGGCGTGTTGAACCAGCGACGGGACCCAGATGCCCGCTGTGCCCTCCAGGTCCAACGCCCCTTGCGGCAAGGGCAGTCCGGCGATGAGGAGGAGGTCGTGGTCGCGGAGGCCGGACCGGCGGGAGAGCTCATGCAGATACTCCTCGCCCGGGGGGTGCGCGGGAGGAGGGGCGAGGCCCAGTCCGCGCGCCAGCCGCGCCAGGAGGACATCGGGGCTCGGACAGGTCGGGGAGGTCATCGGTGCCACCGTATCGGGAGGAGTCGTCGTGGGGGCGGTCCCGCAGGGGGCGGCCCGAGCGGGCCGCCCCCTGCGGAGCCGATGCGGATCAGGGGTTCTTCTTGACGTACAGCTTCCACGCCTTGTCCGGGAACACCCATCCGTGCCCGAGGAAGGACGCCTTGGTGATGTCCTTGAGCGAGGTGAACCCTTCCTTCTGCTGCGGCATGTAGTGGCCGGAGAAGTTCCTGACCATGGTGATCAGACCGGCCGCGCCGACCTCGAATTCGCCCGCCATCAGCACGGGCTTGTCCTCGGCCAGCGACGTGTGCCCGGGGTAGTCCTCGATCTCGTCCAGGTCGTCGTTGCTCATCGCGCGCAGTGTGCCGTCGAGACGGACGACGAAGATGTAGTCACCCGGGCGCAGGAACGCGCCGGCCGGGATTCCGGCGTCAGCCGGCACGGGGCCCTGGTCGGTGTGGTCGACCCCGGGGCGGTAGGGCCACCAGATGTAGGGGCCGCACTCGACTGAGGGGTCGTCGTCGGCGGCGGTGCTCCGGGCCCACGTACCGCCGGCATGGTTCGCCGCCGCTTCCGGCCGCCCCGCGGCCGAGACGCTCTTGCCGCCCTTGCCCGGCTTGTCGTCCGTGAGGCACTTGGCGCCCTTCTTGACCTTCTCCAGGGCCTCCTCGACCTTCTTGACCTTCTTGCGGGCCGCCGCGGTCTTGTCCAGGAACGCGCTGATGCCCAGGATGGCCTTGGTGATCTTGGGGATCTTCCCGAGGAGCTTCGCCGCCTTGAGGACCGGCAGGTTGGAGATGATGGCCCAGATGCAGGTCGCGATGTCCGGGTCGTCGATGCACTCCATGATGTCGCCGGCGACGAGTTCGACGAGGATCTCGGCCCCGTTCTCCAGGAGGTAGTCGAGGAGGTCCTTGCCGGCGATCGCCAGCGCCGCCTCGTACTCCTCGGCGGAGATCCCGGCTTCCTCGAGCGCCTGCTTCACCAGGTCGGGGTCGGACTCCGGTGTGGTCGGAGCCGGTTTCGAGGCCGCCTCCTCCCGGGCCTTGCGCTCCTGTTCACGCTGGTACGCCTCGGCCCGTTCGGCGGCGGCGTCCGCTTCCTTCGCGTAGCTGTCGGCCTTCTTCGCCGCCGCCTCCGCGGACGTGGCGTACTCCTCGGCGGAGGTGGCGAGCTGTGCGGCGTCGGCCGCGTCCTTCTCCGCCTGCGCGGCGGCCGTCTGCGCGGCGGTCGCCTCCCGCTCGGCCAGTGACGCGGCGCTCGCCGCTGCGGTGGCGTGGTTCTCGGCCTCGGTGGCGGCCGTCCGGGCCCGGACGGCCTCGGCCTCGGCCCGGGTGGCTGCCGTACGGGCGGCCGCCGCGTCCGCGAACGCCTGGTCGGCCGCTTCCCTGGCGGCCTTCGCGTCCGCTCGTGCCTGCACGTCCGCCTTGTCGGCGCTCGCCGCCGCCGCTCGGGCCTTCGCCCCGTCCTCGGCGGCGTCGGCCGCGGACCGCATCGCCGCGACGGACGAACGGGCCGTGTCCGAGGACGAACGCGCCGCCGCGGCCGCGGCCTTGAAAGCGGGAGCCACCTGCGCGTTGGCCAGTTTCGCCGCGGCCTCCGCCGCCTCGGCCGCCCTGACGGCCTCCGCCGCGCGGGACTCCGCCTTGACGACCTCGGCCTGCCCCAGCTCCAGCGCCGCCCTGGCCACATCGGCGGCGAAGTCCGCCGTGACGTCCGTGCCACTGAACGGCGCGGTCAGGGCGATCGCCGTGTTCGCGGGGTCGGCGATGCCCGCCGCCGTGGAGCGGGCCGACGCGGCGGCCTGGACGGCCACCGCTGACTGCACCCGGGCCATGGCCGCCTCGCGGGTGGCCCCGTCGGCCTCCTCCCGGGTGCGATGGGCGGCCTGGAGCGCGTGGTTGGCCTGGACGGCGGCCAGCCCGGCCAGCCGTGACGCCTCGTGCGCGGCGATACCGGCCCGGGCCTCCTGCGCCGTGGCCTCGGCCGCCTTGGCGCCGGCCCGCTGCGAGGCGGCCCGGGTGAGGGCCGCCTCCGACTCCGCCCGGCCCGCCGCCGCGCCGGCGGCCGCTGCTGCGGCCTCCGCCTTGTTGGCGGCCGCGTTGGCGCGCGAGGCGTGCGCCGACGCCTCAGCGGCGGCGGCCCGTGCCCTGCCGGCCGCGCCGTCCGCCTCGATGGCCGCCTGCCGCGCCCTGACCGCCGCACCCGAGGCGGCGTCGGCGGCGGCGCGGGCCTGGCCTGCGGCGGTCTTCGCCGCGTTGGCCGCCGCTCGGGCCTCGGTGGCGGCGTTGCTGGCCTCCTGCGCGTGCTCGGTGCCCTGCGCGGCCGCGGCGAGAGCCTCCGCCGCTCTGGCCCGCGCCTCCTCCGCGTCGCGCAGCCGCTCGGCCTCGACGGCCTTGTCGCGGGCGGTCCGGGCTGTCCTCTCGTCGCCCCGCGCCTTCTGGTCCGCCTTGGCGGCCACACCCTCCTGGGTCTGTGCCTCGGCCCGCTTCTGCGCCGCCGTGGCCGCGGCCGCCTGGGCCTCCGCCCGCTTGGCCGACGCGGTCCGCTGCTCCGCCTCGGCGCGCAGCCGCGCCTCGGCGGCGACCTTGCTCTCCTGCTCGGCGCGCGCCCGTGCGACGGCGGCCAGTTCCTGCTCCCGCTGGGCGACCACCCGTTGTTCAGCGGCCACCTTCGCCTGGCGCTGTGCCTCGACACGGGCGTCCCGCGTCTTCTGCGCGTGCGCCCAGGCGGCCTTCTCCGCCGCCTCGGCGTCGATCCTGGCCTGCCGGGCCTTGGCCGCTGCCGTGGCCGCGATCTGCGCCTGCCGTGCCGCGGCCGCGGCCAGCTGAGCCGCCGCCTTCGCGTGCTGCTCGGCGTTGGCCCGCCACTTGACGGCCTGCTGGGCGTGCAGCTCCGCCTCGCGGGCGGAGCCGAGGCCCGCAGCGTCGGCGGCGGTGGCGTCCACCGCGTGCTGGGCCGTGGCGGACGCGGTGGAGGCGGCGTCGGCCGCCGCGGCGATGTCCGTGGCCACCTCCGACCACTGCACACCGTGCGTCAGCCCGGTCTCCACCAGCACGTCCGCCTGGACCTTGGCCTGGCCGGCCGCGACCTGCGCCGCCTTCGCCGAGGCCGACGCGATGCCGACCTGGCGGGCGACCTCCGCCTTGACCGGGCCGTAGTCGGACACCTTCCTGCCGGCGCGGTCCGCGTCGAGCAGCCGGTCCGCCGCGCGTGACTGCGCCGCGGCCGCGCTCATCGCGTTCGAGGCTTCCTTGAGGGCCTTGACCGCCGCCCCGTGAGCCGTGATCAGTTTTCCGCGGGCGTCGGCGGCACGCGCGGTCTTCTCCGCCAGGTCGCGCAGCCGCTCCGCGGCCTCCAGGGCTTCCTGCTGCGCCTTCTCATGGGCCGCCCGGTCGTCGGCGTCCTTGGCGGCGGCGGCGAGATAGCCCTTCTCCAGATACTCCGCTATCGCCTTGTCGTCGTTCGTGGCCAGCACGGCCTGCGCGGTCCGCTTCACCTCGGGACCGCCGACCGCGACCAGCATCTCCACGCGCTTGCGGTTCTCGGCGGCGCGCTCCCGCTGGTTCTGCTCGGTCTCCTTGTCCCGTTGCCGGGCGATGTCCGCGCCGAACGCGAGGAAGTCGGCCCGGTCCCGGGCATCGCCCTTCAGGACCCGTTCCACCTCGGCGTTGAAGAAGGGGCCACCCGTGCCGCGCAGCGCCTCGATCTTCGTCCGATTGTCCCGGTCGACTGCTTCCCGCTTGTCCTTCGCCCGTTGCCGGGCCTCGGCCTCGCCGCGCTCCAGGAAGTCACGGATGGCGTTGGGGTCGCTGCTCTCCAGTGCCGCCCGGGCGGCCTCGCGGACCTCTTCCTCCTCATCGAACTCGGCGAAGTCCTCGACGAGTTGACGGTCACGGTCGGCGCTCAGCGCCTCCAGTGCCGTGGGTGCCGGCGTGGGGCCGTCGGCCAGCGCGCTCACCACGTGGCGCAGAGCCGCGAGATCGGCCGGTGCGGCCGTGGGGGCGGCGGCCGACGCGGGGGCGGCCAGTCCGCCCAGCAGCGTCAGGGCGACGAGCCCGGACAATGCCTTGGGAACGGTTTCGCGCATACGTCTGCGACGGCCCGGCGGTCGAAGTCTGCCCAGCAAGGAGAGCCTCCAGAGAATGAGAATTCCGACCGGCCCGAAAGGAATGGAGGAGCGTCCGGGCAGGCTGTGGTCACACGGGCATGGCGATGCCCGTCTCCGTGCGTTCCTGGCCCGGGAGCCGCGCCGGCGCGAAGCCCCGCTTCGGGCCCGGTGGATGTCGGGGTATCAGTCCTGACTGTGTCCCGACGGCTTTATGGCATCAGTGAAGGAGAGGGAATTCGCGCCTGCGGATCAGGCGATCGAGTCGATTTCGCGGGGCGGGACCACCCGAGACCGAACAATGGCGCGGCACCCGGCAGCGAAGGTGAAATGGGCACTACGGGGCCTGGGCGCAGCTGTCGGTCATGCTTTTCCCCCTGCGGCTCGCCGCTCCCCAGCGCATGCACAACACGCCGGAGTGCGATGACCCCGGTGGTTCCCCTCCCAGCATGCCGACCGAGCAGGTCGGCTGCGTCACCGTAACCCCTGCGGAAGATCGTCGCAACGGGCGCCTGTGCAACCCGGGCGGAAAGAGACCGATTCGGCGATGGCTCAAAAGTCGCTGTACAGAACTGCTCCTGACGACACGTCACCTCTGTTGGCTGGCGTGAGTTCGCCGAGCCTCCGGGGCGTGTGCCCGGCCGGTGAGAAGCGCCGGGCCCGGGTGCCTCGCGGAACGGACCGCGGGTTCGTCGGCGGCATGTCGCGGAATGGGCGTTGCCGCGCCCGGCGTATTCCGAGTAAGGTCACCCTCACATCCGGTTGGAACGCCGGATTCGGGGGGAAATTAGTTCACTTTCAGGGGGATTCACCGGAGCTGTCGGCGCGATTACGTCGGTGATGACGGCGCGCGCTCCGGTTTCCGCTCGCTTCCGCCAGGAGCGGGCGGTCCTTCCTGCTCAGATTTCACCCTGCATTCGTCAAGTCGCCCTCAGGCGACGGTAGTAGGGATCACGGAAACAGTATGAAGAAGAGCTCTGTCCCGCCCGCGAGAGTGCGACGGACCGTCACGCGCGGCATCGTCATCACCACCGCGCTCGCCGCGACGCTCGGCGCCACCGCCCCGGGGGTCCTCGCCGCCGGCCCCACGGCCGAGGCGTCGACCCGGGCCGCGGGCATCGGCACCACCGACACCCAGCGGGTGAACGCCGCCGCCGTGGTCCGTCTCGACCCGACCGCCGACGTACTCCTGCTCAGCGACTACGACTTCATCCACGCCCTGTGGCAGAAGGCCAGGGACGCGGGGGAGTTGCTCGACTCCGTACGGGTCGCGGCCGAGCAGGCGATGTTCAGCTCCGCCCCGGCCGATCACGTGGCCTTCATCGTCACCGGCATCCATGACGCGTACCGGCTCGACCAGCAGCGGGAACGGGACAAGGCGGAGGCCGAACGAGCGGCCCGGCTCGCCAAGACCCAGGCGTTGCAGGTGGTGGGCATCCCCAGCACCCCCGAGCTGCTGGCCCTCAACGACGACAACTTCATCCGTGCCGTGATCAAACACGCGGCCTCGGGCCCCGAGGTCCGCGCCGCCGGCATCCGCGCCCTCGCCGGAGAGCCGGCCGAGTGGCGCGAGTACATCGTCAACGGAGTGCGCGAAGCCCACCGGACCGATGTCGCCAACGAGCTCAAGGAGTTGGAGGAGCGCGACCGCGAAGAGGCCGAGCGGCAGCGGGAGCTGGCCGCGCGGAAGACCGCCGCCGCCCTGTTCCGCATCACGCCCACCGAGGGCATGCTCGTCCTCAGCAGCGACAACTTCATCCGCGAACTGCTCCGCCTGGCCCCGGCGGACCTGCACGGCTCCGAACTGTACGCGGCGGCCCAGCGCGCCGTGCTGAACCCGAGCCCGGACGCGTGGAAGGCGTTCATCCACACCGGGGCCGACGCGGCGTACAAGCTCGACGACGAGAACCGGCGCAAGAAGGCCGCCGAGGCGGACCGCCGCCTCGCCCTCCAGATCCAGGCCGCCGCCGAGAACGGCGGGATGCACCCGAACCTGGTCGCCGCCGCGAAGAAGGCGCTCGCCGGGACGGACGCCCAGGTGGCGGCGTTCCTCAAGGAGGACACCCAGTACCGCCTCAAGCGGCAGTCCATCCAGTCGCTCGACGTGGACGCCACCGGCTGGAACATCCGCCAGTCCACCGCGGACAAGGGGGCGGCGTTCATCACCCCCGTCGACAGCAGGAGCCCGCTGGCCGACCGTGAGGACGCCACCTGGACGGTCGTGCCCTCCCTCGCCGGTCAGCCTGGCTGCTGGTCGTTCGAGTCGGTCCGAAAGCCGGGCTACTACCTCATGACCACCGCGTCCTCCCTGCGACTCAAGATCGCCGCCGACGACCGGACCTCGGCCTTCCGCACCGGCGCCACCTGGTGCAAGCGCAAGAACGGTTCGGCGATCGGGTTCGTCTGGGGTGTCGGACCGCAGGAGCGGTGGCTCGCCCACAATCTCGGGGACATGTACGCGATCACGTCGAGCGCCTCGGGCTGGGTCGAGAGGAGCGGGGTCTGGAAGGTCGCGCCGCCCCTCGCCCCCTGAACCCCGCCTGCCCGGACCACCGCACGAAAGAGATCGGACATCACCATGGCACGGATCGCCCGTACCGCACTCACCGCAGCCGCCGGCCTCGCCGCCCTGCTCGGCGGCGCCACCACCGCCCACGCCGAACCGAACACGACCTACTTCCGCTTCGCGGCCGAGCACAGCGGCAAATGCCTCACCGTCGCCGGCGGAAGCCTCGCCAACGGCGCCGCGGCCGTGCAGTCGACCTGCGCGACCGGCGACAACCAGTTGTTCGCCCTGAAGCCCGCCGGACAGGGCTACTTCATGATCCAGGCCAAGCACAGCGGGAGATGCCTGACCACGGGGGCCGACCTGAACTGGAAGGTCCAGCAGAAGTGGTGCACCTCCGACCTGTCCACTCAGCGATGGCGCATGGTGCTCGTCGACATGACCACGGGCCTCCACCAACTGCGTCCTGTCGACCAGCCCGCCTACTGTCTGACCGTTCCCGACTACAGCACCGCCGACGGCGTACAGCCCGGCATCGGCCAATGCCAGAACGTGTCGCCCCAGCGCTGGACCGCGACGGCATCCGTCTCGTGACGACACCGCCATCCGTATCCCCGGAACAGGCGAACAGAAAGGAAACTTCACGATGGCACGGATCGTCCGAGCCGCGCTGGCCCTCGCGGCCGGCCTGACCGCCCTCGTCGGCACGACCACCACCGCCCACGCGGCCGACAAGACGTACGTACAGCTCCAGACGGCGAACGGCGGGTTCTGCGTGGGGGCGGCCCCCAACAACCAGACCTACCTGGACCTCTGCCACACCGACTGGATCTTCCCCGCCGTGTTCGAGTCCGTACGCATCGGCGACTCCACCTTCGAACTGCGCTGGGAGAGCAACGGCGACTGCCTCGAAGTGGCGGACGCCGGCACCGCCGCGGGGGCGGGCGTGCGCCTGGGCACCTGCTCCGGGGGCAAGCACACGCGCTGGCAGGTGGAGCTCGTCGACCCCGTCCGCAAGCTCTACCAGCTCCGGCCCACCCACGTCGAGGGCCGCTGCCTGGACATACCCAACAGCGAGGTGGTCCAGGGCAAGCCGGTGCGCCAGTGGACCTGCAACCAGACCGACGCGCAGCTGTGGCGCGTCAAGCCGATCGCGTGGCCCGCATGAGCGCCGGACGCCGGGCCGCGACGGCCCTGACCGTGGCCCTGCTGACCCTCGGCACTCCGCTCGCCGGGTCCGCCCCGGCCTGGGCCGACGCTCCGGGCACCGCCCGGGCCGTCGCCGCCGACGAGACGCCCGCCCTGTCCGCCCTGGCGGCCGAGGCGGCGCGCAACGAAGTCCTGCGCATCGCCAAGTCCGGGCTCCCCGCCGAGCTGCGCACCTCGGCGTGGAACGCGCTGCGCAGCACGCTCGGCGACGCCGCGATCGAGGCGTGGCTGGCCCCCGGCGGGGGCTACGACCTCGCCAAGCAGCGTCTGCGCGACACCCGGACCCGCAGCCGGCTGTTCTGCGAGCGGGTGGCGGCCACCCACACACCGGAGTTCTCGCCGCAGGTGAACGCGGCCGCCAGGACGGCGCTGAAGGGCACGGACCCCGACCGGGCCGCGTTCGTCAGCACCGGATACGAGCGGGCCCAGCAGCGCGACCGCGAGGTCAGGGCCGCCGATACCGAGCACCAGCAGGAAGTGGCCGCCAGGGAGCGGGACTTCGTCGCGGCGCTCGCCGCGACCGACCCCGGCGGCGAGGTCCGCACCGCCGCGCAGTGGGCGTTGCGGCCGGGCGCCACCGACGCCGACGTGGCGGAGTTCTTCGGCTACGGGTGGGCCACCGGCGCCACCCTCGACCTGGAGGGCCACCGGCTGCGGATCGCGGACGGGGAGACGCGCCGCCACCATGCCCTGACGCTGCTGCTCCGGAAGGCGCTCGCGGCGGAGGAGGCGCTCAAGGGCGCGGCCGACGCGGCGAAGGCGCGGGCCGAGGCCGAGGCGGCGTGGCGCTCGGTGGCGGACCAGGCCGGCGCCGCGTACCGGACCTGGGCGGACGAGCAGACCGCGGCCGCGGCGCAGGCCGAGCACTGGGCGGCGGTCGCGGCGGCCGCCGCGGAGGGCGCGGACGGGATCTGGAAGAACATCGCCGGACCCGCCGGGGCCAACCAGCAGTCCTGGACGCAGGAGGGCGCCTCCGCTGCCGGGTCCGCCGCCTACTGGCAGGACATGCTGAAGCGGGCCGAGGAGAGCGAGGAGCGGGTGCGGGAGACGGTGTGACCCGCGCTTGAACCGGGGGCCTCACCGGGCACAGGGGGCGGGGGCTCGCCGGAACACCGGAACGCGGCTGTGCCGCGCGGTCGATGACCGCGCGGCACAGCCGCGTTCGCGGATTCCCGGGCATCGCCTCCCGCGCGGAGCCCGGACGGCGGCACTTTCCGGCCGAAGCGCCGACGGGACGTAGGGTGACGACGCGGGATCTATGCAGGTCAGGCGGTTGTTTTGGATTGAACTGCCGGGAGACGTCCATATGCTGGACAGCTTGCCCCGCCCTTCTGAGCTGCCCGAATGACCATTCGGTCGGCTCGAACGCGCGTCTGCGGCCGGAAGGCGGCCGTCGATGTGCGCCTACTGTCCGCATGCGTAAGACTCCTGACCGCAATCACGCACCCGATCAAGGAGCCCCTCTCATGCGACGCATTCCGCACGCCACCTTCGCCACCCTCGCGGCCGGCGCGCTTCTGCTGGGCGGTCTCGCCGCCGCCACCGCGCAGGCCGCACCGGCGCGGGCGAAGAGCCTCTACGCGCCCTCCGCTCTCGTGCTCGGCGTCGCACGCGGCGAGGACCCGCTGACCGCGACCGTCGAGCGGGCCGTGACGCTCAGCTGCGCCCCCACCGCCACGGGGACGCACCCGGATCCCGTCGCCGCGTGCAAGGAACTGGCCGAGGTCCGGGGGCAGTTCTCCGAGCTGGCCGCCGGCCCGTCGAACCGCACCTGTACCCGTCAGTGGGATCCGATCGTCGTGACCGCCGACGGCGTCTGGCAGGGCAAGCCGGTCCGGTTCAGCACCACGTACGGCAACGCCTGCGAGATGGCGGGCAGCACGAACGGCCACACGGTCTTCGCCTTCTGACCCACCCTCCCGCTCCACCCGGGTCCGGCCCCGGCGGCACCGGGGTGACGGCGTACGAGACCGTCCCCGTGCCCGCGTCGGACCCGCCCGCCCCACCCGGCGTGCCCCGCACACGCCCCCGTCCACGACGACCGGGAGCCCCGCGATCGCCCGAGCCGTTCCGCCGCGGCCGGCAGCGATCCGTCCCGGTCGGTTGCCGCACATCTCCCGGCCTCCCGGCCGACGCGCGCTCGGTCCGCCCGTCCGGCCCGGACCGTCAGCCTCCCGGCTTCACCGGGGGCCGCGTAGCCGCCTCCTCGGTCACCCGGGTCCCCGGATGGCGCAGCGAGACCAGGAAGGCGATGCCCAGGGCGATGGCCATCCCGTAGAACACCCACTGGTTCGCCTCGGCGAAATCCATCCGGATCGCCGGCATCGACTCCCGTACGGTGTCGGCCACGGACCCCGAACCCGTCGGTCCCCGGGAATCCGCCTGCCCGGTCACCGACTGTGCGACGGACTCCGCGATGCCGTGCGACTCGCCGTCCGGCACGCCCTTGTCCCGCAGGGTCCCGTCCACCTTGGTGATCGTCGTATGGGTGAGCATGGTGCCGTACACGGCCAGCCCGATACTGGCCGCGAAGTTCCGCACGGTCTGGGTGATACCGGTGACCTCGCCGTAGCTGGCGTCGATCGCCCGGTTCACCGCGTCCGTCGAGGCCGGGGCCAGCAGCAGGCCGATGCCCGCGCCGGCCATGGCCGCGTACAGCCACTGGTCGTGCATGGACAGCGTCGTCAGCTTCCCCGCCCACAGGGCGAACCCGACCGCGCCGAGCGCCGTGCCGAGCTTCATCGCGGGACGGGCCCCGCGCTTGTCGAGGATCCGGCCGCCCCACTGGGAGGCGAGCCCGAAGCCGATGAAGAAGTACAGGAGGTAGAGCGCGGCCTGGTTGGGCGAAGCGCTGAGCGAGACCTGCGCGTACACCGAGGCGAAGAAGAACACCGGGACGAACGCCATCATCGCGAAGAACAGCACGGCGTTGTCGACGCGGAACGCCAGGTCGCGGAAGACCCGCAGCTTGATCAGCGGGAAGCGGGCCCGCAGCTCGAACCGGCAGAAGACCGCCAGCACCAGCAGCCCGCCCGCGATGCAGACCCACGTGGCGACGGAGCCCCAGCCCCAGGTCGACGCCTGCTGCAGCCCCAGCACCGTCAGCCCCATGCCGACGGCGACCAGCACGGCCCCGGGCAGATCCAGCGGTTCGCGCCGGGCCCGGTCCGGAATGCGGGCCAGCAGCGCCAGGACGATCGCGATGACGGCGACCGGCACGTTGACCCAGAAGATCGCCCGCCAGGTCCACGCGGTGAGCCAGCCGCCCAGCAGGGGGCCGATCGCGGTCAGCGCGCCGGACACCCCGAAGAACAGGGCCAGCGCCCGCCCGCGCCGCTCCACCGGGAACACGGCGATGACCACGGCGAGCGCGGCGGGGAACATCAGCGCCGCGCCGACGCCCTGGACGGCCCGGAAGCCGATCAGCCACGCCTGGGCGACGTCCCCGGACGGCACGGCGCCGCAGAGCGCGGAGGCGATGACGAAGACCAGGGTGCCGATCAGCATCACGCGGCGGTGCCCGAAGATGTCGGACAATCGCCCGCCCAGCGCGAAGAAGGCGGCCAGCGTCAGCAGATAGGCGTTGACGACCCACTGCATCTGCGAGGAGGTGAGCCCGAGTTCGTCGATGATGTCCGGAGCGGCGATCGCCACGATGGTCTGATCGATGAACGTCATCGACACGGCGAACAGCATGGCGGCGAGAGCGAGGCCCTGATGCGGCGGGCCTCCCCGCCGGCCCGCCGTTCCCGTGCCCGACGACGCCGGACCGGAGGCGCCCTCTCCGGGAGTGTCTCTGCCCATACCTCCATCGTCACCGCGCCGCCACCGTGTCGCACCCCGAGCCGACAGGGCCCCGCATCGCCACGACCCCGTTCGTACGCGCGTCGCGGGTGTCGCGAGGGGCCGGGCCGCCACGAGGGTCATGTGCCGGGCGCGGGACCCGGCGGGCGGTCAGCGCACCGGGTCGAGGAAGACGTCGAACGCGGCCGGCAGCCTCTTCCACCCCTCTCGGCCCGATCCGAACTCCTCGTCCGTGAGCAGGCAGGAGTCCAGCAGTCCGGTCAGCCCCTCGCGGTCGAGGCCGGGGGAGACGAAGACCAGGTGCTGGCAGCGGTCGCCGTGCTCGGGATGCCAGTCCAGCGCCGCGGCCGCCCGCCGGTAGGGCGGCACCATCGACCAGGCGGCGTCCGGCAGGGAGGCGAGCCAGGGCCCGGTGTTCTCCACGCAGAGCGCCCCGCCCGCCGCGTCCCAGGAGAGCAGCGTGTCGGGCCGGTCGGCCAGCCAGAACCGTCCCCGGCTGCGGGCGGCGGCACAGCTCACCTCCTCCAGGGCGTCGAACAGGCGCCCCGGGTGGAAGGGCCGGTGCCGTCGCCAGACGAGCGTGGTGACCCCGGCCTCGTCCGCTTCCTGCGGGAGCAGCGCGCACGCGGGATGCTGTGCGGCGGCAGCCGCCTCCACGTCGAACCCGGCGAACGTGCATCGTGCCAAGTCGAGCGAGCCTGAGGTGAAGTGACGTGCCGTCGGGTTGAGCTGCCGGAGCAGCGCGCGGTCCTCCTCGTCGGCCGCCGGGTTCGGTGTCACGGCGAGCACGGGCGCGTACTCCACCTGCCGGGCCCAGGTGTCGCCGACCGTCCGCCGGTCGGTGGCCGCCGCGGCCAGCCCCGCCTCGGCGAGGTCGTCGCCGTTGGAGAGGCAGGGCAGGACGAGTGCGGGGTCGACGGCCGCGAAGACATTGGTCACCTCGGCGGCCTCGGTGTGCGCGGCGATCACCTCGGCCATGGACCTCGGCTCCACGGAGTCCCAGAGCTCCAGGACGGCGAGCCGGGTGCGCCCGTCCCCCGCGAGCCGTTCGAGCTCGGGGACGAGGTCCTCGCGCAACGCGCAGCAGGCGCAGTCGTTCACGAGCCGTGCCTCATCGGACGCCAGCTCGCCGCCGGCGTCACGCAGCGAACGCCGGACCGTGCCGCCGCCGGCGCTCGACAGATCGTGGTGCAGGGCCACACTGTGCGGCACGTCCCGCAGCAGCCCCTCCACCACCTCGCGGCGCGCCTCGGCGTGCAGGCCGCAGACGATGACGACGGGCAGCTTCGCGCGGTGCGGGCTCACCGGGACTCACCGCGCCCGTAGCGCCGCTCGAAGCGCTCGACGCGTCCGGCGGTGTCCAGGACGCGGGCGGTGCCCGTGTAGAAGGGGTGGCTCGCGGAGGAGATCTCCACGTCGACCACGGGGTAGGTGTTGCCGTCCTCCCAGGTGATCGTGCGGGCGCTGGTCAGGGTCGAGCGGGTCAGGAACGCGAAGTCGGCGGCCTTGTCGCGGAAGACGACGGGGCCGTAGGCGGGGTGGATTCCGGGCTTCATGGCGATGTCCTCGGGATCGGGTCGGAGGCGCTGGAGTCGGGTGGGGTGGTGCGGGAGGGCCGGGCCTCAGCGCTCCTCGCGGAAGTCGACGTGGCGGCGGGCGACCGGGTCGAACTTGCGCAGCACCATCCGGTCGGGGTCGTTCCGCCGGTTCTTGCGCGTGACGTAGGTGTAGCCGGTGCCTGCCGTGGACCGGAGCTTGATGATCGGGCGTACTTCGTTGCGAGCCATGGGCGCTACTATATGGCAATGGTTTCCATTTTCAATAATGGACCGTTCCGTAGGAGAGGCAGGTTCTTCCATGTCCGCCCACTGTCAACTGACCGGCTCGAAGCCGGGATTCGGCAACAACATCTCCCACTCGCACCGCCGTACGTCCCGCAGGTTCGACCCGAACGTCCAGCGCAAGCGGTACTGGCTGCCGAGTGAGGGGCGCCACGTGCGTCTCACGCTGAGCGCCCGTGCGATCAGGACCATCGACGGCATCGGCATCGAAGCCGCAGTGGCGCGCATCCGGGCGCGGGGAGGGAAGGTCTGATGGCGAAGAAGAGCAAGATCGCGCAGAACGAGAAGCGGCGGGCGACCGTCGAACGGTACGCGGCCCGCAGGGCCGAGCTGAAGGAGATCATCCGGCGGCCCGGCACTCCGGAGGGTGAACGTGCCGCGGCTGTGGCGGAGTTGCGGCGTCAGCCGCGTGACGCCAGCGCCACCCGGGTCCGCAACCGCGACAGTGTGGACGGCAGGCCGCGCGGCTACCTCCGCGACTTCGGCCTCTCCCGCGTCCGGATGCGCGAGCAGGCCCACGCGGGGTTCCTGCCGGGGGTGACCAAGTCCTCCTGGTGAGCCAGGTCGCAAGGGGAGGCACGGGGCGGGCGGCGGCGCGACGTGGCCGCCGCCCGCCCCACCGGTCTCAGCGGCCCACCGGATCCGCGTGCGCCCCGTCCCCGGGGGTGACGAGGGCCAGGTGGCCGCCGTCGTCCAGCGGGGTAGGGACGGCCAGGGTTGTGACCTGCGCCCGGCGGTCCGCGTCGACGACGTGCACCTCCCCGTGGCCTCCCCGGCTCACCGCGATCAGGCCCGCGCCGGGTGAGGCGGCGACCGCTCGCCGCTGGACCCCGTCCCACGGCGTCCCGCCGGGCCGGGGCGCACCGGTCATGGCGGGCAGTGGCAGCCGAGCGCACACGTCCGGCCGGGCCTCGGCTTCCCGGGGCGCGGAGAGCAGGACGAGTTCGTCGCCGTCGGGGTGGATCCTGGTGTACGCGATGTGGCGAGCGGACACCGCGAGCCGGAAGACCAGCCCGGGGCCCAGCTCCAGGCGGCCCGTGGCCCCCGTGTCGAGCTGGTGCCACCAGGCGTCGTTGGACCACTCCGGCCACCGTCCCGGATCGCCCGAGCCGCCGCGCACGCAGGACCAGAGCATGCGCCGTACGGGATCGAGCCGCAGATAGTAGCCGCGGCCGCCGGATCGCCCGTCGGCGGACCACGGCAGCGGCGGTTCCGTCGTGAGCCCGTCGCCGTGCCGCCGTACGCGATGCACGCCCGAGCCCGCGGCGGCGAACACCCGCCCGGTGAGCGGGTCATGGGCGTCTCCGTGCCCGTCGTCGTCCGGCAGGGCGATCCGCCGGACCGGCTCCGCCCGCGGGCAGGACGGCGCCGAACTCATCAACTCGCCGTGTCGGAGGGTCAGCAGCTCGCCCGGTTCGCGGTGGCGCAGCACCACCTGGGGGGACGGCCCGCCGAGGACCGTGACGCCCGGCTCTCCGGTCCGTCCCCGGACGCGGACGGCGACCGCGCCGTCCGGGGCGGCGAGATCGACGGCCGTGAGCAGCCCGGTCCACGCCTCCTCGTTGCGCCCGAGGCCGGTGGTCACCGCGAGCAGCCGGCCCTCCGGGTCCGCCGCGAGATGCTCGGCCGGAACCGCGACCGGCACGCGCCGCCGTACCAGCCGGCGGCCCGCGTCCGGGCCGTAGGGATCGAGGATCAGCAGCTCGCCCGCCCGCTCGTCCACGCAGGCGACCAGGTCGCCGGGGAGGGCGAGGAAGCCGGCGTGCTCGGAGAGGTGCCGGTGGTTCACCTCCGCCCGCTCGGTGCCGTCGGGGAGATCCAGCAGGCTGATCCGCCCGGCGACGTGGTCGGAGACCAGCAGCCGTGGGGCCGGGGCGGCGTCGGGGGACACGGGGTGCGGCATGGCGAACTCCTGGGGTGCGCGGGGGCGGTGGTGCTGCGGTGGGCGACGGGTTCCGGGCCGTCCCGCAGCGCGCTTTATTGGAAATGATAATCATGTGTAGAGTTTCGGCTCGTGGCGGGGGAACGCTCCCGGGCTCCGCCGCCGTCGCTGTCGCATGCCCGGGACCGCAAGAGAACGTTGAGGGACCGCCGATGCCACGAACCGCGCTGAGAGTTCGCCGATGGGTCGCGATCGCCGTACTGGGGGGCCTGTTGGCCGGCTGCGGCACCGAGGAGGCCGACTCCGGGAAGGGCGGCCGCACGGGGGCCGCCGCTCCGGGCGGCGGAGCCGCTGACCGCACCGCGACGGACGTGCGGCCCATCGAGGCCGCCACCCGGATCACCGACGCCAAGGGCGTCACGGTCTCCCTGCCGAAGCCGCCCGAGAAGATCGTCTGCCTGGTCGCCCTCTGCGACGACATCCTCGCCGAGCTGGGCATGACCCCCACCGCCACCAACTCCCGGCTGCTGGCGCACCCGCGCTTCCTCGGCAAGGAGAAGGCGGAGAGGATACCGGCCGTTCCCGGGGGCTTCCTCAGCCCCGAGGTCGAGGCGATCCTCTCCCACCGGCCCGACCTGGTCATCGGCCTGGAGGACACGCACGGCAAGCTGGCTCCCGCGCTGAAGGGCGCCACGGTCTTCTGGCCCGTCCAGCCGGGCTCCTGGCAGGACAGCGTCGGCTACCTCCGGAACCTCGCCGCGCTCACCGGCCGCACACAACAGGGCGAGAAGGCGGAAGGGGAATTCCGGACCCGCCTGGCACGGGCGGAGAAGGAGAGGAGCGAGGGGACCGCGCTGATCGTCTTCGGCAGCGACGAGAACTTCGGCGTCGCCACCCCGGAGACCGACGTGGCGGCCGGCCTCTTCCCGAAGATCTCCCACTACCCCTGGAAGAGCCGTGGCGTGGACGGCAGTTACAGCCTGGAGGAGATCCTCGCCCGGGACGTCGACGTCCTCTTCGTGGAGACCCTGTCCTTCGGCGCACCGGACGGCAAGCTCTCCGACAAGCTGGCGGAGAACCCTCTCTGGTCCCGTATCCCCGCGGTGCGCAACGGCAAGGTCATCGAGGTCGACTCGGAGGTGTGGGCCAAGGGGCGCGGCACCCGCTCCCTGGGGATCGTCCTCGACGAGGCGACGGCCGCACTGCGGTGAGGCGGCCGTCCGCGGCGCTCGTCTGCCTGGGCGCGGCGGCCCTGGCGGGCGCGGTCTGCGCGCTCAGCCTCGGCACGCCGTACGTCCCGCCGGCCGCTCTTCCGGCGACGCTGGGGGACGACGGGCTCGCAGGGGTCGTCGTCACCGAACTCCGGCTTCCGCGCATGGTGCTGGCACTGGTCGCCGGCGCCTGCCTGGGCGCGGCGGGACTCGTCCTCCAGGAGGCGCTCCGCAACCCGCTGGCGGTGCCCGAGATGCTGGGGGTGTCGTCGGGCGCCGCGCTGGGCGTCGCCGCACCGCTCGTTCTGACGCTGTCCGTCCCGCTCGGACTGCAGCCGTTCCTCGCGCTGGGCGGGGCCGCGCTCGGCGGACTGCTCACCCTGGTCGCCGCCGGATTCGGCCGGAGCCCCTCGGCGGTGCTGCTGACCGGGGCCGCCGTCGCCGCCGCGCTCCAGGCTGCCCTGCTGGTGCTCATGGTGATGGCCGACCAGCTCGACCTCCAGCTCATCTACCGCTATCTGCTGGGGAGTCTGTCCGCCCGCACCTGGGACGACGTCACCGGACTGCTGCCCTGGCTGGCCGCGGCCGTCCCGGCGCTGGTGCTGTGCGTGCCCGTACTCGGCGTCCTGCGACTCGGCGACGACGACGCCCGCGCACTCGGCGTACGGGTGGAACGGGCCCGGGTGGCCGCCCTGGGCATCGTCGTCGTCCTCATCGCGCCCGTCGTCGCCGTCTGCGGCCCGGTGGCCTGGGTCGGCTTCCTCGCCCCGCACCTGGCCCGCCGCCTGCGCCCGGACGGCGGCGCGGCGGGGTGGCTCGTCCGGTCCGCCGTGTGCGGTGCGGTCGTCGTGCTCTGCGCCGACCAGCCCGCCCGGCTGGCGCTCGCCCCGGTCGAGACGCCCGTCGGCGCGTGGACGGCCCTGGTCGGGGTCCCGGCCGGGGTGGCGCTGCTGAAGTGGGGGAGCCGCCCCGCCCGGAAGCGGGGGCGGAACGCCGCTGCCGCACCGGACGTCCCCGCGGCCCTCCCGGGTACCGCCCTGCCCGCCCCCGTCCTCCGGAAGGCGGAACGATGACCCCCTCCGACACCCTGACCGAGCGGCCCGCCCGTGCTCGGCACCGCGCGCGCCGCGCACTCCGGGTGCTCCGGGCGCCAGGCGTCCGGATGGGCGTTCTGGCCCTGCTGCTCGCCGTGGTGGCCTGCGCCGGCCTGCTGGCGGGCCGGGGCGTCACGCCCGGTGGCGTACGGGCCGTGCTGCTCGGGGCCGCCGACGATCCGACGGCCGAACACATCGTGCTCCAGCTGCGGCTGCCCCGGCTGCTGGTGGCGCTGGTCGCCGGCGCCTGCCTGGGGGTCGCGGGCCTGGTGCTGCAGTCCGCGCTGCGCAACCCGCTGGCGGGCCCCGAGGTCACCGGCGTCACGCCCGGCGCGGTGCTCGGCGCGGTGACCGCGACCGGGCTCGGTCTCGCGGGATGGGATTCCCCCACGGCCGTGGTCGTGGCGGCCTGCCTCGGTGGCTTCGCCGGAGCGGGGCTGCTCTGGCTGCTCACCGGGCGGGACCGGGGCGACCCCGAGCGGACCGCCGTGTACGGGGTCCTCGTCTCGGCGGTGCTCGCCGGGCTCACCGCCGTCGTCCTCCTGGTGGCCCCCGGTGAACTCGGCAGCGTCGTCCAGTGGTTGATCGGATCCACCGAGGGCCGGGTGTGGCAGCACTGGAATCTGCTCTGGCCGTGGGCGCTCCTCTGGGGCGCGGCGGCGTGGCTGCTCGCCGGTCCGCTGACGCTGCTGCGCTGCGGTGACGAGCAGGCGTCCGCGGCCGGGCTCGCCACGGGCCGGGGGCGGGGCGCGGCGCTCGTGTGCGCGGTGGCGCTGACGGCCGGGGCCGTCTCGGCGGTGGGCGCGCTCGGCTTCGTGGGACTGCTCGTGCCCCATCTGGCACTGGCCGTCTTCGGGGCCGACCTGCGGGTCACCGTGCCGGGCGCGGCGCTGCTCGGGGCGGTGGTGGTGGGCGGCGCGGACGCAGCCGCCCAACTGCTGTCCCGGCTGCTGTCCAGTGCCCTCGACGCCGACCGGCTGACCTTGCCGGTCGGCGCCCTGACCACCTGTGTGGGGGCGGGGCTGCTGCTGGCCGTGGCGCGACGACGGGCCGACGAGCGATGAGGGAGAGAGCGGATGGAGAACGCTGACATGTCCGACGGAGCGGCCGGGGGCGTCGGTGCGAGCCCGGTACGGCCGCCCCGGCTCCCGGCGGATCCGGGGGCCGGGGAGCGGGGCGGCCCGGAAGTGGTCCGTGCCGAGGGGCTGTCCTTCGGCTACCCGGGACGCACGGTGCTGCGCGGGGTGGACCTCGCCTTCCGGGCCGGCGAACTGGTCGCCCTGATCGGGCTGAACGGCTGCGGGAAGAGCACCTTCCTCAAACTCGCCGCAGGACTGCTCACGCCGAGCGCCGGGCGCGTCCTGCTCGAGGGCGACGACGTGGCGCGGCTGTCGCGCCGCACCGCCGCCCGACGCGTGGCGCTGCTCCACCAAGCGGCACCGGCGGTACCGGGGCTGACGGTGCGACAGCTCGTACGACAGGGTCGCTACGCCGCCCGGGGGCCACTCGGGATGTTGCGGGAGGGCGATGACGACGTGACCTCGCGAGCCCTCGCGGACGTGGGCGTCACCGGCTGGGCCGACCGCCCGGTGGACGCGCTGTCCGGCGGGGAGCGCCAGCGTGTCCGCCTCGCCATGGCGCTGGCCCAGGACGCCCGGCTGCTGTTCCTCGACGAGCCGACCACGTACCTCGATCTGCGTCACCAACTGGAGGTGCTGCAGACGGTCGTACGGCTGCGCGCGGAACGCCGGCTGACGGTGGTGATGGTGCTCCACGACCTCAACCACGCCGCCCGGTTCGCCGATCGCATCGTCGCCCTGCGCGACGGGCGCGTCGCTGCGGACGGCTCTCCGGCAGAGGTGGTGACGCGTCGGCTGCTGGCCGAAGTCCTCGGCGTGGAGGGGCGGGTGGGGATCGACGGCGAGGGCGGGTGGCCCGTCTGTTACCCAGATCACCCTCTCGACTCGTTCCAGCTATTGCGGAATGAAAATCATATTCATTAGTGTCTGTGGTGCGGCGGAGAACATCGCCGCGAACGACACCCATCCGATCTGAATGGAGGCTTCAACTCATGGAGCAGAACAAGGTGTTCAGCCCGATCGCCGACCAGGGCCAGCTCGCCCACCTCTCCGCCACCCACTCGAACGCCCTCGTCGAGAACCCCTTCGACGACGCCGTCGAGGCCGACACCGCGGCCGAGAAGTAAGCGAGACCTGCCGCTGACGGCAGCTTCCCCGCACAGTGCGGGCGGGCCCGCCCGGTGAGATTCCGGACGGGCCCGTCCCGTTCACCGCTCCATCCGCTCCCCGCCCCGCCTTCCGTTCGGAGGATTCGTGACCCGCAGTCGACTGGCTCCCGGCGCCGGGATCGTCACCGTTCCCGGTGCCGGCCCCGTACTCCGTTCTCCGGAAGGGGAGTTCCTGCGCATCGACACCGGAGGCGTCGACGGCGACGTCCTGGCGCGCCGGCTCACCGGGCAGGCGGAAGCGGCTTCGGGAGATCCGCACGATGACCGTCTCCACCGGCTGATCGAGGCGTTCGAGGCCGGCGGGTACGCGGTGGCCTCCTCGCCCCGGCCGCCGCTCAGCGGTCGCGTCGTGCACGTCCTGGGCGACCCCGTGCTGACGGAGCCCCTGGCCCGTTGCGTACGCGGGGAAGGGGCGGACGTCCGCCCGATCACCCCGGACGGTGTGGCGGAGCTCGCCCTGGCGGGCCCGGACGACGAGCACGCGGAGGGACACGTCGCGGTGGTGTGGTGCCTCGACTCGCCCGCGGCCGAAGGGATCTGGGATGCCGCCGACCGGCTCCCGGACCATCGCGTCGCCTGGCTGCGCTGCCACCGCGAGGGGGCCCACGTCTGGACCGAGCCTCTCGCCGCGGCCCCCGGAGACGTCTCCTCCCGCCACGTCCGGCTCCGCAGACTCGCGGCTACCCCGGCCCACCGGGAACTCGCCGCGTACTGGGCCGGGCACCGCACCCCCGACACCGGACCACGCCCCACGGCCGCCTCCGCCGCGCTGATCGCCGCACTCCTCACCGCAGACCTGATCGCCTGGGCGGGTGCGAAAGCGCATGCGGACGCGGAGGCCCGGGAAGGCTCCGGACCGGTGCGCCGTGCCGGCCTTCCGCCCCGTCGGCGGCTGCGCCGCATCGACCTGCGCGATCTCACCGTCACCGAGCACCCCGCGCTGCCCGTCCCGGACGTCGCACCGCTGCCGACCGGGGGCCGCCCGGGCCCGCGCGCCGGGAACGGCGCCGGGACGGCCCGCTCATGAAGACCCGTACGGTGTACGTCCCCACGCCGGACGGCACCGCGCTCGCCACCGACATCTGCCTGCCGGACGGCCCCCACCCCTGCCCCGCCGTCCTCATCAGAACCCCCTACGGGCGGGGTGCCCACCGCGCCGAGTCGCGCGGCTGGGCGGCGCACGGATACGCGGTCCTCGTCCAGGACGTGCGGGGCCGCCACGGTTCGCCGGGGGAGTGGCAGCCCTACGGGGAGCACGAGGGGCCGGACGGAACCGCCGCCATCGCCTGGGTGCGCTCCCAGCCGTGGAGCAACGGCGAGGTCGTCGCGGCCGGAGCCTCGTACGCCGCGTACTGCGCCCTCGTCCCCGCGCTCACCGGGCCCGACGACCGGCGGCCGGGTGCGCGGCCGGGAGAGGCCCACCGCGACGGCGGTCCCGACGCCGTCATCGCCGCCGTTCCCGCGCTCGGACTCGTCGAAACGGCGCGGGAGCCCGGCGGCCCGGAACGGCTGTGGGCCCGCGCCGGCTGGTGGGCCGCCCACGGCGACCGCCGCGACTCCGAGCCGGACGCGCTGAGCCGCGCCCTGGCGAGCGACCCCCGCCTTCTCGAACACCTCCCCGTGGCCCGCGTGTCGGAGCGGCTGGCCGAGGGGCTGGGGCGTGAACTGCCGTCGTGGCCCCGTCTCTGGACCGGCCGCGACCGGGGGCGACTGTCCGATGCCGGCTCCTCGTCACGGCTGCCGCTGCTCGCGGTGGGCGGCACCCGCGACCCCTTCGCCGACGACACCGTCGCGCTGTGGCGCGGGTGGGGCGGACCGGCCCGACTGCTGCTCGGCCCGTGGGGCCACCACCTCACCGCCGACCCGACCGCACCGTCCCGCGCTCACGTCAACCTCGGTGCGCTGTACGTACGGTGGGCCCGGGCCGCGCTCGCCGGGCGACTGGAACCACGCCCGCGTGGGGTCATCGCCCTGGGCGGCAGCGGCCGTTGGCACCGCGTGACCGGGACGGAACCCACGCCCGGCCCCTCCGAGCCGCGTCGACCGGAGGCGGCGGTGCGCTGGCCCTTCGGCTCACGCACCGGACTGCGACTGCTCCACGGTGCGGAGTTCACCGCCCACCCGGACCGACCCGTGCGCTCCGACGACCTCACCGTCCCGGCAGACCGCGAACGGCCCGACCGGTGCCTGCTCGTCTCGCCGCCCCTGGCCCGCCCGCTCGATCTCGCCGGGCCGGCCGTCGCCCGACTCCACGTCACGGCCGACACGCCCTCGGCCGACTGGGCCGTCCGCCTGACCACGCTCGACCCCGCTGGCCGCGCCCAGCCCCTGGCCTTCGGCATCGTCCGCCGGACCGACCCGCCCGGCCGGGCGGCGGACATCACCGTGCCGCTCGGCACGCTGGGCCGCCGCCTTCCCGCCGGGACCCGCCTGCGGGCCGAGGTCACCGGACACCACTTCCCCGCCCACGCCCGCAACCCGCACACCGGCGAGGACCCTGTCACCGCCACCAGGCTCGCCCCGTCCCACCGCACCGTGCACGCCCGGGGCAGCGCCCTCCACCTGCCCGTCGTCGCCCGACGCCGCTATGTCGAGCCCGTACCGGAGATATGCCGTTGACCCGCACCGGAACAGAACCGCTGACCCGCAGCGAAGCAGAGCCGTCGACCCGCAGTGGAGCAGGGCCGTCGACCCGCAGCGGCGATGGGCCGTCGGTCGGCACCCTGCCCGTCGAAGCCCTCGTCGATCCCGTCAGCGGAATCGTCCGGGATGTCGCACCCGTCGAGCACCCCACCGGGGCACCGCCCCGCTACACCGCGATGACCGCCGACGTCGCCGACGCCCGCCGCCTCGGCGCTTGGCCCGCCGACCGGGTCTCGCTCGGCACGACGTTCGGCGACCGCGAGGGCGCGTGGATCGCCGCCGTCGCGGAGGCGGTGGAGCGCTACTGCGGCAACCGCGTCCCGCCGCCCGGGCATCCCCGGGCGCCCCGGCGGGCCACCGCCGCCGAGCTGGCCGCCGAGGGGCACCGCGTCTACGGACCCGGCTCCCTGCCGACGTACGCCTCCTGGCAGTACGGCCGCACGGGTTTCCCCTACGCCGAACTCACCCCGGACACACCGGCGCTGTGGACCCGCGCCACCGAGAACGGGCGGCCCTGCTGGGCCCCCGTCGCGCTGACCCACCTCAACTGGCGTCAGGGCGAGCTGCGTTCGCTGCCCCGCACCCACCACCTGAACTACGCGGGCATCGCGACCGGGCAGGGCCTGGACGACGCCGTCGAGCGCGGCCTCCTCGAAATCGTCGAACGCGACGCGCTGGAGCTGTGGTGGCACCTGGACGGGCCCACCCGGGGCATCGACCCCGCGACCGTACCCGGGCTCACCGATGATCTGGCCGGCTGTGCGCTGGACGTGCACATCGTGGAGATGCCCTCCGAGTTCGCCCCCTGCGTGGCGGCGCTCGTGCACGATCCCGAACGCGGCATATACGCGGCCGGGTTCGCCTGCCGGTACGACCCGGCGGAGGCGGCGCGCAAGGCCGTGCTGGAGGCCGTGCACACCTGGGTCTTCACCCAGGGCGCGGTGGACGCCGACGGATGGGTGTACCGGGCGATCGACGCCGGCATGCTCGCCCGCGGCCTCTACCTGGACCACAGGGCGGACCGGCGCTATCTCGACGACTGCGGAACGGATTTCGCCGCCGTACGCGACCTGGGCGCCCACGTCCAGGTCTGGCTGGACGACCGCATGGCCCCGCTCGCCCGCCGCTTCACCGCGCCCGCCCTCGGGGTTGTCCCGGTCGCCGCGGTGGAACCCGGCAGCCGGGCCGCCCTCGACGCGGCGCTCGCCGCCGGAGGCCACCGGGTGATCACGGCGGACCTCACCACGGAGGACGTCGCCGAGACCTCGCTGAGGGTCGCCCGGGTCCTCGTCTCCGGTCTCGTCCCCAACGCCCCGGCGGCCTTCGGCTACTTCGGCTGCCCGCGCTTCGCGGACGCCGCGCTCGACCGGGGCTGGCGCTCGCAACCGCCCACCGGACCCGAGGACTTCACCCTCGCCCCGCCCCCGCACATGTGAAGGAGCGCGCTGCCATGCCTGACGTACCGGACCGAGCCGCCGTCCCCACCCGAGATCCGCGCGCGGAGCCGCCGGGCGGATTCGCCGCGAAGGATCCGGCCGGATCGTCCGCCGGCGCGCCGGACTGCCTGGGCCGGGCACTCGCCGATGCCCGCTCGCCGCGGGTTCCGGCGCTCTCCCCGTACGTCCCGGAGCGCCCGTTTCCGTGGAGCGGCCCGGGGCTGCCGCTCTCCGCTGGCGGTCGGCGGCAGACCGATGCGGCGGCGGCCTTCGGAGGGCCCCGGGGGAGGGCCGCCGCCGGTGCGCGTACCGACTCCGGTCCCGGCTCCGTCGTCACCGGCTTTGCCACGGTGGGCGCCGCCCCCATCCGTCACGACGCCCCGCTCGACCTCGCCCGCCTGTTGAGGCTCTCCCTTGCCGCGCCCGCCGGAACGTCCGGGCGACTGCGTCCCGTTCCCTCGGCAGGGGCCCTGCACCCGGTCCGGGCCCACCTGCTCGTCGGCCCGGGGTGCTCACTGCCGCCGGGCCGCTACGCGTACGACCCGCACACCCACCGGGCCCACCCGCGCGGCCCGGCCCCGGACGGCGTACCTGTGGGGGCGCTGGCCGTGCTCACGGTGGCGGCTTCCCGTACGGTCGCCCACTACGGTCACCGGGCCTGGCCGCTGCTGCTGCTCGACGCGGGCCATGCCGCCGCGGCGCTCGCGCAGGCCGGTCCGCCGACCGCCGACGTGCTGGTCTGCCTCGACGCCGACGGGGCCCTGCTGTCCGCTGCGGCAGGACTGCCCCGCGCCCCGGCCCGGCACAGCGAATGGCAGGCGGCGGAACTCGAACCGCCCCTCGCCGCAGTGTGGTTCACGCCTTCCGGTGGCCCTGTGCGGACCATCGATCCACTGAGCGCCTGGGCAACCCGGGGCCGAGCATCAGCACCGGTGCGTGTCCCCGGCCCCCCGATCGCCCAGCCCCGCGAACTCAGCCGCACACAGCGCCTGTTGAGCCTCCTCGCGCAAGCTCCGGCTCGTCCCGCCGGTACGTGGCACCCGGCATCCCGCCCGGAAGGCGTGACCGGGAAGACCCTCACGACCCGCCGGAGCGCGCCGCCCGACGACCTGCGCCGCCCGCCTGAACGGGAGTTGCTCGCCAGTGTCCTCACCACCGCCCGGACGGCGAGCCCGGCCGGGCCCGACTGGACGGTGGTGACCGGGGGCGCTGCCCCGGCCCTGTACACGGCGAGCCCGGGAAGACCCGGCCTTCTTCTCCACGCTCACGGAGACGCACGCCCCACCCTCGCCCACTGGGCCGCCCGTCAGACGTGGATCGGCACGACGGGGGCGGTCCTCCTCGCGCACGGCTGCCCCGACGACGCCTCGCCCGCCGAGGTCCGCATCAGCCATCTCGCCGCCGGATACGCGATCGGCCTGGCCCAGACCCACGCGACTGCCCTGGGGCTGCGGTCCCGGCCCATCGGCTCCTGGCAGCAGGCGGACCTCGGAGCGGCGTTGGGCGAAGCGCCCGGACGCGACTGGATCGTCCACGGCCTGGCCCTCGGCGCACCCCCGGCGAAAACGACGACACCACCCGCCACCCGTACAGCGACACCCCTCACCCCCCGTACGGCGACAGCCCCTGCCGCCCCTACCGCAGCCCCGCGCGCCACCCGGCCCACGCCGCACTCCACCGACCCGCCCGCCCCCGGCACCACGGCCCGCACCACACCGCCCGGCGAGGAAGAACGCCCATGATGCTCCACCCCGAACTCCTCCGCGCAGCGAACACGGCACGCCGCCCCCTCGGCCTCGCCGCCGCCCTGCTCGCGGCGGTCACCGCCACCCACCTCGCCCAAGCCGTACTCCTCGCCCTCGTGCTCGCCCGGATCGCCCAAGGGGCCACGGCTGACCTCGCCCCCCTGCTCGCGGCCGTCATCGCCGTCGTCCTGGCCCGCGCCCTCCTCGGCCGCGCCCAGCGGATGACCGCCGTCACGGCCGGGGCCGCCGTACGAGTACGGCTCCGCGACACGCTGCTGCTGCGGCTCGGGGCGCTCGGCCCCACCGCCGTCACGGGGGCACGGGCCGGAGCCGTCCGGGCCGCCCTCGTGGACGGCGTCGAGGGCGTCGACGCGTACGTCTCCCGCTATCTGCCCCAGGCGCTCATCACCTGCCTGGTGCCGCCGGTGCTCCTGGTCGCCGTCGCCCTCGTCGCCCCGTACGCGGCACTCGCCCTCGGACTCGCCCTGCTGCTGGCCCTGTTGGGACCACGAGGGTGGGACCGGCTGCTCGCACGGCGCGGCAAGGACCACTGGGACTCCTACGAAGCGCTCGCCGCCGACTATCTGGAGGCCCTCCAGGGAATGCCGACCCTGCGGGCCGCCGGTGCGGTGGGGCGCGTTCGGGAGCGGCTGGAGCTGCGGTCGGCCGCTCTGCACCGGAGCACCGTCGCCAAACTGCGGGTCTCCCTCGTCGACACCGGTCTCACCGACCTGGCGGTCCAGGGCGGTACGGTCGCCGCCGTCCTCGTGGCCTGCTCCTCGGCGGCCACCGGGGCCACCGCCGCCACCGGCACCTACCTCCTGCTCCTCCTCGCCTCCGAGTGCTTCCGGCCCGTCCGCGACCTCTCCCGCGAATGGCACGCCGGCTACCTCGGTGTCTCCGCCGCCGACGGGATCGCCGCCCTGCGCACCGCCGAACCCGCCGTGCCGGACCGGGGAACCGGGACGGCGCTCTGGGACGGTCCGCCCGAAGTCCGTTTCGAGAACGTGCGCTTCACCCACCCGGGGAGCGATCGGCCTGCCCTGGACGGTGTCGCCTTCACGGCCGCCCCCGGGCGCACCACCGCCGTCGTCGGCCCGTCCGGGGCCGGAAAGTCGACCCTCCTCAGCCTGCTGCTCCGGCAACGCGACCCGGACAGCGGGATCGTCACCGTCGCCGGGACCGACACCGCCGCCTACACCCTCGCCTCGCTGCGCCGGGGCATCGCCGTGGTCTCGCAGGAGACCTACCTCTTCCACGCCACCATCGCCGAGAACCTGCGCATCGCCCGCCCGGCCGCCACCGACGGGCAACTGCGCGCCGCCGCCCGCGACGCGGGGATCGACGACGAGATCAGCCGCCTTCCGGACGGCTACGCCACGCTCGTCGGTGAACGCGGCGCCACGCTCTCCGGCGGGCAGCGTCAACGGATCGCTCTCGCGCGGGCGTTGCTCGCCGACGCCCCCGTCCTGGTCCTGGACGAGGCCACCAGCGCGGTCGACGAACGCGGCCAGGCGCGGATCGTCCGCGCGTTGTCGGCGGTCGGCCGGGACCGCACCCGCATCGTCGTCGCCCACCGGCTCGACGCCGTACGCCACGCCGACCACATCGTCGTCCTCGACGCCGGCCGGGTGGCCGCCGAGGGCGACCACGCCACGTTGCTCGCGGGCGGCGGCGTGTACGCAGCCCTCGTCGCGGCCGGACGCACCACCCGGGAAACGGACGACCCGGGACCCACCCATGAAGCGGCCGGACCCACCACCCGGAAAGCGGACGATCCGGACCCCGCCCATGAAGCGACCGGACGCACCCCACAGGAAGAACGCGCCGCATGACCACCAGCCCCGCGCCCACCCCCGCCCCTTCCGACCCCGCTCACTCGCCCGCACCTGCCTCTCCCGCCGGCCCGCCCGCGCCTGCCTCCACCCGGGCCCTCTCCGCCCCCGCCGGCACCCCGGACCACGACGTCCCGCCCGGAGCGCTCCGCTCGCTCCTCCCGGTCCTCGGCGCTCACCGCGCCACCGTGCTCCGCACCTGCCTGGCGGCCCTCGTCGACCAAGCGGCCCTGGTCGCCCTCGTCGCCCTCGCCGCGCACACGGTCGGCACCGCCGTCACCGAGCAGCGCCCGCCCGTCCCCGGAACCGTCGCCGTCCTCATCGGGCTCGTCCTGCTCCGGGCGCTGGCCACCTGGCGCGAGATGGACCTCTCGCACGACCTCGCCTACCGGGTGCTGGCCGAACTGCGCGTCCGGGTCTTCGACGGGCTGGCCCGCAGCGCCCCCGCCCGGATCGCGGGCCGGCGCAGCGGCGACCTGGCGGCCACCGCCCTCGGGGACGTCGAGGCGCTGGAGTTCTTCTACGCCCACGCCATCGCCCAACTCATCGCATCCGGAATCGTGTTCGCGGCGGCGGCCGCCGTGCTGGCCGCGCTCGGACCATGGCTCCTGCTCGCCGTCCTGCCCGCCGCGCTGCTCCTCGCCTGGTCGCCCCTGGCCGAAGCGCGCGGGCGGGCCGAGCGCGGGGCCCGGACCCGGGGCGCGCTCGCCGAGGTCTCGGCCGAGACCGTGGAGAGCGTCGACGGGCTGCGCGAGCTGCTGATGGCGGGGGCACTTGACCGCAGGCGGGCCCGGCTCCGCTCCGCCGGACGCCGGCTCGCCCGTGCCCAGCGGGCCGAACAGTCCTGGGAGACCGGGGCGGGCGCGGCCCGCGACCTCCTGGTCGTCGCCGCCGTCATCGGCGTCGTGGCCGCCGCCGCGCACGCCGCGTCCGCTGGACGGCTGGACGGGGCGTGGGCCCCGGCAGCCATGGCCCTCGCCCTGGGCGCGCTGGCCCCGGTCGCGGAGTCGGCGGCCTCGCTCGGCCGGGCGGGCGGACTGCGCGCCGCCGCCGCACGTGTCCGGGCCGCCGTGCACGCCCCGGCCCTCGCGCCCGCGCCCGCCGCCCCGCGCCCCCTGCCGCCGGGCCCGCTGGGCCTGCGCCTGCGCGGCGTACGGTTCGACTACGGGGGAGAGGCCGTGCTGGACGGCGTCGACCTGACCGTGCGGCCGGGCGAGACGGTGGCCCTCGTCGGTGCGTCCGGTGCGGGCAAGTCCACCTGCGCCCACCTCCTCGCGCGGTACTGGGACCCGGCAGACGGGGCCGTCGAACTGCTGCCCCCTGAACCGGGCCACCCCCTCGACCTGCGCGACCTCGCCGAGGACGATCTGCGTTCCGCCGTGTCCGTGGTGGGACAGGAGGCCCCGCTCTTCCACGGCACGCTCGCCGAGAACCTCCGGCTGGGTGCGCCCGACGCCACGGCCGGCGAACTGAGCGAGGTGGCCCGGATCTGCGGGGTCCGTGCCATCGCCGACGCCCTGCCCGACGGGCTCGACACTCCCGTCGGCGAGCGCGGCGCCACCCTGTCCGGCGGCCAGCGCGCCCGGGTGGCCCTGGCCCGGGGGCTGCTGGGCGGGCCGCGTGTCCTGGTCCTGGACGAGACGACGGCGCACCTGGACCACCGGGGCGACGCGGAACTGGCCGAAGCGCTCACCGCCCACTCCGCCACCCGGGCGACCCTGCTGATCGCCCACCGCCCGGCCACCGTCCGCCGAGCCGACCGGATCGCCGTGCTGGAGGGCGGGAGGATCGTCGAGGAGGGCACCTGGGACGAGCTGATCGGAGCCGACGGCCCGCTGGCCCGACTCTTCACCCGGGAGGGGAGCACCGCCACCGCCTGACGGCCCCGGCCGGGCGCCCGCCGTGCTCAGGGCAGCGGCTGCTCCGCCCAGATGATCTTCCCCTGGTCGGTGTACCGCGTCCCCCACCGGTGGGCGAGCTGAGCGACGAGGAACAGCCCGCGCCCGCCCTCGTCCGTCGTCCGCGCGTGGCGCAGCCGCGGTGAGGTGTTGCTGGCGTCGGACACCTCGCAGGTCAGCGCCGACTGGAACAGCAGCCGCAGCCGCACCGGCCCGGAGGCGTAACGGATCGCGTTGGTCACCAGTTCGCTGACGATCAGCTCCGTCGTCATCGACAGCTCCGCGATCCCCCACACCTCCAGCTGGCGGGCGACCTTCGCCCGGACCTCCCCGACCGCGGCGGGGTCCACCGGGACGTCCCACGACACCAGGTGGTCGGGGCTGAGCACGTGCGTCCGGGCGAGGAGCAGCGCGATGTCGTCCGGCTGCGGTACGGGCAGCAGCTCCTTGACCACCGCCGGGCACAGGTCCTCCAGCGGCAGGCCGGTCCGGGAGACCGCCAGGGCCAGCCGGTCCATGCCGTTCTCGACGTCCTTGTCGGCGCCCCCGACCAGACCGTCCGTGTACAGGCCCAGCAGGCTCCCCTCGGCCAGCCGGATCTCCAGCGACTCGAAGGGCAGCCCGCCCAGCCCGAGCGGAGGCCCGGACGGCAGGTCCGGGAAGCTGACCGCCCCGTCCGGGGTGACGACGACCGGCGGCGGATGGCCGGCCCGCGCCATCGTGCAGCAGCCGCTCGCCGGATCGTAGACCGCGTACAGGCAGGTGGCGCCCACCACCGTCGTACCGCCCCGCTCCGCGGGACCCGTCACCGGCTCCTCCTCGCTGAGCCGCAGGACCAGATCGTCCAGGCGGGCCAGCAGCTCGTCCGGGGGGAGGTCCATGTCGGCCAGGGTCTGTACGGCGGTGCGCAGCCGGCCCATGGTCGCGGCCGCCCCGATGCCGTGTCCCACCACATCGCCGATGACCAGGCCGACCCGGGCCCCGGACAGCGGGATCACGTCGAACCAGTCGCCGCCGACCCCGTCCTTCGCGTCGGCCGGAAGGTACGAGGACGCCACGTCCAGCGCCGTGCCGCCGCGCAGCGTGTGCGGCAGCAGGCTCTGCTGGAGCACCAGCGCCGCCGTGTGCTCCCGGGTGTAGCGGCGGGCGTTGTCGACGCAGACCGCCGCCCGCGCCACCAGTTCCCTGGCCGGCGCCACGTCGTCCTCGTCGAACGGCACCGGGTTCTGCGACCGCATGAAGGTGGTCAGCCCCAGGACGGTGTCCCGCGCCCGCATGGGTACGGAGATCAGCGAGTGCAGCCCGAACTCCCGCAGCCGGGCGGCCCGCTCCGGCTGCTCCACCGTCCACCCGTGGCTGTCCGGATCGAGGACCGGGAGCAGCACCGGGTCGCCGTCCAGCAGGAAGTGCGCGTCGTGCGGCGGCGGCACGAAGTCGACCGGCTCCCCGATCCGGACGACCGACTCCGGGCAGCCCTCCCGCACCGAGCGCATGCCCGCCCGGCGCATGGCCGGCCGATCGCCCTCGGCGGGCGGGACCGCCCCGGGCCGGTCACCGCCGAACGGGACCTCCAGCAGATCGACGAAGACGTAGTCCGCGAACCGGGGCACCGCGAAATCGGCCAGCTCCTGCGCCGTGCGGTGGACGTCCAGGGTGGAGCCGATGCTGGCCCCGGCCTCGTTCACCAGGGCGAGCAGCCGGCGCGCGTTCCACCGGTCGGTGACGTCGAGGACCATGTATCCGATGCCGATCCGCCGGTCCCGGGCGTCCGTCAGTGGGAAGAACGAGCTGGCGTACGCCCGCCTGCGATGCGGATCGGCCCAGCTCCAGCCCAGGTACTCGTAGTCCGTGATCGCCCGGCCGGTCGCCAGGACCTGTCGCATCAGCCGTTCCAGCGGGTCCGCCAGCGTCCCGGGCAGCACCTCGCCGGGCCTGCGGCCCAGCCGCTGCTCCCGGGGCACGCCGCCGAACCGCTCCAGCGTGTCGTTGATCCAGAGGTAGCGCAGTTCGGGGTCGAGGACCGCCATCCCGACCGGTGACCGGCTCAGGAAGTCGTCCAGGACGGACCCGCTCATCGTCCAGTGCGGGGTGAGTTCCCGCCCGGACACCAGGAACGCCTCCCGGCCGTCGACGGTGAACGAGGCCGAGGCCCGTACGTCGATGTCCAGTGACCGGCCGTCCCGGGCGCGCAGGGGAAGCAGCCCGCTCCACCCCGCGCCCGCCCGGCAGTGGGCGGCCACGGCGGCGGTCCGGCGAGGATCCGGGGGCCCGGTCAGCAGGAACGCGGCGGACCGGCCGACCGCCTCGGACGCCGGATACCCGAGCAGGGCCTCGGCGCCGCGGGTCCAGCCGATGACCGTGCCGTCCCCGGCGACCACCGCCGCCGCGTCGTCGGCCCTCCACGCCGGGCCGCGACCGCCCCCGGAGGGCGATGGGCCGGACCCCGTCGAGGAGCCCTCATCGGCGGACGCCATTGCACCTCACCATCCTCGGTAGATCTCCATGGTCGCGCGTCGGCCCGGACCGCGCCCGGTGCGCCGGTCCCCGCGGCGCCGCCCTCGGTCCGGGGCCGCGACGGTGTGGGCCCCACCCCCACGGGCCCGGGTCAGTGGCGGAAGCAGATCTCGCGCTCCCGCAGCCACGGCCCCAGCCACTGTGCGAACGGCACGGAGACACACCACTTGCCGGACGGCCCCGCCCCGGTCCCGGGGGAGGGCGTATCCGTCGCGGACGGGGACGGAGCGGACGGGGACGGTGCTGCCGGGGACGGGACCGGCTCGGAGGGCGTGGGCGTCGGATCCGGCGTGTCGGTGGCCGTGGGCGTCGGGTCGGGGGAGGGGGCGTCCGGTGCGGCCAGCTCGGTCATCATCGACCGGAACACCTCGGAGGACCGCGGATTGCTCGTGCACTGCCAGACGCCGTGCGGGCAGTAGTCCGTGAGCGTCTGGTAGAGCGGCTCGTGCCGGTCGATCCACTCCAGCATCCGCCGCATGTACTCGGGGTTGTCGCCGTTGCGGAAGAGGCCCCACTCCGGGAACGAGATGGGCTTGCCGTGCTCCGCGGCGAAGTCGACGTGCTTCTGCAGGCCGTACGGGTCGTTGACCTGGTCGTCGAAGGTCTCGCCGGGCGGCTGGTCGTAGGAGTCCATCCCGACGATGTCGACCACGTCATCGCCCGGGTAGCACTCGGTCCACGGCACCGCGTCCCGCCCCCGGCTCGGCGTGAAGTCGAAGCGGAACTCCTGGCCGGGAACCGCGCGCATCGCCGTGACGATGCGCTCCCAGTACGCCTTCCACGACGCGGGATCGGGGCCGCACCGGTGGGTGTAGGTCGTGCCGTTCATCTCCCAGCCGAGCACGATCACCGTGTCCGGGACGCCCAGCCCCACCAGACGCTCGGCGAGCCGGGTGAAGTGGTCGTCGTACTCACCGGCCGCACCCGCCCGGAGCAGGGCGCGGACCTGGCCGTCGGGGACCCGCTCCTCGTTGCGCTCCAGCATCGGTACGTTCAGGACGAACATCCGGTCCGCGTCCGCCCGCTTCCACTCCGCCCAGGATTCCAGGAACGCGGGGGCGCCCTCGATGTTCACCCACAGATCGCCCGGCAGGTAGGTGTGGCCCACGCGCAGCTCGGCCCCGCCGAGCCAGCGCGACAGTTCGGCCATGCGGCTGACCCCGTCCGGTCCGTAGTCCAGATACGCGCCGTGCGCCGTGTCGCCCGCCGCCCGCCGCGGCCCGGGGGCGGCGCCGTCGACGGCGTCCTGGCCGGGGGTCGGTCTGCCCGCGATGCCGCCGCCCGCCAGGAGGCTGAGGGCGAGCGCCGCGACACACGAAACGATGAGACGGCGCTTGGCCGGCATTGCTCCTCCTGGCGGTGATGAATTCCGGCGGATTCGGCCGGTGAGGAAAGAGTTTCATCATGGTGCCCCGTCCGCGCGCGAAAGAGCCCATTTATCGTATGCGGCGTTGCGGGGCTGCCGTTCAGGTGAATGTGCCGCCGAACGTGAACGGCAGCGAACCGACGCGGTTGTCGAAATTCGAATCGACGAGCTCCAGGTCACCGGTGCTCCGGACGATCGGACGCCGCTCGGTCAGTTCCCGCAGCAGAGCCGTCATTTCGAGCCGGGCCAGATGTGCGCCCAAACAGTGGTGCGGACCCCCGCCTCCGTATCCCAGGTGAGGATTCGGCGACCGGGTGATGTCGAAGTGGTCCGGCCGGGTGAAAACGGCCTCGTCGCGATTGGCGGACGCGTAGACGAGGGCGACTTTCTCGCCCGGAAGGAAAGTCCGGCCGCCCAGGGTGTGCGTGGCGGTGACGGTCCTGCGGAACTGGATGATCGGCGTCGAATACCGCACGATCTCGTCGACCGCGCCCCCGGCGTACCGGTCGAAGTCGGATCGCAGCAGCTCCCGCTGTTCCGGATGCCTGTCGAGCAGGAACACCCCGTGCGCGAGGGCGTTGCGGGTGGTCTCGACCCCGGCCACCAGCAGCAGTGAGAAGAACGCCCCCAGCTGCCGCCCCGACAGCGCCTCGCCGTCGACGTCCGCGCACACGAGCGCCGAGACGAGGTCGTCCGCCGGACGGCGGCGGCGTTCCCGGGCGAGCCGCCCCATGACGTACTGCATCCGGGCGAGGGAGGCCAGCCCCCGCCCCGGGACCCGCAGCCGGGCCCTGCCCCGGCGCTCCACGCCGACCTGCGCCGACGCGTGGTCGATCTGCTCCGCGATCCGCCTCCGGAGCGCCTGCGGGACGCCCATCAGGTCGCAGATCACCTCCAGCGGCAGCCGTACCGCCGCCGACGCCATGAAGTCCCGGGGCCGCTCGGCGATCAGCTCGTCCACCAGCCGTCCGGCGAGCCTGCCGACGTTCTCCTCGACGTCCGCCAGCAGCCGGGGAGTGAACCGGCGCGAGATGATCCGGCGCAGCGCCGCGTGCTCGGGCCCGTCCATGTTCACCATCGAGTGCCCGAACAGCGCCTTCGCCCAGCCGGCCGGCTCCGGGGTGGTCGCCCCCGGGGCGCTCGCGAAGACCTGCGGCGTACGGCTCGCGGCCCGTACGTCGGCGTGGCGCACCAGGGCGTAGAACGGCTTGCCGGAGGTACGGGCGGCGCCCGGCCGGGGAGTGAACAGAACCGGCGCGTCCGCCTCCCGCAGCAGCGCGAAGGCCCGCAGCCGCTCGGGGCGCGGCAGCCGCCAGAACGCCGGGTCGGCCAGATCGACGTCCGCCGCGCACGTCGTACGGCCTGAGGACAGCTGGTACGGGACGGTCATGCCCATCACCTCCACGGTTCGCCGCCCATGGTCCGGGCCCCGGGAGGCGATGGACCGCGCGACGCGGCCGGCCGCCGCGGCCGGCCCCGCACCCTCACACGTTTGCCGGAACGCGAGGCCCGCGCGTGCACCGTACGCCGCACGCACGAGAACTGTTTCACCACCGCCTCGTTGTCAACATCGCCACCAGAAGCACCTCGGACGAGTTAACGAGAGGCAGGCAGTCTTCCCATGAGCCCCATCCCCGAGAAACCGGGCGGCGCCCGCACCCCCACCCGCAGGATCGTGCTGCGCGGCGCCTTCACGGCCGCCGTCGCCGCGGGCACCGCCACAGCGCTGCTCCCGCTGCTCGACCACGAGCGGCCCGCCGAGGCCCGCCCCGCACCCGGTCCTGGAAGGGCCGCATCCGGATCCCCGGCCGAAGAGTTCGCCGAGATGTACCGGGGGCGGGAGATCCGGGGTACGGCGACGACCGTCGTCCCCGCCGGAGCCACCGACGACGACCGCGTGACGGTCACCGTCGAACCGTTCACCGAGATCCGTATCGACGGCAGGCCGCTGCACGTCATGCGGCGGGCGGACGGCACCTATCTGAGCGACGTCCGGCACTACGAGTCGTACCCGACGCTCCTGGAGACGGCCCGCGCCGCCGTCGACGAGCTCGGCCACGCCCGGCTCGCACCCCCCGCCGCGCACCACATGTGAACCAGGAGGACCAGCACCGGTGTACACCCGCAAGAACCAGCGCGACCTCACGCGCACCGAGAAGCGCCGGCTCGTCGACGCCATCCTGAAACTGAAGCGCTCGGGCCGCTACGACGACTTCGTCGTCATGCACCGGGAGTACTACGTCATGGACACCGAACGCCGGTCGCGCCCGGCGCACATGACGCCCTCCTTCTTCCCCTGGCACCGCCAGTACCTGCTGGAGTTCGAGAAGGCGCTCCAGCGCGTCGACGCGGGCGTCAGCGTCCCCTACTGGGACTGGACCCGGGACAACACGCCGACCTCGTCCCTGTGGGCCGAGGACTTCCTCGGCGGCAACGGCAGGCCCGGCGACCGCCGCGTCACCACCGGGCCGTTCGCCTACGCGGCCGGCAACTGGAGCGTCGGCCGGGGCGTCACGGACGAGCACTACCTCACCCGCAACTTCGGCCGTCCCGGCAGCAACCCGGTCTCGCTCCCCACCGGGGACGACCTGGCGCGGGCGCTCAAGGACCCGGTCTACGACACCGAGCCCTGGAACAGCGTGTGCACCCAGGGCTTCCGCAACCGCGTCGAGGGGTGGGGCATCCGGGGCGTACGCACCGTGGGCCTCCACAACCGCGTCCACCAGTGGGTCGGCGGGCCCATGGCGGGCGCGGCGTCCCCGGAGGACCCGGTGTTCTGGCTGCACCACTCCTTCATCGACCTCATCTGGGACCGCTGGCGCACGGCCCACCCGAAGTCCGCCTACGTCCCCGGCCGCAAGCCCGCCGACCCCGGGCCGGAGCGCGACCACGTGTTCGGGCTCGACGAGGCGATGCCCCCGTGGGGCGTGACCCCGAGGAAGCTCCTCGATCACGCAAAGGTCTACCGCTACGCCTGAGCACGTCGAAACGGCCGGCCCCCTCCGAGAGGAGGGGACCGGCCGCTTCAGTACCGCGGGTGATCAGCGGCCGTAGCCGTAGTCGCCGTCGTGGCCGCCCTTCGGGCTGTCGGCGTTGACGCAGGTGTTGCCGAAGGCGGGGTTCAGCACGCCGATCACGTTGACCGTGTTGCCGCACAGGTTCACCGGGATGTGGACCGGGACCTGCAGGACGTTGCCCGAGCCGACACCGGGGGAGCCGGCGGCGAGGCCCTGCGCACCGGCGTCCGCGGACGCCATGCCGGCGCCGCCGGCGATCAGCGCGCCGGTGCCGGCCATCACGGCGGCGACCTTCGTCATACGAGACATGGAGAACTCCTTGTAAAGAAGGGGGGTTGTGCCGCGGGCACGAGGCCCGCACCCCCTGACAACGCGAGAGACGCCGAGCGGTAACGGATCAACGCACAGGAGTTCTCCGCGACGCCGCCGTTCGGCGTACCCGAGGCGCGTCAGCGGCCGATCACCGGCAGCGCGGTCAGCCGCTCGTGCCAGGTCCGCGCCGCCGGGAAGCGGGCCTTCACCGTCTCCGCCGCCCGCTCCCGCACCGCCACCTGCGACTCACGCAGCCGCAGCAGCGGCTCCAGACCCGGCCGGGCCAGCAGCAGCCGCTGGCTGACCACAGGGGAGGGCTGCCAGTGGTTCTTGTACGACTCCGCGCCGCGCAGCAGGCTCAGCACCTCGCGGCCGCCGTCCGCGGCCTGCTGGGCGACTTCCCGCAACAGCATCGTCGACACATCGACTTTGCGTTCGCGCAGTGCCGGATCCGCGCCGTACAGATAGCCGCCCGACAGCCGCCCGGACTCCAGCGACAGGTTGGACGCCACCACCTCGCCGCCGAGCCGGAACTCGGTCAGGGCGGCCGTGCCGTTCCCCACCATCCGGCCCACGGACCGGATCAGATGGTCCGAGAACCGGGCCCGCAGATGCTCCGGATTGACGCTCCGGCCCTCCCACTGCCGCTCGTGCAGCCGCAGCAGCGTGCCCACGGCGGCGGGGATCTCCTCCCTCGGGACCCGGTGCGCCTCCACACCCAGGGCCTCGACCTTGCGCAGCTTGGACCGCAGCCGCTGGCCCCGCGAGCCCGTCAGCCGCGTCACCAGGTCGCCCAGCGGCGTCGCCGGGAGCTCCATGCACGTCGAGTCCGCCAGCCGGGCCCGGGCGCCCGCCCACCGCCCGAACAGCAACTGCGCCGACGCGTCCGGCCGGACCTCCCGCAGATCCACCACGGTGTGCCGGGCCGCCCGGTCCAGACCGCGCCCCAGCGCCCCCACCGCCCAGCCGGCCTCCTCCTCGTCCAGCAGGATGTCGAAGAAGTCCGAGATCGCCCCGCCCATCGGGACGAGCAGCGGCATCGGGCGGTGCACCAGCATCAGCGGGGCCGCCCCGATCAGCCGGCCCGCCCGGCGGACCAGCAGCACCCGCAGCCGCCCCTCCTGGCCGTAGGAGATCCACCACGAGTGCAGCCAGGCATGGCTCTGGAACGGGGTGGCGGTGGCGCACCGGCGGTGCAGCGCGTCCCATTCGGCGGCGAGCGCGCCGAACTCCCCGAAGTCCCGGCAGAGCGTCACGGCCAGCCGGCCCGCCCGGTGGGCCGTCATCGGACCGGCTCCCGGTCGTCCTGGGCGACGGCGTCCCCGGTCGCCGGAGCCGGCACCTGTGCCGAGACGCTCCACCCCGCCCCGCGCGGCCGCACCAGCAGCACGAGGCCGCCCAGCAGACCGCCGGCGGCGGCCCCCACGGCCGTGCCCAGCGGCACGGACGGCGAGACCGGCTCGTCCGGCGTCATCGCGTGCGTGAACGCGATGAGCTTCACCCCGGTGTCCTTCGAGACGTGACCGCTGCTCACCACGACGGCCTCGATGACCGCGTTAGCGATGTCGGCGGCCCGGTGCCGGTCCTCGGACGTCCCCGTCACCGCGATCATCGGCGAGTCGGGGGAGGTCTCCGACCTGACGTGGGACCGCAGCTCGCGCACCGGCTCGCCGGCCGCGCCCCGGGCGTACGAGAGCGTCGCGTCGCTCGTGGTCAGCCGCCCGTACGACTGGGCGTACCCCAGCGCCGCCGAGGGGTCCGTCTCCCCCTCCGCCACGGCCATCGCGTAGCTGGTCGCCTCGTACTGCGGGGAGGCGAGCAGACCGTACGAGAGACCGGAGGCGGCGCCGATCAGCACGGAGACGGGCAGCGGCCACCACTGCGGCAGCCGGGCGAACGCGGTGCGCAGCCGCTGGGTGACGAGGCGCCGCTGCTGCTCGGGTGAGTCGGTCATGAGAAGGCTCTCCGGTTCGGTGGGGCGGTGTCGAGGGCGTACGCGTACACGTCCATCAGGCGCTCGCTGCTGCGCCGGATGTCGTAGTGGCCGACGGCCCGGGGCGGCGGGCGGCGGTCCGTGGGGGCCTGTATCCGCTGCCGCAGCCTCGCCGTCAGCTCCTCGGGGCTCCCGGCGATCCGGGTGGCCTCCGGGGCGTGCGCGGCGGGCAGGTCGTCGATGGCCGGGCAGGCGTCGTGGAGCACCGGCAGCCCGGCGGCGAGCGCCTCCACCGCGGCGAGGCCGAAGGATTCCTCCCGGGACGTGGACACGAACACGTCCAGGGCGCTGAGCAGCGCCGGAACACCCGGGACCGGGCCCTCGCCGTCCTCGTCGCACTCGCCGAGGAACCGGACGCGGTCCACCGCCCCGAGCCGCAGCGCCAGCGTCCGCAGCGCCCCGGCCTCCGGGCCGTCCCCGGCCAGCAGCAGACGCGCCTCGGGCAGGGCGGCCACCGCGCGGATCAGCACGTCGAACCGCTTGCCCGGCACAAGCCGGCCGACGCCGCCGACCACGAAAGCGTCGGCGGGGACGTCCAGCGCGGCCCGGACCTGTGCCCGCCGCCGCGCGTCGAAGCGGAACCGGTCCGCGTCGATGCCGTTGGGCACCAGCCGGATCCGGTCGGCGGGCACCCCCCAGTCCCGCAGCCGCCCGGCCACGGTCGAGGAGACCGCGACGGTCGCCGCGCCGAGGCGTTCGGTGGACAGGTACAGGGCGCGGACGGACCGGGTGAGGGGGCGGCCCTCGATCTCGGCGCGGCCCAGCGAGTGCTCGGTCGCCACCGTCGCCCGCGCCCCCGCGAGACGGGCCGCGACCCTGCCGTACACGCAGGCCCGGTACAGATGCGTGTGGACCAGGTCGTAGCGGCCCTCGCGGATCAGCCGGGCCAGCCGGCCCACGGCCGACAGGTCCCGGTTCCCGCGCATCCCGAGGTGCGTCACCCGGACCCCGTCGTTCCGCAGCTCCTCTGCCACCGCCCCCGGGTTGGTGAGCGTCACGACGTCGCACTCGACCGGCAGATGGCGCAGCAGCAGCCGCAACTGCCGCTCGGCGCCGCCCACCCCGAGCCCGGTGATCACGTGCAGCGCCCTCATCGCGGACCGCCCGCCCGCGCCCGCCCGGCGCTGCGGTGGCCGGCCGCGGGCGACGTCACCTGGCGCAGCCCGTGCCGCAGGTCCTTCGCCCACAGCCGCACTCCCCGGTCCGCCTGGCTGATGTGGGTGCGGGGGAGGGCGAACCGGCTGAGCAGCGGCCCCGGGGCCAGCGCGCACGCGTAGCCGTAGCCCGCCGTGCGCGCGGCGTCGGCCACCCGGCGGTCGACGTAGCCGTACGGGTAGCAGAAACCCTCCGGGAGCGAGCCGGTGAGATCGCCGATCAGTTCCCGGCTGTGCCGGGTCTCGCGGCGCAGCTCCTCGTCCGTGAGCGCCGTCAGGTCCTGGTGGCAAAGGCCGTGCGAACCGACCTCCATGCCCGCCGCGGCGACCCGTCGCACGTCCTCGTGGGTGAGGAGCGGTTTGCGCGGGCCGAGCGGATCCCACTCGTTGACGCCGCCCGGCCGGCCCGGCAGCACGAACACCGTCGCCCGGAAACCGTGCCGGCGCAGCACCGGCAGCGCCTCGTCCAGGAAGTCCGCGTACCCGTCGTCGAAGGTCAGCCCGACCAGCCCGCGCCGCCCCGCCCCGGCGCGCAGCAGCTCGGAGACGCCGACTCCTCTCAGCCGCCGGCCGCGCAGCCAGGACAACTGCTCGTCCAGGCGGTCGGGGGAGACGGTGATGCCGTACGGGTCGTCGCCCGGATCCGTCACCGAGTGGTACGTGAGGATCCACGGCTGACGGCGTGTGTGCGGGCGCGGCCGGGACGGGGGAGCGTCAGCGCGGGGTGCCGGGGTGTCAGCGGCCATCGAGGAACCTCCGTCGGATCGGTACCAGCAGGGATGTGAGCTCGGGGGAGCGCAGGGCGAGGCCGGTCAGGAGGAACACGGCGGGGACGAGGAGGCACCCGGCCGCAAGGCTCAGCACCGGGTCCGGTACGAGCGGGGCGCACGCCCACCCGGCCGCGCCCGCCGCCAGCGACGCCCCGGCGAGCCGGCCCAGCGAGAACGCCACCGACCGGGCCCGGATCGGGACGACCCGGGTGCCGAGGCCCATCAGGAGCAGCAGGGCGGTCGTGCTGATCCCGAGCGCGTTGGCGGTCGCGATGCCGTCCACCCCGAAGCGGTACGTCAGCGCGTACCCGGCCCCCGTCGTGACGACCAGCCCGGTGCCCATGGCGAATGCCGGGAACCAGGTGGGCCGCCCCGACGAGAAGAACGGCCGGCTCAGCGCCCCGACCAGGCAGTGGCCGAGCAGCCCCAGCGCGTAGACCCGCATGACCTGGGCGGTGGAGCCGGTGTCGGAGGCGTCGAACGCGCCGCGCTGGAAGAGCACTTCGATGATCTGGGGCGCGTAGCCGAGGACGACGCCCGTTCCGAGCAGCACCACCGTCCCGGCCAGCGCCAGATCCCGCTCGACCCGCAGCCGGGCCTTCTCCCGCTCCCCGGCGGCCATCGCCCGCGCGACGACCGGGAAGGTGACGGTGCAGATCATCAGCGACAGCACCATCGGGAGCTGCGCGACCTTCTGCGCGTAGTTCAGGTGCGAGATCGCGCCGGCCGGCAGCGTGGAGGCGAGGAACCGCTCCACCAGCACCTGGGACTGCCGGCTCACCACGAACAGGATCACCGGGGCCAGCACCGCGAACCCCAGCGGCGGAGCGGTCCGCGTCGCACGCGTGCCGAACCGGCGCGGTCGGGGGCGGCGGAGCGGTACGAACCTGAGGAACACGGGAAGCTGGGTGAGGATCATCAGCACGCTGCCGAGCGCGACCCCGGCCGCCGCCGCCCGCACCCCCCACACCGCGTGCAGGGCCAGCGTCGTCCCGATGATGCCGACGTTGTACGCGACGTAGACCCCGGCGGGCGGCAGGAAGCTGCGGTGGGCGCGCAGCGCGGCGCTGAAGTAGCCGGTGATCCCGAAGGTGAGGACCGTGACGGCGGTCAGCCGGGTGCAGTCCACCGCGAGACGGGGGTCGGCGAGCCCGGGGGCCAGCACCCCCACGACCCAGGGGGCGCCCGCGATGAGCAGCGCCGCGCCGCCGGACAGCAGCAGGAACAGGCGCGGGAGCGTGGCCGCGACCAGCTCCCGCACGGGGTCGGACGCCTCGGCGTCCCCGACGCCGACGGTGATCTCTTTCCCGGCCCCGGCCCCGGCCCCGGCGGCGGCGCCCCGACGGCTCAGGGCGAGGCTGAACGCGGGGACGAGGAGCAGCGCCATCCCGTCCTCGATCAGCAGCGTCGCCGCCATCTCCGGCACGGTCCAGGCGATCAGGAAGGCGTCGCTCGCGTCGCTCGCTCCGAAATACCGGGCGATCGCCTGGTCCCGTACCAGTCCCAGGGCGGCGCCCAGCACGGTCAGCACGGCCGTCGCCGCCGCCGCGCGGGCCAGGAACGATCCGAGCCGGGGCGGCTCGCCGCCACCGGCCTCCCGAGGGGCGGCGGGGGCCGGGAGCAGGGGAGCGCCGGGCCCCGGCCGGGCCCCGGCCTCCGTCTCCGTACCGGTGTCGCTCACGCGGCGCCCACCCGCTCCGGCTCGGCCAGCGCCCACCAGGCGGCGAGTCCCAGCACCACGCCGCTCAGCACGGTGGTGGGTCCGCCGATGTCCGCGTACAGGAAGTTGACGCTCTGCCAGACCATCAGGGCGACCGCGACCAGACCGCAGTCCACGGCGGCGTGCCCGCGCGCACGGGCGCGGCGCAGCCTGCGGACCGCGCCGACCAGGATCGCCGCCCAGCTGCCGACGAGCGCGGTCAGCCCGACGAGGCCCTGTTCGCCGAGGACCAGGAGGTACATGTTGTGCGGGGAGAGCAGGGCCTGGCGGCGGAACGCCTGGCCCGCCCCGGCGGTGTCGCTGCCGGAGGAGAGGCCGATGGAGGCGTGGGCGTCGCGGTGGGCGGGGAAGCCCTTGAGACCGACCCCGGTGACGGGCCGCTCGCGCCACATCGCGCCCGCCGCGCTCCACATGGCGTAGCGGTCGCTGACCGACCGGTCCGGGGTGCTGGTCACCCGGGTCACGCTCGCCGCCCGGTCCGCGATCATCTCCGAGCCGACGCCGAACCCGCCGACCAGCACCACGCCCGCCGCCCCGAGCACGGCCAGCGACGTCAGCGCCTGCCGCCGCCCGGCCAGCGCCAGGGCCACCAGGAGCGCGACGCCCGTGGCGATCCACACGCCCCGGCTGAACGACAGCATCAGCGGGACGACCAGCGCGACGGCGAGCACGGCGGCGGCCGGCCGCAGCCAGGACGGGGCGGCACGCGGCGTGCGCAGCGCACAGGCCGCCGCGGCGAGCAGCCCGTAGGCGACGACGGTCGCCATGCCCATGATGTCGCTGGGGCCGAAGGTGCCGACCGCGCGGACGTCCTCGCCCATGTACGAGGCGCCGGTCCCGGTGACGTACTGGTGGACGCCCGTGACCCCCTGGACGACCGCCAGGAGGACGAGCGACCCGCCGACGACCCGGAATCCGTACGCGTCCCGGAGCAGCAGGAACACCGCGACCGGCACGAGCACGAAGACCTGGAGGTAGCGCACGAGCCCGGGCACGGCCGCCGCCGGGTCCGCCGCCGTGACGGTGGCCACCGCGAAGCCCGCGGCGGGCAGCCCCAGCACCAGCGCGGCGGTGGCGCTCAGCGGACGGCGGCGCAGGTACAGCAGCCGCCCCCCGCACACGAGCACCGCGAGGCCCGACGCCAGGTCGGCCGGACCGCCCCCGCCCGAGGCCCCGTAGGGCAGGGCCGGCAGCAGGACGGTGGCGACGAGGGGCAGCAGCGGCCAGCGCTCCCGCCACCCGCCCCACCGCGCGCGGGGGAGCGCTCCGGGACCGGCCTGCGCCGGGGCGGTGGGCGGGGTGAGGACGGCCGCCATGGTCAGCTGCCTCCGAGGCGGAACAGGGAGCCCGCCGTCCGCGCCAGCACGCACGCGTCCTGCCACAGCGACCAGGTCTCGATGTAGTGGTTGTCGAAGCGGGCCCGCTCCTCGATCGAGGTGTCCCCCCGCAACCCGTTGACCTGGGCCAGTCCCGTGATGCCCACGGGCATCCGGTGGCGGGCCTGGTAGCCGGGGTGCACGCGGCTGAACTGCGCTACGAAGAAGGGGCGTTCAGGTCGAGGGCCGACCATGCTCATGTCGCCGCGCAGGACGTTCCACAGCTGCGGCAGCTCGTCGAGGGAGGTTCGCCGCAGCGCCCTGCCGACCCGGCTCATCCGCTCGTCGGAGGAGACGTTCCACCGGGTGGCCGACTCCTGGGCGTCGGCGGGCCGCAGCGTGCGGAACTTCAGGAGGACGAAGGTGCGCCCGTGCCGGCCCACGCGCTCCTGCCGGAAGACCACCCCGGGGCCGTCGGCGAGCCGTACGGCCAGGGCGCAGGCCGCCATCACCGGGGCCGCCAGCAGGAGGCCGAACGCGGCGAGGACCGCGTCCACCGCGCGCTTCGCCGCGTGGCCGACGGGGCGGTCCGTCCCGTCGCTGAGCGGCCGGACGGTGAAGCCCCACAGGTGGTCGGGGCGGGCGTCCGCCGGGGCGGACGCGGTGGCGCCGGGCCCGGTGACCAGCCACACCCGGCACCCGTGCCCGGAGAGCAGGGACAGGAGGGCGGGACCGTCCGGCGTCGCCTCGGGCGGCGCGGTGAACACCGCGTGCCGCACGCTGTTCTGCACGACGGCCCGCCCCACCTCCTGCGGCGAGACCAGGACCGGCAGCGGTACGGCGCCCGTGGCCCGGTCCTCGTCGCCGGCCCCCGGCGCCACGACGAGCCCGACGGGCCGCAGCCCGTACGCGGGGTGGTCGTACAGGGCCGCCGTCACCTGGCGGGCCTGCGCGCCCTGGCCCACGACCAGCGTGGACAGCGGGCGGCGGACGGCGGCCCGCCGCCGGGCCCGGTGCACCGCCGCACGCCCGGCGCAGCCCAGCGCGGTCTGCGTACCGGCTCCGCAGGCGAGGACCGTCCAGCCGATCGCCTGCTGCGGCGCCCAGGCGTCCAGCACCTCCATGGCCACGTACCACTGTAGGAGGGCGAGGCCCAGGAGCGCGGGGAGTTCGGAGAGGACCGAGGGGGACAGCCGCCTGCGGTACAGGCCCCGGTGCGCGAAGAGCAGGAGTTGCGCCACCGCCTGGAGGGCCACCAGCGGCCAGGGCCACGCCACGGGGACGGCCAGGGCGACCGCCGCGACGGGGGCGAGGGCGTCCACGCACAGCAACGGCGTGATCCGCCCGCACCGGACGGCGCGCCGCCCACCGGGCCGCACCTGTGCACCGCCGCCGCTTCTTCGCGGCGGATGAACCGTGTGAGCCTGCACGGCCGTTGCCTGGCCGGCTCCGGGAGCCGGTGCACTCTCCATCGTCATCGCTCGGTGCGCTTCCTCGTCGTAAGGGCGGACGTGCCGACAAGTTCCTGGTAGAGACCGGCGATCGCCCCGGCGGTCCGGCGGACGTCGAACGCCGTCCGGGTGTGGCGCAGGCCCCGGCGTGAGACCGCCTCACGCAGTGCGTGGTCGGTGAGCAGCGCGGTGAGCGCCCGGGCCAGCGCGGCCGGGTCCTCCGGCGGTACGAGGCAGTGCTCCTCATGGCCGGGCGGCAGGCTTTCCCGCGCGCCGTTCACGTCGGTCAGCAGCACGGGGCGGCCGCAGGCCATCGCCTCCAGCGGGGCCAGTGCCATGCCCTCCCAGCGGGAGGGCAGCACCAGGACGTCGGCGGCGTGGAGCCACGGCCGGACGTCCGCGCAGGCCCCGGTGAAGAGCACGCCCGGCGGCGCCGCCTCCTCCAGGGCCTTCCGGTCGGGTCCGTCGCCCACCAGCACCAGCCGGGCCCCGGGCACCGCCGTCCGGCGCCAGGCGCGCAGCAGGACGTCCTGGCCCTTCTGGCGGGTCAGCCGGCCGACGCAGACGACCAGCGGGGCATCACGGTCGGCGTCGCGCGGCAGGGGCAGCAAGGCGCGGGCCCCGTCCCGGTCCGCGCGGCTGCCGGGACGGAAGCGGTCGAGGTCGATGCCGTTGTGGACGACCGACCAGCGGGCGGCGATGCCCGCCTCCTGGCCGGTGCGGCGTTCGGATTCGCTGACGCACAGGATGTGATCGGCCCACCGGGCCCCGAACCGTTCCCAGCCGAGGGCCAGAGCGCCGGTGCGTCCGTCGACCGCCTCGAACGACCAGGCGTGCGGCTGGAACACGGTGGGGACCCGGCCGCGCACCGCGACGCGGCCCGCCAGCCCGGCCTTGGCGCTGTGGGCGTGCACCACGTGCGGACGGCTCGCACGGACGATCCGGCGCGCGGCGGCGACCTCGCGGGCCAGCCCCGGCCCGGGGGCGCGGGTGGCGTGCCAGTCGTGCACCTCGGCGCCGGCCTTCGCCGCCTCCCGGGCCAGCGGGCCGCCGGGCGGGCAGGCCACCACGGGCCGCAGCCCGGATCCGGCCTGGGCCCGGACGAGATCGGTGACCACCCGGGCCACTCCGCCGTCCACGGGCTGAACCAGATGAAGGACCGTCACTTGTCTTTCCTCGGTACGACGCATGTGCAGCACGCACGGCTCTCTTCGCTCAATCCGGTGAGTAAAGCCGAGGTGCACTTTGGCAGATATGTGGCGAAATGGTGCGTGTGACTCGCTCATACGACCACATGGGGATTGCGTGTGCAGATGGGCCGTACGGGTGACCGGAGGCAGGCGCGGTGCGGGCCCGGAGCCTGCGAAGCCCAGTGGCGCCAAGGCCCCGAGGGGCCCGCGCGGCGGGAGCGCGACGTGCGATCCGTACGGCCGCCGCCAGGCATACCGTCGGCCTTTTCCCTCGGGCACACACCACCGATCGCCGCAATCGATGGCCGCACCACCCATCGCCTGCCGCCCCTCCCGCCCCGGCGGCCCGGGGCGCGGTCGTCCGGGACGCGGAAGCGCCCCGGACGGTGTCCGGGGCGCTTTCGGTGACGGTCGGGGGAGGGCGGGTCAGCCGGTACGGTCCACGAGGTACGGGATCAGCGTGAGCAGGTCCTCCCGCGCCGGGCGGGCCAGCTGCACCCGGTCCAGGCAGGAGCGGGCGGCGGCCAGGTGCTCGTGCGCCTCGCCGAGCGCCGCCGCCCGCCCGCCGGCCTCGTCGATCAGGTCGGCGGCGTGCCGGGCCGCCCGGTCGTCGAGCGGTCGGTCGCGGGAGAGCAGCGCGTCCAGGCGCCGGGCCGCCGGGTGGTCGGCCGACAGGGCCGCGAGCACCGGATACGTCTTCTTGAGCCGCCGTAGGTCGCTGTGGACCGGTTTGCCGGTCTCCAGCGGATCGCCCCAGATCCCGAGCAGGTCGTCCACCGCCTGGAACGCCACCCCCACATGGCGGCCCGCCAGGTCCAGCGCCTCCACGGTGGCCGCCGGGGCGCCCGCCAGTGCCGCGCCCAGAGCAGCCGCGCAACCGAGCAGGGAGCCCGTCTTGTGCGTGGCCATCGCCCGGTACTCGTGCGGCAGGACGGCCCCCGGCCCGGTCCACGGCCGCGTCTCGAAGAGCAGGTCCTGCGCCTGGCCGTGCACCAGATCGCCCAAGGCGCGCGCCAGGTGGCGCACCGCCGCGGGACTGGCGTCGCCCGGCGCCTCCGCCAGCGTGGAGACGGCGAGGGCGAACAGGGCGTCGCCCGCGAGGACCGCCGGCCCGGTGCCGTACGCCTTCCAGAGCGTCGGCCGCCGACGGCGGGTCTCGTCGCCGTCCATGATGTCGTCGTGGATCAGCGAGAAGGTGTGGATCAGCTCCACGGCCACCGCCCCCGGCACCGCGTCCGCCGCGCTGCCGCCGGCCGCCTCCGCGCCGAGCACCGCGAGAGCCTGCCGGACCCCTTTGCCCTGCGAGCCGGGCAGCGGCTCACCGCCGGTCCCGCGCCAGCCGAGCGAGAACGCCGCCGTCTCCGCGTGCCACGGGTGCAGCCGCCCCACCGCCTCCACGAGCGCGGGGCGCACCAGTTCGCGGCACCGGTCCAGTATGTGCGGGGCTCCCGCCCGCCGGGCCGTGGAGAGCGTCATCGGCGGCCGTCCCCGGCGCCGGCGGACGCGGTCTCCGCGCGTTCGGGCGACGCGGGTTCCACGCCCAGTTCGGCGTACGCCCTCTCGACCATCTCGCGGGCGTTGAGCAGCCCGATCCGGTCGAGCCTGCCGCGCAGTTCGTCCAGGTCGGCCGCGGTGGCCTCGCGGTCCCGGCCGAGCCGGGCCCGCGCCTTCACCAGGCCGAGGGAGGCCAGGGCCTCGCCCCGGGGCTCGTCCATCGCGCGGAACTCGCCGAGCGCCTGCTCGTAGACCTCGCGCGCCTCCGCGTACCGCCCGGCGCGGAACAGCACGTTGGCCCGCATCTTGTGGTTGTACGCCAGCGCACTGGAGAGGTTCATCTTCCGGCAGGTGGCCTCGGCCTCGGAGAGCAGGCCGAGGGCGCGGGCCGTGGCCCCGTCCCGGAGGGAGACGATGTCGGCGATGCCGCGCAGCGCCCAGGCCCGGCCCCGGCGGTCGTCCGCCGCGCCCGCCAGCTCCGCGGCCTCCTCGAACATCTCCAGAGCCGAGTCCAGCGAACCGGTGTTGCGGTGGATCTGCGCGATCCCCTCCAGCGCCCAGACGGTGTGCCGGGCCTCGCCCCTGGCCCGGGCCTCGGCGAGAAGCTGCTCGTGCAGCGTGGCGACGGTGGCGTAGTCGCCCTGGATCCGGCCGGTCTCGGCCAGACCGGCCAGCGAGTAGCCCCGGGCGACCACGTCGCCGCCCCGTTTCCCCGCCTCGGCGGCGAGCCCGAGCAGCCGGAACGCGAGCCGCAGCGAACCGCGTTGACGTGCCAGCGTGCCGCCGCTCCACAACGCCCAGGCCATCGCCCCGGTGTTCCCGGCCGACCGTGCGGCCCGGTAGCTCGCCTTCCAGGCCCGGTCCGCCTCCGCGACGTGTCCGAGCCTGCGGTGCGCCTCGGCCACGGCGAGCCCCGCGCGCGCCACCTCCTCCTGCGATCCGGAGCGTTCGGCCCGCTTCAAGTGGCGTACGCCTTCGGCCAGTACATCGGTGAGGGAGGCGTTCACCGACATCCTGGTGAGCGCTCCCTGGTACTCGGGCGCCAGTGCCTTGGTCTGCATGGGTGCCTTCCGCGCGGTGCCGGGACCGGAACGGAGTCGCTATACGCCCTATGTATACATGGGGCGTATAGTCGACCGGTCGTGCAGGCCCGGAACATGTGGGGGTGGGGTCGCCGCTCGTCCTGCGCGGCGGACCGTCCTGTCGACGATCAAGACGGCGACGGGGCGCGGGGGGTTGCTCGGGCGGTCCAGGTCGTTCCGGATCGCGCCACGCCCGTACCGATACGTCCGTTCCGCCCCCCGGCCCATGTCCGTCCCCGCCCCCGGCCCGCGCCCGGCCCCTGTTCGGGTCTCGTGGCGGCCCGGTGCCGGGTCCGCCGGGGCGCGGACGCGGCTCGTTCCCCCGCACCCGAACGGCGGCCCGCGGCGGGCGGCGGGACGGCGGCCGCGTTCGAATGGGCGGATGACGGCGCCCCCGGACGACTGCCTCGCCCGCAACGAGTGGATCTGCGGCGCCTACCTGTCCAGCCGCCGCGAGATCCTCATCGACGCGGTGCTGCAACACCTCCAGCTGACGGTCGCGTCGGTGGCCATCGCCCTCCTGATCGCCGTCCCCCTGGCACTCGCCGCCCGCCGGTGGCGCTGGGCGGCCGGCCCGGTGCTCGCGACCACGACGGTCCTCTACACGATCCCGTCGCTCGCGATGTTCTCGCTGCTGCTGCCGCTGTACGGGCTCTCCGCCGCACTGGTGATCGCCGGGCTCGTCCTGTACTCCCTGACGCTCCTCGTCCGCAACATCCTCGCCGGACTCCGGGCCGTGCCCGAGGAGACCCGGCAGGCAGCACGCGGCATGGGGTACGGGCCGCTGCGCCTGCTGCTCGCCGTCGAACTGCCGCTCGCGCTGCCCGCCGCGATGGCCGGGCTGCGCATCGCCACCGTCTCCGCGGTCTCCCTGGTCACCATCGGGGCGATCGTCGGCCACGGCGGGCTCGGCAACCTCATCTACTCCGGCATGAACACCTATTTCAAGGCCCAGGTGCTCACCGCCTCCGTGCTGTGCGTCCTCATCGCCGTCGCCGCCGAACTGCTGCTTCTGGGGGCGGGGCGGCTGCTGACCCCCTGGACCCGGAGGCAGGCGTGAACGTACGCACGGGGGGCGCGCGGACGCCCCGGAACGGGAGCCCGGTGTGAACACCCTCTCCGACACCTGGTCCTGGCTGACCACCGCCGCCCACTGGTCCGGCCCCGACGGCGTCTGGCACCGGCTCGGCGAACACCTCTTCCTCACCGCCGTCTGCCTGCTCATCAGCTGCCTGATCGCCCTGCCCGTCGCCCTGGTCCTGGGCCACCTCGGCAAGGGCGGCGCACTCGCCGTCAACCTCTCCAACGTCGGGCGGGCCGTGCCCACCTTCGCCGTCCTGGTCCTGCTGCTGCTCACGCCCATCGGCACGCACGGCCAGTGGTCGACGATCATCGCGCTCGTCCTGTTCGCCGTGCCGCCGCTGCTCACCAACGCCTACGTCGGGATGCGCGAGGTGGACCGGGACGTCGTCCGGGCCGCCCGGGGCATGGGCATGACCGGCCGCCAGATGCTGGTGGGCGTCGAACTGCCGCTCGCCCTCCCGATGATCCTCACCGGCGTGCGGATCGCCGCCGTCCAACTGGTCGCCACCGCCACCCTCGCCGCGCTGGCGGGCGGCGGGGGACTGGGCCGGATCATCACCGCCGGCTTCAACCTCGCCTCCACCCCGCAGGTGGTGGCCGGAGCGATCCTGGTGGCCGTCTTCGCGCTCCTCGTCGAGAGCCTCTTCGAGGCCGGTCAGCGGCTCGCTTTGCAGCGCGGCCGGGAGGCCGCGTGAACCGCGTCCGCCGCGCCCTGGCCGCGCTGGCCCTCCTCGCCGCCACCGCCTGCGCCGGCGGCCCGTCCCTGGAGAACCGGGGCGAGGTCACCGCCCCGCCCGGCGACAGCCGGGAACTGACCGTCGGGTCGGCCGGGTTCACCGAGAGCGACCTGCTGGCCCAGCTGTACGCCCTGCTCCTGGAACACGCCGGATACTCCACCGACCTCATCTCCGTCACCAACCGGGAGATCTACGAACCCGCCCTGGAGAACGGCCAGATCGACGTCGTACCGGAGTACGCGGCGACCTTCGCCGACTGGCTGGGCGCCAAGGCCCACGGGGCCGACGCGAAACCCGTCGGATCGCCCGACCTCACCACCACGATGAAGGCGCTCCGCGAGCTCGCCGCCCCGCGCGGGCTGACCGTCCTCGACCCCGGCCGGGCCGTCGACCAGAACGCCTTCGCCGTCACGGCCGCGTACGCGAAGAAGCACGGGCTCCGGACGCTCAGCGACGTCGGCGCGGCGAAGCTGCCCGTACGGCTTGCGGCGGGCGACGAGTGCGTACAGCGCCCCTACTGCGCCCCCGGGCTGCGCTCGACGTACGGCATCGACGTCGTCGCCGTCGATCCCAAGGGCGTCGGCACCACCCAGGCCAAGCAGGCCGTCCAGAGCGGGCAGGACCAGATGGTGCTGACGACCACGACCGACGCCACGCTGGACCAGTTCGGGCTGGTGCTGCTGGAGGACGACAAGAAGCTCCAGAACGCGGACTACGTGGTTCCCGTCGTCAACCGCGCCCGCGCCGGGAGCGCCGGCGTGCGCGACGCCCTCGGCCGCCTCAACACCGTGCTGACCACCGCCGACCTGGCGTCGATGAACGAACAGGTCGACAGCTGGCGCCGACTGCCCGAGGACGTCGCGCGCGCCTACCTGGAGGCGAAGAAGCTCCTCCCGAAGGGCTGAGCCCGGCGGACGGCCGGACCGACGGGCCGGCGGACGGGCGGGTCGGGGACGGCCGGGCCGACGGCCGGACCGACGGGCCGACGGGCGGACTGTGCGGGGCTGTCCCGGGGCCGGGCGAAAACGCGTTGCCCGCCCCCGGGAACCCTGCGACGCTTCCGGGCATGTCTGCCGCACCTGACACCCTGCCCGCCCGGACGCCGTCGTCCGCCTCCCGTACGCACTCCGTGGGGCGCTCTTCTCGCGCGGCCGCCTCGTCGCGATCCCGCGCAGGCCGGCCCGGCGTGAGCAGTTGCTCGCCCACCTCGCCGACACGCTGTTCGAGCGGGAACGCTCGTACACGGAATCCGAGGTGAACGAGGCGCTGCGCACCGTCCACGAGGACTGCTCCGCGCTGCGCCGCTATCTGGTCGTCGCGGGGCTCATGGTGCGCACCCGGGACGGCACGAGCTACCGGCGCGGCCGCTGACCGGGCGGTTTCGCGGCCCGCGTCGGGCTAAGGCGCCGGGACCGGGGCCGGTGCGCACGCCCCGGTCCGGCGGCGGCGCCCCTCACCCGGTTCCGCGCCCCGTCGGCTCAGGCGTCCGACACGGAATCGAATTCCACCTCGTCGCGCCCCACGCCCTGCGCGTCCGCGTCCACCGACCGGCGCAGGGCCTCGTGCAGCTTCGCCGGGGTGAGGACGCCGAGGAACAGGCTCCCGTCGAGCACCGCCACCCACCCCGCGTCGTACTGGAGCATCTCGCTGAACGCCTGCTTCAGCGGGGCGCCCACCGGCACCCACGCGTCCATCCGGCGTGCCAGCGACCCCACGCGCTCGCCCTCCCGGGCGGGCCGCAGCGCGTCCGCCGACACCCAGCCGTGCAGCTCGCCCGCACCGTTCAGCACCACCGCCCACCGGGCCCCGGACGCCGCCAGCCGGGCCGCCGCCTCCCGGGCGGACTCCGCCAGCAGCGCCACCGGCGGCTCCTCCAGGTCCTCCGGCTCGATCGCGGTGACCGAGAGCCGCTTCAGCCCCCGGTCGGAGCCCACGAACCGGGCCACGTACGGGGTGGCGGGGGTGCCGAGCACGGCGGCCGGGGTGTCGAACTGCTCGATGCGCCCCTCCCCGTACACCGCGATCCGGTCGCCCATCCGCACCGCTTCCTCGATGTCGTGCGTCACCATGAGCACCGTCTTGCGCACCCGCTGCTGGAGGGCCAGGAACTCGTTCTGCAGCCGCTCCCGCACCACCGGGTCCACCGCGCCGAACGGCTCGTCCATCAGCAGGACCGGCGGGTCCGCCGCGAGCGCCCGCGCCACGCCCACCCGCTGCCGCTGGCCGCCCGAGAGCTGCGCCGGATAGCGCGAGCCGTACGTCGCCGGATCCAGGCCCACCAGGTCCAGCAGCTCCGCCGCCCGCTCCCGGGCCCGCGAGCGCTTCCAGCCGACCAGCGCCGGAACGGTCGCGGTGTTGTCCAGGACGGTCCGGTGCGGGAAGAGGCCGACCTGCTGGATGACGTAGCCGATGCGGCGGCGGAGCTTCACCGGGTCGATCTTCGCGATGTCCTCGCCGTCCACGAGGATCCGGCCCGACGTCGGCTCGATCAGCCGGTTCACCATCATCATCGTCGTGGTCTTGCCGCAGCCGGAGGGCCCCACCAGCGTGACCAGCTCGCCCTCCGCCACCTCGAAGGACAGCCCGTCGACCGCCGTCGTCCCGTCCGGATAGACCTTGCCGACCTGCTCGAACCGGATCATGCCTGAACGCTAGGAGCGCCCCGGCCGGACCGCACACGGGCCGGGACCGTCCGGGGCACGCCCTCGCGCGACCGGTGGCACGGGCATGTGCTGGACTGGGCCTCCCGCCCGATCGGCCCGCGCCCCGCACCGGCGCGCACCTCGCGTCGGCCCGCGCCCCCGGCCGGTCCGTACCCCGGATTCAGGAGTTCCCCGTGAGCAGTTACCGCCAGCCCGGAGTCGTCCTCACCGACCGGCACTTCACCGTGCCCCTCGACCACAGCGACCCCGGCGGCGAGCAGATCGAGGTCTACGGCCGGGAAGCCGTCGCCGCCTCCCGCGTCGGCGACGACCTGCCCTGGCTGGTCTACCTGGAGGGCGGCCCCGGCTTCGGCGCGCGCCGCTTCGTCGGCGCCGAAGCCTGGCTCGGCCGGGCCCTGCGCGACTTCCGCGTGCTCCTGCTCGACCAGCGCGGCACCGGCCTCTCCACCCCGGCCAACCGGCAGACCCTGCCCCTGCGCGGCGGCCCGCGCGAACAGGCCGCCTACCTCGCCCACTTCCGTGCGGACTCCATCGTCCGCGACTGCGAGCTGATCCGGCCGCGGCTCACCGGCGGAGCGCCCTGGACCGTCCTCGGCCAGTCCTTCGGCGGCTTCTGCGCCGTCCGCTACCTCTCCGCCGCCCCGGAAGGGCTCAAGGAGGTCCTGATCACCGGCGGGCTGCCATCCCTCGACGCGCACGCGGACGACGTCTACCGGGCCGCGTACCCGCGCATCGAGCGGAAGGTCGCCGCCCACTACGCCCGCTACCCGCAGGACGTCGAGCGCGCCCGCGCCATCACCGCGTACCTGGCCGAGCACCGGCCCGAGAGCGCCGGCCACCGGCTCACCCCGGAGGGCTTCCAGTCGCTCGGCATCCTCCTCGGTTCCGGCAGCGGCAGCCACCAGCTCCACTACCTGCTGGAGAACGCCTTCGTGCGCACCCCGCACGGCACGGAACTCTCCGACGCCTTCCAGGAGGCGATGCACACCTCCGTCTCCTTCGCCGGCCACCCGCTCTACGCCCTGCTGCACGAGGCGATCTACGGGCAGGGCGACCGCGCCACGGACTGGGCGGCGGAGCGCGTACGGGGGGAGTTCCCGCAGTTCGACGCGGCGGCTGCCCTCGCCGGCGACGGGCCCGTCCTCTTCACCGGCGAGACCGTCCACCCCTGGCACTTCGACGTCGACCCGGCGCTGCGCCCGCTCCGCGAGACCGCCGAACTGCTGGCGCGGCGCACCGACTGGCCGGTGCTGTACGACCCCGAGCGGCTGGCCGCCAACGAGGTCCCGGTCGCGGCGGCCGTGTACCACGACGACATGTACGTGGACACCGCCGACTCCCTGCGCACGGCTGCCGCCATCCGGGGGCTGCGGACCTGGGTGACCGACGAGTACGAGCACGACGGGGTGCGCGCGGGCGGCCCCCGGGTCCTGGACCGGCTGCTGGCGCTGGTGCGCGACGAGGTGTGAGACGGGTTCCGGGGCCCGGCCGCGCCTGGTGACCGGGGGCCGAGAGGCGGGGCGCGCCGGACGCGCCCCGCCCGGGCCCCCTGGAGGCCCGGCCCCGGGCTCAGCGCTGGAGTTCGGCCAGGGTGGCGTCGAGGTCGCCGACGGCGCGCGGGGCACGGTTGTGCGGCAGCTTCGACAGGACCGCCGCCATTCCGCAGGTGTCGCTGACCGCCGCGTACACCAGGCCCGCGCCGACGCCCGCGGAGAGCCAGCGCGCCGCCGGGAAGCGGACCCCCGCCGCCAGCCCGGCCACCACCAGCGACCCGGCCGCGAGCCGCACCTGGCGCTCCATGGGCCAGGTGGAACGGGCGCCCTCGGGCTGGTCCAGGCCGCGGCCGTCGCCCTCCCAGGCCGAGGTGCCGCCGGTCAGCGTCACGGCCTCGATGTCGGCGCCCGCGAGGATCTCGCAGGCCCGGGTGGACCGCACCCCGGAGGCGCACACCACCAGCAGGGAACCGCGTGCGGAGGCCGACTTGAGCGCCGGGAGCGCGTCCGGCAGCTTGTCGAGCGGGATGTTCAGGGCGCCGGGCACATGCCCGGAGGCGTACTCACCGGGCGCCCGCACGTCGATGACGGTGAACTCCTCCAGGCGGGCTGCGGCCTGGGCGGGGGAGAGGGAGGCGGGGGTGGGCACGAGCGGTTTCCTTTCGTTCGCCGGGCGGCGGGGAGGGGCCCTCCTGTCCGGGAGGACGGAACCCCCGTCCGGCCCGGGCGCGCCGGGCCGCCCGTCTTCGCGGTGATCGTCACCGGCCTCCAGCGTCGCACGTCCGAGCGTGCCACCCGGGCTCGCGGTGGGGCGGCCCCGGCGCCGGACCGGTCCCGCACGTGTTCCCCGCGCCGCGGACCTCATGCGCGGTGACCTGCACCGGAGGGGTGGCGTGCGGACTCGGGGCCGCTACGGCGGAAGCCGCGCGGGGTGCGTCCGCCGTACGCCGTACCGGCGCCCGCACGGGCACCCGTACCCGAGCGCCTGCCGCCGTGGCCGTACGTGGGTAGCCTGCCGGTATGACCTCGCAGCGACTGGAACCCATGCCCTCCGACTGGCGGCGTGCCCTGGCCGTGGTCGCCCACCCCGACGACCTGGAGTACGGGGCGGCCGCCGCCGTGGCCGAGTGGACGGACGGCGGGCGCGAGGTCGTCTACCTGCTCGCCAGCCGCGGCGAGGCAGGGATCGACACCCTGCCGCCCGAGGAGTGCGCCCCGGTGCGCGAGCGGGAGCAGCGGGCGAGCGCCGCCGTCGTCGGCGTACGGACCGTGGAGTTCCTGGACCACCGCGACGGGGTGATCGAGTACGGCACCGGGCTGCGCCGCGACATCGCCGCCGCCATCCGCCGCCACCGCCCCGAACTGGTGGTCACCCTCAACCACCGGGACACCTGGGGCGGGACCGCCTGGAACACCCCCGACCACCGCGCCGTCGGGCGTGCCACGCTGGACGCGGTGGCCGACGCGGGCAACCGTTGGATCTTCCCGGACCTCACCGAGCAGGGCCTCCAGCCGTGGGACGGGGTGCGCTGGACCGCCGTGGCCGGCACCGACCGGCCCACGCACGCGGTCGACGCCACCGCCGGTCTCGAACGCTCGGTCCGGTCGCTGCTGGAACACCGCACGTACATCGAGGCGCTGACCCGGGAGGACCCGGAACGGTACTGCCGGACCTTCCTGACGGGCATGGCCGAGGCGTCCGCCGAGCGGTTCGGCGGACGGCCGGCAATCCCCTTCGAGGTCTTCGCCCACTGAGCTCCGGCTCGCGTGCCGGGTTTTGGCGGGTTGACAAAGCCGCTTGCCGATTCTGCAATGGCCGGATGAAGGAACACGACCGGGACGACCCGGAACTGGACGCCGTCCTCTCCGGGGTCGGACCCCGCCTGCGCCGGCTGCGCAAGGAGCGCGGCGTCACCCTCGCCGCCCTTTCGGCCGCCACCGGCATCTCCGTCTCCACGCTCTCCCGCCTGGAGTCCGGCGGCCGCCGCCCCAGCCTGGAGCTGATGCTGCCGATCGCCCGCGCCCACGAGGTGCCGCTCGACGACCTGGTGGGCGCCGCCCCGGTCGGGGACCCCCGGGTGCGGGCCAAGCCGATCGTGCAGCACGGCCGGACCATGCTGCCGCTGACCGCCCGCCCCGGCGGCCTCCAGGCGTACAAGCTGATCCAGGAGCCGGGCGGCGGACCGCCGGAGCAGCGCACGCACGAGGGGTACGAGTGGCTGTTCGTGCTCTCCGGGAAGCTGCGGCTCCTGCTGGCCGAACACGATCTGGTGCTGGAGCCGGGGGAGGCCGCCGAGTTCGACACCCGGCTGCCGCACTGGTTCGGCCCGGCCGAGGACGAGACGGTGGAGTTCCTGAGCCTCTTCGGGCCGCAGGGCGAGCGCATGCACGTACGGGCGAAGCCCAGGCGCGGCTGACGGCCGGGGGCCGTCCGGCGGCCCGGATCGAGGTGTTCCCAGATTAGCAAGCGACCGCTTAGTATGCGGCTGCAGTGGTAATGCCGACCGCTCCGGCGGTTGACGCCGACAGTGTTGTGGAGGCCCCTCATGCAGGCATGGCGAGTGCACCGGAACGGCGAGCCGGGCGAGGTGATGCGGCTGGAGGAGACGGACCGGCCGACGCCCGGCGACGGGCAGGTGCTCGTCGAGGTCCGCGCGGCGAACGTCAACTTCCCCGACGCCCTGCTCTGCCGGGGCCAGTACCAGGTGCGGCCCCCGCTGCCGTTCACCCCGGGCGTCGAGGTGTGCGGCACGACCGAGGACGGCCGGCGGGTCCTCGCCACCCCCGTCCTGCCCCACGGCGGCTTCGCCGACTTCGTCGTCGCGGACGAGGCGGCCCTGCTGCCCGCCCCCGACGCGCTGGACGACGCCGAGGCGGCCGCCCTGCACATCGGCTACCAGACCGGCTGGTTCGGCCTGCACCGCCGCGCTCGCCTCCAGCCCGGCGAGACCCTCCTCGTGCACGCGGCGGCCGGCGGCGTCGGCAGCGCCGCCGTCCAGCTCGGCAAGGCGGCGGGGGCGAACGTCATCGGCGTCGTCGGCGGCCCGGAGAAAGCCGCCGTCGCCCGGGAACTCGGCTGCGATCTGGTCGTCGACCGGCGGAGCGAGGACATCGTCGCCGCCGTCAAGGAGGCCACCGGCGGGCGCGGCGCGGACGTGGTCTACGACCCGGTCGGGGGCGACGCGTACGCCAAGTCCGCGAAGTGCGTCGCCTTCGAGGGGCGCATCCTCGTCGTCGGCTTCGCCAGCGGCAGCATCCCGGCCCCGGCCCTCAACCACGCCCTGGTGAAGAACTACTCCGTCGTCGGACTCCACTGGGGCCTGTACAACACCAAGGACCCGGCCGCCGTCCGCGCCTGCCACGAGGAGCTGACCGAGCTCGCCGAACAGGGCATCGTCAAGCCCCTGATCAGCGAGCGTGTCGCCATGGCCGGTGCCGCCGACGCCGTCCGGCGCGTCGCCGAGGGCACCAGCACCGGCCGCATCGTCGTCCTGCCCGGAGGCGCCCGATGAGCCCCGCCGCGGACGCCGCCGAGGTCCGCCGCCGCACCCGGGAGCTGCTCGCCGCGCACCCGCCCGCCACCACCGGCCGCACCGACTTCCTGAAGGCCCGCTTCGACGCCGGCCTCGCCTGGGTCCACTACCCGGTGGGCCTCGGCGGGCTCGACGCGCCCCGCTCTCTCCAGCAGGTCGCCGACGCCGAACTCGCCGCCGCCGGCGCGCCGGACAACGACCCGCGCCGCATCGGCATCGGTCTCGGCATGGCCGCGCCCACCATCCTCGGCTTCGGCACCGACGAGCAGAAGCGCCGCTTCCTGCGCCCGCTGTGGGTGGGCGAGGAGGTCTGGTGCCAGCTGTTCAGCGAGCCGGGCGCCGGATCCGACCTCGCGGCCCTGGCCACCCGGGCCGTCCGCGACGGCGACGAGTGGGTGGTCGACGGCCAGAAGGTCTGGACGTCCAGCGCCCACCTGGCCCGCTGGGCCATCCTCATCGCCCGCACCGACCCGGACCTCCCCAAGCACCAGGGCATCAGCTACTTCATCTGCGACATGACCGACCCCGGCGTCGAGGTCCGGCCGCTGCGCCAGATCACCGGCGAGGCCGAGTTCAACGAGGTCTTCCTCACCGGGGTCCGCATCCCCGACGGCCACCGTCTCGGGCCCGTCGGCGACGGCTGGAAGGTCGCCCGGACCACCCTCATGAACGAGCGCGTCTCCATCGGCGGCTCCCGCATCCCGCGCGAGGGCGGCATGATCGGCCCGGTCTCGCGGACCTGGCGCGAACGCCCCGAACTGCGCACCCCCGACACCCACCAGCGCCTGCTCACTCTCTGGGTCGAGGCCGAGGTGGCCCGGCTCACCGGGGAGCGGCTGCGCCAGCAGCTCGTCGCCGGACAACCGGGCCCCGAAGGCTCGGGCATGAAGCTCGCGTTCGCCCGGCTCAACCAGGAGATCAGCGGCCTGGAAGTCGAACTCCTCGGCGACGAGGGACTGCTGTACGGCGACTGGACCATGGTCCGCCCGGAGCTGGTCGACTTCACCGGACGGGACGCGGGCTACCGCTACCTCCGCTCCAAGGGCAACTCCATCGAGGGCGGAACCAGCGAGGTCCTGCTGAACATCGTGGCCGAACGCGTCCTCGGGCTGCCCGCCGAACCCCGCAACGACAAGGACGTCGCCTGGAAGGACCTGAGCCGATGACCGCCGCCGCACAGCCGCCCGCCGCCACCCCCGGGCAGCCGACCGCCACCCCCGACCTCCTCTACACCCAGGACGAGGAGGACCTGCGCTCCGCCGTACGGGCCCTCCTCGCCGACCGGGCCGACGCGCCGGCGGTGATCGCGGCGACCGAGTCCGACACGCCGTACGACCCCCGGCTCTGGGAGGCGCTGGCCGCCGGCATCGGCGCCGCCGGCCTCCTCGTACCGGAGAAGCTCGGCGGCCAGGGCGCGTCCCACCGGGAGGCCGCCGTGGTCCTGGAGGAGCTGGGCCGCAGCGTGGCCCCCGCCCCGTACCTGACCAGCTCCGTCGTGGCCACGGAAACGCTGCTCGCACTGGCGCGGGACGACGGACCGGCCCCCGCACTCCTGTCCGAGCTGGCCTCCGGCGCCCGTACGGCGGTGCTCGCCGTCCCCTTCGCCACCCCGCCCGCCGGTGCGCGGGCGGCCCTCACCCCACTCGACGGCACGGTACGGGGAGTCGCCGACGCGGCCGCCGCCGACGTCCTGCTCGTGCCGACCTCGGAGGGGCTGTACGCGGTCGAGGCGACGGCCCCCGGAGTGGCGGTGGAACCCCTCGTACCGCTGGACCTGACCCGCCCCCTCGCCACCCTGACCCTGGCCGGCGCCACCGGGACCCTGCTCGCCGACGCGGAGGCGAGCACCACCGCCGTACGGCGCGGCCTGCTCGCCGGGGCCGGACTGCTCGCCTCCGAACAGCTCGGGATCGCCGAGTGGTGCCTCACCGAGACCGTCCGGTACACCCGCGAACGCCACCAGTTCAACCGGCCCGTGGGCTCCTTCCAGGCGCTCAAGCACCGCATGGCGCAGCTCTGGCTGGAGACCGTCTCGGCCCGCGCCGCCGCCCGCAAGGCCGCCGACGCGCTGGCCACCGGCAGCCCCGACGCCCCGCTCGCGGTCGCGGTGGCGCAGGCGTACTGCTCCGGCGTCGCGGTCCACGCCGCCGAGGAGTGCGTCCAACTGCACGGCGGCATCGGCATGACCTGGGAGCACCCGGCGCACCTGTATCTCAAGCGCGCCAAGGCGGACTCGATCGCGTACGGCTCGGCGGGCAGCCACCGGAGCCGTCACGTACGCGCCGCCCGCTGGTCCGATCCGGTGGTGCGCGCGTGCGGGGCGCTCCGTTGCGCCCCCGCCCGGCGTTTGGCCGTGGGGCGCGGCTGCGGCCCGGACACGACCGACAAGGGTGAGGCAGGCGATGACGGACATGGATCGCAGGAGCGTTCTGCAGTTGACCTCGGCGGCGGCCGTCGCCGGGGGGCTGGTCGCCGGGTCCGGCGGAACGGCGCAGGCGGCGCGCAGGGCCGCCCGCCGCATCGTCCTGACCGGCAGGCGCACGGGCGCCAACATCCCGGACGTCCTCACCGCCGGAGTCCCGTACTTCGTCCGCTACGACCTGTCGGACGCGCAGGGCGCCGCCGTGGGCACCGAGAACGCGCACTGCCTGCCCGTCGCCGTGGACCTCGACGGCTCGTTCGTCCTGGCGACGCTGGTCCTGAGCCTCGACGACGGCCTGATCACCGCCGCCACCGCCTACCAGCGGCCGCTCCCCGCCGTCACCGAGTCCCCGGTGAACCCGCGGCCGTGGTCCCACACCTTCGCGATCACCGGCGGCACGGAGAGCTACGCCGCGGCGTCCGGCTCGATCACGATCGACCACCGGACGAGGGACGAGGACGTCCTCACCATCGACCTGGCCGACACCGCGCCGTAGACCCGGGCGGCACGCCCCCGCTCGCCCCGGCCCCGGCACGCCTCGTTCCGCCCGTCGGGCGGGGTGTACCGGGGTCTTTGACGTGCTGTTTAATTGCGACCTGTTCGCAATTACAGTCGATCTTGGACAGGGATGTGCAGAGTATGACGGCCCGATCGATACGGGTGGCGGTCGCCGCCACACTCGCCACCGCACTGTCCCTCACAGCGGCGGCCTGCTCGAACCCCGACAGCGCCGGGAACGGCTCCGGCACCGGGACCACCTCGGCCGTCGTCGGCATCGCCTACGAGCCCGACAGCCTGAGCCCGCTGCTCGGCTACGGCAAGGACGGCAACTCCAAGATCTTCGACGGACTGCTCGCCCTCGACGCGGACATGAAGCTGCGCCCCGCGCTCGCCGCCGAACTCCCCGAGGTCAGCGCCGACGGCCTCACCTACACGTACAAGCTGCGTCAGGGCGTGAAGTTCAGCGACGGCAAGGCGTTCAGCGCCAAGGACGTCGTCTTCACCTACCGCACCATCCTCGACGCGAAGACCAACAACCCCTCCCGCACCGAGCTGGACGCCGTCAAGGACGTCACCGCCAAGGGCGAGGACACGGTCGTCTTCACCCTCAAGTACCCCTACGCTCCCTTCGCCCAGCGCACCGTCCTGCCCATCGCCCCCGAGCACATCGCGGGCAAGCAGGACGTCAACACCGGAGCCTTCACCACCAAGCCCATCGGCACCGGCCCCTACGTCCTCACCAAGTGGTCCAAGGGCGAGAAGCTCAGCTTCACCGCCAACCCCCACTACTGGGGCGGCGAACCCGAGGTGAAGAAGTTCACCATGGCGATCATCAAGGACGACGACGTGCGCGCCACCCGGCTGCGCTCCGGCGACCTCGACGGCGCGATCCTGCCGCCCAACCTCGCCAAGGGCTTCAGCGACGACCAGGGCAAGAAGACCTACGCCGCGACCAGCTACGACTACCGCACGGTGACGCTCCCCACCCACAACAAGGTCGCCGGGGACACCGCCGTACGCCGCGCCCTCGACGTCGCCGTCGACCGCGAAGCCATGGTGAAGGCCATCCTCAACGGCGCGGGCAAGCCCGCCTACGGCCCCGTCCCCACCGACAGCGAGTGGTTCACCCGGGGCACCGAGCGCAAGCACGACCTCGACGCCGCGCGGAAGATCCTCGACGACGCCGGCTGGAAGCCCGGCAAGGACGGCGTCCGCGTCAAGGACGGGGTGCGGGCCACCTTCCCCCTCTGGTATCTCAGCGGCGACAAGCTCCGCCAGGAGCACGCCCTCGCCTACGCCTCCGACGCCAAGAAGGCGGGCATCGACATCCGCACCGAGGCCGGGACCTGGGAGGTCATCGAACCCCGTATGGAGCACGACGCCGTGCTCGCGGGCGGCGGCTCCCCGGCCGACCCCGACTTCGACCAGTACACCCTGCTCAAGTCCTCCCTCGCGGGCGACGGCTTCAACAACATGGCCTGGTACGACAACAAGGCCGTGGACGCGGCGATCGAGGCCGGTCGCAGGAGCGGCGACAAGGCCGAGCGGAAGAAGGCGTACGACACCGTCCAGCGCGAACTGGTGAAGAACCCGGGCTACACCTTCCTCACCCACATCGACCACCTGTACGTCGTCGACGACCGCTTCGGCGCCCTCACCACCCAGGTCGAACCGCACGACCACGGACTGGCCTCCGGCCCCTGGTGGAACGTCGAGAAGTGGTCCGCCGAGAGCGGCGAGGACGCGAAGAAGTGAGCCGCGGCCTCCCCTGGGGGCCGATGGCGCGGATGGCGGGACGGCGGGCCCTGTTCGCCGTCCCCGTCCTCGGCGTCGTCACCTTCGGCGTCTTCGCCGTCGCCGCAGCCTCCCCCTTCGACCCGGTCAAGGCGTATGCCGGCACCGCCGGACTCACCGCCTCGCAGGAGAACCTCGACCAGCTCCGCGCCAACCTCGGCGTCGACCGGCCGCTCGTCGCCCGCTGGTGGGACTGGCTGACCTCCGCCCTCCAGGGCGACTTCGGGGACTCCAGCGTGATGCGCCAGCCCGTCGCCGACGTCATCGCCGAGCGCATGGGCTGGTCCGTGCTGCTCGCCGCCACCGCCTTCCTCATCGCGATCCTGCTCGGTACCGGCCTCGGCGTCCTCGCCGCCCGCAGGCCCGGCGGCTGGCTCGACCGGTGCGTCAGCTCCGTCGCCTACACCCTGGAAGCCGCCCCGGCCTTCTGGCTCGGGCTGCTCGCCATCTGGTTCTTCGCCCTGAAACTCGACGTGCTGCCGGCCGGCGGGCTCACCGACGCCGCCAGCGACGTCGTCACCTTCGGCCAGGTCGCCTCCCACCTGGTGCTGCCCGCCGCCGTCCTCGGCGTCTCCCAGCTCCCGTGGTTCTACCTCTACGTACGCCAAGGTGTCGCCGACGCCCTCGCGGAGGACCCGGTGCGCGGCGCCCGCGCCCGGGGGCTGAGCGAACGCACGGTTCTCCTCGGCCACGCCCTGCGCTCCGGGATGCTGCCGATGCTCACCCTCATTGGCTCCCGCGTCCCCGAACTCATCACCGGCGCCCTGCTCGTGGAGACCGTCTTCAGCTGGCCCGGCATCGCCGCCGCCACCGTCGAGGCCGCCACCTCCGTCGACTTCTGCCTGCTGGCCGCGCTCACGGTGCTCGCCACCGCCGCCGTCCTGCTCGGCAACCTCCTCTCCGACCTCCTCTACGGACTCGCCGACCCCCGGGTGGCCTTCGATGGCTGACACCGCGATCGCCCTGCCGGGCCGCACCGCACGCCGCGTCCGGGTCACCACCTCGGCCGTGATCGTCGTCGCCGTGGGACTCGCCGTCCTCGTCGTTCCGCCGCTGACCCAGCTCGACCAGCAGGCCGTCGACCTCGCCAACAAGCTCGTCCCGCCGTCCCTCGCCCACCCCTTCGGCACCGACGACGTCGGGCGCGACCTCCTGCTGCGCTGCGTCTACGGCCTGCGGGTCTCCCTGCTCGTCGGCCTGGTCGCGGCCCTCACCGCCACCGTCGTCGGCACCGCGATCGGCGCGCTCGCCGGGGCGCTCGGCGGCTGGGCCGACCGCATCGTGATGCGCGTCGTCGACGCCCTCTCCTCCATCCCGCATCTGCTGCTCGGCATCTTCATCGTCGCGATGTTCCGGCCCGGCGTCTGGCCGGTGATCATCTCGGTCGCCCTGACGCACTGGATCTCCACCGCCCGCATCGTCCGCGCCGAGGTGCTCTCGCTGCGCTCGCGCCCCTTCATCGACGCGGCCGTCTCCGGCGGCGCCTCCCGCACCCGGATCGTCGTGCGCCATCTGCTGCCGGGGGTCCTCCCGCAGGCCGGGCTGGCCGCCGTGCTGATGGTGCCGCACGCGATGTGGCACGAGTCGGCCCTGTCGTTCCTCGGGCTCGGGCTCCCCGCCCACCAGGCCAGCCTCGGCAACCTTGTCCAGTCCGCGCGCGGTTCGCTGCTCGCGGGGGACTGGTGGCCGACCCTCTTCCCCGGCCTCTTCCTGATCATCCCGACCCTCGCGCTCGCCGGCCTCGCCGGAGCCTGGCGCGACCGGATCAACCCGCGCCGGAAATCGGAGCTGATGCTGTGACCGCCGACCGAGCGCCCGACACGGCCCCCGTCCTGGACGTCCGGGACCTCTCCGTACGCTTCCGGATGCGCGGCGGCAACGACATCGCCGCCGTCTCCGGCGCCCGCTTCTCCGTCGCGCCGGGGGAGTGCCTGGCCCTGGTCGGCGAGAGCGGCTGCGGCAAGTCCGTCCTGGCCTCCGCCCTGCTCGGCCTGCTGCCCGCCAACGCGGCCACCACCGGCAGCGCCGTCCTCGGCGGGGACACGGACCTGCTCACCGCCGGCGAACGCACCCTCGCCCGCACCGTACGGGGACGGCGCATCGGCCTCGTACCGCAGAGCCCCGCCGCCCACCTCACCCCCGTGCGGACGGTCCGCGCCCAACTGGAGGAGGCCCTGCGCGAGCTGACCGGGGTGCGGGGGAGCGACCTGCCGAAGGCCGCACTCGCGGCCGCCGCCCGCGCCTCCTTCCCCGAGGGCCACCTCGACCGCTACCCGCACGAACTCTCCGGCGGTCTCGCCCAGCGCGCCGCGACCGCCCTCGCCCTGATCGGCGACGCCCCGCTGCTGCTCGCCGACGAACCCACCACCGGACTCGACCGGGACCTCGTCGAGCGGACCGTCGACGAACTGCGCCGCCACACCGACACGGGCCGCGCGCTGCTGATCATCACCCACGACCTGGCCGCCGCCGAACGCGTCGCGGACCGGGTCGCCGTGATGTACGCGGGCCGCATCGTCGAGATCGCCGACGCGGAGGACTTCTTCCAAGCGCCCGGGCCCCGACACCCGTACGCCCGGGGGCTGCTGGCGGCCCTGCCCGAGAGGGACTTCGCCCCGATCCCCGGTATGCCGCCGGAGCTGGGCGCCCTGCCCGAGGGCTGCGCCTTCGCCGCCCGCTGCGGCCACGCGGACGACCGCTGCACGGCCGAACGCCCCGCCTTCCGCGCGGACCTGGCCTGCCACCACGCCCCGACCGGCCGGACGCACCCGCTCAAGGAGGCGGCCGATGCTTGAGCTGACCCGGATCACCGCCGGATACGACCGCCGCGACCCCGTCGTCCGCGAGGTGTCGCTGAGCGTCGCGGCGGGGGAGGCGGTCGGGCTGCTGGGCCCCAGCGGCTGCGGCAAGTCCACCCTGGCCAGGGTCGCCGCGCTGCTGCACCGACCGGACGCCGGGACCATGACCCTCGACGGCGCCGTCGTACGCGGCTGGCGCCACCGCGCCCCGCGCGAGCAGCGCACGGCCGTGGGCGTCGTCTTCCAGCAGCCCCGGCTCTCCGCCGACCCCCGCATCGGGCTGCGCGAACTCATCGCCCAGCCGTTGCGCGCCACCGGCCGCCGCCGGGAGGTCCCCGAGCGGGTGGCGGAACTGGCCCGGCTCGTCGGCCTCTCCGACGAACTGCTGGAGCGCCGCCCGCACGCGGTGAGCGACGGCCAGCTGCAACGGGCCTGTCTGGCGCGGGCGCTGGTCCTGCGGCCCCGCCTGCTGATCTGCGACGAGATGACCGCGATGCTCGACGCCTCGACGACGGCCGCGCTGGTCGCCGTGGTGGAGCGCTACCGCGCGGAGTCCGGGGCCGCCCTGCTGGCCGTGGGCCACGACCGGGTGCTGCTGGAGCGCTGGTGCGACCGTACGGTCCGGTGGGGCGAGCACCACGCGGAGCACGCGCCCACCGGGTGAGGGGTCCCGGCCGCCCCGGCTCGCCCGGCCGCCCCGGCTCGCCCGGGCGGCCGACGGGGCCTGGCCTGCGGGGAGGGCGGGCCGACGGGACCCGGCCCGCGCGGACGGTGGGCCGGACGTCGTGTCTCGGCCACCGTCCACCGGGGCTCACAGCTGGTGGCGGACCCCCGCCTCCTGCTGGGCCTCCGTGAGCTGTTCGCGCAGATCGCCCTCGATGGACTCGCGGGCCTTGCCGCGGCGGAAGAGGGGAAGGACGGTGCGCTGCTTCCCGTCCTCGACGAGCAGGGCGAGCCCGCCGTAGAGCGCGAAGACCCCGATGCCGACACCGGTCCAGCCCGCCGCCGTCTGAAGGGCGTTGCCGAGGCCCGCCTCGTAGAGGCCGGTGAGGGCGAAGCGGACCGCGGTGAGGGTGAGCAGGACGGCGAACAGCGGTTTCGACTGCACGGCCGCTCCGGCCAGGGCGAGGACGAACGGGACGAGCGCCAGGAGGAAGACGGCCTGCGCCACCACCGGCTCGCCGGGCGGCGAGTCCAGGGACGTCACGCTCGTCCCGGCCCAGGCGGCGCCGAGCAGCAGCAGCGCGGTGCCCGCCCCCGCGTCGCGGGCGAGGAAGGCGAAGATCCCGCCGACGAGTTGGAGCGGCACGACGAAGATGAGGACGAGCAGCAGCAGGATGCCGCTCTGCGCGGGCGGCACCCAGCCGAGCTGGAGGGAGGAGAGGACCGTGCTCCCCATCCCGAGGGCGAAGAAGCCCAGCGGCAGCGGGCTGGCGATCGGGCGCAGCACGATACGCGTCACGGCGTCGGTCGTCAGCGGTTCTGAGGGGCCGGTACGGCCGGGTTCCTGGGTCACCGCGCAAGCGTACGAGTTCCGGACCGGGCGACGGCGACCGGCGCCGGCCGAGCAGGGCGGGCGTAGGCCGGCGGCCCGGCCGCGGCCGCCCGCGCGGACCGGCTGCCCCGACCGCGTACGGGCCTCGGGAGGAGAGCGGGGGCGGCCGGGCCGCCCGACCCGTACGGGCCTCAGGAGGACAGTGAGTCGGCGACCACGGAGGCCGCCTCGGCGATCAGCTCGTCGGACGGCTCGGCGTCCTTCGTGGCGCGGTTCGAGAGGATGGCGATCACGATGGGGGAGGAGTCCGGGGGCCACACCACGGCGATGTCGTTGCGGGCCCCGTAGTAGCTGCCCGTTCCGGTCTTGTCGCCGACGACCCAGTTCTTTGGCACCCCCGCCCTGATCACCGCGTCCCCGGTGGTGTTGGTCCGCAGCCACGTGGTCAACTGCTCGCGCTCGGGCGCGGGCAGCGCCTCGCCCAGGACGAAGGCGCGCAGATCCCCGGCCAGCGCGCGCGGAGTGGAGGTGTCCCTCTTCTCCCCGGGGACCCAGCGGCTCAGCTCCGGCTCCACCCGGTCCATCCGCGTCACGTCGTCGCCCAGCTTCTCCAGCGAGGCGTCCAGGCCCCGGGGGCCGCCGACGTGGTCGAAGAGGAGGTTGGCCGCGGTGTTGTCGCTGTAGCGCACGGAGGCGTCGCACAACTCCTTGAGCGTCATGCCGGTGCCCACGTGCTTCTCGGTCACCGGGGAGTTGGCGACCAGCTCCTTCCGGGTGTAGGTGACCCGCTGGTCGAGGCCGTCCAGGGAGTACTTGTCGAGCATGACTCCGGCCTGCAGGGCCTTGAAGGTCGAGTTGTAGGCGAACCGGGCCCGGTCGTTGTGGACCACCTCCCGGCCGGTGCCGGTGTCGATCGCGTACACGCCCAGCCGTGCGTCGAACGCGCGCTCCAGCTTCTCGAACGCGGCGGTGTACGGCTTCGCGGCGGCTGCGGGGGCCGATGCGCTCGCGTCGGCGGCCGACGCGGAGGCGCCCGCCACGGGCCCGGCGGACGCGGGCGGCGCGGAGGAGCCGTCCTGCCCGCAGGCCACCAGCGGTACGAGGGACAGCGCGGCGAGCACACCGGCGACGCCGGTCCTGACACGGGAGCGGTACATGGGCGAAACCTCCTGACGCTCCGGACCGGAGCGCGTCGGGGACGGGGCGGCACGCCTCCGCCCCGGTACGGGGTCGTGCGTGCCGGGATCACCTTCATCCTCTTCGGGCCATGCGGTCCAATACGTCCACGGGCGTTTCCATGCCGAAACCGCATGGGTCCCGGGTAAGGGGACCGCATAGGCTCGGGGCGTGGATCTGGTCGGAGCGTGTCGGGCGTTCGTGAGCGTCAGCGAGTACGGCGGCTTCACCGACGGGGCGGCCGCCGCGGGGATGTCCCAGTCGGTGGCGAGCCGCCGCATCGCCGCTCTGGAGGAACGCTTCGGCGCGCAGCTGTTCGAGCGCACCTCCCGGCGGCCGGTCCTCACCCCCTTCGGGCGCGACATGCTCGCCTCCGCCGTACACCTCGTCCACGCCGCCGACGTCCTGCTGGCCGAGGCCGAGGCCGTCAAGCACCAGCCCTGGCGGCTGGCCGTCCCCGCCACCTGCTCCGCGGCCGCGCTGGCCCGCCTCGTCGCCGAGGCGCGCGGGCACGGTGTCCGGCTCGACATCCGCCCCGCCGGGCCCTCCCGGCGCAAGGAACTCCTGCACGCGCACCAGGTGCGGGCCGCCCTGCTCGCCGTACCGGCCCAGGAGGCGTCCTGGTCCGTTCCGCTGGGGCTGGCCGGGGCGCGGGACGGCGGGGCGCGGCGGATCCACGTCGAGACACTGCGGCTCCCCCCGGGCCCCCCGGGGGGCCCCCCCCCCCCGCCGGGGCCCGCCGGCGGGGGCGGACCCCCGAAGTCCTCTGCTCCGAGGACCTGTTGCTGTGCTCCCGGGCGCAGGCGGACGAACTCGCCCTGGTCTGGCTTCCGATCGGGGAGTTGACGCCGCGCCGGGGCTACGCGCTGACGGTCGCGGCGGACGGCGACCCCCTGCCCGTGGCCGACCGGCTGGGCGAGGCCATCGCCCGCTGCCTGTCCGCGGAGGACCCGGGCCGCGACGGAGAGAGGGAGGAGACATGAACACCGAGGCACTCCTGCGGGAGGTGCGGGAACAGCTGACCGACGGCGGCCTGCGCGCGTGCCTGCTGGTGCGGGATCTGCGCACGGGGGAGGAGCTGGGCATCGAGCCGGACACCGAACTGCCGTCGGCCTCCCTGGTCAAGGTGCCGCTCGCGCTCGCCACGCTCGAACGCGTCCGGCGCGGGGAGCTGGACGGAGCGACGGTGCTGGACGTGGCGCCCGGACGCGTCACCACGCCGGGCCCGACGGGCCTCAGCCGGTTCCGGCACCCCGCCCGGATCGCGATCGACGACCTGCTCTACCTGAGCATCTGCCTGAGCGACGGGACGGCCGCCGACGCGCTGTTCGACCTCACCCCGCCCGAGCAGGTCACCGGCATCCTCCGGGACGCCGGGCTGCGCGGCATCACGGTCCGGCACCGGACGGAGGAGCTGTTCGACACGCCCGTCGAGCGTTTCGACCCCGACCAGGTGCACCTGGCCCACGCCCTGGCCATCGACGCGGGCACCAGCGGGCGGGGCCACCGGGTGGCGCAACTGGACACGACGCGCGCCAACACCGGCAGCGCGCGCTCGTTCACCGACCTCCTGCAGGCGCTGTGGACCCCGTCGAAGGTCCATCCGGAGGTGGCCGGGCGTCTCCGTGACCTCCTGGCGCACAACGTCCTGCGCCACCGGCTGGCCCCCGACTTCAGCTCCGACGCGAGCAGGTGGTCGTCCAAGACGGGCACCCTGCTGAACCTGCGCCACGAGATCGGCGTCGTCGAGCACGCGGGCGGAGAGAGCTTCGCCATCGCCGTACTGACCGAGTCCTCGGTTGCGGCGGCCGCGCAGCCCGGGGCCGACGCCCTGATGGCCGAGGCGGCGCGACGGCTGCGCGACCACCTCCGCCAGGGCCCGGGACCCCTGGGCCGCCTCAGGTAGGGCTCTGGGGGAGGCCGCTGACCGGCCGCCCCGCGGCATGTCCGCGGCTTTCGCGGAGCTTCACGTCCGTTCAGGCGGCGCGGCCCGGAGCCTGTCGCGGCCGCGCCCCGGGCCGGGCGGACCGGCCGGCCCGGCCCGGGCGGTCGTGGTGCGACCGGGTCGCGGTCACGCCGGCCAGGTGCCCGTGACGCGTCGGGTGGCGGTGGCGCCCGAGCGTTCGACCGTCGCCTTGACCACGGAGAAGATCGCGCCCTGTACGGCGGCGGCGAGGAGTATCTGCCGCCACGAGCGGTCCTCGTCGAGGGCGTCGGGCGCGTCGCCCTCGCCCTCGATGAGCTTCCACGTCTGCTGGAACACGGCGCCCGCGATCATGCCGCTGAGCGCGCCGAGGGCGAACCCCACCGGCTTGTAGGCGATCTTGGACGCCTTCATCGGTTGCGCCTCCGGCCGCGGCGGATCAACAGGAAGGCGATCAGCAGGGCGCCTCCCGCGAGGAGCGGCGTGCGGTTGTCGCGCGCGGCCTTCGCCCCCTGCTCGGCCTTCTCCCACAGCGGTTCGGGCGCCTTGTCCTTCACCAACCGCGTGGCCTCGGCCGTCTTCTCGCGGATCTGGGCGGACGCCGACGCGGCCTGCTCCTTCACCGCCGCCGCCTTCTCCTTCGCCTGGGCCTTGACGTCGGCCTTGCCCGCCAGCGCCTCGACGGTCTGCCCGAGTTCGTCGCGCGTGCGCTCGACCTGCTCGCGCAGTTCCTCGGGGGTGGGGGACCCCATGGTGTTCTGTGATTCGTCGTTCATCGGTGAGCCCTCTCCTTGACTTCGGCCAGATCGGCCTTGACGCTGTCGATGGTCTGCTCCGGGGCGGGGGCCCCGGCCTTCGCGATCTGCTTCCTGCCCGCCAGGGCCGCCACGCCGGCCACGGCCGCCAGGACCGCCGTGACGATGAGGGCCGCGGCCCACAGGGGCAGGACCAGGGCGAGAGCGGCGATACACGTCGCCACCGACGCCTGGGCGGCCAGAAAACCGACGAGCCCCGCGGCGCCGAACAGACCGCCGCCCTTTCCGAATCGCTTGCCCTTCTGGGTCATCTCCGCGCGCGCCAACCGCATTTCCTCGCGGACCAGCTCCGAGATCTGCTGCGAGGCACGCGAGACGAGAACGCCCACCGGCTCGTCGCCGGTGGCGGGAGCCTGCCCTCCTGCTGTGCTCATGATGAGGTCACCTGGTTCTTCTCCGTCGGGATCGTCACGGGGGAGCGGGGCCGCCGTGACGGAACCGCCGCGTCCGGTTGTGTGAGCCGTTGTCGCCCGGCTACCCACCGATCGCGTTCGCACCCGTCCGATCGCGTTCGCACCCAGCCCCGGACAGGGGTGCCGCTTCACGCGGCAGGTGCGGGCGCCCCCGCGCGGGGTAGACGAAGGGCACCACGGCCCACGAGGAGGAACCATGCCCGGACTCATCGCCCGCATCACGCGGTTCACGCGCAGCCCGCAGGGGCGGCGGACCATCGAGTCGGCCCGCCGCGCGGCGGCCGACCCGCGCAAGCGCGCCCAGGCACGCAGCCTGTTCGGCCGGCTCCGCGGACGCCGATGACCTCGGTGCCCCGGGCTCACGACCGCCCCGGCGGGCACCCCGGAATCGGGGCCGCGGCGACCGCCGCGGCCCCGACCCTGTGACCTTCCGCGTCCCTGCCGAAGGCTCGGCCCCGGTCGGACCGGACGCGGCCCCTCGCCCCTGCCCGCTCCGGCCCCGCGCCCCCGAGGTGGCCGGGGCGTGAAGCATCGCCGAACAGCCTGTCAGGCACCTGACAGAATCAGGCCGGACACCCCCATACTCGTGGCGACCCCGTCCGCCGCTCAGGGAGTGCCCATGGCCCACCCCACCCGCCGCCGCGCGCTCACGGTCGCCCTCGCCACGGCCGCCGCGAGCGTCGCCGTCCCCACCGCGACCGCGTTCGCCGCACCGGCCCGCCCCCCACGGCCGCGCCCGTTACGCCATGCCCACGCGCACAACGACTACCTCCACCCCCGCCCGCTCCACGACGCGCTCGCCCACGGATTCACCAGCGTCGAGGCGGACGTCTTCCTCGTGGACGGCGAACTCCTCGTCGCCCACGAGCCCGCCACGCTGGACCCCGCCCGGACCCTCGCCTCGCTCTACCTCGACCCGCTCGCCGCCCTCGTCCGGGCGGCGCACGGAAGCGTCCACCCGCACCACCGGGCCCCGCTGCAACTCCTCGTCGACCTGAAGGCCGACGGCGTCGCCGCCTACCGCGAACTGGACCGGCAACTGCGCCGCCACTCCTACGTCACCCGCTACCGCCACGGCCGCGTCCGCACCGGAGCGGTCACCGTCGTCATCTCGGGCGACCGCGCGGCCCGCGCTCCGATGGAGGCACAGGAGGACCGGCTCGCCTTCTACGACGGCCGCCTCGACGACCTCGGCACCCCGGCCCCCGCCACCTTCGCTCCGCTCGTCAGCGCCAACTGGACCCAGAGCTTCGACTGGCTCGGCGCGGGCCCCTTCCCCCGCGCCGAGCGGGACCGGCTGCGCACCCTCGTCGCCACCGCCCACCGGGAAGGGCGCCGCATCCGCTTCTGGGCCACGCCCGACCTGCCGGGCCCCGAACGCGAGGCCGTCTGGACCGAGCTGCTCGCCGCCGGGGTGGACCACCTCAACACCGACGACCTGGCCGGACTCGAAGCGTTCCTCCGCGGCCGTGGAGGAGCCGCCGGGGCGCTGTAACGCGCGACCTCCCGGGAGTACCCGTTCGGCGGACACGCCAGTGCGCCGAACGGCCTTCCCGCTGCGCCACACTGGCCGCCGAATGCCGCAAATCCGGCGCGGCGGAGGAGGTTGGCCATGGCCATTTCGATCTCACTGGTGCTGCTTCTGACGATCCTGGCGGTGATCTTCCTGCGCAACGGCGGGCTGAAGCCCTCGCACGCCGTGGTCTGCGCCCTGCTGGGCTTCCTCCTGGCCAGTACGAGCATGGCCCCGACCATCCACGACGGCATCGGCGCCACCGCCGACCTGGTCAGCAGCCTGGACCCCTGACGAACCCGGCGGCCGGTCCCTCGCACGGGGGACCGGCCGCAGCCGCCCCGGACATCCCGCACAATGGGCAGATGCCTTTCCCGTCCCCCGGCCGGCACTCGGGAGCCGCCCACCACGAGTACTGCAACACCGCCATGTGCTGCCGGTGCCAGTCGCGTACCTGGACGACCAAGGCGGGCAACGAGCGGCTCTGCGGGCCGTGCGCCGCCTGCTGCCACGCGTGCGGGCGGGCCCCCGCGCCCCACCTGGACGGGCTCGACGGCGGTCTCTGCGCCGAGTGCCGCGGCCTGTGCGGCCGCTGCCACGCCCCGAAGCGCCCCGACGGATCCTGCGCCTGCGACCGCTGGCGGGAGAACGCCCGGAGCAACCCGCGCGGCTACGTCCTCCAGGCCCTGCCGCCCCAGCTCCTCCAGGCACTCGGCGGCCGGGTGCCGAGCACCGTCCACGACCTCATCCACCAGGAGATCGCCGTCCGCAGCGCCGCCCAGCTCCGCGAGCGGATCGAGCGCCGCTGGAACCTGCGCTGGTCCCACGCGCTGGGCGAGCTGGACGAGGACGGCCGCCGACGGTGGAGCGCCCAGGACATCGCCGAGCAGTTGCTGCGTCCCGGTTCCTGCACCGACCCGCAGTGCGAGGACGGCTACCACAGCGTGACCGACGCCCCGTGCCCCCACTGCCGGCAGCCGATGCACCGCTTCGTCACCTCGGTCGCCGACCGCACGGCGACCAGCGAACACGCGCGCTCCGCGGCGGCAGACATCCGGCGGGCCATGCGGGAGAACCGCTCCCGTCCGACCCGCCCGAGGCCCCCGCAGCGCTGACGGGACCACCTCGGCCCGGCCTGCCGGGCACCTCGGCGGCGCGGCGGACGGCCGGCCTGCCGCGGCGATCCGGGAAAGGGCGCCGAGACGGTGCGACGGACCCGGAAAGGGCGCCGAGGCGCTGCGACGGTCCGGGGAAGGCCGCCGGGGCGGTGCGCGGGCCCGCGTGTTGCGGCAGCGTTTCGGCCCCGCGAAACCCTCCGCGTTCTCATGGACACTTCACCCCCCTCCTCCTAGCGTCGGGCGGCGGCGCGACCCCCGCCCGCAACCGAGGAGCCCCCGATGCCCCCGCCGTACCGCAGAGCGCTCGCCCGTGCCCTGGCCCTGACGCTCACCGTCGCCACGCTCACCCTGGCCGGACCGGCGTCCCCCGCGCAGGCCGACGACATCCCCAAGGCCCCCGGCCATCGCCTGGTCGAGCGGTACGGGGGCGCCCCCGCCACCGCCTCGCCCGTCCCCGGCCCGGCGCTCCCGCGCCACCCCCACCTCGCCCCCAACGGGCGCAGCGGCATGCACGCCGACGCGGCGGGCAGCGGCACCCACCCCTACGCCGGCCCGCTCGGCCGGAACCCCGAGGTGACCAGCGAGAAGATCGCCCCGATCGGCGGTGAGTGCGCCACCGCGACGTTCGACGCGGCAGGCCGGCTGATCACGGTCTGCGGGACGTTCACCGGCTTCCTGCTCAAACTGCTCGACCCGCGCACCCTCGACACCCTGGCCGAGTACAAGCTGCCGCAGCGCTCCTCCACGGTCGAGGCGATCACCCGGCTGGACTTCGCCAGGATCTTCAAGGACACCTCCGGCGGGGCCTACTTCTACCTCGACGACCGGGACCGGGTGGTCCTCGCCGACTCCCGCCAGCACGTCCTGCGCATCGCGCACCGGCAGGACGCCGCGGGCCGGTGGGAGTTCACCGTCGAGGACGACTGGGACCTCACCGGTCACGTCCCGCACGACTGCGTGTCCTGGACCAACCTCTTCCCCAGCGGCACCTGCGACCCGGTGACGTCCGTGATGCCCGACTGGCAGGGCCGGATCTGGTGGGTCACCCGCCTCGGCCGGGTCGGCACGGTCGATCCGGACACCTCGGCCGTCCGGTCGGTCCGCCTCGACGGCGAGGAAATCCAGAACTCCTTCTCCGTGGACCGGGACGCGGTCTCCATCGTCTCCGACCACGCCCTCTACAGCTTCACGGCGGCCCCCGACGGCACCCCGCAGGTCCAGTGGCGCCAGACCTACGACCGGGGGACCGGCACCAAACCCGGCTCGGTCAACCAGGGCTCGGGCACCACCCCCGACCTGTTCGGCACCGGCCAGGAGTACGTCGCGATCACCGACAACGCGGACGACCGGATGAACGTCCTCGTCTTTCGGCGCGGCGCGGACATCCCCGCCGACCGCCGCCTGGTCTGCTCGGTCCCGGTCTTCGGCCACGGCCGCTCCACCACCGACAACTCCCTGATCAGCTGGGGGAACAGCCTGGTCGTCGAGAACAACTTCGGCTACGAGAACCCCACCTCCCTGCTGCTCGGCCGCAGCGTCGTCGGCGGCGCCACCCGCATCGACGTACGGCCCGACGGCAGCGGCTGCGACACGGTGTGGGAGAGCACGGTCCGCTCGCCCTCCACCGTGCCCAAGCTGTCCACCGCCAACGGACTGCTCTACTTCTACGAGAAGGAGCCCAACGCCCTGGGCGTCGACGCCTGGTACCTGACCGCCGTCGACTTCCGCACCGGTGAGCGCCGCTGGCGCGTCCTCACCGGCACCGGCCCCGCCTACGACAACAACTGGGCGCCCATCACCATCGGCCCCGACGGCACGGCGTACGCGGGCGTGTTCAACGGCATCGTCGCGGTGCGCGACACCGCCTGACGGCCCGTACGCCCGAGCGGCACCGCTCCGCGGACCAGCCCCTTCTCGGAGGCGACGCCCCCGGACCAACCGGGGGCGAGTCGTCTCCGCGGGGCGCTGCGACGGGGCCGAACGGCCTATGCTCGCGGCCATGGAGCAACGGGAAGTCGTGAAACGTGTGATCGGCATCCTCACAGAGGCGCGCGAGATGCAGCGTCTGCTGGAGGCGGACCTCGAACGAGAAGATCTGGACGCGGGAGCGGGTGCCGTCACCGCCCTGCTGAACGAGACGATGCCCCACATCGCCATCCCCGAGGACTTCACCGTCGAGGAGGTGGTCGCCGTCGTCGGACGTGAGGTCGGCGGCGCGGTGGAACAGCTCGTGAGCGCCTTCACCCTCGCGTTCACGATGCTGGCCCAGGTCCATGACGCGGGGCAGACCGACGTGTCCTCCGCGGACGTCCTCCAGGACCTCGCCCTGCGGGTCGAGGGCGGCGGCACCGAGGAGGGCGAGGACCCCTTGTTGTAGGGCCTTTCGTTCCTGTTCCGAACGAGAGGTCTCGGGCTCCTGCCCGCAGTGCGGGCCGTCGCGCCCTGGGGCCCCTGCGTCACGCCGCGCGGATGGGCATAGTGGGAGGGCAAGCGCGTATCTCCCTCGCGGCATGGAGGCAGCTGTGGGAAAGAGCACCGACGTGGCCCGCGCCAAGGCGCGGAGGGTCAAAGGCATGATCAAGGAATCGGACGGCATCGCCCTCGACGACGAGCGGCTGAAGGCCGAGGGCAGGAGGGAACAGGCCGAGGCGCGCCGCGAGGAGGCCCTGGCCCGCGCGGCACGACCGTCCTCCGACCGTCCGTCCTCCGACCGCTGAGCCGGGGCAGACCGAGGGGGCCCGCGCCGCCGAACACGGCGCGGGCCCCCTCGTACGTCCATGGCGTCGGAGTCCCCGGCCTCACGGGCGGGATCGGGCGGCCTCCCGGACCTTCTCGGCGGTCTCCCGGTCGAGCGCCGCCCGGACCAGCGCCGCGGCGAACACCGCCGGATCCCGCCCCCGGGCCACCTCGGCCAGCCGGGCGGTGGAGGTGGGCAGACCGAGCCGCTCGGCCCCCTGAAGACCCTTCGCGCCGACGTGGAAACCGGTCTCCGGCCACACCCCCTGCACCTCGCGCACGAAGATGTCCGCCCCGGCGGGTCCGATCCCCTGGACCCGCTGGAGCCCGGCCCGCACCGTGTCCCCGTCACCGTCCGCCTCGGCGCGCAGCCGCCGCAGATCGCCCTTCCAGACGTCGAGGACCAGTTCGGCGCCCTCCCCGAGCTGGGTGGAGGTCCGCTCGTCGTAGCGGCGGTAGCCGCCCTCGCCCAGCGCGTCCACGCGCTGCTGCCAGGTCGCGTCGGCCATCCGGCGCGGCGTGCGCATCCCGTGCTCGAACAGCGCCCGCGCTGCCGCCACGGCGACCGACGCGCGGATACGGGCGCTCAGCAGATGACTCAGGACCAGCACCTGGTACAGGGGTTGCGGGGTGTCCCGCAACCGGATGCCCGCCTCCGCCGCGTACGTACGGCCGCACTCCTCCAGCAGCGCGTCGGCCGTCCGGCGCGCCGCCGCGGAGACCGCCGCGCTCACCCGAAACCGAAGACGCGGGCGAGGAAGAAGCCGGCGACCATGATCGCTCCGAGCACGATCAGAGCGGTCCAGAGGCCCGGGTGCTCCCAGAGCCCTCCGTCCGGGCGTTCCTCGTGCGCCTCACCGATGGAGCCCTCGGCCGGCGGTGTCTCTCCTGGGGGATTCAGCAAAGCAGCCATGCCTCCAGGGTCTCTCCGGCCGGGCGGCGGCGCACCCCGTCCTGGTCACGGCGCCGACGGCAGGGCCGTACGGCGGAGCCCGGACCGGGGGAGCGCTGCACCGGGGGGATACCGGGCACCGTCAAGGAATGCCCCGAGTCTCCGCCCCCGTCGTCAAGCTCGTGCAGCGCACCACCGAACCCGCCGGAGTGCAGACCCTGCGCTCGACGGCGGCAGCCGTCATCGCCTACTCCGTCGCCGTCTGGTTCCTGCCCGAACCGGCCCCGCTGACCGCGCCCCTCACCGCGCTCCTGGTCGTCCAGGTGACCCTCTACGCGACCCTCACCACCGGCATCCGCAGGGTGAACTCGGTGGTCGTCGGCGTCCTCATCGCCATCGGCTTCAGCTCTCTGGTGGGGCTGAGCTGGTGGAGCCTGGGCCTGACCATCTTCACCGCGCTGATGATCGGGCGGCTGGTCCGGGTCAACGAGTTCGTGCCGGAGGTGGCGATCAGCGCGATGCTCGTCCTCGGCGTCTCGCAGGTCGCGGACACCGCCTGGGACCGGGTCTGGGAGACGCTCATCGGCGCCGTCGTGGGGCTCCTGTTCAACCTGCTCCTGGCCCCGCCCGTCTGGGTCGGCTCGGCCGGCTCCTCCATCGAGTCGCTGGCCGTCCGGATGGGCACGATGCTGCGCAGCATGGGCGAGGAGGTCGTGGGGAACAACCCCGTGTCCAGGGCCGCCGCCCGGCTCCACGAGGCCCGCCGACTCGACCACGACATCGTGGAGGTCGACGCCTCCCTGCGCCAGGCGGAGGAAAGTCTCACCCTCAACCCTAGGGTAAGACATGGTCTGCTCCATCGGGTCGTGCTCCGTACCGGCCTCGACACGCTGGAGATCTGCGCCGTCGTCGTGCGCGTCCTCTCCCGCACCCTCACCGACCTGGCGAAGGCCCGTACCGAGGAGGCGCTGTTCCCACCCGACGTGACCGAGCTGCTCCAGGAACTCTTCGGCCGCCTCGCCGAGGCGATCGAGAGCTTCGCCGTACTGGTCACGACGCAGCTCGCCGCCGACGCCGACGCGGCGGAGGAACGTCTCGCCGACGCGCTCGCCCGCAGCCGCGCCACCCGTGACCTGGTGGCCGACCTGCTCCTGGAGGACGTCCAGGAGCACCCGCGCCAGTGGCAGCTGCACGGCGCCCTGCTCGCCGAGATCGACCGGGTCCTGGACGAGCTCGACATCGAGGAGCGCACCAAGCGCCTCGGTGAGGAACTGGACCGCCGCTCGGCGGAGGCCCACGCCCGCCGCCCCCGCTTGCGCGCACTGGCGCGCCGCCTGGGCCGTCAGCCCGCCTGAGTACCCGCGGCCCGGCATCGCGGGATGCGGAGGCGGCCGGTCGCTGGTTCGCTGGGGTGCAGAGGTCCCTGCGTCCAAGGAGTGGTGATGAGCGGTTCGGACGAGCCGGCCGACCTGGCCCGGCAGATGCGTGAGAAGGCTCAGCAGCTGGCGGAGGCCGCGGAGCGCGCGAGCGACCCCCATGAGCGCGAGCGGCTGGAGAAGAAGTCCCGGACGATCCGGGACCGCAGCGAGCAGCAGAGCGCGATGGCGGCGGGGGACATCTACCCCGAGAAGTAGCCCCAAGAGCCGTGACCCGGAAGCAGCCCCGCGCCCGCCCGGGGCTGCTTCCGGCGTCGTCAGTCGGCGCCGGCCCACTCCAGGAGCCGGTCCGCGCTCCACGTCGTGACCACCCGGTCCGCCGGCACCCCGCACTCCTGTGCGCGGGCGCACCCCGACCGCTGCCAGTCGAGCTGGCCCGGAGCGTGCGCGTCCGTGTCGATCGCGAACAGCGTGCCCGCCGCGACCGCCGTACGCAGCAGCCGTAGCGGCGGATCGCGCCGCTCCGGACGGCAGTTGATCTCCACCGCCGTCCCGGCCTCCGCACAGGCGGCGAAGACCCGTTCCGCGTCGAACCGCGACTCCGGCCTGCCACGTCCGGACAGCAGGCGACCCGTGCAGTGGCCGAGCACATCGGCCCGGGGATGGCGCACCGCCGCCTCCAGGCGCCGTGTCATCGGCTCCGGGTCCATCCGCAGCTTGGAGTGGACGGAGACGACCACCACGTCGAGCCGCTCCAGCAGCTCGTCCTCCTGGTCGAGCGACCCGTCCGCGAGGATGTCGCACTCGATGCCGGTGAGCAGCCGGAACGGCGCCCACTCCTCGTTGAGCCGTGCCACCACCGCGAGCTGCTCCCGCAGCCGGTCCGGCGACAGGCCGCGCGCCACCGTCAGCCGGGGTGAATGGTCGGTGAGCACGGCCCACGCATGCCCCAGCTCCGCGGCGGTCCGGCCCATCTCCTCGATCGGGCTGCCCCCGTCCGACCAGTCCGAGTGCAGGTGGCAGTCGCCGGTCAGCCGCCGGTACAGCGCTTCGCCCCCAGCAGGAGGCTCCTCCGCCGCGGCCTCCACCTCCAGCCGCTCCAGGTACCCGGGCGTCCCGCCCGCCAGCGCCTCACGGATCACCTCGGCCGTGCGGGGCCCGATCCCGGGGACGCGCTCCAGCGACTTCGCGGCCACCCGCCCGGCCGCCTCTCCCGGAGCCATCGCGTCCACGACGGCGGCAGCCGTACGGAACGCCTTCACCCGGTACGTCGCGGCCTGGGAGCGTTCCAGCAGGAAGGCGATCCGCCGCAGGGCGGTGACCGGATCCATCGGCGCCTCCTCCAGGAGCGGCCGCGGCCGCTCCGACCCGCCGCCGCGTGTTCCCCCTCAGGATGGCCGCAAGCGCCCCGCACCGCCTCCGCGCGCCGCCTCAGGCCCCGCTCTCCGCGGCCACCCAGCGGCGGGCGGTCGTGTCGTAGTCGAGCACCTGCCTCCCCCGCACCCCGCCCGTACGGAACGGCCTGCCGCCGTCGTCCAGGCGCACGGTGCCGGACTGTCCGCCGCCGCTCCAGCCCAGCTCCGCGAACCAGTCGCAGTCGCAGCCGACCGTACGGCCGGTGATCAGGAACACCTCCGGGTCGGTGACCGAGACGCGGTACGGGAAGGCGACGGCCGCGACGGGCTCGCCCGAGTCGTTGCCGGCGAGGGGGCGGGCGACGGGCCGGGGCGCGTCGAGGTCCACGTCGAACATCCTCGGCGTGAGGGAGCCGCCGCAGCCAGAGCTCATACGGTAGATCCGGCCCGCGCCCACCGGGCGGCGCTCGACGACCCGGATGCGCAGGGACTCCAGCACCACCGCACGGTCGTCCCGCCCCTGCACGGTGATCCGGACCCCGGTCTCGCCCGCGTGCACCGCGCCGAGCGCCGACGCCCAGGGGGCCGCGTCGGCCTCCACCGGGGGCGGCGGCACCGCGTCGGGCGCCCGGTCGACGCGGTAGGCGTGGTCGCAGCCGTTCTTCCAGACGTGGGCGTCGCCGGTCCAGGTGAACGGCGCGCGACCGGCGGCCGGCCCCGCCGAGGGCGCTGCGGCCCCGGCTCCGGCCCGGCCGCGCGTTCCGGCGCCGGGCGGCGCGGCCGAACCCGTACCGCCGTCCGACGGCGTGCGGCTCGGGGCCGTACGCGGCGTGGCGGGCGGTGCCGCGGCGGCGGGGGAGCCGGAACGGGAGGGCGCGGGGCTCTCCACCGGTGGCGGGCCCGGCCACTGCGCCGGGGACCGGCCCCGGTCCGGGCCGGAGGGAGCCGGCGTGCCCAGGGTCGCGGCCAGGGCGACGACGAGGGAGGCGGCGGCGAGCCCACCGAGCACCTGCCCGTACCGGCGCGCTCGCCGGGGCCGGTCCTCCGACGGGCGGAGGCCGCCGCCTTCCCGCATCGGACCCGACGGGCCCCGTGCCTCCGGACCGCGCGCCTCCCGCGCCGGATCGGCCGGGCGCTCGCCCGCCGTCCGGGGGCCTTCGGCCTCCGCCGCGACCTCACCGCCGGCCCGCTCGTCCGGCACCGGTCCGCACGCGACCGCGTCCGCCGGAGCTCCCGGCCCCTGCCGGTCCACCCGCCCCCGGTCCGCGAGGAGCCACAGCCGGTGCAGCGCCTCCCGGTCGGCGGCCGACGCGCCGCACAGCCGGGCCAGCCGCTCCACCGGGGCGAACTCGGCGGGGACCGTACGCCCCGTGCAGTACCGGTGCAGGGTCGAGCCGCTGACCCCGATGCGGCGGGCCAGCGAGGCGTACGTGCGCCCCGATCCCTCCCGCAGCGTGTCCAGCCGCGCCGACAGTGCCGCCCGCGCCGTGCCCTCGGCGTCCTCCACCACCCGCTCGACCTCCCCCACACCGTTCCAGGGCGTTCCAGCCCCCCCGGGAACACCCACGTCACCAGGGGTGGGACGGTTCCAGCCCGGCGGGAAGCCGTGTCGTGCTTGTCCGGATCCGGTGCTGCGGCCCAACCTGGTCCCCGTCCCCGTACCGCCTCCTGCGAAGCCGTCGTACGGCCCCGAACCGATCGGGCCCGTCCGACCGGCCGCGCCGGGCCGTACGGCCGACGCGGAGCACCACCGTCCGACCGCACTCTTCGACACACCGTCCGAAACGGGGAGATCCACCATGCGCACCGTCCGCACCGCACTCCTGACCGTCGCGGCCGCCGGCCTCGCCGTCACCGCTCTGGCCCCGGCGCCCGCCGCCGCGGCTCCCGCCCCCGCTCCCGCCGCACCGAAGTTCCTGAGCGCGGCCCAGCTCCCCGCCTCCCCCACCCCCTGGACGGCCGGGCCCGTACGCACGGGGGCGCCCCAGGAAGGGTCCGTGTGCACCGCCGGGATCGCTCCGGCGGCCGGCACCCGGTACCGCGACTTCCGCACCGAGCTGGACACCAACGCCCGCCAGACCATCACGGTTGCCGCCACCGCCGCCCGGGCCGAGAAGCTCGCCGCCGACCTGCACCACGCCCTGGCGACCTGCCTCGACCGGATGAAGGAGCAGGACCCCGGCCTGGAGGGGGAGGCGTTCTACCACGGCAGGATCGGCATCGAGGACGGCGCGCATCTCCACAGCATCGACACCTCCCACCCGGAGGTCGGTTCCACCGACATCGGGCTGTACTCCGTGGGCCGCGACGGCCGCGCGGTGACCGTCGTCGAGTGGGGGCAGATGGGCGAGCTGGACGGTGCGCCGCTGGAGGGGTTCAGGAAGACGACGCGCACCGCCGTCGCCAAGCTGTACTGACCCCGCCGGGCCCCAGGACCGCGACCGGCCGCCGGGGGGCGGCCGGTCGCCCGATGTGCGCGGCACCGCCGCCCGGCGCATCCTGACGGTGTGACCCGGCACGACACGAACCGGCAGCCCCCGCCCGCCGGACACGGGCGCCCGGCCGGCGCGGACGACGGCGGCCGGGTACCCGACGAGCTCTCCCTCGTCCTCGCCCAGGCGCTCGTCGGCGCCGTCGAGTCCGGCGGAGGCTTCGCGGGCGGGGTGTACCTGCGCAGCGGCACGCCCGGGCTCCTGCGCCTCGCGGTGCTGGCCGGACTGCCCGGCCCGCTCTTCCGGCCATGGTGGCGGATGCACGTGAACCGGCCCTTCCCGGTCTCCGAGGCGTACCGCACGGGGCGGCCCGTGCTGCTGTCCGACGCCGAGGAGGCCATGCGCCGCTTCCCGCAGCTCATGGCCGGGCTGCCGTTCCCGTTCGGTTCGCTGTGGGTCCCGATCCCCGGCCCCCGGGGGAGCGTGGGCGTCCTGGTGGTCCTGCGGGCCTCCACACCGGGCCGGCCGGTGGCCCCCGCCGACGGCGACCGGCTGCACCGGCTGGGGCAACGGCTCGGGGACGCGCTCACCGACCTGGAGCGGCAGGGCGTCACCTGCGTGTGGGACGGCGAGCCGGTCCCCGTCCAACTGCCCGTGGCCACCGCGCCCCCGGTACGGGTCGGCCGCTTCGACTGGGAGCTGCACTCCGGGCGGGTCGCCGCCGACGACGAGCTGTGCGCGATCCTCGGCTTCGCCCCCGCCGCCTTCCCCGGCACCGTCGACGCCCTCGCCGAACGGCTGGTCCCGGAGGACGTGTACGGGCTGTGGGCGCTGGCCCGGCAGACGGTGGAGTCCGCCGAGCCGGTCGTCCGCCGGATGCGGTTGCGCGGCCCGGACGGCCGCTCGCACCTGCTGGAGCTCTCCGGCCGCTGGACCCACCCGGACGGCGATGAGCCCGAGGGCCGTCTCACCGGCTTCCTGGTCGACCTCGGCTCGGGTCCCGTGGTGCCGGAGGCCGCCGACCGGCTGCCCCGGGGCATCCTCTCCCTGGACCGGCTGGGCCGGATCACGTACGCCAACGTCCTCGCCGAGGAACTGCTCGGCCACACCCGCACCGAGCTGGTGGGCCACCCGGTGTGGCAGGCCCTTCCCTGGTTCGGGCACGAGGCGTACGAGGACCACTACCGGGCCGCCATGATCGCCGACGAACCCGTCCACTTCCTGGCCCGGCGCCCGCCCTCGCGCTGGCTGTCGGTCTCGCTGTACCCGGACCACGACGGGGTGAGCGTCGTGCTCCAGGACACCGACCGGCCGGCGTACGCCCCCGGCTCGGTCACCGCGCCCGGGCTGGGCATCGGGTCCACCGCCGACCGTTCCTCCGCCCTGTACCGTCCCGTGGCCCTCGCCATCGCGCTGACCGAGGCGGTCACCGCCCGCCAGGTCTCGGCGGTGGTCACCGAGGAGCTGCTGCCCGCGTTCGGCGGCCGCCAGATCGCCATCTACCTGCTGAACGACCGCCATCTGCACCTGGCCTGGGAGACCGGGTTCCCCCAGGGGTTCCTCGACCGGTTCGACGGGGTCGGGCTCGACGTCAGCATCCCCGGCGTGGAGACCCTGACGACGGGCCGCCCGATCTTCTTCGAGTCCATGCAGCGGCTGGTCGAGGCGTACCCGGGCATCCCGATCGACGCGGACGTCGGAGCGCGGGCGTTCCTCCCGCTGATCGCCTCGGGACGCCCCGTCGGCTCCTGCATCCTCGGCTTCGACCGGCCGCGCGGCTTCAGCCCCGAGGAGCGCACGGTCCTCACCGCCCTGGCCGGACTCATCGCGCAGGCCCTGCAGCGCGCCCAGCGCTACGACAACGAGTCGGCCCTCGCCCGCGGACTCCAGGACGCCCTGCTGCCGCACCGGCTGCCCGAGGTGGACGGGGTCGACACCCTCGGGCGCTACCTCTCCGGCACCCAGGGTATGGACGTGGGCGGCGACTGGTACGACGTCATCGAGACCGGCCGCGAACTCGCCCTGATCATCGGCGACGTCCAGGGCCACGGGGTCGCCGCCGCCGCGACCATGGGCCAGCTGCGCAGTGCGGTCAGGGCGTTCGCGCTCGACAACTACGACCCCCAGGGGGTGATCAGCGGCACCAACCGGCTGCTCATCGACCTCGACCCGGGGCAGTTCGCGAGCTGCTGCTACATCGCCCTCGACCCGGAGACGGGCCTCGCCCGCGCCGTACGGGCGGGGCACCCGCAACCGGTGCTGCGCCACCCCGACGGCCGGACGGAGGTGCTGGACCTGCCCGGCGGCATCGTCCTCGGGATCGACGGGGACGCGGCCTACCCGGTCACGGAGCTGCGGCTGGAACCGGGCGCGATGCTGGCCCTGTTCACGGACGGGCTGATCGAACGCCCGGGGACGGACATCGACGAGGGGATCGAACGGCTGCGCGCCACGGTCGAACGCATCGGCGAGGTCCCGCTGGCCGACCGCGCGGACCAGGTCATCGCGGAGGCACGGGCCGCCACCGACCGCCCGGACGACATCGCGCTGCTCCTCGCCGCCCGCTGGGCGGGCGGGCCCGCCCGGTCCCGGCGGCCCACGACGGAGCGGGCGGCCGGGCCCGACCTGTGGCGCACGTTCAGGAGGCCGGATCCGGGGCGCCCGGCGAGCGGCGCCCCGGATCCGGCCTCCTAGAAACCGTCCTGCCGGTCAGACGTCTGCGGGGCGCTCGGCCGGGACGAAGGCGCCGGAGGCGTCCAGCATGCCGTCGCGCTCCACGACCTTGATCCGCTCACGGCCCTGGGCCGCGCCCAGCGCCTGCTCGTGGGCGTCCAGCTTGTGCCAGCCCTCCCACGTCGTGTAACGCACGTTGCGGCTCTCCAGGAACGCCTCGACGGCCTCCGGGGCGGGCGTGGCGGGCTCGGCCAGGCGGCCGGCGGCGCGGTCCTCCAGCAGGCAGGCGACCGTCTCGTTGGCGTCGCCCTTGGTGTGGCCGATCAGTCCGATCGGACCGCGCTTGATCCAGCCGGTGACGTAGACCGAGGCCATGTGCTCGTCCCCGGCGATGACGCGCCCCGCCTCGTGCGGGACGGTGCCGGAGGCCACGTCGAAGGGGAGCTTCGGCAGCTCCTCCGAGTAGTAGCCGACGGCCCGGTAGACGCTCTGCATGTCCCAGTCGGTGAACCGGCCGGTGCCCCGGACGTTGCCGGTGCCGTCCAGCTCGGTGCGCTCCGTGCGCAGCGCCACGACCTTGCCGTCCTCACCGAGGATCTCGACCGGGGACTCGAAGAAGTGCAGGAACAGCTTGTGCGGGCGGTCGCCGACATCGCGGATCGCCCAGTTCTCCAGGGTCTGCGCGACCATGTTGGCCTGCTTGTTCTCCCGGCGGGTGGCGATGGAGCCCTCGTCGTACTCGATGTCCTCGGGGTTGACGATGACCTCGATGTTGGGGGAGTGGTCCAGCTCCCGCAGCTCCATCGGGCTGAACTTGGCCTGGGCCGGGCCGCGCCGCCCGAACACGTGCACCTCCAGCGCCTTGTTCTGCTTGAGGCCCTGGTAGACGTTGTCCGGGATCTCGGTGGGCAGCAGCTCGTCCGCCGTCTTGGCCAGGACGCGTGCCACGTCGAGCGCCACGTTGCCGACGCCGAGCACGGCGACCTTCTCCGCGGTGAGCGGCCAGGTGCGCGGCACCTCGGGGTGGCCGTCGTACCAGGAGACGAACTCGGCCGCCCCGTAGGAGCCGTCCAGCTCGATGCCGGGGACGTCGAGCGACCGGTCGGCCTCGGCGCCGGTGGAGAAGATCACGGCGTCGTAGAACGAGCGCAGGTCGTCCAGGTCGATGTCGTCCGGGTAGCTCACATTGCCGAAGAGACGGATCTGCGGCTTGTCCAGCACCTGGTGCAGGGCCTTCACGATGCCCTTGATGCGCGGGTGGTCGGGGGCCACTCCGTAACGGATCAGGCCGAAGGGCGCGGGCATCCGCTCGAAGAGGTCGATCGAGACCCCCGGGTCCTGGCAGACCTCGGATTTGAGCAGCGCGTCCGCAGCGTAGATACCGGCGGGGCCGGCTCCGACAATGGCGACGCGGACGGGGCGTGTCATGGGTGGTGATCCTTCGGGGCGGGCGAACGCGGGCAGGTACAGCGTACGTCGGAGGTAAGGGTGGGCTTACTAGTCTCCACCCCACACCGTAAGCGATCGACTCGCCGACCGTTCGACCGCCCCCGCCTGGAGTGCCCGATCAAGCCGTTTTGTCCTGGCGGTATGGGCGATTTGGGTGGTTTGGGCTTTCTGTTGAATAAAGGGGCTTATTGGGCCCACTAAGGCATTTGCTTGGTCGCGTTCTCGCCATGGGTGTGAAGAAGTGGTGAGCGTCACGTCCATGCGGGCGGACGCAGAAGTGGAACCATCGGTTCCCCTTCTTTCGGGGAAAGTTGACGGTGCGACGGCGCGACGCGATGCCCGCATTCCGTTATTCGATCATGCGGAGAAAAGGGAATGCGGAAATCGGGGCTTGTTCGCTCCGATGTTTCTCGCCTACGGTCACCGTCAATCCGGATGGAACGCCGAATCCTGCCGCCGTCCGGGAATCCGAAACCCACTCACGTACGGCAGGAGCGGGGGACCCAGGTAAGTCGCCGATCCGTGACCGGAACGGCTTGGGGTGAAGTCGCACGACTGTGCGGCCAGGCATCTCCCGTCTGAACCCGACAGCTCACCTCGTAGGCGCCGGAGAGGAAATTCCCCATGCCCGCACAGGGTAAGCACCGTCGTACCCGGACCATCTCGCTGCGCCGCGGCCTCGCCGCCGTGACCACCGGTGGAGCCGTTCTCGCCCTCCCGGTGATCGGCGCCACCAGCGCCTTCGCCGCCCCCACGCCGGCCGCCCCGCAGGCGGCCCCCGCCCCCGCCGCCGTGTCGGCGCAGGCGAATTCCGCCGCGCAGGCCGCGCCCGCCCAGCATTCCGTGAAGGCCGGCGAAACTCTTTCCAAGATCGCTCGCGAGCATTCCGTGAGCGGCGGCTGGGAGAAGCTGTACGAAGGCAACCGGAAGATCGTCGGCGAGAATCCCGATCTCATTCACCCGGGAATCAAGCTGACCCTCGGAGCCGCCTCCGCCAAGGCTTCCGACGGCAAGGCCGCTAAGGCTTCCCCGTCCGCCGCCCGCGGTGCGGCGGCCGACCGGGCCGACCGCTCCGAGCGCATCGCCGCCGCCCCGGTGGCGAACGCCGCCCCGGCCGCCGAGAAGCAGGCCGTCGCCTACACGAATGACCTCGACGGCTGGATCAAGGAGTCGCTCGCGATCATGGCCGAGCAGGGCATCCCCGGTACCTACGAGGGCATCCACCGCAACATCATGCGCGAGTCCTCGGGCAACCCGGCCGCGATCAACAACTGGGACTCCAACGCGGTCAAGGGCACCCCGTCCAAGGGCCTGCTCCAGGTCATCGACCCGACGTTCCAGGCGTACCACGTGCCCGGCACCTCGACCGACAGCTACGACCCGGTCGCCAACATCACGGCCGCGTGCAACTACGCCGCCGACCGGTACGGCTCGATCGACAACGTCTTCGGCGCCTACTGATCCACCCGCGCCACCGCCTGAAGGGCCCCGGACCGCTGGAACAACCCACGGTCCGGGGCCCTTCGGCGTACCGGGAAGTTACCCCCCGGTTTCACGTGACTTACCGCGCGATCGGCAGTAGAACCTGTTCCACCCTACAGAGAGTGAGGGAGGTCACGTGAACGACACTTCCCTGAAGGACGACGGGAGAGCAGGCTTCTCGCGTCGACGATTCATCACAGGAACAGGTTCTCTTCTCGGTGCCGCGGCGCTGGCCGGACCCATCCCGTCGGCGTGGGCGACCCCCCGTACGGCAGCGGCGCCGATCGCCTCCGGATCCCGGGTGCCCGCGCTCGTCATCGGCACCGGATACGGCGGTTGCGTCGCGGCCCTCCGGCTCGCCCAGGCCGGCACGGACGTCCACATGGCCGAGATGGGCATGGCCTGGGACACCCCCGGCTCGGACGGCAAGATCTTCGCCAACACCACCAGGCCCGACGACCGCTCCTTCTGGCTGCGGACCCGGACCAAGCAGCCGCTCAGCAACTTCCTCGGCTTCCCCCTCGACCGGAACGTCAACCGGTACACCGGCATCCTGGACGCCGAGGAGTTCGGCGGCATCACCGTCTACCAGGGGCGGGGCGTCGGAGGCGGCTCCCTCGTCAACGGCGGCATGGCCGTCACCCCGCGCCGGGAGAACTTCGGCGCGATCCTCCCCACGGTCGACGCCGAGGAGATGTACAGCACCTACTACCCGCGGGCCAACAGCGGACTGGGCGTCACCACCATCGACCCCGCCTGGTTCGAGGAGGCCGACTGCTACCAGTACGCCCGGGTCGGCCGGAAACACGCCCAGCGGGCCGGCTTCCCCTTCCTCTTCGTCCCGGCCGTCTACGACTGGGACTACATGAAGCGGGAAGCGGCCGGAACCGTTCCCCGGTCCGCCCTGGACGGGGAGATCCTCTACGGCAACAACCACGGCAAGAAGTCCCTCCAGAAGACCTACATCGACCGGATCAGGGCCACCGGCCGGGTCACCATCTCCCCGCTCCACAAAGTCACCACCGTGACGCCGGCGCCGGGCGGCGGCTACACGGTGCTCATCGACCAACTGGACACCACGGGCCGGACCACCGCCACCAAGACGGTCACGGCGGACAAGGTGTTCTTCGCCGCCGGCAGCGTCGGCACGAGCAAGCTGCTGGTCGGCCTCAAGGCCACCGGTGCGCTGCCCCTCCTCAACGACGAGGTCGGCAGGGGCTGGGGCGACAACGGCAACGTCATGTGCGGCCGGGCCAACCACCTCTGGGACCCCACCGGCAAACTCCAGGCGTCCATTCCCACCGGAGGCATCGACAACTGGGACGCGGGCGGCGCGTTCGCCGAAGTCGCCCCGCTGCCCACCGGGATCGAGACGTGGGCCTCGTTCTACCTCTCCATCACCAAGAACCCCCACCGTGCCCGCTTCACCTGGAACGCGGCGGCGGGCCGGGCCGAACTGGACTGGCAGACGGCGTGGAAGCAGCCGTCCATCGACGCGGCGAAGACCATCTTCGACCGGATCAACAGGAAGGAGGGGACGATCTACCGGAGCGACCTCTTCGGCGTCCACAAGATCTGGGGCGACCACCTCACCTACCACCCGCTGGGCGGCGCGGTGCTCGACAAGGCCACCGACAACTACGGCCGACTGCGCGGCCACCCCGGTCTGTACGTCATCGACGGCGCGCTGATCCCCGGAAACACCAGCGTCAACCCGTTCGTCACCATCACCGCGCTCGCGGAACGCAACATCGAGCGCATCATCGCCACCGACCTGTAGGCGATTCACGAGGAGCCGCGATCCACGGCGAACCGCGATCCCGCGAGGCCGGGACCGAGCGGAGAGCCCGGGGCCGGGAGTGCCAACCCGGCGGCCCCGGACTCCGTCAGTGACCGGGCAGCACGCACACCGCGTCGATGCCCAGCACATGGTTGAGCCGCCCGAACGCCAGCCACGAGCCGATGCTCATCGTCAGTTCCACGATCTCCCGCTGGCTGTACCGTGCGGTCATCCGCTCCCAGAACGCCTCGTCCAGACCGTGGTGGTCGAGCGTGTACCGCTCGGCGTACTCCGCCGCGAGCCGGGTCCGCTCGTCGAACAGGTCGGTCGTGCGCCACCGGGCCACCGCGTCGGCGAACTCCTCCTCGACCTTCGCCCCCTCCCGCTCGGTCCGCCAGTCCAGGCAGAACAGGCAGCCGTTGATCTGCGCCACCCGCAGCCGGGCCGCCTCGAACTCCCGCAGGCCCAGCGTCGTGTGCTCGTACACGGACATCGAGAACGTGGCGGCGGCCACGCCGATGCCGGGCACCATCTCCCCCCAGACGTAGCCGATGGGCTCCTGGCCCTCCGGAATATCGATGATCATGTCGCTCTCCTTCCCAGCCTGCCGACCGCAGGCCGCAGCGGTACGTCGAGTGCGTCGTACAGGCCCGGCTCCGCCTCCACCAGCCAGTCGATCGCCGAGACGAGCCGCCCGACCGCCGTGGCGTTCCCGCCCGCCGACCGGTTCTCGCCCTCGTCGGACGCCTCGACCGTCACCTCGATACGGGGCCGCCCCTCGATCACCACGCGGTGGGCGCCCACCCCGTCGGGCGGCGAGGGCCAGTCCGGGGCGCACGAGGCGTGGATACGGGTGATGTGCTCGATGACGATGCGGGGCTCACCGCCCACGACGCCCTGGACCTCGAACCGCACCGCGCCCTGGGTGCCCGCCGCGAACGCTCCCATCGTGCGGGTGCGCACCTCCTCCTCCAGGGCGCGCCGCTCCAGGGTCTCGCGGATATCGTCCAGTTCGACGCCCAGCGCCCGCGCCATCAGCCGGATCTGCCCGCCCCACACCATGGTCGGGACCCCCTCCGCCAGCATCAGCGGCTGGTAGTCCATCGGGTGCCCCATCCCGATCAGATGGCGGACCGAATCCTCCTGCTCGTACGTGGAGTAGTCGAAGATCTCCTGGCAGCGGACCGCCTCCACCTCGGTGCCCAGACCGCTGACCAGCAGCGGCAGCACGTCGTTGCCCCAGCCGGGATCGACCCCGGAGACGAAGAGGGAGCCGCCGCCCTCGGCCACGGCCGCCAGGAGCGGGTCCCGCAGCTCCGGCGGGGCGTTGCGCTGGTCGTAGAGCGGATAGAGGGAGGGCGTGACGACCACCGCGCCCGCCCGGATCGCCCGCCCGATGTCGGCGAGGGCGCCGTCGGGACGGATGTCGCCGGACGCCGCGTAGAACACCGCGCGGGGGCGGGCGGCCAGAACGGCGGCGATGTCGTCGGTGGCCGCGACCCCGATCGTGCGTCCGGCCCCGCCGAGCTCGCCCGCGTCGCGGCCGACCTTGGCGGGATCGTGCACGAGGACGGCGGCGAGTTCCAGTGCCGGATGGGCCTCGACGGCGCGGATCGCCGCGCGGCCGACGTTGCCGGTACCCCAGACAACCGTGGGAATCATGCGCGGAGGGTAGCCCCGCCGCCGTGCACTTCCCAGAGCCGTGACACCACCAAAAGCTCCCCGGAGGACGGGGGCCGACGGCCTGGCGGGGACGCGCCGCACCGGGAGCCGCTCGGGCCGTCGGCCGCCGCGCGCACCACCCGTCGGGAGGGCACGGGAGCGAGGTGACGCGACGTCACGAGGTGGTTCGCACGCCGCGCTTCAGACCTGTGCCGAGCCCCGGAGCGCCAGCAGCCCCACATCCACCGCCGCAGCGGCCACCGCGCCGCCCAGCGCGGCCTTCCGCCACCGCCGACCGCAGGCCGGACCCGCCACCGCCGTCGCCCCGGCCAGCACGAGAGCCGCCCCGCCCCCGGCGCCCACCGGCCCCGGCGGGCCGAACGCCAGCACCGCCGCGGCGGCGAGGAGCGGCAACGGCAGCAGCAGCCGTGTACCCGCGGCGCCCAGCCGGTGGGGGAGTCCGGTGACGCCGGCCGCCCGGTCCGCCGCGATGTCCGGCAGGGTGTCGGCCAGATGGGCGGCCAGCCCCAGCAGCGCGCCGGCCGCCACCGTCCACCACCGGGGCCACGGCTGGCCCGGCAGGGTGAGCGTCACGGCGGCGGGGAGCAGCCCGAATCCGCTCACGTACGGCAGCCAGGACAGGGCGGTCGCCTTGAGCCGCAGGTTGTAGAGCCAGGCGACCGCCACCGCGGCGAGGTGCACCGCACCCGCGAGCCCGCCGCACGCCAGGGAGAGCGGTACGCACAGGGCGAGCGCGATGCCCGCCGCCGCCCACACCGCCCCCGTCCGCACCGTCCCGTCGGACGCGGGCTTCCCCCGGCGGCCGGCCCGCGCGTCGCGGCGGGCGTCGTACGCGTCGTTGCACCAGCCCACCGAGAGCTGGCCGGTCAGCACCGCCGCCGTGACGAGTGCGGCGTGGGCGCCGTCGAGCCCGGCGCCGACGGCGAGGGCGCAGGCGAGCGCGGTCACCGCGAGCGCCGGCCCCGGGTGGCACGCCAGGGCGAGCCCGACGAGCGGCCCCCGCCGCACCGCCCCCGCCGGGCCCGCGACCCTCACGCGCGGGGCGGATTCCGGTGCGGTCGGGCCGGTCGTGCCCACCCTGTCCGTGGCGTCCATCGGGCGATCGTAGGAGCCCGCCGACCCGTCAAAGCGGCGACCGGGCGGGTTGTTTGCACTGATTCAGGTTGCTTTGTGGGCAGGATGGGCGCATGACGCCACCGAAGCAGGAGGCAGGATGACCCGCATCGTCGCGGTCCACGGGGCTCTGCCGCCCCACCGCCACACCCAGCCGGAGATCACCGACATGGTGGCCCGCACCTGCCTGCCGCCCGGCGCCGACCGCCGCGTCCTGGACCGCCTGCACGCGAACGCCCGGGTCCGCACCCGGCACACCGTCCTGCCCCTGGACGGCTACCGCGACCTCGACGGATTCGGCCCCGCCAACGACGTGTTCATCCGGTCCGCCGTCGACCTGGGCGCACGGGCTGTACGCGGCGCCCTGTCGGCGGCCGGCCTGCGCCCCACCGACGTGGACCTGCTGATGTTCACCTCCGTCACCGGCATCGCGGCCCCCTCCGTGGACGCCCGGCTGGTGGGCCGCCTCGGCCTGCGGTCCGACGTCAAACGGCTGCCCGTCTTCGGCCTCGGCTGCGTCGCCGGGGCCGCCGGCACGGCCCGGCTGCACGACTACCTGCTCGGCCACCCGGACGAGGTGGCCGTCCTGCTCTCCGTCGAGCTGTGCTCCCTCACCTTCCAGCGCCACGACGCCTCGCCCGCCAACCTGGTGGCGACCGGCCTGTTCGGCGACGGCGCGGCGGCGGTGGTCGCCCTCGGCGCGCGCCGGGCCGTCGCGGGACCGGAGATCGTGGCCACCCGCAGCCGGATGTACCCCGACACCGGGCACGTCATGGGCTGGGACGTCGGCTCCACCGGATTCCGCGTCGTCCTCGACCCGGCCGTCCCCGACGTCGTACGCCGGTATCTCGCCGACGACGTACGGGAGTTCCTCGACGAGCACGGCCTCAAACCGAAGGACGTGGCGCACTGGGTCTGCCACCCGGGCGGCCCCAAGGTGCTGGAGGCGGTGACCGAGGTGCTCGACCTGCGCGAAGGGGCGCTCGACGTCACCTGGCGGTCGCTGGCCGGCATCGGCAACCTCTCCTCGGCCTCGGTGCTCCACGTGCTCCGCGACACCGTCGAACACCGCCGGCCGGAGCCGGGGACCCCAGGACTGCTGCTGGCCATGGGCCCCGGATTCTGCTGCGAACTGGTGCTGCTGCGCTGGTAGCAGGGCCGGAGGCTCCGAAGCCGACGCACAGGCCCGGACGCCCGCCCGCCCGGCACCGACACCCCCGCCTCCGCGAGCCTTTGGAACGGACGCCCGTATGACCTGGTACACCCTCCTGGTGCTGGCCGTCGCCGCCGAGCGCCTCGCCGAACTCGTCGTGGCCCGCCGCAACACCCGCTGGAGCCGTGCCCGGGGCGGCGTCGAAGCGGGGAGCGGACACTACCCGGCGATGGTCGCGCTGCACACGGCGCTGCTCGTCGGCTGCCTGGCGGAGACCGGGTTCGCCGACCGCCCCTTTCCGCCCGTGCTCGGTTGGGCCATGGTGGCCGTCGTGCTCGCCGCCCAGGGGCTGCGCTGGTGGTGCGTCCGGACGCTCGGCCCCCGCTGGAACACCCGCGTCATCGTCGTCCCCGGCCTGCCCAGGGTCGCCGGCGGCCCCTACCGGTGGCTGAGCCACCCCAACTACGTCGCCGTCGCCGCCGAGGGGATCGCGCTGCCGCTGGCCCACGGGGCGTGGCTGACCGCCCTCGTGTTCACCGCCCTGAACGCGGCGCTGCTGACCGTACGGATCCGGTGCGAGGACGGGGCGCTCGCGCACCCGGCGGCCGCGGACGCCCGGGCATGATCGACGTCCTCGTCGCGGGCGGCGGGCCCGCCGGGCTGGCCGCCGCCATCCGGGCCGCGTCGGCGGGCCTGGAGGCCGTGGTGGTCGAGCCGCGCGCCACCCCCCTCGACAAGGCGTGCGGCGAGGGCATCATGCCGGGCGGCGTGGCGGCCCTGCGCGCCCTCGGCGTACGGGTCGGCGGCCGGGAGCTGCGCGGCATCCGCTACACCGACGGCCGGCACAGCGCGGAAGCGGCCTTCCGGGACGGACCCGGCGCGGGCGTGCGGCGCACCGAGCTCCACACCGCCCTGCGGGAGCGGGCAGCCGCCCTCGGTGTACGCGTCGTCGACGCCAAGGTGCACGGCGTCCGGCAGGACGAGCACGCCGTCACCGCCGCCGGACTCACCGCGCGCTGGCTCATCGCGGCCGACGGCCTCCACTCGCCGCTGCGCCGCGCCCTGGGCCTGGACCGGCCCGCGTCCGGGCCGGGACGCTACGGACTGCGCCGGCACTTTCCCGTCGCCCCGTGGACCGACCACGTCGAGGTGCACTGGTCCCCGCACGGCGAGGCGTACGTGACCCCGGTCGGCGACCGCCTGGTGGGCGTGGCCGTGCTGAGCCGTGACCGCCGCCCCTACGACGGCCACCTGGCGGCCTTTCCCGCTCTCGCCGCCCGGCTCGCGGACGTACCGGGGGCCACCACCGTGCGCGGGGCCGGACCGCTGCGCCAGTCGGCACACGACCGGCGGGCCGGGCGGGTGCTGCTGGTCGGCGACGCCGCGGGCTACGTGGACGCCCTGACCGGCGAGGGCATCGCCCTCGCCGTCGCCACCGCGACGGCCGCGGTCGACTGCCTGGCCGCCGGACGGCCCGAGGAATACCCCCGCCGGTGGGCGCGGGTCACCAGGCGCCACCGGTGGCTCACCGCGGCCCTCGTCGGCGCGGCGGGGCGCCCAGCCGCCGGGCGGATCATCGTCGCCGCGGCCCATCGGGCGCCCGCCGTGTTCCGCGGCGCCGTGCACGCGCTCCAGTGAGACGCCGGGCCGGGACGGCCGGCCGTCCGAATGGCGGGGCCCCCGGTTCGGGCATACCGTCGATCGGGTGAGCGCCCGCGCGTACGCGGCGCACCGCCCCCGGCAGGGAGGACGAACTCCACCATGACGGGCTCCCGCGCGACACCCGCGCCCACGGCCACCGCACACGACCGGAACCGGGGCGGACTGGCCCTGCTGGTCATCGCCTCCTGCCAGCTGATGGTGGTGCTCGACGTCACCATCGTCAACATCGCGCTGCCGCACATGCAGAAGGACCTCGGGTTCTCCACCGAGAACCTGTCCTGGGTCGTCAACGCCTACACGCTGACCTTCGGCGGCCTGCTGCTGCTCGGCGGACGGCTCGGCGACATCCTCGGCCGCCGCCGGGTCTTCATCTTCGGCGTGCTCCTCTTCGTGTTCGCCTCGCTGCTCGGCGGGCTCTCCCAGGAGGGCTGGCAGTTGCTCGCCGCCCGCTCCCTCCAGGGCGTCGGCGGCGCGATCGCCTCGCCCACCGCCCTGTCGCTGATCACCACGACCTTCCGCGAGGGCCCCGAACGCAACCGCGCCTTCGGGGTGTTCGCGGCCGTCTCGGCGGGCGGCAGCGCGATCGGACTGCTCGCCGGCGGGGTGCTGGTGGAGTGGCTGGACTGGCGCTGGGTCCTGTTCGTCAACGTCCCCATCGGCTTGCTGATCGCCCTCGCCACACCCCGGTTCATCCCTGAATCGGAGCGCCGCCCCGGCCACTTCGACATCGCCGGCGCGCTCACCTCGACGGCCGGCATGGTGCTGCTCGTCTACGGGTTCATCAGGGCGTCCGAGGAGGGCTGGACCGAGGCGCTGACCCTCGGCTCGTTCGCCGCCGCCGTGGTCCTGCTCGCCGTGTTCATCCTGGTCGAGCGCGGCTCGAAGCAGCCCATCACCCCCCTGTGGATGTTCCGCGACCGCAACCGCGCCGGGTCGTACGCGATGATGCTCAGCCTCGCCGCCGCGATGTTCGGAATGTTCTTCTTCCTGACGCTCTTCGTGCAGAACGTCCTCGAGTTCAGCCCGCTCAGGGCCGGGCTCGCCTTCCTGCCGGTGAGCGCGGTCATCGCCGTGAGCGCCGGGCTGGCCTCGCAACTGCTGCCCAAGTGGGGGCCGAAGCCCTTCATGGTGGTGGGCGCGCTCCTGGCCGCCGCCGGGCTCGGCTGGCTGACGCTGACCGACGTCCACAGCACCTACCTCGGCTCGATCCTCGGACCGATGCTCGTCTTCGGCTTCGGCATGGGCATGCAGTTCGTGTCGCTGACCCTGATGGCGGTCTCCGGCGTCGCCCCGAAGGAGGCGGGCGCCGCCTCCGGCGTCCTCAACGCCACCCAGCAGGTCGGCGGTTCCCTGGGCCTCTCGATCCTGGTCACGACGTTCGGCACGGCGAGCCGCAACGAGGCGTCCGACCAGGTGCCGAAGTTCCTCCGCGAGGGCACCCCCGCCCAGCTCCTGGAGTTCCGCAGGACCGGCCAACTGCCCTCGCCCTGGGGCGATCAGGTCCTCACCTCGGGTGTCTCCAGCGCCTTCGTCGTCGCCGCCTGCTTCGCCGTGCTCGCGGCCCTCGTCGCGCTCTTCGTCATCCAGGTGCGCTCCAGCGACCTGGCCCGCCTCCAGGGCGGCGCGACGCCGCTCGCGGGGGAGGGCGCGGGCGAGGACGCCGAGACCGGGCCGGGCGCCGGCCCCGACACCGACCGACCCGCGAAGGGGCGTTGAGCCATGGACTGGACCCTCGAAGTGATCGTGCTCCCCGTGACCGACCTCGACCGCGCCCGGGACTTCTACCGGGACAAGGTCGGCTTCCACGTCGACATCGACGCCGAGGTCATGCCGGGCGCCCGCGTCGTCCAGCTGACACCGCCCGGGTCCGGCTGTTCGATCGCGCTGACCGACGGTCTGCCCAGCCCGACCGGAACCCCGCGGCCGGGCTCGTACCACGGTCTCCAGCTCTGCGTCACCGACATCGACGCCGCGTACGCCGAACTCGTCGGCCGGGGCGTCGAGGTGAGCGAGCCGCAGCGGTACTCGCCCGACGACGGCGCCACCTTCCTGTACTTCACCGACCCGGACGGCAACGGGTGGGCGGTGCAGGAGTACCGGCGGCGCAGGACCGAGCCGCTGCACCGGGTGCTCGCCGCCCTGGCGGCGCGGAACGCGGACGGCCCGGGGGACACGGTGGGGTGAACCGGATGCGGAGGTGGATCGCGTCGCGCCGGTTCCACCAGAATGCTCCCCGTAGCGAGTGCAGCGATTCATCAGCGCAAGGGAGCGGCATCCACATGGGCGCCAACGCAGACATGGTGGCCTTCGTCACGGCGCGGCTCGCCGACGAGGAACAGGTCGCACTGGCCGCCGGCGGGGACCGATGGCGGTGCCCGGCCGACGTGCCGGGCGAGGTCCACGACCGCACCGGCGGCGTGGCGTTCACGGTACGGGGCCGGGGCTTCGACCAGCACATCGCGCTGCAGGACCCCGCCCGGACCCTGGAGCGCATCGAGACCAACCGGGTCATGCTCGGCGAGTACGTCGAGGTGGCCGACCTGGACACCGACCGCCCGGCCGAGGACTTCCGCTCCGGCCGGGCCGTGGGTCTGGGCTTCGCGGTACGCCAGCTCGCCGCCGAGTACGCGGGCCACCCCGACTACCAGGCCCGTTGGCTGCCCCGGTTCATCCAGTGACGTTCCCGTCCGCCGCCGGGTGATCCGGGGTGCCGATGGGGGTGCGCGGCGGTGCGGAAACCCGTAACTTACTTGCAGGTAAGTTTTGTTCGGGTCGTCGCACGAGGAGAACCATGTCGCGCCAGAAGCGTTCCGCCGCCCTGCTCGCCGGACTCATGGGGGGAGCGGGCCTGCTCCACTTCGCGGCCCCGAAGGTCTTCGACCCGACCGTGCCCCGCATCCTGCCCGGCAAGGCGCGGACCTGGACCTATGCCAGCGGAGCGGTCGAACTCGCCCTGGCCGCGGGGCTCGCCCACCCCCGGACGCGCCCCCTGGCCGCCCGGGCGACCGCGGGCTTCCTCGTCGGTGTGTTTCCGGCCAATGTGCAGATGGCGGTCGACTGGCGCGACCGCCCCCGCCCCCAACGGCTCGCGGCCTGTGCGCGCCTGCCCCTGCAACTGCCGCTGGTCCTGTGGGCGCGCGGGGTGGCGCGCGGTTCCGGGCGGCCGTGAACGGGGTGTCACGGCAGCCGTACGGGCCGGCGACGGGGTGAGTGATCCGCAGCAAAATGGCGTTGCTCTCTGGTGAGGAGTGATCTCGCCGTGTAGCGTCGCCGACAGATGTCGTGGTTCGCAGTACCTGCCCGCGCCTGGCGCGGGCGTTTTGCTGTGCAGTGCCTGAGAACCAGGGCGATCACCTCCGGATCCGCACGGTGCGGATCCGTTTACTGCTGAGAGGTACAGGCATGGCCAGCGGAACCGTCAAGTGGTTCAACTCGGAAAAGGGCTTCGGCTTCATCGCGCAGGACGGCGGCGGCCCGGACGTCTTCGCGCACTACTCCAACATCAACGCCTCCGGCTTCCGTGAGCTCCAGGAAGGCCAGGCGGTGACCTTCGACATCACCCAGGGCCAGAAGGGCCCGCAGGCGGAGAACATCACCGCCGCCTGATCCGGGTGGACCGACTCCGGAGCCCCGGGACGCGACGCGTTCCGGGGCTCCGGGGCGTCCGGCCCGCCGTCAGAGGGGCGGACGCCCCTCGTCGGCGGGGCCGTCCCCGACGTCCTTCCCGGTTCCCTTCGCCGCCTCACCTCGCCCGCCGCCCGTGCCGCCCTCGCCGGCCACGGCCGACAGGGGCGTGGCGATGTCCTCCAGCGAGCGCTGCTCGGCGGGCACCGCGAAGAAGACCGCCACCACACCCGCCGCCACCATCAGCGCCGCCCCGACGCAGAACGCGATGACGGCGTCGGAGACCACACCGCTCTCGGTGAGGCTCGCGAACAGCAGGGGCCCCGAGATCCCGCCGGCCGCGGTGCCGATGGCGTAGAAGAACGCGATCGACATGGCGCGCGTCTCCATCGGGAAGATCTCGCTGACCGTCAGATAGGCGGAACTCGCCCCGGCCGAGGCGAAGAAAAGGACCGCGCACCAGCACAGCGTCATGGTGGTGGCGGTCAGCAGCCCCGCCCCGAACAGCCACGCCGTCCCGAACAGCAGCACCCCGGACAGGATGTACGTCCCCGCGATCATCGGGCGACGCCCCCACGTGTCGAACAGGCGGCCGAGCAGGAGGGGGCCGAGGAAGTTGCCGAACGCGATGACGGCGAAGAAGTACCCGGTGACCCCGCTGGAGACGTCGAAGAACTTCACCAGGATGGATCCGAACCCGAAGGTGATGGCGTTGTAGAGGAACGCCTGGCCGACGAAGAGGGCGAAGCCGAGCGTGGCCCGCCGGGGATGGTCCCGGAAGACGCTCCGGCCGATCTCGACGAACCCGACGCTCCTGCGCTGCCGGATGGTGATCTCCGAGGCGGCCTCCGGGAGGGGCCGCCCCTTCTCCCGCTCGACCGTGCGCTCCACGTCGTCCACGAGGCGTTCCGCCGCCTCCCCGCGCCCGTGTATGAACATCCACCGGGGGCTCTCCGGAACGTGGCGGCGGACGAGGAGGATGACCAGGCCGAGGATCACGCCGAGCGCGAACGTGAGCCGCCAGCCGATGTCCTTCGGGAAGATGTCCGTATTCAGGGCGAGCACCGACAGCAGGGCCCCGCCCATGGCGCCGAACCAGTAGCTGCCGTTGATGATGAGGTCGACCCGGCCCCGGTACTTGCTGGGGATCAGCTCGTCGATGGCGGAGTTGATGGCCGCGTACTCCCCGCCGATGCCGAACCCGGTGAGGAAGCGGAAGAGGAAGAACCACCACGGCGAGAAGGAGACCGCGGTCATCGCGGTCGCCCCGAGGTAGACGGCCAGCGTCACCAGGAACAGCTTCTTGCGGCCGTAGAGGTCGGTGAGGCGGCCGAAGAACAGCGCCCCGGAACAGGCCCCCGCCACGTACAGCGCGGCCGCGACCCCGGTGACCTGGGCGTCCGTGATGGCCAGGCCGCTGCCGTCCTCGGACAGGCGGCTCGCGATGTTGCCGACCACGGTGACTTCCAGGCCGTCGAGGATCCACACGGTTCCGAGGCCGATCACGATCATCCAGTGCCATCGCGACCAGGGAAGCCGGTCCAGCCGGGCGGGGACCCGGGTGGAGACCGTCCCCAGCACCGGTTCGTCTCTGCTCATGCGCATGCCTCCTCAGCCGCGGCGCCCGGCCTCGCCGTCCGGGCCGGGGCGCGGGTACCCGGAGATGAAACCGGACAAACAGCGGCCGGGGCGGCGGGCCGCGCCGGAAGGACCCTCCTCCCACTCCCGCCGGTCCCGTCCGCCGCGGTCCCGATCCGACTCCGTCGGCCGTGATCCGATTGGGGCGCGGTGGCATGGGTACGCGGTGGCCCTCGAACCGAACGCCCCGGGAAGCCTCCGGGAGCGAGAACGGAGGGCCGACCCATGCTGAAGGCCATCGCGGACGTGCTCCGCTCCATCGGGGGAGCCGTCGCCACCGTGGTCACCCTGCCCTTCCGGGCGGTGGCCAGGCTGTTCTCCGGCGCGTCGAGCAGCGCGCGCGGACACCACTGATCGCGACGCACGGCTGCCCCGGCCCTTCCGAAGGGCCGGGGCAGCCGTGCGTCGCGGGAGTGAGCCGGACGGTCGTCAGCCCGTCGACTCGTCCGGGGCCGGGTGCTCCTCCGGGTGCGCGCCCGCGTTGCGGGGGGCGTCCCGGCCGGCCCCCGCCTCGTCCAGCTCGGGATCGCCCTCGCGGGCCACCCGGTCCGGAACCGGTATGTCGAGAGCGTCCTCACCCTCCTGGGTCTGCTGGTCCGGCATGTCCGCCGGTACGGGAGGAGGGCTGCCGGCAGCTCCGGTGTAGGCGGTGCCTTCCGGCCTGCGGTCGGTCATGAGAGCTTCCTTCCGTGCTGCCCCGGGGGACCGGGGATGGGTGATGCGACCTGGTGGGTACCCGTTCCCGGGCGAACCACTCACCCGCCCCGGTGAGGCGTCGGCCACCCGTCCGGGGGGCGCGGAGAAGATGCGCGCGTCCCGGCGTACGGCCATATTGGGAGCGCCGGGCCGCCGCCGCGCGGTCGCACCGATCACGCGCCGCACGCCGTGTGTGGCACGCCGTTGCGCGGGTACCCGTGGCCGTGCCCCACCCGGGCGCACGACGTCACCGATGAATCCGGCGGAAGGAACCCTCCATGCTGATGGCCCACCCCACGGTCCTGCGCAACCTCGTCGAGCAGTACGAGGTGCTCCGCGTCCTGCACGCGGACAGCGGCAGTGCGGAGGCGCGTCAGCGCATGGACGACGTGGCGTACACGCTCTGCGTCTCCACCGGCACGGCGGACGTCGACAGCGCCCTGGTCGCGGCCCGCCACCGCTTGCCCGGCGCCCGGCCCGAGGACGACTCCGTCCTTTCCGCCTGACCACCGCCGACCGGAGACAAGGGGAGGGTGCTGTGACCCGTACGGTGGGCGTCGAAGAGGAACTGCTGCTGGTCGACGCGGACAGCGGGGAGGCGCGGGCGCTCTCCTCGGCGGTGCTGGCGATCGCCGAGCGCAGGGCGGACGGGGAGTCGGCCTTCGAGTCGGAACTGCACCGCCAGCAACTGGAATTCTCCACGCACCCCTGCGCGGACATGGGAGAGCTCGGGGACTCGGTCCGCCGCTGGCGCGCCGAAGCGGTGCGCCACGCCGAACAGGCCGGCGCGTCGGTCGCGGCGCTGGCCACCTCGCCGCTCCCGGTCAGCCCCGAGATCGGCGCGGGGGAGCGCTACCGGTGGATGGCCGAGCACTACGGGCTCACCGCCCAGGAACAGCTGACCTGCGGCTGCCACGTCCACGTCTCGGTGGAGTCCGACGAGGAGGGCGTCGCCGTGCTCGACCGGATGCGCGTCTGGCTGCCGGTCCTGCTCGCCCTGAGCGCCAATTCCCCGTTCTGGCAGGGCAAGGACACCCGCTACGGCAGCTACCGCAGCCAGGTCTGGGGCCGGTGGCCGTCGGCGGGCCCGGTGGAGATCCACGGATCGGCCGAGGCGTACCACGCCCGGGTCCGGTCCCTGGTCGCCACCGGCGCGCTCCGGGACGAGGGGATGATCTATTTCGACGCGCGCCTCTCCCACCGGTACCCCACCGTGGAGGTGAGGGTCGCGGACGTCTGCCTGGACCCGGCCGACACCGTGCTGCTCGCCACGCTGGTGCGCGGCCTGGTGGAGACGTCCGCACGGGAGTGGCGGGAGGGCCGCCCCGTGCCGGACACCAGCGCCGGCCTGCTGCGGGTCGCCTCCTGGCAGGCGGGCCGCTCGGGCCTGGACGACCGGCTGCTCCACCCCCGCACACTGCGGCCGGAGCCCGCGGGCGAGGTCCTGCTGAGCCTGCTGGACCACGTACGGGACGCGCTGAAGGACAGCGGCGATCTGGAGGCCGTCGAGAAGGCGCTGGCCGAGGTGGACCGGCGGGGGAACGGGGCACGGATCCAGCGCGGGATCCTCGAACGGACCGGGAGCCTGCGTGAGACGGTCGCCGAATGCGTCCGGATCACGGCGGGCGAACCCCTGACGGAGGGGCCGGCGGGCACGCCCGCCCCATAGCGCCCGCAGGCGCGGACCGCATGAACCACCCCGGATGAACCACCCCGGGCGAACGACACCAGAGGAACGGAGCAGACCATGCCCACCAACGCTCTCGGCGACCACCGCATCCTGGCCATCGTCACCAACTACGGCGTCGAGCAGGACGAACTCGTCGTCCCCGTGAACCACCTGCGCGACCACGGAGCGCAGGTCAGCGTGGCGGCGGTCTCCACCGACGACATCCGCACCCTCGTCGGCGACCGCGATCCCGGCGACACCGTGCGGCCCGACCTCACGCTCGACGGCGTCGACCCCGCCGCGTACGACCTCCTGCTGGTCCCGGGCGGCACGTTGAACGCCGACTCGCTGCGCCTGGAGGACGCCACCACCCGCATCGTCAGCTCGTTCGCCGCCTCCGGACGGCCGGTGGCCGCCATCTGCCACGGGCCGTGGGCGCTGATCGAGGGCGGCTACGTCCAGGGCAAGACGCTGACCTCGTACGCCTCGCTGCGCACCGACATCACCAACGCGGGCGGCACCTGGGTCGACAAGCCGGTGGTCCGCGACGACGCCTCGGGCTGGCCGCTGATCACCTCCCGCAACCCGGGCGACCTGGAGGACTTCCTCGGCGAGATCGACGCCGTCCTCGCGGAGGAGTGAGCCGTCTTCCCCACGCGGTCACGCGCGACGCCCCCCACGGACGCTCATGGGGGGCGTCGCGCGTGACCGCGGGGAACCGGGCCGGGGGCGACCGCCTGTGCTCAGTCCAGGGTCTGCGTGAGTTCGCTGTAGGCCGACGTGTGCACGACGCGGGCGCGCGCACCGTTGACCAGGGGGAGGTACGGCTGCACATGGCCGCACTCGACATCGGCGACGATCGGCACGCCGAGTGGACCGAGCGCCTCCAGTACGGCCGCGTGCTGGGTGAGTGACGCCGTGTCCGGGGCCGAGGTCCGGCCGACGAGCACGGCGTTGGCCGCGTCGAAGAACCCGGCCAGCCGCATCCCGTGCAGATTGCGGCAGATCGCGAACGCGTCGTCACCGCCCGCCTCCACATACACGAGCAGCCCCTCCGGTGCGTGCGTCCGGGCGAAGGCCGCGGTGTCGAGGTACCGCGTGCCCGCCACGTTCGCCAGCATCTCGACGCAGCCCCCGACGAGCCGGCCCTCGACGTCCACGTCGCCGCCGCCGTCCAGCCGGGTCCACCGGCCCGGCGTGTCGAGCGTGAACGTGCGGACGTCCGGGCGCAGCGCGTAGTCGTCGTAGCCGTCGGCCCGGTGCCGCTCCGGCGGAATCTGGGTGAATCGGTGGCCCGGTGGCGCGGCGACGACGTCCAGCCAGGACGCCAGCCCGTCCGGGGGGCCGTAGGGGGTGTCCATCAGGTTGTTGCCGTGCACGGTCGCGACCCCGGTGAGCAGGGTCAGCGGCGTCATGACGGTCGACAGGTCCGAGTAGCCCACCAGCCACGTCGGCTCGGCCGCCCGCAGCCGCTCCCAGTCGAGCAGCGCCAGCAGATCGATCGCGGTCTCCCCGCCCCACGGCGGGACCACGGCCCGGACGCCCGGGTCCGTCAACAGGTCCATCAGCTCCGCCGCCCGGTCCGCGGCCGGCGCGCTGACGTGCCCGGAGCCGTCCATGCACCGGCCCGTCACGACCTCGTACCCCCGCGCCTCCACCGTCCGTACCGCGACGGCGAGCCGCTCGCGCAGCGCGTCGGGCACTCCGCTGGACGGGGAGGTGACGCCGACACGGTCACCGGGCCGCAGGGGGCGGGGGTATCTGATGGGCATGCGCAGGAGTGTGGCACGGTGCGGAGGCGGGGGGCCAACGCGCTCTCGAAGCAGGGGCCGCGAAAGGTTAGGCTGGCCTAAGTCGATTCGGTTTTCTCGTCCCGGCGGGCGAGGCGTTCAAGCCGACCACGCGTACGAAGGGGCAGTGTCCATGACGATCCACCGAGCCGTCGTCGCCCGAGTGCGACCGCTCACCGCGACCATGACCCGCGTCACCCTCCACGGCGAAGGCGTCAAGGACTTCCGGACCACCGGGACCGGCGACGAGTACGTGCGGATCTTCCTCCCGCACGGCCCGGACCGCACCGACGTCTCGCTGCCCCGGACGACCGAGCAGGGCGGCTGGGAGACCCCTGAGGGGCAGCCCGTCGCACCGATGCGCACCTACACGATCCGCGAGGTGCGGCCCGAGGCCGGCGAGATCGACATCGACTTCGTCCTGCACGAAGGCGGGATCGCCTCCACCTGGGCCGCCGGGGCGCGGCCCGGGGACGTCATCGGCCTCAACGACCCCACCGGCCTCTACAGCCCGCCCGACGACCTCGCCTGGCAGGTGCTGGTCGCCGACCAGACCGGGCTCCCCGCCGTCGCCCGCCTGCTGGAGAACACCCCGGACCACGTCCGGACCCGGGTGGTGCTGGAGGCGCCCGATCCCTCCGCCGTACTGCCGCTGCGCGAGCTGCCCGACTCCAAGGTGACCTGGACGTACGGCGGGAACGGCCACGGGCCGAGCCGTCTGGCCGACCTGGTGGCCGCCGCCGTACCGCCCGGCACGGACCTCGCCGGCGGCTACGTCTGGGTCGCGGGGGAGACCAACGCCCTGCGCGCGGTGCGCCGTTACCTCCGCCGCGACCTCGGGCTCCCGGCGGACCGCTTCAAGGTCGTCGGCTACTGGATACCGAACTCCGACACCTGGTCCGAGCGGTACGAGGCGCTGCCCGACTCCGTGCGCGCCGAGTTGGAGGCCCTGTGGGACGGCCCCGGCGGTGACACCGTGGACGTCACCATCCGCTACGAGGCCCGGCTCAGCGAGTTCGGCCTCTGACCCGGGAGCCCGGCGGCCCGTCCGCCCCGGGCGGGCGGCGGATTACCGCTTCACTTCTCACCGTTGCCGCGTTCGGTGCGTCAGCCGCTGAGCGGGCGGGTACGCTGATCGACGATCAGGTAACGGTAGCCTTACCTATCTTCCCAGGGGGATGAGATGACCAATCCGTTCGACGACGAGGACGGTGCCTTCCTGGTTCTCGTCAACGACGAGGGGCAGCACTCCTTGTGGCCGGCCTTCGCAGCGGTGCCTGCGGGCTGGACCGTGGCCCACCCGGAAGACACCCGCCAAGCATGCCTGGACTACGTGGAGCAGAACTGGACCGACCTGCGGCCCAGGAGTCTGGCGGAGCGCATGAAGGCCGATCCGCTGTGAGAGGGTCCCCGCCACGCGCCGCCCATCTGAGGGCGCCCCGAGGGGGCGCCCTCGTCGGCATCGCAACAGCACGCTCACGCAGGGCGCATGGCGCCCGCCTCGACGGGAACGCCCTCCTCGCCCACAACTGACCCCGATCGCCGAGGGCCCCGCACCCCGGGTGCGGGGCCCGCGTGCTCACGGCAGCGCCTAGGCTGCGACCCGGTAACGCCCGCCGGCCCAGGAGCACACCCCGTATGAACCGCCCCGACCGCGACCTCCCCTTCCCCGACGCCCTCCGCCCCGACGCGGCCCCCGCCCCGCACCCCCTGCTCGGCCCGGTCACCGGCTACCTCGGCACCTGGCGGGGCACGGGGAGCGGCGGGGATCCGACGCTGGAGGCGGGCTTCACGTACGCCCAGGAGATCACGTTCAGCCACGACGGGCGCCCCTTCCTCGCCTACGAGGCCCGCGCCTGGCTGCTCGACGCCGACGGGAACCCGCTGCGGCCCTCGGCCCGGGAGACCGGATGGTGGCGGATGCTGCCGGAGGGGCGGACGGAGGCCCTGATCACCCAGCCGACCGGCATCGCGGAGATCCTGTCCGGCCACGCCCTCGACGGGACCGTCGACCTCGCCACCGAGCAGGTCTCCCTCGCCCCCACCGCCAAACAGGTCGACGCCACCCGCCGCCGCTACGCGCTGACGGACCCCGACACGCTCGAATTCGTCCACGACCTCGCCGCGGTCGGCCTGCCGCTCCAGCACCACCTGTCCGCCCGGCTGCGCAGAGAGGACGCCGGCCAGGGGATTCAGTTGCCGTAGCGTTACCCGAACGGCGGTTGACGGCCGGGCCACTGGGCAGGTGCAACGGAATCCAGGAGAACAGGAGCACCGCCCCGATGTCCCTTCCCTCGTACCCGGACGCCTCGTACCCGGGACAGTCCGCCGGCCACCACGACCCCTACGGCGGGCAGGCGCCCGCGCGGACGAACGGCTTCGCGGTCGCGGCCCTCGTGCTCGGCCTCCTCGCCTGCCTGTTCTTCTGGACCATCGTCGGCGGACTGCTGCTCGGCCTGCTCGCGGTGATCTTCGGCATCGTCGCCGCACTCCGCACCCGCCAGGGCCGCGCCCCGCGCCGGGTGATGGCGATCGTCGGCACCGTGTTCGGCGCCCTCGGTCTGATCGGCTCCGCGATCGTCCTCGTGGCGGCCATCTCCGTCTTCGACTCCCAGGAGTTCAAGAACTTCGAGGACTGCGTGGACAAGGCCACCAGCCAGTCGGCCGAGGACCGGTGCACCGAGGACTTCGTCGACGAACTGACCAACTGACACCGGTGACACGGCCGCCCCACGGGGCGGAAGGCGTACGCTCGGGGCCATGGTGCACGTACTGAGCAGCAGGATTCTGCTCCGACCCACCGACCCCGAGCGTTCGCGCGCCTTCTACGGCGAAGCCCTGGGCCTCGCCGTGTACCGGGAGTTCGGCACCGGCCCCGAACGCGGCACGGTCTACTTCCTCGGCGGCGGATTCCTGGAACTGTCCGGCAGGAGCGAGGCCCGGCCCTCGCCCTCCGTACGGATCTGGCTCCAGGTCGACGACGCCGAGGCCGCGCACGAGGAACTGCGGGCGAACGGCGTGACCGTCCTGCGCCCGCCCCGCCGCGAACCCTGGGGACTGGTCGAGATGTGGATCGAGGACCCCGACGGAGTGCGCATCGCCGTCGTCCAGGTGCCGGACGACCACCCCCTGCGCTATCGGCCCTGAGGACGCGGGGCCGCCCGCCGGGTGCGATGCGCCCGGTGCCCTCCCGCACATCAGTCCACCCCTGCCCGGCCACGGGCCGCCGGTTGCACACGCCGCGGGGGTTTGCCACGGTGTGGGTGGGTAGGCGGCCCGTTGATCACGGGTGGCACCACCCGCTGGACCGTCCGCAATGGAGCACCGAGCAGAAAAGGAGGGTTCGATGTCCTCGAAGCGACGTCGTAAGAAGAAGGCCCGCCGCAAGAACGCCGCGAACCACGGCAGCCGGCCGCAGAGCTGAGAACGCGCCGAGGCCCCGACAGGCGACGGCCTGTCGGGGCCTCGGCGGTTTCCGTGGGCCGAGGGAGGGCCGTGCGGAACTCGGGTCCACCTCCTGATGCCCGGTGGACGCCGGGTTCACACCCCGGGCGGCGCCGAGGGTTCCGTTCCCGCCCTGGCGCAGACCGACGCCGCCGTCCCGGCCGCGTACTCCAGCATCGCCTTCGTCGCCCCGGCGGACAGCTCCGTGTCCCAGCCGGCCGCCGTCCCGAGCCAGGTCAGCATCCCCGCCATGAACGCGTCACCCGCGCCGATGGTGTTCACGACCCGCACCGGCCGCGCCGGTACCGAGACCGCGGCGGCGCCGTGGACATAGGCCGTGGCGCCCCGCTCACCCCGGGTCATCACCACCAGCCGCCCCCCTGCCGCCAGCTCCCGGCAGCTCTCCTCCGGGTCGGCGTCCGGCCACAGCCGCACCAGGTCCTCGTCGCTTGCCTTCACCACCCCCGCCAGCGCGCACAGCTCCCGCAACCGCTCCAGGCTCTTCGCCGGGTCCAGGGTCCGGTCCTCGCGCACATTGGGATCCACCGCGAGCAGCCCCGTACGGGCGGCCTCCCGCGCGAGGCCCGCCACCACGCCGGCCGCCGGCTCCACGACCGCGGCGAGCCCGCCCGCGTACACGGCGCCGAAGCGCCCCACGTCCGCCGTCCGGTCGGGCAGCGCGAAGGTCGCCGTGTTCCCGAGGTGGAAGCGGTACGTGTTCCCGTGGGCCCCCGGGTCGGCCACCGCGAGCGCCGTGGGCAGCGCCGGGCGGGCGCTCAGCGACAGATCGACGCCCGCCCCGGACAGCCACGCCTCGACGCGGTCGCCGAACACGTCGTCCCCGAGCCCGCCCAGGAACGACGGCTGCCCGCCGAGCCGGGCCAGGCCCACCGCGACGTTCGCCGGCGCGCCGCCCGGCTGGGCGACCCGGACCCCGGCGTCGTCCCCGGCCGGGACCAGGTCCACCAGCGCCTCGCCGGCCACGAGGACCGTGCGCTCCCGCCCGGGACCGTCGGCCGGCACGTCCGTCACGGCTCCACCACGATCTTGCGGCCGATGCCCGCCTGGAAACGCTCGACGGCCTGCGGGTACTGCTCCAGCGGCAGCCGGTCGCTGATGAACACCGACGCGTCCAGCACCCCGCTCGCGAAGAGCGCCGCGGCCCGCTCGTAGCTGTGCAGGACCGCCATCGACCCGGTGATGGTGATCTCCTGGTTGTAGATCCGGTACGGCTCGATCACCGCCGTCGTGGCGTAGTCCGAGACCCCGAACTGGAGGAACGTACCGCCCTTGGCGACCCGACCCAGCCCGTCCTGGATCGCCGCCGCGTTGCCCGTCGCGTCGATGACGACGTCCCAGCCGCCCGGCCGGTCCAGCTCGTCGGCGCGGGCCGCGGCGCCCGTGCACCCCAGGGTCGTCGCGGTCGCCAGCCGCTGGGCGTTGACGTCCAGCACGTCCACCGACGCGGCGCCGGTGCGCTTGGCCAGCTCCAGCATCATCAGCCCCATCGTCCCCGACCCGTAGATCAGCACCTGGGCCCCGAGGTTGCCGTTGAGGACGTCGTACCCCCGCACCGCGCAGGACAACGGCTCGATCAGAGCCGCGTCCCGCACGTCGATGTGGTCCGGCAGCCGTACGCAGTTGGCGACGGGCGCCACCGCGAACTCGGCCGCGCCACCGGGCACGGTGACACCGATCGCCGCCCAGTTGTCGCACAGGTTGCCGCGCCCCGACCGGCAGTAGCGGCACTCGTGACAGTGCAGCGAAGGGTCCACGGCCACCTTGTCGCCGACGGACAGCTCGGTGACGTCCCGGCCGAGGCCGACGATCTCCCCGGCGAACTCGTGACCCGGCACGATCGGCAGGGTCGGGGCGAACTCGCCCTGGAGGATGTGGAGATCGGTCCCGCACAGCCCGCACGAGGCGACCTTCACGACCACGTCGCGGGGTCCGGGCACGGGATCCGGGACGGTGGTCACCGAGACCTTGCCGACGGCTTCGACGATGGCTGCCCTCATTTGACTGCTCCCAGCGAGAGGCCCTGGACGAGTTTGTCCTGGGCGGCGTAGCCGGCGACGAGCACCGGCAGGGACACGACCACGGACGCCGCGCACAGCTGGGCGAGGAAGAGCCCCTGGCTGGTGACGAAGGTGGTCAGGTGAACGGGCGCGGTGCCGGCGACCACACCGGTCAGCACCCGTGCGAACAACAGCTCGTTCCAGCTGAAGATGAAGCAGATCAGAGCGGTCGCGGCGATCCCCGGACCGGCGACGGGCGCGACGACCCGGCGCAGCACCGTCGGCAGCCGGGCCCCGTCGACCTGCGCCGCCTCGATGATGGAGACGGGCACGTCCGCGAGGAAGGACTGCATCATCCACACCGCGATCGGCAGGTTCATCGAGGTGTAGAGCAGGACCAGCAGCCAGATGTTGTCCAGCAGCCCCGCGTTCTTCGCGAAGAGGTACACCGGCAGCAGCCCGGCGACCACCGGGAGCATCTTCGTGGACAGGAAGAAGAACATCACGTCCGTCCACTTGCGCACCCGACGGATGGAGAGCGCGTACGCGGCCGGCAGGGCGAGCAGCAGGACCAGGACGGTCGAGAAGAACGACGCCCCCAGCGAGTTGACCAGCGGCGGCCACGGCGTCGGGCCGCCCCCGCCGCCGAAGAAGGTGCGGTAGCCGTCCAGCGTCAGGGCGGCGGCGACCGACGGCGGGTTGGTCGCCGCGTCCGCCTCCGCGTGGAACGAGGTCAGCACCATCCACAGGGCGGGCAGGCAGAACCCGATGCCGACGACCCAGGCGGCCACTCCCAGGGCGGCCGAGCGGCGCCGGGCCCTGCGGGTCGTGGCGTCGGCGGACGCGGGGGCGGCTGGTGTCACGGTCGAGGCGCTCATGCGCGGCTCGCCTCCTCACGGAAGAGGGAGGAGACCACCCGCAGCGCGAAGGTGGCGATGATGATCGTGCCGATCACCACGACCACGCCCGCCGCGGACGCCAGCCCGTACTCGTGGGCCCGGTAGAAGGTCTCGTAGACGGTGTAGGGGAGGTTGGCGGTGCCGAGACCGCCGGAGGTGATGGTGAACACCGCGTCGAAGTTCTGCACGATGTACACCGACCCGAGCAGGATGCCGAGTTCGAGGTAGCGGCGCAGATGCGGCAGGGTCAGATGGCGGAAGATCTGCCACGGGCCCGCCCCGTCCAGCCGCGCGGCCTCGATGATCTCGGCGGGGCGGCTCTGCAGCCCGGCGAGCAGGATCAGCATCATGAACGGCGTCCACTGCCACACCAGTGCCGCCTCGATGGCGATCAGCGGCATCTCGGACGTCCACTCCGGCTGCGCGATCGACTCGATGCCGAACAGGTCGCCGAACCAGGTGAGCGCCCCGTTGAACAGCCCGTACTCCGGGTTGTAGAGCGCGTGCTTCCACAGCAGCGCCGCCGAGACCGGCACCAGCAGGAACGGGGTGATCAGCAGCGTGCGCACGAATCCCCGGCCGAAGAAGGCGCGGTTGAGCAGCAGCGCGAAGGCGAGCCCCAGCACCACGCTGACGATGACGACGGACGCGGTGAGCACGACGGTCGTCACGACCGACTCGCGCAGCGCCTCGTCGGTGAAGACCGAGGCGTAGTTGGAGAACCCGGTGAAGTGGCGCTTCTCCGGCTTGAGGGAGTTCCAGTCGAAGAGTGAGATCACCAGGGTCGCCACGAAGGGCAGTTGGGTGACGGCGATGAGGAAGATCAGGGCGGGCAGCAGGGGAGCGCGGGTCGCCCACGCGCGCCGCCGGGCGCCGGCCGGCTTCTTCTCCGGTGCCCGGGGAGGCGCGGCGGCCTCCCTTGTCTCGGTGACGGTCATCGGTACTCCTCCGCGACCTTCTCGGCCAGCTTCTGGGAGGTGGCGAGCGCGGCGTCCACCGACTGGCGGCCCGCGATAGCGGCGCTGATCTCCTGCGCCACCCTGGTCCCCAGGTCGGTGAACTCCGGTACGCCGACGAACTGGATGCCCGCCGTGGGGCGGGGCTGGGTGCCCGGGTTCATCGGGTCGGCCTCGGAGATGGCCCGCTCGGTGACGTCGGCGAACGCCCCCGCCTCCGCCCGGTAGTCGGGATGGGCGTAGGTGGAAGCCCGTTTGCCCGCCGGGACGTTGGACCAGCCGCTGGTGGAACCGACCAGCTCCTCGTACTCCTTGCCGGAGGCCCAGGAGACGAACTTCCAGGCGTCGTCGGTCTTCTTCGACGCCTTCTGCAGACCCCAGGCCCAGGTGTACAGCCACCCCGAGCTCTTGGTCCGCTCGACCGGGGCGGGGACGTACCCGATCTTTCCCTTGACGGGGGAGCCCTCGGCCTCCAGGGAGCCGGCGCCCGCGGTGGCGTCGTACCACATGGCGGTCTTGCCCTGGGTCATGTTGTTCAGGCACTCGGCGTACCCGGACTGCGGGGCGCCCAACTCCCCGTGCTCGCGCACGAGGTCGACGTAGAACTTCGTCGCCTTCTTGAACTCCGGTGCCGTCAGGCGCGGTTCCCAGTCCTCGGTGAACCAGGTGCCGCCCATGGTGTTGACGACGGTGGTGAGCGGGGCGATGACCTCGCCCCAGCCCGGCAGCCCGCGCAGGCAGATGCCCTTCATCCCGCGCTCCGCCCCGTCCGCCCGCTCGGCGAGCTTCGCCACCTGTTGCCAGGTCGGCTTCTCGGGCATGGTGAGGCCCTGCTTCTCGAAGACGTCCTTGCGGTACATGAGGAAGGACGACTCGCCGTAGAACGGCTGGGCGTAGAGCTTGCCGTCCTCAGCCGTCAACGAGTCCCGCAGCGGCTGGAGGATGTCCTTCTGGTCGAAGGCGGTGTCGGCCTCCACGTACGAGTCGAGGGGACTCAGCCACCCGTTCTCGGCGAAGAACGGCAGCTCGAAGTTGCTGATGGTGGCGACGTCGTACTGACCGGCCTGGTTGGAGAAGTCCTGGCTGATCTTGTCGCGCACGTCGTTCTCGGGAAGCACCGTGAAGTGCACCTTGACGCCGGTCTTCGCGGTGAAGTGCTTCGCGGTCAGCTTCTGCAGCTCGACCATCTGGGGGTTGTTCACCATCAGTACGTTCAGCGCGTCGCCGCCGCCGAAGGAGGTCCCGCCGGCCCCGGCGCAGCCGGTGGCGAGGAGGGCCAGTGCGGCGGCCGCGGCACAGGCACGGCCACGCAGACGTGGCCGGTGGCGTCCTGGATGGGGCATGGGGGCTCCTGATCAGTCGTAGCGGCTCGGTGATCGGGCCGTCGCGGGCATGGGCGGGCCACGCCCCGGCGGGCAGGGGTGTGCGAAGGGTGCGGCGCGTCGGCCGTACGGGCGGGGGAGCGCCCGGGGGATGCGGTCAGACGCGGATGACCTGGGGGCCGAGGAGGGAGTACCGCTGGGCCTCGGCCGAGGAGAGCCCGGCGTCGGTGACGATCGCCTCGAAGTCGGCCACCCCGGCGAAGCGGCAGAAGCTCACCGCCCCGAACTTGCTGTGGATCCCGGCGAAGATCCGCCGCCGTGAACTGCGCAGCGCCTGCGCCTTCACCTCGGCGACGGCGGGATCCGGGGTGGTGAGCCCGTACTCGCGGGAGATGCCGTTGGCCCCGAGGAACGCGAGGTCGATGACGAAGTCCGCGAGCATCCGGGAGGCCCAGTGATCGACGGTCGCCATCGTCGAACCGCGCACCCGGCCGCCCAGCAGGAGCACCGAGGTCTTCTCGACCCCGGCGAGGGAGGTGGCGACGGCCAGGGACGCGGTGACCACGGTCAGCGGCCGGTCCTGGGGAAGGGCTTCGGCGACGAGCTGCGGGGTGAAGCCCTCGTCGACGAAGACCGTCTCGGCGTCGCCGAGCAGATCGGCGGCCGCGGCCGCGATCCGGGACTTCTGGGGGACGTTGCGCGTGGTGCGGACCGCGAGCGTCGTCTCGAAGCCGGCCGACTCCACCGGGTAGGCGCCGCCGTGGGTGCGGCGGACGAGCCCGTGCTCCTCCAGGACGTGCAGATCGCGCCGGACGGTCTCCTTGGCCACCTGGAACAGTTCGGCGAGGGCGTTCACACCGACGGAGCCCTCCCGCCGGGCGGTGTCAAGAATTCCCCGACGGCGTTCCTCGGTGTCCACGTCGCACTTCCCCGGTCGCTGCTGGCCCGTTGCGGGCAGAGCCCGCATGTCCGTTCGGGCTCGTGTGTCGTTTGTACAAGCAGTGCCGGGGCTACGACCAGCCACCTCACCCTGTCCCCTCGGCCCGTTCCTGCCCGTTTCCCGGGGGCGGCGCTGCTGGTCATGCCCGGTACGGCCCCCGATCCGGTCCTTCGAACCGCCCGAATAGGCGCGAGGGCTGCCCGAACGGCGCCCGAAGTGCGCGATCCCGGCCTCCGGGAGGAGGCCGGGGCCGGCTCAGGAGAGCACGGTGCTGCCCTCGTCCTCGCCGCGACGGCGGCGGGACGCGACGTTCCTGCCGGGCGGCTCGGGATAGAACCGCTCGGCCCAGCGCCGGAACGGCCCGATCGGCCCGTCCCCGGCGGCCAGCCGGGGCGGCTGCTGGTACTGCTTGTGGTGCCAGATCGGGAAGTCGGCGGCGGTGAACTCGCAACTGGACCGGAAGACGGGGCGCTCCAGGAGCCGGGCCGCGGTACGGCTGACGATCCGGGCGACCCCCGGCGGCAGCCCGCCCGGCTCGTCGAAAGCGAGGCGGTTGAGCTGACGGAACTGCATCCGGTTCGGGCCGATCGCGCTCGGCATGACCATCGTGCACATCCGAAGGCCGAAGCGCGGCGTGTGCACATCGGCGTGCAGGCAGCCCAGTCCGTATCCGGTCACCTTCACGTCGACGGTGAAGTCACCCACCAGGGGCGCTGTCTCGTGGGCCCGCATGGCGACCCGGAACGTCGCGTCGTCGTAGGCCACGGGCCCGTCGATCTCGGCCTTCGCCCAGCCGTGCAGGGTGGCGAAGTGCCCGAGGTCCACCGCGTTCTCGATGACCTCCTGGACGTTGCCCGCCAGCTCCCACGCGGCCGTGCGCGCGGGCCGGTGTCCGATCTCGTGCCACCGGGGGACGAACCAGTCCGGCTCCCGGCCCTCGTGGTGTTGCCAGACGAAGACGGCTCCGTTGACCTCGTGGACGGGCAGATGCGTCAGCCGGGACCGGGGAGGCTCCGTGCCGTATCCCGTCCGCACACAGGCGCCGTCGGGTCCGAACGAGAAGAAGTGGAAGGGGCAGGTGAGATCCTCCCCCTCGACCTTCGCCAGACCGAGATGCGCCCCCAGATGCGGGCAGTACGGCCGGACGGCGCGGAGCCTCCCGTCTTCGGTGCGGTACAGCACCACGTCCTGTCCGGCGAGCGGCCTGGTGAGCACGGCGCCCGGCCGCAGCTCGTGCGAGAAGGCCGTCGCGGACCAGCCGCTCGGATACGGCAGGGCGGGAGCGCCCGCCGCGTCGCACGGTGTCGGACCCTCACTGATGGCGCGCCGGTACTCACGTGACACTCCCATGCGTCCCCTCCACGATCGGTCGTACGGAGGCTGCCCAGGGCCCGCCCTCGAACCTCCCGGTACCGCGCGCATCACCCGAAGGGAAGGCGAGGCACGAGGCGTTGACGGGGCGGACGGAGCGGGACCGCGTGGGCCCGGGAGTTCAGAGGCGGTCGCCGAACGCCTCGGCCAGCGCCCGCCACTCCGCGCGCGGCAGGCCCCCGCCGCCCTCCTCGGCGGTGAGGACCTGCAGGGCGACGTGGTCCGCCCCGGCGTCCAGGTACTCCTGGGTCCGGCGCACCACCTGCGCGGCGTCGCCCAGGGCGAAGAGCGCGTCGAGCAGCCGGAGGCTCCCGCCGCCTGCGAAGTCGCCCTCGGTGAACCCCAGGCGCAGCAGGTTGGCGGTGTAGTTCGGCAGTCCGAGGTACATCTCCAGCATCGTCCGCGCGGTGGTGCGGGCCCGGTCGGGATCGGTGTCCAGCACCACGGTCAGCTCGGGCGCGAGCACCGCGTCGGGGCCGAGCGCCTCGCGGGCCTCGGCCGTGTGCTCGGCGGTGACGAGGTAGGGGTGCGCCCCCAGCGCCCGGCCGGCGGCGAGCCGGAGCATCTTCGGCCCGAGGGCCGCCAGGACCCGGTGGCGGGCGCCGGTGGACGGGTCGGCCGCGTCGAGCGCGTCGAGGTACTCCACCATCGCGCTGTACGGCTTCGCGTACTGCGGCACCATCGGGCCGTGGCTGACCCCCAGACCGAGGACGAAGCGGCGGCGCTCCTGCGGACCGAGCGCCGCGACTACCGCCGCCACCTCCTCCGCCGAGTGGTTCCAGATGCTCAGGATGCCGGTGGCGACCGTGAGCGAGCGGGTGGCGGCCACGACGGCGGCGGCGTCGGCGGGCGTCGGACTGCCCCCGATCCAGACGGTGCCGAATCCCAGGCCGTCGAGTTCGGCGAGCGCGTCCGTGATCGCCCTCCGTCCCGCGTCGTCCACGCGCGACGCGTGCAGCGCGCCGCTCCAGATCCCCACGCGTCCGAAGGTCCCGCCCGTTCCCGAAGTCTCAGAAGTCATGGTGTGATCAACAACGCCCCGCCCCGCCTATTCCTGACCGGGCGGAGAATCACCCGCCCGGTCGCGCGGCCCGGGCGGTACGGAACCGGCCGGGGGCGGCTCCCCCGGACCGGGGAGCACGCTCGGACCGCGGAACACGCTCAGCTCTCCGGTAGGTCCCTCATGAACACGACGCCGTCGATCCGGGCCAGATGCGCCGGGTCGAGCGGGGCGTAGCCGAAGTACGGGGAGGTGCGCGGCCCGGGGCCGGGAGAGCCGAGCGCGGCGGCCAGACCGGCCCCGCCCACCAGGCAGCTCTCCGCCCCGTGCCCGTACAGGGCCCCCTCCAGGGTGTCCGGCGGGGGAGCGCCCACCCCCTGGTGCCGCAGCGTGCCGAAGGCGGTCGCCAGGAACCCGTACGCCTCGCCCAGCCGGGCGTCGACCAGGGAGCCCGCGCTCCACCACTCCAGCCGCTCCCCGCCCATCCGCATCGAGCTGATGTCCCGCTGGAGGTGGGCGTTGTGGGCGTGCGCCAGGACCGGGCCGCGCTCGGCGAGGGCGAGGAGGTTCTCCGCCATCATCAGGTCGCGCAGCCCCGACAACCGCGCCAGCCGGTTCGGCGACGCGTCGGCCATCCCGTGGTGGTACCGCAGCAGGCCGACGGCGGATCGGGCGTACAGACGCACCCGGTCGAACGTCTCCCGGGGGACGACGGTGAGCAGGTGCGGCGTCCAGGCGTCGAGCAGCGCCACCGACTCGTCGGCGAGCAGCCGCAGTTCCCGTGCCTCGGCCGACCGCCCGCACGACGCGGACGGATCCAGCATCGCGGCGGGGTCGGTCCACCGGTCGTCGGGGCCGAGCAGGCGGTCCAGGGTCTCGTCGGCGCAGGGGAGGAGGCCCGCGTCCACATGGTCGGCGAGGCAGCGGTGGAGCGCGGTGAGGGCCCTGCGGGGGCTCGCGGCGTACGCCATCTCCAGCGGACCGTCGAAACCGGCGAACCGGACCCGGTCGGACGCGGGGCGGCCGTCGTTGAACGCGCGCATCCAACGCACCAGTTCACGGTTGGCCGCCGAGGCCCCGAGACCGTGGCTGAACCCGCGCTCCAGCGCCTCGTCGAGGCTGCCGGCGCCCGTCGTCACGTAGTCGTCCACGAGCAGTCCCGCCACGGCGTCGCTCTCCACGGCGACGGTCCGGTAGCCGTCCCGCTCGACCAGTTCACGGAAGAGGGCGTTGCGCAGCCGCAGCGGAGCGTCCACCCCATGGGTGGGTTCGCCGAGGGCCAGGATCCGGGGCGGGGCGGCGAACAGCTCCCTGACGGAGGCCGCCTCGACGGTACGAGCGATGTCCTTGATGTCGTTGGGCATGGCTTCAACCGTATCGTTGAACCCTCGGTGGAAACTTTGCCGCGAAAGGCGCGCTGCCATGGGGAAGAACCCTCAAACGACCGGACGGCTCCGGCCCGTCGATCTGGCCCGTCGGCACGAGCTGTCGACGCAGGCCGTCAGGAACTACGAGGCGGCGGGGATCCTGCCGGAGGCCGGGCGCACGTCCCACGGCTACCGCACCTACACACCGCTGCACGCGCACGCCCTGGACGCGTTCCTCGCGCTGCTCCCGGGCCATGGGCACGCGACGGCGACGTCGATCATGCGGGCCGTGAACCGGGCCGAACCGGAGGAGGCGTTCCGTCTCGTCGACGAGAGCCACGCCCAACTCCTCCAGGACCGGCGGACGCTGCGAGCCGTCGAAGACGCCCTGCGCGACCTGGGGTCCACCACTCCGTCCCCGGCCGACGAAGGAACGGGCCCCGGCGGCGAGGGGATGTTCGTGGGGCCGCTGGCCCGCGAACTCGGGATCAGACCCGCCACCCTCAGGAAGTGGGAGCGGGCCGGGATCGTGACTCCACGCCGCGACCCGGGCACCGGGTACCGGGTGTACGCGGCGGCCGACGTACGGGACGCACGCCTGGCCCACCAGCTCCGGCGCGGCGGCTACCGGCTGGACCGGATCGCCCTGCTGACCGCCCACGTGCGGGAGGCCGGCGGTCCGGAGCCGCTGGCCGCCGTCCTGGGCGACTGGCACGCCCGGCTGACCGCTCGCGGGCGCGCGATGCTGGCCGGTGCCGCCGCGCTGCACGCCTACCTCGACCAGCGCGACGCACCGGACCGGCGGGCGGACACCGGCTGAGCGGTGCGGCGAGCCGGAGACCGCACAGGAGAGGCCGCACCGCCCCGGTCAGACCGGCGTTCGCTCCAACAGAGCGGCGAAGTCCGTGCCCGGCGGCAGGGTGCCGAAGGCGAGCCCCTGGTCACCGGCGAGACGGGACGCGCAGAACGCGTCGGCCACCGCGTTTGGCGCGTGACGCACCAGGAGCGAGCCCTGGAGCACGAGGGCGGCCCGCTCGACGACCCGGCGGGCCCGCACCTGCGCGTCCTCCGGGCGGCTCAGCTCCGCCCGCAGCTCCCGCCAGGCCGCGTCGAGCCGGGCATCCGCTCCGGCGGCCGCCTCGATCTCGGAGCGCAGCGCTTCGAGCGACTCGGGCTCACGCGTCAACGCCCGCAGCATGTCGAGGGCGTTGACGTTGCCGGAGCCCTCCCAGATGCCGTTGAGCGGAGCCTCGCGGTAGAGCCGGGGCATGCCGGACGCCTCGTCGTACCCGTTGCCGCCCAGGCACTCCAACGCCTCGGCCACCGCCACGGGCTGACGCTTGCACACCCAGTACTTCCCGATCGCGGTGGCCAGACGCAGGAACGCGCGTTCCCCGGCGTCGCCCCGGTGCGCCCGGTCGGCGGCCCCCGCCAGGCGCAGCGCCAGCGTCGAGGCCGCCTCCGACTCCAGCGACAGATCCGCCAGGACGTTGCGCATCAGCGGCTGGTCGACGAGCAGGGCGCCGAACACGGAACGGTGACGGGCGTGGTGCACCGCCTGGGCGAGCGCGGCCCGGATGCCGCCCGCCGAACCGAGCACGCAGTCGAGCCGGGTCATCGTCACCATGTCGATGATGGTCCGCACCCCTCTGCCCTCGTCACCGACGAGCCAGGCCACGGTGTCGTCGAACTCGGGCTCGCTGGAGGCGTTGGACCGGTTGCCGAGCTTGTCCTTGAGCCGCTGGATCCGGAAGGTGTTGCGGCTTCCGTCCGGCAGCACGCGCGGCACGAGGAAGCAGGACAGACCGGCCGGCGACTGGGCCAGCACCAGGAACAGATCGTTCATCGGCGCGCTCGTGAACCACTTGTGGCCGCGCAGCCGCCATGTTCCGTCCGGCTGTTCGACCGCGGTCGTCGTGTTGGCGCGTACATCGGTGCCGCCCTGCTTCTCCGTCATGCCCATCCCGGCGAGCAGCCCCCGCTTGGCGGTCGGCGTCCGCAGTCCCGGCTCGTACACCCGGCCGGTCAGCAACGGCTCGTACGTCTTGGCGAGGTCGGGCGACCGGCGCAGCGCCGGGACGACGGCGTACGTCATGGAGACCGGGCACAGGTGCCCCTGTTCCAGGGCCGTGGCCAGCATGAAGCCGCCGGCCCGGGCGACATGGGCGCCCGGACGCCCGTCGGCCCAGGCCGCGCCCGCGAGCCCGGCCCCGACCGAGGCGTCCATCAACGCGTGGTAGGCCGGGTGGAACTCGACCTCGTCGACGCGGTGGCCGAAGCGGTCGTGGGTGCGCAGCTCGGGCTCGTGGCGGTTGGCCTGGTCGGCCCAGCGCTGCGCCTCCTCGCCGCCCGCGTACCGGCCGAAGCGGTGCAGCTCGTCCACGTGCCACCCGGCGCCCTCGCGCCGCACCCCTTCGAGCAGGACCGCGTCGTCGGCCACGTCGTGGCCGGTGAGCGGGGGCGGCTGGTTCGTCACCTCGTGGGTCACGGCGGTCGGACGGCTGCGCGGCGTTTCGGGTGCGGTCATCGGATCTCCTCCGGGGCGGCGGGACGTCGTGCTGCGGACACGCGTGCGGTACGGGTCTCAGGGGGTGGCGCCCGCGCAGCGCAGCGCCACGGCGGTGAGGCGGGCCACGAGCAGGTCCACGTCGTGCGCGGCCGACGTGCCGAGCGGGTACACGAGGACCTCGCCGACGGCGCCGGTGAGGGCGGCCGCGGTGGTCTCCGGGTGCTGGGCGGGCAGTACGCCGGCGGTGACGCCCTCCTCGATCACCTCGGCGAAGAGCGTCCGGTAGCGGCGCCGGAAGGCGAGGCGTTCCGCGCCGACCGCGGGCTCGACGGGGGCGGCGAGCAGGGCGTGGGCCAGACCGTGGTTCTCCAGGGCGCGGCGGGCGAACACGTCCACGCCCCGGCGCAGCCGCTCGACGGCGTCGCCGTCGCCCGCCAGCACCTCACCCAGCACCTCCACCTCGCGCCGGGCGGCGCGCCGGAAGACCTCGACGGCGAGCGCGGACTTGGAGGGGAAGTGCTGGTAGACCGAGCCGGCGGCGATCCCGGCCGCGTCGGCGACGGCCGACACGGACGCCTGCGCCCAGCCCGCCTCCGCCACGACCTCGGTGGCGCGGACGACGAGATGTTCCCGGGCGGCTTCGAGCCGGCGCACCTCGGCCGGGGTCTTGCGGTAGGCCATGCAAGAAGTGAACCACCATTCAGACCATCGCGCCATGGTCCCGGCGCGAGGTGACGCCGTGGCCCGTCGGGCCACGGCGACCGGTGGGCGGGCCGGGCCGTGGGGCTGGCGGTCTCCCGCCGGGGCGGGCCAGGCCCGTGAGCGAGGGGCGATCAGTGCCCTGTGCCGGCGTGTTCGTCCGTGCCGCGCCCCGGGCTCTCGGTCACGGGCAGGCACTCGGCGAGCAGGTCCACGACATCGCGCCAGGCCCGCCGCGCGTGCCGCGGGTGGTGCCCGACGCCGGCGACCACGGGGTGGTCGACCGGCGGGTGGTGGAAGGCGTGCAGGGCGCCGCCGTAGACCGTGAGCCGCCAGTCGACGCCCGCCGCCCGCATCTCGGCGGTGAACGCGTCCCGTCGCGCGGGCGGCATGATCGGGTCCTCCGACCCGACCCCGGCCCACACCGGGCAGCGGATGCGGGCCGCCTCGCCCGGCCGGCCCGTGGTGGTCGCGTTGACCGTCCCGATCGCGCGCAGGCCGACGCCGGCGCGCCCGAGTTCCAGGCCGATCGCGCCCCCGGTCCCGTAACCGATGGCGGCGATCCGGTCGGGGTCGGTCCGCGGTTCGGCGCACAGCGCGTCGAGCGCCGCACCGCCGATCTCCCGCATGCGGTCGGGGTCGTCGAGCAGCGGCAGGCACCGGGCCAGCATCTCCTCGGGGTCGCCCAGATAGCGACCGCCGTGGAGGTCGAAGGCCAGCGCCACGTACCCCAGTTCGGCGAGCGCCTCGGCCCGGCGGCGTTCCACGTCGCCGAGCCCCATGCCCTCCGGCCCCACCAGTACCGCGGGCCGGGGGCCGGTACCGGCAGGGAGGGCGAGGTGCCCGACCATCGTCAAACCGTCGGCCGGGTACTCGACCGTGCGTGTGGTCACCGTCGTCATCGTCCTCATGGGGTCGGACTGTAGTGAGCGCCCGGCCCTGCCCGGCTGTCGTTCCGCCACTGGCGGAACGGCGGTGACATCCGGACGGCGGCCCCTGCCCGGGGGCGGTCGAGGCCCCGCCCCGCTCGCGCCGCCGACGGGACGCCGCCCGTTGTTGAGGGTGCTCACATCGCCCTCTATGGTCATGTGTGCATCGCTTACATGAAAGTGGGGAATCCGTCATGCCATCGCCGCGGAACAGCAACGACGCCGTCAAGGTCGATCTGGGAGGCCGCGAGGTCCTGGTTCCCGAAGGCGGTCTGTACGACCGGTTCCGGATGGCCCCCGATCTCGACGAGATCGCCCGTGACCCGCGCGTCAGCGGCGTGGACTTCTTCCGGCGGCAGCCGAAGACGAGGGTCGACTCGCCGATCGGGCCGACCCTGACCCCGAACTTCTACTACACGATCTCGACGGCACGACTGACCATGCTGGCGCCCTCGCGCGCGATCCGCGCCCGGCTGCCGCGGGAGCTGGCGCCGCTGGAAGCGGCGCCGGGGCTGGGCCTGGTGTCGGTGATGTTCTTCCGGTACGACGTCTGCGACATCGACTTCTACACCGAGGCCGCCGTCGGGATCGCCGTACGCCCGGCCCGGCACGGGAAGCTCGGCTTCCTCGACCTGGTCACCGGGCTCAAGAACGAGCACCTCCACTCGTACGTGCTGTCGCTGCCGGTCAGCTCGCAGATCGCGCAGGTGCGCGGCCACGACGGCTACGGCTTCCCGAAATGGGTCACCGGCCTGGACGTCGGCATCGACGACCGGCGCACCACCGCCCGGGTGGCCGACGACGCCGGCGGCGTGGACCTGGCGCTGTCGGCGCCCACCCCGCCCCAGCGGGCCTACCACAGCGGTGAACGGGTCGGCTCGCTCACCTCCTACACCACGATCGACGGCGCCTGGCACGCGACGCTGAACCAGACGAACGTGCTCAACGCCGGTACCACCCGCGCCACCCGCGGCATCGCACTTCAGCTCGGCGAGGGTCGCATGTCCGACGACCTGCGGTCGCTGAGGCCGAAGCGGACGATCCAGTTCGACGTGATGACCGAGGGGCAGGCGGCGCTGCACATGCCGGTGCCCACCTCGGTCGACAGCCGCGTCAAGTAAGCAGCGAAGGAGCCCCGTCATGGCCACCATCCACGCCGAGAGCAAGGCCGTCCGCGGTCCGGACCTGCCCGCCACCATCACCCCGGCGCTCCTCGGGCGGCTGGCCGCCCTGGTCGCGGCCGCCCCCGGCGCCGAGCGGACCACCACCACCGCCCCCTATACCGGCCTCCCGCTGGCCGACCTCCCCGTCTCCACCCCCGACGACGTGGACGAGGCGTTCGCCCGCGCCCGGGTCGCGCAGCGGGGATGGGCGGCGACGCCGGTGCGGGAGCGCAAGCGGATCCTGCTCCGCTACCACGACCTGGTCCTGGCCCGCCGGAACGAGGTCCTGGACCTGATGCAGGCCGAGAACGGCAAGACCCGCCGCGACGCCTTCCTCGAAGTCGTCGACATCGGGATCGTCTCCCGCTACTACGCCCGCACCGCCGAGAAGTACCTCCGGCCCAAGCGGCGCCGGGGCGCGATCCCGCTGCTCACCCGCACCACCGAACTGCGCCACCCGAAGGGCGTCGTCACGGTCGTCTCGCCGTGGAACTACCCGCTCAGCATGGCCGCCAGTGACACCGTCGCCGCCCTCATGGCCGGCAACGCCGTCGTGCAGAAGCCCGACACCCAGACCGCGCTGACCGCCCTGTGGTCCATGGATCTCCTGCGCGAGGCCGGACTCCCCGAGGACGTGTGGCAGATGGTGATCGGGCGGGGCAGCTCGATCGGCGGTGCGCTGATGGACAACGCCGACTACATGATGTTCACCGGCTCCACGGCCACCGGCCGTCACATCGCCGCCGACGCCGGCCGCCGCCTGATCGGGGCCTCCCTCGAACTCGGCGGCAAGAACCCCATGATCGTCCTCGACGACGCCGACATCGACGAGGCCGCCGCCGGAGCCGTCGCCGCCTGCTTCCCCTCCGCCGGGCAGCTCTGCGTCTCCGTCGAACGCCTCTACGTCCCCGAGTCCCTGCGCGACGACTTCATCGCCGCGTTCGTCGCCCGCACCCGGGAACTCGCCATCGGGGGCGCGTACGACTACAGCATGGACGTCGGCAGCCTCACCACCCCCGCCCAGCTCGCCACTGTCACCGACCACGTGAACGACGCCGTCGCCAAGGGCGCCACGGTTCTCGCCGGAGGCCGTCCGCGTCCCGACCTCGGCCCGCTCTTCCACGAGCCGACGATCCTCACCGACGTCACGCCCGACATGACGCTCCACTCCCACGAGACCTTCGGCCCCGTCGTCTCCGTCCACACCTACCGGGACGACGAGGAGGCCATCGCCCTGGCCGACGCCACCCCGTACGGGCTCAACGCCAGCGTCTGGTCCCGCAGCGGTGCCTGCGGCCGGGCCGTCGCCGCCCGCGTCCACGCCGGGACCGTCAACGTCAACGAGGCGTTCGCCGCCGCCTGGGGCAGCGTCGACGCGCCCATGGGCGGCATGGGCGACTCCGGCCTCGGCCGCCGCCACGGCGCCGACGGCATCCTCAAGTACACCGAACCCCAGACCGTCGCCCACCAGCGCCTCCAGGGCTTCACCCCGCCCCCGGGCATCAGCCCCGAGACCTGGGCCACGCTCCTCACCGGCTCCATCAAGCTCCTGAAAGCCATCGGCGCCCGCTGAACGACCACCCTCCGGGCCCGCCGGGCGCCCGGCACACGCGGGCCCGGACCTGAGCGCGTCCACGGCGAGGGTCCGCGCCACGTTGGCGGCACGGGTGTCCCGCAGGCTGTCCAGGAGGAGGAAGTCGTGGACCATGCCGGCCACCCGCACCGACGTGACGTCCACACCGGCCTCCCGCAGCTTGTTGGCGTACATCTCCCCCTCGTCGCGCAGGACGTCCGCCTCGTCGGTGATGACGAGGGTGGTGGGCAGCCCCTTCAACTGGTCGAGGGTGGCCCGCAGCGGCGAGGCGTAGACCTCGGTCCGCTGCGCGGGGTCGCTGGTGTAGGCGTCCCAGAACCACTTCATGCCGTCGCGGGTGAGGTAGTAGCCCTCGGCGAACTGGAGGTAGGACGGGGTGTCGAAGTCGGCGTCGGCCACCGGGTACAGCAGGACCTGCGCCTTGAGGTCGATCCCCGCGCGCTCCTTGTTCATGAGGGCGAAGACGGCCGACATGCAGCCGCCGACCGATTCGCCGGTGACGGCGATCCGCGAGGTGTCCAGGCCGTGTTCCGCGCCGTGTTCGAGGACCCACTGGCCCACGGCGTAGTTCTGCTCGACCTGGGTGGGGTACTTCGCCTCGGGGGCCCGGTCGTAGACCGGGAAGACCCCGGCCGCGTCCGCGCCGACGGCGAGTTCGCGGAAGAGGCGGTCGTGGGTCTTGTCGTCGCCGAAGACCCAGCCGGCGCCGTGGATGTAGAACACCACCGGCAGCGGCCCCGCAGCGCCCTTCGGACGGATGATGCGGGTGGGGACGGTGCCCCAGGCGCCCGCGTCCACGTCGACCCACTCCTCGTCGACCTCGGGGCGGGGGACACTCGCGTCGCTCTGCAGGCCGAGCAGGATGTCCCGGCCCTTCTCCGGCGGGACCTCGTAGATCCGGGGATGCGGATCCGTCGCCTCGCACAGCTCTTTCGCCGCGGGTTCCAGATAGGGGGATCGGAGGGGGAAGGTCAGTCATGTCCGCTCCCTGTCGCGGGCACACGGGTGCCCGGTTCGCGCGGCCGGACGGCCGGTCGCCGCCGGTGCGTGCACCTGCCGTACGGACGGACGGTCCGCCCGCGCCGGGCAGGCGCGCCACGCATTCCTCCATCGTTCGAGGCCGCCCCGTCCTCCGCAACCCGGTCACCGGCCGCCGGCGTCGTTTCGGGAAGCGCCCGGCGGCCTCCGCACCCGGGACGCGCCGCCCGGGGACGGGGCGGTACGCCGACGGGTCAGCCGCACGAAGCCGCTGCCGGGCCGGCGCACCCCGCTGCAGCGCCCCGGCTCGCGACGGCCTCCACCCCGTCGGGAGCACGGGGCCTCACGCGGTCCCGTCCCGGTCGAGGACCGCCTCACCCCGGTACGGTCCACCCGCCCGGCGACCGGCTGCCGGGCCGGTGGAGAGGGAGGCGGGCCGTGGGGCGCCGCCCGCCCGGAAGCCGCCGAGCGGTCAGACGACCGGGGCGGGTTCTTCGGCGGTGCGGGCTCCCCGGGCCATCAGCACCCCCGCCAGCGCCGCCACCGGGTACATGAGCACCCCGTAGACGGCGGCGGGCACCGCCAGCCCGACGCTGCCGAGCACGCTGATCGCGAGGGTCATCGCGACGGCGCTGTTGTGCACGCCGATCTCCATCGAGCAGGCGATCGACTGCTGCTCGCCGAGCTTCAGCAGACGCGGCGCGGCGTACCCGAGGGCGAGGCTCGCCACGCAGAACGCCAGTGCCGCCGGTCCCACGTCCACGAGATAGCCGACGATGGAGTCCCGCTCGGCCACCAGCGCCCCGAGGATCACGGCGACGAGGACGACGACCGACAGCAGCCGCACCGGACGGTCCATGCGCCGGGCGAAGACCTCCGAACGGCGGCGCACCGCCATGCCGATCACCACGGGCACGAGCACCAGGGCGAACACCTGGAGCACCTTCCCGAACTGCAGCCCCAGACCGTCCTGGCCGATGTCCGGCTCGAAGTGCCGCAGGGCGAGGTTGGTGATGACGGGCAGCGTCACGATGGCCAGCACCGCGTTGACCGCGGTGAGCGTGACGTTCAGCGCCACGTCGCCGCCGAACAGGTGGCTGAAGAGGTTCGCCGTCGTGCCGCCGGGCGACGCGGCCAGCAGCATCATGCCGACGGCGAGTACGGGGGAGAGGCCGAAGGCGACGACCAGCCCCAGGCACACGACGGGCAGCAGCAGGAGTTGGCAGACCATGGCCACGACGACGGCGCGGGGATGACGCCGGACCCGGCAGAAGTCGTCGACGGTCAGGGACAGCCCGAGGCCGAACATGATGACGGCGAGGGCGAGCGGGAGAAAGACGGTGGTGAGAGGCGTGTCCATGCGCGGCTTCGTCTCCAGGGGCGGGTGTGGCGCGAAGGGCGGGGCGGAAGGACGGGGGGTGCGGCGCACCGGCGGGGCGGCCGTACGGCCCGCGCGGCCGGGCGCCGACCGTTCCGCGCACAGTAGGGGCCCGCGTGAGCACTGTCAACATTGAGGTGGCGCCTCGCTTCCCGCCGCCTGCGGGGTCTGTTGGGGGTGGGTGTGTCCGCCACCCTCGCGCGCCGCCGTCGGCCCGTCGCGTCGCCGTGCGTGCGCCGTATGCCGGGGCAACGATGGACGTGCCGGGACGGCCGGACCCGGGTCGCGTGCATGGTGATCGACGAGGGGGACCTCTCCATGTGAGCATTGCCAACATTCTGGTGTACGGTGGGTGTCCCGGGCCCCGTCGGGCAGTGAGAACGGAAGCGGCGGCCGTGAGAGACCTCCGGGCCGACGCCGCTCGCGGGCTCGACGAGGCGGCACGGGAGCGCGACCGGGAGCGGACACGCCGCGTCGCGACAAAAGTCGCTGACGACGGAAGCGGCCGCCCGCCGGACGCCTTCGCGGCCCGGCCCGCGTCGTTCTCGCGGGACCGCGGACCCGTACACGCCCCACGGGCGTCAAGCAGACACGAGAGAGTGATACACCCCATGCACACCGTTCTGGGCGCCAACGGGCCGATCGGCGAGGAGCTCGCCAAGGAGCTGTACCGCACCTTCACGCGGGACATCCGCCTGGTCAGCCGCAACCCCGCGAAGGTCCACGACACCGATCAGCTCGTCAAGGCCGACCTAACGGATCCCGAGGCCGCCGCACGGGCCGTCGAGGGCAGCGAGGTCGCCTACCTCACCGTGGGCCTGCCCATGGACTCGGAACTGTGGGAGCGGCAGTTCCCCGTGATGATGCGCAATGTCATCGACGCCTGCGCGACGTACGGCACCAAGCTCGTCTTCTTCGACAACACGTACATGTACCCCGGCACCACCACCCCGCAGACCGAGTCGACACGCTTCGAGCCGAACGGCCGCAAGGGCCGGGTGCGCGCGGAGATCGCGAACACGCTGCTGGCCGCGATGGCGGCCGGCACGGTGGACGCCGTGATCTGCCGCGCGCCGGAGTTCTACGGTCCCGGCAAGACCAAGAGCCTGACGAACTCGCTCGTCTTCGACCGGATCAAGGCGGGCAAGAGGCCCTTCGTCCCCGTCAGCGCGAAGACCGTCCGATCGCTCATCTGGACGCCCGACGCGAGCCGGGCGATGGCTCTGATCGGTAACACCCCCGACGCCTACGGGCAGACCTGGCACCTGCCCGTCGACCCCCACCGGCTGACCTACGCCGAACTGATCGGGGTGGCCGAGGAGGTCACCGGCCGCCGGATCCCGTACACGGTGCTGCCCCTGGCTGTCTTCACCGTCGGAGGCCGCTTCGTCGGACCGCTCGGAGAGGTCGAGGAACTGCTGCCGCGCTACCGGGGCGACAACGTCTTCGACAGCTCCGCGTTCACCAGGCGCTTTCCGGACTTCGCCGTCACCTCCTACCGCGAGGGCGTCACCGAGATCCTCGCCTGAACTCCACGGCGGAACGCGCGGCGGCCCGGCCCCCACACGGTGGGACCGGGCCGCCGCGGGTGTCTCAGCGCCTGCGCGACCCGCCGATCCGGGTGCCTGCCCCCACCCCCGCCACGTGCAGGGCGAGAAGCATCAGTCCGAGCAGCATCACATTGCCGGACGCGAAGACGTCGTTGGTCGAGATGTCGGCCGCGTTGATGAGGAACGCGATGAAGAACAGGACAGCAGCGGCTATACCCAACATGGGAGTTGCTCCTTCCGAGCGGTGCATCCCGTGTGCCCGGCATCGGCGCGCGTAGACCCACGACGCGGACCGGAGCGGCGGCCGCGGGCAGCGGGCGCCGGGTGCCGCCGCGAAGCGCGGAGTGCCGGGCGCACCGGCGGGCCCCTGCGACCGGGGCCGGGCGCGCGTGGCGGACCCGATGGCGGAACCGGTCGACGGTGGGGTGAACGCGAGTGTGTAGCGTTCGCCGCCATGAGCGATGACTGGCGGACGGACCGAATCGGAAGCGCGTTGAGAGGGGAGAACCCCGCTGTCCTGCGGCGCCTGGAAGCAGGCTTCGCCGTGATCGGGGACGTGCAGTTCCTGCCCGGGTACTCGGTCCTGCTCACCGACGACCCGGGGGCGCGGCGTCTCTCCGATCTGCCGAGGCGGAGACGGTCGGCCTACCTGGCCGACATGGATCGACTGGGGGAGGCCGTCGAGCGGGCGTGCCGACGCCTCGACCCGGCCTTCCGGCGGGTGAACCTGGAGATCCTCGGCAATACCGACGGCTTTCTCCACGCGCACGTGTGGCCGAGGTACGCGTGGGAGCCGGCCGACCTCGTGTGCATGCCGGTGTGGCTCTACCCGCGCGAGCGGTGGACCGACGAGCGGTTCGCGCTGAAACCGCGGCACGACGTCGTGCGAGAGGCGATCGGAGAGGAACTGGACCTGCTGGCCACCGCCGAGTAGCCCCCGACGTCCGGAGACTCCGTCGATCCTCACCGGGCGGGCCGGCGCGGGGCGTTGAGGGAGGCTCGGCGCGGGGCGTTGAGGCAGGCCGTGCGCTGACGGCACCACGTGCCCCCCGTCTCCGCGTACGACCGTACGGCCTTGTCGGGTTCCCGCGCCGGTCGGGTCTTCTCAGACGTCCGGCGTGCCTTCCGGTGGGCGGGCCCTCCCGAGCAAGGCGGCTATGACGGCGGCGCCGAGCGCGACGAGGACGGCGGCGACGACGAGCGCGAAGGAGAAGCCTTCCGTCGCGGCGTACTGGGAGCCCTCCACGGTCAGCCCGTCGCGGCGGCGCGTGGCCAGGGCGACGAGCACGGCGACCCCCACGGCGCCGCCGATCTGCTGAACCGAGCTCAGGACCGCCGAGCCCAGCCCGGCGTTCTCCTCGGTGGTGCCCGTGAGCGCCGCGACGGTCAGGGCGGGCAGACTCAGGCCGCACCCGATGCTCGTGACGAGCATGCCGGGCAGGACCCCGGAAGCGTAGCCGTCGTCCGGGGCCACGCCGGACAGCAGCAGCAGCCCGGCCGCGGTGATCAGGAACGACATGACCAGCGCCGGCCGCATGCCGAGCCGGGCCACCGCGCGGGAGGAGAGCCACATGCCCGCCAGGATGCCGGCGCCGTACGGCAGGTAGGCGAGTCCGGCCGCGAGCGGGCGGTACCCCAGCACGGTCTGCAGGTGCACCATCAGCAGGAAGGCCATCGCGTACATGGCGGCGGAGAACAGCAGGGTCGCCCCGTTGGCGACGGCGCGGAACCGGAAGGAGAGGAACGACAACGGCACCAGCGGCTCGGCGGCGCGCGCTTCGACCGCGACGAAGGCGATGGCCAGGACCACGGCGAGAACCAGGGGCCCGGCAGCGGTCGCGTCCCCCCAGCTCGACTCACCGGCCCGGAGCAGCCCGTACACCAGGGCCACCAGGGCGCCGGTGCCCAGTACCGCCCCTGGTACGTCGAGGCGCACCGCGCGCCCGGCCCGGCTCTCGGGTACCAGGCGCGGGAGCAGGACCACAGCCGCCAGGGCCACAGGCAGGTTGATCAGGAAGATCCAGCGCCAGGACGCGAGGCCGGTCAGGGCGCCTGAGATCACCAGGCCCGTCGTGCCGCCCAGAGCCGCGATCCCGCCCCAGATCCCGAACGCCCTGGCGCGCTCCGCTGAGCCCGGGAAGAGAAGCGCGATCAGCGCCAGCGCGGCCGGGCTCGCCATCGCCGAGCCCGCCCCCTGGACGAAGCGCCCGGCCACGAGCTGCCAGGGCTCCTGCGCGAGCCCGCAGACCAGACTCGCCGCGCCGAACAGGGCCACACCGGTCAGGAAGACGCGCCTGCGGCCCAGCAGGTCGGCCATGCGGCCGAACAGCAGCAACAGCCCGCCGAAGGCGAGGAAGTAGGCGTTGACGACCCAGGCCAGGCCCGCGGCGCCGAAGCCGAGGTCGTCGCGCATGCTGGGGAGCGCGACACTCACCACGTTGTCGTCCAGGACGAGCATGAACTGCACGAAACAGAGCACCACCAGGGCCGCCCCGCGGCGGCCGACGGCATCGGCCCCGGCCGTGGTCGCTACCGACGTCATGCTGAGCGCCCCTTCCTCGTGAGCGGTCCGTTCACACTGCGACAGCGCCCGTGGCGCCGGTGGTTGATCGGCATGGGACGACGCTATGCACCCGCCGTTCCGGCCGCGATGCGCTACGGGGCCACGTCGTAGCGCATGGGGGACATAGGCTGGGAGCCATGACCGATGCCTTCGTGGGAGACGTCCCGGCCGGAGTGGGCGCCATCGTCGTCGGCACCTTTCCGTTGGCGTCCGGGCAGTGGTTCGTCCCGCACAGCCACCCGCAGCACCAGTTGGCCTGGGCGCGGCGCGGTGTCCTCGGCGTCGCCGTCGACGAGTCCTCCTGGGTCCTGCCACGGACACGGGCGCTGTGGCTGCCCGCGGGAGTCGTGCACCGAACCGGCGCGACCCGCGACGCGGTGCTGTGCAGCCTCTACTTCGAACCGGACAGGTGCGATCAGGGCTGGACGGAACCCACGCCGGTCGGGGTCGACGGGCTGTTGGCGCACCTGATCGCCTACCTCGGCCACGAGAACCTCCCCGATGACGCGCGACTACGCGCCGAGGCGGTGGTCCTGGACCTGCTGCGCCCTTTGCCGGCCACGCCCATCGATGTGCCGAGCCCCGCCGACGACCGCGTACGCGCCGTGGCCGACGCGCTGCTCGCCGACCCCGCCGACTCCCGGAGCCTCGAAGCACACGCGCGGGGCGTCGGGGTCAGCCGCCGCACGTTGACCCGGCTGTTCGTCCACGACACCGGGATGAACTTCGACCGCTGGCGCACCCATGTGCGGCTGCGTGCCTCCCTTCCCCTCCTCGCCGAGGGCCAGCCCGTCTCCCGGGTCGCGCACGCCGTGGGATACGCGACTGCGAGCGCCTTCCTCGCGGCGTTCCGGCGCACCGTGGGCACGTCCCCGGGCCGCTACCTCAACGGCGACGTTCCGCCGGTTCCTTCACCGCCGTCGTGCACGGAGGCGAGCAACCTCGCGTCCCCCGACGTGACATGACCGTCGGCCGCGGCCTGGCCCGATGAGGGAGACTGGCGACATGAGCGACATCGTGTTCACACGCCGGAGCGGCTGGATCCCGAGCGTGATCCGTGAGGGCGGTGGGTTCAGGCTGTCGCTCGGAGCGGGAGCCGACGCCAACCACGAGCCCCGTACGTTCACGTTTCCCATCGGGGAAGCCCATCTGGAGGTGATCCGGGAGGACCTGGCCCGGCACCTCCTGCTGTGGAGCGCGGTACTTCCGCTGTGCGACGCCGCCGGGACCCGGGGACCACTCGACGAGAACGCCGCCGTCGCACTCCTCGACCCGGTCCTTCTCGGCTCGCCGGCCGACGTCGACGCGTACTTCCGGACCATCAGGTGGAACAGGGGGCAGCTCGTCGCCCACGGAGCCGACACGGGCCTCCTCGACCGCGGCGAGGTCTGCGCGGCGATGCGTACGGCGACGGAGACGGCCGACACCGCACGGGCCCAGGAGCACCACGCCGACCGCCGCCGTGCCGAACGCGGGGTGGTGCTCGGCCCGCTCGACGCCGCTCTGCTGAAGTACACGGGCCAGTACCTGCACGGGGCGACGATTCCGAAGCGGACCCCCGGCGACGTCGATCCCGCGCTGCTTCCCGAAGCCATGCGGGTGGTCGCCACCGCCGAACAGGCGTGTGCCGGACTGCGGATCGGCCGCGACCCGCGACGTGGCAGGCGCGCCACGGACAAGCGTGACTGGCAACGGATGGAGGCGGCCGTCGAAGCGGCTGTGCGCCGGGCGCACCCCGGGCTCGCCGACGACGCGGTACGCACCGTGAGCTTCCTGATGTGCTCGGAGGCGGCGAACCGCTCCAGGGACGTCCCCATGGACGATGACGACCTCGCGGACGGCGGTTCGCCCGAGGGCGCGAGGAAGACGGCCCTGACGTTCACCGACGACAGAGGGGCCGAGAAGAAGTGGGTCGCCGCCGCCGGCGGCACCGCCACCGCGGAGTTCTGGGCCTTCGTCGAGGATCGTTCGCCCGCGGCCGACGAGGTGTTCACCATCGAGGACGAGCAGCGAGGCGAGGGAATCCAGCTCCACTTCTACGCGGACTCCATCGCCCGGATCACGACGGCGCGCGAAGGAGGGGGCGGGGCGGATCCCGCATACCGGGTCGAATACAGCCTGGTCGACGGGATCGGCGGCTACCGGAAACTGGTGAGCGCGTTCGTCCGGGGCGGATGCGCGGCGCTCGACCGGCACGAACCCTGGTTCTCGGACGTCGCCGACTTCGAGCGGGCACGCCGGGAACGCCCTGTCACCTAGCGCGCGGCAGCTGATGCGAGGCACTCTCGCCGGTGCGCCGGGTCCGCCCGGTGGCTCGCGGCGATCAGCCGGCGGCGGCCACGAGCAGGAGATAGCGGTCCCAGTCCCAGAGGACGCCGGGGTCGGTGTGGTCGCTGCCCGGCACCTCGTGGTGGCCCACGATGTGCTCGCGGTCCCGGGGGATGCCGTGACGCGCGCAGATGTCGGCGGTGAGCACGGCGGACCTCCGGTACATGACGTCGGTGAAGAACTCGGGACGGTCCACCCACCCCTCGTGCTCGATGCCGACGCTCCGGGTGTTCCAGTCCCAGTTGCCGGCGTGCCAGGCTATGTCCTTCTCCCGTACGCACTGGGCGACGAGTCCGTCGCCCGAGCGCACCACGTAGTGCGCGGACACCTTCTGGGCCGGGTTGCGGAAGATGCCCGCGGTCGGTGTGAACAACTGCTGGGCGACGTGGATGATCACGCGGTCGACCCGGCGCTCGGAGGGGTGGGACGGCACGGTGTAGTTGGCGGGGTCGGCCGGGGACCAGAAGGCGCTCGCGTAGTCGGTGGCGCTGTCCGGTGCCGCAACGGTCCGCGCGGAGGACGGAAGGAGAGCCGCCGTCACTGTCGCGGCGACGCCTTGGACGATCCTTCTGCGATGCAACGGCGCTCCCGGGGGCGGAGGGTGAGGTGCGGGCCTGCGACGGGGCCGGGACCGGGGGTGGGGCCCGGTAGGAAGATCACCCCGCCGAGACAGATGACGAGCGCACCGGGGCTCCGGTTCCCGACGCGCACGGCCCCTGCCCCGGGCAGCGTGCCGCCGGGCGCGCCCGGCCCCCCCCGCACGCCGGGGGCGCCACCCGCCGAACCCTCCGGGCCGGGCCCCGAGCGAGCCGGGCCCGGCCCGGGCGTCAGACCGGCGCCTCCGCCGTGCTCTCGGCCCCCGCCAGCGCCCCCGCCGGGCTGTCGTCCGCCGGCCCGGCCGGAATCCAGCGGCCGCGCTCCCTGCGGTACGGCCACCACCGCCCGTCCCGGTCCAGCCGGAGCTGCAGGTCGGCCCCCGCCACCGTCCAACGGGCCCGCCCGCTCACCCGCAACGACGGCCGTTCGCCCGCCTCCCACGCCTCGCCGAGCCGGACGCGGGCCCGCTCCAGGTGTTCCGGGTCAGGTGTCCACTCCTCGTCCAGCACCGCGAGCGCCGCGACCCCGCCGTACCGCCAGGCGCGCACGGCCGCGTCCAGCTCCGCCGCCGGCCGACCGGAGGCGGCTGCCAGCAGCGCACCGGTCCGCGCCTCGGGCCGGACGTCCGCCGCCAGCCGCACCGCGTCCTGCGGCGGGGTCAGCTCCACCGGAAGGGGCTGCTCCTCGTGGCCCGGGGCCAGGGCGTCCATCAACAACCGGCGGGCGCGGACCGCACTGTCGGCGGCCAGCACCTCCAGCGCCGCCGGGTCGACCCCCGCCGGAGGCCGCGTCTCCGTGTCCAGCGACGGCCCGAGCCCCGCCTCGCCGGGGACCGGCGGGGGAGCGGGAAGCGGCGGCAGGATCCCGGCCGCGGCGAACGCCTCCCCGGCCGGCACCCCCTGGATCTCCCGCCGCGCGTCGTCGGCGGACGCCCGTGTTCCGCTGTCGGCCGCCCCCGCCGCACGGGCGGCGCTGCGGACCTGGAGCTCGTCCAGCAGCCGCCGTTCGTCACGCCCCCGCATCAGGAGCAGGACGAACGGATCGGCGTCCAGCAGGCGCGCCACCTGGTAGCAGAGCGCACCGGAGTGCGGGCAGTGGTCCCAGGCCCCGCAGGTGCACTCCGGCTCCAGATCCCCGATCCCGGGCAGCAGGTCGACCCCGGCGCCCGCCGCGTCCTCCACCAGATGCGGGGGCATCTCCCGGTCCAGCAGCGCGGCGATGTGCCCGGCCCGGTCCACGGCCATGTCCAGGAACCGGTCCCAGTCGTCCGCGTCCAGCCGCTGGAGCAGGACGTCGCTGCGGTGGGCCGTGCCGTCGCGGTCCCGGACGATCGCGGTGATCCGCCCCGGGCGCACCGATACCGCCCCGACTCCGCCCTGCCGGGCCAACTGGCGTCCCTGCTTGAGCTGCTGGCCGTCCAGCGCCGTGTCCTCCAGGGCCTGGAGCCACGCCCGGCCCCACCAGGACGTCGCGAACCCCCGGCCCCGCGCCGGAGGGAACGCCGCGAACGTACGCTCAGGTCCGCGACGGCCGTCTCCCGCGCCCTCCGCGTCCCCGTCGCCGTACTCCGCCCCGTACCGGCGGTCGTCCTCGTAGTCGTCGCTCATCGTGCGCCCCCTCGCAGCTCGACCAGGTCGGCCAGTTCCGCATCGGTCAGTTCGGTCAGTGCCGCCTCGCCGGAGCCGAGCACCGCGTCCGCGAGCCCCTGCTTACGGGCGAGCATCCCGGCGATCCGGTCCTCGATCGTGCCCTCGGCGATCAGCCGGTGCACCTGCACCGGCTGTGTCTGCCCGATCCGGTAGGCGCGGTCCGTCGCCTGCGCCTCGACCGCCGGGTTCCACCAGCGGTCGAAATGCACGACATGGCCGGCCCGGGTGAGATTGAGCCCGGTCCCCGCCGCCTTGAGGGACAGCAGGAACACCGGAGCCTCGCCCGCCTGGAAGCGGGCCACCATCTCCTCGCGCCGGGCCACCGGCGTACCGCCGTGCAGGAACTGCGTCTCCACCCCGCGCGCCGCCAGGTGCTCCTCCAACAGCCGGGCCATCCGCACGTACTGGGTGAACACGAGCACCGAACCCCGTTCGGCGAGGATCGTGTCGAGCAGCTCGTCCAGCAGCTCGACCTTGCCCGACCGGTCCGCGATCCGCGGCTTCTCCTCCTTGAGGTACTGCGCGGGGTGGTTGCAGATCTGCTTCAGAGCCGTCAGCAGCTTCATCACGAGCCCCCGGCGCTCGAAACCGTCCGCCGCGGAGATCTCCGCCAGCGTCTCGCGGACCACCGCCTCGTACAGTCCGGTCTGCTCCGGCGTCAGCGACACGGCCCGGTCGGTCTCGGTCTTCGGAGGCAGCTCCGGCGCGATGCCCGGGTCCGACTTCCGCCGGCGCAGCAGGAACGGCCGCACCAGCGCGGCGAGCCGCTCGGCCGCGGCCGGATCCTCCCCGCCCTCGACCGCCGTGGCGTACCGCGTACGGAACGTGCCGAGGCGGCCGAGCAGACCGGGCGTCGTCCAGTCCAGGATCGCCCACAGCTCGGTGAGGTTGTTCTCGACCGGGGTGCCGGTGAGGGCGACACGGGCCCGTGAGGGGATCGTGCGCAACTGCTTGGCCGTCGCCGCGTGCGGGTTCTTGACGTGCTGTGCCTCGTCGATGACGACCATGCCCCAGGCCGCGCCGGCGAGCCGGGGCGCGTCGAGCCGCATCGTGCCGTACGTCGTCAGGACGAACTCGCCGTCCGCCAGGCCCTCCAGCGAACGCGATCCGCCGTGGAAGCGGCGGACGGGGGTGCCCGGCGCGAACTTCTCGATCTCCCGCTGCCAGTTGCCCATCAGGGACGTCGGGCACACCACCAGCGTCGGTCCCGCCGCCTCGCGGTCGGTCTGCCGGTGCAGGTGCAGTGCGATGAGGGTGATCGTCTTGCCGAGTCCCATGTCGTCGGCGAGGCAGCCGCCGAGTCCGAGCGACGTCATCGTGTTCAGCCAGTTCAGCCCGCGCAACTGGTAGTCGCGCAGGGTCGCGGTGAGCGCCTCGGGCTGCCCGATCTCCTGCTGACCGGTGGACTCGGGGTCGGCCAGCCGGTCGCGCAGCCGCCGCAGCAGCCCGGTCGCCTCCACCTCGACGCGCCGGCCGTCCACCTCCGTGGAACCGGTCAGCACAGCGCCGAGAGCGTCGATCGGGGTGACCTTGCGGTCCTGGTTCTCCCGCGCCCGGCGCGCCTCCTCCGGGTCGATGAGCACCCACTGGTCGCGCAGCCGCACGATGGGCCGCTTGGACTCGGCGAGCCGCTCCACCTCCTCGCGGGTCAGCGACCTGTCGCCCAGGGCGAACCGCCAGTCGAACGAGAGCAGCGCGTCGGCGGAGAGGAACGACGGCAGGCCCGCGGCCGAACGTCCCCGCGCCCCGGCGCCCTCGCCGTCGTGGCCCTCCGCGTACCGGCCGTCCGGTCCGATCACGGCACGCGCGGTGAGTTTCCGGGCCAGTTCCTTCGGCCAGTGCACCCGTACGCCGACGGCGGCCAGGGCACGGGAGGCGGACCCGAGCAGTTCGGCGATCTCCTCGTCGGCCGGTTCCACCGCATCCGGCACCGCGGCGGAGAGCAGCGGAGCCAGTGGGGGCCAGGCGCGTGCGGCCCGCCGCAGGGTGAGGAGGGCGTCCATCCGGGCCCCGGGCCCGAAGGCCGCGGCGGTCCGCGAAGCCCCCGCCCACACCTCGGCCGCGTCGGCCACCAGGGAGGGATCGCTGACGCTGTGGATCTGGAGCACGGCCCGGAACGAAGGCGCGTCCGCCTCCGCACCGGTCCCCACCGCTCCCCGCCCGTCCCCGGGATGCGCGCCCGCCTCCGCCTCCGTACCGTCGCGCCGGGACCCCACCCCCGACACCTCGATGCGCAACGAGAGCCGCACACCGGCGTCGTGACCGGCCGCCACATCCGCCGCCCAGTCCCGTGCCTCCGGCAGCCGCCGGGGTTCCCGACCGGCGAACGCGGGCCCGCCGGCGACGATCGCGGCAGCAGGCGTACGGGGCATCGCGTCGGCCACCGCGTCGAGGAACGCCCGCAACAGCCGCTCCTGCTCGGGCAGCAGCGGCTCGTCGTCGCCGGGGAGGGGCGTCGCGTGGGCGGCCGGCGGCATCGACGCCGCCAGCTCGCGGAGCCGTTCCAGGTCGTCGCCGCTCAGCGGCCCGATCCGCCAGGCGTCGTGCTCGGCGCCGCTCAGCCCCGGCAGCAGCAGCCCGCGTGCGACGAACTGGAGGCCGAGCAGCGCGGCGGCGCCCCAGAACGCGGTGGCGGGGGAGGCGTGGGCGACGACGCGCGCCCGGGTCAGGACCGGCAGGGCGTCCCGTACGGGAAGCCGCAGTGCCGGAACCGTACGAGGAAGCAGATCGTCCCCGAGTACGGTCAGCTCCGACAGCGCGTCCGGAGCGCCGGGAGGGGTGCTCCCGTCCGTGTGCCAGAACGCGACACCGCCGGTACGGGCCGGGTCCCCGGGGACGAAGACCGCGGAGCAGCGGGACAGTTCGGCGATCTCGGCAGGGGTTGCCACAGGGTGTCTGTGCACGGCGATGTCGAATTCCTCAAATTTGACTAGCGGGCGGAGTCGCCGAGGGTACTCCCTTGCGCGCACCCACGGGGCGCATGGTCGTGTGGTGTGCATCACTTCTCATCGCGCGGAGTGGCCCGGCGGGGAACGCGGACGCGCGGGCGAGCGTTCACAGGACAGAGCGGCGTCGGCCGCGGAGGAGGCATGGACCATGTCGAACGGTGCGAAGGTCGCCATCGGGGGAGTTCTCGCGGCGGCGATCCTGTGGCCCCTGCTCGGATTCTGGTGGGCGCTGCTGATCGTGATCGGGGTGCCCGTGGCGGGCTATCTGCTGCTGGACCCGTCCCAGCGGCGCAGGCTCCGCAGGATCAACCGCAAGCAGATCGGGCGCTGACCGCCGGGCGTGCTGGCGTCACGACGGGTGGACGGCCAGCCCGTCCAGGGCCGCGAGGAGGCCGGGAAGCGCGGCCCCGCGGCCGACGGGTATGACGGTTCCCGGCTCCTCGTCCAGCAGGAACAGGGCGATGTCGTCCGTCCGCGCCACCATCGACCACCCCGGTCCGTCGACGCGCAGGGTGCGAGCCTCGGCCGAGGCGTACGAGGAGCGGATCCGCCCGGGCGGCGGGGGAGCCTTCGTGTAGGCGGCCGCCTCCGTCAGGGCCCTGCGCACCCCGGGGTGACGGACCGCGTCGGCCGCGAGCTCTCCTGCGACGCCGCCCTCGGGCGCCTCCCCGCCGTCCGGCAACACCTGCGCGTCATCGAGCTGCTCGCGCCACACCGGCCACTGCGCGGCGATCTCATCCGCCCCGAGCCGCCGCTGCGGCGGCCCCCACGTCCCCGCGTCGGGCGGGGACAGCGGCTCGGGGGCGCCCTCGTCCGGCTCCGGATCGTGCGGCGCGGGAACGCCGGGCGCCGCGACGGCGAGGTCCATCGGCCAGCCCGGCAGCGCGCACACCACGGAGCGCTCGTCGGGGGAGAGGTCGTGCTCCACGCCGCAGTCCCACGCGGCGATGGCGACCGCCACCTGGGAGGCGTCCTCGATCACCACGGTCCAACGGGCTCCCCGGCCGTCCTGCCCGAGCACGAGGCCGTAGCCCTCCTCGTACGGTTCGAGGGCGAGCGCGGCGCATGCGGCCGGATAGTCGTCCCCGAGCACGCCCGGGAACCGCGAGGGCGTCAACAGCATCGCGGTCAGGACCAGCAGCGCGTCGTCGCCCGCCACGCCGCCCGCACCCGGCACGGTGGCCTCCCCATCGCTCATCGCCCACTCGCCCCTCGTGTCGGTCCGTCCCTCGGTCTGTCGGCGCACCCTAACTACTCGGTAACCTCGCCGTCGAGGCCCTGACATGAGCCGTCGGTCAGGGGGCGGATCCACTCGTCCGAGTGGGTCCAGGCCACGCGTCCGGGCGTGCGCGGGCTCCTTGCGTAGGGTTCGAGGCTCCGGCGGAACGAGGGGGACGACAACGTGAATCGGTACGACCGGCTGAAAGAGATCCGGGGAATGGACCCGGAGCGCGACTTCCACGAGATCTACCGGATCACCGTCACCCGTGAATTCCCGTGGGACGTCACCCGCGCCCTGGAACTGGCCCTCTACCGCACCTACGCGGTTCCCAGCATCGGCCGGCTCCTCGACGAGACAGCGGAGCTGACGGGCCGTTCCCAGAAGCGTTACGACGACACCGCCCTGCTCCTAGATGCGCTGGTGGAGCACGGCTTCGACGCCGAGGAAGGCCGCACGGCCATCCGCCGCATCAACCAGATGCACCGCAGCTACGACATCAGCAACGACGACATGCGCTACGTCCTGTGCACCTTCGTCGTCACCCCGAAACGCTGGCTGGACGATTTCGGCTGGCGACGCCTCTGCTGCCACGAACTGCGCGCCTTCGCCGCCTACTACCGCGCGCTCGGCACCCGGATGGGGATCAAGGACCTGCCGGAGAGCTACGAGGACTTCGAGCGCACCCTCGACGCCTACGAGGACGAACACTTCGGCTGGGACCCAGGGGCACGCCGGGTCTCCGACGCCACCCTGGGGCTGATGGCTTCCTGGTATCCCGCTCCGCTGGCGCCGCTGGTGCGCGGCGCCAGCCTCGCGCTGCTGGACGACGCACTGCTGAAGGCGTTCCGCTACCCCCGCCCGGGGCCGGTCGCGCGCGGAGTGACCAGGGGGGCGCTGCGACTGCGGGCCCGCGCCGTCCGCCTCATGCCACCTCGCCGCAAGCCCCACTACGCGCGCCAGAACCCCGAGATCAAGGGGTACCCGGGCGGGTACGAGCTCCCGGAACTCGGTACGTGGCCCACGCCCGGCGTCCGCGGCTGCCCCGTCCCCGGCCACCGGTCGTCGCGGACGCCGGCCGACTGAGGCGGCCGCGCCTCCTGGGCGCCGTCTCCCGCCGCGACCGCACGGCTGCTTCCGCCCCGACCGGGTGCCTGCTCGACCGCGCGGCTGCCCGGGCGTGCGCCTTCCTGAGGGCGCGCCGTTCCGCCCGGTCCGGCGATGGGGCGGGCCTCAGGCGTGTCCGGCGGGTCAGGGCCATGGACCCGGGGGCCTGTCCGGCGGGTCAGGGCCGTGGACCCGGTCAAGATCTGCCGGACACGCCCTGACCCTGCCTGACCGCGAGGGCGAGGAAGCGGTCGTCCTCGTCGGTGTAGGACTCCAGCCGCCACCCCGCGCCGGCCAGGAGAATCCGCAGCCGGGGCTCGGCCCGCAGGTCGTCGTCGGAGACGGAGCGCCCCTGCCGCGCGGCGAGGGCCGCCCGGCCGATCGGGTGGAACAGGGCCAGCGTGCCGCCCGGCCGTACGACGCGGGCGAGTTCCGCCACATCCGCCTCGGGCCGGGACAGGTGGGAGATCAGCCCGGCTCCGAAGACGGCGTCCAGAACCCCGTCGCGCAGCGGGAGCCGCGCGACGTCGGCGCGGAGCAGCGCCCCGCTGCCGTCACGCCCCGCCCGTACGGCTTCCGTGAGCATGGCAGGGGTGAGGTCCGCGCCCAGGACCGTGCCCTTCGGCCCGACCGCCGCACGCAGCGCGGGCAGCGCGCGCCCCGTACCGCAGCCCGCGTCGAGCACGGCGTCACCGGGGCGCAGGCCGAGCAGGCCGGCCGCGGCGGCATAGGCGGGGCCGTCGTCGGGGAACCGGCTGTCCCAGCCGGCCGCACGCGGGGTGAAGAAGTCCAGGACTGAAGTGTGGTCGTCGGTCATGAGGACATGGTCGCGCAGCCCGCCGGGACCCGTGCCCCGTGCGCCCCGGCCGGACGCCCGCCCGTGGTGCTCGCGGGCGTCCGATACCCACCGGCGGCCCCGGTGTCCCGTGGTTGCGGCGTGCTCGTCAGACGTTGACGCCGTAATCCGAGGCGATGCCCGCGAGGCCCGAGGCGTACCCCTGGCCGACGGCCCGGAACTTCCATTCGGCGCCGTGCCGGTACAGCTCGCCGAAGACCATCGCGGTTTCGGTGGAGGCGTCCTCACTGAGGTCGTAACGGGCGAGTTCCACGCCGTTCGCGCGGTTCACCACGCGGATGAAAGCGTTGCGCACCTGTCCGAAGCTCTGGCCCCGGCTCTGGGCGTCGTGGATGGAGACGGGGAACACGATCTTCGCCACCTCGGCGGGGACCGATGACAGGTCGACCTCGACCGACTCGTCGTCGCCCTCGCCCTCGCCCGTCAGGTTGTCGCCGGTGTGGCGGACGGAGCCGTCGGGGCTGTTGAGGTTGTTGTAGAAGACGAAATGGCTGTCGGAGAGGACCTTTCCCGCATCGGAACAGAGCAGCGCACTGGCGTCCAGGTCGTGGTCGGCGCCGGTCGTGGTCCGTACGTCCCAGCCGAGCCCGACCGTCACGGCGGTGAGGCCGGGGGCCTCCTTCGACAGGGAGACGTTGCCGCCCTTCGCCAGGCTGACACCCATGAATTTCCTCCAGTGTTCCGTCGGTGCGCACCCACGGGGCGGGGGCTCGGCTCGGCCGGGCCCGGGGCCCGTGACCGGTGCTGGTGTGCTGTCACGCGTGTACCCGCTACCCGTACGAACGCTCCGCACGCCCCTCGGGGTTCCCGGATTGCGCAAGCAGTGAAGTGAGCGTGATCGGGGGAGCGGGCTGTCCGCCGCTTCGCCCCGGGAGTCTCAGGTGGCGTTCTCGTCCTTCATCGCCTTGGCCTCGCTCTTGAGGATGCGCATCGACTTCCCCAGGGCCCGGGCGGTGTCCGGCAGCTTCTTGGAGCCGAAGACGGCGATCACGACGACCGCCAGGACCAGCAGGTGCCATGGTTCCAGGCCGTTGCGCAGCATTCCGAATCCCGCCCTTCTCTCCGTTCGCGCGACAACAGTTGCCGCATTGCGCAACTGTACAACTGGATGCGCGGGGCGGAACGAGCGCCCCGGGCCGACGCGCTCCGCCCGGACCGCCGGCTGAACCCGGGGGCCTACGAGAGCGTCGCGGCCTCGGGAGCGTGGCGGCGTTCGTACCGGCGGCGAGCCGCCGTCAGCCCGACCGCGTACAGGCCCAGCACCGATCCGAGCAGCAGGTAGTACAGGGGTGGCAGCGCGCTCATGCCCAGCAGCGGCCCGACCGGGGTGAGCGGGAGCACGACACCGATCACCGCGAGCCCGGCCGCCGCCGCCCGCAGCGGGCCGCCCGGCCGGCGCTCGGCGGCCCCGCGGCCGGTGCGCAGCAGCACCATGACCAGCGCCTGGGTCAGCAGGTTCTCCGTGAACCAGCCGGCATGGAACGCCGCTTCCCCGCTGTCCCCGGACGCGTTGTGCAGAGCCAGGGCGAGCACCCCGAAGGTGGCGAGGTCGGCGGCCGCGTTGAGCAGGCCGAACCCCGTGATGAAGCGCAGGAAGTCGCGCGGACGCAGTTCGGTGGGGCGGCGCAGGGCCGATGCCGCCGGCCGGTCGAACGCGAACGCGAGCTGCGCCGCGTCGAAGCACAGGTTCTGCACCAGCACCTGCGCCGGGAGCATGGGCAGGAAGGGCAGCATCAACCCGGCCGTCAGCATGGCGATGACGTTGCCGAGGTTGGAGGAGAGCGTGATCCGCAGATAGGCGGCGATGTTGCCGCTGCTCCGCCGGCCCGCCAGCACGGCGTGGCCGATCGCGGTGAGGTTCTTCTCCGCCAGCACGACGTCGGCCGCCTCCCGGGCCACGTCCACCGCGTTGCGGGGGCAGATGCCGACATCGGCGGCGTGCAGGGCGGCCAGGTCGTTGACCCCGTCGCCCAGGAAACCGGTGGTGTGGCCGCCGGCCCGCAGCGCCGCGACGATACGGGCCTTGTGCTCCGGGGTGCAGCGGGCGAAGACGGTGGCGCGGTCCGCCACCGAGACCAGTTCCGCGTCCGAGAGGCCGTCCAGCGAGTCGGCGGTCACCACATCGTCGGCGCCGACGGGCCCGCCCGGGTGCAGACCGAGATCCGAGCAGATCCGGGCCGCCGTACCCGGATGGTCGCCGGTGAGCACCTTGACGGCCACGCCCCGCCGCGCCAGCACGCCGAGCGCGGCGGCGGCACTCGGGTCCGGAACGTCCCGCAGCGCCACCAGGCCCAGAAAGGTCAGTCCCCGCTCGTCCGCGGGGGTGTACGCGCCGGCCCGCGCCGCACGCTCGGCGCGGGCCACCGCCAGCAGGCGCAGCCCGCTCGCGGCCTTCCGGTCCGCGAGGGCGAGGAGCCGGTCGCGTTCGTCCCGGTCCAGGGCGCAGCGGTCGAGCACGGCCTCGACGGCTCCCTTGGTGACCAGTGTGTGGACGCCGATCCGGCCGGGCTTCGTGACCACGGCGGTCGCGACGCGGCGCACCGGGTCGAAGGGCAGCACCGCGACGCCTTCGTACGCCTCCGGATCGACCTCGCCGGGGTCGGGAGGGCCGTACTCCTCCACCGCGTCCAGTACCGCCTCGTCGAGCGCGTCGGCTGTCGGCAGCTCCGCCAGGTGGAGCGTCCAGAAGGCGCCGACCGCCGCCCATCGCAGCACGTCGGGAGCAGGCAGGTCCCCGGAGTCGGTCGCGCCCGCGACGACGGGCCGGTCCTCGGTCAGCGTGCCGGTCTTGTCCAGGCACAGCACGTCGACCGCGCCCAGGTCGTGCAGGGCCGGCAGCCGCTTGACGATCACCCCGCCGGTACGGGCCAGCCGGGCGGCGCCCCGTGCCAGAGCCGTCGTGACGATGACCGGCAGCATCTCCGGCGTGAGTCCCACCGCGACGGCCACGGCGAACGGCAGCGTCTCCAGGCCCCGGCCGCGCAGCGCCGCGTTGGCCATCAGCACCAGGGGCGGGGTCAGCAGCATGAAACGGATGAGCGTCCAGGAGATCCCCTGGACCGACCGGTCGAAGGCGCTCGCGCCACGCGGGCCCGCCCGCCCGTCGTGCGTGGCCGCGAAGCGGGTCTCCCCGCCGGTGGCCACGATCACCGCCGTACCGCTGCCGGACGTCACACTGCTGCCCTGGAAGCACCACTGGGGCTGCGCGAAGGGTCCGGCTCCGGACAGCGCGGGGTCGGGTACGTCGAGGGCCCGCTTGACCACCGGAGCGGACTCGCCGGTCAGCGCCGACTGGTGCACGGTGAGGCCGTCGGTACGTAGCAGTTGCACATCGGCGGGTACGAGATCCCCGGCCCGCAGCCGGATCACGTCCCCCGGAACGAGGTCGGCGACCGGCGCCTCCCGCTCCACGGGGGAGGCGTCCTCCGACGCCCGGCGGACCACGGTCGCCGTGGTCGCCACGAGCTCGCGCAGGCTCGCGGTCGAACGGTCGGCGCGGTGCTCCTCGGCTGAGCGCAGCACACAGCTCACCGCGACGAGGGCCAGGATGACGCAGGCGGTTCCCCAGGCGGAGACGACGGCCGAAACCAGTCCCAGGCAGAGCAGCACGGAGGTGAACGGATCACGGAGACTGCGCAGGAAACGCCGGGGCCAGGGGACCGGGCGCCGGGCGGGCAGTACGTTCTCGCCCGTCCGCGCGAGACGGACCTCGGCCTCCGCCTCCACCAGCCCGCGCGGACCGCTGCCGAGGGCGCGCAGCGTCTGCAGAGGAGTCGGCCCCTGCACGGCGGGAGCGGCACGGCCCGCGGGGTCCCCGCCCGGCTCTCCCGCGACCCGTGGTCCGGTGCCGGGGAACGGCGTGACCGAGCCCGGCACACCGGCGGTGGGACGGCCATGACCCGCGGCTGAGGTGCTCTCAGGCACCGAGTTCACGCAGGTGGACGGGCTCCCCGGCGCTGTGACCGGCACGTTCGGCCAGCTGACCGACCACGAGCCGGACGACCGTCACCACATCGGGATCGTCGACCAGATAGACCTGCCGTCGGCCCTCGCGGCGCGAGCGGACGAGACCGGCCAGCTTCAGTTTCGTCAGGTGCTGGCTGACCGAGGGCAGTGTGCCGCCCACCCGCTCGGCGAGCCCCGTCACATCGCTCTCCCCCTGGGCCAGCGCCCATACGATGTGCAGCCGTGCCGGTGTCGCCAGGAGCCCGAACGCCGAGGCGGCCTCCGCCAGCACCTCCGCGGGCGGATCCTGGAAACCGCCACCGGAACCTGTCGACACGCTCGTCTCTCCTCGTCCCCGGGGCCCGTGCGGACCCGGCACCGCCACCGTTCCGGGCGGCCGAAAAAGCCAGTGTAGGGGGCAGGGGCAAAGATCCTCCGGCCTGCGTGGGACAAGGCCGTCCGTCAACCGCCCATCCAAGAGGGAAGCGATGAGGTCAGGATCAGGCAAGAAGCAACCTTGGTGGCGCCCCATCGGTCAAGAACGATCAATCCGCTCGCTCTGAGCCGACCGGTTGCCATGCTGTCGCACCGAAGCGATTCCTGGAGAGACCGAAGCGATTCCTGGAAAGAGGGAGCGCATGCCGTCCGAGCACACCGACAACGATCGCGGCCTCCGCGGAGTCGGCCATCGATCCGGCGGGAACATCGGCAGGACCATGCTCGGGGAGGACATCGCACTCGACGTGAAGATCGTCGTGGCGGGCGGGGCCGGAGCGGGAAAGACCACCCTGGTCGGCTCGGTGAGCGAGATCCGTCCGCTGTACTGCGAGGAGGAGGCCGGCGGGGTCGGACTCGGGGTGACCGCCGGAGGGGCCGTCGGCGCAGAGGTGGAGCGGCAGGCGGGAGAGATGGGGCGGGAGCCCACGACGACCGTGGCGATGGACTTCGGCCGGATCACCGTCCACGCGGGACTCTCGCTGTACCTGTTCGGCATGCCGGGCCGGGAACGCTTCCGGTTCCTGTGGGAGGAGCTGAGCACGGGAGCCCTGGCGGCGATCGTGCTCACCGATCCGGGACGGCTGGAGGACTGCGTTCCGGCGGTCGACCACTTCGAACGTGCCCGGATTCCGTTCGTGGTGGCCGTCAACCGCTTCTGCGATTCCCCCGGCCTTCCGGAGCGGGATGTCGCGCGAGCGCTCGGCCTCGATGCGGGTGTGCCGGTCGTGCTGTGCGACGCGCGACATCGGGAGTCCGGAAAAGATGTCCTGATCCGTACGGTCGAGTACGCCGGCCGGGTGCACGCCGCCCGACTGCTCGCCTCCGTCGGCTGAGGTCTCGGGACCGGAACCCGGCCGTCAGTCGGCCATGTCGGCCAAGGCGATCACCTTGTCGATCCGCACCCGCACGACCAGTTCGCCCGGCACGCCGTTACGCCGTCCGAACTCCTCCGCCTCGTCTGCCGCCACATAACGGCGGGCGATCAGCGTCGCCCACCGCAGGAGGTCGCCGGGGTCTTCGCTCAGCTCGGCACGGCCGTTCACCACCACAAATGCGTAGGGCGGTCGGTCGTCGTCGACGCACAGGGAGACCCGTCCGTCCCGTGCGAGATTGCGCCCCTTCACGCTCTCCTTGCCGGTGTTGAAGACCACCGAGTCGCCGTCGAGGAGGAACCAGACGGGGGCGACGTGCGGACTGCCGTCAGCTCGCACCGTCGAAACCTTCGCGGTGCGCGTCCCTTCGGAGAGGAAGGCCCGCCATGCGTCTTCGGTCATGTGATGTGCCATGGGCACCATCCTGGGCTCGGTCCGCGGATGGCGCGAAGCGGCGCCCCCGGGCGTGAGGGGCGCTTGCCCCGGCGAGAGGGTTGCGCAAGGCTTGCGACCGTAACGGGGGCACGGGGAACGAAGGCACGGGGAGGACGAGCACATGCCGCTTGACCGGGGACTTGACTGGCTTCTCGACGATCTCACCAAGAGGGTGCAGTTCGTACGGCACGCCCTCGTGCTGTCGAACGACGGGCTGGTCACCGGAGCCAGTACGGGGCTCGCCCGCGAGGACGCTGAACATCTGGCTGCGGTCGCCTCCGGCCTCCAGAGCCTGGCCCGCGGTTCCGGGCTGCACTTCAGGGCGGGCCGGGCCCGCCAGACGATGGTCGAGTTCGACGAGGCGCTGCTCTTCGTGACGGCCGCCGGTGACGGCAGTTGCCTGTGTGTGCTCACCGCTGCCGAAGCCGACGTCGGCCAGGTCGCCTATGAGATGACCCTGCTCGTCAACCGCGTCGGGGAACACCTCGGCGTCTCCGTCCGGCAGAGTGCTCCCGACGGGTTCGGACCTCTCTGACCTGCTCTTTCCGGTCTCGTTTCCGAGTTATCCACAGGGCTGACGAGGAAGGGCTCCTCTGGACTACCGTGGTTACGGAGAGTAGTCGAGATGGTGGGGGAGTGCAGTCATGGCAGTCAGTGGAGTACTCCGGACGAATGCCGGTCTCCGGAGCGTGCGAGCCGATAGCGATCCAGGGCGGGGCGAGGCCGCGCAGGTGGACGCCCGGGCCGGCGCGGGTGCGGGCGGGGCGGACGGAGTGAGCGGCCGCGATGAGGCCGCCGCTACCGCGCCGACGGTCGCGGCGGGGCGGGCCGCCCGCGATCTCGGTCTCCGTCGCGCGGAGTTCGAGATCGCGGTGCACCTCGGGCTGATCGAGGTCGTCACCGCGCGGGACGGTGGGCGGCCGCGCGTGCCCGAGGAGGAGATCGCCCGTCTGCGAAAGGTGCCGGGCTTTCCCGGCGGCATGGCGGAGCGGGTCCGCACCGTCGGCACGGCGGAGGGTGCGGCCCTGCTCGGCATCGCCCCCGCGCGGTTCACCCGGCTGGCCCGGGCGGGATGCTTCTGCCCGGTGACCTTCTACCTGAACCGGTATCGCGCGGTGGTGTGGCTGTATCTGGCGGACGAACTGAGTGCGTTCGCCGCCCGGGAGCCCGAACTGCTGGGCGGCCGGGCGCCGGTGGAGATGAGGGCCCTGCTGGAGTCGGGCGTCGACCGGCGTCCGCGCAACTGGCGTTCCCAGCGGATCGACCGACTGGTGAGCCGCTCCCGGGACCCCTGGGCGAGAGCGGCGGTCCAGGCTTCCGCGCTGGACCCGGTTCAACTGGCGGAAGTGGTGGACGACCCGTACGAGCGCGCCTACCTCGCACGGGTCCGCCCGGAGCCGGTGTTCGGGCGGCCGGCTTCGCCGGCGGCGCGGGAGGCGATGGCGGAGTTGCTGCCGGCGGACGACCCCGACGAGATCCTCTGGCGCCGGGTCGGTCTGACGCTGGAGCTGGACCGGGCGCGTGAGGACCGGCCCGCACCGGCGCCCGGTGGTGACGTGGCGGCCCACGCCACGTCGGTGCGCGGGAGGGCGGGGGCGGCGAGAAGCGCCGGGGCTGCGAGCGGCGCCGGAGGCGCGGCGGCAGGTGCCGCGGCGGGGGTCGCGGCCGGTGCCGGGAGAGCGGCTTCGGCGTCCCTCGTCTTGCCGGTGCCGCATCGGGCGACCGCGTGCGTCGAGGCGTCGCGAGTCGCTGCCGCCGGCCCGCCTGCCGGTGCCGCCGGCCCGGCGGGCTGTGCCCCGGGCCTGCCGAGAGGGAGGGGACTCCTCGCCCGGCTGGGGTGGCGTGGCCGGGGTGGGTGTGCCGGATAACACGTCGCACCGGTCGCCCGGATGGGTCATCCTGTGCGGATGTTGATCAGGGAAGCCACCGCGAAGGACTGGCCCGCCATCTGGCCGTTCTTCCATGCGATCGTCTCCGCCGGCGAGACGCTCACCTACCCGCTCGATCTCGGACGGGAGGAGGCCGAGGGGTGGTGGTTCGTCCCGGCGCCGAGCCGTGTGGTCGTCGCCGTCGACGAGGCCGGAACCGTGCTCGGCACGGCGAAGATGAACCGCAACCACATGGGCAACGGGTCCCACATCGCCAGCGCGACCTACATGGTCGACCCCGCCCACGCGGGCAGAGGAGTGGGGCGCGCCCTGTGCGCGCACACGATCGACTGGGCCCGCGCCGAGGGCTATCGGGCCATGCAGTTCAACGCGGTGGTCGAGACCAACACCGCCGCGATCTCGCTGTACCGGTCGCTCGGATTCGACGTGATCGGAACCCTTCCAAAGGGTTTCGACCACCCGACCCAGGGCTATGTGGGGCTCCACATCATGCACAAGGCGCTGTGACGGCGGCCTGGGCGGAGACGCTCCGCGCGGGAGCCCGCGCGGCCCGGCGGAAGGTACCTGCATGACCCACACACTTTCGGCCGTACTGCGGGCTTCCGGGGCCGATAAGTGTGCCCGCCTTGCTGGGAGTGGCGGTGATATGAGCCGAGTTGGTGCGCCGGACAGCTCCCGGGGCGGGTGAGTCGCCACGGTGTGATGGCAGTACTGTGCGCCCCACCGCCATGGGGGCGGTGCGCATGTCTGGAGGAAGCATCCATGACCATACCCAGGAGATCGTGGCGTGGCGCGGGAACGTTCGTGGCCGCTGCGGTCGTCGGTCTGACCGGAGCCGCCATCTCCGCCGGCCCGGCCGCGGCTCACACTCCCACCTGGGCCGTGACCTGCTCCGAAGTGACCGTCGACCTCACCAACTACACGGCCGGCGTGCCCAACACGGTGACCGTCACGGTGGACGGAAAGGACCTGCTCCCCACCGAGACGTTCGGCCGTGAATTCCACAAAAAGCTGACGCTTCCCGAGCACGACGAGCCGGTGACCGTCCGACTGGTCGTCAAGGACGCCGAAGGCGACGGCAAGTACTCCATCGACAAGACGGAGACGGCCGAGGTGTGCGAGAAGCCCAGCCCCACGCCGCCGACTCCGACCCAGCCCGCTCCGTCGGAGACCACCGCGACGCCCGAGCCGAGCGCCACCCCCAGTGAGAAGCCCTCGGAGTCCGCGCCCGCGGTGCCCGCGCCGAGCCCGAGCTCGCCGAACCTGGCCGAGACCGGCTCGTCCTCGTCGACGCCGGTCATCGGGGGCGCCGCCGTCGCGGTGCTGCTGGCCGGTGGCGGCATCATGTGGTCCGTCCGCAAGCGCCGTACCGCCCAGAACTGACGCTTCCGCCCGGCGGACCAGCTGAGCGAGGGGGTGTGGTGCGGCACCGCGGTGCCGCACCACACCCCCTCTTCGCTCGTCATCGCACAGCGGGTGGTGGCGTGGTGGCCGGTGGGGGAGGGGGCCCGATCTCGCACCAGACGGCCTTGCCCTCGCCGCGGGGTTCGATACCCCAGCGGGTGGCCACGGCGTCGAGCAGGAGCAGCCCCCGGCCGGAGGTGGACGTCTCGCCCGGCGTGCGCCGGCGGGGCCAGGCGCTGGACCGGTCCTGCACCGACAGCCGGATCCGGCGCACCGGTTCGGGCAGCACCTCCAGTGTCAGGACGGCCCCGCCCTCGGTGTGCAGGAGTACGTTGACCAGCAGTTCGCCGGTGACCAGTTCGGCGTCGTCGGCGAAATCGGCCATGTCCCAGTCGGCGAGGGCCTGGCGGACGATCGCACGGGCGTCCGAGAGCCCCTCCGGGTCCGCCTGGTGGATGTACTGGTGGAGTCGCGGGGCGTGCGACGTCCCCACGTCGGGGCTTCGACGCAGCACCAGCAGAGCCACGTCGTCCCCTGAGCCCCACCGCTCCCACAGCCGTTCCGACAGGTGGTCGGCGAGCGCCTCGGCCCCGGCGGGCCCGCGGCTCACCTCGTTGCGCAACGCGTCGATCCCGGTGTCCAGGTCGGCCCCGGGCTCCTCCACCAGGCCATCCGTGTACAGCACGAACGTCTCACCGGGCACCAGGTCGAGCCGCGTCTCCGGGTACTCCTCGTCCAGGAGGTCCGTGGAGGTGCCCAGCGGCAGCCCGCCCCGTACCTGAGGGCTGCCCACCCGCCCGTCGACGTGCCGGATCAGCGGTCCGAGGTGCCCGGCCCGCACCACCTTCACCGCCCCGGACGCCAGATCGACCTGGGCGTACGTACAGGTGGCGAAGCGTTCGGTGTCCAGTTCGGAGAGGAACCGGGAGGCGCGGGCCAGCACCGTGGCCGGCGGGTGCCCCTCGGAGGCGTACGCGCGCAGGGCGATCCGCAACTGGCCCATGATCGCCGCCGCGTGCGTGTCGTGCCCCTGGACGTCCCCCACGACCAGCCCGTACCGGCTCTTGGGCAGGGTGATCACGTCGTACCAGTCGCCGCCGACCTGTCGTCCGCTCCACGCGGCGTGGTACCGGACCGCGATTTCGCCGCCCTCGACCTCCTGTATGCGGGACGGGAGCATCGCGGACTGGAGCTGGGTGGCGAACTCGCGTTCCTCGTCGAAGAGCATCGCCCGTTGCAGGGACTGCGCGACGATGGCGGCGAGGCCCAGGCACAGGATGCGTTCGTCCGCGTTGAAGACCGTGCGTTCGCGGTAGAAGAGGGCCAGGCCGCCGAGCGACCGGGCCTGCGCCACCAGCGGGAGGTAGGCCGCCGCCCGGAACCTGAGTCTCCCGAGATGCGGCTCCAACTCCGGGTAGCGGCGGGCCAGTGCGGACAGGGAGGTGATGAAGCGGGGGCGCCCGCTGCGGATGGTGTCCGCGAGCGGGAGGTCGCGGTCGAGCGTTCCCGATCCGAGACCGTCGAGCACCTCGAGCGATTCGCCGCTCAGGGCGACGATGTTCAGCGTGGAGTTCTCCACGAGCCCCAGGGCGAGGCCGTCCGCACCGAGCCGGGCCAGGCCGCCGGAACCGGTGAGTGCGGCCGTCACGTCGTCCACGGTCACCGCGCGCGACATCGCGCTCGTTGTGCGTTCAACGATATTCGTCTGGCGTTGCCGCCGTTTTTCCAGATCGAGGATGAAGGCCGAATGGGTGACCTCCGCCGTCGCGTCCCGGACGATGCCCACGATCCGGTGGGCCCGCCCGTCCCCCGACCGCAGGATGCGCGCCTGGACGTGGGTCCACTGCGTGGCGCCGTCGTCGAGCGGCACGGGGAAGTGGACGCTGTAGGAACTGCTGCCGCCGGTGATGGCCTCGTCGACCGTGACGTCGAGCCTGGCCCGTTCCGCGGGCTCCAGGTGCTCCAACAGACTGCCCGGCCGCGAGTCGTACGTCGCCGGATCCACGCCGAACACCATCAGCCCGGCTTCGTCGACGTCCAGGGTCCCGGTGTCCAGATCCCAGTCGAAGCTGCCGGTCCTGTTCATGGCGAGGCGTTCCGTCGGCCGGATCTCCCCGTCGTTCCTCCGGTCGAACGGGGGGAGCGGAGAGGGTTCGGCGTCCCGCGGCCGTCTGTCGTCGGTCATTCCAGCTCCGGAGATCGTCCGGTCGGGCCGTGCCTCGGTGCACCCCGTCGGCCTCAATTGTCGAGCCGCGACCATCGGAATGCCACAGGGCTCGCTCCGCGGAGCCGCGCGCCGTGACCCGGCCCGCACCGGGACGCAAGGCGCGCTTCCGTATCCCGCCCCCCCGGATCCGGCCGGATCCGGGGGTCGCAGAATGGCTCGGGGGGACCGTCCTCGATCACGGCAGTGCCCCCGTACGTCCCGAGCATGTCCACGAGCCAGTGAGCGGAGCGCACCCATGAACGACGACCGGCCCGTCCTGCTGGAGACGCGGGGAGCATGCCTGCACCTCACCCTGAACCGCCCCCGGGCCCTCAACGCCCTCAGCCACACCATGGTGCGGATCCTCGACGAGGCCCTGACCCGCGCCGAGCAGGACGCCGCGATCGTCTCCGTGCTGCTCACCGGAGCGGGGGACCGGGGCCTGTGCGCAGGAGGTGACATCCGGGCCCTGCACGACGACGCACGGGCCTCGGGGCGCGCCTCGCTGGACTTCTGGCGGGACGAGTACCGCCTCAACGCGCGCATCGCACGGTTTCCCAAGCCGTACGTCGCCCTGATGGACGGCATCGTGATGGGCGGCGGCGTCGGTGTCTCGGCCCACGCCGGAATCCGTGTCGTCACGGAACGCTCACGCGTCGCCATGCCGGAGACGGCCATCGGCTTCGTACCCGACGTGGGGGGCACCTACCTGCTGGCCAACGCCCCGGGCCGGCTGGGCACCCACCTCGCGCTCACGGGCCGCTCGGTCGGCGCGGCCGACGCCGTCCTGTGCGGCCTGGCGGACCACCACGTTCCGTCCCGCCTTCTGCCCGCGCTGACCGAGGCGCTGGGCGAGGAGACCGGGTCCGGTGCATCCGTCGAGGGCATCGTCCAGCGGTTCGCCACCCCTCCGCCCGCCGGAGAACTCGCCGCACAGCGCGCCTGGATCGACCACTGCTACGCGGCGGACACCGTGGAGGAGATCGTGCGCCGCCTCCGTACGAGCGGGGACCCGGCAGCCGGCGCGGCGGCCGACGACCTGCTGACCAAGTCCCCGACCGCGCTCAAGGTCACCCTCGCCGCGGTCCGCCGTGCCGCCCGGCTCGGCACTCTGGAAGCCGTACTCGACCAGGAGTTCCGCGTCTCCAGCCGGGCGTTCGAACAGCCCGACTTCGTGGAAGGGGTACGCGCCCGGATCATCGACAAGGACAACGCCCCGCAGTGGAAACCGGGCTCGCTGTCCGAGGTCGACGACGAGCAGGTCGCCCGCTTCTTCGACCCGCTCACCCCGGGTGAGCGGGAACTCGGCCTCGCCCCCCGCCCCGCGCACGACACGTCCTCACAGGGCGGGGCGCAGGCCGGGTAGGGCGGACGGGCACGGCCCCGTACGCCGCGCGAGTGCGGCCGCCACCGGCCCGGCCCGCCCGCACTCGTGCGGCGCCTGCCGGTCGCCCGGGGGCGGCCGTGCGGACCACTGCGCCCGGGCCCGCACGCCGCTCACCCCTCGGCCCGGCTACCCGCCACTGCCGGAAAGGCTCGGCCGCAGAGCCCGGACGAGAGCGAACAACCGGTCCTCGTTGCCCGTCAGACCCGCGCCGCGCAGAGCCTGGTCGGCCTCGCGCATCGGAGAGGTGAGCAGCGGCAGGTAGGCCGGTGCGTCGTCGGGGTCGGAGAGCGCCGCACGGGCGGCCTCCAGCAGACGGACGTACGCCTGCGCCGCCGCGAGTTCGTCCTTGTCCATCTCAGCATCTCCTCCTCGGAGCTGTCGGGCCGTCAAGCATCCCCCATGGGTCTGACAACGGGGCCTCAGGACCGGCCGTGCCCGCCGGACATCCCACCCGGCGGCTCCACTTCCAGATAGCGTCGCCGACGGGGCCCGCGGTAGAGCAGCACCGTCCAGCCCAGCCCACGCAGGACCGTCGCGCATCCGGACAGCGCCTCCTCCTCGTCATGAACGGCTCCGCTGCCGGGCGGCCCGACCCACTCGACCCGGACCGAGCCCGCCGACTCCCCGCCGCTCACCCGATAGCCGGCCGACACGCGGCGTCCCCCGGCGTCGACGGCCGAGGGCGCGGACCCGGAGTGCTCCAGAGCCAGGGCGACCGCTCTGACCGGACGATTCCGCTCCCACGGCGCGGGCCCGGCCGCCCCGCCACCGGTGAGGCGACGGATCTGCAGCAGCCCCTCGAAAGCCGTCCGCACCGAACCGGCCCGTACCGCCGCGGGCTCGGCCGGCGGCGGCCCGTCCCCGGTCGCGGGCTCGAACCCGCCGCTCTGCTCCGGCCCCATACGCCCCCTCGTCGTCCGTACGCGCCCAGTGTGCACCCCCGCCACCTCGGTAGACTCGTGCGGCCCGCTCCCGACCGCAGTCCGCCTTCCCGCGGCAACACTCACGCGAGGACCCCTCACCCGTGCCCGATGACGTACAGACCGCGGTGGCCGACGACGGACAGAAGGCGCTGCGCGCGGACTGCGCGAACTGCTTCGCCCTCTGCTGCGTCGCCCTCACACTGACGGCGTCGTCGGACTTCGCGATCGACAAGGAGGCCGGCCGCCCCTGCCCCAACCTGCGGGACGACTTCGGCTGCGGCATCCACGCCCGACTGCGCGCGAAGGGCTTTCCCGGCTGCACCGTGTACGACTGCTTCGGCGCCGGGCAGAAGGTCTCCCAGCAGACCTACGGAGGCCGAGACTGGCGGTCGTCCCCCGACCACGCCGCGCAGATGTTCCAGGTGTTCCCCGTGATGCGGCAGCTCCACGAACTGCTCTGGTACCTCACCGAAGCCCTCGCCCGGCCCGAGGCGCGGTCCCTGCACACCGAGCTCCGCCGCGCGCTGGAGGAGACCGAACGGCACACCGCGCGCCCCGCCGTCGATTTCGCCGCCCTGGACGTCGGCGGTCACCGGGACCAGGCCGCCGGGCTGCTCCGGCGTACCAGCGGACTCGTCCGTGCCACCGCTCCCCGCCGCACGAAGCGCTACCGCGCGGGCGCCGACCTCTTCGGCGCCCGGCTGCGCGGGGCCGACCTGCGCGGGGCCGATCTCCGCGGCGCCTGTCTGATCGCCGCCGATCTCACCGGCGCCGATCTCCGGCTGGCCGACCTCATCGGCGCGGACCTCCGCGACGCCGACCTCTCGGGCGCCGACCTGACCGGAAGCCTCTTCCTGACCCAGGCGCAGGTCAACGCCTCGAAGGGCGACGGGAGAACAACGCTTCCCCCGGCTCTGGACCGCCCTGCGCACTGGACTGCCCACGCACGGGCACGCCCTAACACGCCCTAAGGGGTAACCGTCTCCAGCGCCTCCTTGAGGCGTTTCAGCGTCGTACGGATGTTGCCGACCTGGAACTGCGCGAAGGTCTTCCCGCCCGTCGCGACACGGTCGAAGGCGTTGGCGACGGCGTCCGGCCAGCGGCGGCGGTCGTCGGTCCAGGTCTCGGTGACCCGCGTCCCACCGGCCTCCGGCTCGAAGCGGTACTCCCAGGTGGCGATCGGCCCCGGCAGCAAAGGGCGTCGCAGACCGATCGCGTGGACCCGGAAGGCGAAGCGCCGGCCGGGGTCGGCCGCCGTCACCGTGCACCGCGTCGTCCACCGCACGGCCCCCCGCTTGTTGCGGCCCTCGAAGACCATGCCGACGTAGGCGCCGTGCCGATCGCCGCGCACGGTGGCGCCCAGGTTCTCCGGGCTCCAACGTCCCATCGCCGTGGGGTCGCTGAGTTGCGCGTAGACCTCTGCCGGGGTGGCTTCGATGACGATGCTGTCCGCTACGGACATAGTGCGGGGCATGGGGCGACTCCTCGTCCACGGCCGTCGGCGATTCCCCTCCGGGCACCGCACGGACCGCGGGACGGTGGACCCGGAGCCCCACCTTACTCGCCAGTAGGTCGCATGGGCTCCCCTGCCGCGGACATCCGGAGCGGGCGCGGACCGAAGGCGGCGAGGCGTCCGACGCGCCGCGGCAGGTGGAGCCCGCAGGGAAACGGTGGAACCACGTGTGCCTGTAGGCCGTTTGAGTGCCCTTGCCGGTCCTGTCCGCCGGACGGGGAAGGATGTCCCACCGCACCTGACGCCACGGGTCCATTCTGGTCGCCGAGTCCACACGGGCCGCTGATCGAAGGAGCGTCGTAGTGACGACGAGGGGCATCTCGCAATCGGTGGGAACCGATACCGCCGAAGAGGACGAACTGCCGGTACGCGGCCGGGAACCCGGCAACGTGGTCGTCAAGTGGATGACCACGACGGACCACAAGACGATCGGCACGCTCTACCTCGTCACCTCCTTCGCGTTCTTCTGCGTGGGAGGTCTCCTGGCCCTGGTCATGCGTGCCGAACTGGCCCGCCCCGGAATCCAGCTGCTGTCGAACGAGCAGTTCAACCAGGCGTTCACGATGCACGGCACGATCATGCTGCTGATGTTCGCGACGCCGCTGTTCGCCGGATTCGCGAACTGGATCACGCCTACTCCCCGCTCAACGACGCCGTCCGTTCCCCGGGCATCGGCGCCGACATGTGGATCATGGGTCTGGCCTTCTCCGGCTTCGGCACGATCCTCGGCTCGGTCAACTTCATCACCACCATCATCTGCATGCGCGCTCCCGGCATGACGATGTTCCGCATGCCGATCTTCACCTGGAACGTCCTGCTGACCGGCGTCCTGGTCCTGCTGGCCTTCCCGGTCCTCGCCGCGGCCCTGCTCGCGCTGGAGGCCGACCGCAAGTTCGGCGCGCACGTCTTCGACGCGGCGAACGGCGGAGCGCTCCTGTGGCAGCACCTGTTCTGGTTCTTCGGCCACCCCGAGGTGTACATCATCGCCCTGCCGTTCTTCGGCATCGTCACCGAGATCTTCCCGGTCTTCAGCCGCAAACCGGTGTTCGGCTACATCGGCCTGGTCGCGGCCACCATCGCCATCGCCGGCCTCTCCGCGACCGTGTGGGCGCACCACATGTTCGTCACGGGCGGTGTGCTGTTGCCGTTCTTCTCGTTCATGACGTTCCTCATCGCCGTTCCGACCGGGGTGAAGTTCTTCAACTGGATCGGCACGATGTGGAAGGGGTCCATCTCGATGGAGACCCCGATGCTCTGGGCCGTCGGATTCCTGGTCACCTTCCTGTTCGGCGGCCTGACCGGGATCATCCTGGCTTCGCCGCCGATGGACTTCCACGTCTCCGACTCGTACTTCGTCGTCGCCCACTTCCACTACGTGGTGTTCGGTACGGTCGTGTTCGCGATGTTCGCCGGATTCCATTTCTGGTGGCCGAAGTTCACCGGGAAAATGCTCGACGAACGGCTCGGCAAGGTGACGTTCTGGACGCTGTTCGTCGGCTTCCACGGCACGTTCCTCGTCCAGCACTGGCTCGGCGCGGAAGGCATGCCGCGCCGGTACGCCGACTATCTCGACGCCGACGGCTTCACCGCGCTGAACACGATCTCCTCCATCTCCTCGTTCCTGCTCGGCCTGTCGATGCTCCCGTTCTTCTACAACATCTGGAAGACCGCGAAGTACGGCGAGAAGATCGAGGTCGACGACCCGTGGGGCTACGGCCGTTCGCTGGAGTGGGCCACCTCCTGCCCGCCGCCCCGGCACAACTTCGTCACCCTGCCGCGGATCCGGTCCGAATCCCCGGCCTTCGATCTGCACCACCCGACCGTCCGGGCCCTGGCGGACGCCACCAACCGTCCCGACAACTCGGTGGTCGTCGCCCCGGGGGACCAGCAGACGTGACCGGCCCCGTACCGATGAGGCCACGGAGAGGACGGCATGTGACATCCGACAAGGACAGCGCCCGGGGCCTGGCCCAGCTGGAGGGCTTCCTGCTGTGGAACGCCGAGGTCGAGCGGGCCCGCCGCCGGGCGTGCCGGTTCACCGATCAGCTGCCCTGGCTGACCACGGCGCAGCGCGAGGACGTCGAGCGGGTGTTCGTCGCCGAACACGTCACCACCGCCCGGGAATCGCTCATCCGCGTCCGGGACCGCGCGGAGGAACTGCGCGCGGAGTACAGCGGGCGCTACAACCGCCTCCGGGCCCGCTGCGTCGCCGTCTCCGCCGGCGCGGTGGGCGCGGCGACCTGTCTCGGTACGGCCCTGACGCTGGTCCTGCGCTGACCCCGGTGCGGCCGTCGACCGGCCGCACCGGAACGCCCGGTCCGCGAGATCCCGGACGGTCGACGGAGTGTCCGGTGGAAGGGGGCGGCCGGCGGGATCGGCGCACACCCTCCAGCGATCACGATCACGATGGCGCCCGCGTCGTCGGCGTGCGCCGGGTGGCCTGCTCGGGCCGGGCACGACCCCGTGGGCGGCACACCTCCCTGCCCCGCACGGAGTCAGCGGGAGCCGAACACCTGCGTCCACACCGGTCCGTCCCCCGACTCCTGCTTGCCCATGCCGATTTCCTTGAACGAGCAGTTGAGGATGTTGGCACGGTGCCCCGGGCTGTCCATCCACGCCTGCATCACCTCGGCGGGGGTGCGCTGGCCCTTGGCGATGTTCTCGCCGTAGGTGGTCCACTGATAGCCGGCGGCCGTGATCCTGTCGTCCGGCTCCCTGCCGTCCTGTGACGTGTGGTCGAAGTAGTCGTTGGCCGCCATGTCGGCGGAGTGGCGCTGCGCCGCCGTGTTGAGCAGACCGTTGACCGACACCGGACCGCAACCCTCCTTCGCGCGCTCGGCGTTGACCAAGGCGGTGACCTGCTCGGCCATCCCCGAGGGGGCGGGCGGGGCAGGCTTGGGTTTGGGCGGCTTCGGGGCCGGGGCCGCGGAGGTGGGCGCGGGCGGTGCCGGAGTGCTCTTCTTCGGCTTCGCCGCGGCGGTGCGAGAAGGGCTCGGCGACGCCGAAGCGCTGGGCGACGCCGGCGCCGACGCGGAGGCCGAGGGAGTCGGGGCCGACGAAGGGGAAGCGGGTAGCGGTAGCCCGGAACGTGAGGCCGGAGCGTCCGCCGTCACCGTCGTCGCGTCCTGCTCGTCGCCGTCGGTGTAGAGGTGCACCGCCGTGCCGCCCGAGCCCAGCGCGGCGACCGCCACCACCGCGGCGATGGTCGAATTGCGCCGACGGCGCCGGGACTGGACCCGCCTGCGCTCGGCCCGCCCCGCCGCGGTCGCCTTACCGGACGCGCCCGGCGCGGGCACCTGGAGCCGCGCCGCGGCGGCCAGAAGTTCGGGGGTCGCCCCCGCGCCCGCGATCGCGGCCACCGGAATCAGCGCGAGCCCCACGAGCAGCCCCTCGGCGGGCACCAGGCCTGAGCTGAGTCCCGAGCAGACCGTGCAGTCGCGGGCGTGGCGGGCCAACCGCTTGCGCCACAGCGCCGAGGGGACACCGTCCCACCCCGCGGCGACGTCCTCCAGCAGGACGCAGGGAGGTTCGGCGGTCAGCGCGCTCACCACGACCCGCGCCGCCTCCAACTGCGCCTTCATGCGCTGCACCCGTACGGCGGTGTGCTGCGGGGTGAGTTCGAGCGCGGCACAGACCTCGGACCGGGACAGGTGCCCGGCGGTCTCCAGCCACCACAGCGACAGCAGGGCGCGGTCGTCCTCCTCCAGCCACCGTGTCGCCTCCGCCACCTGCCTCCGCTGACCGGTCAGGCCGAGCTCCAGGATCGTCGCCTCGACGAAGTCGGCCCGGGGGTCGGGCAGTTCGTAGGCGGCCTCCAGCCGGTCCGCGGGTATCGCCCCCGACTGCTGCTGCCGCCAGTGCGTGCGTATCTCGTTCATGGCGATCGCCACCAGCCACGAACGGAAGCTCTGCGGGGAACGCAGTTCGGGCAGGCCCCTGAGCATGCGCAGGACCGTCTCCTGCACCACGTCGTCCACGTCCGCGTGGCCGTCCAGGGCACGCCCGACGACGTTGTAGAGCAGCGGCAGGTACGCCGAGACGAGCCGGTCCTCGGCCCGCCGGTCGCCGCTCCGTGCCGCGGTGATCAAGGCCGTCGGGTGATCCTTGCCCATGCTGTGCTCACTCTTCCGGGGTCGGGTTCTGTCACTTCCCACACTCGGGAGACGGCGTGCGAGCGGGACGATAACAAGAATCTCCGGTAGGACCCCGGAAACTTTCCATCAGCCTTTCCGGGCTGTCCGGGCTCCGGCGACACCGCGCCGGCGGCCCGCGCGAACGGGCCGAGTGCGGTGCGACGGGGAGGCACGGGTCCCGGGCCACAGTCGGCGACTGTGGCCCGGGACCCGTGCGTGCGGCCGGCGGTGGCCGGAGGGGCCGATCAGCCGCGCGACGGCCCGTCCTGGTCGCGCTCCGTACCGAACTGCTGCTTCAGCTTGTCCTGGGCGGTGTCCACATGCTTCGCGTGCTTGCCCTGCGTACGGTCGTCGACCATGTCCCCGGCCTTGTCGATTCCCTTGCCGGCCTGGTCCTCGTGGCCCTTGAGCATCTTCTTGATCTTGTCCAGTGCGGACATACGTCCTCCTCGTCGACGCTGCTCCCCCTCCCAAGGGTCACCGCCCGGGGCGCTCTCCGCATCCGCGCCGGCGAGCGGACCCTCCTGCGGAGCGCGGGCCGCGGCGGGGGACAGGTGTGAACCCGCGACGGCTGGGCAGATACCGGGTTACCAGGAGGAGGTGGTGGCATTGGGCCGCATCCGAGTCGTCGTCCGTCGTCCCCCGCCCCCTACGGGGCCGCCGCCGCTCGACCTGCGGACCCCTTCCGGCCGCCCCCTTCCGTACTGACCCGCGACGCCACCGGCCCTCCACGAAGCCGGTGGCGTCCCTGCGTGCTACCCGTGATCGGGGAGCGGTCCGCCGTCGAGCGGACCGTGGCGTCCCGGGCGGTCCTCGTACCGCTCCGAGGGCGGACCCGACAGCGGTGCGAGCTGCTCCACCAGAGCCTCCAGCTCCTCGACGGCGTACTCCGTCTCCCTGCGGATGTTCCTGTGCTCCGCCACGATGGCGCCGAGCAGCAGCGCGGTGAGGGCGACGCATCCGTTGAGCACCGAGAGGTTGACCATGACCTCCATCAGGCTGTGCCCCGCGAACGGACCCAGAGCATCCGTTCCGGCGATGATGGCGAGCACCGAGACGACCAGGGCGCACGGAGCGCTGCCGGGCAGCTGGAAGCGCAGAGCCGCCCAGATGACGACCGGGAACACCAGATAGATCATCGACAGCGAGCTGCGCGTGGCGATCAAGGATGCCGCCACCACGGTGATTCCGAGGACGGACGCCTCCAGCCACCGGTCGCCCGGCCGGGGCCACCGGATCCCGCGCAGCACCAGCAGCACGGGGGTGACCACCAGGACGCCCATCGCGTCCCCCGCCCACCACGACGACCAGACCAGCCAGAACCGGCCGGGCGGCACCTTCCCGTCGATCAGCAGCGTGAGACTCCCGACGGTGGAGCTGAGCAGCATCCCCGCGAACGCCCCGAGGAACACCAGGCAGACGCCGTCCCGCAGCCGGGCCAGCTCGATGCGGAAGCCCACCTTGCGCAGCAGCGCGTACGACGCGAGCGGGGCGATGGTGTTGCCGAACATGATGGCCAGCCGGCTCACGGTGAACGCGTCGCCGATCTCGGTGACCGTGAGCAGGGTTCCCAGGGGGATGCCGGGCCAGACGCGGACGCCCAGGCACAGGAGTGCGGCAACCGCGATCCCGGTCGGCGGCCACAGCGGTGTCACCACGGCGCCGTCCAGGACGATCTGGCGCATCAGCCCGATTCGCCCGGCGAGGAAGTAGGCGCCGGTCACACCCAGGACCTGCGCCACGTACACGGCCCGACGTCTGGCTTCCTCGCTGCGGATCACCCACTCATCAGACACCGGCCGCGGGAGGAGAGGGGCGGTGACACGCGCGGCGCGATCGCGCCGTCACCGCCTCCCGCCGCGGGCCGCCCCGTGCCGCAGGACCAGTACGGCGGCGTCGTCCTCGTGGCCCGTGTCCTCCGCCGCGCCCAGCACCATGCCTGCCAGCCGGCTCGCGCTCGCCCCCACGTGCCCGGCGATCAGCCGTCGTACCCGTTCCAGACCGTCCTCGATCAGCAGTGACGGGCCCTCGACCACGCCGTCCGTGAGCAGCACGATCGCCCCGTCGGAGTCGAGGGTGCGCCGGGTGACCGGATAGCCCTCGCCGCGTTCGATGCCCAGCGGCAGGCCACCGGGGTCCTCGGTGACGCCGGACCTGCCTTCCGCGGTGGCCCACACGCACGCCACATGGCCGGCCCGCGCGCTGTGCAGGTCCCGGGTCGCCGGGTCCAGCCGCAGGAAGGTGCAGGTCGCGAAGAGGCCCGAGTCCACGGAGAGCAGCAGATCGTTGGTCCGGCCCAGGATCTCGCCGGGGTCGGAGACGGTGCCCGCGATGGCCCGCATCGCGATGCGCACCTGTCCCATGAAGGCGGCCGCCTCGACGTCGTGGCCCTGGACGTCGCCGATGGCGAAACCGAGGGAGCCGTCCGCGAGCGGGAAGCCGTCATACCAGTCGCCGCCGATGTCCAGCCCGTGGCGGGCGGGGGCGTAGCCCGCCGCCGACCGCAGCCCCGGAAGGGAGGGCAGCGCGGCCGGGAGCATGTCGCGCTGAAGCGCCTGCGCCAGCTCCACCCTCGCCTGATGGAACTCCACCTCGCGCCGGGCGCGGGCGGTGAGGTCCTGCAGGGTGGAGAGCAGATCGTCCGCACTGGCCGAGCGGGAGGTCCGACGCCGGTTCATGTGCCGCTCCGCGGTGCGATATGTCCATGAATCATATAACCGGTTCCCCGGTCCGGCGACTGCGGCGGCGAGGACCGGTGCTACGGCGGATCAGCCACCCCGGTCAGGACGCCCGGGCGCGATACAGATCCCTGAGCAGGGCGATCTCGGCCCCGTGGTGCAGTACCTCCTGGTTGACCCACCAGACGATGTCGACGAACACGTCCTCGGCGTCGCTGCCGTTCGGGTACGTGCTGTATCCGATGGTGTCCAGGGCGGCCTCGTCGGCGGAGAGCAGCGCTTCCCTCCACGCGGCGGACGCGGACTCGAAGGCGGCCACCGCGCCGGCAGCGTCACCCGGGGTGCGGTAGCCCTCACGCGTGAGCGACCTGGAGCCCCGGGTGTGGTCGGCCCGGAGCGTGAGCATTTCGGAGAGGTGGCTCAGCCGCCACGCGAGTGTGGTGAACGGCGGGGGGAAGGGGTGCGGCGAGTCGGCCGAGTCCCGACCCCACGCACCGGCCCCCGCCAGCGCGGTCGCTCGCTCCCCGGGGCCGTCGTCGCGCCGTCGGACGGACCAGCAGCCGGGCGCGGGCTCCCAGAGGTACTCGTCGTCGCCGAGCGGGACGACCCCGATGTCGACGCCGTTGCCGCTGTCCATGAGCGGACCGGCGAGGCGGGACAGGAGCCGCTCGCAGGCGAAGTCGTACTGCTCCAGGAGCGGGATCAGGCGCAAAGGAAGTGTCACCGGTGGAGCGTGCCACAGCTCGTGCCCGCACGCGCCTCCCTTTTCGGCGGAGGCCGGGAAGGTTCGGCGACCGGAGCGCGGGGGGAGTCCGGGCCAAGCGCGGGGGAGAGGGGGCGGGAGGCCGGATGGACCCTCGCGCCGAGCCTTTGTCAGTGGCCGGTGGGATGCTGCCCGCATGGACGAGCTGATGAGGCAGCGACGGGTGTACGGCACCGACCACGACGACCCCTGCCCCGGGCCGAGACCGGGGCACGACTACCGCGAGCTGGTCGGCGGCCCGCTCGACGGGCTGCTGCTCGACGTCACGGGGTGGGACGACGCCGACCTGCGCGACGGCGCCGGGCTGGTCACCGAGATCGGCGCCTACGGCCCCGGCGGACGTGCCGAGTACGGGCCGCGCTCGCCGGACAGCCACCAGTGGGACTGGCGCGGCGACGTGCGCTGACACGGCGCCGGGCGGTGTCGGCAGGGGCGGCAGGAATCGAACCTGCGACATACGGTTTTGGAGACCGCCGCTCTGGCCGCTGAGCTACGCCCCTTGGTTGCGTCACGGAGCCTGCCACCTCGTGGCCCGGGTGCCAACGGATTATCCGACCCCGCGCGACCGACCGGCGCGCGGGCGCGGTCGCACGGGCCGGGGGAGCGGATGCGGACCGGGCCCCGCCGTCCGATAGGTTGGCCGGTCATGTGGGCTTTGAGCGCGGTCGGATACCGACGGCTGGGTGCGGCGGGATCGCTGGCGGTCGTCATCGGCGGCTGGTTCGCGGGGAAGCTGCCGGTGCACGACCCCTGGGGTCTGTGGGTCGATCACGGATCCGCCGCGAAAGCGGTCGGAGCGGTCATCGCTTACATCGGCCTGACCGTGCTCGTCGTGGCCTGGTGGCAGTACGGCAGGACCGCCGCCACCGTCCGGGACACCCTGGTCACCCTCGCCTGGTGGACCGCCCCGTTCCTCATCGCCCCGCCGCTCTACAGCGCCGACGTGTACAGCTACATCGCCCAGGGCTCGATGGTCGTCGAGGGCCACGACGTCTACACCGTGGGCCCCTCCGCCCTGGACCCCGGCGGGATCGGCGGTGACGCCGCCGCGAGCGTGGGCCATCACTGGCGCGACACCCCGGCCCCCTACGGCCCCCTCTTCCTGCTGCTCTCCGCAGCCGTCGCCAAGGCCACCGGCGGAACGATCGTCCCCGCCGTCCTCGGCCTGCGGCTCGTCGCCCTCGCCTCCCTCGTCCTGATCGTCTGGTCCCTGCGCCGCCTCGCGGCCGAACACGGACACAGCGAGAGCCGCGCCCTGTGGCTGGGCGCCCTCAACCCGCTGCTCCTGATGCACGTGATCGGCGGTATCCACAACGACGGGCTGATGATCGGCCTGATGCTCGCCGGATCCGTCCTCGCCCTGCGCGGCAGGTGGATCGTCGGAAGCGCCCTGATCGGCCTCGCCATGATGGTGAAGTCCCCGGCGGCCGTGGCGCTCCTGTTCATCGGGGTCCTCGTGCACGCCGCCGCCACCGGCCCCGCCTGGCGCCGCTGGGCCAAGGGCCTCCTCGCACCCGGCCTGGTCGCCTGCGCCGTCGCCGGAGGGGCGACCCTCGTCAGCGGCACCGGTTTCGGCTGGCTGCACACGCAGGGCGTCGCCGCGAACATCCACACCGCGCTCTCCGTCACCAGCGACATCGGCCTCGGCCTCGGCCAGCTGGCCCACCTGCTCCTGGACGTCGACGCCGACTCCGTCAAGTCCGCCGTCCAGACGCTGGGCCTCGCGGTCGCGATCGGGCTGATCCTCGTGCTGGCGCGCCGCGCGATGCGGGGCGCCGTCGCACCGGCGCACGCCCTGGGCCTCTCGCTGCTGCTCCTGGTCGCCCTCTCGCCCATGGTCCAGCCGTGGTACCTGCTGTGGGGCATGGCCGTGGTCGCGGCGACCGGACGGTACGGCCGCCTCTCCGCCGTGCTGATCGTGCTCTCGGCCGCGCTGGTCTACGAGACCCACCCCATGGGTGCGACCCCGCCGTACGGATTCGTCCTGGCCGGCCTCGCCGTGCTGCTCGGCACGTTCGCGATCCGCCGGGACCCGGTCGTGCCGCCCGGGACGCTCCCTCCCGGCCCACGCGGACCCGTCGACCCCGCGGCCGACCAGGGCGTCTCCTCCGCCTCGCCCGAGCGGACACCGACCGCGCGGAGCACCCCGTAGACAACTCCCTCGACGCCCGGGAGGAGCATCGGCTACGCTCGGCACGTCCTGTTGTCTCCGATAGAGGTGGACGTTGCGCATCTGAGGTCCGCGATCATCGCGCGGTACGGCCCTGGCCCGTACACGGTCACGACGTTGTCGGCATGCCCGCCGTCCGTGATCGCCGCGTGGATGCGACCTCGGTGCCGAGCCGTCCCCACCATCGCAGGACTGCTTCTCCCACCGCCCTCCGGCCCACTCCGGCCGGGTCGCCGCGTGCTGTTCGCATACGAAGCCCCTGTTCCTCCGCTTCCGACTGCGAGAACCACCATGAGCCATCCCACCGCGCCCGGCGCCTCCCTCACCGTCTCCGACGTCTCGTTCCAGTGGCCCGACGGCACCGGCCTCTTCGACGGGCTCTCCCTCACCCTCCCCCGGGGACGCACCGGCCTCGCCGGGTCCAACGGCGCCGGAAAGTCCACGCTGCTCCGCCTCTTCGCCGGACTCCTGCGCCCCTCGGCGGGGTCGGTCACCGTCGGCGGGACCCTCGCCCACCTGCCGCAGAACATCACCCTGGACACCTCCCTGCGTGTGGACGCGGCCCTCGGCATCGCCGAACGGCGTGCCGCCCTGCGCGCCATCGAGGCCGGGGACGTACGCGAGGAGCACTTCGAGACGGTCGGCGACGACTGGGACGTCGAGGAGCGCGCCCTGGCCACCCTGGGCTCCCTCGGCCTCGGCGGCATCGACCTGGACCGCACCGTCGGCCGGCTCAGCGGCGGCGAGACCGTCCTGCTGCGCCTCGCCGCGCTGCTCCTGGAACGCCCCGACGTGCTCCTCCTCGACGAACCGACCAACAACCTCGACCTGTTCGCGCGCCGCCGCCTCTACGACGCCGTCGACTCCTGGCGCTCCGGCATCCTGGTCGTCGTCAGCCACGACCGGGACCTGCTGGAACGCGTCGACCGCATCGCCGAACTGCGGGCCGGATCGGTGAGCTGGTACGGCGGCGGCTGGTCCGCCTACCAGGAAGCCCTCGCCACCCAGCAGGAGGCCGCCGGACGGATGCTGCGCGCCGCCGACGCCGACGTACGCCGCCAGCAGCGCGAGCTGGAGGAGGCCCGGACCAAGGTGGCCCGCCGCCGGAGCCACGACAAGAAGCTGGACGGCCGGCGCAAGGCGCCCCGGATCGTCGCCGGTGAGCGCAAGCGCTCCGCCCAGGAGTCCGGAGACCGGCTGCGCGGGCTGCACGAGGACCGCCTCGACGAGGCACGCGAGCGCCGGGAGGAGGCCGCCGAGGCCGTCCGCCGGGACGCCGAGATCAAGGTGAGCCTGCCCCACACCGCCGTCCCCGCCGGCCGCACCGTGCTGACCGTACGGGACCTGAGCCTCCCCTACGGTCGGCTGACCGGGGGCAGCCTCCACGTGCAGGGCCCCGAGCGCATCGCCCTCGTCGGCTGCAACGGGGCCGGCAAGACCACCCTGCTGCGCACCATCGCCGGAGAGCTGGCGCCCACCACCGGGGAGGCCGAGGCGGCGGTACCGCTGAAGTTCCTCCCGCAGCGGCTGGACGTCCTCGACGACACCCTCAGCGTCGCCGACAACGTCGCCCGCACCGCCCCGGGCACCACCGACAACCAGATCCGCTCACAGCTCGCCCGCTTCCTCTTCAGGGGAGCCCGCGCCGAGCAGCCGGCCGGCACCCTGTCGGGCGGCGAACGCTTCCGGGCCGCCCTCGCGGCGACCGTGCTCGCCGCCCCCGCGCCGCAACTGCTCCTGCTGGACGAACCGACCAACAATCTCGACGTGGCCAGTGTGCGGCAGCTGACCAGCGCCCTGGAGTCCTTCGAGGGCGCGCTCCTGGTCGCCGGCCACGACCTGCCGTTCCTGGAGTCCGTGGGCGTCACCCGCTGGATCGTGCTGGACGACACCCTGCGTGAGACCGACGCCGACGGGGTTCGCGAACTGTTCGCGAACCCCGACTCCGCCCCGGCGGGCACCGCGTGACCCCGGCCGCGCGACCGGACGGGGCGATGACGGAGACGACGATGACGGACAGGACGACGAAGGAGGACATCACGATGGGCGCCGATCCGGGTCCCTGCGTCGTACTGATCACCGGAGTGATGGCCGCGGGGAAGTCCACCGTCGCCCAGCTCCTGGCGGAGACCCTGCCGCGAGCGGTCCACGTACGCGGCGACGTCTTCCGCCGCATGATCGTCTCCGGCCGTGCGGAGATGGCCCCCGACGAGTCGGCGGAGGCGCGCGGCCAGCTCGACCTGCGCCAGCGGCTCTCGGCCCAGGTGGCCGACGCGTACGCGGACGACGGCTGGACGGCCGTCGTTCAGGACATCGTGCTCGGCGACGACCTGACGCGCTACGTCGAGCGGGTCCGCACCCGCCCCTTCCACGTCGTCGTGCTCGCGCCCTCTCCCGACGCGGTGCGCGCGCGGGAGGCCGGGCGCGGCAAGACGGGGTACGGAGAGTGGACGGTCGAGGCGTTCGACGCGTATCTGCGGGACGGGACGCCGCGCATCGGTCTCTGGCTGGACACATCCGGGCAGACCCCCGAGGAGACGATTTCGGCCATCCTCGACGGCCTGAGCGGGGGAGCCGGAGAACCCGGCGAGCCGCGGCAGGGATGACCGGGGCGGGGCGACGGGTCAGGCCGCTTCGTAATGGTGGGCCCGCCCGCCCCGCCATTCCACCCAGACCGGGTTGTCGAGCAGCCGGTCCGCTTCTTCGAGGCCGGCCTCGCTCAGGAACACGATCACGTCGTGGTCGCTGTGGGCCAGCCCGAGTATCTCGTCCCGGCCCTCGTAGTGCACGGTCACCCGGCGGCCGCCCGACGGGGTCGGCCGGTGGATGACGATCGGGGGAGTTGCCATGGCTCCACCCTGCGCCGCGCCCCGCACCCGCGCATCCCCGACCGGCTCCGTCCGTGAACGGAACCGGCAGGGGGCGCGACGGCCTCCGGCCCCTTCGCCGAAGGGGCTCGGCGGTGTTCAGCGTCCCGGGCCGGCGAGTTCCACCGTTGTGGTGACGCGCACCAGGGACGGGGTGCGCGGTGCGGAGCCGAAACCGAAGGCGACCGGCGGATCGAGGGGCCCGAGACGCCCCAGGCCCACCCCGTCCAGCACGGCCTCGGCGGCCACGACCGGCCGCAGCCCGCGCGCCCCGTACCACTCGCGCCGGTCCGGGCCCGCGCGGCCCAGCGTCCGTACCCCCGGCATCAGCAGCCTGGCCGGCACATCGCAGAGCGCGGCCCACAGCGGGCTGCGGACCAGTGGGGCCGGCACGGCGGACAGCAGCAGACCGAGAACGGTCGGACGGCCGGCCCGCAGCCGCAGCCGCAGGGCCCCCGCCTCGACGGCCCAGGTGTCCCCGGCGACGGCGACGGCCACCGGGACCACCTCGACGCGGTCGAACCGGTAGGTGGCGGCGACGAAGTCCGCGATCCGCCGGTCCGGGGCCAGCAGGACCCGCTCGCCGTCGGGGTGCTCGACCATCACGTCGCTGAACGCCCCGAACGGGGACCGCGGCCAGTGCCCGACCACCAGCCGGACCCCCGAGGACGTGCCCACACCGGCGATCCAGCCGTCGAACCGCAGTCGCTCACCCGTCATGCCCGCCAGTCTGCCCGCCGCCGGCGCCGAGGGAGACCCCGGCGTCCGGCGCGGCGCGCCGCACGGGCTACTCGAAGCGGGACGTGTCCCCGGCGCCGCGGCGGACGATCTCGGGCTCGTCGCCGGAGAAGTCGATGACCGTGGTCGGCTCGGTGCCGCAGTCGCCCGAGTCGATGACGGCGTCCACCTCGTGGTCCAGCCGCTCCTTGATCTCCCAGCCCTGCGTCATCGGCTCCTCCTCGTCCGGCAGGAGCAGCGTGCTGGACAGCAGCGGCTCGCCCAGCTCCGCGACCAGCGCCTGTGTCACCACATGGTCGGGGATGCGCACGCCGACCGTCTTCTTCTTCGGATGCAGCAGTTGGCGGGGCACCTCCTTCGTCGCCGGGAGGATGAAGGTGTAGCTGCCGGGCGTCGCCGCCTTGACCGCGCGGAACACGTCGTTGTCCACGCGGACGAACTGCGCGAGCTGCGCGAAGTCGTGGCACACCAGTGTGAAGTGGTGGCGGTCGTCGAGATTCCGGATCGACTTGATCCGGCCGATGGCGTCACGGTTGCCCAACTGGCAGCCCAGCGCGTAGCACGAGTCCGTCGGGTACGCGACGAGCGCGCCGGACCGGATGCTGTCGACCACCGTGCCGATGGTGCGGGGCTGGGGATTCGCGGGGTGCACGTCGAAGTACTTGGCCATTCACCGAGCTTACGTGCTCGGGAGCGGGCGGCGGAGCCCTCCGCGGAGACGGGGCGGAGAACCGCGGGAGGCGGCCGTCGTGCGACGGCCGCCTCCCGTTCCGCTTGCCCCACCGGCGGACACCGGCGGCCGGTCAGACCGCCGCGGCTCCCACCAGCTCGTCCAGCACGTCCTCCATCGTCACGAAGCCGATGACCGTGCCCTTGTCCCCGGCGACCGCCGCCAGATGCGTGCCGGCGGCACGCATCGCCGTGAGGGCGTCGTCGAGCGGGGTGTCGATCTCGACCCGGATGACGGGGTGCAGCGCGCTCTTCGGCAGTGCCTCGGTCCGCTCCGCGACACCGAGGGCGTCCTTGACGTGGAAGTACCCCAGCAGCCCGTCATCGGGACCGGTGACCGGCAGCCGGGAGAAACCGGAGGAGACCGCGGCCCGCTCCAGCCCCCGCGGGGTGATGCCCAGGTCGACGGTGACGGTCCGGTTCAGCGGGACCATCACCTCGCCGACCGGACGGGTCCCGAGCTCCAGCGCGTCCCGCAGCCGCTCCCCGTCCGCCGGGGCGAGCAGTCCGGCGTCGCTGGAGTCCTTCACCAGCCGGACGAGCTCGTGGTCGGTGAACACCGAGGCGACCTCGTCCTTCGGCTCCACCTTGAGCAGCCGCAGCAGGGTGTTGGCGAAGGCGTTGATGCCGAAGATGACCGGGCGCAGCGCCCGGGTCAGGGCCACCAGGGAGGGGCCCAGCGCCAGCGCGGTGGCGACCGGGGCGGCCAGCGCGATGTTCTTCGGGATCATCTCGCCGATGAGCATGTGCAGATACGTCGCCAGGGTCAGCGCGATCACGAAGGCGATCGGGTGGACCAGGGCGTCGGGCACGCCCACCGCGTCGAACGGCGGCTCCAGCAGATGCGCGATGGCCGGTTCGGCGACGGCGCCCAGCACCAGCGACGAGATGGTGATGCCGAGCTGGGCGGTGGCCATGGCGGCCGACAGGTGTTCGAGACCCCAGAGGGTGCTCCTGGCCCGGCGGCTGCCCTGGACGGCCTGCGGTTCGATCTGGCTGCGGCGCACCGAGATGAGGGCGAACTCCGCGCCCACGAAGAACGCGTTGGTGAGGAGGGTGAGCAGGCCGATGGCGAGCTGGACGGTGGTCATCGGGCGTCCTCCTCCACGAGGGCGAGCGCCGGGGCGGGCGCGGTGATCCGGACCCGGTCGGCCCGGTGGTGTTCGATGTCGAGCACGTCGAACCGCCAGTCGTCGACCTCCACCCGGTCCGCGCGGACCGGGATACGGGCCAGCTGGTTGGCGAGCAGGCCGGCGAGGGTCTCGTAGGGGCCGTCCGGAGCGCGGAACCCGATCCGGTCGAGCTGGTCCAGCCGGATGCTGCCCTCGGCCTCCCAGACATCCCGGCCGTCGCCGAGCGGCTCGGCCGGCGCGAGGTCGGGGCGCTCGTGCGGATCGTGCTCGTCGCGGACCTCGCCGACGACCTCCTCGACGATGTCCTCGACGGTGGCGACCCCCGCCGTACCGCCGTACTCGTCGATCACCACGGCCATCGTCCGGCGCTTGCGCAACTGGGCGAGCAGCCGGTCCACCGGCAGCGAGTCGGGGACGAGCAGCGGCTCGGTCGCCAGCGCCGTGACCGGGGTCCGCGCCCGCTCGGACTCGTCCAGGGCCAGCACGTCGCGGATGTGGACCGTGCCGATGACCTCGTCCAGGCTGTCGCGGTAGACGGGGAAGCGGGAGAGGCCGGTGGCCAGTGTGAGGTTGGCGGCGTCGGCCGCGGTGGCGTGCGCCTCCAGGGCCCGGACGTCGACGCGCGGCGTCATCACGTTCTCCGCGGACAGCTCCGCCAGGTGCAGCGTACGGACGAACAGCTCGGCCGAGTCCGGCTCGATGGCGCCCTCCCGGGCGGAGTGCTGCGCGAGCGCGATCAGCTCCTGCGGCGTACGGGCGGAGGCCAGCTCCTCGGCGGGCTCCAGGCCCAGCCGCCGCACCGCGCGGTTCGCGGTGTTGTTGAGGTGGCGGATGAGCGGGGCGAAAGCCGCCGTGAACGCCCGCTGCGGCGTCGAGACGACCTTCGCGACGGCCAGCGGGCTGGAGATCGCCCAGTTCTTCGGCACCAGCTCACCGATGACCATGAGGACCACGGTGGAGGCGGCGACGCCGACGACGGTGGCGACCGTGGACACGGCGCCGCCCGGAAGCCCCACGGCCTCCAGCGGACCGCGCAGCAGCACCGCGAGGGACGGCTCGGCCAGCATGCCGATGACCAGAGAGGTCACCGTGATGCCGAGCTGCGCGCCGGAGAGCTGGAAGGTCAGCCGCTTGGCGGCCTTCAACGCGCTCTCGGCACCGCGCTCTCCGGCCTGCGCGGCCCGTTCGAGCTCGCCGCGCTCGATGGTCGTCAGCGAGAACTCCGCCGCGACGAACACCGCACAGGCCAGTGTCAGCGCGAGGGCGAGGAGGAGCAGGGCCACTTCGCTCACCGTGTCACCTCCGTCCCGCGGTGCGCAGGGTCGGGGATGACACGGTTCCTACTGGGAGGCTCACCCATTGCGGTGCCGTAGCTCCTTCTCTGTTCGGGTCGTCGGGATCGACGACGGGACGGGCGCGGACCCGTCGGATAGATAGTAAAGGGAACGCAAAGCAAACGGGAGTGCCGAACGTCACACGGAGTGCCGACCGGAGCCGGCCCGGGAAGCCGTCCCGGCGTCGTGCGCGGCCCGGGCCGCGCGACGCGGGGGAAGCGCGGGCTTCGGAAGCCGGACCGTGACGCGGGTGGCCGGAACTGTGCGTAACGGTCTCGCGCTTGGGAAATCCTTTGCCTTCCGGGAGATCTCGCCCGGCGAGGCGGCCCGGGGCGCGTCCGGCGGATCAGGGCCGGACGGACCCCGGGCCCCTCGATCGCCCATTCACAGAAGGAGCGGACGCCGCACATGGTGTTCAAGAAGTTGCTCGGAGCCCTCGGGGTCGGCGGACCCTCGGTCGACACCGTCCTGCAGCCCGGACCGGCCCTGCCCGGCGGCACCCTCTCCGGCGAGGTCCGGCTGCGCGGCGGCGGAACGGACGCGACGGTGGACCGGATCACCCTCCTCCTCGTCGCCAGGGTCGAGCGCGAGGGCCAGGACGAGGAGGACGAGGCGACGGCCGTCCTCGACCGCTTCACGGTCGGCGGCGGATTCCGGCTGGCGGAGGAGGCCGAACACACCGTGCCGTTCACCGTCACCCTGCCCTGGGAGACGCCGATCACCGAACTGCACGGCCAGCACCTCGGGCCCGTGCTCGGCATCCGCACGGAGCTGGAGATCGCGGGCGCCCGGGACAAGGGAGACCTCGACGCGTTGGCGGTGGGGCCGCTGCCCGCCCAGGAAGCGATCCTGGAAGCGTTCGGGCAGCTCGGCTACGCCTTCAAGTCCGCCGACCTGGAGCTCGGCCACATCCGGGGGACCGGCCAGCGGCTGCCCTGCTACCAGGAGATCGAGATCCTTCCGCCGGCCGGTCAGGCGGGCGCGGTCAACGAGATCGAGGTGACCTTCCTCGCCGCGCCGGGCGGGCTGGAGGTCGTGATCGAGGCGGACAAGCGCGGCGGTCTCCTCTCCGAGGGCCACGACACCGTCCACCGCTTCACCGCCTCCCACCACGCGGCCCCGCAGGCCGACTGGAACGCCCTGGTGGACGGCTGGCTGAAGGAGGTCGTCGCGGGCCACGCGGCGTATGCCGCGCCCGCCCCGTACGGGAGCCACCACGGTGAACACCCCGGGCACCACCCCGGTGACGGGCACCGCTCGGGCCCCGGCACGGGAGCGGTGGTGGCCGGGGTCGCGGCGGGCGTGGCCGTCGGGGTCGTCGGCGGCATGGTCGCCGCCGAGGTGGTCGACGAGATCGGCGACGCCTTCGAGGGCGAGGAGGAGGAAGAGGACGGCGGGGACGAGGGCTGACCCCTCCGCCCGGACGCGGCGCGGCGGGCGGTCTGCCGCCCCCGCGCCGTCCGCGGCGGCCTCCCGCCGCGCCGCCGCCGTATCGGGCGCGCGACGGGGGAGGCCCTACTCGGTTCTGCGCCGGTCGTAGGAGATGGTGAGCCAGGGCACCACCAGACCCGACCAGAAGAGGACCTGCGGCCAGGTGCGGTCGGTCCACGGCACCTGGCCGATCAGCAGCGCGCACAGCGTCGTGAAGGACGCCTGGCCCACGACCACGCGCGCCCACCGGTCGCGGCGGATCAGCGACCGCACGTTGAGCCGCGCCCCCGTCCGGAGCCTGCGGTAGACGCGCCAGGCCCCGAATCCCCAGATCAACGCCATGATGCAGAGCAGCCAGATCCGTTGCCCCAACGGCAGCGGCAGCTCGCGTTGCACCGGATCGTCGGCCGTGGCGAAGAGGTCGACCGTCACCCCGGCGGCGAGGACGCAGGCGACGGCGAGCCAACGGGTGCCCCGCAGCAGGCGGAACGTGGCCTTGTCGAGGCCGCCGCGCAGCGCCGCGTTGTCCGGCGCCACGGAAAGCGCGTCGGCGTAGAGGTCCGTCGCCCGGCGCGCGAGGCTCTCCTCAGCCCTCGCGGCCTTCGCGGTCTGGCGGGACAGGGCCCCGGGGTGGGTCGGGTCGAGCCGGAGGATGGCCCGTTCGAACTCGTCGGAGTCCTCCTCCGCGCCTGACATCTGCGCGATGAACAGGGCCACCTCGTACGCGTACACCTCCTCCGGACCGAGCCGGATCGCCTCCCGCGCCAGGTCGGCGCCTTCCGCGGGCACGGCGGCCTTGATTTCGGGGGTGAGCTCGTTCGTCCCTGCCTCGTGCGCGCACCGGAGGAGGTCACGCCGGAAGACGATGTCGGCGAGCATCGCGTAGCCGCCCCAGAACTGCGGCGCGACGCGGACCGCCTCGCGCAGGGTCTCCTCGGCCGCGGCGATTCCCCCGCCCGTCTGCCGTACGGCTTCGGACCGTACGAGAAGCGCGTCGACGTACTCCGGATCGCACCGCAGTGCCTGGTCGGACGCTTCGAGCGCCTCCTTGTACCGGTACCGCTTCAGATGGGCGCGGGCCAGCGCGCCCCAGGCGCGGGTGTGGTCGGGGTCTTCGGTGAGGAGCGCGGTCAGGCGGGTCACCGCCTCGTCGTAGCGGCCCAGTTCGTAGAGGGCCCAGGCCCGTTCCAGCTCGTTCGGAGCCGTCGTCACAGCTTGCGCCTCTTCTTGAGATAGGTGACGAGGTCGTCGTACACGCCGCCCTCGTTCGCGAACATCGCCACGTTCCGCGCGGCGGCGAACCACGGCTCGCTGGAGGGCACCACGGCTTTCGCCGCGGTCAGCAGGTCGGAGGTGCCGATCATGCGGATGGTTCCGGTCCGGGCGGAGTCGAGCAGCGCGTTCTCCGCCGCCGACTCGCACAGATGGGCCAGGTCGGCGCCGGAGAGCCCCTCGGTCGCCTTGACGACGCGACCCAGGTCCACGCCCTCCACCGGGCGTTCCCGCAGGTGGTAGCGGAGGATCGCGTCCCGCGCGGCGGCGTCCGGCGGCAGGACGAGCAGAGTGCGGTCCAGCCGTCCCGGGCGGCGCAGGGCGATGTCCACGTCCCAGGGGACGTTGGTGGCCGCCAGGACGAACACGCCTTCGTTGGCGGCGGAGTCGATGCCGTCGAGCTCGGTGAGGAGCTGGTTGACGGTGTTGCGCATACCGCTGTTCTGCGTCCGGCTCCGCTTTCCGCCGAGCGCGTCCAGCTCGTCGAGGAACACGACACAGGGCGCCTTGCGCCGGGCGGTCGCGAAGACCTCGTGCATGTTGCGCTCGGAGTTGCCGATCCACATGTCGAGGACGTCGTTGACGGACACGGACAGGAAGCTCGCGCCGAGCTCCCCCGCCACGGCCCGGGCGATGAACGTCTTGCCGCAGCCCGGCGGACCGTACAGCAGCAGCCCGCCGCGCAGGCTCTTGCCGTACAGCCTGCGCAGTTCGGGGTTGCGCATCGGTGCGAGGAACGCGGCCTCGAGCCGGTCCTTGACCTCCCGCATCCCGCCGACGTCCGCGAGGCGCACCGTCCCGGGGCCCGTCACGTCGAAGGCGTCGGCCTCCGCCGGGTCGCCGCTCCCGTCGACGGTCAACGCGGACTCCATGAAACGCGGTTCGACGATGCCCTCGACCTCGTCCTCGGCGGCGCTCCAGTCGAAGCCGGGGCCGGGCCGCGGGGAAACGGGCCGCGCCGGATCCACCCCGACCGGTTCGCCGGGCCGGACGGAGGACGGGGGAGCGGCCTCGGCCGGCGCGGGTCCGGTCGGCGTGGGTTCGGGAGCCGGGGCCGGTGCCCGCGACGGGCCGGCGGCTCCTCCCATGGCCCGCAGCATCAGGTCACGTGCCGCACCGTCTCCCGGCGCCTGCTGCAGAGCCACCGCCGCCTCGGAGACGGCGGCCTCGTGCGCACCGGAGGCCAGCAGCAGTTCGGCCAGGTGCAGCCGGAGGGGGACGTCGTCCGGAGCCGCCGTGACCGCGCCGCGCAGACTTCGGATGAGGGGTGATTCCTGTACGGAAGAATCTTCGGGCATCGTCCCTTTGTACGTGGGTCGTGTGACGGGAGTTCAGGCGGGGTGCACGCGGCGGACCGCCGCGACGGTGACGGCGCCGGCACGGGACCCCTCGCCGTGCGCGCGGGCCCCGCCTCGGCTGCCGGTCGGCCGCGGTGGGCGTTTCCCGCGCGTGTGCGGGGACGTGGGGGAGGAAGCTGGGGGAGGACCGCCGCCCACCCGAACGAGGAGCCCGATGAACCCCCGACCCCGGACCGATGCCCGGCACCAGCGCCCCGACGGCGTCACCGACGCGACCGTGGAGGCGCTCGGAGCGTTGTCGAAGGCCCTGGAGACCACGGAGCGGGCCCGCGGCGCCCTGTACGACTTCCACCAGCTCACCGGGAGCGCCGACCTCGCCCTCGACGACGCCGTCCGGCTGCTCCGCGAGGCCGGACACGGGGAACACGCCGAACGGGTCGAACGGGAGATCCTCGGCCGCAACGTCATCCCCGGCCACTGGACGTTCCAGATCGTCGAGGAGTACAACGCCACCTACTACGACGCGTTCCGGGAGGTCGAGGGAGGGATCAGGCAGGAGCTCGCCGACGGCCGCGATCACCTCCACGAGGCAGAGATGAAGGCGGCACGACGGACCGAGGGGCACCCGGACCACACCGCGGACTGACGAACGGGCCCGGACCCCACCGGCCGGGAGGGCTCCCGGCGTACGGAAAGCCGTTTGCCGGGCGACCACCGCCCCGGTAGCGTCACGCGCCGTGACCCCGACCCTGCGCACCGAGCGACTTCTGCTGGAGCCGTACGCCCCCGAGGACGAAGAGGACTTCGTCGCCCTGTTCCAGGACACCGACGTGTCCCGTTGGATGGGCGACGAACCGTCCACCGAGGCCGAGGACCGGGCCCTGTTCGGGCGGGTCTTCACCAAGGTCTACGCCCAGGACCTGTTCGCCGTCTGGGCCGTGCGCCGCGACGGGGAGCTGGTCGGCCACGCGGAGATCAAGCGGACCGAAGCCGTCGACGGCCACGAGATCATCTACGCCCTCGCGCCGGCGGCGTGGGGCATCGGCCTGGGGACCGAGCTGGCGCGGGCGCTCCTCGACCACGGGTTCGGCACGCTCGGCCTCTCCGAGGTCCACGCCACCGTCGCCGCCGAGAACACGGCGTCGCTGACCCTGTTGGAGCGCATCGGCTTCGAGCACACGCGGGACATCGACGAGGACGACGGCAGCACCACCCGCGTGCTGACCCGCCGCCGTTGAACCGGGCTCAGGCGCCCACGGTGCCGTCCACGCCCTCCCGCAGCAGGTCCGCGTGGCCGTTGTGGCGGCCGTACTCCAGCAGGACGTGCACCATGACCATCCGCAGCGAGACCTCCTTCTCCCAGCGCGGCTGACGTCCCACCAGGTCCAGGGAAGGCGCATCCCGCTCGATCCGGCGCGAGTGCTCCACCTCGGCCCGCCAGGCGGCGAACGCCTCGGCCCCCGTCGAGGCGCCCGCGTCGTACGCGGCCTGGAAGTCGAAGGGCTTCTCCGACCAGACCATCGGGACCGCCTCGTCCTCGAACACCCGGCGGAACCAGGCACGTTCCACCTCCGCCAGATGCCGTACGAGCGCCAGCAGCGACAACGCGGACGGCGGCATCGACCGCTCGCGCAGCTCCTCGTCGCCCAGCCCCGCGCACTTCATCGCCAGGGTGTCCCGCTGGTAGTCGAGATAGGCGCGCAGGGTCTCGCGCTCGTCTCCCAGCAGCGGGGGTGCGATCCGGTCGTCGGCCGTCATGATGTTCTCCACTCCGTATGCAGGCCGACAGTATGCGGGTCCGGTGGCGCGGCCCGCACCGGGCGGGCCGCACCACCGGACTCCCAGGGGCCGGAGCGGTTCAGGCCAGCCGCACCTTGACCGTCTGGGTCGCCCCGCGCGTCGCGGACAGATCACCGAAGACCAGACGCAGGGAAGTCCCGGTGGCGGCCGACGTCACCGTCGCGGGCTTCGACACCACCGACGCCACGGTCCGGTTCCAGGTCAGGGTCAGGCTCGTGCGCTTCCGCATCGGATCGCTCACGCAGACGGTGGCCGTTCCGTCCCCGTGTTCGGTCACCATCACCGAACACGGCGCGTCCGCCACCAGCGGCCCCACGGTCCCGCCGAACCAGAAGTTGACCGCGGTCAGGCCGAGCGAGGGCACCGCCACCCCCTGCTGGTCGTCGGAGTTGGCGAGGACCCGCAGCCAGCCGGAGTCCGCCGCACGCGCCGCCGTACGCTGTTCGGTCGCGCCCGGCAGGAGCTGGTAGGCGTAACCGGCGTCCGACGGGTCCCTGCCGTGGTCGAACCAGAGGGTGAGGTACTTCCGGGAGAGCTGGTCCGCGGAGCCCCCGGTGTTGATGTCGCGCCAGCGGCCCGTCCGGTTCTCCCGCAGCGCCTTGACGGTGGCCCCGCCCGGGAACACGTAGCCGCCGTGGCCGCCCAGATGGGCCCAGGAAGCGCCGGTGAGCGTCGCCGACCAGGGGAGCGTGAGGGGCTTGGCCGAACCGTCCACGGTGAAGGGGGCGTTGCCGGTGGGCCCGAGGTTGCGGTTGTCGACGGTGGTCTCCACGGTCGCGCCGTCGCGGCACTGGATGCCCGCCCCCAGGCACACCACGGTGTCGTCCAGGAAGAACCACGACTTCTTCGCCATCAGCGTGCTCGACAGGCCCCGGAGGTACTGGCCCACGGCGGCGCGCTTCCCGTCGGTCGCCCCGCCCACCCAGTTCACATCGGGGAGGGAGGCGCCCCAGTCGCCGCCGGCGCCGTTGGCCAGCACCTTGCGCGAGGCCGTGGTCCCGGGCAGCCGGTACGGGTCGACGGTCGGCCAGAACGCGTCGCTGTACTGGCCGTTGGCGAAGGTGTCGCCCCACCAGTAGAGCATTCCCGAGCCGGTGTGCCAGCCGCGCAGGTTCTCGCCGTTGCCGGTCTCGTAGTACGTGATGCGCCGGTCGGCCATGCTCAGCGACGCCGCCCACCCCGGACGGCGGTGCGTGGCCCGGGCCATGTCGGGGAAGAGCCGGTGGCCGTCGGGCTCGGGGAGCGGGGTGAGGGCGGTGTCGTCCAGGACGTTCTTGATCCGGGCGAGCGCGGTGAGCCCCAGGGAGGGGTTGCTCAGCGGCGGGCTGTAGTAGTCGCGCTGGGCCCAGCCCTTGACCAGCGACCGCCACCGGGTGTTCTCGGCGGCCGAAGCGCCCTGGCCCAGCAGCACGATGGAGGCGAGGATCGGGTGGCCGCGGCGGTGGTCGTCGGCCTCGCCGCGGCTGATGGCGCGCCCCGCGACGGCGTCCATGACGAGGCCGTTGAAGAGGAAGGGGGCCCAGGCGTTCTCCACCGCGTCGAAGACCACCTGCCGCTTCGGGTCGGTGACCTCCCAGTCGCTCCCCTTCAGCAGCGCGAACAGCATGCCGAGCCCGCCGAGCATCACCGAGCCGTAACTGCCGGTGTAGGGCACGGTGGTGTGCTGGATGAACGAGCCGTCGGCGTAGAGCCCGTCGCCCTTGCTGACCAGCGGGAAGACGGGGGAGAGGGCGTCCCGGGCCAGCGCGATCTTCGCCGCGCTCGCGCCGACCGCCCCGCGCAGGGCCAGCACCCGGCACAGGTCCACCCGGTTCGCCCCGGTGCTGGTCCCGGTGTACGAGGCGACGGCGGAGTCCGGTACGAAGTGGTCGACGGCGGCGCAGTAGCGTGCCAGCCGCTCCGGGGCGATCGCGTCGTACAGCAGCACGCACACGTCCAGCAGGGCCTGCGGTGCGCCGATCTGCCAGCTGTACCAGTTGCCGTACCGCGTCTGCCGGTCGTTGTAGACCTGGGTGTTGAGGTGTTCCAGGCCGGTGAGGACGGCGTCGCGCAGTGCGGTGCTCCCGGTCAGTCCGGTGCCCTGCTGGCGGTACGCCTGCGCCATGGTGTTGAGCCGGGTGAAGCTGTCGGCCATGCGGCCGGAGAAGGCGAACGACTCGGCGTCCGTGTCCGGGTCGGGGTCCGCGAAGACGGCGTCGGGCCACAGGGAGCCGTCGGCCGGGGCCATGGTCTCCAGCAGACCACGGGCCTTCGCGCCGAGATCGGTGAGCCGGCTCCTGAAGGGCTCGGCGGTCGGGCTGAACCCTTCGCCGAGGATCAGCCGGCTCCAGGTGGCGCGGAGCGCGGCGTACGGATCGGCCGCGGGGGAGGGGGAGAGCGGTGCGGCGGACGCGGGCGGCGTCAGCGCCGCGCCGACCGCGGCGGTGAGCACCGCGGACATGGCGAGGAAGGTACGGCGGGACCAGGCAGTAGTCATGGGGAGGGCTCCGGGTCGGGGTGACGTGTCTCCGGGGGAATCCGGCGCGCGGGGCGCTGACCTGATCCCGAGATCCGACTGTTCTGAGCGGGCGGGCACTTTCTAGCAGCCGTCTGCCGACTCGCTCAATGACTTTGGCCGAATTGATCGTGTCGATCGTTTCTCGGGGGGTGTAAGGGCGTGCACCTCCCCAACCGGCGTGCGCGGGCTCACACGGGGGCAAATCGCCGGTCAGATCGTTTCGAGCGGATGTGATCGATATGGTTGGGGTGTGCTGGACGGGTCCCGGGCGACAGCCGTCCGGCCGGGACTCCGCACGGCCGCGCGGCCGGGACGGCGTCCGGTCGGCGCCGGAGGACCGTCGGGCCGCAGCCCAGCCGAATCCGAGCCCAGGGGGATCCATGCGACTGCACGTCGACCAGCGTCACGAGAAGGTGCTCGAACTCGTCCGCGAGCGCGGCAGCCTGCGCGTCGCCGAACTCGCCGAGGAACTCGGCATGTCCGCCGTCACTCTGCGCCGGGACGTCGAGGCGCTGGCCGCCCAGGGGCTCGTGGAGCGGCTCCACGGCGCGGTGGTGTGGCCCTCCGGGCAGTCGCGGCCCGCACCCGCCGCCGAGCGGCCCGCCGCCGGCCTGGTGGTGGGCATGGTGGTGCCGACCACCGACTACTACTACGCCGATGTCGTGCGGGGCGCCCGGGAGGCGGTCGAGGGCGCGGGCGCCCGGCTGACGATCGGGCTCTCCCGCTACCTCCCCGACGAGGACGCCGCCCAGGCCCGCCGGCTGCTGTCCACCGGCGCCGACGGGCTGCTGCTCACACCGAGCTGGGAGCACGGCTGCCCGGGGCCCGGGGAGGGCCTGTGGGCGGCGGAGCAGGCGACCCCGGTCGTGCTGGTGGAGCGCTCGGCGCCCCTCGGGCATCCGGCGGCGCGGCTGGACCGGGTGCGCTCGGACCACGCCCACGGCGCCGCCGAAGCCGTGGCCCACCTGGCCGGGCTCGGCCACCGGGCGATCGCGCTCGCCGTGCAGGACAGCCCGACCGCGCCCCGGCTGCGGGTCGGCTACCGGGCCGCCGTCGAGGCGCTGGGGCTCACCCCGGTGACGGCGTCGCCGCTGGACGACGTCCCGTCGCGATCGGAGGCCGATCGTTTCGAGCGGACGCTGGAGTACCTCTGCGAGGGAGTGGCCCGTGGTGACGTGACCGCCGCGATCGTGCACAGCGACGCGGACGCGATCGTCCTCATCCCCCGTCTCCAGGCCCGGGGCGTACGGGTGCCCGAGGACCTCGCGGTGATCGCGTACGACGACGAGGTCGCCGGCCTCGCCGACCTGCCGCTCACCGCCGTGGCGCCGGACAAGCGCGCCGTGGGGGCCGCCGCGGCGCGGCTGCTGCTGTCCCGCCTCGGGGTGGCGGCTCCGGGCGGCGTGGACGCCGGTCCTGACGCTCCGGGGGAGGGGCCCGCCGCCCGCCGCCACCTGGACATCCTGCCCACGCTGCGGGTCCGGGTCTCCTGCGGAGCCTCCGCCGCCTCCTGACCTGCCGCGCGGCCGTCGCGCCGACCGCCGCCGGACCTCCCGCCGCCGCACCGCTTCCCGGTCCGGCCGTGCCCGTTCCCCGTCGAGAGCCGTGCTCCGGGCCAACCGGCCTCAGATGCACGGCTCTTCGCTCTTCCGAGCGGCGTTCGTATTCGCCGTCGGGGCGTCAGCCGTGATGATCGAATCGATTGATTTGCTCGTTTGCCCTTGACGGCGATCACTTCTGCGCAAAATGATGTCTCTCGTTCACCTCATCTACCGCAGTTCGAGGTCTCGTAGGAGCCGGCCCATGCCCTGTACCGCCCGCACGTCCCGTCTCGCCCTCGCGGCTTCCGCCGCCTCGCTCGCCCTGCTCGCCACCGCCTGCGGCGGCGGATCGGGGTCGGACGCCTCGGGCGGCGGCGACGGCAAGCCCGTCACCCTCACCTTCTGGTCGGCCACCGCGGGCGCCAAGGAGACCGCCGAGGCGTTCAACAAGACGCACACCGACATCAAGGTGAAGTTCTTCATGGTCCCCGCGGGACCCGAGGGCGTCACCAAGCTGTCCAACGCGGTCAAGGGCGGCAACGCCCCCGACGTGGCCACCATGGACTACTCCGCCCTGCCCGAGTACGCGAGTGAGGGCAACCTGGAGAACCTCACCCCCACCTCCGGCGAACTGGTGAAGAAGGAGTTCCCCGAGGCGGTCCAGTCCCTGGTCAACCTCGGCGGCTCCACCTGGGCGGTGCCCTTCGACGTCACGCCCATCCAGCTCTTCTACCGCAAGGACCTGTTCGAGAAGCACGGGGCGAAGGTGCCGACGACCTGGGCCGAGTACCGCACCGCCGCCGAGAAGATCCACCAGGGCGACCCGGACGTCACCATCACCAACTTCGGCGGCGGCGACCCCGCCCTGCTGTCCGGTCTGGCCTGGCAGGCCGGCGCCCGCTGGTACGGCACCAACGGCGACGCCTGGAAGGTGGACATCGACGACCCGGCCTCCCGGAAGGTCGCCGCGTACTGGGACGGGCTCCTCGCCGACGGCCTCGCCTCCAGGACCCCGCTCTGGGGCGAGGGCGAGAACAAGGAACGCGCCACCGGCAAGGTCGCCACCATCATCGGCGCCGCCTGGAGCGCCGGGAACTTCCCCGTCAGCTACCCCGACGCCAAGGGCAAGTGGGCCATAGCCCCGCTGCCCACCTGGGACGGCAAGGCGAGCACCGGCATGTACGGCGGGACCTCCTACATCGTGCCCAAGGGCAGCAAGCAGACCAAGGCGGCCGCCGAGTTCATCAAGTGGGTCACCACCGACCCCGAGGCGATGACCGCCCGCCTCAGCTCCCTCAAGACCCCCAGCAGCGCCCTGCCCGCCAACGAGGGCATGCGCGCCGTGGCGGCGAAGAAGTTCGACGGCTCGTACTTCGCCGGCCAGGACGTCTACGCCGTGGCGGGCGAGGCCGCCGACACCATCGTGCCGGGCTGGACGTGGGGCCCCGTCCAGCAGCAGGTCACCTCGGCGCAGCTGGCCGCCGGCGGCGACCACACCAAGATGCTGACCTCCGGTCAGGCCAAGGGCGAGACCGCGGTGACCGACCGCGGTCTGAAGCTCGACAAGTAGGGCGCTGCCCACCGCCGTACGGGGCTGCCCGGGACCCGCCGTCCCGGGCGGCCCGCCCCACCACCCCACCCCGCCGAAGGAGCCCCAGGTGGCAGCACCACTCGCCCGGCCGGCCAAGAACCCGGCGCCCCAGGCCACGCCGCCGCCCGCGGTCCCCCGAGGACCGGGCAGACCGAAAGCCCCCGGCGGGCCCGGCGCACGAGCCGGACAGCGCCGTGCCGTCGCCCTCTTCACCATCCCGTTCTTCGCGCTCTTCACCGCCGTCACCGTCCTGCCGATGCTCTACGCGGCCTGGATGAGCCTCTACCGCGAGGAATCCTCCGGCCTGGGCTTCGGCGGAACCGAACGGGTCTTCGCCGGACTCGGCAACTTCACCGAGGCGCTCGGCAACGAGGCGTTCCTCCGCTCGTTCGGACACATCGCCCTCTACTGCGTGCTCTACATCCCGGCGATGGTCGGCGGCGCACTCGTCCTGGCCCTCCTCGTCGACTCGACCATGGCCAGGGCCCGGCGCTTCTTCCAGATCGCTTACTTCCTGCCGCACGCGGTGCCCGGCCTGATCGCCTCGCTGATCTGGCTCTACCTCTACACACCGGGACTCAGCCCGATCACCGACGCCCTCGACGCGCTCGGCGCCCAGTGGAACTTCTTCGGCCAGGACGAAGCCGTCTTCTCGGTCGTCAACATCTCCGCCTGGCAGTGGACCGGCTACAACATGATCATCTTCTACGCCGGGCTCCAGGCCGTCCCCCGCGAGGTCCTGGAAGCGGCCACGGTCGACGGGGCCGGCGCCCTGCGCACCGCCCTCCAGGTCAAGGTCCCCATGATCCGGCCGACCGCCGTCCTGACCCTGCTGTTCACCTGCGTCGGTGCCATCCAGCTCTTCGACGCCCCCAAGCTCGTCCAACTGCGGGCCAACACCATGGGCGAGGACTGGTCGCCGACCATGTTCATCTTCACAGCGGCCTTCAAGGGCCACGACTACGGCCTGGCCGCCGCGAGCTCCCTCCTGCTCGCCCTCGTCGCCGGACTGCTGTCCTTCGTCGTCACCAAGCTCGGCAACCGGTGGAAGGCATCATGAGCACCCAGACAGCCGCCCCCGAGGCTCCGCCCGCCCCCGCGCCGGCCGGCCGTGCGACCCGCGGCCCCGCCCCGCGCCGCGACCGTCGCGGGGGGATCACCTCCCGCGTCGCGGTGAACGCGGTGCTGGCCGTCGTCGCCGTCTACACGCTGATGCCGCTGACCTGGCTCCTCATCGCCTCCACCAAGAGCTACCGGGACCTGTTCGCGACCAACCCCTTCAGCCTCGGCGACTTCGCGTTCCTGGCGAACCTGAACGCCCTCCTCGAATACAACGACGGCGTCTTCGTCCGCTGGCTGCTCAACAGCCTGCTGTACACCGTCGTCGCCTCGGGACTCTCCACCCTCATCTCGGTGGCCTGCGGCTACGCCTTCGACAAGTACGCCTTCCGGGGCCGCGAGAAGTGGTTCGGAGTCGTCCTCGTCGGCGTCCTCATCCCCTCGACGGTCGTCCAGCTCCCGCTCTACCTGATGGCCTCCGAACTCGGCCTCGTCAACACCTACTGGGCCGTCCTGATCCCCGGCCTCGTCAACCCCTTCGGCGTCTACCTGGCCCGCGTCTTCTCCGAGGGGTACGTCCCCGGCGAGGTCCTGGAAGCCGCCCGGGTGGACGGGGCCGGGGAGGTGCGCACCTTCGTGAAGGTCGCCCTGCCGATGCTGGCGCCCGGGTTCGTGACCATCTTCCTGTTCACCTTCACCGCGAGCTGGAACAACTTCTACGGCGCGCTCATGATGCTCAACGACGACCAGCTCTACCCGGTCAACCTGGGCCTCTACATGTGGAACCAGAACGTCTATCAGCAGCCGGAGCTCTACCCGCTCGTCATCATCGGCTCCCTCGTCGCCGTCGTCCCCCTGATCGTCGCCTTCCTCTGCCTCCAGCGCTTCTGGCGCTCGGGCCTCACCGCAGGAGCCGTCAAGTGAGCCTCCCCCCGCAGCCGCGGCCCCGGCCCCGCACCGTCCTGGCGATGAGCGGCGAGACCCGGGAGGCGGTCCTGGCCCCCGCCGCCCTCGACCGGCTCGCCCGCGTCGCCGACCTCGTCCCCGGCCTCCTCGTCACCGACTTCGGAGCCGACGACCCCGCACAGCGCGACGGGCTCCAGGACGCCGAGGTGCTGTTCACCGGTTGGGGCTGCCCACCGCTGGATCCGGCGGCCCTGAGCACCATGCCCCGGCTGCGCGCGGTGATCCACGCCGCCGGCTCCGTCAAGCACCACGTCACCCAGGACGTCTGGGACCGCGGCATCGCCGTCAGCACCGCCGCCACCGCCAACGCCGTCCCCGTCGCCGAGTACACGGTCGCGGCGATCCTCTTCGCCAACAAGAACATCCTGGAGAGCGCCCGCGTCTACCGCCGCGCGCGCTCCCGGGTCAACCTCCTCGAACGGTTCCCCCGCATCGGCAACTACCGCCGCACCGTCGGCATCGTGGGCGCCTCCCGCATCGGACGCCGCGTCGTGGAGCTCCTGCGCCCCTACGACCTGCGGGTCCTGGTCCACGACCCCTACCTCGACGAGGCCGACGCACGCGTCCTCGGCGTGGAGCGCACAGGGCTCGACGACCTGGTGGCCCAGAGCGACGTCGTGAGCATCCACGCCCCGGAACTCCCCTCGACCCGCCACCTCTTCGACGCGCGGACGCTGGCCCGGATGCGGGACGGGGCGACCCTCGTCAACACCGCCCGGGGCTCCCTGGTGGACACCGACGCCCTGGTGAAGGAGCTCGTCCCCGGCCGCCTGAACGCGGTGCTCGACCACACCGAACCGGAGGTCCTGCCCGCCGACTCGCCCCTCTACGACCTGCCGAACGTGCTCCTCACCCCGCACATCGCCGGGTCCCAGGGCGGCGAACTCCACCGACTGGCGGACAGCGCCGTCGACGAACTCGAACGGTACGCCCACGGACTGCCGTTCGCCCACGCGGTGGACCCGCACACCCTGCACCAGCAGGCCTGAACCGCACCCGTGTCCGTACCCGCTCCTCGTACCTCTCCCGGGAGAACCGCCATGTCCCGTATCCGCCGTGTGCTCGTCGTCGGCATCGACGGGGTGCGCCTCGACACCCTGCGACGCGTGCCCACCCCGCACCTCGACGCGGTGGCCGACGCCGGCTTCCTGTCCCCGGTGGCCGTGGCGGAGACCACGCCCACCATGTCCGGGCCGTGCTGGGCGACGATCCTCACCGGGGTGGACGTCACCAAGCACGGCGTGTGGAGCAACGACTTCAGCGGGCACCGCCTCGGCGTCTTCCCCGACTTCGCCACCCGGCTGGCCCGCCAGGACGGCCGCCGCACCTACGTCGCCGCCGCCTGGGAGCCGCTGGTCACCGTCGCCGACGGCGGCCCCATGCTCCGCCGCCCGACCCGGCTCACCCACCACGCACCGGCGGCCGACACCCCCGCCGCCTGGGAGGAGGCCGACGCCGCCATCGTGCGCGACGCCGTGGCCGTCCTCACTCACGAGGACCCCGAGGCGTCCTTCGTCTACCTCGGCGCCCCCGACGAGACGGCTCACCACCTCGGCTGCGGCGACGCCTACGAGACGTCCGTCGAGACGGCCGACCGCCGCCTCGGCGATCTCCTGACGGCCCTGCGATCCCGCCCCTCGTACGCGACGGAGGCATGGACCGTCCTCGTCGTCACCGACCACGGACACCGCGACGAGGGCGGCCACGGCGGGGGCAGTCCGGACGAACGCACCGCCTGGCTGGCCTGCGCCGGCCCGGACATCACGGCGGGCCCCCGCCCCGCCCGCCCGGTCCGCCACGTGGACGTCGCCGCCCAGGTGTACGCCGCCCTGGACCGGACCCCCGACTCGCACTGGACGCTCGACGGGGCCCGGATCCCGACCGTGCCGCGCGCCGTGCTGCTCGACATGGACGGCACCCTCGTCGACACCGAACCCCTCTGGCTGGAGGCGACCCGTTCGGTGGCGGCCGCCCACGGCCACACCCTCACCGAGGCGGAGGGGGCGTCGGTCCTAGGCCGCAGCTGCGCCGACACCGCGGCCTGGCTCGACGGCCACTGCCCGGACAGCGGCGCGGACGTACTGGAGGCCGAACTGGAGGAGACCTTCCTCGCCGCGGTCGAGGCGGACGCCCCGCTCCGGCCCGGAGCGCGCGCCCTGCTCGACCTGCTGGAACACGACGGCCCTCCCGCCGCCCTGGTGTCGGCCTCGCCGCGCCGGGTCGTCGACGCGGTCCTGCGCACCCTGGGCGGGGAGGCGTTCCGCACGACGGTGGCGGACGGCGAGAGCGACCGTTCCAAGCCGCACCCCGACCCCTACCTGATGGCCGCCGCACGACTGGGGCTGCCGCCCGAGGCGTGCCTCGTCGTCGAGGACAGCCCGACCGGGATCGCCGCCGCGGAGGCGGCCGGCTGCCGGGTCCTGGCCGTGCCCTCGTCGGCGCCCATCGAGCCCGCACCGGGACGCCGGGTCCGCTTTGACCTCACCTCCCTGCTGCACGAGTGGGCACAGCGGGAGTCCGTATGACGTGACGACAGGACGGACGCCGACGGCCGGCGGGCATCGCGCCCGCCGGCCGTCGGCGTCCGTCCTGTCGTCACGCGGCGTGCGCACGCCCCGAGGGCAGCAGCGAGATCATCCGGGCGACGGTGGCCGCCATCGCGTCCCGGCCGTCCGCGAGATACCGGCGCGGGTCCACGCTCCGCTCGTCCCGGGCCAGCCGCTCCCGTATCGCGCCGGTCATCGCGATGTTGAGCGCGGTGCCGATGTTGACCTTGCGGATGCCGCCCGTCACCGCCCGGGACAGCTCCTCGTCGGAGGCCCCGGACGAACCGTGCAGCACCAGCGGCACCGGCACGGCCTCCCGCAGACCGCTCAGCAGGGCGTGGTCGATCACCGCGTCCCGGGAGGTCATGGCGTGCGAGGTGCCGACCGCCACGGCCAGCGCGTCGACCCCGGTGGCCGCGACGAACGACCGCGCCTCCTCCGGGTCCGTACGGGCGCCGGGGGCGTGGGCGTCGAGCGGCGGTTCACCGTTCTTCCCGCCGACCTGCCCGAGTTCGGCCTCCAGCCAGAGCCCCCGCTCGTGCGCCCAGACGACGGCGGCCCGGGTGGCCGCCAGATTCTCGGCGTACGGCAGCCGGGCGGCGTCGAACATCGCCGAGCTGAAGCCGCAGTCCGCCGCCCGGTGCAGCAGTTCGGTCGACTGCACGTGGTCGAGGTGGAGCGAGACGGGCACGGCGGCCTGGGCCGCCACCTCGGCGGCGGCGCGCGCGAGCGGAGCCGGACGGCCCCGGTGGTAGGCGACGGCGTTCTCGCTGATCTGGAGGATCACCGGGGACCCCGCGGCCTCCGCGCCCTCGGCGACGGCTTCCGCGTGTTCCAGGGTGATGACGTTGAACGCGGCGACCGCGCGCTGCCGCGCGTCGGCCTCGGCGATCAGATCGCCGGTGGCGGCGATGGGCATGGTGACTCCGGGAGGGGACTGGATCTGCCGGTGGGCGGGGAGTGGCGCTGGCGCCGTCAGGCCGTGGTGCTGAGGATGACCGAGCGGGTGAGGTGGCGCGGCCGGTCCGGATCGAGCCCCCGCGCCTCGGCGACGGCCAGGGCGAGGCGCTGCACCCGTACCAGCTCCGCCAGCGGGTCGAGGCCGCCGGCCACCCAACGGGCGCCGGTCGCGTGGACCTCGTCCATCAGCCCGGAAGGCGCCTCGCCGAGCATCCAGGTCGCGGTGGAGCGGGTGGAGATGCTGATCGGGCCGTGCCGGTACTCCATCGCCGGGTACGCCTCGGTCCAGGCGAGCGCCGCCTCGCGCATCTTCAGCGCGGCCTCGTTGGCCAGGCCCACACTCCAGCCCTGCCCGAGGAAGGTGAACTGGCTGCACTCCACCAGTCCGGCGGGCAGCGGCTCGGCGAGCGCCACCTGGGCGTCCTCGACGACCGAGTCGGTGTGCAGGCCCAGGTGGGCGCGGAGCAGGGTCAGCGCCGAAGTCGCGAAGCGGGTCTGCACGACCGACTTCTCGTCGGCGAACTGGAGCACGACCGTGTCGTCGGCCATCGCCGCCATCGGGGTGTCCGGGTCGCCGATGACCACCGTGCGACGGGTCGTGCCACCGATCCGCGCGAGGAGCCCGATCACCTCCGTCGTGGTGCCCGAGCGGCTCAGCGCCACCACCCGGTCGTACGGGCGGCCCGTCGGGAACTCGGACGCGGCGAACGCGTCGGTCTCGCCCTGGCCGCTGCCCTCCCGGAGGGCCGCGTACGCCTGGGCCATGAAGTACGACGTGCCGCACCCGACCACGGCGATGCGCTCGCCGGCCGCCGGAAGCCGGTGGGCGAGTCCGTCCGCCATGCCGGCGGCGACCTGCCAGCAGTCGGGCTGGCTGGCCAGCTCCTGCGCCACGTACGTCATCTGTACTCCCTGTCCCTGACCAACGATGCTCGAATCTGCATTTTAGGCGTTCATTTCAAGCAATATCAAGCAGGCGATGGTGAGGGGGTGGCCGCACGCTGGGCGCGGGCATGCCGATGGGGCGCCGGTCCCGTCCGGGTCCGGCGCCCCATCGCCCCGTGGCGGGGCCGCATGCGCCCCCGCCACGGAGCCTCAGCCCTCCGCCAGCAGCGACCCCCACGCGTCCGCCGTGTCCGGATGACGTCGCACCAACTCCGCGCCGTCCGAAGCCTCCGACCCGGGTCCGGCCCACGGGCCGTCGCACCCGAGCAGCCCCGCCACCGCGTCGAGCGTCGCCGGATGGGCGAACAGCAGGGCGGCCCCACGGTCCGCGCCGACGGCGACCGCTCCACCGGCCGGAGGAGTCGCCGACGGCTCCGCGCGCCACGGCGGCACCCACGCGTCCAGCGCCGCGAGCCGGGCCGGGAAGAGCCGCCCCGCCTCCCGGGGCAGCAACGGGGCCAGGTCCGCGGCCCCGGAGCGCAGCGTCGTGATCAGGGTCGGCAGCCAGGGCAGCAGAACCCGGTCCGGCAACCGTCCGAACGCGTTCGACACGGCCTCCACCACCACGTCCGCAAGCCCCGGCACCGGCACCAGCGCGTGCACGAAACCACTGAGATAGCGCGGATAGGCGGGCACCGCCATCGGGTTGGCCAGCAACTGCGCGCAGCGCTCCCGCAGCTCGCCCCGGGACAGCGCGCCGAGCTGTACCCGCGCCGCCCACAGCAGCGCCGTCCGCTCCGGATCCGTGGGGCGCGACTGGGCGACGGCCAGCTCCAACTGGGCCCGGTCGCAGCCGAGGGACAGCGCCAGGCTCTCCATGCCGAACAGGAAGCCGAGCATCGCCGCCACCTGCCCCACCGTGGCGTCCTCGTCCGTGAACGCCATCGGCAGCAATGTGCAGTAATGCGCGTAACCGGCCTTCACGAACGATTCCACCCACGGCGGCAGCACCGGCTCCGCGGTCCGGTAGTACGCGAGCAGCCCCCGCATCCGGCGCAGCACCTCCGGCGCCCCGTCCACCGTCCGCTCGCCCGCCAGCACGACCAGGGCATGCGCGCCCAGCTCGTCCGCGAGACGCCCGCCGCGGAGGTACAGCGTCGCGTCCTCCACGGCGGCGAGGACGCCGGCCGTGGTCGCCCGCGGCCCGTACGCCTCGCGGCGCAGCCGCTGCTCCAGGACCTGCTCGATGCTCACCCCCTCGTACCCCAGCTCGATGAGCGACCGCTCATGAGTGCCCAGCGCCAGGTCCCACGACTCCTGGATCGACCGCTCGCCGAGCTTCCGCTCACCCATGATCGGCCGGGCCGTACCGTGCGGCATCAGCCGGCGGAGCATCCACAGCACGTCGGAACAGGCCCTCAGCTCCGGGTGCGCGTCCATGTCCAGCAGAGCCCGCCGCACGCCCCGCTGCTGGAGCTTCAGCCCCAGCGGGGCGAGCCGGTCGTACACGTCACGGGCCAGTGGCGGCAGCGCGTCGTACCCGACCCGGCCGACCCGGTCGCCGCCCATCATGATCTCGACGAGCCGCCGCACATCGCGTCGCCCCGGCACCGCGTCCTTCTCGATGCAGGTGATCGCCGCGTCCTGGAAGTCGTACGGCGTGGGCTTGGCCCGGTCCCGCACCCCGGCGAGCAGGATCGACGTCTCGAACACCGCGATGGCGTCCGCGGTGGAGGCCGGGTAGCCGCCGCGTCGTGCCGCGCGCACGATCTCCACCGACCAGCCCAGCAGTTCGGCCTCGTCCAGCGTGTCGAGGACCGGCGGTTGCCGCAGGAACCCGGTGAGCCGGTCCGGGGCGGTCTCCGTCGCGGCCGTGGGGACGGCGGGGGCCGCGGCCTTCGCCGCCGCGCGGGACTTCTTCGTACCGCCCTGCCCGTCCAGCCGGTACGGCCGCACCCGGGTCCGTCTGAGGTTCTTGGCCCACTGCGTCGCGGCGATCGACACCGAACCGGAGGCGAGCCCGAACTGCGCCTCGATCGCCGTGTGGCTGGACGGGATCAGCCCGTGCTGCCAGGTGGTGGCGGAGCGCGGGGGGATCACGTACGACCCGCCGCCCGCGACCCCGAACTCCTCGACCCGGCTGGCCGCGTGGAAGGCGCCGCACACGTACAGGCAGTCCTCCGGGTCCGCCCCGGTCGCCGCCAGGTGTTCGCGCATCCGCGTCCACATGTACCGCTCGCGGTCCTCGTCCACCCGGACCCGGTCCCGGTCGCCGGGGGCGAGCCGCCGGAAGAGACTGCCGACGAGGAACATCACCTGGCGGTAGGCGTCGTGGTCGCTGCTGCCCAGCGGCACCTCGACGTACTGGTGCCACCACTCCGACCAGTGCCGGACCTTTCCGTGGCGCAGCAGATGTTCCTCCAGCTCCGCGAAACGCGGTCGCAGGTCGCCGATCTCCACGCCGACCGCCTCGCCGTGCAGCGCGGCCTCGGGCTCGGGCGCCCCGTCCGCCGGGGCGGAGGGCTCCTCGGGGGAGTGTTCGCCGTGGCGGCCGTCCCACTGGAAGACATGGTCGGACGACCGGTCGACCAGGACCAGCTCGACGCCCGGGGTGTCCAGGGCGTAGGCGATGGCCTGGTACTCGGCGGACGCCTCGGTGACCGGCGCGACGACCGACAGCGGGGCCCACTCGGCGGGGAACCCGTCGACATCGCTCGCGAACGCCTGGACCGCCACCGGTAGACGGCAGTTGCGCAGCTCGGTCAGGAGCGGGGCCATGTCCTCGCACAGCTCCAGGTACACGACCCTCGGCTGCTTCTCCCGCAACCGGCGTGCCATGGCGAGCGCGGAGGCCGGCGAGTGGTGGCAGACCGGGAAGATCTCCAGCGGCTCGCGCACCGCCCGGTCGACGTCGTCGACCATCCCCAGGAGGATGCCCTCCAGCGCGCCCGGCCCGTCCGCGAATGCGGCGGCCGCCTCCTGCAACTGCCCGCGCAGCGCGGCGAACGACGTCTCCCCGGAGCCGGAGCCGGAGGAGCCGGGGGTGGGGGAGGGAGAGCCGGTGGTGGGGGACCCGCTCATGACAGGGTGGCGATCGTGTCGCGGCCGCCGTCCAGGAACTCCGGCCAGGCCCCGCCCTCCTCCTTGCCGCGCGGCTCGACCACCCCGTGCAGGTACTTGTTGAAGATGGCCAGGTCCTCCGGGTCGCGCCGGGCCAGTGATCCGACGAGCGAGGAGGCGAGGGTCCGGGCGGTCAGCGTGCGCTCACCGAAGAAGTTGCTGTGCAGGACGGCGTCCTCCAGCACACCGATCTGCTCCGCCGTCGACAGCGACGACTCCAGCTTCTCGTCGTCGCTGCCCGCGGCGGCGGCCGAGGCCCGCAGATCGGCGAAGCTCTGGAGCAGCACGTCGAGCAGGGTCGGCGGAACGTCCAGGTCGATCGCGTGGCGGCGCAGCAGTTCCTCGGTGCGGAACCGGACGATCTCCGCCTCGCTCTTCCTGTTGGTCACGACCGGGATGCGCACGAAGTTGAAGCGGCGCTTCAGCGCAGACGACAGGTCGTTGACACCCCGGTCGCGGCTGTTGGCGGTGGCGATGATCGAGAAGCCGGGCTTGGCGAAGACGATGTTGTCACCCGCGTCCGCGCCGTCGCTCTGCAGTTCCGGGACCGAGATGTACTTCTCCGAGAGGATGGAGATCAGCGCGTCCTGGACGTCGCTGGTGGAACGGGTCAGCTCCTCGAAGCGCCCGATGGCGCCCGTCTCCATCGCGGTCATGATCGGCGAGGGGATCATCGACTGCCGCGACTGGCCCTTGGCGATGACCATCGACACGTTCCACGCGTACTTGATGTGGTCCTCGGTCGTGCCGGCCGTGCCCTGCACCACCAGGGTGGAGTTGCGGGAGATCGCGGCGGACAGCAGCTCCGCCAGCCAGCTCTTGCCGGTGCCGGGGTCCCCGATCAGCAGCAGACCGCGGTCGGAGGCCAGGGTGACGATCGAGCGCTCGACGAAGCTTCGGTCGCCGAACCACTTCTGCGCGACATCCCGCTCCAGGCCGTCGGCCCGCTCGGACCCCAGGATGAACAGGCGGACCATCTTGGGTGACAGCCGCCAGGAGAACGGCTTGGGGCTGTCGTCGATCGACTCCAGCCAGTCGAGCTCCTCCGCGTACTTGATCTCGGCGGGAGCACGCAACACGTCGGACATGAGGGGCCTTTCTGAAAAGCGGGGAAGCGGGGAGGAGTTCGGGGAAGCGAGGTGGACGGGGCGGGCGGTCGGCCGGGGCGTGCACGGCGGATCGTGCCGTGCACGCCCTGGTTCACGCCGGGCCTTCGGCGCCCGGCACCTCAGGTGAGGAAGGTCTTGAGTTCGTGCACGAGCTTGTCGATGTGGCCGGAGACCACCGGAGTGCCGAGAGCCTTGAACCGCTCCCGGAACCACGGGTTGACCTCCTGCCGCCCGGAGCTGGTCACCGATCCGACCGGGATGAACTTCACGCCCGAGCGGTGGACGGCCTCGATGCCCTCGAACAGCGGCTGGGACCGGTCGAACTCGTAGAAGTCCGAGATCCACACCATGACCGTGTTCTTCGGCTCGGCGATCTTCGGGCGGGCCATCGCCATCGCGAGCGGACCGTCGTTCCCGCCCCCGAGGTTGGTGCGCAGCAGTACGTCGAACGGATCGTGCACCCATGGCGTCAGGTCGATCGAGCGCGTGTCGTACGCGACGAGGTGGACGTCCACCTTCGGCAGCCCGGCGAAGATGGACGCCAGGATGGTGCAGTTCACCATGGAGTCGACCATCGAACCGGACTGGTCCACCACGACGATCAGCCGCTGCGGCGTCGTCCTGCGGACGGTGTGCCGGTAGTAGAGGCGGTCGACGTAGAGCCGTTCCTCCTCCGGGCTCCAGTTGGTGAGGTTCTTCCAGATCGTGCGGTTCAGGTCGAGGTTGCGGAAGACCCGCTTGGGAGGCACCGAGCGGTCGAGCTCGCCCACGGTGGACTTCTCCACCTGCGTGCGCAGCACCTCCGCCACCTCGTCGACGTAGCGGCGGATCAGCGACTTGGCGTTGGCGAGGGCCACGCCCGACAGGTTGCCCTTGTCGCGCAGCAACTGCTCGATCAGCGACATGCTGGGCGTGAGCCGGGCTGCGAGCACCGGATCCGCCAGCACTTCCCGCAGCCGCATGCGCCCCACGAGGTCCCCCTCGATCGCCGCCAGCTCGGGTCCGATTCCGCCGGCGTCGAGTCCGGAGCCGGCCGCCCGGCCGCCGCGGAGACCACCGGGCGGGCAGCCCATTGCCCGCTCCAGCCAGCCGGCGTCGGCCTGCCAGCGGGCCAACTGCTTCGCCGACACCGTGCCGGAACCGGTCGAGAAGACGTTGAGCAGCACCTTCGAGACGAGCGCGGCGCGCCGCACCTCCGCCGCACCGTCGCGGGAGCCGTCCCCGTCGTCGTCCGGCGTCATCAGCCCGTCGAACTCGGCCGCCAGCTCCGGATGGCGCTGCACGACCGAGTCGAGCGACGCACCGGGATCCAGCAGCGCGGACGGCAGCCCGATGTCCTCGACCACGCCGAGGCTCGCCGACTCCAGCGCGGGCTGCTCCTCCGCGTCGAAGAGCCGGGACAGGAGCCGCCAGTACAGCACCTGGCGGCGGTTGTCGTACGCGTCGGGTTCCCCCGGTGACGGGGCGCCCGGGGCGGATCCGGGCTCCGCCGCCGACACGGCAGGGGGTCCCGGAGCGTCCAGTGTGGGGTCCTCGGTCATGTCCGCAACAGCCTTCCGGCGCGCTCGCGCAGTACGGCGACGGCATCGGTGGCGGCCTTCTCCGCCCGGACACCGGCCTTGTCCGACGTCCCGCCCGCCCACGCCCCCGCGTGCACGGCCACGGTCTTCTTCCGCACGGTCGTCTCGACCGCGAGCGGCTGGAGGAGGAACTTCCCTGCGTCCCAGCGCAGCAGCCCCACACAGGCGTGGGAGGCGGCGACCGCCTCCGGCGTCAGCGGACCCGCGGCGGGCATCCGGTCGGTGTCCACGGCCAGCAGCCGCCCGGCGACCTCGAACGCGAGCCCGTCCTCCCCCTCCCGTGCGGCGTACCCCTCCAGCAGCACCGGTACGGCGATCCGCACGGGATGGCGGTCCAGCGGCTCGACCCGGGCTGCCGTCGCGGCCGACAGCATCACGCGCGCGGTGGCGAAGGCGTCGGCGGGCTCCCCCGTACGGGCCAGGGCGTCGTCCCAGAGCAGATCCCCCTCGGCGGTCACCGGCATGGCCTCCACCTCCGCCGAACGGCCCTCGCCCACCGCGCCGAGCAACGACATCCGTGGCCGCAGCAACTGCCACAGGCCCGCACCGACGACCGTGTCGGGCTTGGGCGCGGACACCGAGGCCCGCACCAGGCGGGGCGCGCCCCCGCCGGCCGGTTCGAGCACGGCGTGGACCTGCGCCTGCACGGCCGTCGCGTGCTCCTGCACGTCGACGCCGAGCGGCAGCAGTCGGCCGGTCACCGTGCCCACGGCCCCCGCCCCGGCCGAACCGGGCACCGTCAGCAGCAGGGCGCGCGACCACAGGTCGGCCCAGCGGCGCACCGGCACCCGCTCCAGCGTCGCCCCCGGGCAGGACGCGGCGAGCTCGGCGGCGAACCCGTCGAGCAGCGCCGCCCGCCGCCGCATCCCGGGCTCGGGCAGCATCGCCGCGACCACCGGGGCGGCCCCGGCCACCAGCTCGTGGTCCAGGCCCCGCCAGCCGCCGCGCGCGAGATCGCACAGCCAGCTCCGGGCCGCCGCGAGCAGGTTCGCCGCCTCCTCCGGCGCGGCGGCCAACGGCTCCGGGCCGGCCGTCTCATCACCCTCGACGGGCCGGCCCACGGCCTCGTCGATCCGTTGCACCAGGGCGTCGTGGACGGAGCCGAGCAGGGCGCTCCGGGCGGCGGCGAGCGCCACGAAGTGATCCTCGCCGCCGGTCCCGGCCGCCGCCTTCTCGGCCGCCTCCGCCACCCGCGCGGCCAGCGGGGTCCCGGCGACCGCCCCGGCGAGCCCGCTGACCCCGGCGGCCTGGGCGGGCCCCGGCCGCAGCAGCCCGGCCACGAGCGCCTCGTCGAAGGCGTCCACGACGGCGAGCGCCTCGTCGAGCCCCTCGACCGGATCGGAGAGCAGATCGCCGCGCATCAGGCCACCGCCCGCGTCGGGGGGAACCACTGCATCTCCGGCAACGGCGCGGTGACCGGCTCCCGTTCGAGGTAGGCGAGCTGGCGCAGGAACCGGCTGAACACCTGGGCGGCAGCCGAGGCGTCGCCCTTCTCCGGCCGCTCCGCGCTCATGGCACCGGTGATCGACTGCGCGGTCGGCTCGCCGTCCGGGGGCTCCACGGCGAGGTAGCGGGCGACGCGCTCCGCGCCGTACTGCAGCACCGCCTCGGCGACCAGCGCCTGGATGTGCTTGCAGAACATGCCGCGCGCACCGCCGCAGGGCCGGTTGTTGTTGGTGCTGCACGCGAACGCGTACGTCCGCGCCGCCACCGACGACACGTAGACCCGCCCGATGTCCGACCCGCTGGAGACGACTCCCTGCAACCGCCCGTCGGCCAGTTCGACGAACGGCACCTTGGCCAGCTTCCGCGGGCGCGCGGGCGCCGTCACCCGCGCGGTACTCGACTTCTCCCAGACCGACAACGCGCCAACTCCCATGCAGACGAAAGGGGGCGTCCGCGCCGTGGCGGCGGGACGGTGACGAACTTAGTCCCGACCACTGACAACACGATCGAGACCGTTCACGTCGATGGAACGGGTGAGGAGATGCAGGGGCGCGGCCCGGGTGCCGGACGCCTCCGCCGCCTCCCAGTACGCCAGCCCGGTGGGCGGGTCGACGAGGCCCCGGACGAGTGGAACGGCCGCCCCCGACGCGTGCAGCAGGGACTCGAACCGGCAGGAGGCGATGGTGTCCGGCACCATCGGCCTGGCCAGGTACCCGGCCACCGCGGCGGCCGGCAGCCCCTCGGCCGGCTCCCGGTGCACCGGCCCCGCGTCGAGCAGCCCGCCGCCGACGATGAGGACGTCCTTCGCCCGGTCCATCCGGTCCAGGGCCCGTGCCGTGTCGAAGCAGTGCGGGAACGAGTCGTCGACCACCGTCGTGCCCGGCGCCAGCCGTTCGACGTCCAGGAGCACGCCGCCCCCGCCGACCGCCGCGACGATGAGACCGGCCCCGTACACCGCGTCGGGAAGCCCGTGGCCCTCCGACTCCACCACCTCCACCTCCTCGACGAGGCCGCGCTCCATCAGACGCTCGGCGAGTTCCTTCAGGCGCGGTCCGCTGCCGGGCGCGTCGCAGAGCAGCAGCCGGGCGGGAGGGCGGTGGGCACGGGTGAGCAGCAACTCCAGGGAGGAGGAGCCGATCGACCCGAGCCCTACGAAGGCGACGGTGAGAGCGTCCAGCCGTCGCCCGGTCGCGTCGAGCGCGGCCTGCACGGTCCGGACGACGGACACCACGGTCGCCGCGTGCCCGGTGGTGACGGCGGGCAGGCCGGGCGCGGCCCCGGTGGCGCCGAGTTCCCGCAAAACGTCGAAGCCGTAACCGGTGAGGGAGGGGATCATGCCCGCCAGGGACACGGTCCGCGCCCCGAGCGCCCCGGCGAGTTCCACGCCCCGCGCGGTGTGCCCGAGCAGCGCCTCACCCGGGGCCAGTTCGTCCGCGAACACCGGTACGCACACGAAGCCGGAACGGCCCAGCGGGGTGCTCAGGGTCTCCAGGTGCCGGGGCCGCCCGGCCGGGAACAGCAGGGACCGCAACTCCTCGCGCGGCAGGGTCGTTTCGGGCACCCCGGCCATCCGGGCCAGGTCGCCCGGGGACGGCAGATAGCCGATGAGCGCGGCATCGAAGCGCCGGTCCGGCGGGCCTCCTTCCCGGGCCGCCCGCCCGGGCCGGGCACTCTCCCGGGCCGCCCGCTCGGGCCGGCTGGCCTGCCGACCCGTCCGCTCCGGTACGGGGGCGGGCCCGGCCGAACGCGCCGCCTCCACGAGATCGTCGCGCACCGCGTCCGCGAACGCGGTCAGCGCCTCCGGGGAGAACGCCGTCGCCGCCGCGCGGACGGTGACCCTCAGCCGGCCCCCCTCGGGAGCGGCCGCCAGGAACACGTCCGTCCCGGCGGGAGGCGGTGTGAACACGCTGTCACCGTCCTCCCGGGAGACGGCCAGCGCCCGGCCGCTCTCCGGTCCGAGGGCGGAGAAGTCCAGGTAGGTGAAGAAGAATTGCGAGGCGAGCGGCAGCCCGCCGGGCAGCGACGGCACGGGCCCCTCGTACGTGCGCGCCTCGGCGGTCTCGGTGGCGACGCGCCGCAGGTCGTCCTCGAACCGCGCGCCGCCGGGCCGTCCGGCCGCCGGACCGGCGGGGCGCAGCGGGACCGCCGTGGCGAACGGCCCGAACACCCGGTGCGCGTCGGGCAGGGCGTTCTCCCGGCCGCTCACCGCGAGGCCGAGCACCAGGTCGCCGCGGCCGGTGACGGCTGCCAAGGCCCGGTAGTAGGCGGTGAGGACGGGTGCGTGGAGGCCCGAGCCGCCGCGGGCGGCGGCGAGCCGGCGCAGCGCCGCCACCTGGCCGGTGCCGAGCGTGAACCCGCGGGTGTGGAACAGGGCTCGCGCGTCCACGGCGCGTACCGGTCCGCCCGCCGTCGTCGTACGGGCGGAGAGAGCCGGAGGAGTGTAGGGCGCACCGAGCCGCGCCCACCGGCCCCCGGGGTCCGCGCCTGTGCCTGCGGCTGCCTCCGTACGCTCAGCGAGTCGGCGGGCGTGGTCGTGGAAGGTGCTGCGCGGCGGTGCCGGGGCGGGTTCGCCGCCGTCCGTGAGCGTGTCGTACACGGTCGTCAGCTCACGGATCAGGAGCGCGGCGCTGTAGCCGTCGCCGATGATGTGGTGGGCGTGCACCACCAGGACGTGCTCGTCGGGGGCGACGGTGAGCACGCGGAGGCGCAGCAGCGGCCACGCCCACGGCTCGAAGCGGCGGGCCCGCTCGGCGGCGACCCGCTCCTCGACCTGCTCCGGGCCGTTGACGGTCTCGAAGTCGACGGGGAGCCGCAGCGAGGACGGAAGCTCCTGCTGGACCGCCGGACGGGCCCCTGCGGGGAAGACGGTGCGCAGCATCGCGTGGCGGGCGACGAGGGTGTCCACCGCGCGCTGGAAGCGGTCGCCGTCGAGGTGGCCGCGCAGCCGCAGCCGGGTGAGCCACGACGAGGTGGCGCCCGGGGCCAGGGCCTCGGCCAGCAGGAAGCCCCGCTGCGTCGGGGTGAGCGGGACCGGCGCGGGAGCAAGGCCCTCCGGCCGTTCCCGGCCGGGGCGCTCGGCCGGCAAGACGACCGGGGCCTCCGGCACACAGCCCGCCGCCGCCTCGTCCAGCGCCGCCGCGAGCGCCGCGAGAGTCCGGTGGCGGTAGACGGCGGTCGGCCGGGGGAGCGGTCCGCCGTGCCGCTCCAGCCGGGCGAACACCTCCAGCACGAGCAGGGAGTCGCCGCCCAGGACGAAGAAGTCGTCCTCACGGCACACGTCGTCGGTCCGGAGGAGGGCGGACCAGATGCCGGCCAGCCGGACCTCCGTCGGTGTACGGGGCGCCGTGCGCGGTGCCGTACGGGACGGGGGCGGGACGGGCGCACCGCCCGAACCCGCGCCGGCTTCCGTGCCCGGCCCCGCCGGGGCGGACGGTTCCCGGAGGCCGAGGAGCGCGCGGCGGTCGATCTTCCCGGTGCCGGTCAGCGGCATCCGGTCGACCCGGGTGATCCGCGACGGCAGCATGTACGGGGGCAGCGACCGTGCGAGGTGGTGCCGGAGCTCCGCGGCCTCGGCCTGCGATGCCCCGTGACCGGGAGTCACGAAGGCGACGAGGCGGCCCTCCTGGACGAGGACGACGGCGCTGCCGACGTCGGGGCGGATCTGGAGCACCGCCTCGATCTCACCCGGCTCGACCCGGTTGCCACGGATCTTCACCTGGTCGTCCAGTCGCCCGAGGAACTCCAGGACCCCGTCCTCCGAACACCGCACCCGGTCGCCGCTGCGGTACCAGCGGCGACCGTCCCGGACGGTGAACGCGGCCTCGGTGAGCGCCGGTTCGCCCAGATATCCGGCGGTCAGCCCGATGCCGGAGATCAGGAGTTCGCCGGGCTCGCCGGGGGCCCGGGGCTCGCCCTCGGGTCCGACGACCATCACCCGCGTGCCCGCCACCGGCCGGCCGATCGGGAGCCGCCGGACCGTGTCGTCCGGCCGGGAGCTGATGATGTGGCAGCTCGTGTTGATGGTCGCCTCGGTCGGACCGTACAGATTGGCGATCCGCTGCCCGTCGCCGTAGAAGTCGAACCAGCGGCGGACGTGGGCCGGTGACAGGGCCTCACCGCCGACGTGGACCCACCGGAGAGCGGACAGGTCCGGCCGGGGCACGCCGCGCCGCACCCGTTCCTCGGAGGCGTTCAGGAGCTGTTCCCAGAGGGTGGGGACGGAGCTCCAGACGGTGATGCGGGCGCGTTCGACGTGCGTCAGCAGCCGGTCGGGATCGCGCAGCAGGTCCCAGTCCACCGTGACCACGGTCGCGCCGACGAGCAGCGGGGCGAGGAGTTGGCGGACGGAGGCGTCGAAGCAGGGCGACGCGGTCTGGGCGAGCCGGTCGTGCTCGTCGTATCCGAAGGTGTCGACGGCCCAGTCGAGGTAGTTCTCCATCGACCGGTGGGTGACGGGCACGGCCTTGGGGCGGCCGGTGGAACCCGAAGTGAAGATCACGTACGCGATCGCGTCGGCGTCGGCCGGGCGGTCGGGTACGGGGTGAGCGCCCGGCAGCGGTGCGGGCGCCCGGTCCGCGTCGTCGGTCGACACCGCGGGCATCCGGGCCGCGTCGTCGACCGACACCAGGGTGACGTCGCCGAGAGAAGCGCCCACCGCCCGGGTGGCGGCGTGGCACAGCACCGTACGGGCCCCCGACCGCCTGAGCTGGTCCGTCAGCCGCGCGGCCGGGTGACCGGGATCCAGGGGGACCCAGCCCGCCCCGGCGCGCAGGGCCGCGACGACCGACACGACGGTGTCGGCGCCGGGTTCGGTGAGCAGCCCGACGAGGCTGCCCGGGACCACTCCCCGGCTGAGGAGCGCGGTGGCGAGCGCGTGGGAGGCGCGGTCGAGTTCGGCGTACGTGAGGGTGGTGGCGCCGGTGTCGACGGCGACCGCGTCCGGCACGGCCCGGAACCGCTCGACCAACCGGCTCACGAGTGTGGCCGTCCGGGCGTCCGGGCCGAGATCCGCGTCCCGGACGGGAAGCGGCGTCGGCGCGTCGGGCCCGGCGGCCGGCGTCCGCTCGGACGTGCCGGGCTCCGGCCGGGTCGCGGGGAGCGCCGGTGCGTCGGGCCGGACGAGCGCGGTCAGCACGGCGTGGAAGTCGCGGTCGAGACGTTCCACCGTCGCCGGCGCGAAGAGCCGGGTGGGGAAGTTCCACGAGAAGCGCAGCACGGACTCGTCCTGCCAGCACAGCAGACTCAGGCGCGTCGCGGCGGTGGCGGTGCCCGCGGCGGTCGGCCGGACACCGACCGGGCACCGCCCGTCGAGTTCGACGGGGAACCGCGAGAAGCTGAACCCGGCCGGGGACACGGTCCGGGGGCCCGCCCCGGACGGCTCGGCAGGCAGCAGCCGCGCCAGATCGAGGCCGGTGAGGCTCGCGTGGCGCTCGCTCTCCAACCAGATCCCCGCCAGCCGCTCGGCCAGGGCGTCGACCGGTTCCTCCGGGCCGGTCGAGCAGATCAGGGGCAACGAGTCGGCGAGCGGCCCCACCAGCCGGTCCAGGCCCGTCCCCCGGTGGTCGCGCCGGGCGCGGGCGACGTTCACCGCGATGTCCCGCTGCCCGCTCCACCGGGCCAGACAGCGCACGTGCACGGCGAGGAGCAGATGGAACAGGCTCACCCCGCGCGCGGCCGCGCGCCGCTCCAACGCGGCGGTCAGCACCGGGTCGAGGGAGCTCTGACAGGTAGTCATGGGTGCGGCGGGCGGGCCGGCGGGGTCACCGTCGTACGGCAGGCGCGGCGGCTCGCCCCGGGAGGCCAGCCGCGGGGTCCAGTACCGCCGGTCCGCGTCGAGCGCCGCCGAGCCCTCGGCGGAGGACCGCTCGGCGGCGACAGCGGCCGCGTATCCCGCGAAGTCGGCGTCCAGGGCGGGGAGCCGGGGCTCCTCGCCGTGGGCGAGCGCGGTGTAGAGGGCCCACAGCTCTCCGGCCAGGACGTTCAGGCTGTAGCCGTCGCCGGCCGCGTGGTGGACCACCAGCACCAGATGGGACAGGTCCGCGTTCTCGCGCGCGAGGAGGGCGCGCACCGGCGGCTCGGAGGAGAGGTCGAACGGCCGGTTGCACAGGGCTGTCTCCAGCTCCTCGACAGGGCCGGAGAGCTCGCGGACCTCGTACCAGTCGCTGAGCGCGGCGGGCGGTGCGACGTACTGCGTCGGGGCGGTCGGCGCGCCGCCGTCCCCGATGGCTCCCGCACGGCCGATACGGACGCGCAGCATGGTGTGCCGCTCGGCGAGCGCGGTGAGCGCTCGGCCCAGGAGCTCGGCGTCGAGGGGGCCCCGGACGGTCTGCCGGACGTAGCCGTGGGCCGGGACGTCCGGGTGGAGGCGGCTGCTCGTGTGCAGCGCCAGTTGGACGGGGGTGAGCGGGAAGGGGCGCCCCTCCGGTGCGGGGGAGGCGACGGCCGGCGAGGAAGGGGCGGCGGACGACGCCGGCGTGGTGTCGAGGTGGGCGGCGAGCTCCGCGACGGTCCGGTACTCGAAGAAGAGCGTGGCGGGCAGGGTCCTGCCCAACTCCCGTTCGAGCTGCCGGACGAGATCGACGGCGGCGAGCGAGTCCAGCCCGAGGGAGAGGAACGGCTCGTCGTCGGGGACCGCGGCGTCGGGCAGCCGCAGCGCCCCTGCCAGCAGCCGGCGCAGCAGGACGGTGGTGGGGGTGCCGGGCCGGGATCCGTCGCCCGCCGCCTCACTCGGAGCCGGTGCGCCGGAAACAGCCGGGGTGCCGGAAACGGCCGGTGCGCCGGGCGGACGCGTCGCCGTTCCGTCCGCCCGGGTGGTCGCGGACGTGACGACCGCCGTTCGCGGGGACGGCGACAGGTCGGCGAGCAGCAGCTGAGCCGCGTCGACGCCACAGGCCGTATGGAGCGCGGCCAGCACGGAGGTCAGTCCGACCGGGCGGCCGGCTCCGTCGCGTACGGCGGCCGAGCCGGTGCCCAGGCCCGCCGCCATACCCGTCCCGGCCACCGCCGCGAGGTTCACGGAGAGCCAGCGGCGTCCGGCACGCCGTTCCGCACCGGCGAACGCGTCCAGGAAGGCGTTGGCCCCGGCGTAGTCGCCCAGCGCGCCCGCCAGACCGGGCAGGACGGCGCTGACGGAGGAGAACGCGACACGGACCGCCGGATCGAGCCCGTACCGGCGCAGCGCGAGCGAGAGCAGCAGGGTGCCCCGGGTCTTCGCGGCGAGGGCCTCGGCCGTCTCCTCGGCACGCCGGTCGCGCAGGGTCCCCGGGCGGATGACACCCGCCGTGTGGAAGAGGGCGTCGAGACGGGGCAGTTCCGCGACGAGCGCGTCCACGTCCCGCTCCACCGTGACATCGGCGGCGCGGTACCGGACGGTCGCACCCAGCGAACGCAGTTCCTCGACGAGGCCCGCGGGCGGCAGGGGGGAGCGTCCGGTGAGCACGAGCGCCGGGCGGCCCCGGGCCGCGAGTTCCCGGGCGAGCGCGGCGCCGATCCCACCGCCGCCTCCGGTGATGAGGAAGGTCCCGTCGGGCGGCAACGGCGGCGGGACCGCGGCGGGAAGCGCCCCGTCGTCGCCGGTCAACGGGACGAAACGGCGGGTGAGCCGCTGCCCGCCACGCGAGGCGACGGTGACGGTCCGGCCCGGCACGCCGACCGCACCGAGTTCGGCGAGCACGGCGGCCAGCCGCTGCGACGGGGTGTCCGCCGAGCACAGGTCGAGGGCGGTGGCGACCGCGCCCTCGGTCTCCTGGGGCAGTGCCAGCAGAAGACCGCCGAGCACGGCGTGGGCGGGGCGCGGCTCCTCCCGTACGGCTCCGGTCGTGTGCACGTCCTCGGTCAGCACGAGCAGCCGGCCCGCGCGCGTCTCGTCGTACCGGGCCAGGGTCTCGTCGAAGGCGGCCACCGCGATGTCCTGGGCCCGGGAGAGGGCGTCGGCGGTGTCCTGCGCGCGGGCGGGGCCTGCCACCAGGACCACGGCGTCCGGCGGGCCGTCACCCGGGGCGTGCGCCCGGATGCCCTCGGCGGAGAGCAGGGAGACCAGGCGGTCGACGGACGCGGCGTCGGGCCCGGTCACCAGGGCCGAACGCACGGCCCCGCCCGCCGGTCCTGGCAGGGCGGCCTCCTCCCACACGACCCGGTGCAGCAGGGGGCGTCTCGTCGTACCGGGCCAGTGACGGCTGCGGCGGAACGGGTAGGTGGGCAGCGGAATCCGGCGGTGCCCCAGATCCAGCGCGCTCCGGTCCAGCGGAACGCCGAGCGACCACAGGCGGCCGACGGTCCCGAGCAGATCCCCGCGTCCGCCGCGCTCGTCACCGGCCTGCCCCGCCGCGTCCGCCCGGCCGGCCGTACGACCCGGCAGGGCGCACAGCACCGTGACCGCGCGACGGTCGGCGCCGTGCGCCCCGGAAGCCCCGGAAGCCCCGGAAGCCCCGTTCACCCCGGACGTCTCGCGTGTCCCTGGCGTGGCGGAGCCGTCCGCGTACGCCATCGTCGTCGCGCGGACCGCGCCCGCCAGAGCCGCACCGTGTCCGACCTCGACGAAGGTGTCGTACCCCTCCCGGGCCAGGCGCTCCACGGCCGCCCCGAACAGCACCGGCCGTTCGGCGTGGTCGCGCAGGTACTCCGGGCCGAGCGCCGTCAGCCACTCGGCCGTGACGGTGCTCATCAGCGCCACGGCCGGGGCCGCCGGGGCCAGCGCACGCGCCGCGTCGGCCAGCGGGCCGGTGATCGGCCGCATCAGCGGGGAGTGGAAGGCGCGGGAGACACGCAGACGACGCGTCGTGACGCCCCGCGCGTCGAACTCGCGCGCCGCCCGCTCCACGGCGGCCACGCTCCCGGAGAGGACCTGGAGACCGGGACCGTTGTACGCGGCCACCGCGAGGGCACCGGCGGAGCCGGCCACCGCGGCGGCGACGGCCTCGTCCGCCCCGAGCACGGAGAGCATGGCGCCCGGCTCGGTGAACCCGCCCATGAGACGGCCGCGTTCGGCGGCGAACCGCAGGGCGTCGGGCAGCGTCAGCATCCCGCCGGCACAGGCGGCGGTGATCTCCCCGACGCTGTGCCCGAGGACCGCGTCCGGCTCCACACCCCAGGCACGCAGCTGGCGGGCCAGGGCCACCCCGGAAGCGACCAGGAGCGGCTGCGCCACCTCCGTCGCCGCCTGCGCGGCCGGGTCCGCCTCCGGGTCCAGGGCCCAGTCCAGCAGGGACCGGCCGGACACCGGGCCCACGAGCGCGGACGCCTCGTCCAACGCCTCGCGGAACACCGGGGCCGAGGCGTACAACGCCCGGTCCTGCCCCAAGAACTGGGCGCCCTGTCCCGGGAACAGGAACGCCACGCGCGGCCGGGACCGGACGACGCTCCCCACGCCGCCGCGCACGTCGCCGGAGCCGGCGGAGGAGAGCGCGGCGAGCCGCTCCCGCAGATCACCGTCCGCGACGACCGCCAGCCGGTGGGCCCCGTCGTCCCGGGCGGTGCTCGCTGTCCGGCACACATCGCCCTCGCGCAGGCCGGGACGGTGCTCCAGGTGCTCGGCGAGCCGGTCCACCGCCTCCCGCAGCGCCGGCTCGCTCCGGGCCGAGAGGGTCAGCAGGTGAGGACCGCCGGCCGAGGCCCCGGCGCCCTCCCGGGAGGCTTCTTCGACCGATGCGGGCGGCACGGAGGCCGCAGGCGTCACGGACCATCCCTCCGGGGCCTGTTCGAGCACGGCGTGGGCGTTGGTCCCACCGAAACCGAACGCGTTGATCCCCGCGACCAGGGGCCCGTCCGACCTCCACTCCAGGGCCTCGGTCACCACCCGGAAGCCCGCGGACGCGAGGCCCGCCGAGGGCGTGGCGTGGTGCAGCGACGGCGGGAGCCGGCGGTGCCCCAGGGCCAGTACGACCTTCACCAGCGAGGGCAGCGCGGCGGCGTTCAGCAGATGCCCGATGTTCGTCTTCACCGAACCGAGCAGCCGGGGAGCGCCGTCCGGCCGCGCGGGGAACGCGTGCCCCAGCGAGCGCAGCTCGATCGGGTCGCCCACCGCCGTGCCGGTCCCGTGGGCCTCGACGTAGGTCACAGCGGCGGGATCGACGCCCGCCGCCTCGTAGGCCCGGGTGATGACCTCGCGCTGGCGCAACGGATGGGGGGCCATCAGGCTCATCGACCGGCCGTCGTTGTTGACGGCCGTGCCCCGGACCACCGCGAGCACCGGATCGTCCGCGAGCAGCGCGGCGTCCAAGCTGGTCAGGACGATCGCCGCCCCGCCCTCCCCGGGGACGAACCCGTCGGCGTCGGCGCTGAAGGCGCGGCTGCGCCCGGTCGGGGACAGCGCCCGGACCTCTTCGAGCAGCCGGTGCGGGGACGAGGTCAGATGCAGGTTGACCCCGCCGACGACGGCGATGTCGCATTCTCCGTCCAGCAGGCTGCGCCGGGCCAGATGCAGCGCCACCAGTCCCGACGAGCACGCCGTGTCCACGCCGAGAGCGGGACCGTCGAGATCGAGGTGCTGGGAGACGCGGGCGGCGATGAGGGAGGGCAGGTTCCCGGTGAGTGTGCCGGGCAGGGGAGAACCGTCGGCCGCGGCCCGGTCCAGGACCTCGCGGTATCCGCTGTCGCCGACCGCCGCGAACACCCCGATCCGGCGATCGAGCCGCCGCGGTCCCGCGTACCCGGCGCGTTCCAGGGCCTCGTGCGCGAGTTCCAGGAAGATCCGCGCCTGCGGATCGAGCGCCCGCGCCTCCTCGGCGCCGATGCCGAAGCACTCCGCGTCGAAGGCGGCGGGATCCTCCAGTAGCGCCGCCCAACGCGTCCGGCCGCCCCGGCGGTCGCGAGGGTCCTCGTCCCAACGCCCGGACGGTACGGGGGAGACGGCGTCCCGCCCTTCCACGAGCAGGTCCCAGAACGCCTCGGGGGTGTCGGCGCCGGGGAACCGGCAGGCGACACCGATGACGGCGGTGGGGCAGGCGCCCGCGGGGCCGGAGGCGGCAGCCGTCCCGGCTGCCCCGCGGACGCCGTCCCCGGCCCGCGACGCGGTGCCGCCCACGGCTCCCGGGGCGGACGGCGGGGGAGCGGCGGCGCTACCGGGCGCGATCCGCAGCAGGTGGTCGGCGAGCGCGGACACCGTGCCGTGGTCCCGGATGACCGCCGGCGGCAGCGTCACACCGAACGCGTCCTCCAGCGCCACCAGCACCTCCATCGCCTTGAGCGACGTGCCCCCGAGGCTTCCGAACGGCTCGTGCGCCCCGATCGACTCGGCGGGCCGGTCCAGCACCCGGGCCCACGCGCCCCGGACCGCCTCGACGGTCTCCGCACGCCCCCGGGGTGCCGCCGCACGGCTCACGTCCGGGGCCCGGCCGCCTTCCGCCCGGCCGCACACCGCGAGCGGTGAACCGCCCTCGCCGCCCGTCGTACCGGCGTCGCCGCTTTCGCCGCCCCTCGCACCGACGACGCCCTCGGCTTCGCCCTCGCCCGCCGCCCGCCCGCGCGCACCCCGCTCGTACGCCGCGAACTCGCCCGCCTCGAAACGCTCCCGCAGCCGTCGCCGCTGCAGTTTTCCGCTCGTCGTCCGGGGAAAGGACGCGGGCGGCAGAGCCAGCACCCGTACGTCGTCGTGGAGCAACGCCTCGCGCACGCGGGCCGCCACGCGTTCCAGCACCTCCGCCGCGCCGTGCGCGGGCCGCGCCCAGGGAACGAACACCACGACGCGCTCCGCACCGCTGACGGGGTCGGTCGAACCGACCACCGCCGGGGCCCCGGACGGCAGCCCGGGCGTCGCCGCCGCGACCTCCTCCATGTCCGGGGCGTGGAAGGTGCGGCCGTTGAGGAACAGCACGTCCTTGTGCCGGCCCGTGACGCACAGCCGCCCGTCCCTCAGGAACCCGAGATCACCGGTGCGCAGCCAGCCCCCGGCGAACACCTCCGCGCTCACCTCGGGAAGTCCGTGGTAGCCACGGGCCAGGTGGGGGCCGCTCACCATGATGTGCCCGACCCGCCGGTCCCCGAGGACGGCCCCCGCGTCGTCGACGACGCGTACGGAGCACCCGGCCACCGGCGGCCCGACGTCCATCAACTCGACGGCGCCGTCACCCGGTTCGGCGTCCACCACGACGCCCCCGCTCAACGCCGCCCGGTCCAGGACCAGCGGCGCGGCGACCTCGCCCGGCGGCGGGAAGGTCACCGCCAGCGTCGCCTCCGCCAGGCCGTACACGGGCCGGGCCGCCGCCGGGTCCAGCCCGGCGGGCCGGGTCTTGGCCGCGAAGGCACGCCACACGGTCGGCGCGATCGGCTCGGCCCCGACCAGGAGGACGCGTACGGCCGACAGGTCCAGCCGCGCCAGGACCTCGTCGGGGACCCGGCGTACGGCGAGTGCCAGGGCGAAGTTGGCCGCGGAGAGCACCGTTCCCCGGTGCCGGGCCGCCACCTCGAACCACAGGCGCGGACGCTTGGCGAACGACATGGGGCCGACCTTGACCTGCCGGGCCCGTGCGGCCAGCGGGGCGAGGTGCGTGCCGATGAGCCCCATGTCGTGGAAGTACGGCATCCAGCTGACCACCACGTCGTCCGCGCACAGGGCGGACGCCTCGCGTATCTGGCGCAGATTGGCCAGCACCGCGCCGTGCGTCACCTCCACGCCCTTGGGCGCGCCGGTGCTGCCGGACGAGAACTGCAGGAACGCCACGTCGTCGGGCCCGGCGGCGACCGGCTCCCGCACCGCCGGCCCCTCCCGCAGGGCGTCGAGGGCCAGGACCCGGACACCGGAGGGGAAACCGTCGGCCAGCGAAGCGGTCGCGGCGTCCACCACGACGGGCGGCCGCCCCAGGTGCTCCCAGACCGGCAGCGCCCGCCGGGTGTCCGGAGCCAGCGGAACCGGAACCAGCCCGGCCGCCACCGCGCCCCAGAACATGGGCTGGAAGTCCTCGCTGCGGTCGGCGAACAACGGCACACACGTCCCGCGTGCCACCCCCGCCTCACGGAAGCCGCCGGCCACCAGCAGGGCGTCGTCCAGCAGTTCGCTCAGGGTGACCGTCAGCTCGCTCCCGTCGCCACGGACATGGACGACGGTCTGCCCGGGGGCCTCACGGACCGCGTCCAGCAGTACATCCAGAAGGGTCATGGGGCGCTCCACCGGGTCGGTCGGTCCGTTGCTCGGAGAATGATCTTAAAAACGGACGGGGCGAGCGGAATCAACCACCGGGAGGAGACGGCGTGCGCCCTGGGAGTGACCCCGCGTACGCCGCGTACGACCCGGGGCGCGGGCGCGGGAACCCCGGATCCGGGACGCGGAAGCCTCCCGGACCTCTACCGTGGGCTCCGTGAAGGTCGGCACCGAAGAGACCCGGTTGATCATTCTGCGCGGCAACAGCGCATCGGGGAAATCGAGCGTCGCGACCGCGCTGCGCTCCGCCTTCGGGCGTGGACTGGCGGTGGTGGGCCAGGACGCCATCCGCCGTACCGTGCTGCGCGAACGCGACCGTCCCGGAGAGGCGAACATCGGTCTGATCGACCTGACGGCCCGCTACGCCCTGGACGCCGGCTACCACGTCGTGGTGGAGGGCATCCTCTACGCCGACCACTACGGCGCCATGCTCGCCGGGCTGCGGACGGACCACCGCGGGCCGACCCACGGGTACTACCTGGACGTGCCGTTCGCCGAGACCGTGGCCCGGCACGCGACCAAACCGATCGCCGACGAGGTCCACGAGAGCCACCTGCGAGAGTGGTACCGCCCCGGAGACCTGCTGCCCGGCGGGGTCGAGACGGTGATCGGCCACGACAGCGCCCTGGAGACGACCGTGGAACGCGTGATGCGTGAGACCGGTCTCGCCGGACTGCCGCCGACCGACCGCTGACGCACACGGGCCAGCAGCCGGGAACCGCGACGGGAGCGGCGAGGGGACGGGCAGCCGCAGGGCTCGGCGGCCGGTCCGCCCGCCGAGCCCGCCCTGCTCGGCCGCACCGCACCGGACGGGCGTGGCCGCGCCACCACCCGCCCGTACGCGTACGAGGAGGGCTACGCCTGCTTGGGCGCCGCCTGCTGCACGACCTCGAAGGACCACACGGTCGAACCGCTGGCCGCAGGCTTCGGGCGCTCGCCGCTCGGGGCGCCGCCGCCCTGGTGGGCCGCCTTCATCGGTCCCTCCATCCACGCCTGGAAGGACTCCTCGTCACGCCAGCGCGTGTAGACGAGGTAGTCGTCCGTGCCCTCGACGGGCCGGAGCAGCTCGAACCACTCGAAGCCGTCGGAGCTCTCCACGGCGTGGGCGCGGGAGGCGAAGCGCTTCTCCAGCGTCTCGCGTTGTTCCTGGGGGACGGTCAGCACATTGATCTTGACTACGCTCATGGTCCCATCCTGCCGTACGGCCCCCGGCCGCCGTCGCTCACCCGTCGGCGCGCGGGGCGGCGGCGGGAAGCACCACCGTGACGCGGAGCCCGCCGCCCGGGCGCGCCGCCAGAGCGAGCGTCCCGTCGTGGGCGCGCGTGATGGTCTCGACGATGGCCAGCCCGAGGCCGACGCCCGCGTCGTCGGTCCGCAGCCGTTCCACGCCGCGCCGGAACGGTTCGGTGAGCGTCGGCACCAGCTCGGCCGGGAGCGGCGCCCCGGTGTTCTCGACGGCCAGCTCCACCGCCCCGGGGCGGACGCTCGTGGTGACCCGGACGGTGCCCGCTTCCGGCAGGTTGTGGACGATCGCGTTGTGCACCAGGTTCGTGGTCAGCTGGAGCAGCAGGGCCGGTGATCCGGTCGTGAAGGCGATGTCGCCGTGCGCCTCGACGGTGACACCGCGTCCCTCCGCGAGGGGGAGCAGGGTCTCGGCGGCCTCTTCCGCCATCAGCGACAGATCGACGTGCTCCCGTGCGAACGTCCCCCGCTCGGCGCGGCTGAGCAGCAGCAGCGCCTCGGTGAGGTCGATCGCCCGGTTGTTGACGGCGTGCAGGCGGTCGATGACCTCGCCGGTCGCCCGGCCGGGATCGGCGCGGGCCACTTCGAGGAGCGTCCTCGACACCGCGAGCGGCGTGCGCAGTTCGTGGGAGGCGTTGGCGGCGAACCTCCTCTGCTCCGCGACGTGCGCTTCGAGCCGCGCCAGCATCGTGTCGAACGCGTCGGCCAGTTCACGGAACTCGTCCCCACGGCCCGGCAGCCTGATCCGGTGGGAGAGCGAGCCCCGCGCGGCCGTGCGGGTGGCCTCCGTGATCCGGGTCAGCGGGGCGAGCATCCGCCCCGCCAGGAACCACCCGCCCACCAGACCGAACACGAGAAGGATCCCCAGGACGGTGGCGGCCGCCGGGGCGAAGGTGTACGCGAGGAGCTGACGGTTGGGGTTCTGGTACAGCATGCGCTGGTTCCAGTCGTCGGGCACGTACTCCAGGAGGTACACCCACACCGCCGCGAGCAGCAGGACGCCCGCCACCATGAGGAACCCGGCGTAGCTGAGGGTGAGCCTGAGGCGGACGCTCAACCCGGGCCGCCTGGCCCCGGCCCCCTCCGCCCCGACCACGTCAGCCCCGCCCGCGGCCACGGCCCGCACCGCCCCCGGCCTCCGGCGTCGCCGCGATGCGGTAGCCGGCGCCCGGCAGCGTCACGATGATCCCGGGCTCCCCGAGACGTTTGCGCAGAGCCGACACCGTGATGCGCACGGCGTTGGTGAACGGGTCGGCGTTCTCGTCCCAGGCGCGTTCGAGCAGCTCCTCGGCGCTGACGACTCCGCCCTCCGCGGCGACCAGCACCTCAAGGACGGCGAACTGCTTCCGGGTCAGCGCGACATACCGCCCGTCCCGGTACACCTCTCTGCGGAACGGGTCGAGCCGCAGGCCCGCGATCTCCCGGACAGGAGGTCTGCTGTGGGCCCGTCTGCGGTCGAGAGCCCGGAGCCGGAGAGCGAGCTCCCGCAGTTCGAACGGTTTCGTCAGGTAGTCGTCGGCGCCGAGTTCGAACCCCGACGCCTTGTCGTCGAGCCGGTCGGCGGCGGTCAGCATGAGAATCGGTGTGCCGCTGCCGGAGGCGACGATGCGCCGGGCGATCTCGTCACCCGAGGGACCCGGAACGTCACGGTCGAGGACGGCGATGTCGTACGTGTTGACGCCCAGCAGCTCCAGCGCGGTGCCGCCGTCCCCCGCGATGTCGGCGGCGATCGCCTCCAGCCGCAGACCGTCGCGGATGGCCTCCGCCAGAAAGGGCTCGTCCTCGACGATCAGCACACGCATGCGTCCGATGGTAGGAGCCGGCACCTATGGTCGGCGTATCGAAAAGGGCATACGCGCGGGCAACCGCGCCCCGCCTTCACTGGCGGCATGACGCGATCTCCGCTGTCGGCGCGCACGCCGGCCTCCCGTACCCGCCCGGACCCCCGGCATCGGCCCGACGACCCCTCGGCCGCGACCGCGGACGGCGGCGAACGAGGACGGACGACGGCCTCCCACCCCGACCCGGTGAACGGGGACGGCACGGCCGGGCGACCGCGCCCGCCCGGCACACCCGGCACCGGCGGTACGCGCGAGGACCCCGGCGCCACCGACGGCCGGGGTGCGGCGGACGCGCCCCGCAGGCCGGGCGTGTGGCGGCGCGGCCCGCTGCTCGCCGCCGCTGCGGTGCTCCTGGGCCTGTTCCTGCTGCTGCACGCGAGCGTTCCGAACCGGATCGGGAACCTCGGGAGCCTCGTCGAGACCTTCCTCCCCTGGTTCGGCCTGCTGATCCTGCCGCTGGCGGCCGGTGCGCTGCTGCGCCGCTCCGCCTCCGCCGCGCTCGCCCTGCTGGTGCCGGCCGCCGCATGGCTGAACCTCTTCGGCGGGCTGCTCACCGACAAGACCCACCCGGCCGGCGACCTCATGGTGGTCTCCCACAACGTCGGCGCGGAGAACCCCGATCCGACCGGCACCGCCCGCGCGCTCGCCGGCTCCGGTGCGGACGTGCTGGCCCTGGAGGAGCTGGCCGCGCACGCCCGGGGGACGTACGAGAGGGAACTTGCCGCGGTGTACCCGCACCACACGGTGCTGGGCACGGTCGGGGTGTGGAGCAGGTTCCCGCTGTCGGACACCCGCCCGGTCGACGTCGCGATGGATGCCGGGCCGCTGGGCGCCGCCAAACCCGCCGAGGAGAAGCTGGTCGACAACCGGGGCCTGCGCACCACCGTGGCCACCGACCGCGGACCGCTCGCGGTGTACGCCGCCCACCTCGGGTCGGTCCGCGTCAATCCCCGGGCCGGCCTCGCCTCGGGGCAGCGCGACGCCGGCGCAGAGGCGTTGGGCCGGGCGGTCGCCGCCGAGAAGACCGAGCGGGTGGTGCTGCTCGGCGACCTGAACGGCACCCCGGACGACCGCGCGTACACCGCCCTCACCGCGCGGATGGAACCGGCCCAGGAGGTGGCCGGAGCGGGCTTCGGGTTCACCTGGCCGGCCGCCTTCCCCGTCGTACGCATCGACCAGATCCTGGTACGCGGTGTGAAGCCCGCGAGCGCCTGGGTGCTGCCCGCCACCGGCAGCGACCACCTGCCCGTGGCGGCGCGCGTCCACTGGTGAACGCGGCTCCCCGCGCCGGTCGCCGAACCGCGTTTCCCCGGCCGTCCGCGCCTGCGGAAACGACCTGCGCGCCGGCCGCCGACCCGGCAGGATGCCTTCCGTGAACCACCTCCTGCGCGGGCTCGCCGCGAACGAGAACCTGCCGCCCGCCCTGGTCGACCGGCTGATAGCCGTCGCCGACGACGAGACGGCCGACCGCCTCGCCGTCCGCTCCGACCTCAGCCACGCCCAGGCGGTCGCCCTGGCCGGGCGGGTCGAGGAGAGCGCGGTGCGTCTCGCGTACGAGGGCCGGCTGACCGCGGCGGACATCGACCCCCGGGCCCGTCCCGACGTGGCCCTCGCCCTGCTCGACACGGGCGCGGGCCCCGCCGCGTGGGCGCGCCGCCTCGCGGCCGATCCGGTCGTCGAGCACCGGGAGAAGCTGGCCGCCTGCCCGGACCTGCCGCCCGACGTGCTCGACGCCCTGCTGACGGACCCGGAGACACGAGTCGTCGCGGAGGCCGCCCTGCGGGCCCCCGCGCACGTGGCCGCCCGGCTCGCGGCGCACCCGCGCACCGAGGTGCGTCGCGCGGTGGCGGCCAACGAAGCGACACCCCCGTCCGCACTGGCCTCCCTGCTGAACGGCGACGGGCCGCCCGCACCCCACCACTGCCCGGCCCGCGAAGGCGAACCGCCGTCGCCCGACCACGGCCTGACGCCGGACCACGACCCCGCGCCCGAGCCCTCCTGGGACGGCCTCCACACCTGTGCGGCACACGAACTGCTCCGGGCGGCTCTCCACAACCCCACCACCCCCGCCGAAGCCGTCACCCCCTTCGCCGACCACCCCTCGCGGCTGCTGCGATGGCCGCTCGCCGCCCGCCGCGACCTGCCCCCGGAGGCGTACGAGACGCTGGCCCGCGACCCCGTCCCCGGGATCCGCGCCGAGCTGGCCGAGAATCCCGCGATCGGCGACGACGTGATGCGCGCGCTCGCCGACGACGCCTGCCACGATGTCCGGCGAGCGCTCGCCGGGAACCCGCGCATACCGCTCGACGTGCTCACCCGCCTGGCGAGCGGCACGAGGACCGGCACCGCGCCGCTGCCCCAGACGGACTCCGCGTCGCCCACCGAAATCGCGGCTCTCGCCGCATCGGCCGACCCGGCCGTACGCATGCTCGCGGCGCGACGACGCGACCTCCCCGCCGGCCTTCTCGACGCCCTGGCGGCCGACCCCGACGCCAAGGTGGCCGGTGCCGTCGCGTCGCACCCCGGGCTGGCGGAGCCCCGGCTCCGCGATCTGGCCCGTCGGCACGGCGTCCAGGTCATCGCCGGCATCGCGGCCAACCCCGACGCGACCCCGGCGCTCCTGGCCGAGCTGGCCCGGCGCCGGCCACCCGTGCGCAAGGCGCTCAGGGCGATCGCCGGCCATGCCAACGCCACCGCCCCCGCGCTCCTCGCCTGCCTGGACGATCCCGAGGCGCGCGTCGTGGCCGCCGGGCACCCGGCGCTCCCCCCGCAGGCCATCACCGCCCTGGTGACGGGCGCCGACGTCCGGTCAGCCGAGGCGGCCGCCGCCAACCCGTCGCTGCCGCGCGCCGTGATGACGGAGCTGCTGCCTCCCGCACCCGCTCCCGCCGTGTGACCGGCCCCTCCCGCCCTCGCCGACGGCGGCCCGAACGTACGCGCTAAGCTGCGATGTCCCCGCGGGGGAAGTCCGGTCGAAATCCGGCGCTGACCCGCAACGGTAGGTGGAGCCCCCGGTTCCACGAGCCCGATCACCCGTGGGGGAGAAGGCTCCTGACCATTCGCCGTGGACTGCGAAAGGGCGCTGTGCGGGACGGCCGCCGGCCGCGGCCGCACCTCCCCGCGCGACGCACGGCCCGAGGCGAAAGCGACCGCCCCCGTGGCCACGTCCCTCGACCGCATACCCGCCGAGCTCCCGCGTCCCGCGCGCGTCGGCACCGGACCGGCGCCGCTCCGCCGCGTCCCCCTGCCCCTCCTGCTGACCGGCCTCTGCCTCGCCCTGCCCGTCTCGCTGCTCTGCGGGGCGGCGCTCGGGGCGTCGGGGCTCTCCTGGGCGGAGGTGACGCGCTATCTGTGGGCGGGGCTGACCGGCGGGGCGATCGGCCCCGACGAGGTCCCGGCGTACACCATCGTCTGGGAACTGCGCCTGCCCCGCGCCGTGCTGGCCGCCGTCGTCGGGGCCGGACTGTCCGCCATCGGCGTCGCCGTCCAGGCCATGGTCCGCAACGCGCTCGCCGACCCGTTCGTGCTCGGCATCTCCTCCGGCGCGGCGGTCGGCGCCAACGCCGTCCTCATCTTCGGGGCCATGGGCGCGCTGGGCGTCTGGGCCCTGTCCACGGCGGCGTTCGCCTCCGCCCTCCTCGCCATGACGCTCGTGTACGCGGTGGCCCGCACCGAACGCGGACTGACCCCGCTCCGGCTGGTCCTGACGGGCACCGCGATGTACTACGGGTTCTCCGCCGTCACCACGTTCATGGTGTTCGCCGCCGAGCGCGGGGAAGCGGCCCGCTCCGCGATGATGTGGCTGCTGGGCAGCCTCAGCGGGGCCAACTGGGCCGCCGTGCCGATCGCCGCCGGGTCCGTACTCGCCGGCCTCGCCCACCTCGCCTGGTCCGCGCGCAGGCTGAACGCCCTCGCCATGGGCGACGAGACCGCCGCCGCGCTCGGCGTCGACCCCCGGCGGCTGCGCCGGGAACTCTTCCTCGTCTCCGCCGCCGTCACCGGGGCCGTCGTCGCCGTCAGCGGAGCGATCGGCTTCGTCGGACTGATGGTCCCGCACGCCGCACGCATGCTGGTCGGGGCGGACCACCGCAGACTCCTGGCCGTCGCGCCCCTCGCGGGGGCCGTCCTGCTGATCTGGGTCGACGTCCTCTCACGCGTGGTGCTCGCCCCGGCCGAACTCCCGGTGGGCGTCCTGACGGCGGTCATCGGCGTTCCCTGCTTCATCCTCCTCATGCGCCGACGCGCCTACTCCTTCGGGGGCATCTGATGCGGATCGACATCGACGCGCTCACCGTCGAGATCGCCGGCGCACGCCTGGTGGACGAGGTCACCCTCGGCGCGGCCGACGGAGAGCTGGTCGGTCTGGTCGGGCCCAACGGCAGCGGCAAGTCCACCCTGCTGCGCTGCGTCTACCGGGCCCTGCGCCCCTCGGCCGGAGCCGTCAGGATCGGCGGTGAGGACCTGCACGCCCTGACCACCCGGGAGGGCGCACGGCGGCTCGCCGCGCTGCCGCAGGACGCGGTCGCCGAATTCGACTTCACCGTCGCCGAGATCGTCGCCATGGGACGGACGCCCCACCAGGGGCCGGTGGCCCGGACAACCGACGAGGACCGCCGCGTCTGCGACGGGGCGCTGCGGGACGTCGGTGCGGCTCACCTGGCCGAGCGCGGCTTCCTGACCCTGTCGGGCGGAGAGCGGCAACGGGTCCTCATCGCCCGCGCACTCGCCCAGCAACCACGGGTCCTGGTGCTGGACGAGCCCACCAACCACCTGGACATCGCCCACCAACTGGAAGTCCTCCGCCTCGTCCGGGCCAGCGGCCCGACCGTCCTCGCCGCCCTGCACGACCTGAACCTCGCGGCCCTGCACTGCGATGCCCTCCACGTCATCGCCGGCGGCCGGATCGTGGCCTCCGGGACGCCGGACGACGTCCTCACTGCAGACCTGCTCGCCGACGTCTTCGGCGTACGGGCCCATCGCGTCGCACACCCCGAGACCGGAGCGCTCCAGCTCCTCTTCGACCTTCCGCCCGCCCACCCCGCACCCTGAGGAGCCCGACCACCATGCCCCACCCCCTGCGCCCCGCGGCCTTCTTCCTCGCCGCCGCCCTGGCCCTCACCGGCTGCGGAGCCGACGTCACCTCCCGGGAGGACGGCGAGGGCGGCACGTCCGCCGCCGACGGCCACTACCCGGTGACCGTCGAGAACTGCGGCGAGAAGAAGCGCTTCGACCGGGCCCCGGAGCGCGTCGTGACGAACGACGTCGGCATCACCGAGATCATGTTCGCCCTCGGACTCGAGGACCACATGGCCGGATACGTCATGCCCGACGACAAGGGCGACATGACCTCCGTGCCGTGGAAGGGCGGCTACAAGAAGACCACATGGCTCTCCAAGGACCGCATCAACAAGGAGCTGGTCCTCGACGCCCGCGCCGACCTCGTCTTCGCCGGCTGGAACTACGGCTTCAACGAGGGGGAGGGGTTCACCCCCGCCGAGCTGGAGCGGGTGGGCGTCGACTCGTACCTGCTCAGCGAGTCGTGCCGCAACGGCCAGGGCAAGGCCCGCGGCGTCATGCCCCCGCTCGAAGCGCTCTACACCGACCTGCGCAACCTCGGCGAGATCTTCGACGTGGAGGACCGGGCCGACACCCTCATCACCTCCTTCCGCAAGGAGTTCGCCGACGCGCGCTCCCGGGCGGCGACGGGCGACGACCGCCTCCGCGTCTTCCTGTACGACGACGGCAAGGACAAGCCGCTGACCTCGGGCGCGTACGCCGGACCGCACGACATCATCACCAAGGCCGGCGGCGACCACATCATGAAGGACCTCGAGGACAGCTGGACGACCGTGGGCTGGGAGACGGTGGTCGACCGCGACCCCGAGGTCATCGTCATCAACGACTACGGTGACACCGGCGCGGAGGAGAAGCGGAAGTTCCTGAAGAGCTACAAGCCGCTCGCCGGAGTCTCCGCGATCAAGAACGACCGGATCGTCGTCCTCGACTACGTGGACCTCGTCGAGAGCCCGCGCAACCCGGCGGCCATCAGCTCGCTCGCCGAAAACCTCAGGACGTTCGCCCGGTAGCGGCGGCGGCGCGCCCCATGCCCTCGCCACACGGCGCGGGCCCGGCCCGGGGTGTCCCCGGGCCGGGCCCGCGTGCGGCCGTGTCCCGCTCAGCCGTTGAACGTGTCCGGGTCGGGGCCGGTGCGCTCGTCCCGGTTGAGGGCCGAGATCTCGCCGATGTCCCCCTCGGTCAGCTCGAAGTCGAAGAGCGCGAAGTTGTCCTGGATGCGCTTCAGCGTCACGGACTTGGGGAAGACGATGTCCCCGCGCTGGATGTGCCAGCGCAGCACCACCTGCGCCGGGGTCCGCTCCACCCGCTCCGCGATGCGGGTGATCGTGGGATCCGCCAGCACCTTGCCCTGGGCGATCGGGGACCACGCCTCGGTCGCGATGCCGTGCTCAGCCCCGAAGGCGCGGAGGGCGTCCTGGGTGAGGTACGGGTGGACCTCGATCTGGTTGACCGCGGGCACCACCGTGCTGTCGTCCAGCAGACGGCGCAGGTGGTTCTCCTGGAAGTTGGAGACCCCGATCGCCTTGACGCGCCCTGACCGGTAGATCTCCTCCAGGGCCTTCCAGGTCTCCACGAAGTCACCCGAACCGCCCGGCAGGGGCCAGTGGATGAGGAAGAGGTCCAGGTAGTCGAGGTCCAGTTCCTCCATGGTGCGGTCGAACGCCCGGAGGGCCTCGTCGTGGGCGTGCGCGCCGTTGTTCAGCTTGCTCGTGACGAAGACGTCGGCACGGTCGAGCCCCGATTCCCGGACCGCCTGGCCGACCTCCTTCTCGTTGCCGTACATCTGCGCCGTGTCGATGTGCCGGTAGCCGGTCTCCAGGGCGGCGACCGTCGTCTCGCAGGTCTCGTCCGGCGGGATCTGGAAGGTGCCGAAGCCGAGCTGGGGGATCGTCACGCCGTTGTTGAGGGTGATGGAGGGTACTGAGGGCACGGTTGCTCCTTGCTGTCTCGACGCCCGGAAGGCGGTGTGCGAAGGGTTACGGGGCGGCGCGGGCGGTCGCCCACCCCGCGAGGCCGTCGCACTCCGCTCTCTCTGCGGGGTACCCGACAGACCTGGCGGAAAACTACCCATAAGCATCTATACCGGTAATGCCTTGTGCGCGCAGAGTCACGGCGAGGCGCGGTCGGCCCCCCGTGTCCGGCGGGGCCGCCGACGTACCCCGTGGCCGCCCGGGCTCGGTGTCAGGCCGTCGCGCCGTCGGGGAGGGGGACACCGAGCCGGCCGGCCGCGGCGGTGAGGGCCGGCCCCAGCGGCAGGGCGACGCGGGTCACGGCGTGGCGGTCGCCCCGGGTTGCGTCCCGGTTGACGATCAGTACCGGCGTACCCGCGTCGGCGGCCTGGCGGACGAACCGGAGGCCGGACATCACGGTCAGCGAGGACCCCAGGACGAGCAGGGCGTACGCCCCGCGGACCAGTGCGCGGCACCGCTCGACCCGCTCCGGGGGCACGGCCTCCCCGAAGAACACCACGTCCGGCTTGAGGACGCCGCCGCAGACGACGCACGGCACCACGGTGAAGTCCCCGACCTGCTCGTCCGTGAGGTCGGCGTCCCCGTCCGGGTTCATCGCGGCGGCCACCGGCGCGAAGCCCTCGTTGGCCTCCTCCAGCCGGCGCGCCAGCTCGCGCCGCGCGCTCAGATCGCCGCAGGACAGGCAGATCACCCGGTCCAGCCGTCCGTGGAGGTCCACGGCGCCCTCGCTGCCGGCGGCCTGGTGCAGGCCGTCGACGTTCTGGGTGATCACGCCGGAGAGCAGCCCCCGCCGTTCGAACGCGGCCACGGCCCGGTGCCCGGCGTTGGGCCGGGCGCGGCCGAACGTACGCCAGCCGAGATGGCTGCGCGCCCAGTAGCGGCGGCGGGCCGCGGCGTCGGCGGTGAAGTCCTGGTACGTCATCGGGGTGTGGCGGCTCAGGCTCCCGCCCTCGCCCCGGTAGTCGGGGATGCCCGACTCCGTGGAGATGCCCGCCCCGCTCAGCACCAGAACGCCTCCGCCGCGCAGCGCCTCGACGACCGGTTCCAGGTCGGTCGTGCCCGGCGGCGGTTCCTCGGCGGAGGTCCAGCTGAGCGTGGGTCGCATGCGCATGCCCCCAGGGTACGGAACCGGTCCCCGGCGGTGCCGGGCCTCGTGCCGCCGACGGGTGAGGGTGCGTTTCCGGCCAGACGTGAATGGCAGGTGCATGATCAAGGTCCGTTCGCGGCATACGTTCCTGCGGCCCCGGGAGAGCGGAGACCGGCCGTCGTGGCCGCTCGGCTCCCCGCGAGCCGACCGCCCTCCCACTCGCCCGGCTCCCCGTGGAGCCGAGCCCCCCATGAGTGAAGGGACAGCAATGCTGGATTCGAGATGGTTCAAGACGGCCGGAGTCGCCGCGGCGATCACCCTGGCCACGGCGACGGCCTCGTACGCCGCTCCCGCCCCCGCCACGGCGGCGGAGAGCGCGGCGGCCGCGGTGACGCTCCGCTACGACGACAGCAGGGCCGCTGGCTGGGAGGCCGCGATCGCCGCGGGCGTCGCCTCCTGGAACGCGAACGTCGGCAACGTCAAGCTCGTCGAGGCCGCCCCCGGCACCCGTGCCGAGATCCAGATCGTGGCCACCAGCGGCTGGCCGCAGGCCACCCTCGGCCCGGTCCGCCCCGGCGGCCAGGCCCGGGTGGAGCTGGGCAGCCAGGCGGTCGCGCAGGGGCACGACAAGACCCGTATCGCCGCCCATGAACTCGGCCACAGCCTGGGGCTGCCCGACACCAAGCCCGGTCCCTGCTCGCAGCTGATGTCGGGATCCAGCGCCGGGACGAGTTGCGCGAACGCGGTTCCGAACGCCGCCGAACGGTCCCGCGTGGAGTCCGCCTACGCGCGCGGCCTCGCCTCCCTCGCGCCGGCCGACGGCCGGGTCCTGGTGGACGCCCCGTAACCGGAGCGGACGCCGGAGGGCGGGACGCCGTGGCCGTACGCTCCGGCTCCCGCCCGTCCGGCCCCGCCTGATTCCGGCCGTCCGGCTTCCGGCCCGTCCCCGGCCTTCACGGCTGTCGGCCCGTCACCGTGCTCGGCCCGCGCGGCTACCCGCCGTGCGGGGCGAACGGCCCGCCGGGACCGAAGGCGTGCCGGGCGAACCGCTCCGCGATACGACGGTGGGCGGCCGGGTCCGGATGGAGGGCGTCGGGCAGCGGGAGTTCGGCGTGGTCGCTCGCGCCGTAGAGTTCCAGCCCGTCCAGGTAGTGCAGGTGGGGGTCGGAGGCCGCCCGCTGCCCGACGACGCGGGCCAGCTCCTCCCGGATGACGGTGAGCGTGAGCTTCCCCGCCGCGACCTCCGCCGGGTCGCCGGCGGCCCGGAACCGCAGCCTCCCCTCGCCCATGGCGCGGGTGTCCGGGGCGGACGGCCCCGGGGTGTTCTCGTGGATGGGGCAGAGGATCGGCGAGACCACCAGCAGCGGAGTGGTGGGATGCCCCTCTCGGAGGGTGTCGAGGAAGCCGTGGACGGCAGGGCCGAACGCGCGCAGCCGCATCAGGTCCGCGTTGACCACGTTGATGCCGATCTTGACGCTGAGCAGGTCGGCCGGTGTGTCGCGCATGGCGCGGGCGGTGAAGGGGTCGAGCAGCGCACCGCCGCCGAAGCCCAGATTGATCAGGTCGGCCCGGCCGCCGGCCGCCGCGAGGGCGGGCCAGGTGCCGGTCGGCGTGGTCGCGTTGGAGCCGTGGCTGATGGAGCTGCCGTGGTGCAGCCAGACCGGCCGGCCGTTCGGCGGCGTGATCAGGACCGGAGCGTCGGTGCGCAGCGCGACCAGGCACGTCGTCTCGTCGTGCGGGAGCCAGAGTTCGACGTCCTTCTCGTCCTCCGGGAGCCCGGTGAAGCGGAGCGTCTCCGCCGGGCCCGGCAGGCTTTCCGCCGTCCCCGCGGCCATGTCGATGGTGAGCGTGTCCCCGCCGGCGGCGGTGGCCCGGCCCGCGAGGCGGCCGTCCACGAGGAGCTCGTACACCCCGTCGGGCCGCGGCGGCGCCCCGACGTAGACCCGCTTGGTGGCCACCACGTCCAGCTCCACGGTGGTGGCCCGGGTGCGGAACGCCAGCCGGACCCCGGCGGGCTGCGACTCGGCCATGGCGAGCTGGCCGTCCGGGATCTGCCGCCGGGCCGCTGCGGGCAGCCGGTGCGGCAGGACCCCGCGCCCGGTGCGCTCCAGGTCGAGGGCGCCCCGCAGGATGCCGGTGGTGATCGGGGTGGTGGTCCAGCCGTGGGGGGTGCTCATGTGCTCGGTCTCTTCGTTCTTCGTGAGGGGGATACGGGATGTGCGCGGGGTCAGGAGGGGGCGGGCCAGTTCCGCAGCAGGGAGTCGAGCGCGTCGAGAATCTCCGTCCAGCTCTCCTGGGAGCCCGGGGAGCTGTGGCTGAAACCACCGGCCCCCTCCAACTCCACGTAGCCGGTGAAGAATCCGCCCAGGAGCCGCACCGCGTGCGTCTCCCGCGGCTCGTCCAGGTCGTAGCCCCGCAGGATCGCCCGTGTCAGCCGGGAGTGCCGCGGGCCCGCGCTCGCCGCGGCCGTCTCCGGGTCCAGCCGGTACCGGGCCGCGGCGAAACGGCCGGGGTGCCGGAGCGCGTAGTCGCGGTAGGCGTCGGCGAAAGCGCCGAGCGCGTCCCGGCCCGCCCGCCCCGCGATGGCCGCGGACGCCTCGTCCGCGAGCTCCTCCAGGGCCAGCAGGGCGATCCGCGTCCGGAGGTCGTGGGCGTTCCTCACGTGCGAGTACAGGCTCGCGGTGCGCACGCCCAGCGTGCGGGCGAGCTCCGACGGGGTCACCTGCTCGAAACCGATCTCGTCCGCCAGCTCGGCTCCGGCCCGGACCACGCTCTCCGCGTCCAGCCCTGCTCGCACCATGCCACTCCTCGAAGATCTCCCGATGATTGCCTAAAGAAATATACGTTTGCCTAATAGTTTTAGGCAACTTAGCGTGGTGCGTATGAAGCCCCTGACCGAGCAAGAGATCCGTACCGCCTTCGTGAACTGCACCAAGGGCGAGGCCAAGCGCCTGTCCGTGCCCCGCGATCTGGCCGACCGTCCCTGGGAGGACCTGGACTTCCTGGGCTGGCGCGACCCGCAGGCCCCCGACCGGGCGTATGTGGTGCTGCCGACCGGGGAGAGGCCAATCGCCGTCCAGCTCCGCTCCTCCGACGCGGGCTCCTGGCAGACCCGCCGCAGCATGTGCTCGATCTGCGTGACCGTCCACACCGGGGGCGTCTCCCTCCTGGTGGCGCCCAAGTCGGGCAAGGCGGGCCAGCAGGGCAACTCGGTCGGTGCGTACATGTGCAGCGACCTCGCCTGCTCCCTCTACGTACGGCGGAAGAAGGACGCGGGTACGGGCGGCCGGCTCCGCGAGTCCCTCACGCTGGAGCAGCAGATCGAACGGACCGTCGCGAACCTCGCCGCGTTCATCGCCAAGGTGACCGCGTGATCCCGTACCCGCGCGGTGCCGCAAGGAGCGGCTGGGCGCGGGCGGTCAGACCGCCCGGCCCGACTCCTCCCGCAGGCGCTCGGCGAAGGAGCGGGCGGCTGACAGGTCGTCGGCGTCCGGTCGCCGCTTGTTGAGGCCGCCGACGATTCTGAACGGCGCCCAGGTGTCGAAGGCGCGGCACGCGAAGGCCGGCCCGTGCACGTCGAACCCCTTGCTGTCGAGCAGGCGGGTCAGCGGCCGGGTGAACGGCGCCATCGGGATTTCGGGGAGGCCGCTGGTCGCGAAGACGAACGCGCGGGCCCGCGGACTCCTCGGGCCCCGCGTGGCGGGGAGGGTGCGCGCGAAGGCGGTCAGGCGGGGGTGAAGCCTGCCGTGGAACACACCCGAGCCGAACCCCACGAGATCGGCGGCGGCCAGCTCCCTCGGGTCGGCCTCCTCCGGGGTGACGACGCTCGCGCCCAGCACCCGGGCCATGGCGTCGGCGACCCGGAGGGTGTTCCCGTGCGACACGGAGACGCAGACGATGACGGCTTTCATGGCGGAGGTTCCTTCTCCCGGCCCCGCGGCGAATCCGCGGAGGTGCGCGTGAGGGCAGGGCTCCGGCGGCGCGTCCCGTGCCGTTTCGCCGTGCCCACACGGGACAGACCGCGTAGCCGCGCGGAATCTGACACCGTGCGGCGTCGGGTGCGTCACGCATCCGGCGCCCAGGGCGCGCCCGGAGGCTCTCGACCGGGTCCGCCATGGGGAAGGTGCGGGCGTCGCGCGGGCACGGGACGGGCGGTGCGAGCCCCGTCCCCTCGCTGGCTATGCATCGAGGGTATACATGCCATGTATAGTTCCGGACCATGGCTCTTCTGACCGCGTCCCGGCGCGACACCCTCAACACTCCCGTCGCCGTCCTCACCGCGACCGCCCTCTTCGGGCTCCTGCTCGGCTGGGCGACGTACGGCCTGCACGGACTGACCCCCGTGCTGGACCGGGCGACGAACTCGACGTCCACCTGGATCATCTGGACCGCCGCGGCCGGTGCGCTGTTCCGCTCCCGGTGGCTCGCCGTCTGGGGCGGGGCGTTGATGATGCTCGCCACCTGTTGCGGCTATTACGCGGCGTCCGCCCTCGGGGGCACGTTCGGGAGCGGGGGGCTCGGAACCGCCGCCGTCTGGGCGGTGGCCGGAATGGCCGGAGGCCCCCTGCTGGGATGGGCGGGGTGGACCGTACGGCGCGGGCGGGGCGACCTGCGAGCGGTCGCCGGGGCCGTTGTCGCCATGGTGGTGCTGGGGGAGGGGCTCTGGATGGGGCTGGCGCTCCGCTACTGGGGGGAAGCGACCGTCTTCCTGGCCGTCGGCGCGCTGCTGGCCGCCCTGCTGACCGTCTACCTCGCGCGCACCGGGGCGCGCCGCTCCTGGCTGTGCGCCGTGCTCGCACCCGTGGGCGCTCTCGTCTTCTACCTCGCCGAGAGGACCATCCTCCACAGCCTGATCGGAACGGCGTGACGCCGTCCGGCCTCCCGCTCGCCCAACGCGCGGGTCGCGGTCGCTCGTTCCGCCCCCGGAGAACGGTGCGGGCGCCGGTGCTCCCGGACCGGTCTCCGCAGTGCGACGGCCGGGCCGGTCTCCGCAACGCGACGGACAGGGCCCTCCGGTGCGGACGCCACCGTTCCGTTCCGGACGCGTTCATGAACGGATCCGGCCCCGCGCGGGTGGCGTTTTCGCCACCGTCGTGGGGCCGCGACCGTCCGACCTCGGCGCATGCGCGGCTGTTCGGATCTGTGCGAACGGCACCAGCCAGATCGCGGGGTCCCGCGAAGTGGCCGATCCACGTGTCGACGTATTAGGTGCCTGAGGCATCCAATTGGGTGTGAGGTCCGGAGCGGCCCGCTCCGGACCTATCACCGAGCACTGCGAGGCGACCGATCCCATGACGGAATCCACGACGGAACCGGCCCGCCAGGACGCCGCCCTCACCGGCGCCACCACCGAACCGACCTCCGCCCCACCGTTCCCGCAGGACCGCGAGTGCCCCTACCACCCGCCCACCGGGTACGAACCGCTGCGCGCGGACCGGCCGTTGAGCCGGGTCACGCTCTACGACGGACGCCCGGTCTGGGCCGTCACCGGACACGCCCTGGCCCGCCGCCTCCTGGCCGACCCCCGACTCTCCACCGACCGCACCCACCCCGCCTTCCCCGTCCCGGCCGAGCGGTTCGCGCAGACCCGGCAGCGGCGTGTGGCCCTGCTCGGCGTCGACGACCCCGAGCACAACACCCAGCGCAGGATGCTCATCCCGAGCTTCTCCGTGAAACGGATCGCCGCGCTGCGCCCCCGTATCCAGGAGACGGTGGACCGGCTGCTGGACGCCATGGAGCGGCAGGGGCCGCCGTCCGAACTGGTCGCCGACTTCGCGCTGCCGGTGCCGTCCATGGTGATCTGCGCCCTCCTCGGCGTGCCCTACGCCGACCACGCGCTCTTCGAGGGCTGTTCGCGCCGGCTCCTGCGCGGTCCGGGCGCGGACGACGTGGACGCGGCCCGCGTCGAACTGGAGGAGTACCTCGGCGCGTTGATCGACCGCAAACGCGCCGATCCGGGGGAGGGGCTGCTGGACGAGCTGATCCACCGGGACCGTCCGGACGGACCCGTGAGCCGGGAGGACCTCGTCTCCTTCGCCCTGATCCTGCTCGTCGCCGGACACGAGACGACCGCGAACATGATCTCGCTCGGCACGTTCACCCTGCTGCGCCACCCCGGTCAACTGGCGGCGCTGCGCTCGGGGGAGACCACGACGGCCGTCGTGGTCGAGGAGTTGCTGCGCTTCCTCTCCATCGCCGAGGGGCTGCAACGCCTCGCGATCGAGGACATCGAGGTGGACGGGACGACGATCCGCGAGGGGGAGGGCGTCTTCTTCTCCACCTCGCTCGTCAACCGCGACGCCGACGTGTTCGCGGACCCGGAGACCCTGGACTGGGAGCGGTCCGCCCGGCACCACCTCGCGTTCGGCTTCGGCGTCCACCAGTGCCTGGGACAGAACCTGGCCCGCGCCGAACTCGACATCGCGCTCCGCACGCTCTTCGAACGGCTGCCCGCGCTCAGGCTCGCCGTACCGGCGGACGAGGTGAGGCACAAGCCCGGCGACACCATCCAGGGCCTGCTCGAACTGCCCGTGGCCTGGTGAGCGGCGTGGACGTCCAGGTAAACAGGGAACGCTGCGTGGGAGCCGGCATGTGCGCGCTGACCGCGCCGGAGGTGTTCACACAGGACGACGACGGTTTCAGCGAGGTGCGTCCCGGTGGCACGGCCGCCACCGCAGGCCACCCGCTGGTACGCGATGCCGCACGGGCCTGCCCGGTCGGGGCGGTGACCCTGACCGACGACTGACCCTCGCGGGGCCGGACGCCGGAACGGGCCCGGTGGGGCGGGTGGGCACCCGCCCCACCGGGCCGCGGCCGTCAGGACGTGTCCGGCGGACCGGGATCGGACAGGCCGTGCCGGTCATCGCGGACCCGGCCGAATCCGCCGGGCACGCCCTGCGCGTCCGGGCACGCCCTACGCGGCGGGGGTCGGGTTGACCGTCACCCAGCCCTTGTCGTTGCCCGGCTTCGGGTCGTGCGGGAACGACGTGCCCGCGATCACCGGACGCAGGGCCACCAGTCCCTTGGCGTCGGGCACGACCGTGTCGACGCGCAGGTCGAAGCGGAACGTGCGCACCGCGTCCTCCAGCACCCAGTACGGCATCTCGCACACATAGCGCGGAGCGCCCGTACGGCCCGGCCGGTAGCCGCCGTCCAGCGTGCGGGGGTCGCACGCGGCCGGCGCACGGGTGACGGTGACGCCCTCGGGAACGGTGAAGTCGACGAGGGCGACCGCGTCACCGGAGCCGAGGTTGCCGATCCAGGCGGGCCCCTTGTTCCGGAAGGTGAGCGCGGCCTTCACGGTCTCGCCCGCCGCGCCGGAGACCTTGGACCCCCGCACCGCGAAATCGGCCGTGTTCACCGCGTCCACGGCGAGGATCCGGTAGTTGTTCCCCTCGTCGATGTCCGTGGCGCCGCCCCCGGGCCGCACGTCCACGTCGAGGCGCTCCCTGAGGGCGTGCTCCGCCACGGCTATCCGCAGAGGCTCCGGCAGCGTGAAGGTCTCACCGGGCCGCAGCACCCGGTCGAAGGCGCATTCCGCCCGCGACATGGGCGCGTACTCGTCGTCGCCCGTCCGCGTGTACGTGCACGCGTCGTACCGCGACTCGTACCCGAGGCCGTGCGACGCCATCATCCCCAGGGTGAAGCCCTGGGCGGGCTCCGCGCCCGCGTTGGTCACCGAGAGCGGCACCGTGTGCACCGTCCCCGGGGTGGCACCCTCGATCGCGTCGAGCCCGTCCAGCACGAGGTCCGGTCCGGAGGAGACGGTGAGCGTCGTGTCGAACGAGTCCAGCGGAGCCTCCAGCGTCCCGTCCGGGCCGCCGGTCGCACTCGCCGCGTACGTGATCCGGCCCCGGGCCCCCGCCTCTGCCCCGTCCGCGGCACGGACCTCCAGCCGCACCTGGGGGGTGTGGTCCCCGCCCGTCACCGGCACCTCGGCGACGGAGCACAGGGCGCTCGTCCCGCTGGGCGCGCAGTTCTCCGGCCAGGACACCTCGGCCACGCCCGCGAGGCCGGAAACGTCGACGGTCAGACGGCCGTCCGTCACGGTGAAGTTGTCGTTGTCGTGGTACAGGCCGACCTCGACCGGGGTGGCGGCCCCGCCTGCCTGCAGGTTCTTCTCGTACGGTGCGGCGATCCACAGCTGGTCGGACTCCGCGGCGGACGCCGGCGCCGCCAGGCCGGCCAGCAGGATTCCGGCGGTCGCGAAGGCTCCGGCGCCGAAGCGGACCAAGGGGTGGACGGAGACGGGTCTCATGGCTCTCCAGTGTCTGGACACGTAGTACTCCCGCCGTGGCACGAGATGCCCCGGCCACCATAAGACGATCAAGGAACACACAGGGTTGTACCGGGTTCCGCTTCGATGCGAACGGGTCGCCGGAGGGGGTCCGTCGCCTCCGGCGACCCGGCGCGAAGCCTTCAGCGAAGCCGGGCGGGTGCGGCCCCGCGGCGCTCTCGAACCGGCCTCACAGGCCGAACTCCTGCGGGGAGACCCCGAGCGCCGTGCACGCCTCGCGCAGCACCTGGGCCTCGGCCGGGGCGATGTACCCGTCCGCACCGGCGATCACGAAGCCGGTCTGGACGACCGCCTTGGCCTCCACCGGCTTCTTCGCCGCCTTGGCGATCTCCTGCAGGGCGTCGGCCCTGCCCTGCGGGAAGTTGAACATCAGCTGGTCGACGTGCTTGTTGAACCTCTGCCGCAACTGCTCCGGGGGGAAGTTCTGCAGAACGTCGTTCTGCAGGATCAGACTCTCCACATGCTGCCGCTCAGCGGGGTCGACGGAGCCGTCGGCGGCCGCGACCAGCGCGCACATCGCCATACTCGCGTCCCGGTACGCCCCGCTCTTCAGCTCGGTCTTGAGCGACCCCAGCTGGGACTTGAGCAGCCCCACCAGCTTCTCCTTCGAGCCGCCGCCCGCTCCCGCTCCCGGCTGCCGGCCCCCGGCCGTGCCTCCGGAGGCCTGCCCGGCCCCCTGCGACTGCTGCTGCAGCCCCTTGGCCTGTTCCTTGATGCGGTCCCACATGGCCATGCCTGCCACCTCGTCGATCGGATCGATGGTCCGCGCACCGCGCGCGGCCCCGTGCAACGGTCGTCTGTGAAGAAGAGCCCGTCGGCGGTCCCCGCCGGGTCACCGGTGAGCCGTCACCGGCCGCCGGCGCCGGCCCGTCCGCCGCACCGCTCACACGCGGTCCTTCCGTCGCTCACCCCGGCGGGCACGCACCCTGCGGACGACCGCCACCACCAGCGCCGCGACGACCAGGACCAGCACCACCTTGGAAAGCACTCCGACGTAGCGCTCCACGAGATCCCACTGGTCCCCCAGCAGGTAGCCCGCCATCACGAGGATGAAGTTCCAGATGAAACTGCCGAGCGCGGTGAAGAGCACGAACGTCGGCAGCGGCATCCGCTCGACGCCGGCCGGCACGCTGATCAGGCTGCGGAAGATCGGAATCATCCGGCCGAAGAAGATGGCCTTCATCCCGTGCTTCCGGAACCACCGTTCGGTCTTCTCCAGGTCGGACACCTTCACCAGGGGCAGCCGCTCCCACAGGGCGTACATGCGCTCCCGGCCGAAGAGAGCGCCTATCCAGTAGAGCGCGACAGCGCCCACCACCGACCCCAGCGTCGTCCAGAAGAGGGCGGAGAACAGGCTGATCACACCCTGCCCCGCGGCGAAGCCCGTCAGCGGCAGGATGACCTCGCTCGGCAGCGGAGGAAAGAGGTTCTCCAGCGCGATCGCCAGCCCCGCTCCGGGACCTCCCATGGTTTCGACGAGGCCGGTCGCCCACCCCGCGATGCCGCTCGTCGGCTCCGAGGCGAGGGGGAAGTGCTGCATATGCGTCTGCTCCAGGGATGGTTCGGGGCCGTGACCGGATGACCGGCCGACCCGGCCTCGTGAGGTGCGGTCGGGAAACACGCCAGCCGCCCGTGCGCTGCCGCGGCAGCACGCTGCTCCGGGCTGCTGTCGACGGGACACGGGCCGTGCGTGCGGAAAGGGGGCGCATGACGGAATGCGCGGTGAACAAGGGGAAAGCGCCATGGCGCGCGTTCATCGGCGGACGGGCGGCGCCCGGAGACCACCCGGTTCGTCCACCGTGGCGAGCTGCGACGGTCCGACGAGCCGGCGCGACGGCCGAACCGTCGGCTGCGGTCGTGCGGTCAGTGGTCCTGCGGGGGGACGCGCGGAAAGGCTCGGAGGGCGCGCTTGCTCAGCAGCGAAGGACCCGGGCCTGGACAGGGCTCCGCGATCCTGTGTGCGCGGCCTGCTGCCGGGTGATGACCGCCGTGCCGTCGTGCGGATCGGGCGATGCACAGAAAACCCCCGCCGGAACGGGGAAGGACGCGGTCGCGCTCCCCGCCTTGTGGCGCTGCTGCAGCGTGGCGTCACCGTCCGCGCCGGCCGGCGGCATGCCCGGCCCCGACGGATCCCATACGGAGACGGCCGGGGAGTGAGCCACCGCGTCGCCCGCGGGGGACGCCTGCGCGAAGGAACCGGGAGCGAACGTCGACACCAGCAGGAGCACGGCGATACCGGCGTAGAGGGCCAGCATCTCCCTGCGGCGCATTCCTACGCTCCCTGTCCCGGATGATTCGGCTCGTGGAACGACGTGCCCGAGCCGCTCGGCGTATCGCCGCCGCAGGACTGCACTGTAACAGTCCGATCTGAAGCGAACCTGAAGATCATTTCGGCCGCGGCCGATCGGGCGCGATGCGCGGCGGCAGGGCGAGCCGCAGCCGCCGAACTACCGTGCGGACATGGGGGAATCCGTCCTTCCGCCACCATGCTCTGGCTACGCTCCGGACCATGGCAACCATGGGAAAGACACAGGCGAGACGAGTCATGGCAGCACTGGTCGGGGCGGCCGCGGCGGTGGTGTTCGGCGTCGGCGGCGCGCTCGCGGTGGGCACGTCGGACGACGGGCCGGCCGGCCCGGCGCCGGTCGAGAGCGTGCCTCCGGCGTCGGCCGGCGGCGGGGAGGTCTCGGGCGGCTCCGACGGCGGGAGCCCGAGCGGCTCCGGAGGCTCCGTCGGGGGCGTGAGCGAGGGCGGTTCCGACGGCTCGGACAGCGGCGGGAACGTGAGCGGGTCCGGCGGCACGGACGGCGGCGTCTCCGGATCCTCCGGAGGGCCCGGGCCCAGCGCGAGCCCGAGCGGGCCGCCCCCCACCGGCGGACCCGGCCCCACGCCCTCGGATCCCACGGATCCCGCGGACCTCGCGGAGCGGATCGACGCGTTGGAGAAGAAGGTCGACGAACTGCCCACGAAGAAGGAACTGGCGGACGCCCTGCGCGCGTTCGCCGACTCCCTGGAGGAACAGGGCTGAGCGCCGGACGGCCGACGGGGCGCCGGAGCCGGACGTCACGGCTCCTGGCGACGGTCCTCGCCCGCCCCGTCGGCCACCGTCCGTGACCAGCCGCCCTCACACGGGCGGGAAGCGGCACGTACGCGAGCGGGGGAAACCCCGTACGGCCCGCTCGATTATGCTCCTGCCCGGGGGAGACGGCCGGAAGAACGGGACAGCATGACGGGGCAGCGCGACCGCTGGGCGGAACTCACCGGGGGACAGGCGGGGGAGGAGTACGCGCGGCGCTTCGCCCGGCTCGCCGCGTCGGGCCAGGACGTCCACGGGGAGGCCGCCTTCTGCACCGCGCTGGTGGAGCCCGCCGCCAAGGTGCTCGACGCGGGCTGCGGAACCGGCCGCGTCGCGATCCGCCTCGCCGAACTGGGCCACCGCTGCACAGGCGTGGACGTCGACACCTCGATGCTCGCCGTCGCCCGGCGCGAAGCGCCCGGCCAGGACTGGCGTGCGGGCGACCTCGCCCGGCTGGACGCCCTCGGCCTGGACGCCGACTTCGACCTGGTGCTCGCCGCCGGCAACGTCATCCCCCTCCTCGCCCCCGGCACCGGGGAAGCCGTCGTCGCCCACCTCGCCGCCGCCCTGCGCCCCGGCGGCCTGCTGGTCACCGGCATGGGACTGGACGCGGCCCACCTGCCGCTGGCGGAAGCGCCCCTGACTCTCGCCGAGTTCGACGACTGGTGCGCCCGGGCCGGGCTGGCACTGGGGCAGCGGTACGCGACCTGGAGCGGCGACCCCTACCACGAGGGCGGCGGGTACGCGGTGAGCGTCCACATCCTCCCCACCGCGTGAGGCGCGACGACCCGGCAGCCCCCGTCCCCCGTCCCCACTCCCAGCGCCTGGAGATCCGGCATGCCACGCGTCGTCCTGGTCGAAGACGACCCGTCCGTACGGGACGGCGTCGAGATGGGTCTCCTCCGCCGCGGCCACGACGTCCTCGCCACCGCGACCGGTGAGGCCGGCCTGGAGGCGGTGAACACCTTCCGCCCCGACCTGCTGCTGCTCGACCTGATGCTCCCCGGAATGGACGGCGTCGAGGTGTGCCGCCGGGTGCGCGCCCGCGGCCAGCTGCCGATCATCATGCTCACCGCGCGGGGCGACGACGTCGACATCGTCGTCGGCCTGGACGCCGGAGCGGACGACTACGTCGTCAAACCCGCCCGCACCGAGGTCATCGAGGCCCGCATCCGCGCCGTGCTGCGCGGCGTCGAAGCACCTGCCGGCGTACGGCACCTCGTCGAACACCACGGCGCCCTCGCCGTCGACCGCGCCGGGCACACCGTCGTCCGGGCGGGCGAGCCGGTCGCCCTGGCGCCGTCCGAGCTGAAGCTGCTGCTGTTCCTGTCCGCCGAACCGGGCCGGGTGTTCAGCCGCCAGGACCTCCTCGAAGAGGTGTGGGACCACAGCTACCACAGCGATGTGCGGCTGGTGGACGCCTGCGTACGCCGCCTGCGCGTCAAGATCGAGGACCGGCCCGACACTCCCCGGTACATCCAGACCCAGCGGGGGTTCGGCTACCGCTTCGGCCCGCTGTGAAGCTGCCCGCGGCGACCGCCGCGTTCGGCGTCCGCACCCGGCTGGTGCTCGCGTTCCTCCTGGTCGCCGCCGTCAGCGCGGTCACGACCGCCGCGCTGACCTACCGCGAGGCACGCAACGCGGTCCTCGAACGCGCCCAGGACACGGCCGTCGCCTCGTTCCGCGAGGAGGCCGAACGGTTCGTCCCCCGCCTGCCGCTGGACCGGGAAGCGGTCCGGTGGGAGCTGTACGACATCGCGGCGCGCTCCAAGCCCCACCCGTGGATCGTGTTCGCCGAGTACGCGTCGGTCCGCGTCTCCTCGGGCGACCGGCCCGCCTCGGGGGTCCTGACCGCCGAACTGCGCCGCTCGGCGCGCACCTCGCCGCGCGGGGCCTTCCAACGGGTGGTCAAGGACGGGGACGCGTATCTGACGATCGGGATGCCGGTGATGACACGGGTCGTCGCGGGCGGACCCGCCGTCCCCAGCGGACTGGTCCTCTACGCCGTGATGTCCCTGGTGAACGAGGAGACCGACATCGACGCCCTGGTGACCGCCGCCCGCGACGGCGCGCTGCCGGGACTGGCCGCGGCCCTGGTGCCCGCCCTGCTGGCCGCGCGCAGCGTGCTGCGGCCCGTCCGCGAACTGCGACGCGCCGCCCACTCCATGGGCGGCGGCCGGCTCGACACCCGTATCGCCGTGCGCGGCCGAGACGAGATGGCCGACCTCGCCCGCACGTTCAACGCCTCCGCCGCCCGCCTCGAACACTCCGTGCGGGAGCTGCGGGACGCCGGGACCCGCGCCCGGCGCTTCGCCTCGGACGTCTCCCACGAACTGCGCACCCCGCTCGCCGGGATGCTCGCCGTCACGGACGTGCTCGACGAGGACGCCGAGAGGCTCGACCCGGACACCGCGCGGGCGGTACGCCTGATCAGCGCCGAGACGGGGAAGCTGGCCCTGCTCGTGGAGGACCTGATGGAGATGTCCCGCTTCGACGCCCGCGTAGCCGAGCTGAACACCGACGAGGTGGACGCGGCGGAGGCCGTCCGCAGAACGCTGTCCGGCCGCCGGTGGCACGAGCGGGTCGGCACGGAACTGCCCGACGGCATACGCGTCCGCCTCGACCCGCGCCGCTTCGACGTGATCGTGGCCAACCTCGTCGGCAACGCCCTGCGCCACGGCGCGGAACCGGTCACCGTACGGCTGTCGCGACGTGCCGGCGCCCTGGCGGTCGAGGTACGGGACCACGGCGCGGGCATCGCCGACACCGTCCTGCCGCACGTCTTCGACCGCTTCTACAAGGCGGACGCCGCCCGCTCCCGCTCCCCGGGCAGCGGCCTCGGCCTCGCGATCGTCCAGGAGAACGTACGGCTGCACGGCGGCACGGTCGACGCGCGGAACGCGCCCGGCGGCGGCGCGCTGTTCACCGTGGAACTGCCCTTCGACGGGCCGGCCTCCCGCGAGGAGGGTTCGCGGAGCGGGCCCGGCCGGACGGAGTGCGCCCCATGAGGAGGCGGACAGGCCGGGCGGCCCGGCTCGCCGTCCTGCTGGCGCTCGCCCCGGTGCCGCTCAGCGGCTGCGGAATCCAGGAGACCGAGGTCGTCGAGGCCGGGAGGCCGGCCGTCGGCGACCTGCTACCGCCGCGCGAGACCCGGTTGCTGCTGTTCTTCCACGGCCCGGACGGCGAACTGCTTCCCGTGCCCCGCATCGTCGACGTCCCCTGGCACAGCGGCGGTTCGCCAGCGGACGGCGAGGAGGCGGACCAGGCGCTCTCGCCGCTCGCCGCCGTCACCGCCCAGCTCACCGGTCCCGACGAGGACGAGCGCCGGGCCGGTTTCCGCAACGACTCCTCGCTGCCGGGCACGGCGTCCGCCGTGGACCGGGTCGTGACGGACGGGCCCGCTGTCGAGGTCCGGCTGACCACCGGGGTGCGCACGCTCACCGCCCCCGCCCGCGACCAGCTCGTCTGCACGGCCGCCTACGCGGCGCACCCCAAGGGGTCCCGGCCCGTCGCCCTGGCCGGCCGGGACGGACGTCTGCCCCCGGCCGACTGCTCCGTCCGCCCGGTCCCGGCCCCGGCACGCTGATCAGGGGCCCGGCCACGGCGACAGGGCGCGGCCCACCGGAAGGGATGCTCCGGTGGGCCGCGCCCGTCTCACTCGGCGTCGGGTGGGTTCAGCCCCGCGGCCCGTACGGTCACCGGCCGAAGAAGGCGTTGTGGAGTGTGACCGTCGACTCGTTGCCGCCCTTGTCCGAGACGACGGCCCGCAGCGAGACCGCCTTGCCCTTCGCCGGACCGCGCACCGTGACACTGCCCGCCACGACCGGAACCGACTGCCATGTGGTGCCGTCGTACGAGACCAGGACGCGCAGCGACTTCAGCTGCGCGCCGGCCGCCGCGCCCTGCACCTGGACCGGGAAGGTTTGCCTGCCGCCGGCCACGACGGTGGAGTCCAGCGCGAGCTTCGGCAGGAAGCGGACGGTGGAGACCGGCAGCGGCGTCGGGCTCTGCGCGGCGGCCGAGGTGAAGGTCCAGGAGGCGTCGATCCGGGTGCCGGTGCGGTTGACCGCAGGGTCCCGGTGGACGGTGGTCTCCACCTTGTACGCGGCGGACTCGGGTGTCAGCGTGAACAGGTCCCGGTCGATGGCGGCGTCCTTCCGCAGGAACAGCTCGCCGTTGCGGTGGATCGTGGTCCTCGCGCCGGTGTACCGCGCGAACCCGGAGTGCCCCGCGCCGTCGCTGATCATCGGGAACGCGCCGTAGATGTCGTCGCCGTCGCGCACGATGCCCTCGTCGGCGCCCATCCGCGGCCCCACCGCACCGACGTTGAACGTCTCGGTGTACGTCTTTCCCGCGGCGAACCGCCGGTGCCCGCCGAACTCGAAGGCCGAGTCGAAAGCGCGGTTGCCGTCCGCGTCCGGCGCGCCCAGGACGCCCGCGACGATGTTCCAGGAAGCCCCGTCCTCGGTGGACAGGTACACCTTCCGCGTCTCCGGGGCGGGACGCACGGTGTAGAGGGCGTCGACGCCGCCTCCGTGGTCGAGCAGGCCGTGCGCCGCGAGAGCGCCGTCGGCGCCCGGCGCCGACGAGCCGATGCCCGCCTTCACCAGGGCCATGTCCTTGGCCGTGTAGGTCTTCGTGAAGCCGGTGGCCAGCTCACGGACCGGGCCGCCCGTCAGGACGTTATACTCGGCGCCGTCGTGCTCCCAGTGCGCGGACCACTGCTGGGCCAGGACGCCTTCGTCGGCCTTCGGCCCCTGGTAGGCGGTACGGACGTTGTCGAAGCCGCTGAACTCGCTGCCTTCGATGATGAACGTCTCGGGCGTGCTGATCGTGTACATCATCCCCGCACGCGTCGAGCGCGCCGCCGGGTCGGGCACCTTGACGTTCACGGGCCGGGTGGTCCGGGCGTCGAGCGTGACGGTGGTGGGACCGGTCACCGAGAGCTCCGGAACGCTGATCAGATCGGCGCCCTTGCGCGGGGCCGCCGGGTCGACCAGCAGGTCCGCCGCGAGGCTGTAGGTTCCGCGCGGCAGCCGGACCGTGGTGGATCCCGACGACAGATCGGGGAAGAACCGCAGGCCCGACGCGGAGTCGCGGTAGCCCTTGAGGTCGGCCTGCCAACCGGTGGAGACCGCACCGCTGCGGTCGAGGGTCGTGAACGTGACGTCGTACGACTCGCTCTCCCGGTCCACCGCGGCCGGGGTGCGCACACTTCGGCCGCCGCCGGACGCGACGACCGTCACCGCGTACGAGCCGTCGACCGTGCCGCCCAGCCGGGTGTCGGCCGTCAGGCCCACCGCGGCGCTGCCGCCCGCCGGGACCGTGACCCGCCGCGCGTCGAGGGAGAAGAACCCGGCAGGGGCCGGCTGCCCGTCCCCGCCGGTGGGCGACGCGAGCTCCAGATCCAGCGTCACGTCGGCGTCGCCGCTGTTGCGGTACGTCACCTGCCGGGTGACGGGGGCGTCGTCGGAGTGGGGCCACGCCTGCGTGCCCAGGTTGACCGAGACCGGCTCGGAGACGACGGTCTGGTCGATCGCCCGGCCCACGGCGAGACGGCCCGCGCCCTGCTGGAACACGGTGGGGGAGCCGCCGTCGGCCGACCCCGTCAGGACGGCCTTGAGCTGTGCGCCCGTCCAGCCGGGGTTCTTCTGCTTGAGGATCGCGGCCGCGCCCGCCACATGCGGGGTGGCCATCGAGGTGCCGTCCTTGGTGGTGTACCCGGGCGGGTTCTGCCCGCCCGTGCCCGCCGCCGCGGCCGCCGTGACGGCCACGCCCGGCGCGGTCAGATCGGGCTTGACCGCGCCGTCCCCGATCCGGGGTCCGGCACTGGAGAACTCCGCGATCCGGTCGTCGTCGTCCACGGCGCCGACCGTCAGCGCCGCGTCGGCGCTGCCCGGCGAGGCGACCGTCCCCCGCTCCGGCCCGCTGTTGCCCGAGGCCACGGCGAACAGGACGCCCTTCTCGGCCGAGACCTTGTTCACCTGCGCTTCCATCGGGTCGATCCCGGCCGAGTCGGCGTTGCCCAGGCTCATGTTGATGACGTCCGCGCCCTGGGCGACGGCCCAGTCCACCCCGGCGATGATGCCGGAGTCGTCGCCGACGCCCTGGTCGTCGAGCACCTTGGCGTTGATCAGCTGCGCCCCGGGCGCCACGCCCTTGAACCGGGCGTCCTTCGCTCCCGTACCGGCCGCGGTGGAGGCCACGTGCGTGCCGTGCCCGTTGCGGTCCTTGGCGTCCGGGGAGCCGCTGAAGTCGCGTTCGGCCACCACCTTGCCCGCCAGGTCCGGGTGGGAGGAGTCGATCCCGGTGTCCACGACCGCGATCTTCACACCGGTGCCGTCGTACGAGCGGTCCCAGGCGGCCGGAGCTCCGATCTGGCCCGTGCTCCGGTCGAGCGTCGCCCTGCGCACCCCGTCCAGCCAGATCCGTGCGATGCCGGACGCCACGGCAGCCGACCCGTCGTCACGGGGGCGGGTCAGGGCGTCCCACAGCGCGCCCTTCTTCCCGGTGGCGCTCTCGGCGCCGGTGACGGCGTCGGCGTCGAGAACCGAGAGGGTCCGGCGGAGCGTGGTGCCCTGCGAGGAACGCACCTCCGTGCGGGCGGCGCCGGCATCGGCGCCCCGGTAGCCGACGATCACCTTGAGCCCGGCGCGGTGGGCCTTGCGGCTCTGCGCCGTGGCGAGTTCGGTGATGTCGAACAGCCGCCGGTCCAGCGTCCCGTCGGCGATCAGCCGCCGGGCGTCGCGCGGGACCACATAGGTGCGGCCGCCCTGGGTCTCGGTGAAGAAGGGCATGTCCTCGCGGCCCTTGGCCCGCTGGATGCCGCCGGCACGGCCCCGGGAGTCCACGAGGACCCGGTCCCCGGTGATCAGCGTGACGGTCCCACCGGACCGGCCCCCCGGCTTCGAGCCCTCGGCCTCGCCCGAAGAAGCGGTGCCCGAAAGTCCCGTACCCGGGAACGCCGTGTCCGGAAGGACGGTGCCGGTGCGGACGGTGTCCGGTCCACCGGTCTTCGCCGACGCCGGGCCGGTCATGCCCGCCGTCAGGGCGACCGCCGCCGCGGCGGCGAGCGCGCACGTCCTCGTTGATCGTTTTCGCAAGATGACCCCTGCTCAGGAGTGGTTCGGCGGGCGAAAGCCCAGCCGCACGGGGTGCGTTCGGATACGCGTTCGGCCCCGGATTCCTGAGTATGCCGAGGCCGTTCCGGCGCACTCAATGATCGTTGTGTAACAGCGGACCAGCTCCTTCCGGCCCGTTCGCAAGAGGCGCGCGAGCGCGCCGGACGGGCGGCGCGACCGGGCCCCACCGGCCGAACCACTGCTCCGCGCCGAACTCCTCGAACCGCGCCACCTCGGTGAAGCCCAGCTTCCGCGCGAGGCGCAGGGACCGGGTGTTGGCGACCTGGGTGCAGAGCACGACCCGTTCGCCGGGCGAGGCGTCGGCGAACCAGTCGAGCACGGCGGCGCACGCCTCGGCGGCGTACCCGGCCCCCCACGCCCGGGGCAGGAACATGTAGCCGAGTTCGGCGAGGCCGTCGCCGGGGAGGAGGTCACCGCCCGTACGGTCGGCGGACCGCCGCTCCAGAGTGACCGTACCGATCATCGCGCCGCCGAGCTCCACCACGAAGAGCCCGGGGCGCCGCCCCGGCACCTCGGGAACGGCGCGTTCCAGCTCCTCGCGCGGACGGGGACCGCCGAGATGTAGACCCACCTCCGGCGAGGCGAACAGGTCGACGAACGCGGCACGGTCGCGGGCCTCGGAGACGCGGAGCACGAGCCGGGACGTGGTGATCGGAGCGGGTGGCCATGGGACACGGTCGAGTTCGGGCATGCCGGGAAAGGTAGCGCACACCCGTGCGAAGGCCCTGTTGACATGAGTGCGGGCCGTCCCTAGCGTGACGCCTCGTCATTACATCGATGTAAAGCGTCTGTCGGCATGACAGGCCCCGGACGCGAAGCGCTGTGGAAAGGACACCCGTGCCTCCCAGCCCCACCAGCCGCACTCTCCCTGCCGCTTCCCCCGGTGGGTCCCGCCCGGCCGGGACCCACCGCCCCCGTACGGCGTTGCTGCTCGCGGCGCTCCTCGGCCTCCTCGTGGGGCTGCTGCCGGGGCTGGCCGCCCCCGCGGCAGCGTCCCCGCGCGCACCCCGCGAAGCCGTCGTCCCGGGACCGGGAGCCGCGGCGGCCGGGACGTTCCGCAACCCCCTCAACTCGGGCCCCGACCCCTTCATGACGCACTGGAAGGGGAACTACTACCTCACCACCACCCAGGGCAACAGCATCCGGATGTGGCGCTCCCCGTCGCTCGGTACCCTGGCGACCGCCACCGCGACCACCGTCTGGACCGACTCCGACCCCTCCCGCAACCGCAACATCTGGGCCCCGGAGTTCTACCGTTTCGGCGACCGCTGGTACCTCTACTACACGGCGGACGACGGCGTCGACGAACACCACCGGCTCTACGTGCTGGAGTCGGAGCGCGACGACCCGGCGGGCCCGTACCGCTTCAAGGCGAAGCTCGCGCCGCCCAACCACGCGAACGACTTCGCCATCGACGCAGGCGTCCTCGAACTGAACGGCCGCCTCTACCTCGCGTACAGCGGCCTCAACCAGTACCAGCACAACGGCCTCAACATCGCACCGATGTCCAACCCGTACACGGTCTCCGGCGACGCGGTCGCCATCGACGGGCCCGGCGGCTGCCCCGAGGTCCGCGAAGGGCCGGAGTTCCTGTACCGCAACGGGCGGGTCTGGATGACCTACTCCACCTGCGACACCGGAAAGCCGGACTACCAGGTCTGGATGATGTCGATGCCGCTGACCTCCGATCCGCTCGTCCCGGCCAACTGGCGGCGGCACCAGGGCGCGGTCTTCTCACGGGCCGACGACCGGGGCGTGTACGGGCCCGGGCACCACGCCTTCTTCCGGTCGCCCGACGGGACGGAGGACTGGATCGTCTACCACGCCAAGACGACATCGGTGAACACCTACAGCAACCGCACGACACGGGCGCAGAAGTTCACCTGGCGGTCCGACGGCAGCCCCGACTTCGGCCGACCCCTGGCCATGGGCGCGACCCAGAACCTGCCCTCCGGCGACCCGGGCTCCGGCAACTACTGGATCAACGACGACGGCCGCTCCAGCGGCCCCGGCGGGGTCACGTACACCGGAAGCTGGAACTCCGGCACCGGCTGCGCCGCACAGTGTTTCTGGGGCGACGACCACTGGAGCGACCGGGCGGGGGCGACGGCGACCTTCACCTTCACCGGCACCCGCATCGCCCTGCTCTCCGTCAAGGACACCGGCAACGGCTACGCGGCGATCAGCGTCGACGGCGGCCCGGAGCAACGCGTGGACCTGTACAACGCGATCCGCGTCGGGGAGGCGGTGCAGTACACCAGCCCACGCCTGCCGCACGGCACGCACACCCTCCGGGTCAGGGTGACCGGCGAGCACGCCTCCCATTCCGGGGCGTCCTTCGTGAGCATCGACCGCGCGGAGGTCTACACGGACTGACCCCGCCCGCCCTCTCGGCCCGCCGGCCCCCCCCCCGGAGGAACCGGCGGGGCGACGCAGCCCGGGGAGGGGGACCGCCAAGCGGACGCACCCCGCCCGCCCCTCGACGGCACGTCACCGGACGCGGCGGATCCGGATCGGGCCCCGCGCCTTGTCCGGATCGACCGGGCGGCCCCGCTGGGTGATCTCGACCCGGCCCTCCGCGACCAGCCGCCGTGCCGCCTGCCGCGCCGGCTCCATGAGCGACCGCCAGCCGTCGTCGTCGCCCTCGTACACCGAACGCGCCGCGTCGGAAGGGCAGATCGTCGCCGTCGGGCCACGCCGCTCCAGCAGGTCGAGGACGGCCTGCTCCAGGAGCCGGCCGGTCCGCCGTTCGTGCTCGCTCATCCCCTCATGGTGGCAGCGGTACGCCGAGGGCGCGCGGGCGCGCCTCAGCCGCGCCGGTCCCGCCCCCGGGCCCTTGTCGTGCCCGTCCTACGATCATCCCGGACGACCGCACGACGACTTCCCGGAGCGACCGGCATGCCCACCCCCGTACACCTGCTCGCCCGGCGGCCGCTCACCACCGCCGCGGTCGCGGAACTCGTCGCACTCCCCGCGGCGCCGCCGGTGGCCGACGACGTCGACGCCCTCGACGCGGAACTGACGCGCCGCGGCTGGGCCTGGGAGCACGAACGGGTCTGCGACTCCTTCCTCACGGGCCACGGCCACGTGCTCTGCTCCGACGGCAGGAACCCCTTCGGGCGGGCCGACGTCCCCACCTTCCTCGTGTTCGGAGAGCTGTACCCGGTCGACGAGGAGGACGAGGACCGGACGAGCCTGCCCTGGCTCCACCCGTACATGGACCTCTGGGCCCGAACACCCGGCTGGGAGCTCGACGAGCCGTCCACCGCGGAGGAGTGCGAGGCGACCCTCGCCCGGGCCGCCCGAGCCGTGACCGAGCACCTGGGGGCCGGCCCCGAGCGGGTCGTGCTCTCGGACGTCACGGTGGTCACCGGGCCCGCGATGACCCACCGCGTCTGGCGCACCCCCACCCACGCGCTCGTCCTCGGACCGTCGGCCGACAACGGTCCCTACGGCTACCTCACCCACCTCCAGCTGTCCTTCACGCCCCTCGACCGCGCTCCCGGCCTGCCCCCGGCCGACGACGAGGACGCCCTCACCGCATGGATCGCCGAACACGTCGACTGGTGACCTCCGCCCCCGGTTCACCACGCCCCGATCACCGGCACTCCGGGTTCGTGCCGCCGCCAGACTGCGTCGAGCCGGGCGAGCCGGTGTGCCGCACCGACGCCGTACAGGGCCGCGACCCTGCCGCCGCCGTCGACGTCGAACGCCACGGCCCCCACGACACGGCCCCCGACCACGGCGATGACGGCCGGGGACCCGTTGACCCGCGCGACATGCATGGCCGCCGGACCGCCGGTCAGACGCCGCTTCGCCGCGGTCGGCCTGAACCCGGCCCGTACGAACGAGGCGACCCGCTCCGGCGTCCGGTGCCGCAGCAGCCGCCGGGCCAACCCCGCGCCGTCCGAGACAGCCGTCACGTCCTCCGTCAGCAACGCCACCAACCGCTCGGTGCGCCCCGACGCGGCGGCGGTCAGGAACTCCTCGACCACCCGGCGCGCGGACACCGGGTCGGGCGCGCCGCCGCGACGGCGTTCCCCGGCGACCCGCGCCCGGGCCCGGTGGGCGTGCTGCTGGCTCGCCGCCTCCGTGATGTCGAGGATCGCGGCGATCTCGGCGTGGCTGTACGCGAACGCCTCCCGCAGGACGTAGACGGCCCGCTCGTTCGGCGACAGGCGCTCCATGAGGGTCAGCACGGCGAGCGACACCGACTCCCGCTGCTCGAAGGTGTCGGCGGGACCGAGCATCGGGTCGCCGTCGAGGAGCGGTTCGGGCAACCAGGCGCCCGCGCTCCGCTCGTGACGCGCCCGCGCCGAGCGGAGCCGGTCGAGGCAGATCCGGGTGAGAACCCTGGTCAGCCACGCCTCCGGCACGTCGATCCGTTCGCGGTCGGCCGCCAGCCAGCGCAGGAACGTGTCCTGCACCGCGTCCTCGGCCTCGGCCGCCGAGCCGAGCAGACGGTACGCCAGCGAGGCCAGCCTGCCCCGGCCCGCCTCGAACCCGTCAACGGCTGCGCTGTCCATGCCGAGCGCCCTGGACGGTGACCGGCCCACCGGTCCGGCTCCGATCCGCCTCCACCCGACGCCTGCGCGTCGGCAGCCCGAAGGTCGGGTGGGCGATGCCCCATTCCGCACCCTTGAGCACACCGGCCTTGAGCTGTGCGGCGGTTCTGCCGCCCACGTACCAGGACTTCGACCGGACGTCTCCGCCCACCATCTGGAAGACGGCGTGGCTCCGGCCGAGGCTGATGTGGTTGCCGAAGTACTTCAGCCCGGTGGCCGGCACCGTACCGCCCGTCAGGCGAGCGACGATCGCGGCGGTCGCCCGCAGATTGGTCAACCCGGCGGAGGCGCAGGACATCGGCAGCGGCCGGCCGTTGTCGCCGATCGCGTAGGCACAGTCGCCCGCCGCGTAGACGTCCGGGTGCGAGAGCGAGCGCATGGTGCCGTCCACCACGATCTGCCCGGTCCCGGCGACCTCCAGGCCGGCGTCCGCGGCGATGGAGTCCACCGCGAACCCGGCCGACCACACCGTCACATCGGCCGGAAGCACCGTCCCCCCGACGGTGACCACCCGGGTCGGCTCGACGGCCTCGACGGCGGTGTGCTCGTGGACGGTGATGCCGAACCGGTCGAAGGCGGCCCGCAGATGGCGGCGGGCCCTCGGCGAGAGCCAGGCGCCCAACTCGCCGCGGGCGGCCAGCCCGACCGAGAGTCCGGGGTGGGACTCGGCCAGCTCGGTCGCGGTCTCGATACCGGTCAGTCCCTCGCCCACGACCAGGACGGAACCGCCCTCGCGAAGCCCGGCCAGCCGCTCGCGCAGCCGCAGTGCCGGACCCAGCCCGGCGACGTCGTAGGCGTACTCGGCCGCACCGGGAACGCCGTGGTGGGCCGCGGAACTGCCGAGCGTGTAGAGGAGGGTGTCGTAGGACAGCTCCCCGGGCCCGTTCTCACCGGTCAGAGCGACCGTTCGGCGTTCGGGGTCGAGCCCGGTCACGCGGGCCAGCCGTAGCCGCACCCCGGTGCCCGCGTACACGTCGGAGAGCTTGCGGCGCGCGGTCTCCTGGCCCGCCGCCACCTGGTGGAGCCGCATCCGCTCGACGAAATCGGGTGCGGCGTTGACGACGGTGATCTCCGTGTCGGCGGGGGAGAGCCTGCGGGCCAGGTTCCCGGCGGCGAAGGCCCCGGCGTATCCGGCGCCGAGGACGACGATGCGGTGCTTCATGAGGTGGCTCCTGTCTCGTTCGCGTACCCCTTGAACGGGATGGCGCAGCGATAGCTGACAGAACGCTGCTGTGATGTGGGTCACCGGCGGGTAGGCGGGGGAGCGCGTCGTTCGAGCGCCGTCAGGGGGCGAATTTTGCACGCTTTGCCCGTATGTAGTGGGTCGTAACCACAAAAAGGGATTTTTTGCCGCACGGAAAAATTTGCCAGCCATCCAGGAAGAGAGCTATAAGAGGCATGTGGATCACGCCTCACCGGGAATTCCGGTGAGGCTGCCATGGAGGTTTCCCATGTTTCTGACTCCGTCCGACACGGAGAAATTGCTGCTGAGTGTTGCCGGAATGGTCGCGCGGGAGCGGCGTGCGCGCGGTGTCCGCCTCAACTACCCGGAGGCCGTCGCCCTGCTCGCCTGCTGGGCCGTGGAGCGGGCCCGTGACGGGGCGCCCGTCGCCGAGCTGATGACGGCGGGCAGGGCCGTACTGACCCGCGCTGACGTGCTGGAAGGCGTACCGGAGATGCTGCAGGACGTACAGGTCGAGGCGACCTTCCCGGACGGGCGCAAGCTCGTCACGATCACCTCTCCGATCCCATGATCCCGGGCGAGATCCGGACCGGGTCCGGAGTGCTGCACATCAACGCGGAAAGCGCGATATCACTCCTCACCGTGGTGAACGACGGGGACCGCCCCATTCAGGTCGGCTCCCATCTGCATTTCTTCGACGCAAATCCAGCACTTTCTTTCGATCGGGCCGCGGCACGCGGATTTCGGCTCGATATCCCCTCCGGTACGTCCCTGCGTTTTGAACCGGGGGTCGGCGCCGACGTCGCCCTCGTGGAACTGCGCGGCCGCCGCCGGGTCCCCGGGATCGTGCCGGCCGGCACCCGCGCCCCCACCGACGACAGCACCCCCGGAACGGAGGACATGTGACATGGCCCAGCTGACCCGCGCCGCCTACGCCGCGCTCTACGGCCCCACCACCGGCGACCGCGTCCGCCTCGCCGACACCGATCTGTGGATCGAGGTCGAGGAGGACCGCTGCTTCGGCGGCGACGAGGCCGTCTTCGGCGGCGGCAAGTCCATCCGCGAGTCGATGGCCCAGTCCACCGCGTCCCGCGCCGACGGCGCACCCGACCTCGTCATCACCAACGCGGTCGTCCTGGACCACTGGGGCGTCGTCAAGACCGACGTCGGCATCCGCGACGGCCGGATCGTCGCCCTGGGCCGCTCCGGCAACCCCGACATCAGCGACGGCGTCCACCCCGACCTGGTGATCGGCCCCGGCACCGACGTCATCTCCGGCGAAGGCCGCATCCTCACCGCCGGAGCCGTCGACACCCACGTCCACTTTCTGATGCCCGAGACCCTCCACGAGGCGCTCGCCACCGGCACCACCACCGTCATCGGCGGCGGCACCGGCGCCACCGAGGGCTCCAAGGCCACCACCGTCACACCCGGCGCGTTCAACCTCGCCATGATGCACCGGTCCCTGGACCGCGTCCCGCTGAACGTCATGCTGTTCGCCAAGGGCTCCACCGTCGGGGAGGACGCCCTGCGCGAAGCCGCCCTCGACGGCGCCGGCGGCTACAAGGTCCACGAGGACTGGGGCGCCACCCCCGCCGCGATCGACGCCGCGCTCCGGGCGGCCGACGCCCACGGACTCCAAGTGGCCCTGCACGCGGACAGCCTCAACGAGGTCGGCTACGTCGAAGGAACCCTCGACGCCATCGCCGGACGCGGCATCCACGTCTTCCACGCCGAGGGGGCGGGCGGCGGCCACGCCCCCGACATCATCACCGTCGCCTCCCACCCCAACATCCTCCCGGCGTCAACCAACCCGACGCTCCCGCACACCGTCAACACCGTCGCCGAACACCTCGACATGCTCATGGTGTGCCACCACCTCAACCCCCGCGTCCCCGAGGACCTCGCGTTCGCCGAATCCCGGATCCGCGCCACCACCATCGCCGCCGAGGACGTGCTGCACGACATCGGCGCGCTCTCCATCACCTCCTCCGACGCCCAGGCGATGGGCCGCATCGGCGAGGTCGTCTGCCGCACCTGGCAGGTCGCCCACGTCATGAAACAGCGCTTCGGAGACCGCGGCAGCGCCCTGCCCGCCGACAACGAGAGGGCCCGCCGCTACGTCGCCAAGTACACGATCTGCCCGGCCGTCGCCCACGGAATCGACCACGTCGTCGGCTCCGTGGAACCGGGAAAGCTCGCCGACCTCGTCCTCTGGGACCCCGCGTTCTTCGGCATCCGGCCCGCCACCGTCATCAAGGGAGGCATGGCCGTGTACGCGCCGCTCGGCGACGCGGCGGCGGCGATCCCCACCACCCAGCCTGTCCTCCTCCGGGCCACCGCCGCGGCCGCCGCGGCACCGCACCTCTCGGTCAGCTTCGTCTCCCCCCTCGCCCTCGACCACGGGCTGGCCGAACGGCTCGGCCTGGTGCGGGAACTGGTCGCCGTACGGCCCACCCGCCACCTCACCAAGGCGGACCTGCCGAACAACACGGCGCTCCCGGCCATCGACGTGGACCCCGAGACCTTCGCCATCCGCATCGACGGAGAACTCGTCGAACCCGCCCCCGCGTCCGAACTGCCGCTCGCCCAGCGGTACAGCATGTTCTGATGGCGCGCCTCGCCCCGTTCCTCCTCACTGACGGCCGTTTCCCGGTCGGCGCCCACACCTACAGCGCGGGCCTCGAACCCGCCGTCGCCGCCGGCCTCACCCGCGCCCGGATCCCCGCGCTGCTGAAGGCCCGGCTGCACACCACCGTCGTCACCGAGACGGCCGCCGCCGTCCTCGCCCTCAGAGCCTCCCACCACGACCCCGTCGACCACGAACCCGTCCAACAGGCCCTCGCCGCCCGCACACCGACCGCGCCCCTGCGCGACGCGTCCGCCGCGCTGGGCCGGGGCGTACACCGCCTCGCCCGACGCCTCGCCCCCGACCACCCGGCCGTCACCGCCCTGGCACGGCTCCGGCCGCGCCCCCTGCGACCGATCGCCCTCGGGGCGCTCGCGGCCGTACTGGACGTGGGGGAGGAGGCCCTGGCCCACGGCATCGTCTACGACGAACTGCAGACCATCGCCTCCGCGGCGCTCAAGCTGCTGCCCGGCGACCCCCTCGACTCGGTCGCGTGGATCGTCGCCGTCGAGCCGGAGGCCGCCGCCGTCGTCGCCGAAGCCCTGGCTGTACGCACCCCCACCGACCTGCCCGCCCGCACCCCACCGCTCATCGAACGGTGGGCACTGGAACACGACCGACGCGAACGGAGACTCTTCCTTGCCTGACAACGCAGCCGCCCAGCAGCCGACAGCGCCCGCCCAGGGCCCCAACGAGCACTACCACCAGCCGCTCAACCAGCCGCGCGCCCTGCGCATCGGCGTCGCCGGACCCGTCGGCACCGGCAAGAGCTCCATCCTCGCCACCCTCTGCCGGGAGCTGGCCGGCGAACTCTCCATGGCCGTCGTCACCAACGACATCTACACCGACGAGGACGCCCGCTTCCTCCGCTCCGCCGGCGTCCTGCCCACCGAGCGCATCCGCGCCGTCGAGACGGGAGCCTGCCCCCACACCGCGATCCGCGACGACGTGAGCGCCAACCTCGACGCCGTCGAAGACCTCGAAGAGGCGTACGGGCCGCTGGACCTGGTCCTGATCGAGAGCGGCGGCGACAACCTCACCGCCACCTTCAGCCCCGCCCTCGCCGACGCCCAGCTCTTCAGCATCGACGTCGCGGGCGGCGGTGACGTCGCCCGCAAGGGCGGGCCGGGCATCACCGGCGCGGACCTCCTGGTCATCAACAAGACCGACCTGGCGCCCCATGTGGAGGTCGACGTGGCCGAGATGGTCGCCGACGCCGAACACGCCCGCGACGGCCTGCCCGTCCTCGCCCTGTCCAAGCACGACCCGGAGTCGATCGCCCGGCTGGCCGACTGGGTGAGGTCGGTGCTGGTACGTCACCGCTCCGGCACCCATGTCCCGGCCGACCCCGGACCCATGGCGCCCCACAGCCACGGCCACGACCACACGTGAGCGGCCCCACCGCGGCCGGCGGACAGGCGGCCGAGCCCCACCATCCCGCCGTCGTCGCCGTGGAGCGGGACGCCTCGGGCCGTCACCTCGCCCGCGAGCTGACCCCCGGAGCGTTTCTCGCCCCCCGGCCCCTGCTGCCCTGCCCGGACCGCATGCGGATCGCGCTCGTCGGCACCCGGGCGGGCCTCCTGGCCGGCGACGACCTGCGGCTGCACATCACGGTCGGGCCGGGCGCCCGCCTCGAACTGGTCGAACCCTCCGGCCTGGTGGCGTACGACCACCGGGGCGGAGCGTCCGCCTGGCGGGCTGTCGTCCACATCGCGGCGGGGGGCCGGCTGGACTGGGACGGGCAGCCCTTCGTGATCGCGCACGGGGCCCGGGTCGACCGCACGACCGAGGTGACGCTCGCGCCCGGCGCCCGCATGCTCTGGCGCGACACCCTCGTCCTGGGGCGCTCCGGTGAACGCGGCGGCGCGGTGCGAGCCAGGACCCGGGCAGTGCACGACGGCCGGGAACTGCTCGTCGAGGACCTCGACCTGACCGACCCCGGTCTGCGCGAACTGCCCGGCGTCCTCGGACCGAACCGGGTCGTCGGCTCCGTCACCGCCCTCGGCGTCCGCCCGCCCGGACCGCCCCACCCCTACCGGACGGACCTCGCCGGCCCCGGGGCCCAGGTCCGGCTGGTGGACACCGGGGCGCCGGAGATGGAAGCGGACCTGTCAGCCCTGTACGAGCGGTGGCGTACGGAGACCGGACCCGGCTGACGTCCTCGCGGGGACCGGGCGCGGCTCACCGGCCGGCCCCCGACGCCGTGGACGCCTCGGCGAAGGGGTCCGGTGTGGCCCCCGTCCACCGCCGCAGCACGGCCCGCCCGGTCTGCAACGTAGTTCCACCGGAGTCGACCGTTCCGGCTTCGGCCACGTAGAAGCGTCCGTCGTCCAGCGAGACCAGGCCGTACTGGCCCCCCGACTCGTACCCGTACACACCGGACGGGCCGTGGTGCAGACCGCGCGGAAGCAGGGAGACGATCCGGCCGGTCTCCGGGCGCGGCTGCCCGCGCACCACACCCCGGCGGGCCGGCTTCGACCCGTCCACCACATAGAGGGAGTAGTTGGGGAAGGCCGCCTTCCCGCCCCGGTAGACCGCCATCAGCCAGTTGCCGCTGTACCCGTCGTACTCCAGGTTCTGCACCCCGTACCGGGTGTTGCCGGTGTACACGAAGAACTTGCCGTCCGGGGAGCGGGGGCCGCTGGTGTGCGACGCGCCCTCGCCGAGCGGGCGCTCGTACCTCGCCCAGTCGCGCACGTCGTACTGGAGCAGCACCTGGTGGTCGTTGTCGGTGCGGGCGGTGTTGGCGTAGACCCCGTAGGCGACGGTGAGGCGGCTGCCCCCGCGCCCTTCGAGGTCGGGGCCGAAGGCGATCCCGTCGATCCCGCTGCAGCCGTAGCGGTGGTCGGCGGTGCCGGCGGTGTCGCCGTCGAAGACGCCGTCACCGTCCATGTCCGCGGTGTAGTCCCGCACGACCTCCCTCAGATGAACCGTGGAGACGACCCCGGCGGTCCGGGCGTCCATGTTCATCCGGGTGATCCGCGAACCGTCGAAGACCGCGATGTAGAACGCCTGGGCGGCCTTGTACTCCAGGGAGCCGTAGACCCGGCCGTCACGCGGGTCGACGTCCAGATCGCCCAGGTGCCCGGTGAACCCGGTCACCGAGCCGACGGGCCGGCCCGCCAGATCGGTCTTCACCAGCAGATCGGTGAACGAGAAGTACATATGGCCCGTGCTCCGGTCGATCGCCGTGCCCTGGAGGTGTCCGGACTTCCAGGCCCCGCCGTCCACGGAGGCGGGCGGCGACGGCACACGGGCACGGGCATGGGCGCCGCCCCCGCCCGCGACGAAGAGGCCCGACGCGACGACGGCGGACAGGAACAGGGCGAGGAAGCGGGCGTGTGGGCGGCTTCGCATGAGGCCTCCGGGATCGTGGTGGTCCTGCGGTGGACGGTGCCTGGCGCCTCAGGCCCTGCCGTGCGAGACCCGCGACCGCCGGGCCACGGCGTCCAGCGACACCGCCAGCAGCAATACCCCGCCGGTGACCATGAAGCGGTACGCGGAGTCGAGATTCAGCAGAGTGAGGCCGCTGGAGATCGACTGAATGACGAGAACACCGAGCAGAGCCGCGAACGCGGAGCCCCGCCCGCCGAACAGACTGGTGCCTCCGATGACCGCAGCGGCGATCGCGTTGAGGTTGACGTCGCCGCCCCCACTGCTCTGATTGGCGGCCGCCAGGCGGGCGGCGGACAGCATCCCGCCGAGACAGGCGAGCGTCGCACAGAGCACGAACGCGGTGGTCAGGACCGCCCTCACCTTCACCCCCGCGCGCCGGGCGGCCTCCCTGCCGCCGCCGACCGCGTACATCGACCTGCCGAACGACGTGCGGGACAGGACGTAGTGCAGCGCCAGGACCAGGGCGAGGAAGAACACGAACATCCAGCCCACCCCGCGGTCCCGGTTCAGATACCAGACCGCAGCGCCGAGACCGGCCAGCAACGCCAGGCTCCGTCCGGCGAGGAACTGGCGGGAGGCGGCGTCCAGACCGGCCCGACGGCGCTCCCCGGCCCGCGCGGCGCCGGTCGCGTACAGCGCCGCCGCTCCCACGACGACCAGCGTGTACGCCGCCCACGGCGGAAGGAACTGGAGCTGCGCGAAGGTCACGAGACCCGAGTCGAAGGGCAGGTTGATCGACCCCTTCGGCCCCAGCAGCCACAACTGCACGCCGAGGAAGCCGAGCAGACCGCCGAGGGTGATGACGAAACTGGGCACCCCGATCCGGTGGTGGACCTGGGCGTAGAGCCAGCCGATCACCCCCGCCAGCGCCAGGGCGGCTCCAGCGGCGACCCAGGCCGGCAGCCCCCGGTCCACGAAGAGGACGGCCAGCACGGCTGCCCCGAGCCCGCTGACCGAGCCGACCGACAGGTCGATCTGGCCGACGAGCAGGACGCAGACGACGCCCAGCGCGATGATGCCGGAGGGCACGCTCTCCAGGGCGAGGTTCGTGAGATTGGCGCTCGACAGGAACACCGGATTGAGGATCTGCATCACGACCCAGATCACGACGAGCCCGGCGAGGACGGGCAGCAGGCCGAGTTCGCCGCCGCGCAGCCGTCCGGACACCGCCCGCCGGCGGTCGCGCACCGCCCCGGAACCCCGCCCCGGCACCTTGCGCGCCCCACCCCCGGCTCCGTCCTGGTCCGCGGCAACGGCCGGTTTTGTCATGACGCCTCCCCCTCACGCGTCGCCTCCGCCGTACCGGCCGCGCTCCCGCCCCGGCTCCGTCCGGGGCGGCGGACGACCAGGTCGTCCGTGGCCCCCGTGATGGCCGCCACCAGGTCCGCCGCCGTCGTCCCGACGGCGTCGAAGACCCCGTTGTTGCGGCCGAGCCGCAGGACGGCCACGGTGTCCGCGACCGCCCGCACGTCGGCCATGTCGTGGCTGACCATGAGGATGCCGAGGCCCCGCTCCCTCAGCCGCTCGATCAGACGGAGCACCTCCGCGGTCTGGGCCACGCCCAGCGCGGCGGTCGGCTCGTCGAGGATGATCACCTTGGGATCGCCCAGCAGGCTCCGCGCGATCGCCACGGTCTGCCGCTGGCCGCCGGAGAGCGCCGCCACCGGGGTGCGCACCGAGGGGATCTTCGCCGACAACTCCCCGAGCAGGGCGCGCGAGCGGACCTCCATGGCCACCTCGTCGAGCCGCAGCCTCCGCATCTCCCGGCCGAGGAACAGGTTCTCCACCACGTTCAGGTTCTCGCACAGGGCGAGGTCCTGGAACACCGTCGCGATGCCGAGCCGCTGGGCGGCACCGGGGGAGGGGACCGTGACCGCCCTGCCGTCGAACCGAACCGTTCCGGCGTCGGGCCGGTGCACTCCGGAGAGCACCTTGACGAGGGTGGACTTGCCCGCGCCGTTGTCGCCCACGAGGGCGACGACCTCTCCGGCGGCGACGTCGAGAGCGACATCGGTGAGCGCGGCGACGGCGCCGAACGACTTGCTGATCCCGCGCAGCGAGAGCAGCGGCTCACGGGGCGTTGCGCGGACGGAGGGCGCCCCCGGCGGGGAGGGTGAGGACTCAGCGGACATGACCGGCCTTCCACGGGGCGGGCTGGGGAGGATGCGGTCCGCGAACGTCCCCCGCACCGAGGGGCGTTCGGCGGATGTGGACCTGACGCTCCCTAACCGACGCCGGCCTCGGCGCAGGCGGCGGCGTACGTCGCCGTGCACACCTCGGAGGTCTTGAGCGGCTTCCCGTCGCCCACCAGGACCTCCCCGATGTTCTCGCGGGTGACCACGGTCGGAGTGAAGAGCTCGGACGGGGTGCCGAAGAGCGTGGTCCTGCCCCGGGGCTTCTCCCCCCGGGCGAAGGCGTGGGCCGCGGTGGCCGCGGCTTCCGCGACGGTCCTGATCGGCTTCGAGATGGTGTTGTACTGATCGCCCTTGATGATCCGCTGGGCGGCGGCGAGTTCGGCGTCGTTCCCGGTGACCGGCGGCACCTCGACGCCCGCGGCCTTGAAGGCGGCGACGGAACCGCCGCCCGTGCCGTCGTTGGCGGCGACCACCCCGGCGATCCTCCCCGGGAACTTGCTGATCTGGCCGCTGACCCAGCTCTGCGCCTTCCCCGGCTCCCAGGCGGGCGTGTCGTACTCCGCGAGCAGCGCGAAACCGCTGGAGTCGACTGCGCTGTGGACGCCCTTCTTGATCAGCCCCGCCGCCGCGTCGGTCGGTGAGCCGTTGACCTGAAGGAGGCCGCCCTTCGCCTTGGTCGCCCTCAGGTGCTCCACCAGGGAGGCTCCGATCATGGCTCCGATCTTCTCGTTGTCGAAGGAGACGTAGTAATCGGCCTTGACCGCCGGTATCGGCCGGTCGTACGCGATGACCGGCACTCCACGCCCTTGGGCCGTACGCACCGTGCTCGCCGCCGCGGCGGAGTCCACCGGGTCGATCACGATGACGTCGGCACCCTGCGCCAGAGCGGAGTCGGCCTGCTGCTGTTGCTTCGCGGCGTCGCCGCCCGCGTTCTGGTACAGCACCTCGCAACCACCGCAGAGGTCCCGCACCTTGGCCTTGAAGAGGGGCGCGTCGTACAGCTCGTACCGGGTGGAGGCGATATCGGGCATCAGGAACGCGATCTTCGCGTCCCGCGACGATCCGCCGCCGCTCGATCCGCCCGGCGCCTTCGTCGTGCAGGCGGCGGCGGAGACGATCACCGCCATCGTGGACAGGGCCGCGGCAAGTGATCTGACAGAGCGTGGGGTCACTGGAATCTCCCGGTCTTCAGGCGGAGAGAGCCCTCCTCCGCCTCAAATTAACAGCGACCGTGTTAGGAGTGTCAATGGTCCTGTCACAAGTAACAGGAGGCGCGGGCCAGGGAGCCCCGGCTACCGCGCCCGGCCGCCCCACCCGGCCCGAGCCGTCGTCAACTCGGCCCGGTAGCGCGCGTATCCGTCCTCGTACAGCGCCCGCAGGTCCGCACGCGGTTCGACCACCCGGTGGCGCCCCTGCGTCGCCCGGTACCCCGGGTCCAGCGACGCCCTGGCGACCGTCACCACGCCGAGCGCCCCGACCTGCTCCTCCGACGGGATGCGGACCGGCCGGCCGAGCACGTCCGCCATCAGCCGGGCCCACATCACCGACCGCGTGCCACCGCCGCACAGGGCGAGGGTGCCGCTCAGCCCCGCCGTGTCCAGGCAGTGCCGGGCCGCGTAGCCGATGGCCTCGCAGACGGCGCGCACCGCGTCCGCCCGCCCGGTCGCCAGGCTGAGCCCGTCGAGCCTGCCCCGGGCCGACGGCTCGACGAAGGGAGCCCGCTCGCCCGCCTCCGAGAGGAAGGGCAGAGCGCGCGCCCCCCGGGCGCCGGGCGGGCTCTCGGTGAGCAGGGCGTCCACGTCGGCGGTGGTCGCGCCGACCAGGGCGAGCACCCACTCCAGCGCCGCCGTCCCCACCATGGCGGGCATGGCGCGCAGCCACCGGCAGGGGTCAGGCGTGCACAGCCACATCCCGGCCGGCTCGGCCGCCGGGTCCAGATCCACCCGGTCCGTGAGCACCTGGCTCGCGAGCGTCGTGCCGAGGATGAGGACCCCGTCGCCCACCTCGCGCACCCCGCTGCCGATCGCACAGGCCGGCAGGTCGTACGGCCCCGCCACGACGGGCAGCCCCTCCGGCAGCCCCAGCAGCCCGGCGCCCCGCCCGTCCAGCCCGAGCACCGTCCCGGGAGCGGCGGGAGCCGGCAGCAACTCGGCACGGCCCTCCACCCCGCACGCCGCCAGCGCCTCGGGGGCGTAGCGGCGGGTACGCGGGTCCAGGAACGGCAACGTCGCGTCGGAGGCATCCAGACAGACCCGGCCGGTGAGGTGCTGGGCCACGGCGTCCACGCAGTACCCGGCGACGGCCGCCCGGTCCAGCGCCTCGGGCTCGTGCTCCTGGAGCCAGTGCAGCAGCGGGCCGTGACACCCCGGGAACATGCCGGAACCGGTGTGCGCGTACGCGGCCCCGACCGTGCCGTCCGCCAGCCACCGCGTCACCAGCTCCGCGGCCCGCGCGTCCATCCAGGAGATCGCCGGCCGCACCGGGCGGCCCCGCTCGTCCCGCAGCCACAGACCGTCCCCCTGCCCGGTGAGCGCCACCGCGTCCGGCATCCCGCCGATCGCTCCGGCGACCTCCCGCACCACCTCCCCGACACCGGCCACGACGTCGTCCAGGTCCTGCTCGACCCGCCCGCCCGACAGCATCGCGACGTGCGAGCGGCGGACGGCGGCGGCTCGCGCACCACCCTCTTCGTCGAACGCCACGGCCTTGGTGACCGACGTCCCGATGTCCACACCGATGATGGTGCCCACGCCTGTGCCTCCCGTATGAGCCGAGGGATTCCCGGCCGCCGACTGCCGCCGGCAGGACCGGTCGGCCGTTCGAGGGGGTGCTCGACCGTCCCGCCCGCGCGGAACGGTCAGACACCCCCTCGGACGGCCGGGTTCGCCAGGTGGAACAACTCCTCCCCGCGCAGGAACCGGCCGACCTCGGCCGCGGTGATGGCCGCCGCGCGGTGGGCCGTCTGCCGGGTCGCCCCGGCGAGATGAGGGGTGGTGATCACGTTCGGCACGCCGTGCAGCGGCCAGTCGTCGGGCAGCGGCTCGACGTCGTACACATCGAGGGCCAGCGCGCCGAGACGGCCGTCGCGCAGCATCTGCGGCAACGGCGCGTGGTCGAGGAGCCCGCCGCGCGCGGAGTTCACCAGGACCGCGCCGCGGGGCAGCAGGGCGAGGCGGCGGGCATCCAGCAGGTGACGGGTCTCCTCGGTCAGCCGGGCATGCAGGCTCACTACCCGACTACGGCTCAGGAGGTCGTCGAGCCCGACCGGTTCGACCCCGTCCGCCCGGACCGCCGCGGGATCGGCGTACGGGTCGGCCGCGAGGACGTGAGCCCCGAAGGCGCGCATCACCCGTGCCACGATGCGGCCGATCGCACCGTAACCGACGAGCCCGACCGTGGACCCGCCGAGCTCGCCCCCGCTCTCCTCGTACGCGTACAGATCCCCCCGCCACACGCCCCGCTTCAGCTCCGCGTCCGCCGTGCCGATCCGCCGTGCGGCGGCCAGCATCAGCCCGACGGCGAACTCCGCCGCCGCGGGCGCGTTGCGGCCGGGGGCGAAGCTGACCCGCACGCCGTGGCGGGTGGCGGCGGCCAGGTCCACGTTGACCGGCCCGCCCCGCGACACGGCCACGAGCCGCAGCTCCGGCGAGGCGGCGAACACCCGCTCGGTGAACGGGGCCATCTGCGTGACACAGACGGCCGCCCCTTCCAGGGCCTCGACCAGCCCGTCCTCCGTACCGCTCGCCTCACGGACCCCGCCGACCGGCCCGAAGGGTTCATGGGGCCAGGGCAGGGTCAGCTCACCGAACTCCGGAAGCTCGCCCCCCGTGCCCGACAGCTCCTGGCTCACCGCCGCGCGGATCAGCTCCGGACGGACGAAGTGGTCGCCTGCGGCGAGAATGCGCATGACGTCGGAACCCTTCCGCGAGAAGAGCGAGCAGGGCGGCGCGCCGAACAGGGCACCGCCTGATCCGAGCCGCGAGGGCCGGGAACCCGGGTGTGAAAACTCTGTTAGATTCAACAGTGCCCGCGTAAATTTAACAGCGCCCGCGTGAACCGGCAATGCGCTCGGCGCACTCGGCGTGTACGACAGACACGGACCGCGCCCCGCTCCACCAGCCCCGTTCCCGGAAGGCCCACCGCATGACCGCCCGTCTCCTGCTGGTCCGGCACGGCGAGACCGCATGGCACGCCGAGAACCGCTACGCCGGGGTCACCGACGTCGCCCTGACGCCCCGGGGCCTCGACCAGGCAGCCGACCTCGGAGCCTGGGCGGCCCGCCGCGGCGCGGTCGCGGTCGCCGCCTCGCCGCTCAGTCGCGCCCGGCTGACGGCAGCCCCCGCGGCGGCCGCGCTGGGGCTGGATGTCGACGTCCTAGAAGGGCTGCGGGAAGTCGGCTTCGGATGGGGCGAGGGCCGGACCGTCGAGGAGATGGCCGCGGAGGACCCCGAAGCCGTACGCAGGTTCCGCGAGGACGCGGACTCCGGCGCCTTCCCCGGCTCGGAACCCGTCGCGGACGCCGCGGCCCGCGCCACCGCCGCCCTTCGCGACCTCGCCCGCCGCCACCGGGACGGCACGGTGCTCGTCGTCGCGCACAACACCCTGCTGCGCATCGCCCTGTGCGACCTGCTCGGACTGCCCCTCGGCCGCTACCGGCACGTCTTCCCGCGCCTGGACAACGGGGCCGTGACGGAGATCGAGATCCGCGACACGGGAACGGCGCTCCGCTCGCTCAACGTGCCCACCACCACGACGCCCCCCGCCGCCTCGTCCGGGCCCGCCCCTGCGGGAGACTGACCCCCATGACCAAGAGATCCGCCGAAGAGCGGCGACGGCTCATCGCCGACCACGTCGTGGAGCAGGGCACGGTCACGGGCGCCGAACTCGCCGGGCTGACGGGCGTCAGCCTGATGACCGTCCACCGCGACCTCGACGACCTCGCACGCCAAGGGGTGCTGCGCCGTTTCCGGGGCGGCGCCTCCGCCCTCCCCTCCACGGTGTTCGAGTCCAGCCTCGACTACCGCCTCGGCGTCCACACGGCCGAGAAGAACGCCGTCGCGCACGCCGCCGCGGCGCTGGTGGAGCCCGGCATGTCGGTGATGCTCGACGACTCCACCACGGTCCTGGCCATGGCCCGTCTGCTGGTCGATCTCGCCCCGCTCACCGTGGTCACCAACGCCCGCAGGGTCCTCGACGTCTTCGCGGGATGCGAGGACATACGCCTGATCGCGCTCGGCGGCGAGTACTCACGCACCCACGACTCCTTCCTCGGCATGCCCTGCGTCGAGGCGGTCCAGGCGCTCTCCGTCGACCTCGTCGCGGTCTCGACCTCCGCGCTCGACGCCAGATCGGCCTACCACCAGGAACAGGACGTGGTGCTGGTCAAACGCGCGATGCTCACGTCGGCGGCGACCAAGGTGATGCTCATGGACCACACCAAGCTCGCCCGGACCGCCCTGCACCGGGTCGGCCCCGTCGGCGACCTGGACCACCTCGTCGTGGACGACGGAGCCGACCCCGAACTGCTCGGCAGACTCCGCGAACGGACCCGGGTGACGGTGGCCGCCGCGCGCTGAGCCCCGACCCGCCCCGTCCTCCCGTGATGGAACGCGTGTTAATTTCACATCTGCGCGGCCCTCGCGACCGACTGCCGTGCGATCACCGGACACGCGGGGCCCGCCCCGCCGGGAAGGACGCGTCCCATGAGCAGCGCTCCCCGCCGCACCGCGGTCACGTCCCCGGCCGTGATCGGCGTCGACGTGGCGACCGCGTCCGTCCGCGCGGTCTGTGTGGACGGACGGGGACGGGTCCTCGCCGAGGCGCGGGAGGACCTGCCGGTCCCGGTACGCACCGCCCCGGGAGCCAGCGAGCAGGACGCCCGCACCTGGTGGCCCGCCGTGCGCTCCGCACTGCGCCGCACCACGGCCGCACTGCCCCGGGGCGGCCGCGAGGTGGCCGCCGTGGCCGTGTCCGCCACCTCCGGGACCATCGTGCCGACCGGAGCCGACGGCGCCCCGCTCGGCCCGGCCCTGATGTACGACGACCGGCGCGCAGCCGACCTCAACGCCGAGGCCCAACGGGCGGGCAGCGCCCGCTGGGACGCGCTCGGCCACTCGGTGGGACCCACCGCCGCGCTCGGCCGGGCCGTCTGGTGCCTGCGGACGTACGGCGCCGCCCTGAGCCGCGTCCTGCACACCCCCGAGGTCATCGGCCGCGAACTGACCGGCCACCCCGTGCCCGTGGACTGGAGCCACGCCCTCAAGACCGGCTACGACGCCCGCACCGAGCAGTGGCCGCACGAGGTCCTCGACGCCCTCGGCCTCCCGACCGCACTCCTGTCCGACGTACGTGCCCCCGCCACCGAGGCCGGCACCGTCGGCCCCCGGGCGGCCGAGGCCACCGGACTGCCCGAGGGATGCTCCGTACGCCTGGGCATGACGGACGGCTGCGCGGGTCAGATCGCCACCGGGGCGGTCGAGCCCGGCCGGTTCGTGGGTGTGCTCGGCACCACGTACGTCCTCAAAGGGGTGTCCGAGCAACTGGTCCGCGACCCGGCCGGGGCGTTCTACAGCCACCGCCACCCCGAGGGCTGGTGGCTGCCCGGCGGCGCGTCCAACACCGGAGGGGAGTGCTTGGCCGAGGTGCCACCGGACCGCCTGCCCGCGCTGGACGCCGCGGCGGAGGCCCGGGGCCCCGCGTCGTATGTGCGCTACCCGCTGCGCCGCGACGGCGAACGGTTCCCCTTCGTCTCCGGACCGGCCCGGGGATTTCGCCTCGGTGCTCCCCGCGACGAGGCCGACGCCCATCGGGCAGCGCTCGAAGGGGTCGCCTTCGTCGAGCGCCTGGCGTTGGAACGGGTCGGGCGCCTGGGGGTCGCGGTGCGCGGCCCCCTGCACGCCGCCGGCGGCGGAAGCCGCAGCTCCGTGTGGACCGCGATCCGGGCCACCGTGCTGGACCGTCCGGTCCGCGTGGCGGAACGCGCCGAGACCGCCTTCGGCGCTGCGCTCCTCGCCGCGACCGGAACCCTCCACGAGAACCTCGCGGCGAGCGCCGCAGCCATGGCGGGCGGTGGCGCCCTGATCGAACCGGTGGCGGCCGAACGCCCGGCACTGGACGACGCGTACGGCCGCTTCACCGAGGAGCTGCGCACCCGGGGATGGCTCCCCGACGGACCACGCTGACGCCGCGCAGCCGGCCGCCACCTACCCGCCGCGCAGCCGGCCGCCACCTACCCGCCGCGCAGCCGCCCGCCCGCCCGCCTGCCCGCGGAGGCGGCGCCCCCGGAATCGGGCCGGGCTCAGCCCGGGGAACCGGGCCTCAACGGGACGAGACCGCGCTGCCGTCGTCCCGTACGTCCTTCTCGAGAAGGGTGAACGACTTGACCGAGCCGTCCGGTTGCGGTTTGCCCTCCTTGGTCCCGACAGCACGGTAACCGGCGGCGAGGTAGTACGCGTTGAGCCGTGCGTTGCCCGCCAGGCAGTCCAGCCGCACCAGGCCGCGCCCGGTGGCGGCCACGCGCTGCTCCGCAGCCCGCAGAAGCCGGCGACCGGTCCCCGGCGGAACGTCCGCGTGGGCCACCATCAGCCGGTGCACATACCCGGCGGCCGAGGCCCGCGGCCCCCAGGCGTCCTCGTCCTCCCACCACAACTCCCAGGCGCCGACCACACCGACCGTGCTCTCCCCGAGCCACACCTCGCCGATCTCCGACACCCTTCGGAAGTGCTCCACGCCCAGCTCGCCCGGCTGCCACTGACCCGTGACACCCCGCGCCAGCATCCAGCGGGCGGCAGCGTCCCGCAGTCGTACGACACAGGGGAGGTCGCCCTCGGAAGCGAGGCGGAAGCGCAGATCGTCCACGGCGCGATCCTCGCACGGACGTCCGCCCATGGATCGGCCGATTCCTGGGGAAGGGGTGGCACGGCGAAGCAGGTGAGCCCCGGCCCTTCTCGACGGTAACTCACTTGATATCAAAGCCAGTTGCTCTGTTGTGATGGTGCGGCGCCCCGCCTAGTCTATGCGCATAGAACTTGAACGTGGCATGACATTCACCTGTTCTTGTCCTTCGTGCGGCATGGTCACGCCCGCCATGTTCTCGCCCCTGCCGGTCCGGCAGGCCCTCATGTTCGGAAGGGACACCACCCATGCTCTCCACACTGTCTGTGAGAACCGCAGTCGCCGCCCTCGCCGTCACCGGGCTCCTCGTCGCCGTACCCCAGGCGACGGCGGCTCCCCGGGACGCCGGCGCGCCGACCGCCGGAGCGGTCGCGGACGCCGCCCCGTCGCCGTCCGACGGCGTCACCGTGAAGATGTCGCCCGCCGCCGCCGACGACCTCGGCGCATCCCGGAAGGCGCTGGTGGACGCCGTATCCACGGACGTCCTGGCCCGGTCCGACGACGCCAAGGGGCTCTCGGCGAAAGCCGCCGTCGCCGAACTCGCCGACGAGGGGCGCAAGGTGGTCGTCGACGTCCGTACCGCCTCGGCCGACTGGGCCCGCGGGGTCGCCTACGTCGAAGCGCCCCGCACGCGCCATGGCGACCCGGAGGGCTGGCTCTACATCGCTCACCGCAAGGACGGGCAGTGGATCGCGGGACTCGAAGGCGACCGCGAGTTCGCCGACCACGTGGCCACGTCGCCGCTGGTCGGCAAGGCGGAGCGACGCGACATGACCGCCTACGCACAGCGCAAGGCGGCACCGGAGCAGGGGAAGCCGTCCGTGGGAGCGGCGGCCGCCAACACCAACGGGCTCCTCCTGCCGTGGATGCCCGACTACTACATGACGCTCACCGGCGGAGCGCACTCCCACACCGGCTCGACCGGCTACTGGAGCAGCCTCGACTTCGCCGGCGGCAACGCCAGCGGCCGGGTCCGTTCGTCCAGGGAGGGCACGGCGACCTCCATGTGCGGCGCCGGCGGCGGGTGGACCCGGGTCATCCACCCCGGCGGCTTCTCGACGGACTACTACCACATGTTCAACACCACGTACTACAACGGCACCTCGATCGGCCGCAGCGCACTGCTGGGCAGCATCGGTACGGACACCTGCGCCGGCGGGGCCGCGACCGGAGCCCACGTCCACTGGAGCCTGCGCACGTACGACGCGAACTACAACGGCCAGTACACCTGGCTCAACGGCCGCACCATCGGCGGCTGGCTGTGGTCGAACGGGTCCGGCCAGTACTCCGGGTGCGCGACCCGACTGGGTGTCACCGCCTGCCCCGGTACGGCGATCTACAACCGCGCCGGCTGACAGGCCCTTCGGCCCGGGCCCGCGAGCCCGGGCCGGAGCCGCGGGCGGTGTCCGGGCGACGCCCCGTCGGTGGAACGGGCCTCCCGCGCCTCGGGCATGAGGAAGGATGGCCGGGTGCCCGGCGGAGCCTCCCGGCGCGCTCGCGAGGCGCACCGGCAGCGCGTACCCGCGGGGCCCGACCGTGACGACCGCACCGGGCCGTGCGCCCGCAGGAGAAGCATGTCCGACCAGGCGCAGCCGCCCTTCATCGACCCGGAGTCCGACTATCCGTGCTGCTGGTTCTGTCCGGCGCTGCGCCTTCCTCGCTCCGGGTTCCTCGTCGCCGACCGTCCCAGCAGGCTCTGGCCGTTCGACGCGGCGGACGGCTACCGGTACACGGTCGATGACCGGACCCCTGTGTGCGTGCATCCGGGCCGGGTCGGTCTGGACGCCGAGCGGACGGCGCCGCTCCTCGCCATCGATCCGCCCGCCGAACCGGCGCCGGCCGGGAAGCGCCGCCTCCGGTGGTGGCGGTAACCCGGCCGAATCTCCCGGTCCTTGAGGCCCCGGCGCCGCACCCTTCCACCCGGTGCGGCGCCGGGGCCTCCCGTAACTCCAGCTCTTTGCACAACAGTTGCCACACCTGTTTCCGCATGCTGGAACAGACCGCCCATATGTCCATATCTATTTAGGTTCAGCGAGTAAATATGTGCTTATATGGCCGACGTGAAGACGCTTTGCTTTCCGGAACATCTGTACCGTGAGCAAGCTCATCAAGGGGAGAACTCACGTTGAAGACGACTTGGCGCGCGGGGAGCGTCGCCATGATCACGGCCGGCGCCGTCCTGTCGGACACGCCGCACCCGGCTGTCGCGGACGGCGACAGGGCGAAGGCGGAACCCGGAGCGGAACAGGCCGTCCGTGTCCTGACGGCCGTGCGTCCGGTGAAGCGTATCGGTGTGAAGAAGACGGCCAACCTGATCCGGACGTACGCCGAGGGCCGCGAACTGACGGCGACGCGTCGCAAGGCGGTCACCGCCCTGCTCGGCATCTCCGCGATCCGGACCGTCCGCACGTTCTAGGAGCCGTCACCCGTGTTCGCTCTCGCAGCGCTGCTGGCGCAGATCGCCGTGATCCTCGTCCACCGGGCGAAGAACCGCACCGGCTCACGGCCCGAGTCCTGCACGCTCCACACCGCTCTGTGCCTCCTCGGCATCACCGCGGGCTGGCTGGCGATCGGCCGGCCGGAGATCACCTGGGCAGACGCCCCGCTGGTCCTCATCAGCGGCCTGCTCATCACCGTCGAGGCGGCCCACGCCACGGTCCGGCTCGGTGCGCCCCGCTGGGCGGACAAGGCGGTGTGCGTCCTGTGCGGAGCCGCCGCGGCGACATGGATGTCCTCCGGCTGGATCCCCGGAACCTGAGAGGGGCGGGGGAGGGGCGACGCCCGTCGGGGCGTCCCGGGCTCCAGCGAGAGCCGCGTGCCCGTCACCGCGTTCGCCGCGGTGGCGGGCACGGGCACGTCACGGGCCCGGGTCCTACAGCCCCGGCCCCTGGTAGGCGCCCCGGTTGGGCTTGGCGGTCGACGAGACCGGGTTGGCCCAGTAGTCGCGTCCGCCGTTGTCGGCGATGACGGCGCCGTTGCCGAGGGCGGGGGAGGTGGACCTCAGCCGGTAGCCGTCGACCGCGTGGATCGAGCTGCCGCCGGTGCCGGGTGCGACGAACCGCGGGTCGTCGGTGATGCCGTTGGCCGTGGGCCGGGGAACGCCCTGGAAGACGTTCCAGCTCCAGGTGATCCCGGCTCCGGTGGGCAGCCGGGAGTCGGTGGTGCCGACGAAGATGTTGTTCTCCACCACACTCCGGGTGGGGAGCTTGACGTCGAACTTCTTGTCCGTGCAGTAGAAGACGTTGTTGTAGAGGTGGAGCGCCGACCGGCCGGCGCTGTTGCTGCTCATCCGGCAGTCGTTCTCGGAGATGTTGTAGCGGATGGTCTGCCGGGCGCCGCCGATGGTTCCGCAGCCGTCGCAGTCGAGGAAGAACCCACCGATGTTGTCGCGGCTGTAGTTGTACTGGATGAGGCAGGTGCCGGTGTTGCCCCAGTCGCAGTCGAACGCCTGGCTGTCGGCGACGGACATCCTGGTGATGTCGTACACGGCGTTCTTCTGGATGGTCGGGTTGTGGTCGCCGAGTACCCAGATCCCGGCGAAGTTGCCTCCGGAGAAGGGGTAGACGCCGTTGCCCACGCCGGAGGCGTCGTTGTACTGGATCATCGGGGCGTCGGCGTAGCTGACGATGATGCCGTCGCCCCCGACGTCCTTGACGGTGTTGCGCTCGACGAGGACGCCGTCGCCCTTGTTGGCCATGGAGCCGGTGCGGATCTTCAGGCCGCCGCCCCCGGTGTTGCTGACGGTGTTGTCGTGCACGTGTACGTCGTCGAGCGTGGAGCCGGCCCCGGTCGCGCCGGTGACGATGCCGCCGGACTGGACGTAGTCCTCCGTGACCGAACCGGTCTTGTCGGTCTGGCCGGCGACACGGTCGATCACCAGGCCGCCGATGTCGAAACCGGTGTGGGCCCTGCCGTCGGTGGCGGAGATGCGCAGTCCCGTGCGGCGGGCGAGGGAGCCGGCCGGGTTGGTGATCTTGATGTCGCTGATCTTCCAGTGGTCCTGGTCGGTCAGCGAGACCGCGTCCGCTGCGCCGCCGCCGTTCAGGACGGGCCGTGCGCCCGTGCCGTAGCGGGTGAGGGTGATGGGCTCGCTCGCCGTGCCGCTGCCCTTCGGGGCCAGCGCGCCCGTGCAGGTGGTACCGGACGCGAGGGCGAGCGTGTCTCCGGGGCCGTAGCTCCCGCTGTTCGCCTGCGCGACGCTGTTGAAGGGGCTGGCCTCGGTGCCGGTCCCGGCGGTGGGCCGTGAGCAGTCGACGTAGGTGGTGGAACCGGCGGCCGTCGCCGACCGGGCCGGCAGGAAGGCCGTGCCGGTGAGCGCGACGGCCGCGGCGAGGAGCAGCCGCCCGGCCGATTTTCTGCGGATGACGCTGATCTCCATGCGAGTACCTCCTGGGTGGGTGGCCCGAAAGTAGGGGTCGCACTTGATCAGGTCAAGAGATTCTCGTCAATCGATCGATCATTGAGTGAATGACCGTCACATGGTCAGCTCCTCGGGGTGTTGCCGGGTATTGCGCATGACTCCGGCACGGGGGTGTGCTGCGTCTGATCGAAATGTCGATCGAATGATACAGTCTGATCGCCGGTGGGTTGGTGGGTGTGATGCGGGATGTGGAGGACGGGATGCGTAGGTCCGCGGAGGAGCGTCGCAGGCTCATCGTGGCGGCGGTCGGTGAGCTGGGGGGCCATGTCCGGTTGTCCGAATTGGCCGGGCGACTGGGCATTCCCGCTGTCACGGTGCGGCGCGATGTGGTGGCGTTGGCGGATGCCGGGCGGATCGTGCGGTCGCACGGTTATGTCTCTCTCGGGCGTGCCGCCCCGGAGGGTCCCCGGCGGGCGGACGGTGCCGCGGGGAGGACCGTGGGGTTGCTGGTGCCGTCCGTCGGTTCGTATTTCGACGAGGTCATCGACGGCGTTCGTACCGCGGCCGCGTCGGCCGGGGCACGGCTGGTCCTCGGTATCGCTCCGTACGGATCGGACGATGACCGGGCCCAGGCCGGGCAACTGGTGGATTCGGGGGCGCAGGGGCTGCTGCTCGCGCCGGGTCTGCTTCCCGGCCAGGCCCCCGAAGCGTGCGGGTGGCTGGATTCCCTGCCGGTGCCCGCCGTGCTCGTGGAGCGGCGCTCGCCGAGTTTCGACGGTCCCGGCTCGCTGCTGGACTCCGTCGGATCAGACCACCGTCACGGGGTGCTGGGGGCGCTGCGGCATTTCGCGAGTCTCGGCCACGAGCGGGTGCTGCTGGCCGCCCGGAGTGATTCGTGGACCGCTGAGGAGGTGCGGGCGGGGTACGCCGAGTCCACGCGTCTGCTGGGGATGGAGCCGCTGCCGGTCCTCGACACGCTCGGGCCTCGGGGGGCGGGCTCCGACCCGGCCCGGCTCGCCGGGCGTATCGCCGAAGCGGCGGCGGCCGGCGTCCGGGCCGTGCTCGTCCACAACGACCAGGACGCCATCCAGCTCCCGCCCCTGCTGCGGGCGCTCGGCCTCACCGTGCCGGACGACATCGCGCTGATCGCCTACGACGACGTGTTCGCGGCGCTGGCCGCCCCGCCGCTGACCGCGGTCGACCCACCGAAGCGGGCGGTGGGCGAAGCGGCGTTCGCCCTGCTGCTGCGGCGGCTCGCGGGCGAGAGCGATCTGCCGGTCCACCGCACGTTGCTGCTGCCCGCCCTGCGCGTGCGTACGTCCTGCGGGGGGTGAGGGGCGGCGTGACCGTTACTCAGCACGTTGCCGCCGTGCCCGCCCTTCGGGTGGGTACGTCCTGCGGAGGCTGAGAGACGGCGTGTGCGCTCGCGGTCCCGCCGCTCCCCGGGCGGGGAGCGGCGGGACCCTCTCAGATGTCTTCCCGGACTGCCACCGCCTCGGGGGCGAGGCGCACGGTGCGTTCCGTGCCGTCCGGCCAGCTCAGGCCCAGCTGCCAGGTCTCGCCCGGTTCGACGGTGAGGCCGACGGCGTCGAGCGGGTGGAGGGCGTCGTCGCGGGTGAGCCGGGCGGCGCAGGCCAGGAGCGTGGTGCCGCCCGGCAGGGTCCCGGTGAGCAGGGGCAGGAGCGCGCTCGGTCCGAAGGCGGTGCCCTCCGGTACGACCGTGGTCCCGGCGTCGGTGAAGCCGTGCAGGCCGCGCAGTTCGCTGGTGAGCCGGCCGTCGGCGCGGGCGGTCGCGGCGGGGCCTGCCACGGTCTGCGTCCCGGCGACCGCCCATCCGCCGTGCGTCACGGGGGTGCCGGCTCCGGCCCCGGTGACCAGGTGGAGGCGGACCTCGTCCGCGCCGTGTACGAGGGTGAGGGAGGTGACGGTGACGCCGGGGAGGTCCTGGCCGGCGGCACGGGGTCGCCAGGCGGAGGCCGCCCAGCCGCGTCCGGCGCCGAGGGGGTGGATCCGGCCGCGTTCGGTGGGTCGGCCGTCGACGAGGAGGGCGAGGTGGTTGTCGGCCGGCCCCTCGTGGACGGGGCCGGTGGCGGTGGAGTGGGCCAGGCGGGCGTAGTGCGGGTTGTCGGGCAGCACGGTGTCGGCCGGCTGGTCGTCGCTGCCGTGGTTGTGGAGGCGGACGAGGCCGTCGCGCGCGGTCGACTGCACCAGCCACCCCGGCCGGGGCAGCGCCAGCACGGTGTCGCGGATCTCGGCGGGGGCGGGCAGCTCCTGCTCGCGCCAGACGGGGTGGCCCGCGGGCAGGAGCAGCCCGGTGAACGCGCTGGCGGCCCAGTAGGGGGAGGCGGGGCCGGAGTAGGGCTGCACCAGGCGCGGTTCGGGTCCGTACCAGCCGAGGGTGAGCAGGCCGTTCGCGTCGAGGGCTCCGCGGTCCAGGAAGTGGCGCAGCGCTCCGGAGGCCAGGCGGCGGGTGGTGCCGTGGGGGAGGGGGGTGTGGCCGGTGAGCGTTCCGGCCCACAGGGCGGCGGTGGTGGCGAAGCGGTAGGTGAGCGAGCGGCCCTGGTGGACGGGGGCTCCGTCGCCGCCGAAGGTGTGCGCGTATCCCGCGAGGTGGGCCGAGAGCCGGCTCCCGTACTCGGCCAGCAGCGGTGCGTCGCCCGCGAGGTGGGCGTGGAGCACCGGGTAGAGGTGGAGGGCCCATCCGTTGTAGTGGTCGAAGGCGCGCGGCCGGCCGTCGGTGTACCAGCCATCGCCGAGGTGGAAGCGCTCGATCCTCTCCAGTCCCCGGCGCACCGCGGCCCGTGCCTCCTTCTCCTCGATGCCGGCCTCGGCGAGGAAGCCGCCGACGGAGAGCGGGAAGAGATGCCAGTTGTTGTCGTTGGGGGTCCGGCGCAGGGCGTCCGCGAGCCAGCGTCCCACCCGGCCTCGGACGGCTCCGTCGAGACGGTCCCACAACCAGGGCCGGGTCAGGCGGAGCGCGAAGGCGATGGAGGCGGCCTCCACCATGGCCTGGCCGCGGTCGGTGATCGGCGGCCAGGACTCGCGGTCGCCGTCCGCGAGGTCGCGCTCGGACGTGGGCGTACGTGTGCCGGCGTCGAGCCCGCGGGCGTAGTCCTCCAGCACGCCGTGCGGGTCGGCGCCGCCGGCGCCCGCGATACGCAGCGCGGCGAGGAGAAAGGTACGGGCGAAACCTTCGAGCGCGTCGGAGCGGCGGCCCGACCAGCTCGGACGGTCGCCGGGAAGGCCGACGAGCGCCCGGCCGGGGCTCGCGTACGGGCGGACGGCGGCGAGCAGGTCGTCGGCCGTCGCCTCCCAGTGCTCCCTGGTCCAGCCGGTGTACGGGCTGAGCTGTCGGTCCTCGGGAGGCAGGGGCATGGGTGTGTCCTTCGTCGGTCGGTCCCGCCGGAACGGGGTTCTCCGGGCGGAATCTAGAAACCGACTGATCATTCGTCAAGAAGATCAGGTCGAATGAACTACTTGACCTGATCGTCATGTCCCGTCCGTGGCCGGCCTCCTTCGCCGTCAACCCCAGATCAGGGCGGCAGCGGTGAGGAAGGGGCGATGGCAAGCGGGTTGATCATATTGATCATTTGATCCGTGCATCTTGACTCTGATCAACCGTGTGCTCAGGATGGCTGGCAATCGCCCCCGGTTCACCTTCCCGGAACAAGGCATTCGGACCCCGCGCCCCCTCATAGGAGCCGTGCCATGCGCTCACCCCTGTTCTCCCGCCGCAGATCCCTCCGCGCCGGCGCCGCGATCGCCGCGGCCACGCTGTGCGGGTCTCTCCTGGCCGCCTGCGGAGGCGACCAGGACGACGTACCGGGCGCCGACGGCAAGCCGGTCACGCTGACCTTCTGGGGCTGGGCCAAGGGCACCCAGGAGGTCGTCGCGGACTTCAACGCGAGCCACCCGGACATCCGGGTCACGTTCGAGGAGATCCCCTCCGGGAACGCCGGCGGATACGCGAAGATCACCAACGCCGTGAAGGCGGGCAACGCCCCGGACGTGTTCAACATCGAATACCCGCAGCTGCCCGACTTCGTCAGTCAGGGAGCGGTCCAGGACATCAGCTCCCTCGTCGACGACAGCCTGAAGGGCAAGTACCTGCCCCAGGCGGCCGAGCTGACCGCCCTGGGCGGAAGGACCTGGGCCCTGCCCCTGGACGTCGCCCCGCAGACGTTCTTCTACCGCAAGGACCTCTTCCGGAAGGCGGGCATCACGGTGCCCCGGACGTGGGACGAGTTCCGTGACGCGGCGAAGAAGCTCAAGACCGCACAGCCCAAGACCCGGATCGCCACGTTCTTCCCGGACGACCCGACCACGTTCGAGGCGATGGCCTGGCAGAACGGCGCGCGCTGGTTCACCGCCGAGGACGACGCCTGGAAGGTGAACCTCAAAGGCCCTGAGACCGGCAAGGCGGCCGACTACTGGCAGAAGATGGTCGACGACGACCTCGTCCAGGTCCAGCCCTCGTTCAGCCAGCAGTGGACCGCCTCGCTCCAGAAGGGCGAGACGGCCGGATACCTCGGAGCCTCCTGGGGGGCGGGCGTCCTGAAGGCGAACCTCGGATCGGCGCCCGGCATGGACGGGAACTGGGCGGTCGCACCGATGCCGACCTGGGACGGGCAGCCCGCCAGCGGCATGCTCGGCGGCACCACCTTCGCGGTCTCCAAGGACAGCAAGAAGGCCAGGGCCGCCGTCGAGTTCGCCACCTGGGCCACCACCACCCCCGAAGGCATGAAGGCCCGCATCGACTCGGGCACCTCGTCCTCCTACCCCGCGGCCACCGCACTGCTCCCCGTCGCCAAGAAGGCGTTCGACACCAAGTTCTACGGCGGGCAGGACATCTACGGCCTCTACGCCGAGGCCGCCGAGTCGATCAAGCCCGGCTGGACCTGGGGCCCCGTCATGGGCGTGACCAACGGCTCCCTGAAGGACTCCTTCGGCAAGGTCGCCGGCAAGACCGGCACGATCCAGGACGCCCTCACCACCGCGCAGCAGGCCACCCTGGACGAGTTCAAGAACCGCGGGCTGAAGGTCGCCCCGTGACCACGCGTACCGCCCGGTCCGCGACCTCCCGCGCCGCCTCTTCCCGGCGGCGCGGGAGGTACGGCGCCCCCGCGGTCCTGCTCGCCCCGTTCCTGCTGCTCTTCACCGCCTGCACCCTCGTGCCGGTGGGCTACGCGATCCATCTGAGCCTCTACACCGAACAGCGGGGCGGCCTCGGATTCGGCGGCACGGAAACCCTGTTCACCGGCTGGGGCAACTACGCCCGCGCGCTCAAGGACGACGCCTTCCTCGAAGGCTTCGCGAACATCGCCCTGTACTGCCTGATGTACATCCCGCTGATGATCGCCCTCGCCCTGGCCCTGGCCCTGCTCCTGGACTCCGCGCTGGCCCGCGCCAAGCGGTTCTTCCAGCTCGCCCTGTTCATCCCGCACGCCGTCCCCGGCATCATCGCCGCGCTGATCTGGATGTACCTGTACACCCCCGGCATCAGCCCGGTCCTCGACCTGCTGGAAACCGCCGGCACCCGCCCCGACCTCCTCGGCAACCCCCTCCCGGCCGTCGTCAACATGGCCCTGTGGCAGTGGACCGGCTACAACGTGGTCATCTTCTACGCCGCGCTCCAGGCCATTCCCCGCGAAGTGCTGGAAGCCGCCGTCGTCGACGGCGCGGGCCCGGTCCGCACCGCGATCAGCATCAAGATGCCGCTGATCCGCGCCTCCCTCGCCATGGTCGGCCTGTTCACCGTCATCGGATCGCTCCAACTGTTCACCGAGCCGATGATCCTCCACGGCACCGCCCCCGCCGTCACCTCCGCATGGACACCCAACATGTACGCCTACACCGCCGCCTTCGAGCGCAGCGACTACGGCCTCGCCGCCGCCTCCTCGGTGCTGCTCGCGGCCGCGGCCGCGCTCCTGTCCTTCGCCGTCACCCGGCTCGCCCGGCCCCGGCCCGAGAGCCGGAAGGAGCGTGCGGCATGAGCGGCGGACCCCGGCACTGGAGCCTGTCCAGAACGGTCGTCAACGGCGTACTCGTCCTGGCCACCGCCTACACCCTGCTGCCCCTGGGCTGGCTGCTCACCGCGGCCGCCAAGAACACCGCCGACCTGCTCGGCGGGAACACGCTCACCCCGGACAACTTCAACCTCGGCAGGAACCTCGGCGAACTGGCCTCCACCGGCGACGGCATCTACTTCCGCTGGTACGCCAACTCCCTGCTCTACGCGGGCCTCGGCGCGGCGCTCTGCGCCCTGATCTGCGTCGCCGCCGGATACGTCTTCCACGTCTACACCTTCCCCGGCAAGGAGAAGCTGTTCGGCCTGGTCCTGGTCGGAGTCATGGTCCCCACCACCGCCCTGGCCCTGCCGATGTACCTGCTCGCCTCCGAGGTGGGCATCGTCAACAGCTTCTGGGCCGTCTTCCTGCCCTCCCTCGTCAATCCCTTCGGCGTCTACCTCGCCCGCGTGTTCTGCACCGGCTACATACCCGGTGAGGTGCTGGAGGCGGCCCGCGTGGACGGGACGGGCGAACTGCGCACCTTCTGGTCGGTCGGCCTGCCGATGGTGATGCCCGGCTTCGTGACCGTGTTCCTGTTCCAGTTCACCGCGATCTGGAACAACTTCTTCCTGCCGCTGGTGATGCTCTCCGACAACAAGCTCTTCCCCGTCAGCCTGGGCCTGTTCACCTGGAACGTGCAGACCAGGTCGTTCCCCGAGTACTACCCCCTGGTCGTCACCGGGGCGCTGCTCGCCGTCATCCCGCTGATCCTCGCCTTCGTCCTCCTCCAGCGGCACTGGAAGGCGGGCCTGACCGCGGGGAGCGTCAAATGACCGCACCCGCCCCCGCCGGCTCCTACGAGGAGGAGCCCACGCCCGCCCCCCGGCCGTCCGCCGCCGGCGAGCCCGGGCCCCGCCCACGTGCCGTCCTCGCGATGCACCGGGATCTTCCCGCCCGCCTGATCGACACCCACACGATGGCCCGGCTGGCAGCCCTGACCGACATCGACCCGGCGGTGGTGCTCGACGACTTCACCACCGCCGCGGCCCGGCAGGAGCTCGCCGGCGCGGAGGTGATCGTCTCGGGCTGGGGTTGCCCGCCGATCGACGCGGACACCCTGGCCGCGGCCCCCCGCCTGCGGGCGGTCGTCCACGCGGCGGGGTCGGTGAAGCACCACATCACGGCGGCCTGCTGGGAACGGGGCATCGAGGTCGCCTCCGTGGCCTGGGCGAACGCCCTGCCCGTGGCCGAGTACACCGTCGCGGCCGTACTCGGTGCGAACAAGCGGCTCCTGCGCATCCGCGAGGACTACCGGGCCCGGCGCGCCCCGCACGACTGGCAGAGCGCCTACGCGCGGGCCGGCAACTACCGCCGCACCGTCGGGATCGTCGGAGCGTCCCTCATCGGCCGCCGGGTGATGGACCTGCTGCGCCCCTACGACCTGGACCTGCTGCTGTACGACCCGTACGTGGAGCCGGCCGAGGCCGTCCGTCTGGGAGCCCGCTCGGTCACCCTGGACGAACTGTGCGCGGGCGGCGACGTGGTGAGCGTGCACGCCCCCGAGCTTCCCGAGACCCGTCATCTGCTCGACGGCCGCAGGCTCGCCCTGATGCGGGACGACAGCACGCTGATCAACACCTCGCGGGGCTCTCTCGTCGATCAGGACGCTCTGACCGCCGAACTCGTCTCGGGCCGGCTCAACGCCGTCATCGACGTCACCGTCCCCGAGGTCCTGCCGGCAGCCTCACCGCTGTACGACCTGCCGAACGTCGTGCTGACCCCGCACATCGCGGGCTCCCTGGGCGGGGAACTGCACCGGATGGCCGCGGCCGCCGTCGACGAGGTCGCCCTGTGGACGGCCGGACGCCCCTTCGCGCACCCGGTGGCGAAGGAGGCCATCTCCCGCACGGCCTGAAGCGGGCTCCGGACCCCGCAAGGGTCCGGAGCCCCGCGGGGCGGGGGAGCGGGGGAGGCCCCTGGAGTTCCAGCCGTACGATTTTGTACAGATCCCGCTCTGTTGCCGGCGCTCTGTGTGCGCGATGTCTCACGGAGAGGGAGAGGTGGTCAGCGTCGCGTTCGAGTACGCCCGGTCGCCGGTGATGTCCTCGCCCGCCCAGGGCGGGCGAGGGGGCGGGGTCGCGGGGTCGCCCTGCCATTCGATCTCGGCCACCGCCAGGCCCGCGTGCGGGGGTGCGTACTCGTCGACGATCCAGTCGTCGGGGAGTGTGTGGCGGTGTTTCACCAGGACGCGGGGGCCGCACAGGCCGAGGAGTTCCAGGGCGTCCGCCACCGGGACCGGGTACTCGTACTCGGCGCGGGTCGGGCCGTCGCGGGGGCCCTTCACCGTCAGGTACGCGGCCGTGTCGTCGATGACGCGGATCCGGATCTCGCACGCGGGGTCGGGGGACAGATAGCCCTGGCGGAGGGTGCGGGTCTCCCGGACCTCGGCGCGCCAGCGGGGGTCGTCCGCGCTGACCAGGTACTTGCGTTCCGTCTCCGTGGGCATGACGGCGGCTCCTTCACGTCGTGCCGAGCATCAGGGCGATGCCCGTCACCATCAGGATCGCGGCGGCGATGCGGGGGCCGCCGAAGCGTTCCTTGAAGAGGAACGCGGCGATCGCCGCTCCGGCGATCACGCTGAACTCGCGGAGCACGGCGACCGGCGCGAGCGGGGCCCGGGTCTGGGCCCAGAGGACCAGGCCGTACGAGAGGACCGAGAGGACGCCTCCGACGAGCCCCGGGACGAGCACCGGGCGCAGTCTCGCGACGAGGGCGGCGCGCTGGGTGGCCGCCGCGTACGCCGGGATCGCCAGGCCGTCGAGGAGCATGAGCCAGGCGGTGTAGCCGAGGGCCGCGCCCGCCTCGCGTACCCCCACGCCGTCCACGACCGTGTAGGCGGCGATCATCACGCCCGTCGTCGCGGCCATCGCCACGGCCGGGCCGCTCGGCCGGCTCGTCCGGTCGCGGACCCCCCAGAGGGCGAGTCCCACGATTCCCGTCATCACGATCGCCACGCCCGCCGCGCTCGCGCCGTCCAGGTGCTCGCCCAGTGCGAAGACCGCGAACAGGGTGACGAGAAGAGGCGCGACCCCCCGCGCGATCGGGTACACCTGCCCGAAGTCGCCCAGCCGGAACGAGCGCATCAGCGCCACCTGGTACGCGATGTGGATGAGGACCGAGGCGATCAGGTACGGCCAGGCGGCCGGGGCGGGGAGCGGGGCGAGGCACGCCAGGACGGCGCCGCACAGGGTGCGTCCGGCGCCGACCAGGCTGAGACAGGCCAGCTCGTCCTTGATGCGGTGGGTGATCGCGTTCCAGCCCGCGTGCGTGACCGCGGCGAACAGCACCACCCCGACGACGAGGGGAGTCACCCGCGGTGCCCGTTCGAGGACAGTTCCGCGAGCACGCGCTCACGGACCGACGGGTCGAGCATGTCCACGTTCGCCCGGTAGCAGTGGGCTCCTTCCACCAGCTTCGCCAACTGCTCCCGCATCCCGGCGAGCGAGCCGGTGAACGCCGTGAAGTCGCCCTCGTGATGCGCCAGCAGGTCGTCCTTGAGGCCGTAGTTGACCACTCCGTCCGCGAACAGGCCCAGGAACAGGGCTGCTTGCTCCGGATCTATGCGCTCGAAGGTCCGGGGGCGGTCCGGCGAGTAGTCGGTGATGACGATGGAGCGGACCCTGCCCCGGTCCCTGGGCTCGCCGGGGAAGAGGAGTTCGGGCGCCGCCACGAAGTCGCCGCTCTCCAGGTGCGGGGTCAGGCCGTGGCCCTCGATCAGCTGCTCGAACTGGGGGGACCGGCGCACCCGGACCGCGGAGGGCACGGCGTGTGCCTCGCCGTCGCGCACCAGTACGTGGGTGTTCGTGAGGAACCTCGCCCCGTCCAGGCACGCCTGTGTGAGGAAGACGGTCTTCCCGCCCGCGTTCGGGCCGACGAGGAGGGTGGCGCTGCCGTCGTCGAGGGTGAAGCCGGCCGCCTTCAGGTGCAGGTAGCCGTGGTCGACCGCGAAGTCGGTGAGGACGCGCTTCACGAAGTACGGCCAGATCGTCCGCTCCAGGCGGCGCCCGAAGACGTACGAGCGCCGCCCCTCCGTGATCAGGTACGCCGGCTCGCCGAAGATGTGGTTCAGGTAGTAGCCGGAGCGGAAGCGCTTGGCCCGCAGGGTCCGGTCGCTCAGCGCCCGCAGCACTTCCGGGTCGTACGGGTCCCGGTCCAGGTCGACGCACACGATCTCGTGGTCCGCGGCCGTCCCGGAGGGCGCGTCCCGGGAGAAGTACGCGTAGCCGTCGAACTCCTCCCGGTTGCTGAGGATCCGGATGGTGAGGAGGTTGAGGTCGACGTGGCGGGAGGAGCGGACGGGGAGTGTTCCGAGGTCCGCCGGGCCCGCGATGCCGGTGGTGGAGGCTGTCGTCGTCACTCCGCCACCAGAGTCGCTATGCCGTCGCTGATGCGGCGGACCGACGAGAACGTCTCGCGCGTCAGCATCTCGTCGGGGAACTCGACGTCGAACTCGTCCTCCAGCGCCACCATCAGACTGACGCTCAGGAGCGAGTCGAGGCCCGACTCCCACAGGTCGGTGTCGGGGCCGACGGCGGAGGCGTCGACGGAGCCGCCCAGGACCGAGAACAGGACCTTCCGGACCCGCTCCGTCGGCCCTGACGTGGTCACGGCGGTGTCTTCCATCGTGGGTGTGCTCCTATGAGAGAGGGGGGCGGGTCAGGCTGCCGCTGCCGTACGGAAGCGGGCCACCAACTGCTGCGGCGTCCACTCCACGCGCTTGCCGGCGTGCGCTCCGCGCGGCGCGCAGGTGATGTGGAGGAGCGACGTGACGCCCGACTCCGGGTCGACCGCGGCCAGTTCCTCGGCCGAGGCCGCCGTGTACGCGGCGGAGTAGCCGGCGGCGAGCGCCATGCCCGCCGGGTCGGCGATGCGGACCGGGCGCTGGCCGCCCGTGCTCTCGTGGACGCCGTTGTCGAGGACCACGTGCACCAGGTCCGGGTTGTGCTCGGCGATCATCGGCAGCGCGCCGGGGTTCATCGCGAAGGAGCCGTCGCCGTCGAGGACGACGACATGGCGGCCCGGCCGGGCGAGCGCCACGCCGAGGCCGACCGGGGCGGCCATGCCCATCGAGCCGACCAGGTAGAAGTTCTCCGGCCTGTCGACGGTGTTGTAGAGGTCCCGGGTGATGAACCCGCAGGTGGAGACGTACAGGGAGGTGGGGAACTTCTCGGTGACCGCGCGGATCGCGTCCTGGATGCCGAACACGTCAGATGCCTTCCTTGACGATGAGAACGGGGGTCGAGAGGCCGTCCTCGGACGCCGCGAGGCAGCGCTCGACGGAGGCGTACGGGTCGGTCGCGTCGAAGACGGTGTGGCGCAGGCCGAACACGTCCAGCAGGTTGAGGAGTTCTCTGCCGATGATGTCGTGCTCGACGGCGTCGTTGCCGTCGTGGCCCCGCCAGCTGACGATCAGCGGCACGTGCAGGTCGTAGATGAGGTTGAGCGAGGTCAGCACGTTCAGCGAGTAGCCCAGGCCCGAGTTCTGCATGAGGACCACCGGCTTGGCGCCGGCCGCAGACAGGCCGGAGGCGACGCCGAGTGCCGAGTCCTCGCGGGGCGCGGGCAGGTAGGAGACGCCCTCGGCGGGGCCCTCGCCGGACTCGAGGACGCGGAAGACGCCCTTGAGGAGCGAGCAGGGGACGCCGGTGAAGTGGGTGAACCCGCGGTCCACGAAGGCTTGGACGAGGATCTCCGCCGCGCTCCGGCGGCCCGGGGCGGCGGCGGACCGCTCCGCGGTGAGGGTCTGGGCGTCTGTCATGGGGAGGGGACTCTTCTCCTGAGTACGGGTCACGCGGCCGGGGTCGGCGGCTCGCGGAATCCGGGGGTGTCCGACCGGTGAGGCCGCGGACACCCCCTGGGGAGCGGGGTGGGCCCGCGTCATGCGGGCCCACCCGTGCCGGCCGTCCTACGGCCAGGCGTTGAGCTCGGGGAGCGCGGTGGCCGGGTCGCCGTCCACGACGGGCACGGCCGGGTGCGGGCGGCCGCAGATCCAGGCGGCCAGCGACAGCAGCGAGCCGCGGATCGCGACCGGGGTCGCGCCCTCGGCCGCCGTGGACCACTCCTCGCCGGTGTCCTCCGCGGTCAGCACGAGGCCCTCGGGCAGGCGGACCGTGAGGAAGGAGACGACGTGCGAGGAGAGCGCGGTGCTCCACTCCTCGGAGGAACGGCCGACAGCGAGGTCGACCGTGTGCAGCTCGGACTCGCGCCACCAGGCGAGCTGGGTCGCGAACAGCGGCGAGTTCCGGTACTCGCAGGGGCGCTCCCAGCCGTCGGGGCCGAGGGCGTCCCAGGCCTCCTCAAGGGCGGTGAGGCCCTCGTCGAGCTGCTCGCGCAGCCACTCGACCGGGCGGTCGTGCAGCTCCTCGATGCGCCGGTTGCGGGTGGGCCGACCGCCGTCGAACACCTCGATCGTCCGGCCCTCGGCGGCGTACCGCGCCTGCCGGGCGAACGCCCGGGACAGGTCGGCGAGGTGGATGAGGACGTGGCCGCGCGTCCAGCCCGGCAGGTGGATCGCCTCGCGGGCGCCCTCCTCGGTGATCTCCGCGACGGCGGCGCGCAGCCGCTCGTGCGCGGCGCGGATCTCCTTCAGCCGCTCGGGGACGTCGATGCCGCCGTACTCGTACGCCGTGTAGTCGATGGTGGTGCTCATGAGGGGTTCCTTTCGAGTTCCTTCGTCATCGCTCCGGCCGCGGGCGGCTGCGCCGTGGACCCCTGCGCCGGGGACGAGTCCTCCCGCGGCATGAACGCGTGGATCCAGCAGAGGATGTCCCGGATGACGTGGTGGTCCTTGTTCGGCCGGAGCGCGCCGATCTGGTGGTACATCACCCCTTCGCTGGGCGGACCCAGGAAGGTGATCCGTGACTCGACCCTGTCATCCGCCCTGACCGGGTGGAACTCGGGGGTGAGGTCCAGGCCGCCGGGCACGAAGTCGGGTTCGCCGAGGCCGGGGTTGGCCCACTTGCGGACGATGCCGCGGCGGAGCAGGTTCGGGTAGACGGGCATGACGTCCCGCTCGGCGTCGAAGCCATGGACCCGCGCGTCGACGAGGACGTCCGCGTACCGCGCGGCGCCGGTGGCCGGGCCGTCGACGCGGAACAGGCCGCGCTCCTCGTCGCATTCGAGGCGCGCGCCGGGGCCGACGGAGACGTCGACGCGCCCGCTCCTGATGAGCGCGGTGACCTTCTCCATCGCCTCCACCGACGCGCCCTGGCACAGCCGGTTGTGGTGCGGGGTGTAGACGCCGAGGAAGGTGCGGTGCGAGGAGGCGAGGAGGCCGCCGAAGTCGACCGCCTCGATGACGACGCCGCGCATGTCGCGCCAGGCGGCGTCGGCCGCCGCCTTCGCCGGGTTGCTCAGATTGCCCTGGGCCGCCCAGCGGATGTCCCGGTCGAGGAAGTCGAGGAACGTCTCCACGTACTCCTCGGGGCTCGTGTAGCCGCCCTCCGGAACCGGGACCGGGTTGATGGTCCGCTCCCAGGAGAAGCGGTGCTCGGAGGCCGAAGTGGCGTGCCGCCAGGGCGACTCGGCGGCGGCGACCGCGGCGGCGAACACGTGCGGGTCGGCCGCCTCGGACAGCAGCGCCTCGGTGCGCTCCGCGCCGTACACGACCGTGAGGAACGCGCGCACCGCCCGGTCGACCGGCGGCAGGCCGGCGCTGTCCCGGTCGGCCGGCTCCCCGCCGGCGTGCACCGCGAGGGCGGTGCGGCCCGTCAGGACGTCGTCCACCCGCTCGCCGACGGCGAGGGCCAGCTCCTCGACCGGGGCGACGAGGAAATCGCCCGCCTCCTGGTGGTCCGCGAACGCGTCCGCGTCGGCGAGGAACTTCTCGTACGCCGGCCGCGCGGCGGCGATCGCGGCCTCGCGGAACTCGGGGCCGTACTGGACGCCGTACTGCAGCAGCGCCATCTCCAGCAGGATCAGCGGGAAGACGTGCCGCTCGAAGTCGAGCTGGCGCTTGGGGGCGCCGCCGATGACGTTCGGCACGCCGACCGTCCGGCGCAGCTCGGTGACGGCCCCCGCGGTGAGGAACGGGCCCTTGTACTCCAGGGACGCGATGTCGCGTTCCTTCTCGTTGTACGGCCGGGCGAAGGTGAACAGGCCCGAGCGGCTGAACGCGACGATCGAGTCCGGCTCGGCTCCGCACGGCACGTAGTGGAGCTCGCCGTCCGCGTCGCGCTCGAACGTGCCGCCGCGGCCCTCGGTGAGGTACAGCAGCACGTCGATGCCGGTGAGCCCCATCCCGAGGCAGGCGACGGTGGTGCCGGGACCGGTGTACGCCGGGTCGAGGGACCGCTCCAGCGGGTACGCGGACGGGACCAGGCGCGCCTCGTGCTCGGCGGCGAACCGGGCGAGGTGCGCCTGGCGCGGGTCCAGCTCGGGACGGTTGGAGGAGTGTCCGGTCAGCATGAGGACGTAGTCCGCCTCGTAGGCGGGCGCGCCGTCGGCGGTGAGGACGGCGAACCGGTCCCCGCGCTCCTCCAGGTCGACGACCTCGGCCTGCCGCAGCGTCACCTCGACGCCCTCGGTGGCGCGCAGGATCTCCACGTAGCCGGTGAACTGGTCGCGCAGGGCCTCGCCGTGCACGAACCGCTTCGGCCAGTCCTCGGCGACCATGTCGTAGATCGGGTCGCCGGTTTCCTCGAACTTCTTGCGGCACCATTCGAGGAGCGTCGGCCGCTCGACGGCCGACAGCAGCGGCCCGGCGTCGACGACGCTCTCGTCGGCGGCGAACGCGACCTGGCCGACGACGCGGTTCAGGTAGCTGGTCCTCGTCTGGTCGGGGCTGTGCACCTGGCCGGGCCCGAACTCGCCCGAGAGGTCGTAGACGACGATCTCCAGGGCCACCGGGTCCCGCCGGCCGCGCACCAGGGCGGCGAGCCGCTCCAGGACGTACGTGCAGGTCGGACCGCCGCCCACGATCGCCAGGTGAAGGGGCGCAGCGTTCACGGAATTGTCGGTAGTCACCGGCTCACCGCTCCATCTCTCTTCCGGGTCTTCTCGGCAGGGTGGATCATCGGGTCGAGGGCGCGCACCGGGCGACGACCTCGTCGAAGGCGCGGAAGAAGCCGGCGATGTCCTCGCCGGTCAACTGGCCCATGTTGGCGAGGCGGAACACCCCGGCGGACTTCTCCTGGGTCGCGTAGATCACGTAGCCGTGCTCCTTGAGACCGTCGTGCAGCTCGTCGTACGTCATCCCGTTCGCGAGGTGCGCGTTCGTGATCGAGCCGGCCCGCCGCTCCGGCGGCAGGAGGAGCTCGATGCCGCGCTCCTCCAGACCGGCGCGGATCTCCGCCGCCCGCGCCGCGTAGCGGGCGGTCCTGGCCGCGACTCCCTCGGCGAGGGTGAGGTCGAGCGCCGCGTCGAGCGCGCGCAGGACCTGGACGGCCGGCGTGAACTGGGGGCTGCCCTTGACGACCTGGGCGCGGTAGTTCGCCGACAGGTCGAAGTAGAAGGTGCGGGCGGGCACGTCCGCGAGCGCTTCGAGGCGCTCGCGCGGCGCGCACACGAAGCTGATGCCCGGCATGCCCTCCAGGCACTTGTTGGCGGTGCCCACACACCAGTCGACGCTGTCGCGGACGACGTCCAGGTCCTCCGCGCCCAGGCTGCTGATCGCGTCGGCGATCAGCGAGCGCCCGTGCCGGGCGACCAGCGGGCCGAGCTCGCGCAGCGGGTTGAGCATGCCGGTGCTGGTCTCGTGGTGGACCACCGCGACATGGGTGATGCCCGCGTCGGCGGCGAGCGCCTCGTCGACGGCGTCGAGGTCCAGGGGCACGGCCCAGCCGAACTCCAGGCGGACGGTCGCGATGCCGTGGACGTCCGCGATCCGCAGCAGCCGCTCGCCGTAGTGCCCGTTGTCGAGGACGAGCAGGCGGCCGTCGGCGGGGACGACCGAGCTCAGGACCGCCTCCAGGGCGGCCGTGCCGGAACCCGTGAACAGGACGGTGGCGTGGCTGTCACGGCCGGCCCCGCACACCTCGGTGATCTTGCCGCCGACGGTGCCCAGGAGCGCCTGGGACTCGGGCTCGCGGTGGCATTCGTCGGGTCCGGCCAGGGCGGCGCGGACCCGGTCGTGCACGTTGACGGGCCCCGGGTTCAGCAGGACGACCCGGTCGGGCCGTCCGGTCGTGCCGGTCATGTCAGGTCCTCCTGGGACGGTTCGGTGGCGGCGGTGGCGGCCGTGGTGGCCGCCGGGGTACGGCGCCGGATCAGGGTCCGGGGGACGTCGGCGGGCCAGGCGTCCAGCGGGGCGAAGAGGTGCCGCAGACCGCCCGGGCCGTTGTCTCCGCGGGTGATGACGCACTCGGCGCCCCGGCGGGCGTGCGCGGCGAGCGCCTCGACCTTGCCCTCCATGGCCCCGGTGGCGTCCCACGCGTCGTCCCAGAACAGCCGCCGTACGGCGGTCACGTCGTCGGGGTCGAGGTACGGGAGGACCGGGCTCTCCGGGTCCCGCGTCAGGTGGATACCCGCCACGTCGGTGAGGGCGACGACCCGGACGGGGCCGGGGGCCACCGCCGCGTCGAGGACCACACCGGGGACGTCGTCGCTGCTCAGGATGCGCAGGGCGCCGGCGGCGGTGACCACGCAGTCGCTGGAGAGGACCGGCAGCGCGCCCTCGGCGAGGAGCCGGGACACCACGCCGGTCTCGGTGACGGCGGTGCCGTCGGGCAGCTCGTTGAGCATCGAGGTCGTCTGGAGCGGCACGGCCCGCACCCCGCGGGCGCGGAGCGCGGTGGTCCACGCCCAGCGCATGTGGAAGGCCGGTTCGGTCAGGGCGACGGCCGCGTACGGGTCGTCCTGGGCTGCCTTGATGCGCAGCCCGACCGGGTGGCAGAGCGCGCCTCCGCCGGTGACCAGGACGATCCGGCCGGGGTGCGCCTTCAGCAGCTCGGCGACCTCGGAGGCGTACGCGCCGATCGCCTCGTGATCCGTCTGCCCGCTGTGCCGCTTGTCGGAGAGGAGGCTGCCGCCGACCTTGAGGACGAGCAGCCCCGGCTCCCCGCCCGGCGCGGGCGCCGGGCCCGGCACCGTCGCGGGGGCGGGGACGGTCGACGTGACGGCCGCGTTCACTGGAGCGGGACGTTGGAGACGGTCCCGGCGGTGTGCCGGCGGGCGTTGAACAGCCGCTCCAGGAAGGGCTGTTCCCAACGGGAGCTCTGCCCGTCGAGGGAGCCGTACAGCTCCAGGTACGCGGTGTCCTCGGGGCGCAGCGCGTCCAGGACGCGCGTCGGTACGGCCTCCGGGTAGAGGACCGAGGTGAAGTGCAGCGAGTAGTAGACGATCGCCTCGGCGCCGACGGCCTCGACCCGCTTCAGGAACCGCTGCCAGGCGTCCTCCCCGCACGCCTCGGCGACCAGGGCGAGGTCGAGGAACTTGCTCAGCTGCAGGTCCTGGCGGTCCTCGATGAAGTGGAGGCTGGTGGCCTCCTTGTGCAGGTGCGAGCAGAGGTCGAGGAGCCGGTCGTCCGGCGCGGGCTCGAAGGAGGGCGCGCCGCACAGCACGACGGGGACGGCCCGGTCGAGCAGCTCGCCGGCGCCCGCGCTGATCCCGGACTTCTTCTGGAAGATGTCGTGGCAGATGTCCACGTTGAAGTCGGTGATGTCGGGGCGGCCGCCGGGCTTGCGGTACGGCAGCTGGTTGCTGAGGTTCATCTTCCAGAACGCCTGCGTCTCGCGGCTGTACGGCTCGATCCGCTCGCCGTCCTCGGCGACCTTGCCCTGGATGTAGCCGAGCCGGAGCAGCACCTCGTGGGCGGCGCGGGCGTCCTCGCGGGCCAGCAGCACGTCGAGGTCGGCGATCCGGCGCAGCGCCGGATCGCGGTACTCGCCCTCGCCGAGGGAGAAGCCCTTGCGGACGGCGAAGCGCAGCCCGGCGGCGGAGAGCTCGGCGAAGACCCGGCCGAACTCGTCGGACAGGCCCTGGTTGCGGGCCCGGTTGGCGAGGTAGGCGCCGGTGAACACCCACGGGTACGGGAAGCCGGGCTGTTCGCCGGCCTTGCGGTCCAGGCGGTGCCGGTCGACGTGGCGGCCGATGAGCGGCAGCAGCTTGTGCCAGGCGGCGGCCTCGAGGAACGCGCCCCAGTCCAGCTCGGGGCGGCTCGCGAGGTCGCGGATCCGGGCGATGTCGTCGGCGCCGAGACGCAGCCTGGCCATCCTCAGCAGCAGCCGGGAGTGGACCGGCAGGTCCTCGGCGGTCAGTTCGCGGGCGTCGGTCTTGTCTGCCATGTCACACCTCTGCGGGGGACGTGCCGTCCTGCGTGAGCTGCCGCAGCGCACGGTGGTCGGTCTTGCCGTTGGGGGTCAGGGGGAGCGCGTCCAGCTCGGTGAGCCGGCGCGGCACCATCGCCTCGGGGAGCGAGGCCGCCAGGTGCGCGCGGAGCTCCTCGGGCGTCACGGGTCCGCGGACCGTGTAGTGGGCGGCGAGCACGGGGTGTCCGTCGACGACGGGCACGGTGACGGCCCCGCGGTCGACGGCCGGGTGGCGCAGCAGGACGGCCTCGATCTCGTCGAGCTCCATGCGCACCCCCGCGACCTTGACCTGGCGGTCGACGCGGCCCAGGTAGAGCACGACGCCGTCCTCGAAGCGGGCGAGGTCGCCGGTCCGGTAGAGCCGGCCGGTGGGGGAGCCCGGGTCGACGGTGTCGGTGAAGAACGCGCGGGGGTTGTTCTCGGGGTCGTTGACGTACCCGAGGCCGACGACGACACCGCCGACGAAGAGGTCGCCGGCCTCGCCGGGCTCGGCGGCCCGCCACGGGCCCTCGTCCTCGTCGCGTACGAGCAGGTAGAGCCGGGCGTTGTCGACGGGCCCGCCGACGGGGAGCCGGGGCCTGGTGGTGTCGGCGGCGGTCACCTCGTGGTGGGTGACGTCGTCGGAGCACTCGGTCGGCCCGTACGCGTTCAGGAGGCGTGCGTGCGGCAGCGCCGCGAGGGCGCGGGCGGCGAGCTCGGGGCGGAGCTCCTCGCCGGTGGAGATCAGCCAGCGCAGTGCGGGCAGTACCGGGGCGCGGCGCTCCGCCTCCCCGACGAGCCAGCCGACGACGGTGGGAACGAGCTCGACCACGGTGACACCCGTGCGCTCCAGGACCGTCCGCACGCGGCGCGGGAAGGCGAGGTCCTCCTGCCGGACGACGACGACGGCTCCGCCGACGAGCAGCGGGGTGAGCATCTGCCAGATCGAGATGTCGAAGACCAGCGGCGCGGTGAACGCGAGCCGGTCGCCGGCGGAGAACTCCAGGTCGGAGACCTTCGCCCACAGGTGGTTGACCATGCCCCGGTGCTCGACGGCCGCGCCCTTCGGGCGGCCGGTGGTGCCGGAGGTGAAGATGCAGTAGCGGGGCTCGCGGGACTGGTCGCGGCCGTCGGAGCCGTACGGGTCGGCGTCGGGGCTGTCCGTTCCGTGTGCGTCCGGGCCGGGCGCGCCGACGACGGTGACGCCGAGTCCTGCGGCCGCCTTGACGGCGGTCTCGCCGCCGGGGCCGCCGTTCGGGGTGCCGTCCGGGGCCGCGGAGTAGTCGAGCAGGTGGCTTGCCGCGGCGCGTTCGAGGACCTCGGTGACCCGCTGCGCCGGCCAGTCGGTGGCGAGGGGGAGGTAGACGGCGCCGAGCCCTTCGAGGGCGAGGAACGCGGCGATCGTGTCCGCCGAGCGCTCGCCGACGGCCGCGACGACGCTGCCGGCGCCGCAGCCGGCCGCGACGAGGGCGGTACGGACGCGGGCGGCGCGGGCGAGCAGCCCCGGGTAGGTCAGGGTGGTGTCGCCGTCGATGACGGCGGGCGCGTCCGGGGTCGCGGCGGCGAACCGCGTGACGTGGTGGAGGACGCCGGTGCAGGTGTCGAACTCCGCGGACCGGCCCAGGGAGAGCGCCGTGGCGCGGGCCGCCGCGCCGTCCGCGAGCGGCAGCGGGGCGAACGCGGTGGCGGCGGCGAACACGGAGCCGGACGTGGACGCGGGGGAGGACGCGGTCACGAGGCACCCGCGCTCTGGTGGCGGTCCAGCTCGTGGAAGAAGCCGCCGATCGGCACGGCCTCGCCGGCGGCGACGGCCCTGCGGTGGACGTGCGCGCCGACCGCGAGGTCGAGGATGCCGAGCCCGAACGGGGAGAAGACCACGGTCCGGTCGGCGGGGACGGTGACGTCGCCGGTGAGCACGTCGTAGAAGGTGCCGTCGAGGAACTCCCGACCGCCGGTGAGCTGTTCGGCCAGGTGCACCGAGGTGTCGGCCTTCAGGACGTGCTCCACGTCGTCGACGATGTTGACGCTGTCGAGGATCACGTCGGTGCCCAGGTCGCGCAGCGAGACGTGCAGGACCACCGGGTGGTGGGAGAACCAGTCCGGGTCGGTCACGTGGGGCGTTCCCGCGGTGGTGGCGAAGACGACCAGGTCGCAGGAGCGGACGAGCTCCTCGGCGGAGTCGTGGATCACGACCGGCCGGCCGGTGGGTTCGAGGACCTGCTTGCCGAACGAGGAGGCGTACTCCTCGCTCAGGTCGAAGACGTGGTACTCGTCGACGTCCCAGGCGAGTTCGGTCAGGTAGTCCTGGATGAAGCGGGCGATCAGTCCCGTACCGAAGAAGCCGATCCGGCGCGGGGTGGTGCCGCGCTGGGCGGCGATCCGGCGGGCCGCGGCGGTGGCCGACGCGGCGGTGCGCGCCGCGCTGATGATGGACCCCTCCAGGCAGGCGTACGGGTAGCCGGTGACCGGGTCGTTGAGCAGCAGTACGGCGGAGGCGCGCGGGACGCCCCGCTCCAGGTTGGTGGGGAAGCTGGAGATCCACTTGATCCCGTCCACACCGCCGGTGCCCTCGGTGTCGTCCGTACCGCCGACCGAGGCCGGCAGGGCGATGATCCGGGCGGTGGGCCGGTCGGGGAAGCGCAGGAAGTACGAGGGAGGGTTGACCGTGCCGCCCTCGCCGTGGCGGCGGTAGGCGGCCTCCACCAGGTCGATGACCTCGGCCCGGTTCCCTTCGAGGCTTCTGTGCACCGCCGCACCGGGTATCTTCCTGTTCCTTGTCGAGGTCGCCGTAGATGCTCCGCACCCAGGCGTCGTCGTAAACCGTTTCGATGTAGCGGTCGCCCATGTCGGCGGAGATGGCCACCGAGGTGAGGGCGCCGGCCGGGTCGTGCCGCTCCAGCCAGCGGGCGGCGCCGCTGACGACGGTTCCGGTGGAGCCGCCCATGAGGAACCCGTGCCGGGCGAGGCGACGGCACATCCGTACGCTGTCGCGCTCGTGGACCCGGACGATCTCGTCCATCGGGGTCGCCTCGACCAGCGGCATCGGCTCCCCCCCCCCGGGCCCCCCCCGGCGCCGGGCGCCCGCGGGGGCCCCGGCGCCGGGCCCGCCCCCCCGTGCCGCCCTCGCCGTGGCGGCGGTAGGCGGCCTCCACCAGGTCGATGACCTCGGCCCGGTTCCCTTCGAGGCTTCTGTGCACCGCCGCACCGGGTACACGTAGCCGGAGTTGCGGGAGCACAGCTCGCGGACGAGGGTCTTGCGGGCGGTGAGGTAACCGCCGTCCGCGTCGGGCCGGTCGGCGACGACGACATCGCTGCCGAAGGCCCGCATGAGCTTGACGGTGGCGGGGTTGCACTTGGGGTCGGTGACACAGACGAACCGGAGGGAGCGGGCCGCCGCCACCACGCTGAGCGCCACTCCGAGGTTCCCCGAGGAGGACTCGACCATGGTGGAGTGCTCGTCGATCAGGCCGAGCCGGAGTGCCGACGCGACCATGGAGGTGGCGGCCCTGAGCTTCACGGAGCCGGCGAAGTTGAAACCTTCGCACTTGAGGTGCAACGGGATGCGGAGCGTGTGCCCGAGGTCGACGTAGACGTCGCTGTCGAACAGTTCGTCCGCTGTGGAGATGATGGCCAAGAGTCGTTTCCGCTTCTTTCGTCCCGCCCCCTACGGTCCGTCCGGCGCTCAGACGTCCAGCTTCTGCCAGGCCTCCAGACCCTGGAGCGCGAAGATGTCCTGCACGGAGGCGATGGAGTTCTCGACCGCCGTGGAGTCGCCGGTTTCGTAGACGGAGCGGTAGGTCTCGCGCAGCGCGCTGACGGTGGCGCGCAGCCCCTGGTTGGCGTAGATGACGACGGAGACACCGGCCTGCTTGATCTCGTCGATGTGCCAGTCCGGATAGGTCGTCGGGACGATGACCACCGGAACGCGGTTGTCCCAGCCCTCGAGGAAGCCGACGACCTGGTCACGGGTCTTCACCTTGGAGTGGACGAGGACCGCGTCGGCGCCGGCGTCGGCGTAGGCGCGGGCCCGCTCGAGGGCCGCGTCGACGTCGAGCCCGCTGATGAGGGCCTCGGTGCGGGCGATGACGAACATGTCCTGGGTGGCCTGGGCCGCCTTGGCGGTGCGGATCTTGTCGGCGAACTCCTTGGTGCCGAGAAGGGTCTGGCCACCCGCGGCGAAGCTGTTCATCTTCGGGAACAGTTTGTCCTCGATGCAGATCGCCGTGATGCCGGCCGCCTCGAACTCGTGGACCATGTGGGCCACGTTGAGGTTGCCGCCGTAGCCGGTGTCGCAGTCGGCGACGACCGGGATCCGCAGCGCCTTCTGGATGTTGGCGGCCGCCTCGAGGTACTCGGTCATGCTCAGGATGCTCGCGTCGGGCAGAGCCCGCGACGCCGAGACCTCGAGGCTGGACGACCAGACGGCCTGGAACCCGGCCTCCTCGGCGAGGAGCCCGCCGAGGGCGTGGTTGGCGCCCGCCACACGAACTATCTCGTTGTCGGCCAGCACAGAGCGAAATGAAGGATGGATGGACCGCTGCACGCCTGAGACTCCTGAATCGTTCGATGTGGTTGATCGAATCGCTCTACGCCGTTGTAGGCAATGCTTGAGCAATGTCTGGGCAAGGACTTGCCTCTTGCAGTTCCCTGCCTTCTGGCTGGCTCCCGGGGTGAACGCCAAGCAGCACGAGAGTGAAGGTAGAGCGGAGATGCCAAAGGTGTCAACGGTCTTGTCAATGACTTGCCAACATGCTGCAATGCTTGCCAGACCCGTCGAGGGTCATCGGACCGCAGAGAGGAACAGCAGAGAATGAGCACCACGCTCGCGCCCACTCACCCCCGCACCCTCGAGGTCCCGGCCGAGACGTTCCACGCCTTCTCCGAGCCGGCGCAGCGCGAGGTCGCCGCGTACGTCACCGAGCTGGCCCGGCGGTTCCCCGAGGGCCGGATCGACGCGATCGAGGTCGACCTCGACGCCGTACCGCTCTTCGCGGCGGAGGTCGACGCGAGCCGCCATGTCATCGACGACACCGCCCACTTCATCGTGTACGACCGCGTCGGCGGCGTGGACAGCCTCCGCGGGCAGGCCCTGTACGCCTGGCTGCTCGGCACCGCCCTCGGCCGGCCCATGATCCAGAACACCGACGGCTGGCGGCTCATCGAGGTCTACGACCGCGGCATCCGCAAGACCATCGAGGACGGGGCCCGCTACCACCAGACCAAGCAGGGCTCGTACATGCACAACGACGCCGTCAACGACGTCGACCCCATCGACTACCTGCTGCTCTCCTGCGGCCAGTCCGCCTACATCGGCGGCGAGTCCATCCTCGTCGACGCCAAGCCCGTCCACGACGTCCTGGAGCGGCACCCCGACGTCCTCGCCGTCCTCACCCAGGACTTCTGGTTCGAGAAGCGCGGCATGGCGCTGTCGCGGGAGACCGGCTTCTTCCGCTCGCCGATCATCCGCTACACCCCCGAGGGCGAGCCCCTCGTCCGCTACTTCCGCACCTACATCGAGGTCGCCCACGAGAAGGTCGGCGAGCCCATCACCGAGGAGCAGCGCGCCGCGCTCGACTTCTTCGACGCCGTCCTCGACCAGTCCTCGGTGCAGTACCGCGTCCGGCTGGAGCAGGGGCAGACCCTGGTCTCCGCCGACGACCGCTTCCTCCACACCCGTACCGCGTTCTACGACCGCTTCGCGCCCCGCGAGATCGACATGAACGACGACAGGACCGAGGACGTCAACCGCTACATGTTCCGGATGTGGTCCACCAAGGCCTGACGGCAGGCCCTCCCGCTCGTCTCTTCCGCTCGCCCCTCCTGCCCGCTCGCTCCATCGCCGAGCCGCGCCCGAACGTCCTGATATGCCAAGGAGACCAACGATGCACCCGCGTGAGTCCCTCCGGGCGGCAGGCCACGACCTGGCCGCCGAACTCCGGGCGAACCGCCTGAAGGACCAGCTCAGTTCCTCGGGCGAGGCGCAGAGCTGGCACCGCACCAGCGGCCGGCTCGCCGAGGGCCGCGTCAGCGACATCAGCGTGCAGTGGGGGCAGGCCACCGCGGCCCGGTACGTCACGCGCGACACGTTCCTGCACCGCTCCGCCTCCGGCTTCGACCCCACCGTCGCCCGGCTCGGCGCGGGCGGTGGCAGGACCGCGGTCGTCGGCGGGCAGGACGCCGGACAGCCCCCCGCCTGGACGGAACCCGGCACGGCGCTCACCGCCCTGCGCGAACTCGAACAGGCCGCCCGCGACTTCGACCCCACCGTCGCCCAGGTCGTCGTCGACTTCGAACTCGCCGAGCAGGACCTCTGCGTCGTCGACCACCAGGGCCTCGTCCACGACGAGACCCGGCAGCTCACCTACCTCACGGTCCGCGTCATCGCCCGCAAGGGCGGCCGCGTCTCCACCGGCTTCTACACGCCCGGCGTCAGCGGACCCCTCTCCGGCATCGACATGCGCGCCGCCGGGTCCGAGGTCGCCCGGCGCGCCGTCACCGGTCTCGCCGCCCGCCCCGCCCCCGTCGGCCGGCTGCCTGTCGTCGTCGCCGGCGGCCGCGGCATGGTCCTCCTCCACGAGGCCTGCTGCCACCCGCTGGAGGGCGACGAGGTGCTGCGCGGCTCCGTCTACGCGGGGAGGATGGGCGAGACCATCGCCTCCCCGCTGGTCACCCTGCGGGACGACCCCACCGTCCCCGGCGCCGTCGGCTCGTACCTCTACGACGACGAGGGGGTGCGTGCCGCCCCCACCACCCTCATCGAGAACGGCGTCCTCACCGGCTGGCTCACCGACCAGGAGTCCGCGGCCCGGCTCGGCCTGGAATCCAGCGGCAACGGCCGCTGTACCACCGCCCTCCAGCCGCCCCAGCCGCGGATGACCAACACCTGCCTCGCCGCCGGCGCCTCGACCGTCGACGAGATCATCGCCTCCACCGAGTACGGCATCTACGCCGAGCACGTCGGTGGCGGCGAAGTGATCGAGTCCACCGGCGAGTTCACGTTCCGGGTGACCAACGGCCATCTGATCGAGAACGGGCGGGTCACCGACCCCATCGAGGAAACCACCATCACGGGAACGGGAACACAGGTGCTCAGGGACATCGACGCCATCGCCGACGACACCACGGTCGGCGCGGCCAAGTGCGGCAAGTTCGGCCAGTGGGTGACCGTGGGAGTCGTCGGACCGACGCTCCGCGTCGGCTCCCTCCTCGTGGGGGGTACGCACCGATGAGCACCACGACTCCCGCGCACGCGTCCCACGAGCCCTTCGCCGATGCCGCCGCGCACACCGGCGCGAGCGACACGCTCCTCGCCGAGGCCGCGCGCCACGGCGCCGACGCCGAGTTCTGGACCGCCTGGCACGAGACCGACGAACTGGTCTGCCGCGACGGTGCCGTCGAGCGCCGCAGCGAGGTCCTCTCCGGAGCGACCGCGCTCACCGTCTGGGCCGACGGCAACGAGGGCTACGCCGTGCGCAACGCCCCTGGCGCCACCGACACCGCCCTGGTCACGACCGCGCTCGCCATCGGCCGCGTCCTCGCCGCCGGGGACACGGCCCCCGCCCCCCACGCGGACCGCGCCCCGCGCACCGAGCCGCCGGCCCCCCTGCCCCGGATCGGCGCCGACGCCACCGCCCGCCTGCGCGCGCTCACCGAGAGCGCCGACGACGGCGACGTCGAGATCGAACTGCGCGCCCGGGCCGACCGCACCCGCGTCCGGCTCCACCGCGCCGGCACGGACCCCGCCGAGTACGACACCGGCGTCGCGCAGCTCTTCGCCCGGATCACCGCGCGCGGCTCCGGCACCGGCTACATCGGCCACCAGATATTCGGCCGCACCATGGACGGCGTCCTCGACGCCGCCGAGCGCACCGAACTGGGCGAACTCGTCGGCCTCGCCCGGATCCTCACCACCCGGCCCGCCACCGCCCTCGACCATGACGACGTCCTCGTCGACGGCCGGGTGCTGTGCCGTCTCCTCACGCTCGTCGCCCCCGCCTTCCTCCTGGACTCCGTCCTCGAAGGCCGCTCGCCCCTCAAGGACGGCATCGGCGAACGCGTCGCCTCACCCGGAGTCACCCTCGTCGACGACCCCACGGCCGACGATGCCCCGCTCCCCGCTCCCTGGGACGGAGAGGGAACCCCCACGGGCCCCACCGTCCTCGTCGAGGACGGCGTCCTGCGCGGCTTCCTCTCCTCCCGCAGGACCGCCGCCGAGGCGGGCGCGCCCGCCACCGGCTCGGCCCAGCGCGGCGCCAACGGCGAGATGACGACGGTCCAGCCCGGCCACCTCGTGCTGAGCCACACCGAGGACCTCGGCACCGAGACCCGTCCCGGCCGCACCGTGCTCCACATCGTGCAGGCCAACGGCGCCCACACCTCCAACCCCATCACCGGCGACTTCTCCATCGGCGCCAACGCCGTGCTCGTCAGCCCCGACGGGACCCGCCGCAACGCCGGCAACATCACCCTCGCCGGCAACGTCTTCGACCTGCTCCGCTCGATCGACGGACACGACGGCCGTGTCCGCGTTAACCGCAGCAACAACTCCTTCGTCGCCGGCCCCGGCGTCTGGACCCGCAGTCTCACCGTCGGCCACCAGGAAGGCGCATGAGCGCATGAGCCTCCTGAAGAACCCCGATTTCCGGCTGTTCTGGGGCGCGCAGACGGTCAGCATGGTCGGCACCAACATGACCCGGGTCGCCATCCCGCTCCTCGCGGCCGGAACCCTCGCCGCCACCCCGTTCCAGATGGGGCTGCTCCAGGCCGCGCAGACGATCGCCTTCCTCCTCGTCGGCCTCCCCGCCGGCGTGTACGTGGACCGGTCGCGCCGCCGGCCGATCCTCATCGTGTGCGACCTGCTGCGGGCCGCCCTGATGGCGGCGATCGTCCTCGGCTTCGTCTTCGACCTGGTCACCTTCGCGGGCCTGCTCGCGGTGACCCTGCTCGTCGGCCTCGCCACCGCGTTCTTCGAGATCGCCTACCAGTCGTACATCCCCGTCGTCGTCGGCCGGGAGAACCTCGTCGAGGGCAACGCCCGGCTGGAGAGCACCAACGCGGTCTCGCGGCTCGCCGGGCCGACCCTCGGCGGCGGCCTCGTCCAACTGGCCGGCGCCGTCGCGACCGTCTCCGTCCAGGCCGCCACCCACGTGGTGTCCGCCGTCCTGCTCTCCCGGATCCGCACCCCCGAGGCGGTCCCCGAGCGCGGCGAGCGGCGCCACATCAGAGCCGAGATCAGCGAGGGCCTCCGGTTCGTCCTCCGCGATCCGGTCTTCCGCGCCATCACCGGCTCGGCGGCGACGTACAACTTCTTCTACGCGGTCTCCCTGCCGCTCGTGATGCTGCTGCTCGTCGACGAGATGGGGCTCTCCGGCACCGCCGTCGGCCTCCTCATGGCCGTCAGCGGCGTCGGCGGCGTGCTCGGCGCCTCCTTCGCCGGCCGGCTGGCCCGCCGGTTCGGACAGGTCCGCGCGATGTGGGTCTCGTACCTCCTGACCGTGCCCACCGCGCTGCTCATCCCGTTCGCCGGGAGCGGCTGGACGGTCGCCCTGTTCGCGGGCCCCTGGTTCGCCATGAGCTTCGGCATCGTCGTCTACAACGTCGGCCAGGTCAGCATCCGGCAGCAGCTGTGCCCCCCGGAGCTCCTGGGCCGGATGAACGCCAGCGTCCGCTTCCTCGTCTGGGGAATCCTGCCGCTCGGCTCGATCACCGGCGGAGCCCTGGGGGAGTGGCTCGGGATCCGAGGCGCCCTCCTCATCGGCGGCGCCGGCATGAGCGCGGGCGTCCTGTGGCTGGTCCTCTCCCGGCTGCGCCCCCTGCGCGACCTCCCCGCACCGCCCGCGGACTCCCCGTCGCAGGACGACGCCCCCGCACGCGCCTGAGACGCTCCCCGCCTTCCGGGAACAGCGAAGAACCGAGCAGACCGAAGCAACCGAATGGAGTACCCCGTGTCCCCCCGCTACGTAGTGTTCATCGACTCCCCGTGGACCGGCGCCGGCCAGGACTGCGCCCGCTTCCTCCTGGAGCAGGGAATCACGCCCCTCATCCTGGCCGCCGACCCCGCCCACCTCCACCCCTCGCTGCTCCACGACTACGCCGAACTGGGCGTCGCCATCCACGCCTGCGACGTCGACTCCGCCGACGCGATCGTCGCCTTCTGCGACGACCTCGCGACCCGCGGCGAGGTCGTCGGCGTCACCTCCGTCTACGAGTACTACTGCGACATGGGCGCCCGCGTCGCCGCCCGCCTCGGCCTGGCGGGACCCGCCCCCGAGGCCGTCGCCATCTGCCGCTCCAAGTCCGCCATGCGCGAGGCGATGGCCCCCGTGCCCGGCCTCAACCCCCTCTTCCGGGTGGCCGAGTCCCCGGAGGAGGCCGCGGCCGCCGCAGACGCGATCGGCTACCCCGTCGTCGTCAAGCCGCTCGACCTCACCGGCAGCCTCTTCGTCCGCCGCTGCGAGAACGCGGAGGACGTCACCGCCATCACCGCCGAGGTCATGGGCCTCGGCGAGTACCTCGGCCACGAGGTCACCCCGAAGGTGATCGTCGAGGAGTGCGTCCTCGGCGCCGAGTACTCCGCGGAGATCGTGCACGGAAAGGTCCTCGGCCTCACCGAGAAGATCGGCAGCGAGCCGCCCCTCTTCCTGGAGATGGGCCACGTCTTCCCCGCCGCCCTCCCCGGCGAGCAGGAGCGCCTGCTCGTCGAGAAGGCCGAACTCGCCGTCAAGGCCGTCGGCATCACCTGGGGCCCGTCCCACGTCGAGCTCAAGCTCACCGCCGACGGCAAGGACGCGCGGGTCATCGAGGTCAACGGCCGGATCGCCGGCGACCGCATCCCCGAGGCCGTGCGCATCGCCAGCGGCGTCGACATGTGCCGCCTCCACATGACCGCGCTGCTCGGCGGCGCCCCCGACCTGACGCTCACCGCCGACCGCACCGCCGCCATCCACTTCCTGATGCTCAAGTCGAGCGGTCACCTCGACGCGATCGACGGCGTGGAGGAGGCGCTGGCCCTCGACGGCGTCCGCGAGGTGCACCTGCGCCCCGGCGTCCAGGCCGGTATCGACTACCGGGCGAACGGCTCCAACCGCGACCGCGCCGCCTGGATCATCACCGAGGGCGCCGACCGCGACCAGGCACTCGCCCGCGCCCACAAGGCCGGCGACACGCTCACCTTCACCTGGTCGCCCCTCTCCGAGACCGACGCGGAGGCGTAGCACCGTGTCCCGCCCCGCCCCCTCCCCGGCGGCGCCCCCGTTCCCGGCCCGCACCGTCCCCGTACCGTTCCTCGCCCCCGACACCGCGCGGGAGCACGTGGACGGGGCGGGCCCGGCGGACGGTGACGCGTCCGAGGCGCCGCTGACCTGGAGCCAGCGGTACTACCTCGCGGAGGTCGACGCCGCCAGGGCCCACGGGCGGGGCCTCAACGTGCCCCGCCTCTACCGGCTCCGCCCCGGGACCACCGAGGCCGGCACCGTCACCGCCCTGAGCGAACTGCTCGTACGGTACGAGGTGCTGCGCACCCGAGTCGTCCGGGACCCGGCGGGCACGGTACGCCAACGGGTGCACGCCCGGGGCGCCCTGCACCTCGCCGTCCACGAGGCCCCCGCCGGCGCCGCCGACGACCACGCCCGAACGGTCCTCGACGGGCTGGTCACCCCGCCGCTCGACGTGACGGAGTGCTGGCCGCTGCGCGCGGCGCTCGTCACCGAGGACGGCCACCCGCGCTACCTGGCCCTGGCGTTCAGCCATGTCGCGGTCGACGCCTACGCGCTCGTCCCGGTCTCCGAGCACCTCGTCGAGCGGATCGCCGAGGCCGACCCGGTGGCCCGCGCCGCCGCGCCCGCCGCCGCCGGCACGGTCGCGCGAGGACCGCGCGAACAGGCGGCGGCGGAGGCGTCCCCCGCCGGACGGAAGGCGGCGGGCCGTGCCCTGCGCCACGCCGAGGAGGCGTACCGCCGCATGCCGGCCGCCGTGAACCCGGCACCGGACACGCGGCCGCGGCCCTCGCCCCGCCACCGGTTCCTGCACCGTACGTCCCCCGCCCTCGACCTCGCCGCCGGCGCGGTCGCCGCGCGCACCGGGGAGTCGCCCGCCACGGTCCTCGCGGCCGCTCTCGTCGCCCTCGACGCGGCCGGGACCGGACCCGTACCGCACGTGGACGGCACGGGCGAGACCCGGTACGGCGCCGTGCACCTGATCTCGGCGAACCGGCTGCGGCCCGAGACCGCCGCCGCCGTCCTGCCCCTGTCCCAGCCCGTGCCCTGCTGCGTGGACACGGCAGGCGCGACCTTCGGGGAGCTCGTCCGCAGGACCGCCGCCGCCTCCCTGCGCGCCTTCCGGGCGGGCGGCGCCCCGCCCGACGAACTGGCCGCACTGCTCGCCACCGTGGCGCGGGAGCGGGGCGTACGGCTCGACGCGACGCCCGCCCTCAACTACCGGCCGCGCTCCACCGCGTTGCCCGTCCGCCCGACGACCGCCGGGGAACTCGCCGCCGCCGCGCCCCGCTCCGTGACGCGGTGGACCGAGGCCGACCCGTGGCGGGCGAGCCACTACCTCAGCGCCGACGTGGACGCCTCCGGCATCCGCCTGCTCCTCCAGGTCGACACCGCCGTCCACCCGCCGGAGTGGGCCGAACGGCGCCTGGACGCCCTCGAACGGCTGCTGTGCGCGGCGGCACTGGACGCGCACTGCCCGGCGCTTCCGACCCTCGGCTGAACTCCCCCTCGTAGACGACAGATTGAGAGCAGGAACGATGGCAGACGATCAGCGGCGCACGGACGGCACGCGGCCGGCGGCCGATCGGCCGCGCACGGTTCTCCTGGTCGGCGCCGGGGTGATGGCCGAGGGGTATCTGCACGCGGCCCAGGCCCTGGGACTCCGGGTCGGCGTCGTGGAGACCCCGACCCGCCGCGCGGTGCTCGCGGACCGCTTCCCGTGCCTCGTGGACTTCGAGCCCGTCGACGAGTCCGCCGCGGCCCGCGACGAGAGCTGGCTGGCGCCCGCGACGACCCTGGCGGCCCGGCTGCGCCCGGACGCCGTCCTCGGCTTCGCCGAACCGCACGTCCTGGCCACGGCCATGGTCCAGCACCGGCTCGGCCTGCCGGGCCCCGGCCTCGACGCGGCGACCGTCTCCCGCAACAAGGCTCTCCAGCGTGCCGAGTTCGGCCGTACCGGGCTGCCCCAGCCGGCCCACCGCCACACCCGGCGGCTCTCCGAGGCCACCGACTGGGCCCTGGAGCGGCTCCCCGTCGTCGTGAAGCCGGTCTCCTCGCAGGGCAGCCAGGGCGTCGAGCGGGTCGGCACCCCGGCCGACTGGGCCGACGCCGTCGCCCGCCGCGACACCGAGGGCCCGCTCCTCGTCGAGCGGTACGTCGAGGGCCAGGAGTACAGCGTGGAGGCCCTGGTCCACCGGGGCCGGGTGCTGTTCACCAACCTGACCCGCAAAGAGACCACCGGCCCCCCTCACTTCGTGGAACTGCTCCACGAGGCCGGCTACGGCACCGACCGTCCCGTGCTCCGCAAGGCGGCGGAGGAGCTGTGCCGCGGGGTGGTGGCCGCCCTCGGCATGGTGACCGGCGTCGCCCACCTGGAGTTCCGGGCGGTCGCCGACGGCGAGCCGGTGATCATGGAGGTGGCGGTCCGTACGCCGGGCGACCACATCATGGAACTCGTGGGGCGCGCCCACCGCTTCGACGTCTTCGGCGCCCTGCTGCTCCTCGCCCTCGGCGAGGAACCGGCCGTCCCGGACGGCCACCACCCGGTGCGCTCGGCAGGCAGTCTCTTCCTCTCGTCCCCGGGCAGCGGAACGCTCGCCGCGCTCGACCTGTCCGGCTGGGCGGACCGGCCGGACGTGGCCCGGTACGACGCCCGCCTCGCGCCGGGCGCGCCCGTGCGCCCCGCCGAGGACTCGGGGGACCGGCTCGCGTGGGCGGTCCTGGACTGCGCCACCCCGGACGCGCTGCGCGCGCTGGCGGCCGAGCTCGTGAACGGCGCCGTGGTCGACCTCACCGACGACCCCGGCGCCCACCTGGAAACCGTCTGATCCTCCGGCCGCGAGGGCCGCACCGCAGAACTTCCCCCGTCCCCTGTCAAGGAGTGCAAGGAGCGTCATGTCCGAACAGCGCGTGCTGATTGTCGGCGGCAGGATCGAGAACGTCCGCAAGGCGAAGGAGCAGGGCCTCGGCGTCGTCTACCTCCAGCAGCCGGGCCAGTTCACCCCCGAGCACGCCTCCCTGGTGGACGCGGCGCTGCTCGTCGACTACACCGACTGGACCGTGACGGAGCCGCTGGTGGCCGCCGCGCACCGAGCGTACGGGTTCACGAGCGTGGTCACCACGACGGAGGCGGGCGTCGAGCCCGCCGGCCGGATCAGCGACCTGCTGGACCTGGGCGGGGTCTCCCACGAGGTGGCCCACCTGCTGCGGGACAAGCTGAGCATGCGCCGCCACCTGGCCGCCGCCGCCCCGACGGTGTCGGTCGCCGCGGAGGAGGTCGGGGACCGGGAGAGCCTGACCGCCTTCGGCGCACGCCACGGCTACCCGTTCATCGTCAAGCCGGTCGACGGCATCGGCAGCCTCGGACTCCAACTGGTCGAGTCCGATGATCAGTTGGACGAGGTGTGGGAGACGATCACCCGGCTGCGCCACTCGGACCACCAGTTCGCGCGGTTCTTCCCGCTGGAGCGGTTCCTCATGGAGGAGTACATCTCCGGCCAGGAGCTCAGTGTGGAGGCGTTCACGTTCGAGGGGCGCCATGTCGTGGTGGCCGTCACCGAGAAGCTGACGTACGACAACTTCGTGGAGCTCGGGCACGTCGTTCCGGCCCGGATCGGGCCGGCGGACGAGGAGGCGGTCGTCGCGTGCGTGACCGAGTTCCTCGACGCGGTCGGGGTGGGGAGCGGCCCCAGCCACACGGAGGTGCGGCTGTCGGAGCGCGGCCCGCGGGTGATCGAGTCGCACAACCGGCCGGGCGGCGACCGCATCAGGGACCTCGTGGAGGAGGCGACCGGCTTCGACATCGAGCGGTACACCGTGGCCTGGCCGGGAGGCGACCTGCCGACCCTGGAGGGCCGGCCTGCCGTGCGGCAGGCGGCGGCCACCCGCTTCCTGGCGGCCGAGCCGGGGAGGGTGACCGCGGTCGAGGGGGTGGACGGTGCCCTGGCGCTCGACGGGGTGGTCGACGTGGACCTGCCGGTGGAGCCGGGCAGCGTGGTCCAGCCGATCCGGTCGAGCTGGGACCGGCTCGGACAGGTGATCGCGGTGGCTCCGGACGCCGATGCCGCGGTGGCGCTGTGCGAGAAGGCCTGCGCGGCCATCCGGGTCACCACCACGCCCGATCCGGCCGAGTGACGCGTGGCGGGCGGCGTGGAGTACGAGGAGGTCACCAGCGAGGAAGAACTGCGGGAACTGGTGGGCCCGGTGAATTCGGTCGTGTTCGCCAAGGCGTCCCCGGTTCTCCGGGAAAACGAGAAGGCGTGGATCGGCGGATCGCCTTTCTGCCTGATCGCGTCCGCGTCGCAGGACGGTACGTGCGACGTCTCCCCGCGCGGTGATCCACCGGGATTCGTGCACGTTCTGGACGACCGCACGCTGGCCGTTCCCGACCGTCCCGGAAACCGCCGGCTCGACACCTGGCGGAATGTGCTGCGAAATCCCCGGGTGGGATTGATTTTTCTGATTCCCGGCCGGGGCGACACCCTCCGGGTCAACGGGCGCGCGCGGCTGGTGCGGTCGGCCCCCTTCTTCGACGACATGGTCGTCAGGGGCAACCGGCCGAAGCTGGCGCTCGTGGTGTCCGTGGAGGAGGCCTACTTCCACTGCGCCAAATCGTTCATGCGGGCGAGGCTGTGGGATCCGGACTCCTGGGACCCCGACGCGGTGCCCTCACGTGCGCGGATCGCGCGGGACACCGAGTGGACCGAGGCGTCCCTGGAGTCTCTTGAGCGCAGGTACGGCGCGGAGTACGAGAAGCATCTGTACCCCGACAGCGGCGGAGGAAGTTGACAGTTTTGTCAAGCCTTGCCAAGGGTCCGCCCGTCCGGATAGATTGGCGCACGCCCGGTGAGGGCGACAGGCGAGGTCAAGCAAAGGAATTCTCGTGAAGAAGACCGTAGTCGCGCGTATAGCCGCTCTCCTTTTCTCCGCGCTGCTGATCGCGGGTGTGGGATCTGCGGGTGGGGAAGAGGCGCGCGTTCTTGCCGGCGACACCGTCACCATCGACTGGCCGTAGCTTTCCCGTTGATTTTCGGCCGTCTGCGGGTCAAGGGTTGAGGCTCGGTTGCCAACCGCAGTCAACGTTTGTCATAATGCTTCGGGGGCTAAAGTGGTCCCCGAAGCATGTGTCGGGGGCGTCGGGCGAAACATCCTCGAAGGCAGTGGTCGTAATGCTGGAGCAACCTGGCTTTGGGCGGCGCTTGCGCCAACTGAGACTGCAACAGGGAAAGACCCAGGCGGAGTTGACCGGGCCTGGCATGTCAGCGGCGTACCTCTCCCGCCTCGAGTCGGGCGCCCGTTTCCCCACCCAGCGCGCCGTCGACTACCTCGCGGAGCGTCTCGGCATCCCCGTGGAGATCTTCGCGGAGCGCACCGAGGACGACCTCGTGGACGTCGTCGCCACCCTGGCCTCGCGATCCGACGGTGAGCGTGACGCCGAGACGCGCGACCTGCTCGTCGACGCCCTCGCGCGGGCCACGGACGTGGACCCCACGACCCGCTGGCAGGCCCTCGCCCTCCTCGCTCAACTCCATGCCTCGCGCGGCGAGTTCCTCGAGGAGTGCGAGGTGCTGGAGACGCTGGACGTACTGAGCAGGGAGCTCGCCCGCCCCGCCCTCCAGGTCTACACGCGTCAGCGGGTCGCCCGCTGCGCCCGCAACCGCGGCGACGTGGAGCTCGCCCGCCGGGCCGTCCGCGAGGCCCTGGAGCTGGGCGAACGCCACCGCGTCCGCGTGCCCGCCGCCGACCTGCTCCGCAGCCGGCTGCTCCTCGTCTCCGCGGAGACCGAGCTCGGCAACGTCGCCGAGGCGACGCGGATCGTCCTCGACATCCTCGACGCTTTGCCGGCCGAGCGTGGCGCCCTCACCGCCGAGGCCTACTGGACCGCCGCGACGGTGAGTACCCGCCAGGGTGACTCCGAGGAGGCGCGCCGCTACCTCGACAAGGCGATCGACGCCCTGGACAGCCGGGAGGACATCACCCTCTGGATGCGGCTGCGGCTGGGAGCGGCCTCGCTCTGTCTCCAGAGCCTGCCGCCGAGGCTGGAACGGGCGCAGGCTCTCCTCACCGCCGTCGAGCCGGTCCTGGATTTCGCGGGACCGCCGCGACACCGCCAGGAGTTCCTCTTCCTCCAGGCCCAACTGGCTTTCCAGAGCGGCGACTCCGACCGCGCCGCCGCGTTCGTGGCCGAGGCCGAGGAGGGCCTCCAGCTCCTCACGTACCGCGACCGGATCCGTTTCCGCACGCTCCAGGAGATGCTCGCCGCCCGCGCCGGCGACCTCCACGCGGTTGCGCGCCTGAACGAGCTGGCCGCCGAGGTGCAGCGCACCCAGATGCTGGAACTCGCCGCCGAGGTGTGGCGCGCGGCGGCGGAGTGCGCGGTGGAGACCCTGTCACCCACCGCCTGAGGCAGAGTGCGCCGTGGGGTACGGACGGAGTCGCCGGCCATGATCACTGTCTGAGCCCCTCGGGGAAGGCCTGCGGACAAGGTGACGAGCGCCCGCGGCCAAGGCGGTTGGCGGGCTGTGCGGCCGCGTAAAGGTGTTCCGCCCGCCGAGCGTCATGCATATGCCGCCGATGAGCTTCGGCCCGCTGCCTGGCGCGGCCGTCACGGCGTTCACCAAGGGCGCGGCGCCGGCCGGGGCGATGCAGAACACCGCCGAGGGCGGCCTGTCGCTCTACCACCTCAACGGCGGGGATCTCGTCTTCCGGAGGGGCACGTCGCATTCCGGCTGTTGTGATGAGGGCGTGGCGTTCACCTGGGCAAGCTCGCGTCCGTGGGCGGGGGAGAGCTTGTCAAGGTGATCGAGATCAAGCTCTCGCAGGGTGCGAGGGCGGGGCTCGGCGGCATGCTGTCGGGCGTGAGGGTGGGCGATGAGGTTGCCGGGATCCGCGATGTTCCCGCAGGCAGGGACTGTGCTTCGCTGTCGCGGTACTCCGTGTTCCATGAGGTGGACGCGATGCTCGACTTCGTGGGGCTGCCGGCCGCGGAGACCGGTTTGCTGGTCGGGGTCATGAGTGTTGTCGGGGTGCCTCTATGTCTTTCGTCAAGGCGCTTGTGTCGGGTTCGGGGTTGCTGGGGTTATGCGGCGAGCTCGACGCCCGCGGGCATGCGGGATTCGTAGAAGGTGCCGTCGCGGAGCATGGCGAACAGGACGCTGATGCGTTGGCGGGCGATCCGGAGGAGTGCCTGGATGTGGGTTTGCCGCGGGCTCGTTGCTTGTCGTAGTAGGCGCGGGAGGCTGGGTCGGCGTTCATGCAGGCGAAGGCGGAGAGGAACATGGCGCGTTTGAGCTGCCGGTTCCCGCCTCGGGAGGAGGCCGTGCGCGCTGGCGGGGACGAGGACGCCGCGCTGGCCGCGTTGGTGAAGCGGGCGATCCCCGACGTCATGCATCTCTTCAGCGAGACCAGGTCCACGGCCAGGTACGAGTACACGGCCTATCCGGCGCTGCCCGACGTCCTGCACAAGCCCTCGAAGCAGGAGCCGGACCAGATCTGGGAGGCACGCCCCGCCTACACCAACCCCGCCTATTCGATGCGCGCCGCCCAGAAGGACGTCAAGGTCACCGCCCTCGACGTCAACGCCGCCTACCTGTCCGCACTCAAGGTCTGGCTGCCGATCGGGCGGCTGGAGCACACCACGGGCATGGACGGCGTCGGCCCGAAGCGCAGCGGGGTCCACCTGATCACCCCGGCCCCCTGGACCCATCCCCACCTCCCCGACCCCCTCGGGGACCGCGACACCCCCGGCGCCCTCTGGATCACCGACGCCACCCTGCGCCTGCTGCTGCGCCTGTCCGGCCCGAAGTGGGCCCTCACCGAGGCCCCGACCGTCCACGAGTCCTGGACGTCCGGCGCGACCGAAAACTTCCTCGACGCCCTGCGCAAGCTACTGGTGGCCGCCCGCGCGGAGGCGATCGCCGCCGGGGACCGGCTGACGCTGGAGTACGTCAAATCCATGTACAGCAAGTTCGTCTCCACCATGGGCGAGTCGGTCCACAACCGCGAGATGGTCCGCCCCGACTGGATGCACCTGATCCACTCTCAGGCGTTCGCGCTGCACTGCGGCCGCGCCTACAAGGCCCACCAGGCCGGGCTGGACGTCGTCGCGCTCAAGCACACCGACGAGCTGCACGTCACCGGGGACTGGCGGCAGGTGTTCACCGAAGGCCGGGGAGTTTCCGAGATGAAGATCAAGACCGGTGACGGCAAGGCGTCCGGTGAGTACCTGGTCGGGAAGGTGGGCGGCTGATGGCCGGACGGTGGAAGGACTTCGGGAAGTACGGCGCGGACGGCGCACCCGGGGGCGAAGCCCTCGGGATCGCCATGGAGGGCATGGTGCGCGGCATCAGCTCGCCCGTGGACAGTGAGCGCGGTCTCGCCGCCCGCCTGAACTACCTCACCAAGAGCGACGCGGGATATGAGGCGATGGACCGGGCCGGGATTCACGTCGCCCCGCGCACCCTGATGGCGTGGCTGGCGGAGGAGCGCACCCCGAACAAGGCCAACCTCGCGCGATTGGACGCCGCGTACTGGGACCTGCGCCGCCGCAACGTCGCCGCGGATCTGAAAGCGCGGCTCAACAACAACGGGCGGGGGACGCGGGTGGAGATCAACCCCGTCGATCAGCGTGGGGTGGAGCAGAAGTACAAGCGGGATCTCGCCCACCGCAGCATCAGCGTCCGGGGGGTGTGGGACCGGGCCGTGGACGCGTGGATGGATGACGACCTGGACGAGCTGGACGCGGTGTGGGACGAGATCCTGGACCTGATCGGCTCGGACTACGACGGGTACAGCTATGTGTCCTCGATCGGCTGGTCCGCTTGACCCGCCCTCTGGAGGGTCCGCCCCCGGCAAGGGAGTTGCCGGGGGCGGACCGGCCCGGGACACAAGAGGCCGGCACCCGGTCCGTCCACGGGGTGAGACGGGTGGCAAGGGTGCCGGCCAACGCAACCCCTGACGGGGCCCGCCCGCAGCGTACCGCCCCCCGGGCCCCGACTGGGCCGTTACCGTTTTTCGACACAGAGCCTTCGAGGAGTACCCCCGTGATCAGAGCAGGCCGACAGCACCTCGTGCGCACCCTGGCGGATCTCGCCGCGCAGCAGGGCGTAGGCATCGACCACTACACCCGCCTCAAGCCCTACCAGGCCCCGGGTTTCCCCGCTCCGATCAGCTCGGAGGGCTCCCGTACGCGGCTGTACGACGGCGAGCAGGTCGACGCCTACCTCCAGGGCAAGCCGGTCCCCCCGCTCCCGCAGCCGGAGGTCGAGGACGACTCCGACCTCCTGGACCGCCGCGAGTGCGCGGCGCTGCTCGGGGTCAGCCCCCGGTCCTGGGACGTCTACAAGCGCGACCCCGCCCTCACCGCCGCCCGCATCGAGGCGGGCGGGGTCGAGCACTGGCCCCGCCACGCGGTGAAGGCGTACCAGGCAGACCGCCCCGGCGACGCCGCGCCCAAGCCCGGCCGGCCCAAGAGCACGGGGGACCAGGTCCCACGCGACCAGGTGGCCGCGCGCGTGGCCGAGCTGCTGGACGCCGACCCCGCCATCAGCGCCGCCACCGTCACCGCCCGCCTCGGCGTCCACCGCAACACCGGACAGGACGCCCTTACCCGGCTGCGCGCCGGCCGCATCGCCGACCACATCGCAGCTCACCCGACCCTGACCCCCGCCGAGGCCGCCGCACACCTCGGCTACCCGGCCGCCCAGACCCGCCGCGCCACCGCACGGGCCACCACCCTCCTGCGCGCCCGCCAGGCCGCCCCGTACCTGGCCGACGTCGCCGCCGCCCTCCACCGGGCCGGCTGGACCACGGAGCAGGCCGCGCCCGACGTCCACCTCCCCGGGGACGACCGGGTGGTGGCCGCGCTCGTCCTCGACGGCGACCAGGCCCCGGTCCCCGCCCTGGTCTGGGACGAGCGGTACGGGTGGCGCACCGCGTCCTCCCGCCGCCACCCCATCACCAAGGGCGCCGTTCCCCCCTCGGAGGGCGGGAGCGTGCGCTACCTCGCCGGGGGCATCACCCCGCCGCCCGGCGACGTCGTCACCGCCCTCACGACCACCGACGCATAGCCAGGAGGCACCCGTGCACGTCTCACCCGACCCGATCACAACCCGCGAGCAGGCGGCGCAGGAGCGGGAGACTCTCCTCGACCTCATCGCGCGCGGCCTCTACTGCACCACGGCCGGCGCACTCGGGACCGACCACACCGAGCCGAGTGCGGAAGCGCTCACCCAGGCGCGCCCCGTGGCTGATGACTATCTGTCCGCGTACGAGGAATGGTTGGTGAAGCTCTCCGCTGACAACGCGGCACCCGGCACGCAGTGACCCCCTGACCCCCGGCCCGTGCCGCCCGATGGACGCTGCGATCGGCCCCGCTCGCCACTGAGCGGGCGCGGCTGACCCCGGATAGACCGATAGCCGAGTAGCCGGATAGTTCGATGTTTCGATGGCCAAACGTCAAAAGCTTCTGCTCGATAAACCGGTAGGGAACCTGATGTGACACAGGGTTTGCTACCCTTGGCCATCATGCAAAGGTGCGGGTCCACACGGTGGACTCGAACCTAGCAGCCCGGGAAACCCGCCACCGGGCATGAGAAAACCGCCCGGTCGTTGGCGCTAACCTGCCCGGACGGCTCTCATTTTTTGCTACAGGAGGGTGCAGAGAGCCCCGCCGACCCGGCCGGGGCTTTCCTGCTGTATGGCGATCACTCCTCCGGTGACCAGGCCGATGATGACGACGCTCGCGAGTGTGCTTCCCACAACCCGCCCTGCGCCCTCGGCCAGCCCCACGAGGAAGCTCCTGCCCACGCTCTCCGGCCTGTTGGCCGGGTCCTGCGGCTCCGCTCCGGACTGCGCCGGATCGGGCTGCCCTTCCGGCGTACCGCCTTCGGGATTGCGCGTCCCGCTCATTGCGTATTTCTCCTGACGTCGGGTGTATCTATCCAATGCACCATGCACGCGAATGGCATTCGTGCACCGGCTCGACCACCCGATGTGACAGCAACTCTACCCGGCCACCCGGATGTTGTTTCGCGACATTGACTCGATGTGGTTGTGTTCACCTCCAACCCCGGGAGTGTCCAGCGAGGTTGAGATATCCGGCCTGATTCCAGGGAGCCTGGCGCGCCGCCGACAACGCGCGGAGGAGCTGAGCTACCACCCCGCGCGGAACGTGAGGGGGCCCACGCTGTGGCGTGGGCCCCCTCACCGTCTCTTCCCTCCTGCCTACTCCTCGCAGTGGCAGCCCACGCGGACCAGGCAGCAGCGGCATTCGGGGCACTGCTGGCGCATCAGGTCCCCGCACGGCTGGAAGCGGTCGCTGTCGTCGGTGGGGGATGGGCAGTAGCACTCGCAGCAGGAGCCGCACGCCTCGTGGACGCGGTCGACGCGGCGTCCGCCGCTCACGACGACCGTGACGACCGTGCCCCGGTCCCCGCAGTCGCGGCAGCGGCGCGGCACCACCGGGGCCGGGGTCGGCAATGCGTCCATCTCCCGCACCCACTCCCGCAGCGCGGCCACGTCGTCGGCGGTGAGCCCGGCAGCCGGGTCGACCGTCGAGTACAGCCCCTCAGCTGCGCGGGCCACCTCACACTTCCGGTCGGAGCTATACGCGTGCCTGACCGCGCGGGGCGATGCCTTGTTCGAGTTGTGTGGACGCGCTGCTGTGCACGGACGGGCCGGTCCGGACGCTGGTTGATCTCGCGCTCGCGCCCGAACACCGCCGTGGGCACGGGGCTCTCTACGCAGGGCTCAACCAGGGTCGGATCGACATAGCCCGGCTGCGTCATGCCCTGGCCGGGGTGCCGTTGCCGAGGGCGGCGGACGGTCGGCTCGTGCTGGCGGTGGATGTCTCGCCGTGGCTGCGGCCGGACGCCAACACGTGTGCCGACCGAGCCTTTTGCCATACCTTCGGGCGGGGCGAGGGCAAGCACCAGATGGTGCCCGGCTGGCCATACTCGGTGGTGGCCGCGCTGGAGACCGGCCGCACTTCCTGGACGGTGGTGCTGGACGCGGTCCGCCTTCAGCCCGGCGCCGACGTCGCCGCAGTGACCACCGCACAGATCCGTGAGGTGGTCGAGCGGCTGGTCGCCGCCGGCCAGTGGAAGCCGGGCGACCCGGAGATCCTGGTCGTGCTGGACGCCGGATACGACGCCCCGCGCATCGCCCACCTGCTGGCCGGGCTGTCCCTCGAGATCCTCGGCCGGCTCCGGTCCGATCGCGTGATGCGGCGTCCGACCCCTTCCCGCGAAGAGTTCCACCTGGCCCACCCCAAGGGCGGCCGACCGCCCAAACACGGCGGCGAGTTCGTCTTCGGCGAACCCACAACCTGGGGCACCGAACAGGCCGTGACCGTCACGGACACCCGGCTCTACGGGAAGGCAACCGCGCAGGCGTGGGACCGGCTGCACCCCAGGCTGACCCGCCGGGCCGCATGGCTCGACCACGACGGCCCGCTGCCCATCATCGAGGGCACCGTCATCCGCCTGCTTGTGGAGAAGCTGCCCAGCGGCGGAGTCAACAAGCCGGTCTGGTGTGGTGGTCGCGCACCGGCGCCACTGAAGCGGACGTCGACCGCTGCTGGCAGTCCTTCCTCCGCCGTTTCGACATCGAGCACACATTCCGCCTGTTCAAGCAAACCCTCGGCTGGACCAAGCCCCGGCTTCGCAGCTCGGAAGCGGCCGACCGGTGGACCTGGCTCGTGATCACCGCATACGCCCAGCTTCGACTCGCCCGACCGCTGGTCACCGACCTCCGCAGGCCCTGGGAGAAGCCGACCGAGCCGAACAAACTGACACCCGCGCGCGTCCGCAGAGGGTTCAGGAACCTGCACGCGAAGACCGGCTCTCCAGCCGGCGCACCGAAACCGTCCCGCCCTGGCCCCGGCAGGCCGCCCGGCTCGAAGAACCGCCGCCCCGCCACCCGGCACGACGTCGGCAGAGTCCTCGCCACCGGCGAGGCTTACGCCCGCCCCGCCCACCACAAGGTGGGCACCAAACCGCGACGCGCAGGATGAACCGGCAGCTCAAGACCTACAAACACTGATGTGTCTCGCATCAGGCAAAATGAGCGGCATGGTCAACGAGGGGAACGACGGCTTCACGCTGCCGCGGGGGGCGACAGGTTTCTTCCGGCCGAAGGACGGCCCCCTCCCCGAGACTGAGCTGTCGGCATTCCGCGCCGCTCTGTATGCCGCTGCCCGCGTCGCCGGAGGCGAAGTAGGCGAGGTGGAGCAACGGGTGTACCCCCGGAGCTTCCACGCCGCAACGGTCGTCGGACGCGAGGGCGAGAATACTGTCCTGTGCCACGCTCACCACCCCTGGATCGCCTTCGCCAAGACACGGCGGGACTGGTACGGAGAGGACTTCCTCGCGCCGCCGCCGTGGGCTCACGCCTTCACCAACACGGGCTTCACGGTTCTGAGCAGCGAACGACTCGCCACACCGCTCTCCGACGTGGACACCTCAGTACTCACGCAGGGCGAGTGGCGCGAGGTCCGCTTCTACGGCATCACCACGTTGGGCGGAGTCCTCTTCAACGCGTGGGACTGACATTCACGCAAAGGCACCGTTCGATGCTGGACCATAAACGACAAGCTAAGTGAGTGTTTGAGATCCGGCTGGTGCCAGTCTGAAGATTTCAGCGCGGATGGGGTCGTTTTACGATCATGCCGAGACGGGATCATGCGGTATGCGCACCGGCGGGGTATACAGCGTTGCCCCTGGTCCGCTGCTACAAGGCTTTCTAGCTAGGGTATGGCGCTGTGGACGACGTAACTCTTGGACCCGGTGACCTTGCTGGCACCGGCGTTTACGCCGCGCGCGACTTCGCCGTTGGCGAGGTCGTTCTGTCCTACCAGCTCGAGCCACTCGATGAGGCTGCCTACCTTGCCCTGCCTGTCGGCATGGACCTTTTTGTACACAGCTACGGGGGCCGCCGCTACCTCTACCCTGCGCCAGCACGCTTTGTGAACCACTCTGACGATCCGTCCTGCTACCAGGACTTTGAGCGCGGGTGCGACATCGCACTACGGTCGATCGCGCGGGGCGACCGAATCACCATTGACGCGAACGAGGAGACCTCTCGTGAGCTCGTCACCTTCGTCGACGCCTACCGGCATGCACTCCGTGAAGGAACGGGTGCACTCCTCACTGGGTTGGTCGACCGTGATGTCAGGCTCTGGATGGCGGGGCGCGCGACCCGCGGCAGGGAAGCCTACGTCGCGACGGTGTCCGAGGCCGAATTGGTGTCACTGTCGGAGGTCGAGTGGCTCGTCGGTACCGGGCGCTGGGAGGCACTGTGCTCCGCCGAGGCCGAGACAGCGCGCGGCCGACGGCACCAGACCATGCTCCTCAAGGTCATCGCCGGCAACTGGCAGATCGTCTACCACCATGCCGGGTGACGTGGCACCCTCCTCCTGCTCAACACTTTCGCACGCGTACAACCAGAGTCGATGTGCGCCCTCGGCTGGTCACTCTGGCAACGACGACACCAAGCCCGAGCCCGCAAGGCCCACCGCCATCAACGAATCACCGCAGGTCACGGTCGTGGATCTACAGCTGTAGTGCCAGTAGCCGCTGTCGACAGCGTGCAGGGCCGAGAGGCGGTCAGGGCTTCTTCGACCATTTGACGCGAGGGCCTCGGCGCGTGATCCTACGGGTCATCAATGTGATGAGTGCCCAGGCCAGGTGCGCTTCTGAATGCTGTGGAAGCCGTTCGTAGTCGCGGCCGTTGCGCCGCGACTACATGATCCAGCCTAGTGTTCGTTCTACTTTCCAGCGTCGTGGCAGGACGACGAAGCCCTTCGCTCCGCGAGGGCGGGAGACGGTTCTGAGGGTCATGCCGAGGAAGTCGTCGGACCAGTTGACGAGCTGGCCGGCGTAGGCGGAGTCGGCCCAGACCTGCGTGATCTGGGGTTGCATGACCCGAAGGCACCAGAGCAGTTCGCGGGCGGAGTCACGGTCGGCGGGCGTCACCGTGATCATCACCGGTAGGCCGGGGGTGTCGACGGCGATGTGTCTCTTGCGGCCATTGATTCTCTTGGCCGCGTCGAACCCGCGGGTGGCCTTGGAGACGGTCTCCGCGCCTTTGACGGACTGCGAGTCGACGATCAGCGTCACCGGCCAGGAGCATCGCCCCTGGCCGGTACGGATCTGCCGGCGCAGCTGTTCCCGTAAGAAGGCGACGACACCGCGGCGGTGCCAGCGGGCGAAGTGGTAGTAGACCGTCTGCCAGGGCGGGTAGTCCGCCGGCATGGCCCGCCACTTGATCCCGTTGTCCACGACGTAGCGGACGGCGTCCACGATCTCGCGGCGGTGCCACTTCCAGTTTGTGGCCTTCGGCGCGGAGCTGGGCGACGGCGGCGTCGATTAGAAACTCCACAGGCACGAGCGGACCGTAACCAGCCCCGGCACCCGCCCGGCGATCTTTCCGCGAACCCCAGCGGAGCCACCGGCCGGCGTGCTAGCCGACCATGATCAATCTCAGCGCCAACCGCTGTACCGATGTTCCCCGAGACCGGGAGCGGCGCCGGGGGGTTGACGGGCCGCCGCGTGCGGGGTGATCCGCTGCGCTCCTCACCCCGCACGGCGTGCCCCGGCCGCTCCGCGTCCAGGACCGAGCGCTCCGCGCTCTCACGCCCGAGGGTGCCGGTCTGCTGGCGCTCCCCGGCCTCCTCCTGCTTTCCCGGGTGACACGGGCTACGGGTGCGCGGCGATCCGCCCGCACTTCCGGGCCCGGTGAGCCCCGCCAGGTCAGCGCTTCACGCGGTTGCGGACGGCGAGGACGGCCAGGCCCAGCAGGACGGGTTCGGTCAGTCGTGACGTCATCTCGACGTACGTGCCGGTGGTGGTGAGGTCTTGACCGGAGGAGCGGAAGACGACGGAGTTGAGGGTGATGTTCAGCGCCTTCTCGAAGCGCTCCCCGGTGAAGCGCTCGCCGGTGGGGTTCTTCGGATCGTCCTTGTCGATCGTGAAGGTGACCTCGCCCCCGCCGGCCGGGACGGTACCGGTCGCGGTCTGCTTCGGGGTGTCCTGCGCGATGCCGAAGGCCATCAGCAGCACGACAGTCGCGACCATCGCCGTGCCGAGCCAGGCCAAGGCCCGGGACGCACGCAGGCCGTAACCGGACAACGCCCAGTAAGCGGTCAACAACCCCCGCTCACCACGGGGTATGTCGTCGGCATGGCGACGCATCTCCATCTCCCCGTAATAGAAGTCCGCAGCCCCCGGCTCATGCTTCCCGTCCTCGAACGCCTTCCGCAGCGCCCGATACACCGGAGCCAGCTGCAACGGCCCCACCCGCCCCGCCCCCAGA
>NZ_JNZZ01000020.1 GCF_000717645.1 Streptomyces californicus
CACCAGCACCGCCCCCGTCGGAGGAGCCCCGCCCACCCCCGCCGGAGGAGACCCGTGAGCCCCCGGCGGAGAAGATCCGACCGGCCCTGGACGGCAGGTGCGCTCGGGCCCTCCTTTCGCATAGGGTTGACGGCTGCCCAGTGCCGTTAAGAAGGGGGCCTCGGTGGCCGCGCAGGATGCCGCTGTCGAATCGCTGCGGGACCGGGAAATCGGTGTCGAGCAGGAACATCTCGACCGTGTTTACCGCCGTCTCGAAGAGAAGATCGACGAGGCGGAATTCCTCATGAACGACGCCGTCAAGCGCGGCCAGGTCGGTACCCCCGGCGCGCTCGCGGAGCGGGACGCCCAGGTGTTCCGCGCGGGGATCCACCTCAACCGGCTGAACAGCGAGTTCGAGGACTTCCTGTTCGGGCGGATCGACCTGCTGCTCGGCAAGGACGGCGAGCGCGGCCCCGACGGCGCGTACACCTCCGTCGAACCGGCCGACGACGCCGTGCGCGAGGACGCCACCGCCGACATCGCCGAGACGCTGCACATCGGCCGGATCGGGGTCCTCGACTCCGACTACGCGCCGCTGGTGATCGACTGGCGCGCCCCGGCCGCCGCCCCGTTCTACCGCTCCACGCCGAAGGACCCCGGCCGGGTCGTACGCCGCCGGGTCATCCGGTCCAAGGGCCGCCAGGTCCTCGGCGTCGAGGACGACCTGATGCGCCCGGAGCTGACCGCGTCCCTGGGCGGCGAGAAGCTGCCCGTCATCGGGGACGGCGCGCTGATGGCGGCGCTCGGCCAGGCCCGCAGCCACACCATGCGCGACATCGTCTCCTCCATCCAGGCCGAGCAGGACCTGGTCATCCGGGCCCCCGCCGCCTCCGTCACCGAGGTCACCGGCGGCCCCGGCACCGGCAAGACGGCGGTCGCCCTGCACCGGGCGGCGTACCTGCTCTACCAGGACCGGCGGCGGTACGCGGGCGGCATCCTGATCGTCTCGCCCACCCCGCTCCTCGTCGCGTACACCGAGGGGGTGCTGCCCTCGCTCGGCGAGGAGGGCCAGGTCGCGATCCGCGCGATCGGCTCGCTCTCCGACGACGCGGCGGGCCTCGACGGCGCCACCGCCTACGACGAGCCGCCCGTCGCCCGGATCAAGGGCTCCTCCCGGATGCTCCCCGTGCTGCGCAAGGCGGCCCGGGGCGCGCTGGAGCGGGGCAGGCCCGCGGCCCCCCGCCAGGAGGCCGGCCAGCTCTCCTTCGGCGAGGAGCCCGAGGACGCCCCGGCAGCCGCCGTCGCCACCCCCGACCGGCTGCGCGTCGTCGCGTTCGGCGCCCGGATCGAGCTGGAGGCCGACGAGCTGCGGCGCATCCGCGACAACGTCCTGGGCGGCACCGCGCCGGTCAACCTGCTGCGCCCGCGCGCCCGCAAGCTGCTGCTGGACGCCCTGTGGAACAAGTCGTCCGGGCGCGGCCGGTACACCGATCCCGAGCTGGCCGCCGAGCTGCGCTCCTCGTTCGACGAGGACGTCTCCACCGAGACCCCGTTCCTGGAGTTTCTGGACGCCTGGTGGCCCGAGCTGACGCCCCGCCGGGTGCTGGCGGCGATGGCCGACGAGCGGCGGCTGGCCCGCTGGTCCCGGCGCGTCCTCAACCAGGGCGAGGTGCGCCGTCTGGCCCGTTCCCTGCGGCGGCTCGACGCGGCGGGCGAGGGCCCGCTCTCCGTCCACGACGTGGCGCTGCTGGACGAGCTCCAGGCGCTGCTCGGCACCCCGGCCCGGCCCCGGCGCAAGCGCGAGGCCGATCCGCTGGACCAGCTCACCGGTCTGGAGGAGCTGATGCCGCAGCGCGAGGAGACCCAGTGGGAGCGGGCCGAGCGGCTGGCGGCGGAGCGCACCGAGTACGCGCACGTCATCGTCGACGAGGCCCAGGACCTCACCCCGATGCAGTGGCGCATGGTCGGCCGCCGGGGCCGGCACGCCACCTGGACGGTCGTCGGGGACCCGGCCCAGTCCTCCTGGTCCGACCCGGACGAGGCGGCCGCCGCCCGCGACGAGGCGCTGGGCTCCCGGCCGCGCCGCCGCTTCACCCTGACCGTCAACTACCGCAACCCCGCGGAGATCGCCGAGCTGGCCGCGAAGGTGCTGGCGCTGGCCATGCCCGGCATGGAGTCCCCGACGGCGGTGCGCTCGACCGGCGTGGTGCCGCGCTTCGAGCCCGTACGCGGCGGAGACCTGGCCGCCACGGTCCGCGCCGAGGCGGCCCGGCTGCTCGCCGAGGTGGACGGCACGGTCGGCGTGGTCGTCGCGATGAACCGGCGGGAGCAGGCCCGCGGCTGGCTCGCGGAGCTGGGTGAGCGGGTCGTGGCGCTGGGCAGCCTGGAGGCCAAGGGCCTGGAGTACGACGCCACGGTGGTCGTCTCGCCCGCGGAGATCGCCGACGAGTCCCCGGCGGGCCTGCGGGTGCTGTACGTGGCGCTGACCCGGGCGACCCAGCAGCTCACGGTGGTCTCGGGGGAGCGCGACCTGCCGGACGCGGACGGGGTGCCGGACCTGCTGCGGGACTGACGGGCACCGGCGCCGGGCCCCGCCGGAAAGGGGCCCGAGCGGGTTTCGTACGTCAACCCGTCGCACGGGAATCACTTTTCCGGGGTCTTTGTTACCGTGGTACTGGCACCGGCTCGATCCAAGCCCCCGGGCCCAACCTTCGTCGCTACGAGCGACCACTTGCCGCGAGGCGAGCATGGCGGGCCGGTGCCACCTCAACGGAGAACGAGAAGAACCGAAGAAGACAGACCCGCGTCACCTGTTGGTGGCGCGGGTCTGTTCTCGTTCACGGGTCCCGTCCCGTTCACGGGTCCCGGTGTTCCGCCGGTACGTGCCCCGGCATCCGGTTCCCAGCTCCCGGTTTCCGGCCCCGGTGTCCCGCTTCCGGGCCCTCCGGCCGCGCTTCGGGCCGCTTGGGGGTTCCGCCGAACGGGTGGTTTCTCGTATGGTGGAAACTACTTTCCGAAAGGCGGCAGTCATTACCGGCTACCAGCCGGTAGGTGCGACGATCGGGAAGCACATCCGGAGCGTGGGTTCCGTATGTGCGGCAATGAAGCTCAGGAAAGCGAAGGACTCGGCCATGGCAACGGCGCCCAGCGTCTCGTACTCGATGACGGTCAGGCTGGAGGTGCCCGCGAGCGGCACCGCGGTCTCCCAGCTCACCACGGCCGTGGAGTCGTCCGGGGGCTCGGTCACCGGCCTCGACGTGACCGCCTCCGGCCACGAGAAGCTGCGGATCGACGTCACCATCGCCGCCTCCTCGACCTCGCACGCGGACGAGATCGTCGAGGGTCTGCGCGACATCGACGGCGTGGTGCTGGGCAAGGTCTCCGACCGTACGTTCCTCATGCACCTCGGCGGCAAGATCGAGATGGCGTCGAAGCACCCCATCCGCAACCGTGACGACCTCTCGATGATCTACACCCCCGGCGTCGCCCGGGTCTGCATGGCCATCGCCGAGAACCCCGAGGACGCGCGCCGCCTCACCATCAAGCGCAACTCCGTCGCAGTCGTGACGGACGGCTCCGCCGTGCTCGGCCTCGGCAACATCGGCCCGAAGGCCGCGCTGCCCGTGATGGAGGGCAAGGCGGCCCTCTTCAAGCGCTTCGCCGGCATCGACGCCTGGCCGATCTGCCTGGACACCCAGGACACCGACGCCATCGTCGAGATCGTCAAGGCGATCGCCCCCGGCTTCGCCGGCATCAACCTGGAGGACATCTCCGCGCCGCGCTGCTTCGAGATCGAGGCCCGGCTGCGCGAGGCCCTCGACATCCCCGTCTTCCACGACGACCAGCACGGCACCGCGATCGTCGTGCTCGCCGCCCTCACCAACGCCCTGCGCGTGGTGGGCAAGAACGCCGACGACGTACGGGTCGTCATGTCCGGCGCGGGCGCGGCCGGCACGGCCATCCTGAAGCTGCTGCTCGCGGCGGGCGTCAAGCACGCCGTCGTCGCCGACATCCACGGCGTCGTGCACGCCGGACGCGAGGACCTGGTCGACGCCGACCCCGACTCGCCGCTGCGCTGGATCGCCGACAACACCAACCCCGAGGGCGTCACCGGCACCCTCAAGGAGGCCGTCGTCGGCGCCGACGTCTTCATCGGCGTCTCCGCCCCGAACGTGCTGAACGGCGACGACGTCGCCGCGATGGCGGACGGCGCGATCGTGTTCGCGCTCGCGAACCCGGACCCCGAGGTCGATCCCGCGATCGCGCGCCAGACGGCCGCGGTCGTCGCCACCGGCCGCTCCGACTTCCCCAACCAGATCAACAACGTGCTGGTCTTCCCGGGCGTCTTCCGCGGTCTGCTGGACGCCCAGTCCCGCACCGTCAACACGGAGATGATGCTCGCCGCGGCCGGTGCCCTCGCCGACGTGGTCGCCGAGGACGAGGTCAACGCGAACTACATCATCCCCTCGGTCTTCAACGACAAGGTCGCGGGCGCCGTCGCCGACGCCGTCCGGGCCGCTGCCAAGGCCGCCGGAGTCACCGCGCCCACCTCCTCGCCGACGGTCTGACCCAGGGCCCGGCCGTTCGGATCGGGTCGGGCTCGCGGGGGCCGACCCGATCCGAACGAAGACCCTCGCCGTTTCGGTCCCCTTTCGGGGGGTACGCGCGAAGTACCCCGGGCCGCACCCGCCCGCGCCGCACGGCGCGTCGCGGGTCGCGGCGCCCCAAACGCCCCTTTAGGGTGGGCGGGCAGCGGGCCCCGCGGGGCCCGGCATCCGCTGCGGACCGCTCGGCCAAGTCGACGGAGCGTCACCACGGGCAGACCGTGGCGCTTTTCATTGACCCCGAAGGGTTCCGGATTGGCTTTCCCGCCGCTGGTGGGGGCAGGATGCGTAATCGGGCGAGAGGGTCTGACATCAGACCCGGGTCCGGGGACTGTCAGAGGGCCCTGGCAGCATCGGCTTCGATCTCACGCCTCACAGGCAAGAAGAACACGGGAGTAACAACATGAACCGCAGTGAGCTGGTGGCCGCCCTGGCCGACCGCGCCGAGGTGACTCGCAAGGACGCCGACGCCGTGCTGGCCGCGCTCGCCGAGACCGTCGGTGAGATCGTCGCCAAGGGTGACGAGAAGGTCACCATCCCCGGCTTCCTGACCTTCGAGCGCACCCACCGTGCCGCTCGCACCGCTCGGAACCCGCAGACCGGCGACCCGATCAACATCCCCGCCGGCTACAGCGTGAAGGTCTCCGCGGGCTCGAAGCTCAAGGAAGCCGCCAAGGGCAAGTAGTCCCCAGGGCAGCACCGCCGAGGGCGATCAGCCCCAGGCACCCCGCCGAGGGCGCATGACCCCGAGGCACCACGAGGGCGGCCACTCCCCACCGGGAGTGGCCGCCCTCGCGCATGCCAGAGGCACATGCGCCCCGCACCTGCCCGTCCTGCGAGCGCCCGGGGAGCGCCTGGGGAACGCTCGGGGAACGCCTATGGACGGCCCGGGAGGCGGTGCGTTCCCGTACCGCACCACGAGCGTGAGACGCCCGAGAACTGACGCGCCCGCGGCCCCGGCCCCACCGGCGTGAAGCTCCCGCGCCCGCCGATCTGACGCGCCCGCGGCCCCGCCGGCGTGACGCTCCCGCGAACCCGCCCCCGCCGACGTGAGCCCCCGCCCCCCCGACGTGACGCCCCCTCGACCACGTCCGGCCCGTATCCGCCCCGCGTGCGCGCCCCATACGCGCCCGGTGGCTGCGGATGCATCCGCGCGCCCTCGACGGCCCTGCCCTCCGCGCCGCGCGGCCCGTACACGGCGTATACGGCGTACGCGGCTGGGCCCACCGGATCCGCGTACGCAGCTGGGGCCCGCCGATCCGCGCCGCCCCGGAGCCGCCCGCACGGCCTTCCAGGGCCCCTCTGACGCCCGACAGCCCGCCGCCCCGGCTCCGAGACCGGAACCGGGGCGGCGGGCTGCCACGAGGGCCGCGCGGTGCGCAGTGCTGTGTGCGGCAGCACTGTGCGCCCTACGGGCGCGTGGGAAGGGTCAGACGAGCGAACCGCCCGGCAGTTCGACCTTCGCCCCGAGCTTCTCCAGCTTCTCCATGAAGTTCTCGTAGCCGCGGTTGATCAGGTCGATGCCGTGCACCCGGGAGGTGCCCTGCGCCGCCAGCGCCGCGATCAGGTACGAGAAGCCGCCCCGGAGGTCCGGGATGACCAGGTCCGCGCCCTGCAGCTTGGTCGGGCCGGAGACGACCGCCGAGTGCAGGAAGTTGCGCTGGCCGAAGCGGCAGTCCGAACCGCCCAGGCACTCGCGGTAGAGCTGGATGTGCGCGCCCATCTGGTTGAGCGCGGAGGTGAAGCCGAGCCGCGACTCGTACACCGTCTCGTGGACGATGGAGAGCCCCGCCGCCTGCGTCAGCGCCACGACCAGCGGCTGCTGCCAGTCGGTCTGGAAGCCGGGGTGCACGTCCGTCTCCAGGGCGATGGCGTTGAGCGCGCCGCCCGGGTGCCAGAAGCGGATGCCCTCGTCGTCGATCTCGAAGGCGCCGCCGACCTTGCGGTAGGTGTTCAGGAAGGTCATCATCGAGCGCTGCTGGGCGCCGCGCACGTAGATGTTGCCCTCGGTCGCCAGCGCCGCCGACGCCCAGGAGGCCGCCTCCAGGCGGTCCGGGAGCGCCCGGTGGGTGTATCCGTCGAGCCGGTCGACACCGGTGATCCGGATGGTCCGGTCGGTGTCCATGGAGATGATGGCGCCCATCTTCTGCAGTACGCAGATGAGGTCCTCGATCTCCGGCTCGACGGCGGCGTTGGACAGCTCGGTGACGCCCTCGGCGAGGACGGCGGTGAGCAGCACCTGCTCGGTGGAGCCCACCGAGGGGTACGGCAGCCGGATCTTGGTGCCGCGCAGCCGCTGCGGGGCCTCCAGGTACTGGCCGTCCGCCCGCTTCTCGATGGTCGCGCCGAACTGGCGCAGCACCTCGAAGTGGAAGTCGATGGGCCGGCCGCCGATGTCGCAGCCGCCGAGCCCCGGGATGAAGGCGTGGCCGAGGCGGTGCAGCAGCGGGCCGCAGAACAGGATCGGGATGCGCGACGAACCCGCGTGGGCATCGATGTCGGCGACGTTGGCCGACTCGACGTGCGAGGGGTCGAGGATCAGTTCGCCGGGCTCGTCGCCGGGGCGGACCGTGACGCCGTGCAGCTGGAGGAGCCCCCGGACCACCCGTACGTCACGGATGTCGGGAACGTTGCGGAGGCGGCTGGGCCCGCTGCCGAGCAGCGCGGCGACCATGGCCTTCGGCACCAGGTTCTTGGCGCCTCGGACGCGGATCTCGCCCTCCAGCGGGGTGCCGCCGTGGACAAGCAGGACATCGTCTGTGCCGGTCATGTATCTCGCGTTCCGGAGTGGTCGGGCAGGGGGCCAACGAAAAGGGTAATGGCCTCCTACCCCCGTTCCGTAAGGCGAAGGGGGGTGCGCGGAGATCGTGGATCGGCCGTGACACCCTCCGCGCACCCGATCTTGCGGAGGGTCACCGTCCGGATGGGCGGCCGGGGCGCGCGGCCCGGTGCGCTCCCCGTGCCCCCGTGCGCCCTGAGCTGCGCTCGCTCTTCTGAGGGCGGCATCACGCCCACCCGGCCCCCGCCGCGGGCGAAGATGCGGGATCATTCGTGCCATGACCGAGGTGTCCTCGCTCACAGGGCGACTGCTCGTGGCCGCACCCGCCCTCACGGACCCGAATTTCGACCGCGCGGTGGTGCTGCTCCTCGACCACGACGAGGAGGGCTCCCTCGGCGTGGTCCTCAACCGCCCGACCCCGGTCGGCGTCGGCGACGTGCTCGCGGCCTGGGCCGCCCTGACCGGTCAGCCGGACGTCGTCTTCCAGGGCGGGCCGGTCTCGCTCGAATCGGCGCTCGGTGTGGCGGTGATCCCCGGGGGCGAGGGGCCGCTCGGCTGGCGGCGGGTGCACGGGGCGATCGGCCTGGTCGATCTGGAGACCCCGCCGGAGCTGCTGGGCCCGGCCCTCGGATCGCTGCGGATCTTCGCCGGGTACGCGGGCTGGGGCCCCGGTCAGCTGGAGCGCGAGCTGAAGGAGGGCGCCTGGTACGTGGTCGAGTCGGAGCCCGGCGACGTCTCGGCGCCGCACCCCGAGCGGCTGTGGCGCGCGGTGCTCCGCCGCCAGCGCAGCGAGCTCGCGATGATCGCCACGTATGCGGACGATCCGTCGCTCAACTGACCGGACGCCCCTCCGTTCGAACGGGGGTGACCCTTCCCTCAACCGAAGGCCGTCTCTTTCAGTACCCTTGGCGGTTATGAGCACTCTTGAGCCCGATCGCGGGGCAGGTACGGGGACCCTCGTCGAGCCGACGCCACAGGTGTCGAGGGGCGACGGCGACCACGAGCGCTACGCCCACTACGTCCAGAAGGACAAGATCATGGCGAGCGCCCTGGAGGGCACTCCCGTGGTCGCGCTGTGCGGCAAGGTCTGGGTACCGGGGCGCGACCCCAAGAAGTACCCGGTCTGCCCCATGTGCAAGGAGATCTACGAGTCCATGGGCGCCGGCGGCGACAAGGACAAGGGCAAGGGCGGCAAGGACAAGAAGTAGGTCCGGCCCCTCCGTCCACCGCGAGGCCCCCGGGGGCGTACGACACGTACGCCCCCGGGGGCCTTTCGCGTGCCCGGACACGGAGGGTGACCTTTCCGTCGCGTTGCACGGGCTGCATCCGCTGGTCACAGAGTGGTCGAGACCACTTGTCGTCGCCGGAACGCCGCTCTACTCTCCTGCCAGTTGTGCAGAACGAAACGCACGTTGCACATGTTGCAACGAATGACCGGTAGGGGTTCCGGATGAAGCTTTCTGCCCGAATTGCCGCCCCGGCTGCGGCGCTTGTGCTGGCCGGCCTCACCGCCACCGCCTGCGCGCCGCAGACCTCCGACACGAGTGCGAAGGGTGACGACAAGAGCGGCACGCTCCGCGTCTGGCTCTTCCAGGAGGTCGGCAACAAGCCCAAGGAGAAGGTGGTCGACGCGGCCGTCGCCGACTTCGAGAAGGCCCACAAGGGCGCGAAGGTCGAGATCGAGTACATACCCGTCGACACCCGCGCGCAGCGCATCAAGGCCGCGTTCAACGACCCCAAGAGCGCCCCCGACCTCATCGAGTACGGCAACAGCGACACCGCCGCCTACGTCAAGGACGGCGGACTCGCCGACATCACCGAGGAGTTCGGCGCCTGGGACGAGGCCAGGGACACCGACCCGATCGCCAAGCAGTCCGTCACCGTCGGGGACAAGGTCTACGGCGCGCCCTACTTCGTCGGCGTCCGGGCCCTCTACTACCGCACCGACGTCTTCAAGGACCTCGGCATCAGCGCCCCCAAGACCCAGGCCGAGCTGATCTCCACGGCCAAGAAGATCCACAAGGCGAAGCCCGACCTCTACGGCCTCGCCGTCGGCGGCGCGTACACCTACGGCGCGATGCCCTTCATCTGGGCCAACGGCGGCGAGCTCGCGGGCGAGACCGACGGGAAGTTCACCTCCGGCATCAACAGCGAGAAGGCCCGCAAGGGCATCGAGGCGTACACCTCCCTCTTCGGCGACGACAACTGCCCGGCCGCCAAGTGCGCCTCCATGGGCGGCAACGCCACCGTGACCGCCTTCGCCTCCGGCAAGGCCGCCATGGCCATCGGCGGCGACTTCAGCCACGCGGCCGTCGAGGCCGGCTCCGTCAAGGGCAAGTACGCCGTCGTCCCGCTGCCCGGCATCGCCAAGAACTCCATCGCCCCTGCCTTCGCGGGCGGCAACAACCTCGGCGTCCTCAAGAGCAGTTCGCACCGCACCCTCGCCGTCGACCTGATGAAGACGCTGTCCGGCAAGAAGACCCAGGCCGCGATGTTCGACGCGATGGGCTTCCTGCCCACCTACACCGACGTCCTGGACAACGCCGCGAAGAAGGAGCCCTTCGTCGCCCCGTTCGTCCGGACCCTGGGCGCCGGCGCCAAGTCCGTCCCCGCCTCCCCGGCCTGGGGGCAGATCGACGCCTCACTGGTCCTGCCGACGATGTTCCAGGAGATCGTCTCCGGCCGTAAGGACGTGGCGACCGCCTCGGACGACGCGGCGAAGAAGATTGACGCGGCCTTCACCGAAGCCGGCTGACGATGACCACGCACACTTCTCCGCTCAAGGCCACGCCCCCGGGCGCGGCCGGGGCGGGCGACGGCGCACCCGCCGCCCGCCCGCCCCGGCGCGGCCGGTCCGCCTCGCCCCGGACCCACTCCGGCTGGACCCCCTGGCTCTACCTGCTGCCCGCCCTCGTCCTGCTCGCCGGGCTGCTGGTCTACCCGATCTACCAACTCGGCCTGATCTCCTTCCTGGAGTACACCCAGGCCCAGGTCAGCGGCGGCGAACCCACCACCTTCCAGGGGTTCGGCAACTACACGACCCTCTTCAACGACAGCCAGTTCTGGCAGGTCCTGCTCGCCACCGTGGTCTTCGCCGCGGCCTGCGTGGTCTCCACCCTGTTCGTCGGCTGCGCCCTCGCCGTGCTGCTCACCCGCGTCCGCGCCCTGCCCCGGCTCGCGCTGATGATGGCCGCGCTCGGCGCCTGGGCCACCCCCGCGATCACCGGCTCCACCGTCTGGGTCTTCCTCTTCGACCCCGACTTCGGACCGGTCAACAAGGTGCTGGGGCTCGGCGACTTCTCCTGGACGTACGGCCGCTACAGCGCCTTCGCGCTCGTGCTGCTCGAAGTCCTGTGGTGCTCGTTCCCGTTCGTGATGGTCACCGTCTACGCGGGCATCCGTGCCATCCCCACCGAGGTGCTGGAGGCCGCCGCGCTGGACGGCGCCTCCCAGTGGCGGATCTGGCGCACCATCATGGCGCCGATGCTCAAGCCCATCCTGATCGTCGTCACCATCCAGTCGATCATCTGGGACTTCAAGGTCTTCACCCAGATCTACGTCATGACCAACGGCGGCGGCATCGCCGGCCAGAACCTGGTGCTCAACGTGTACGCGTACCAGAAGGCGTTCGCGTCCTCGCAGTACAGCCTCGGATCGGCCATCGGCGTCGTGATGCTGGTGATCCTGCTGGCCGTCACGCTGGTCTATCTGCGCCTGGTGCGGCGCCAGGGGGAGGAACTGTGAGCGCGACGACCGACCGTGCCGTACCGACGCGTCCGGGAGGCGGCGGTGGCATGCGCGCGCTGCTCCGCGTCAAGCGCCCCGGACGGCTGGCCGCCGAGGCCGCCGCCCTCCTGATCGCCGTCGCGGTCGCCTTCCCGCTGTACTGGATGGTGCTCTCCGCCTTCAAGCCGGCCGGGGAGATCCAGTCCACCGACGCCCGCCCCTGGACGCTCGCGCCCTCGCTCGACTCGTTCCGCCGGGTCTTCGAACAGCAGGACTTCGGCCGCTACTTCCTCAACAGCCTGCTGGTGGCGGGCACGGTGGTCATCCTCTCCGCGCTGGTCGCGTTCCTGGCCGCCACCGCCGTCACCCGCTTCCGCTTCAAGTTCCGCACCACCCTGCTGATCATGTTCCTGGTCGCGCAGATGGTGCCCGTCGAGGCCCTGACCATCCCGCTCTTCTTCCTGATGCGGGACTTCGGCCAGCTCAACACCCTCGGCTCGCTGATCCTGCCGCACCTCGCCTTCTCGCTGCCGTTCGCGATCTGGATGCTGCGCGGCTTCGTCAAGGCCGTCCCCGAGGCCCTGGAGGAGGCCGCCTACATCGACGGGGCGAGCCGCACCCGGTTCCTGTGGCAGATCCTCTTCCCGCTGGTCTTCCCGGGCCTGGTCGCCACCAGCGTCTTCTCCTTCATCACCACCTGGAACGACTTCCTGTTCGCGAAGTCCTTCATCATCAGCGACACCTCCCAGTCGACGCTGCCGATGGCGCTGCTGGTCTTCTTCAAACCCGACGAGAACGACTGGGGAGGGATCATGGCAGGCTCGACGGTGATGACCATCCCCGTACTGGTCTTCTTCGTACTCGTACAGCGACGCCTCGTCTCCGGACTGGGCGGAGCGGTTAAGGACTGACGTCATGACACCCGAGAACCCCCTCGTCGCGGGCGCCGTGGACCCCGCGGCCCTCGGTCTGGTCCCGGCCCCGCGCAGCCTGGCCGCGGCCGCCGCCGGACCGTACCCGCTCGGCTACACCACCCCGCTCACCGCCGGACCCGGCACCCAGGGCGTCGCCCGCTGGCTGCGCGCCACGCTCGGCCCGGCCACCGGGCTGCCCTTCCCCGAGGGCGACGGCACCGGCACCGGCCCCGGCGACGGTTCGGGCACCGGCTCCAACGGGCGGGGCATCGTGCTCGCCCTCGACGAGGCGCTCGCCCCCGAGGGCTATCGCCTGGCCGTCGAGGCGAACGCCGTACGCATCACGGGCGGCACCGCGGCCGGCGTCTTCCGGGGCGCGCAGACCCTCTGCCAGCTCCTCGGCGCGGACGTCTTCCGGCGCGCCCCGCTCACCCCGGGCCGCACCTGGGAGATTCCGCCGGTCGTCGTCGAGGACGAACCCCGCTTCGGCTGGCGCGGCATGATGCTCGACGTCTCCCGGCACTTCCTGCCCAAGGACGACGTCCTGCGCTACCTGGACCTGCTGGCCGCCCACAAGCTGAACGTCTTCCACTTCCACCTCACCGACGACCAGGGCTGGCGCGTCGAGATCAAGCGCTACCCCCGCCTGACCGAGGTCGGCTCCTGGCGCGCCCGCACCAAGTACGGCCACCGGGCCTCCGATCTGTGGGACGAGACCCCCCACGGCGGCTTCTACACCCAGGACGACATCCGAGAGATCGTCGCCTACGCCGCCGAGCGGCACATCCGGGTCGTCCCCGAGATCGACATCCCGGGCCACTCACAGGCCGCGATCAGCGCCTACCCCGAACTCGGCAACACCGACGTCGTCGACACAGGCGCCCTCACCGTCTGGGACACCTGGGGCGTCAACCCGAACGTCCTCGCCCCCACCGACACCACCCTGCGCTTCTTCGAGGGCGTCCTGGAGGAACTGCTGGAACTCTTCCCGGCCGAGACCTCGCCGTTCGTCCACATCGGCGGCGACGAGTGCCCCAAGGACCAGTGGAAGGCGTCCCCCGCCGCCCAGGCCCGGATCGCCGAACTCGGCGTGAAGGACGAGGAGGGCCTCCAGTCCTGGTTCATCCGCCACTTCGACGCCTGGCTCACCGCCCGGGGCCGCCGCCTCATCGGCTGGGACGAGATCCTGGAGGGCGGCCTCGCCGAAGGGGCCGCCGTCTCCTCCTGGCGCGGTTACGCCGGCGGCATCGCGGCCGCCGAGGCCGGGCACGACGTGGTGATGTGCCCCGAGCAGCAGGTGTACCTGGACCACCGTCAGGACGGCGGCCCGGACGAGCCGATGCCCATCGGCTACGTACGGACCCTGGAGGACGTCTACCGCTTCGAGCCCGTCCCGCCGGGCCTGAGCGAGGAGGCGGCCCGGCACGTCCTGGGCGCCCAGGCCAACGTGTGGACCGAGGTCATGCAGAACCGGGACCGCGTCGACTACCAGGTCTTCCCGCGCCTCGCCGCCTTCGCCGAGGTCGTCTGGTCCGCCCTCCCGGCCCCGGCCGACCGGGACTTCGCGGAGTTCGACGCCCGGATGAGCGCCCACTACGCCCGGCTCGACGCGCTCGGCGTCGACTACCGCCGGCCGGAGGGCCCGCTGCCCCGGCAGCAGCGCCCCGGCGTCCTCGGCCGCCCGATCGAGGGGGCCCCGCCGGTCGTCTGACCCCGCACCGGCCCGTCGGCCGCAGCCGTCCCCCGGGACCGCTGCGGCCGACGCGCGTCCGGGGGCGTCCCGTGTCCTGGGTGCGTGGGTGCGTGGGTGCCCGGGTGCCCGGGTGCATGCGTGCCTGGGTGCCGGGCCCGGGGCCGCCGGGGTCGGACCGTCCCGGGTGCGCGAAACGCGTAAGTCGTACAAGCGTCGCTGAAGAGTGGCAATTCACCCTCGGCGCAGAAGACCTGCCAAACCGGAACATCCCGCAGGTCAGGGACGGAACCGCCCTTCGCGGACCCTCGCGTCGGTCCGGTCGGAAGATGTGCCAGAGTTGCCACGTCCGGGCTGTGAACACGTACCGTACGGCGGAACAGGCCAGAGCGCCGGGAGACCGGGAAGGGGCAGCTGGGTTGACCACGCACGCACCGCAGGCGACGCAGTCGGTGACGCTGCCGGCCTCGTTGGACGAGGCCGTGGCGGCACTCGGCGCCATGCCCGCAGCCGTACCGGTCGCCGGGGGCACGGACTTGATGGCGGCCGTCAACAAGGGGCTCCTGCGCCCCTCCGCGCTGGTCGGCCTCGGCCGGATCAGCGAGCTGCGCGGCTGGCACTACCAGGACGGCCACGCCCTCCTGGGCGCCGGACTCACCCACGCTCGCATGGGCCGCCCCGACTTCGCCGCCCTCATCCCCGCCCTCGCCGCCTCCGCCCGCGCCGCCGGACCGCCCCAGATCCGCAACGCGGGCACCCTCGGCGGCAACATCGTCACCTCCGCGCCCACCGGCGACGCCCTGCCGGTGCTGGCCGCGCTGGAGGCCGAACTCGTCGTCGCGGGGCCCGGCGGCGTCCGCCGCGAGATCCCCGTCTCCCACCTGCTGGCCGGCCGCGAGATGCTGGAGCCCGCCGAGCTGATCGGCTTCGTCCGCGTACCGCTGCTGCACGCCCCCCAGGTCTTCCTGAAGGCCACCGGCCGCACCGGTCCCGGCCGCGCCACGGCCTCGGTCGCCATCGTCCTGGACCCGGCCCGGCGCGGCGTGCGCTGCGCGGTCGGCGCGATCGCCCCGATGCCGCTGCGCCCGCTGGAGGCGGAGCACTGGATCGCCTCGCTGATCGACTGGGACGGCGAACGCGGCCTGGCCCCCGACGCGCTGGCCGCGTTCGGCGAGTACGTCGCCGCCGCCTGCGTCCCGGACAACGCACCACCGGCCGACGGTGCAGAGGCCCCGCCGCTGTCCCCGGCCGTCCTGCACCTGCGGCGCACCGTCGCCGCGCTCGCCCGACGCGCGCTGGGGAGGGCACTGTCGTGAGCAATGAGGAAGACCCCCGCCGGCCCGACCGGCACGACCAGTACGGGTGGCAGGGGCACTCCGAGGGCCCGGACTCCGCGTACGGGGGCTGGGAGCCGACCCCGCAGGGCGACGGCTTCGACGCCGACGCGACGGCGGCCGACGCCACCGCGTTCGTGCACATCCCGCCGGAGGACCTGGCGGACATCCCGCTGGCCGCGCCCGGCCACGGCTACGTGCCCCCGATGATCGTCCCGCTGACCCCGGCCGCCGGCCTGGACCCGGCGGCGACGGGCAGTTGGGTGACCCGGACCCGGAGCCAGCAGGCCGAGGCCGAGCAGCGCGCCCAGCAGGCCGCCGACCAGGACACCGGCGCGGTCCACTGGCCCGATCCGAACCAGCAGGGCGGCGTCCCGGGCGACTACCGGGGCCCGTACGAGGACACCTCGCACGCCACGGCGCAGTGGAACTTCACCGACGCCCTGGGCGCGCCGCAGGCCGCCCCGGAGACCGGGCACCACGGGGCCCAGGACGCGTCGGGCCACGAGGGCCACGGCGGGCATGCGGACCACGCGGGGCACGAGAGCCACGGCGGGCATGCGGACCACACGGGGCACGAGGGCCACGGCAGGCACACGGACCACACGGGGCACGAGAGCCACGGCGGGCACACCGGACACGTGGGCTACTCGGGTCTCACGGACGCCTTCGGGCACACCAGCGCCCTCGGCCACACGGGTCACGCCGACCACACGGGTCACGCTGATCACACGGGTCACGCCGACCACACGGGTCACCTCCCGCACCCCGGCGACTTCGGCCCCGCAAGCCCCGGTGGCCCCTCCGACCCCGCAGGCCCCACCGACCTCGCGGGTCCTGCCGACCCCACCGACTCCGCCGGCCGCACCGTGGCGTGGCCGTCCCCCGCGACGGACGGCGACCTCCCCGGGGTGCCGGGCGAGCCGCCGGTCGCGGCGCCCGCGCAGCAGTGGTACCCGGACAGCGCCCGCCCCGCGACGCTGCCCGGCGGCGCCCCCGCGCCCTGGGCCACGCAGATCCCCGAAACGGAACCGGTCCCGGCACCGGAACCGGAGCCCGAAGCCGACCCCGTATCCGCCCCCGAGGCGCGGCAGGCCCCGGAAGCGGAACCCGCAGCGGCCGACCCGGCGGACGACGCGACCGGACAGCCGGACCACGCGGACGACGCGGCGCACCCGACGTCCCCGACAGACCCGGAGGGCGCGGCGGGCTCGGTGGACGCGGAGGACGCTCCCGCCGCCGACGCGTCCGGACCCGACGCCCCCGACCTCCCCGCCGACGCGTCTCCCGCTGAGCCGGGCGTACCGGACGGGGCGGTCGCCGACGCCGAGCCCGACGTGCGGCCGGTACCGGCGGAGGCCCCGGCCATCCCGCACCCGGAACACGGGCCGGGACCGGAAGCGGAAGCGGAACAGCACCACGCACCGGAACACGTACCGGAACCGGAACGCCACCACGGACCGGAAGCGGAAGCCGAACCGGAGACGGAGACGATCCTCACCCCGGCCCCCGCCCCGCTCGACGCCCCGAGCGACCACCCCGCCACCTCCTACGTCCTGCACGTGAACGGCATGGACCGCCCGGTCAGCGACGCCTGGATCGGCGAGTCCCTGCTGTACGTGCTCCGCGAGCGCCTCGGCCTGGCCGGGGCCAAGGACGGCTGCTCGCAGGGCGAGTGCGGCGCCTGCAACGTCCAGGTCGACGGCCGGCTCGTCGCCTCCTGCCTGGTCCCCGCCGCCACCACGGCGGGCAGCGAGGTGCGGACGGTCGAGGGGCTGGCCGTGGACGGCGAACCCTCCGACGTCCAACGCGCCCTGGCCGCCTGCGGGGCCGTCCAGTGCGGCTTCTGCATCCCCGGCATGGCGATGACCGTCCACGACCTGCTGGAGGGCAACCACGCCCCCACGGAGCTGGAGACCCGCCAGGCCCTCTGCGGCAACCTCTGCCGCTGCTCCGGCTACCGGGGCGTGCTCGACGCCGTCGCGGACGTCGTCGCGTCCCGCGAGGCGAGCGCCGAGGCGGCGGCCGCTCCGGACACCGCCCGCATCCCGCACCAGGCGGAGCCGGGCGCCGGCGGCGTACAGCAGGGACCCCACCCGCACGAGGGAGAGGCGCTGTGAGGCACGCCCGCGGCCCCGCCGTACGACAGCGCCACCCGCACCACGCGAACCCAGGGCCCACCTCCCGCCTCCCCGGCGGGGCGAACGACAAGGAGGCGGCGTGAGCGGCGACGCGGCCACCGCGGCCAACGCGACCAGCACCAGCCTGCCCAGGATCGACGCGCTGGCAGGCGCACCGGGCTCCGGCGCCGGCCCGGAGCCGGAGCAGCCCCGGCAGGGCCTCGGCGCTTCGCTGCGTCCGGCGGACACCGGCGCGAAGACCGAGGGCACCTTCCCGTACGCGGCCGACCTCTGGGCCGAGGGCCTGCTCTGGGCGGCCGTGCTGCGCTCCCCGCACCCGCACGCGCGCATCCTGTCCATCGACACCTCGGGGGCCGAGGAGATGCCCGGGGTGCGGGCCGTCGTCACCCATGAGGACGTGCCGGGGGACAGCAACTACGGCCGCCACGTGGTGGACCGCCCGGTGTTCGCCTCCGACCTGGTGCGCCACCACGGCGAGCCGATTGCCGCCGTCGCCGCCGACCACCCGGAGACCGCCCGGCTGGCCGCCGCCGCCATCGCCGTACGGTACGAGGTGCTGGAGCCGGTCACCGACCCGGAGACGGCGTTCGCGGCGGAGCCGCTGCACCCCGACGGCAACCTGATCCGGCACATCCCGCTGCGCTACGGCGACCCGGAGGCGACCGGCGAGGTCGTCGTCGAGGGCCTGTACCGCATCGGCCGCCAGGACCCGGCCCCGATCGGCGCCGAGGCCGGCCTCGCCGTGCCCCGGCCGGACGGCGGCGTGGAGATCTACACCGCCTCCACCGACCCGCACACCGACCGAGACCTGATCGCCGCCTGCTACGGCCTGGAGCCCGAGCGGGTCAAGGTCGTCGTGACCGGGGTACCCGGCGCGACCGGCGACCGCGAGGACCCCGGCTTCCAGATCCCGTTGGGCCTGCTGGCGCTGCGTACCGGCTGCCCGGTGAAGCTGGCCGCGAGCCGCGAGGAGTCCTTCCTCGGCCACACCCACCGCCACCCCACCCTCCTGCGCTACCGCCACCACGCGGATGCCGAGGGCCGGTTGGTCAAGGTGGAGGCTCAAATCCTGCTGGACGCGGGCGCGTACGCCGACGCCTCGTCCGAATCCCTGGCCGCCGCCGTGGCGTTCGCCTGCGGCCCGTACGTCGTGCCGCACGCCTTCATCGAGGGCTGGGCGGTCCGGACGAACAACCCGCCGTCGGGCCATGTGCGCGGGGAGGGCGCGATGCAGGTCTGCGCGGCGTACGAGGGCCAGATGGACAAACTGGCCGCCCGGATCGGCATCGACCCGGCCGAACTGCGCCTGCGCAACGCGCTGTCCACCGGCGACATACTGCCCACCGGCCAGACGGTGACCTGCCCGGCCCCGGTGGCCGGCCTGATCGAGGCCGTCCGCGACGCGCCGCTGCCCGCCCTCCCCAAGGACGGCCCGGAGGACGACTGGCTGCTGCCGGGCGGCCTGGAGGGCGCGGGCGAGCCGGGGGCGGTGCGCCGGGGCGTGGGCTACGGCGTGGGCATGGTCCACATGCTCGGCGCGGAGGGCGCGGATGAGGTCTCCACGGCCACGGTCCGGGTCCACGACGGCGTGGCCACGGTGATCTGCGCGGCGGTCGAGACGGGCCAGGGCTTCACCACGCTTGCCCGCCAGATCGTCCAGGAGGTCCTGGGCGTCGAGGAGGTCCACGTGGCCGCCGTCGACACCGACCAGCCGCCCGCGGGCCCGGCCACCCACGGCCGGCACACCTGGGTGTCGGGCGGGGCGGTGGAGCGCGCGGCGAAGATGGTCCGCACCCAGCTCCTCCAGCCGCTGGCCCACCAGTTCGGCATGTCCACGGAGCTGCTCCAGATCGCGGACGGCAAGATCACCTCGTACGACGGCGTGCTGTCCACGACGGTCAGCGAGACGCTGGACGGCAAGGAGCTGTGGGCCACCGCGCAGTGCCGCCCCCACCCCACGGAGCCGCTGGACGAGTACGGCCAGGGCGACGCGTTCGTGGGCCTCGCGTTCTGCGCGGTACGGGCGGTGGTCGACGTCGACATCGAGCTCGGCTCGGTCCGCGTGGTCGAGATGGCGGTCGCCCAGGACGTCGGCCGGGTCCTGAACCCGGCCCAGTTGGCGACCCGTATCGAGGCGGGCATCACCCAGGGCATCGGCGCGGCCCTCACGGAGAACCTCCGTACCGCGAAGGGCCTGATCCGCCACCCCGACCTGACCGGCTACGCCCTGCCGACCTCGCTGGACGCCCCGGACATCCGGATCGTCCGGCTGATCGAGGAACGCGACGTGGTGGCCCCCTTCGGCGCCAAACCGGCCTCGGCGGTCCCGGTCGTCACGGCCCCCGCCGCGGTCGCCGCAGCGGTCCGCTCGGCAACGGGCCGCCCGGTCAACCGACTTCCCATCCGTCCCCAGGCAGCGGTGGCGACGCCGAAGGGCTGACGTCGGCGCGACGGCCCCGCCCCCGGCGGAGCCGTCGTCGCGGAGCCGCCGAGGCCGCACCGGCCCCGCGGCCGCGACCGCCCGCACGCCGCTCCGGCGCCCGTGCCTCTTCGCCGGTGTTCCCGGCCGACAAGAGGCTCGATTCGTACTCGCCCACGCCTCGGCCTTGACGATACGGTCCCGAAGGACGCCTGTTCGCGTGAGCAAAGACGGGGGAGTACGTGACGTTCGACAAGGAATGGGCCGAACTGCGGTCGGCTGCGGCCCAGCGAAATGCCGTGCAGATCAACAGTGTTCCGGCCGAGGGCAGCGGTGGGGCGGCCGACCTGGTGGTGCACCGCGACGATCTCGGTGCTGTCGGGAGTGACGCCTACGAACTCCGGACGAAGCTGTCGAAGGACGGCGACCACGCCCGCCCCGCCACCTTCGACGCGGCGATCGCCCTGACCGGCGGCAACTTCGCGAGCGGCGCGGCGGTCCTGAAGGTGCACGACCGCTGGCAGAAGCACCTCAAGACGCTGCTGGACTCCTGCGCGCACATCTCGAACCACCTGGACTACACCAAGGCCCAGCACGTGAAGGACAACGTCAAGATCGGCGGGGACCTGGCGGCGATCTCCGCGCTGTCGACGTACATGAAGTAGGGCTCGGGGGAGCGCGCATGCCGAGTTTCGACGACATCGTCGAGGCCCCGCTGGGGAAGCTCAAGGCTGCGGCCGACGACTGGTCGGAGATGGCGGCAAGGCTGGAGAAGCTCGCCGACCAAGCGTTGTACGGGATGAAGGCGAAGGCGTACAAGGCGAACTGGGAAGGTGTCAACGCGGAGGTCACCAAGGCGTTCGTGGGCAAGACCGCGAAGGAGTGCGCGGACGCCGCCGCCGAGGCGAAGGGTGTGAAGGCGCTGCTCGAAGAGGGGTACGCGGCCTTCAAGAAGGCCAAGGACGCCCTGGTCGACATCCAGGACCACGCAGGGCCGGCAGCCGGTATCCGGGTGGACGGCAGGGGCAAGGTCACTGCGCGTTCCCCGGTCTCGGAGAACAGTGCAGCGCGCCACGACCCGGACTTCACCAAGTTCCTCCAGCAGGAGAAGGAGAACATCCAGTCGTGGCAGAAGAAGATCGACCTCATCGTCGACGACTGCAACGACGCCGATGTGGCCTTCAAGAACTCCCTTGAGGCCAACGTCACCGACCGCAGGGACTTCACCGCCCCGAAGTACACCAAGCTCGTCCAGGAGGAGGCGGACCGCGCCGTCGCTCTGGCAGCCAAGGGCCGCAACCTCACGCACGCCGAGCTCCAGGCCCTGAACGAACTGCTGCGGGAGAACGCCAGGTCACGGGAGTTCGCGAAGGCTTTCTACGAGAAGCTCGGCCCTGAGAAGGCGCTCGCCTTCTTCGGTCAGCTCGCCACGGACACCCATGACTACGCGAAGGTCGACAAGGAGCGTCTGGCGGACGTCCAGGAACTCCAGCGCAACCTCGGCCTGAATCTCGCCACCGCCTCTCGCGACAGCGCCTTCACCGCGGAGTGGGGGCCGGAGCTCTGCAAGATGGGAACCCAGCAGATCCCCTTGTCCAAGTACGACACCGGCGGCGCGCCGTACGGCTATCAGCTGCTCGGCGGGATCATGCGGTACGGGAACTATGACCCGAAGTTCCTCCATCCGATCGCTGAGCATGTGGCGCAGCTGCATCAGAAGGACCCCGGCCGGTTCGCCGGTAACAAGCAGGTGAACGGCCTTCTGGACGATCCGTTCAACCCGTCGGGGAAGAACGGTTCCGGCTACGACCCGATGGTCGCCATGCTGGAAGCGCTGGGGAACAGCCCGGACACGGCGAAGAAGTTCTTCACCGATGATCCGACGGCCTACAACGAGGACGGCACGGTCAACCGAGGTGCGACGGCCGACCTCGGCAAGCAGGATGGCGAAGCCATCGACAACTACCTCGATTTCTTCGGGAACGAGAAGTGGGAGTCGTTTCCGGATATCAACTCCAGCGATCCAGACGCGTTGGGACCCACGCTTCAGTACATGCCGGACGCGTTGGGTCATGCCCTGGAGGCGGCGACGCTGGGATACCCGGCCGGTGAGCCGGACGCGCGTGTGCAGCGAGACGCTGACAACGCGGCGATTATGTATGAGGTCATGCAGAAGTACGGGGCGGACGCCGGCCTGCTCAAGCATCAGGAGGGCTTGGCGGACAGCATGGGCGTCATGGGCGCGGGATATATCGACGACATCAACTGGGCTTTGGACAAGGGTGAGGCGAAGAGTGTCTTCGCCCCCACCGCGGGCGTCGAAGGTCATTTCCCCTTCGTCGTCGACCTCGACCAAGAGCAGGGGCAGGAGCGTGCGAACGATCGCCGGCTCCTCATCGACGGGGGGCAGGGGCGCGCGGACGTCCGCCAATTCCTCAGCGCTCTTGGTCAGCATCCGGACGCCTATGCCACCCTCTCCACCGCGGAGCAGGCGTACACCAGGAGCGTTCTGGAGACGCACGTCGGTTCCGACGGAATCGACTCCGATGCCGCACGTACGACGGTTCGGGTCGGTGCCGAGATGCAGGGCATGCTCGACCAGTCCAGAGCTGACCAGGTCGAGGCGGATCACATGAAGACGCATGAGGATTACGAGAAGGCGGTGGCCAAGCGTGCGGGCTGGGTGGAGTTCGGCGCGGGGGTTGGAATCGCGGCCGGTGCCGCGTTCCTGCCGGCGACGGCAGCGGCGGGTGCGGCTGCCGTGCTGATCCCGCTGGCGACCGACACGGCCAGTGGAGCTGCGGAGCAGGTTTTCGGACAGGTTGTCGGGGACATCTCGGATAACTCGGTCGACAAGAGCAAGGAGAAGGCGGAACAGCTCACCGATGAGGAATGGGACAGGATCTTCCGCGCGGGTGAGTCCATGGCGGAGGCTCCGATGGAAGGATTCCTCGCTCTCCACGCGACCGAGGAAGACACAAAGCTCCGTGAGGACCTGAAGCAAGCGATGCTCATCGGCTACGGGGCCGGCAATGACCGGGAGGATCAGCAGGGTGTGAACCCGGAGACAGGCTGAGGCTGATTCGCGCTGCGATGGAAGGCAAGGGTGTGATCCGGAACGGAAAGTCACTGGTCGCTGGTCTGCTCGCGGCAGTCTGCGCTACCGCATGCTCGTCGGACCAGGAGCCTCAGTCGCCGTACGTCAATGCGGCGGAGGTGTGCGAGGGAGTGTTCGCAGGCGACCTGGAGAGGACGGTGGAGACGGTGACGGGCGCGACGTCCTTCGAGCGGCGACCGAGTGGGAGAATGGACCGGCTGATCGAGGCGATCGAGAAAGGGTACTCCTCCGGACGTAGTTGGGCGCCGGGAGGAGAACTCTGCGAGATGGCCGCCAAGGGAAGCCGCAGTAAGAATGAGCCGGTCTTGAGGTTTCACATGTATGCGCCGTACGACGTCAATTACCCGGGGAGCGCTGTAGGTGAACGACGGTTCTCGTTGGGTGAAGAGGCGGTGGCCAACATCCGCTCGGCCGGCATCTATTTTGAATGCGTCAGCCCGCGACTCGATGGCTCGAAGAGCCGCCCGGCGCGGATTTACGGAGGGCTGGGCAACGCCCATTACCGGGGTGACGCCCGGGAGGACTTGATGGATAACCTTCGCGTCGTTCACGCCGCCTCCTTGGCGTTGGCCGAAAAGCTCGAATGCAAGGGCAGCGCCGGTCTCCCCGAGGAACTGGGCCCGGGGCTGCGGGAACTCCCTCCGGTCGGCCGCCCGGCAGAGATCGACTCCTGACGGCGGCGTCGCACGTCGCGGTTCTGGTCCTCAGCGGTCTCCTCTCCGGCTGTTCCGGCGATGTTGATCAGGTGGAAACAGCGCACATGAGGGAATGCAAGTCCGTGCTCGGCATCACGCGTGTGGAATCGGCCATCGCCGCCCTGGGGGGTGCTGACGTCTCGGCTACCGCGGCGCGGCGGGCCTGTGCTGGCCGACATCCTGGTGCGAGGGGCTGAGCGGTGGGAGAAGCCCGCGCTGTTGCACCCCAGCTATGTCGGTTGCCGCCTGGATGTAACCGACGGTGAGCAGTCGAGCGGTTTCATCGAGGCTTCGGTGAGGTGGAATACGTTCCCGCTGAGCGAGGTGGACAAGGTGAAAGCGGGCCGTCGGCTGACCTGAGGGGCCTTCTGATCGTGTCGTCGGCCGTGGGGCGGCCCTTGCGGTACGTAGCCCGCCGGAAGGCCGGAACTCCGTTCCGCGTGCGACCCGTTGCGGTGTGCGGTCCGGTGTCCGGGGGGAAGCCCGGCCGGTACCGTGGCCGTTGACCAGGGGGAGGTGCCGGGGTGATATCCGAGCCGGAGTTGGTGGGGGAGGACGGGCCGGGCTCGTCGCGGGACGTGGTGAGCGGGTTCGATCCGGAGCAGGGAGCCGCCGGCGGGCGGCGGAGGTCCCGTGCGGTGTGGGCGGTCGCCGGGGCGCTGGTGGCCTCGGCGGTGTGGGCGTCGGCGGTGTTCGGGTACGGGATCGGCCGCGACGGGAAGCCCGACCCCCGCGGCTACCGCGTGGAGTCCGACTCCTGCACGGCGATGCGACTTCCGGCGCTCACCAAGGTGCTGGGGGAGCAGGTGTCCGAGCCGGCGACCGAACTCGACGGCATCGAGCACCCCGCGCTCCACCGCATCCGCTGCACCGTCGCCTTCCAGACGAGGGACACGCCGGTCGGCGAGAACGGGACGAGGGGGAGCGTGGAGTTCGGGGTGTCGCTGACGGCCGAGCTGCACAAGGAGACCGACCCGCGTCCCGAGTTCGAGGCGAGCAGCACGCTGACGGAGATCGACGGTTCGGTCGTGGAACGGGTGGAGCGCGTGCCCGATCTCGGAGACCAGGCGTACCTGCTGACCCTGGAGGCCGGCGGCCTGCGCCTGAACGTGGTCGAGGGCGGGGCCGTCGTCCGGCTCGCGCTGACCGGCTGGACGTTCACCGAAGACGACAGTGACGACGAGAACGGCCCGCCGGACGACATGGCCGAACCCGACGTCCTCGCGTACCGGGCCGAGCTGATCAACGACATGCGCGAGGTGATGAAGGCCCTCAAGGCCGGGTGAGCGGGCGACGGACGGCGGCCGCAGGGCAGGACACGCGGGGCGCGGGAAACGGGACCGGCCGCCCCCGTGGCGGGAGCGGCCGTTTCGCGCTGGAGACCGTGACCGGATTCGAACCGGTGTAACTCGAGTTGCAGTCGAGCCCCTGAGCCTCTCGGGCACACGGTCGGGGGGTGGTGCGGTGTTCCTCGTCGCCTTGTCGGCGGCGTTCCTGCTGTGACAACGACGCTACGGGCCGTCGTCCCCCGCCTCAAGGGTTCAGGCCCGCGCGCAATGCGACTGCCATACGCCGTTCACACCCGAGTACGGAGCGCGGCAGGTACCGGAGCCCGGGACCTACGACCAAGGGCCGATCCCGGGGCCGTCCAACGACAGGGTTCACAGCGCCCTACGCCCCTTACGCTGAGGGCATGACCGCCCTGGAACCCCGCGACGGCACCGACGCCGCCCATCTCGCGCCGCCCGCGAACGACGCCCCCTCCCCGGACCCGCTGTCCGACCTCCCCCGCGAAGCCGTCGAAGGGGTCCTCGGGCGCACCTACCGGGCGCTGAGCATCGGCATCGTCTCCGTGGTGTTCCTCATCGCGTTCGAGGCCACAGCGGTCGGCACGGCCATGCCGGTCGCCGCCCGCGAGCTGAACGGCATCCCGCTCTACGCGTTCGCCTTCTCCGCGTACTTCACCACCAGCCTCTTCGCCATGGTCCTCTCCGGTCAGTGGGCCGACCGGCGCGGACCGCTCCAGCCGCTCGCCACCGGCATCACCGCGTTCGGCGCGGGCCTGCTGCTCTCCGGGGCCGCCACCGGCATGTGGGTCTTCATCGCCGGCCGCGCCGTCCAGGGCCTCGGCGGCGGGCTGGTGATCGTCGCCCTGTACGTGGTCATCGGGCGCGCCTACCCCGAACGCATCCGGCCCGCGATCCTGGCCGCCTTCGCCGCGAGCTGGGTGATCCCCTCCGTCGTCGGGCCGCTCGCCTCCGGAACGGTGACCGAGCACCTCGGATGGCGCTGGGTCTTCGTCGGCATCCCCGCCCTCATCGTGATCCCGCTCGCCCTGGCCCTCCCCGCGATCAGACGCACGGCCTCCGGGCCGGCCGACCCGGCCGCAGCCGCGGAGCCGTACGACCGCCGTCGCATCCGGCTCGCCCTCGGGATCTCGGCCGGGGCGGGGCTGCTCCAGTACGCGGGGCAGGAGCTGAACTGGTTCGCCCTCCTGCCCGCCGCCGCCGGCGCCGCCCTGCTTGTGCCCGCCGTCCGCGGACTCCTGCCCACCGGGACCGTACGGGCCGCGCGCGGACTGCCCTCGGTGGTCCTGCTGCGCGGGGTCGCCGCTGGGTCGTTCATCGCCGCCGAGTCCTTCGTACCGCTGATGCTGGTCACCCAGCGCGGACTGTCCCCGACGATGGCCGGACTGTCCCTGGCCGTGGGCGGGGCGACCTGGGCGCTCGGCTCGTTCGTCCAGTCCCGGCCGCGCATGGAGGCGCACCGGGAGCGGCTGATGGTGACCGGCATGCTGCTCGTCGCCGCCTCGATCGCCGTCGCCCCCTCCGTACTGATCGAGGGCGTCCCCGTCTGGACCGTCGCCGTCGCCTGGGCGTTCGGCTGCTTCGGCATGGGCATCGTGATCGCCTCCACCAGCGTGCTGCTGCTCAAGCTGTCGGCCCCCGAGGAGGCGGGCTCCAACTCCGCCGCCCTCCAGATCTCCGACGGCCTCTCCAACGTCCTGCTGCTGGCCATCGGCGGCGCGGCCTTCGCGGCTCTCGGCGGCAAGGCCCTCGGCGCGGCGGCCCACAGCGCGGTGGAGGCCACCGCCACCGGTTCGCATCCGGGCGCGTTCGCGGCGGTGTTCCTGCCGATGGCGGGGGTGGCGCTGGTGGGGGCGTGGGTGGCGACCCGGGTGCTCGTACGGGAGGAGTAGCGGTGGGGCGAGGTTTCGGTACCGCGTGGTACCACGCGGTACCATCGGACCATGGCTGGTCTGAATCTGCGATTCACCGACGAAGAGCTGGACTCCCTGCGCGCCCGCGCCGAAGCGGAGGGGAAGAGCATGCAGGCGTTTGCCCACGACGCGGTGATCACCGCCATAAACGAGCACTCCCGGCTCTTCAACGAGGCCGCGGACCATGTTCTGAAGGTCAGTGAGGAGCTGAACCGGAGGCTCGCCTGATGCAGTACCTGACCCTGCCCGAGCTGTTGAACCTGACGCGACGGCTCGGCACTCCGGAAGTTCGTGACTACGGACTGCTGGAATCCGCACTGGCCAGACCGCAGGCGAGCGTGTTCGGCCAGGACGCGTATCCGGATGTCTGGCAGAAGGCCGCCGCTCTCATGGAGTCCCTTGCCCGAAACCACGGGCTGGTGGATGGCAATAAGCGGATCGCGTGGTATGCGACCTGGGTCTTCCTTCACATGAACGGCCATCCGCTCGATGCCGACTTCGATGTCGACGCGGCGGAGCGGTTCGTGTTGGCAGTGTGCCAGGGTGTCTTGGACATGCCCAAGATCGCCGAGCAGCTTCCGGTGTTCGCCCGATAGCCGCACCTGTGAAGAGCGTCTCAACGGGCTTGGGCCACGGCTCGTCCGTACGTGGCCCGGGCCGCCCCACCGGTAGGGTGGCCCGGTTGTCGTATCGCGGGTCGGGCCGATCGGGCCGGGCCCGGTGCGGACAGCGCCCCACGCACCCGAGAGCCCCGAACCGGAGACCGTGACTACTACCACCGCCTCCCACCACCTCTCACCCGCCTTTCCCGGCCGCGCCCCCTGGGGCACCGCCGGCAAGCTGCGAGCCTGGCAGCAGGGCGCCATGGAGAGGTACGTCCAGGAGCAGCCGCGCGACTTCCTCGCCGTCGCGACGCCCGGAGCCGGCAAGACCACCTTCGCGCTGACCCTCGCGTCGTGGCTGCTGCACCACCATGTCGTCCAGCAGGTCACGGTCGTCGCCCCGACCGAGCACCTCAAGAAGCAGTGGGCGGAGGCGGCCGCCCGGATAGGGATCAAGCTCGACCCCGACTACAGCGCCGGTCCGCTGAGCAAGGAGTACCACGGGGTCGCCGTGACGTACGCGGGTGTCGGGGTCCGCCCGATGCTGCACCGCAACCGGTGCGAGCAGCGCAAGACGCTCGTGATCCTGGACGAGATCCATCACGCCGGTGACTCGAAGTCCTGGGGCGAGGCGTGCCAGGAGGCGTTCGACCCGGCGACGCGGCGGCTCGCGCTGACCGGTACGCCGTTCCGGTCGGACACCAACCCGATCCCGTTCGTCCAGTACGAGGAGGGGAACGACGGCATCCGCCGCTCCTCCGCCGACTACACCTACGGCTACGGCAACGCCCTCGCCGACGGCGTCGTCCGCCCGGTGATCTTCCTCAGCTACAGCGGCAACATGCGCTGGCGTACGAAGGCCGGGGACGAGATCGCCGCCCGGCTCGGCGAGCCGATGACCAAGGACGCCATCGGCCAGGCATGGCGTACCGCGCTCGCCCCCACCGGCGAGTGGATCCCCAACGTGCTCGCCGCCGCCGACAAGCGGCTCACCGAGGTCCGCAAGGGCATCCCCGACGCGGGCGGCCTGGTCATCGCGACCGACCAGGACTCGGCCCGCGCGTACGCCAAGATCCTGAAGAAGGTCACCGGGGAGTCGGCGACCGTGGTCCTCTCCGACGAGAAGGCCGCGTCGAAGAAGATCGACCAGTTCAGCGCCGACGAATCCCGCTGGATGGTCGCGGTCCGGATGGTGTCCGAAGGCGTCGACGTGCCGCGCCTCGCCGTCGGCGTGTACGCGACCACCATCTCGACGCCCCTGTTCTTCGCCCAGGCAGTCGGCCGCTTCGTGCGCTCCCGCCGGCGCGGCGAGACCGCCTCCGTTTTCGTGCCGACCATCCCGATGCTGCTCGACTTCGCCAACGAGATGGAGGTCGAGCGCGACCACGTGCTCGACAAGCCGAAGAAGGGGAGCGACGAGGAGAACCCGTTCTCGGAGGAGGACAAGCTCCTCGCCGACGCGGAGCGGCTGGAGGACGAGGAGACCGAGGACCAACTGCCCTTCGAGGCGCTGGAGTCCGACGCCGTCTTCGACCGGGTGCTGTACGACGGCGCCGAGTTCGGCATGCAGGCCCACCCGGGCTCCGAGGAGGAGCAGGACTACCTCGGCATCCCCGGGCTCCTGGAGCCGGACCAGGTGCAACTGCTCCTCCAGAAGCGGCAGAGCCGGCAGATCGCGCACAGCCGCCAGAAGCCGGCGGAGGAGGCCGACCTCCTGGAGAAGCCCGCCGACGCCCGGCCCGTGGTCACCCACAAGCAACTGCTGAGCCTGCGCAAGCAGCTCAACACGATGGTCTCCGCCTACACCCATCAGAGCGGCAAACCGCACGGCGTGATCCACAACGAACTGCGCCGCGTCTGCGGCGGCCCGCCGAGCGCGGAGGCCACCGCCCACCAGATCCAGACCCGCATCGCGAAGGTCCAGGAGTGGGCGACGCGGATGAAGTGAGCGGGAGGACGGGCCCGGGGATGGGAGAGGGCGGGACGCGGAAGCTGCGTCCCGCCCTCTCCCCATCCCCCTTGAGGCCGGGAGCCGTCCGGCCGTCAGGCAGTCGTGGGTGCGGGGACGCGGGCGGGCAGCGCGGCTTCGTCCGCGCAGGCGAGTTGCCTGGCCAGGCCGCGGGCCACGTCGTTGAGGATGGCCATGCGGTCGTCAGGTGCAGAGCCGGGGGCCAACTGTCCCCCGGACGAGTACATCCTCGCCCTGACATAGCGCGAGGTGCCCTCCGGCCCATGGGTTGAGCAGGCGAAATACAGGTTTGCCCCGCTGTCGCCGTTGATCTCGGCGTAGGAACCCAGAGGGAAAACGATCCGGTCCCTGTCCGCTGTCCGTGCTTCCTCTTCCGGTACGGGGTGACTCTCCGTGGGCTCGAACTCAATCTTGAGCAACGGGATCCCGCTGTCATCGCCCGCCTTGTAGACCATGCAGATATTGCGTTCCTTCACCTCTCCGTAGAGCCTCTTCGCGGCCAGTTCCAGAGAGAACTTGTTCGGGTCTCCCTGCTGGTTGGTGCCGGTGAGTTCGTTGAAACGCTCGGTCGATGCCAGGTTCTCAAGGGCTTTCGCCGAAGGCGGGGTGAGTGTGGCGTCACACACGTGTGATGCCGAGAGCGTCGCTTCCTTGCCGCTCTCACCATCGGTGCAGGCGGTGGCCATGAGGAGTATCAGGCTCCCGCAGAGCATCCGGTGCGGTCTGTTGCGCATGGCGTTTGCTGCCTTAAGAGAGATTCGGAGGAGCGGGCGTCAGTCCTTGTGGGCGGGACGCGTAACCGTGCGGGTCCCGCCCTCTCCCCTCTTCTCCGTTCCGGTCCGGCCGTCAGCCGTTCGTGGGGGAGGGGACCCGGGCCGGCAGTCCGGCCTCGTCCGCACAGCCGAGCTCCTCAGCCAGGCCGCGGGCGACGTCATTGAGGACTGCCATGCGGTCGTCGGGAGTGGAGCCGGGGTGGGTCTGGGCCTTCGGGACGAAGAGGGAAGCCATGACGTGGGAAGACTCTCCGTCAGGGCCCTGCGTCGGACAGGCGAAGTACAGGGTCGCATAGGTGCTACCCGGCTTGGAGTTCACCGACGCGAATGCGCCCAAGGGGTAGAACAATTCCTTGGCGCCCGGATCGGAGACCTTTTTCGGGGCCGCAAGGCTGGGTTTGAAGTTGATGTCGAGGAGTGGGAAGTCGTTCTCCCCGTCGGCTCTGTACACCGCGCACTTATTGCGTTTGGAGAATTCGGAGTGAAGTCGCTTCGCGGCCAAGGAGACGGAGAATCGATAGGGCTCTCCATTCTGCCGGTTCCCGGCGAGCTCCGTATAGCGGTCTGTTCCGCCGATGCTTTTCAGGGCTGCCTGCCCCGACGACTTCAAAGTGTTGTCACATACCTGCGCCGAGGAACGCACAGTCTGTCCTGTCCGGCCGTCACCGCCATCGCTGCACCCAGTTGCTCCGACAAGGAGCGCGGCCCAGCAGGCGACCCAGCGCAATGAGGTTCTCGCCGATGCCTCGTTTTTCGAGGTTCTTGGTGCCATTTTCAGTCCTTGTAGGCAGGGAGGCCGCGTGTGTCACCCTGGCCCGATCCGGTGTCGTAGGCGTTCTTGACGTCCTGGGTCCAGTCCGCCCGGTCGGAGGCAACGTCCATCCGGGGGTTTTCCTTCAGGTAGCTCCCGTAGGCTGCCCCCAGCTCGGCAGCGCCCTTTTCGTAGAACTGCTGACTGGTGAGTTGCGCCTTTTCCCTCGGATCCTCCTCGGCCTCGTCGAATTCTTTGTCGACCTGGTGTCCGATGAAGGTGCTGACCGCGTTGCCGATCGTTTCCGCGGCCACCGGCGCGATCGCGATGGCCACCCCGGTCGAACCAGGCACGGGCAGCGCCGCGATACCGCCCCCCACTACAGCGCCGACGCCCAGCTTGACCCAGTCACCGGAGCGTCCCAGCGACTTGTTTACTTCCTCCGCGTTCTCCTTGTACGTCTCCTCCGCTTGCTGTACGCGGGAGTGGTCGAGGATGCCTCGCGCCTCGGCCCCCGTTGTCAGGGCGTCGTGCGCGTTGTCGATGCTCTGTGCGCTCGTGGCGGGGTTGGCGTCCAACGCGCTCAGCGTGTACAGATGTTGCGCCATGGTGGCGACTGCGTGTGAGCTTTCGTTCTGACCCAGCACGCTCAAGAAATTGATGGCGCCCTGGTTTCCGAATTCGGCACGTCCGGCGTACTTCGCGGGGAACGCGCCCGAGTCCTTCGCGTTGTCGCCGACACCCGTCAGGCTGTAGTCGATGTCATCGATGTATGCGGCCCCCATCTTGCCCAGACTGTCGGCGAGCTGGGATTGCTCATGAAGCATCTTCGGCCCGTCCTCGCTCCCGTACAGGAACGCGACCTGCTCCATGACTCCGGCCGTCTCCGCAGTGCGCATATCGCGGTTGCCGGGGATCATCGGATCCTTGGCAGCCATGGGATCGGCGTCGTAGGCGTACCCGGTGGTGGCCGCCTCCAGTGCGTGGCCGAGGGAGTCATGCCCGGCGATGACCTTGTTGTCGCCGCCCATGATGTAGGCATCGGACAGCCAGATACGTTCTTTGGTCAGGTATTTCAGGTTTCCGTTGAGTTCGGATTCCTTGTCGACACCCGATCCGGTGCCGGTCGGTTGGGAGAAGAACTCCGTTGCGGCCCCGGGGTTGTGGCCGAGTGCTTCCATGAGGCCGGTCATGGGGTCGCGGCCCCGGTCGTTCTTGCTGTAGAAGTTCAGGTCGCCGTTGTTCCAGTTGTTGATCCACGGGCTTATGTTCTTGACGTTGCGTTCCTTGTCGAACGCCACGAGCTGTTCGCCGTATTCGTTGAGGAACTGGTCGTCGTAGTCGCCGAACCGCATGAGGTTGCTCATGACAGCGAATCCGCGGGGATTGTTCGCATGATCGGTGCCGAGTTCTTCCGGGCCGAGCTTGACCATCTTCTGTTCCCAGGACCGCATGGCGGCGCTGTCCGACAGGGTGGCTGTTCCCAGAGCGACGCCCAGGTTCTTCTGGAGGAGCTTGGCCTGCTTGAGTCGATTGGGGTCGGCACCGAAACCCTGGTAGGGATCGGCGACGCCGGCGTAGAACGTCAGCAGCCCGTCGGGAGTCGTGGAGGTGGCCAGCTTCTCCGCGAACAGCGGATCCTTCCCGTACGTGGCGAGCGTCGCATTGACCGCGTTCAGCTCGGTCGCCGTGACCTCGGACGGGTCCTTCCTGAGAGTCTTGGCGAGCGCCTCGGCCGCCGCCAGCGCCTTGGCCGCGGAGTCGCGGTCCGCGTAGTCCGCGCCCGAGAACCCGCGTTCGGCCTGGTCCACGATGAGGCGCAGGGCTTCGGCGGCGGTGGTGTCGCTGCGCGTGGCCTGCCGCAGGATCGCCTGGACCCGGTCGCGCAGGCCCTCCATGTCGCTCTGGCTGTGCTCGGGGAGTGTGGTGCCCTTCGCGGCGCGGTCAGGGTGGATGTTCATCGTGACGGTGAACGATCCGTCGCCGGTGTCTCTCACCGTCAGGTTCTTCTTGGCGGCCCGCGAGATCTCTTCGGTGAGGTCGTCGCGGAAGGCGACCAACTCGTCCCGGGTGTCGGCGAGGATGCGGGCGACGGTCCGTGCCTGGGTGTGGGCATCGGCGAACTCCGCTGCGGTCTTCTCCACGAAGGAACGGGTGACCGCGGCGTTCTCCCCGGTCCACCGGGCCTTCGCCGCCTTGCCGCCCAGGTTGTCCTTGGCGTCCTTCTCGAGGGTCGCCAGCTTCTTGGCCATCTCTTCCCAGTCGGTGATCGCTTGGCCGAGTTGGGAGAAGTTGCCGAAGCGGAGGGCATCGAGGTCCATCAGGAGCTCTTCCTCTCGCTGAAGCCCGCGTCGAGCGTGGCGATGCTGCTGACGGTCCCCGCGATGTGGACCTCGTCACCCGCGTGGGCGCCCTTGGTGAAGTCGAGGTGATTGGAGATGTGGGCGGTGGCGTCCAGCAATGACCTGCACTGGTCGATCCAGCGCGAGGCCACGTGGTCCAACGCGCCGCCGAGCGCGAAGCCCTGGCTCTTCAGCCCTCCTGCCGCCTTCTGGGAAGCCGCTCGCGCGTGCTTGCCGGCCTGGCCGAAATGTTGACGGAGTTCGAAGGCGGCGTCTCCGATCGCGGCCAGATCCGTCTGGTTGACCGCTAGATCCCCTTGAGGGTTGCCTCCTCCTCCGCTCGGTTCGGGTGGCAGATGATTCAGCTGCGTGCGCGTCGGCTGGCGGGTGGCCGCGTCGGCTTTCAACTGCTCCCATTCGTCCCAAGCCATGGACCGAACTCCTCTCCTGAGCACGGCCATTCACGGTGGAAGACGGCCGCGTGCCAGGAAGCTACCAAGCGGCGTGGTCCGAGGCGTTTCGGAGCGGGGCGCGCTGTCCGGTTCGCGCCATGCCGGGTCGGCGTACAGAAACACAGGCCGTCCGTTCACGGAGCGTTAACGGGCGTTCGCCCCGGTGGGGGCATCGGTGCGGCGCCGTCGTGACACGTGGACGCGCGTAGATGTTCGTTTACCGGACGTCGCCGCGCTGACCGGCCGCTATGCGCGGGCCGTTTCCGGCGGCGAAGTCCGGAGACCGGATTCTGGACGAGCACTTCCGCTGAGCGGACTGGCTCGCTACTGTCCCCGCCATATGAACGCCCCGTGGCAACGCCGCCGCGGAGCGCAGCCGGTGCCTGCCAGACCGGCGGCCTCTTCGTGCGTCGCCGCTGGGACCGGCGTCGCAACCGCCGGAGCAGGGCCGTCGTCGCTCACCCCGAAGAGGAGAGGGCGTCGTGACAGCGGAGACCTCCCAGACGCTCGACCGAGGACTGCGCGTCCTCAAACTGCTCGCCGACACCGACCACGGCCTGACCGTCACCGAGCTGTCCAACAAGCTCGGCGTCAACCGGACCGTCGTCTACCGGCTGCTCGCCACCCTGGAGCAGCACGCCCTGGTACGCCGCGATCTGGGCGGCCGCGCCCGGGTGGGCCTCGGTGTGCTGCGGCTCGGCCGTCAGGTGCACCCGCTCGTCCGGGAGGCGGCGCTGCCCGCGCTGCGCTCCCTGGCCGAGGACATCGGGGCCACCGCCCATCTCACGCTCGTCGACGGCAGCGACGCCCTCGCGGTCGCCGTCGTCGAGCCCACCTGGACCGACTACCACGTCGCCTACCGGGCCGGCTTCCGCCACCCGCTGGACCGGGGCGCGGCGGGCCGGGCCATCCTGTCCGCCCGGCAGACGGCCGACCCCTCCCACCCCGGGTACACCCTCACCCACGGCGAGCTCGAAGCCGGGGCCAGCGGGGCGGCGGCGCCCCTGGTCGGGGTCTCCGGAGTGGAGGGCAGCGTCGGCGTCGTCATGCTCACCGACGCCGTGCCGGAACGGGTCGGACCCCGGGTGCTCGACGCCGCCCGGGAGGTCGCGGACGCGCTGCGGTAGGCGTACGCGGAAGGTCGCGGACGGGCAGCGGTAGGCGTACGCGGAAGGTCGCGGACGGGCTGCGGTAGGCGTACGCGGGAGGCCGCGGACGGGCTGCGGTAGGCGTACGCGGAAGGTCGCGGACGAGCTGCGGTAGGGGTACGCGGGAGGCCGTCAGCCCGCCGCGGGGGACGGGGCCGGAAGGCCGCGGTCGCTCCGCGAGCGGGCGTACGCCTGGCGCGTCGCCGCTCCGGCGCGGCGGTTAGATTGGGTGCGTGCTCTCTCGTCTCTCGCGCCCCCGCTTCCTCGCCCTCTGCGCGCTGCCGGTCCTCGCCCTGTTCGGTACGGCGGCCTTCGCGCCGCTGCCGTTCACCGTGGCGCGGCCCGGCCTGACCGCGGACGTGCTCGGCGAGGACGACGGCCGGCCGGTGATCACCATCACGGGCGCCGAGACCCGTCCCACCGACGGCCAGCTGAGGATGACGACGATCCTCGCCACCGGGCCGAAGGCGGACGTCCGGGTCGGTGACGTGTTCGACGCCTGGTTCCGGACCGACCGGGCGGTGATGCCGCGCGACTCCGTCTACCCCACCGGCGGCACCGAGAAGGAGATCTCGCAGCACAACCTCGACGACATGAGGCAGTCGCAGAACGTCGCCGTGGACGCGGCCCTCGACTACCTGGACCGCGCGCCCGGTTCGATGCGCGTGAACGTCGACCTCGGCGACGTCGGCGGCCCGAGCGCCGGGCTCTTCCTCTCCCTCGGCATCATCGACAAGCTCGACGGCGACGGTTCCGGCGGCGACCTCACCGGCGGCCGCACCATCGCCGGTACGGGGACGATCACGGCGGACGGCCAGGTCGGCGCGGTCGGCGGCGTGGCGATGAAGGCCCAGGGGGCCCACCGCGACGGGGCGAGCGTCTTCCTCGTCCCCGAGGCCGAGTGCTCCCAGGCGGAGGCCGAGGCGCCGGACGGGCTCCGGATCGTGCCCGTCCACACGCTCAAGGACGCGGTCGGCTCGCTGAAGGCCCTCCAGTCGGGCGGGAAGGTCCCGAGCTGCTGACCCGCGGCGCTCCCGACCCGCTGCCAGGCGACGGCGGCAGAGACGCCGAGCCGCTGACGGGTGGCGCCGGCGAGGGCTCCGAGCCGCTGACGGGCGGCGGTGCGGGGGACGCGTCGGGCTTCGGGGCTTGCCCCGCCTCCTCCGCCACCGGCCCGTCGTCCAGCGTGCGCCACGACGGGAACACCAGCGGGCTCAGCGTGGCCAGGAAGTAGACCCCGCCCATCGCCAGCAGCGCCCCCGTCGCCCCCGCGCCCTCCACCAGCAGCCCCGCCGCGAGTCCGCCCAGCGGCATGGCGAACTCGCACCCGGCCGTCAGCGCCCCCGACACCCGGCTGCGCAGCCGGTCCGGCACCTGTTCGTAGACCACGGTCGTCAGGATCGGGTTCAGGACCCCGCCCGCGATCCCGCCGAGCAGCATCGTCACCGCCAGCGGGAGCGTCGTCCCGGTCACCGCGGCGACCAGGAACCTCGGCGCACCGCACAGGACCACGCACACCGTGAACACCGCCCGGCGCGAGAAGCGGTGCCCCACCGTCCCGTACAGCAGGGCCCCCGTCAGGCCGCCCGCCCCGAACAGCGCGGTGAGCAGGCCGATGGCGGTCGCGCCGCCCAGCTCCGCCTCGGCGTGCACGGGGAGGAGGACGGCGTACCAGCCCTGGTCGGTGCCGTTCATGAACATCACCATGACCACGACGGCCAGCAGCAGCCGGTTGCCGAGCAAGTAGGTGTATCCCTCGCGGAGTTCGGTTCCGTAGACGCGCAGCGAGACCGGAGCTTCCGCCTTCTGCGGTTCGGCCGCTCGTACGCCCCGTACCCCCGCGGCGACCAGCAGGGCCGACAGGCCGAAGGTGGCCGCGTCCAGCAGCAGGGCCGTCTCCGCGCCGGCGAAGGCGATAAGGACGCCGGCCAGGGCCGCGCCGACCATCCGGGCCCCGCGCGAGACCGCGTCGAAGAGGCTGGCGGCCCGGGGGAGCGTGGTCCCGGCGTGCTCGGCCAGATCCGGGATCAGGACGTAGCGCGCGGTGTTGCCCGGGGTGTGGGCGAAGCCGTTGAGGGCCATCAGCGCGCACAGCACCCAGAAGTCGAGGGCGCCCGCGAAGTGCAGCAGGGGGATCGCCGCGATGGCGGACGCGCACACGGCGTCGGACGCGACGGCCGTGCGCCGGCGGCCGATCCGGTCGATGACGGGTCCGCCGATCAGCGCGGCGACGACGATGGGCAGCGTGGCGCAGAACGCCACGACTCCGGCCCGGGCCGCGCTGCCGGTGGTCTCCAGGACGAACCAGGGGACTCCGATCAGGGTGAGTGAAGTGCCCGCTGTGGAGATCGCGTTGGCGGCGAGCGTGGCGGCCAGCGGTGTGCGGTTCCTCATGGTCTGTTCTCCCCCGAGCCGTCGGTCACGCCGGATGGAAGGCGGTGGCGGCGCGGGGCGCGGGTGCGGCCGTCTCCCGGCCCTGGGCGGTCAGTCGCAGGCCCACCTCGACCAGCGTCCAGCCGATCCGGGTGCGCAGCGTGGCCCGAGGGATACGGAACTCGCCCGCACCGGAGCGGAGTTCGGCGGACTCGAAGGTGTGCAGGAGGTGGTGGACGTCGGCGTGCATGGCGGTCTTCCCTTCAGGAGGCGGGGTGTCGGGGTGTCCGTGCGGTCACTCGGAACGGCGTGGGAAGAGGTGCAGGTGCGTGCGGACGACCGCCGAGTCCTCGGTGTCCTCGGGCACGGTGTCCCGGTAGCTCTCCACCAGCTCGTGCATCTTCCGGGACAGCTCCATCGCCAGCTCCGGGGTGAGACGGATCTTGAAGTCGCTCATGTCCCAGCTGCGTTGCCACGCGTCCGACCAGTCGCCCACGGTGCCCAGCCAGGCGTTCAGCTCCTCGGCGTGGGAGGTGGCCGTCTCGTGCAGGACGAAGTCGATGGCCCCGCGCACCGCCGGGTCGGCGTGCTGCCGGAAGGCGGAGCTCTCGAAGACCGAGCCGTCGTGGACCGAACGCCACCAGCGCTCGCGACCCTTGCCCAACTCCGGTGCGTCCTCCACCAGTCCGGCCTCCGCCATCTGGCGCAGGTGGTAGCTGGTCGCTCCGCTGGACTCGCCGAGGCGCTCGCCGAGCCCGGAGGCGGTGGCCGGGCCGAACTCGCGCAGCGCGTTCAGCAGCCGCAGCCGCAGGGGATGGGCGACGGCGCGCAGGGTGCGGGCGTCCACGTTGTGGATCCGGCGGTCGGTGCCGTCGTGGCGGTAGGGGCGGGGGTCGGACTCGTTCTCGGGCATGCTGCGACCTTAGAGTTGCAAAGGAAGCTTTGCAAGGCTTTTTTGCAACGTGTCCTTTGCAACTCTTCTGCGGCTCCTCCAGGCTCCCGGTTCCTCCCGGCGGCTCCTCCCGGCGGCTCCTCCCGGCCCAGCCGGCACCCGCCGCCCCGCCGCCCCCGCGCCGCCTCATCCGCCCCCGAAGCCCGTCCGCGGCCTCACCCCTCCTCGATGAACCCCTCCTCCACCAGCCACTCCTTCGCCACCTCGTGCGGATCCTCCCCGTCCACGTCCACCTTGGCGTTGAGTGTCTGCGCGACCTCGGTCGTCAGCTTCCGGGCGAGCGGGTCCAGCAGCTCGGCGATCACCGGGTACTTCTCGAACGTCGCCTCGTGGACGACCGGGGAGGCGTTGTAGTTGGGGAAGAAGTTCTTGTCGTCCCGCAGCACGTCCAGGTCCATCGCCTTGATGCGCCCGTCGGTGGTGAACACCTCGCCCAGCAGGCAGGAGTCGGACTCGGAGACCTGGGTGTAGATGATCCCCGCGTCCATCTTCCGGATGTTGCCCGCCGGGATCTTCATCCCGTACTTCTTCTCCATGCCCGGCAGCCCGTCGTCGCGGGAGGCGAACTCGTTCTCCACGCAGATCGTCACCGCCCCCGGGTCCTTCTTCGCCAGCGCGGCCACGTCCGAGAGCGTCTTCAGCCTGTACTTCGCGTTGTTCTTCTTGCTGATGGCCAGCGCGTACGTGTTGTCCAGCGGGGCCGGCGGCAGCCAGATCACCCCGTTGCCCTTGTCCTCGTCCCGTACCGCCTCGTACTGCTTCTTCGGGTCGACGATCGGGTTCGCGTGGCCCAGGAAGGTGATCCAGCCGGTGCCGGTGTAGTCCCACTGGGCGTCGGCGTCGCCGTTGATGATGGCCTCGCGGGCGCTGATCGAGCCGGGCAGGTTCGTCCGGTCGATGACCTCCGCCCCGGCCGCCTTGAAGACCAGGCCGGTCATCTGGCCCAGGATGATGTTCTCGCTGAAGTTCTTCGACGTCACCGTCAGGGTCGCGCCCTTGAGCGGCTCGCCCCGGCCGACCGAGCCCGGCGACACGTCGTCCACCATCGGCGAACCGCTCTTGAGCCCGCAGCCGCCGAGCAGCAGGGCGAGGGACAGGGCGACGGAGCCGCCCGCGAAGGCCCCGCGCCGGGGACCGTACGTACGCCTCATCGCTCCTCCAACCCGCGCGGGGTCAGCGCCAGTTCGGCCAGCGACGCCAGCCAGTCCACCAGCAGCGCCAGCACCACCGTGAGCACCGAGCCGATGATCAGTACCGGCATCCGCTGCGTCTGGATGCCCGAGGTGATCAGGTCCCCGAGCCCGCCGCCCCCGCCGAACGTGGCCAGCGTCGCCGTACCGACGTTCAGCACGAGCGCCGTCCGGACGCCCGCCAGGATGAGCGGGATCGCCAGCGGCAGCTCCACCCGCAGCAGCACGCCCCGCCCGGACATCCCCATCCCGCGCGCGGCCTCGATCATGTTCGGGTCGATCGCCCGCAGCCCCGCCACCGTGTTGGAGAGCACCGGGAGCACCGCGTAGATGACGATGCCGATGATCGCCGTACGCGGGCCGATGCCCAGCCAGATCACCAGCAGCGCCAGCAGGCCGATCGCCGGGGTCGCCTGCCCGATGTTGGCCAGCGCCGTGAACGCCGGGGCCGCCCTGCGCAGCCGCCGGCGGGTCAGCGCGATGCCCAGCGGGATCGCGATGATGAGCACCCAGAACGTCGAGATCGCCGTCAGCCGGACGTGCTGCCACCAGCGCAGCTGCACATTGCCGCCGGTCAGCGAGTTCTTCGCGATCGAGTCCAGGTGGACGTTGGTGATCCACACGTACGTGAGCGCCAGCACGACCACCAGCACCACCGGCAGGACCACCAGCTTCCGCCAGGTGATCCGCCGGGCCGGCGCGGCCGGGGCGGGGGAGGGGTCGCTCTCCTCGTCGTGGAACGCGTGGCCCTTGACGTCGTGTTCGCCCGGCGGCCGGGTCGGCGACGGCTCCTTGCCGGAGCGGGCCTGGTGGCTGGGGCTCATACTCCGCCGCCACCCCCCTCCATCTTCTGCTCCGTCCGGTGGACGCGCTGCTCCTCCAGCTCGTGCTGGTGCTCCATCGCCGTGAGCCGGTCGGCCTCCAGCAGCTCCTGCACGTTGTCCATCAGCGTCTTCATGTCGACGACCCCGATGAACTCGCCGCGCCGCCCGGTCACCGCCACCCGGCCCCCGCTGTCCGTCAGCACCGCCTCCAGCGCGTCGTGCAGCGTGGCGTCCCGGGTGACCGTGTCGTGCACCAGCTGCCCGGCCCGCGCCAGCGAACCGCGCGCCCGCATCAGATCGCCGCGCCGCAGCCACTTGTACGGGCGGTTGCGGCGGTCCAGCATCAGCAGCTCGTTGTGCGGGCCGTTGCGCAGCTTGTTGAAGATCGTCTGGAGCGGGTCCTCGACCGTCACCGTCGGGAAGTCCGCGATCCCCACGTCCCGTACGCGGGTCAGGTTCAGCCGCTTCAGGGCCGCGCCCGCGCCGACGAACCCGGAGACGAAGTCGTCCGTCGGATTGGTCAGGATCGCCTCCGGGGTGTCGAACTGCGCGATGTGCGAACGCTCCCGCAGCACCGCGATCCGGTCGCCCAGCTTGATCGCCTCGTCGAAGTCGTGGGTGACGAACACGATCGTCTTGTGCAGCTCGTGCTGGAGCCGGATCAGCTCGTCCTGGAGGTGGTCGCGGGTAATCGGGTCGACCGCGCCGAACGGCTCGTCCATCAGCAGGACGGGCGGGTCGGCGGCCAGCGCCCGCGCCACGCCCACCCGCTGCTGCTGGCCCCCGGAGAGCTGGCGCGGATAGCGGCCGTGGAACTCGCGCGGGTCCAGGCCCACCAGGTCGAGCATCTCCTCCACCCGGTCCTTCACCCGCGCCTTGGACCAGCCGACCATCTTCGGGACCAGCGCGATGTTGTCCGCGACCGTCATGTGCGGGAAGAGCCCGGAGGACTGGATCGCGTACCCGATCTTGCGGCGCAGCTTTACCGGGTCGATGTCGGTGACGTCCTCGTCGTCGATCCGGATGCGGCCCGACGTCGGCTCGATCAGCCGGTTGATCATCTTCAGCGTGGTGGACTTCCCGCAGCCGGACGGGCCGACGAAGACCACGGTCTCGCCCGCCCGGATGTCCATCGACACGTTCTCGACGGCCGGGTTCGGGTTCCCCGGATAGCTCTTGGTGAGGTTCTCCAGCTGGATGGAGGCCCCGGAGGCGGCGCCCACGTCCGCCACGCGAACGGCCTCGGTCTCGGTCTCAGGCACGGATCCCCCTCGGGATGGTCAGCCGTCCCAGCAGGACGTACGCGGCGTCGAAGAGCAGGGCGAGGACGACGATGCCGAGCGTGCCCGCGAGGACCTGGTTGATCGCGTTGGCGCTGCCCAGCGAGGCGATGCCCCGGAAGATCTCGTTGCCGAGGCCGGGCCCGGAGGCGTACGCGGCGATGGCGGCGATGCCCATCAGCATCTGGGTGGAGACCCGGATGCCGGTCAGGATCGGCGGCCAGGCCAGCGGCAGCTCCACCCGGCACAGCCGTGCGATGCGCGACATCCCGATGCCCGTCGCCGCGTCCACCAGCGACGGATCGACGCCCCGCAGCCCGACGATGGAGTTCCGGACGATCGGCAGCAGCCCGTACAGGGTCAGTGTGATCACGGTCGGTGCGACGCCGAGGCCCACCAGCGGGATCAGCAGACCGATCGCGGCGAGGGAGGGGATGGTCAGGATCGTCGCCGTGGAGGTGATCGCCAGCGAGCCGCCCCAGCCGCTGCGATAGCTCAGCACGCCGATGACCACGCCCAGTACGGTGGCGATGACCATGCACTGGAAGACCGCGCTGACGTGCTGGAACGCATCCGTCAGCAGCTGCTGGTGCCGGGTGTTCAGATACTCCCAGAAGCTCACACGGCACTCCCTCGGGTCGGTCGGCGTTCAGGCGTCCGGGTCATCCACTGCCCGGATTCCCCCAGCTCAGTCGGGGTCCCCGGCCGCCTGTTCCACCAGCGGGATGATCCGCAGCGGGACCGGGTTCTCCATGACGATCGCCGTGGAGGCCCGGACGATGCCATCAAATCCGACAACCCGGTCGATCACCCGTTGGAGATCGGCGTTGGAACGGGCCACCAGGCGGCAGAACATGTCGCCGTGCCCGGTCGTGGTGTGCAGCTCCAGTACCTCCGGAACGCCGCCCAAGTGCGCCCGTACGTCCGCCCCTTGGCCCTGCTTGATCTCCAGCGTGGCGAACGCGGTGACCGGGTATCCGAGCGCCGCCGGGTCCACGTCCGGCCCGAATCCCCGGATGACGCCATTCGATTGAAGCCGGTCCAGCCGCGCCTGCACGGTCCCGCGCGCCACCCCGAGCCGCCGGGATGCTTCGAGGACGCCGATCCGCGGTTCCCGTGCCAGGAGCACGATGAGCCGCCCGTCCAGATGATCGATCGCCATGACGCCGCCTCCGGTGGTCAGCCTGTACAGATAGTCCGGCCATCATGGCGACCGGCTGCGCATATTGACCAGTGAATGCGCAAACTATTGCGCACCTTGCGATGTGGGGAGAGCCTTCGAACATGACTGAGACTCTGCACACCAGCCCCGAAAACGCCCGGCAGGCCGATCCCTTCCCGGTGAAGGGAATGGACGCGGTCGTCTTCGCCGTGGGCAACGCCAAGCAGGCCGCGCACTACTACTCGACCGCCTTCGGCATGAAGCTGGTCGCCTACTCCGGACCGGAGAACGGCAGCCGCGAGACCGCGAGTTACGTCCTGACGAACGGCGCCGCCCGGTTCGTGTTCACCTCCGTGATCAAACCGTCCACGGAGTGGGGCACGTTCCTCGCCGACCACGTGGCCCAGCACGGCGACGGCGTCGTCGACCTCGCCATCGAGGTCCCGGACGCGCGGGCCGCGTACGCGTACGCCGTCGAGCACGGCGCGCGCGGCATCACCGAGCCGCACGAGGTCAAGGACGAGAACGGCACGGTCGTCCTCGCCGCCATCGCCACGTACGGCAAGACCCGCCACACCCTGGTGGAGCGCTCCGGCTACGACGGCCCCTACCTGCCCGGCTTCTCGGCCGCCTCGCCGATCGTCGAGCCGCCCGCCAAGCGCACCTTCCAGGCGATCGACCACTGCGTCGGCAACGTCGAGCTGGGCCGGATGAACGAGTGGGTCGGCTTCTACAACAAGGTCATGGGCTTCACCAACATGAAGGAGTTCGTGGGCGACGACATCGCCACCGAGTACTCCGCCCTCATGTCGAAGGTCGTCGCGGACGGCACGCTCAAGGTCAAGTTCCCGATCAACGAGCCGGCCATCGCGAAGAAGAAGTCGCAGATCGACGAGTACCTGGAGTTCTACGGCGGCGCCGGCGTCCAGCACATCGCGCTCGCCACGAACGACATCGTCGCCTCGGTCCGCGCGATGCGCGCCGCCGGTGTGCAGTTCCTGGACACCCCGGACTCGTACTACGACACCCTCGGCGAGTGGGCCGGCGAGACCCGGGTGCCGGTCGAGACCCTGCGCGAGCTGAAGATCCTCGTCGACCGCGACGAGGACGGCTACCTGCTGCAGATCTTCACCAAGCCGGTCCAGGACCGGCCGACCGTCTTCTTCGAGATGATCGAGCGCCACGGCTCCATGGGCTTCGGCAAGGGCAACTTCAAGGCCCTGTTCGAGGCGATCGAGCGCGAGCAGGAGAAGCGCGGCAACCTCTGACCCGTACCCCGGTACGGAACGCGCCGCCGCGGCCCGGGGCAGTACCCCGGACCGCGGCGGCGTCCTCCCGTCATGAGCGCCCGCCGCCGCGCCGGACTCACGCGCCCCGCGCCACCGGGGCCGCGCCGTCCGACCCGGACTCCTCGGGCCTCCCCGGCGTCTCCCGCGACGCGGAGGGGGAGGGGGAAGAGGAGGGGGCGGCGGGCGCGGAGGCCGTGCGGGACGGCGCCGGCGCCGGGGCCTGGGGCTTCTTCGGCTCGGGCGTCACCTCGCGCCTCACCTCCGGTTCGGGGGCCGGCGGCGGAGACGGCCGCATGTCGCCCGGACCGCCCGCCGGCGGCTCGCCCAGCGCGTCCAGGGCGTCCCGGGCCAGCGGCGCGGCGAGCGGCGAGAACGCCGGATTGGTGCGCACCGCCTGCTCCAGGTTCCGGCGCGCGGGGCCGTAGCTGCCCAGCTCCCGCTGGATCGCCCCCAGGTGGTACGCGTACGAGGCGTTCCGCACGCCCGTGTCGGCGGCCCGCCGGGCGTACTCCAGGCCCTCCTCGGACTCCCCCGCCCGGTGCAGCGCCCAGCCCAGCGCGTCCGCCACCGCCGCGCTGCGGTGCTGCCCCCGCCACTGGGCGCGCAGCAGCTCCACCGCCGCGTCCGGGTCCCCGTGGTCGGCCTCGAACCGGGCCAGCACCAGGGACTCGTCCACCCCGGCCCTCTTCGCCGCGGCCACCATCTCGCGCAGCCTCGCGTACTGGGTGCGGGCGTCCCCGTCCAGCCCGAGCGACGCGTACAACTCGCCCAGCTCCAGCGCGTACTCGGGGCGCGGCAGCTTCTCCAGCGCGCTCTGGTACGCGGACAGCGCCTCGTCGGTGCGCTCCAGCGCCACCAGCGCCCGCGCCCGGCCCGCCGACGACGCGTGGTGGCCGGGATCGGTGCGCAGGGCCGCGTCGAACTGGGCCAACGCCTCCGCCGCCTCGCCCCGCTCCCAGGCCAGCTCGCCCAGGCGGTGCAGCGCGTCCGCCTTCTCGGCCGGCCGCACCGCCCGGTCCGCCGCCTCCCGGGCGGTGGCCAGGGCGTCCTCGCGCCAGCCCTGGCCCCGGTACAGGTCGGCGGTGCGGGCCAGCGCCGGGACCCCCTTGCGCAGCTCGCCGAACTTCTCGGTCGCCGCGGTCGCCGCCTGCTGGTCGCCGAGCCCGGTGTAGGCGTCGATGAGGGCCGGGTACACGCTCCAGGTCTTCGGCTGCCGCTTCTCCACGCTCTCGCCCCACCGCTTCGCCGCGAGGAAGTCGTGCCGGGCGTTGGCCAGGGCCGCCAGCCCCACCCACGCCTCCCCGTTCCCGCGCTCGCCCGGCCGCGCCTCCAGCGACTGCTCCAGGGCCCGTTCGGCCCGCGCGTAGTACGCCGGATCGCCCGACCGCCGCGCCCACTCCACGTACGCCGAACCCAGCACCGCCAGGGACGGGGCGTCCTCCGGATGGGACTCCACCCACTTCTGCCGGTCCCCGATCAGCGCCGTCAGGTCGGAGAGCGAGGCGGGGGAGCCCGCGGCCGCCGCCGCCTCGGCCCGCTCGACCGGCCCCGGTTCCGCCGGCTTCCCGCCCTCCCGGCCGTCCACCGCCACCAGCGCCCCGGCCAGCAGCACCCCGGCCGCCACCGCGCCGAACGCGGCCCGGCGCAGCGTCGTGCGCAGGGTGGGCGGCGGCGGAGGCACGGCGGTGGCGCCTTCGGCGGGCAGCGCGTAGGGGTCCCCGGGGGGCGGCTCGGGCGGCTGGCGGGACTCCGGACCCTGTTGCGGCATGACATCCATGGCCATCACTCTGCGTCAGTCATACGAGCACACTGCGCGTTGGGATCGTCTCCTGCTCACGGGTTCACACCATTGGCCCCGGGTGCCACGCTTGGATCATGAGCGATCTCCTCGAACGGCTGCGCACGGGACTGCCCCCCGAGGCGCTGATCACCGACCCGGACGTCACCGCGTCCTACGCCCACGACATGGCGAGCTTCTGCGCGGCCGGCACCCCGGCCGTCGTGGTCCTCCCGCGCACGGTCGAGCAGGTCCAGCACGTCATGCGCACCGCGACCGCGCTGCGCGTCCCGGTCGTCCCGCAGGGCGCCCGCACCGGCCTGTCCGGCGCGGCCAACGCCACGGACGGCTGCGTCGTGCTCTCCCTGGTGAAGATGGACCGCATCCTGGAGATCAGCCCGGTCGACCGGATCGCCGTCGTCGAACCGGGCGTCGTCAACGCGGTGCTGTCACGCGCTGTGAACGAACACGGGCTGTACTACCCGCCGGACCCCTCCAGTTGGGAGACGTGCACCATCGGCGGCAACATCGGCACCGCGTCCGGCGGCCTGTGCTGCGTGAAGTACGGGGTCACCGCCGAATACGTCCTGGGGCTCGACGTCGTCCTCGCCGACGGACGGCTGCTGACCACCGGCCGGCGCACCGCCAAGGGCGTCGCCGGATACGACCTCACCCGGCTCTTCGTCGGCTCGGAGGGCAGCCTCGGCATCGTCGTCAAGGCCGTCCTCGCCCTCAAGCCGCAGCCGCCGCAGCAGCTCGTCCTCGCCGCCGAGTTCCCCTCCGCCGACGCCGCCTGTGACGCTGTGTGCCGGATCATGGAGCGCGGTCACACGCCGTCACTCCTCGAACTGATGGACCGTACGACCGTGCGTGCCGTCAACGCGCTGGCCTCCATGGGCCTGCCCGAGACCACCGAGGCGCTCCTCCTCTGCGCCTTCGACACGCCGGATCCCGCCTCCGACCTCGCCGCCGTCGGAGCGCTCTGCACCGCCGCCGGGGCCACCGAAGTGGTCCCGGCCGATAATCCGGCCGAGTCCGAACTCCTGCTCCAGGCGCGGCGGCTGGCCCTCACCGCGCTGGAGGCCGTCAAGTCCGCCACGATGATCGACGACGTCTGCGTACCGCGCTCACAACTCGGCGCCATGCTCGCGGGCACGGCGGCCATCGCCGAGGAGTACGGCCTCACCATCGGCGTCTGCGCCCACGCGGGCGACGGCAACACCCACCCCACCGTCTGCTTCGACCAGGCCGACCCCGACGAGTCCCGCCGGGCCCGCGCCTCGTTCGACGCGATCATGGCGCTCGGCCTGGAACTGGGCGGCACCATCACCGGCGAACACGGCGTCGGCGTCCTCAAGAAGGAGTGGCTCGCCCGCGAACTCGGCGACACCGGCGTCGAACTGCAACGCTCCATCAAGGCCGCCTTCGACCCGCTGAACCTCCTCAACCCCGGCAAGCTCTTCTGACACCCCCCGTCCCCGGCAGCCCTCACGCCTCGCCGTCCTGCGAGGACGCCTCGTCCGACGACGACCACGGGTCGCTCAGCCACAGGTCGTCGGCGGGCAGCGGAGCCAGCAGCTCCGCCAGCGCCTCGTCCATCCCGAGCCGGTCGCTCTCGGTGCCCGGCGGCACCACGCGCAGCGTCCGCTCCACCCAGGCGGCCACGGCGGCCGACGGCACCTCCAGCAGCGCGTTGCCGTCGGGGGAGGTGAGGGCCACGCAGATGACGCTGCGGCCCGCGACCTTCGTCGGCCAGATCCGCACGTCCCCGTGCCCGCACGGCCGGAACACGCCCTCCACCAGCAGCTCCCGGGCGAACGTCCAGTGCACGGGCGACTCGGAGCCGATGTGGAAGGCGACGTGCACGGCGAACGGGTCGTCCGTGCGGTACGTCAGCCGGGCGGGCACGGGAATGGACCGCTCGGGGGACAGGACCAGCTTCAGCTCCAGCTCACGTTCCACGATGTTCATCATCGATCCGCACGACCTTCCGGTACTCATGGGCCGGTCCCGTGACCGTCCCGCACCAGGAGAGAGCGCCCTGCCCGCCAACTATGACGCGACTTCTCAAAAAAACTTTCCGGCGGTCCCGAAAGGGGCCCAAAGAGGCGGACCGGCCCGGGGGCGGGCGGCTGTCTGATAGATGTGGACCCTTGTATTGAGGCCGTCCGCCCGCAGCACCGGGGACGGCCTGTGGCCTCGAAGAGATACGGGACCCGCTGATGAGCGCGCCAACCCCGGCACCCGGTGACGAAAGCCCGCGCGAGGGCTACTACCCCGACCCCTCCATCCCCGGGTACGTCCGCTACTGGAACGGCGCCTCCTGGGTCCCCGGTACGAGCCGCCCCGCGCCCGCCGCGCCCGCGCCCGCCGTGCGGGACGCCCCGGCTGAGGAGACGGGCCCGATCTTCTTCGACGAGGAGGAGGCCGCCCTCCAGGACGGCCCGGGTGCTGCCTCCCCGGCACAGGAGCCGTCGGCAGCGGGCTTCCCGGCACAGGAGCCGCCGGGCGCGGGCTTCCCGGGGCAGGCGTCGTCGGGTGCGGTCGCGGGCGGATCGGGCGAACCCGCCGCGCGCCCGGGGGAGTCGGCCTCCGTGTGGCAGGCCGACACCGCGCGCCAGACCGGGTTCGGCGGCGAACGGGACCACCGGGTCGACTGGCCCGATCCGGCCGGGGAGCCCGCACCCGAATCCGACCGGTCCACGCCGCCGGCCGACCCGCGCGCACCGCTCTCCCCGGACCCGGCCGCCGGCGGGGCGCTGCCGGGGATGCGGGACGGGGGCGGCCGGCCCGCCGTGGAGCCCGTTGCGACGCGCCCGCCGGCCGAGGGGACGGTCACGCTCCGCGCGTCGGGCGCCCGTAACAGCGCCCCGGGGTCCGACGTCGTACGGTTCGGCTCCCCGCAGCCCGTGCCCGAACCGGCCGCCCCCGCGCCGGCCGCCCCCGCGCCGGCCGCCCCGGCCGAGCCCGCCGCGCCGCAGGGTCCGCAGAACCTGAGCGCGGCCCGGCACAGCATCGCCCCGGCGCCCGAGCCCCGGGCCCTTCCGGCCCCGGCGCGGCCGACGTCCCCTCAGGCGCTCCCGGCCCAGGCGCAGGACCGGCCGACACCGCATCAGGCGCAGGGGGCGCAGGCGGCTCAAGCGCACGCGGCACACCAGGCCCCACCGCACCGTCAGTCCCACCTGCCCGCACAGTCGCACACACCCCAGCAGTCGCACGCGCCCCAGCAGCCCCAGCAGCACCAGCCGTCCCTCGCGCCTCAGCAACCGCAGATGCCTCAACCGTCCCACCCATCACCGGCACCCCAGCAGTCACAGCCACCACACCAGGCGCACCAGCCGCAGCAGGCGCTTCCGCCAAGCCGGCCCCAGTACCCCCAGCCGTACGCCCCCGTGCAGCAGGCGTCCCTGCCGCAGGCGGCGGCCCCCGGCCAACTCCCCGCAGCCGCGCCCGCCCTCCCCGATCCCGTACGGACGCCGTCCGCCGCGCCCGCGCCCCACGCGGCCCCGCACACCCCGGGACCCGGCGGCGGTCCGGTCTCGTGGGCGCAGCAGGGCCCCGGGCCGGGCCGGCCCGAACAGCCGCACCTCCAGGGCGCCGACCAGCCCGTCGTGCCCTGGAAGCCCCCGGTCGACGACCCCTTCCAGCGGCTCGCCCGCGACCAGGCGTCGGCCCGGCCCGCCGGGCTCGGCAAGCGGTTCGCCGCCCGGCTGGTCGACAACCTGGTGCTCGGCGCGGTCGTCGGGGCGGCGGCGATCCCGCTGACCGTCCGCGCGCTCGACCACATCGACCGCAAGATCACCGCGGCGAAGGAGACCGGAGAAACCGTCACCGTCTGGCTGCTGGACTCCACCACCGGGTCCCTGCTGGGCGCTCTGCTCGCCGCCTTCCTGCTCCTCGGCTTCCTCCTGGAGGCGCTGCCGACCGCCAAGTGGGGCCGCACGCTGGGCAAGAAGCTGTTCGGACTCGACGTACGGGACATCGAGTCGCACGAGACGCCGTCGCTGGGCGCGGCCCTGCGCCGCTGGCTCGTCTACGGCGTGCTGGGACTGGTCGTCCTCGGCGTGGTCAACGTGCTGTGGTGCCTGTTCGACCGCCCCTGGCGGCAGTGCTGGCACGACAAGGCGGCCCGGACGTTCGTGGCGGGCTGAGCCCGCGTCAGACCGCCGCCCGCCCACCGGACAGGCGGAGTCGTCCTATATGACGAACCGGCCGGACGGGTGGAGACATGCCGGTGGATACCCGTATGCCACCGCCCGTCCCCCGAACGCCCCTGAGCCGTTGCGGGCCCCCGGGGTGCGGGATGCACTGCCCCCATGAGCAACGACCAGCCGACGCCCGGCCAGCCGCCCGAGGACGACGATCCGTTCCTCAAGAAGCCGCAGGAGCCCCCGCCGCCGTCCTCCGGTCAGCCGTACGGCAGCGCACCGCCCCCGCCCCCTCCGCCGCCCCCGCCGAACGACCCGTACGGCGGTGGCGGCGGCTTCGGCGCCCCCGATCCGCTGGCCGGGATGCCGCCGCTCGCGGAGCCGGGCAAGCGCATCCTGGCGCGGCTCATCGACTTCCTCGTCATCTCCATCCCGCTGTACCTGATCTCGCTGCCCTGGGGCGGCGCGGTCGACGTCAACGGGGACGGCGACGACGGCTTCGGGGACGCGGTCGCCAACGGGTACAGCGGGCACCAGCTCGTGTGGTCGCTCATCGGCCTGGTGGTGTACGTCGCCTATGACACCTACTTCACGCACAAGGACGGCCGCACGCTGGGCAAGCGGTTGCTGAAGATGCGGGTCGCGATGCTCAACGACGGCCGGGTGCCCGACACCGGGGCCGCGCTGATGCGGGCCGTCGTGCTGTGGGCTCCGGCGCTGCTCTGCTGCCCGTGCCTGTGGTGGCTGATCAACATCGTGCTGATGTTCACCGACAAACCCTACCGGCAGGGGTTGCAGGACAAGGCGGCCAAGACGGTCGTCGTCACCGTCCGCTGACGACCGCCCGGCGCCCGGCCGCTCAGCGGCGCAGCGAGTGCTCGTCGACCCGCGTCGGCGGGCGTCCCGCCGGGACCCGCTCCCGCACTCCGACGGGCCGCGGGGCGTGGCGCGTCGGGTCGGCGGTCCGACCGGACGTCCCCGCCCCGGCCTCCGCCGTCGCGGGGCGCGCGGCCGGCAGGCGCAGCGCCACCAGGAGGCCGAGGACCAGCGCGACCGCCCCGGCGGCGGCCACGGCGGCGACGGACTGGGCGCGGAACAGCAGCAGCAGGGCGAGCGTCGTGACGACGACGGTGGCCGAACCGTAGGCGAACTGTGCGGCAGTCGGACGCGGCATGGCGGGTTCCGTCCTCGGGACGTCGGATGGGCGGATCGGTCGGCACGATCGTGCGCACCGAACGACCCTACGACGGTGGGTGCCCGCCTCGGACCGGTAGTAAGCGTGACCTAACGCACGGTACCGGTGCACAGGGGGCGCACAGAGTCACGCCTCTCACCAACCGGACGGCGCGACGCGCCCGTTGGCACCGGTCCGGCGGCCGGATCCGGACGCCCGACGTTCCTTTACCGTTCCCATACCGTCCGCATACCGGAAATGCCCTCCGCATAGTGCACTTGGCCTGTTCAAGTCAAGGTCTGTCTTTTCTCTCATAACTCCGATCGAATGTCGTCACTTGTGACGCGTTGACGCGCGCGGCCCTCTTCACACCCCCCTGGCCGCAGCGCGGAACGCCCGGGGAGGACTGCTTCAAGTGACCAATCAGAGACGGGCGCTTCGCGCCGCCGCCGTTGTCGTGGCCATGGCCGCGAGCGCGGCGACGGCGTCGACCTTCGCCACCGCCCAGGCGCATGACAGCTCATCAGGTTCCGGTGTCTCCACCGTCGACCGCCGTGACCCGGCGCCGGCCAAGGGGCATGTGGAGCACAACCTGGAGGGCCCCTTCAGCGAGCAGCAGGCCGAGCAGCGCGAGGCCGCGCTGGAGCAGGTGCTGGCCGGGGACAAGAAGGTCGCGAACCGGAGCGGCTCCAAGGTCGTCAAGCTCGGCGACAAGAAGTACGTGGAGCTCGGCCGGGAGAAGACCGACAAGATCTTCACCATCCTGCTGGAGTTCGGCGACCAGGTCGACGACACCACGATGTTCGACCCGGACGGCGACGGCCCCAAGCCGCCCGTCAAGAAGTACGGCGGCGCCCCCGGCCCGGCGCACAACAAGATCGCCAAGCCGGACCCGAAGAAGGACAACAGCACCGCCTGGAAGTCCGACTACAACCAGAAGCACTTCCAGGAGCTGTACTTCGGCGAGGGCAAGGGCGTCCACTCGCTCAAGACCTACTACGAGAAGACCTCCTCGGGTCGCTACTCGGTCGAGGGCGAGGTCTCCGACTGGGTCAAGGTCCCCTACAACGAGGCCCGTTACGGCTCCAACTACTGCGGCCAGTCCAACTGCGCCAACGTGTGGGACGCGGTCCGCGACGGCGTGAACGCCTGGGTCGCCGACCAGAAGGCCAAGGGCCGCACCGACGCCCAGATCAAGGCGAACCTGGCCGAGTACGACCAGTGGGACCGCTACGACTTCGACGGCGACGGCAACTTCAACGAGCCCGACGGCTACATCGACCACTTCCAGCTGGTCCACGCCGGTGAGGACGAGTCCGCCGGCGGCGGCGCCGAGGGCACCAACGCCATCTGGGCGCACCGCTGGTACGCGTACGGCACCAACGCCGGTGCGACGGGCCCCGCGAACAACAAGGCCGGTGGCGCGCAGATCGGCGACACGGGCGTCTGGGTCGGCGACTACACCGTCCAGCCCGAGAACGGCGGACTGGGCGTCTTCGCCCACGAGTACGCCCACGACCTCGGTCTGCCGGACCTGTACGACACCTCCGGCGGCGGCGAGAACTCGGTCGGCTTCTGGTCCCTGATGTCGGCGGGCTCCTGGCTCGGCACCGGCAAGGGCGAGATCGGCAACCTGCCCGGCGACATGACCTCGTGGGACAAGCTCCAGCTCGGCTGGCTCGACTACGACAAGGCCAAGGCCGGCAAGACCTCGCTGCACAAGCTGGGCGTCTCGGAGTACAACACCAAGGACCCGCAGGCGCTCGTCGTCGAGCTGCCGAAGAAGGCCGTCACCACCACCGTCGTCAAGCCCGCCGAGGGTGCGAAGCAGTGGTGGAGCGACATGGGCGACGACCTGTCGAACACCCTGACGCGCGCGGTCGACCTCACCGGCAAGTCCAAGGCGACGCTGGACCTTTCGGGCTGGTACGACATCGAGGCCGACTACGACTACCTCTACACCGAGGTGTCGGACAACGGCGGCACGAGCTGGACCGCGCTCGACGGCACCGCCGACGGCAAGGCCCTCCCGCGTGACGCCAGCGACAAGCCGGCCCTGACCGGCGTCTCGGGCGCCCACCAGAAGCTCTCCTTCCCGCTGGACGCCTACGCGGGCAAGAAGATCGACCTCCGCTTCCGCTACCAGACGGACGGCGGCGCGGGCGGCAAGGGCTTCACGGCCGACGCCATCACCGTCACCGCCGACGGCGCCGCGCTCTTCTCGGACAACGCCGAGGGCGACGACAACGGCTGGACCGCCAAGGGCTTCTCGCGGATCGGTGAGTCCTTCACCCAGGACTACCCGCAGTACTACATCGCGGAGAACCGCCAGTACGTCTCCTACGACGAGACGCTGAAGGTCGGCCCGTACAACTTCGGCTTCTCCACCACCCGTCCGGACTGGGTCGAGCACTACGCCTACCAGAACGGTCTGCTGGTCTGGCTCTGGGACACCTCCCAGAAGGACAACAACACCTCGGTCCACCCCGGCCAGGGTCTGATCCTGCCGATCGACGCGCACGCCAAGCCGCTCAAGTGGAAGGACGGCTCGCTCCTGCGCAACAAGATCCAGCCGTTCGACGCCCCGTTCAGCTGGTACCCGAACAAGGGCTTCACGCTCCACAACGCGGACGTGCCGCTGTACATCAAGCCGACCCTGGGCAACCCGGTCTTCGACGACCGCAAGGGCACCTACTGGTACAAGGAGAACCCCACGGGCAGTGTCAAGGTTTCTGACACGAACACCCGCATCTCCATCGTCCACGAGCCGCTCGACGGCCGGACGATGAGCGTGCTGGTCAGCCCCTCGGGTCGCTGATCCGGTAAAACCGCAGGTCACAGCATGATCGGCCGTCGCCCCCTAGCGGGCGGCGGCCGATCGTGTTTAGGTGCGTCTTGTCCACATCCTTATTGACACGACGTCTCACGGGGGAGCGCGGAGCATGGCAGGCGGAGGTTTCTGCAGGTTGCCGAACGGCACGGTGGTGGTCGCCCTGACCCTCACCAGACCGGCCGACGGATCGGGCCCGTACGGCGGTACGGGAACGGCTCCCGGGGCCCCGGTACGGGTGCTCGTGCACGCGGCGAACCGGGCGCGCGCCCTGACCAGGCTGCGCAATCTGGGGCTGCGGGCGGTGTACCTGCGCGGCAACGACCGGCCGCCCACCCCGGACGAGGTCACGGCGGTGCTGCACCACCCGGACGGGCTGCTGTGGCGGGGCGCCCCGCAGGAGGGCCCGACCGCCGTTCCGCCGGGCGGCCCGGGGCCGCAAGGGGGCCAGGCGGCTCCCCAGGCGCTGCCGTCGTGCCAGGAGCTGTGGCGCCCGATCAGGGCGCTGCTGGGCCCCACCGGGTACGCCGGACCGGCCCGCCCGGCCGCTTAGGGCGCGTCCGGCGGAGCCGCCGGACCGCGACCGGCCCACGGCGCACCCGGCGGACCGCGACCGGCCCACGGCGCGCCCGGCGGATCAGGACCGGGCGGGCCGCGGCTCGGAGGGCCGTGCGGAGGCGTCCGCGGCTACTGCGGCGGCGGGAGCGCGGGGGTGCCGGAGAGCTTCACGCCGGCCGTCCGCAGCTCCGTGAGTGCGCGCTCGGTGGTGGCGCCGGACACTCCCGCGGTCAGGTCGAGCAGCACCTGGGTGACGAAGCCCTCGCGGGCCGCGTCCAGCGCGGTGGCCCGTACGCAGTGGTCGGTGGCGATGCCGACCACGTCGACCTCGGTGACCTCGCGGTCGCGCAGCCACTGGGCGAGGCCGATGTCGTTCTCGTCGGTGCCCTCGAATCCGCTGTACGCGGCCGAGTACGCCCCCTTGTCGAAGACCGTGTCGATCGCCCCGGAGGCGACGGCGGGGGCGAAGTTCGGGTGGAAGCCGACGCCCTCGGTCCCGGCGACGCAGTGCACCGGCCAGGAGTCCACGTAGTCCGGGGTGGCCGAGAAGTGGTCTCCCGGGTCGACGTGGTGGTCGCGGGTGGCCACCACGTGGTGGTAGGCGGGCTGGGCGGCGCCGATCAGGTCGGTGATGGCTGCGGCGACGTCGGCACCGCCCGCCACCGCGAGGCTGCCGCCCTCACAGAAGTCGTTCTGAACGTCCACGACGATCAAGGCGCGGTGCATGGCGGGTGTCCTTCGGTGGGGGCGGGAGCGGGGCGGGGACGGTGGGCGGGGATGGTTGACGGGCGGGGTGTTCGAGGCTTTCGCGGGTTCGAGCCTAGGCACTGAAACGTCACAATCAAGCCCGTCCGCGAAACCGCCGGTTCCGGGCCCGGCCGGTCCGGAGACGTGTTTCCGGCCGCATCGACCGGAAACGTGCCGTATCACGCGTACGCGGTCGGAACCGGGCCGAGCCGGGCGGTGGCCGCGCACGACCGGAGCCGGGCGCGCTCGTGGGGGACCGGGCGCGTGCGGCCCGGTCCCCGCCGGTCAGGCGTACTCGGTCGGGATCACCGGCTCGCCGCGCGACAGCTGGATCGCCGACATCGGCAGCGTCGCGCGCGCGGCCACGTGCCGGTCCCGGACCGCGTCCAGCGGCTCCCGGGCGACGACCTCGCCGTCCCGCACCAGCTCCACCAGCAGTTGCCGGTCCGCCAGCGCCTCAGGGACCGGTCCGGTGCCGATCACCTCGGCCTCGGCGACGCCGTGCCCGTCGACCCGGCGGGCGGCCCACTTGCGGCCGCCCTTCGACGCCTTCGCGCCGAGCGACTTCTTGGCCACCGGGACCAGCGGGGCGTCCGGCTCCCCCGAGCCGGCGCGGGCCACCAGCTTGTAGACCATCGAGCAGGTGGGGTGGCCGCTCCCGGTGACGAGCTGGGTGCCCACCCCGTACGCGTCCACCGGCGCGGCGGCCAGTGAGGCGATGGCGTACTCGTCCAGGTCCGAGGTCACCACGATCTTCGTGCCCGTCGCCCCCAGCTCGTCGAGCTGCTGGCGGACCCGGTGCGCGACCAGGAGCAGGTCCCCGGAGTCGATCCGTACGGCGCCCAGCTCGGGGCCCGCGATCTCGACGGCCGCCCGGACCGCCTCGGTCACGTCGTACGTGTCGACCAGCAGCGTCGTGCCCCGGCCCAGCGAGTCCACCTGGGCCCGGAACGCGTCGCGCTCGGTGTCGTGCAGCAGTGTGAAGGCGTGGGCGCTCGTGCCGACCGTCGGGATCGCCCAGCGGAATCCGGCCGCCAGGTCGGAGGTGGCGTCGAAGCCGCCGACGTACGCCGCGCGGGCCGAGGCCACCGCCGACAGCTCGTGGGTGCGGCGCGCGCCCATCTCGATCAGCCGGCGGCCTCCGGCGGCGGCCGACATCCGTGAGGCGGCCGCGGCGATCGCCGAGTCGTGGTTGAGGATCGAGAGGATCACCGTCTCCAGCAGCACGCACTCGGCGAAGGACCCCTCCACCCGCAGGATCGGGGAGCCGGGGAAGTAGACCTCGCCCTCCGGGTAGCCCCAGATGTCGCCGCGGAAGCGGTAGCCGGCCAGCCATTCGAGGGTCGGCTCGTCCACGATCTCCTGCTGGCGCAGGAAGCCGATCATCTCGTCGTCGAAGTGGAAGTTCTCCACCGCGTCCAGCACCCGGCCGGTGCCGGCGACGACGCCGTAGCGCCGCCCCTCGGGCAGCCGGCGCGTGAACGCCTCGAAGACGGAGTGCCGGTCGGCGGTGCCGGCCTTGAGGGCCGCCTGCACCATGGTCAGCTCGTACTGGTCGGTGAAGAGCGCGGTCGACGGAACGCCGACCCGTCGCCCGAGGTCCGCTGTGTTCATGGCTGGGATGCTACCCCCTATTCGTCAAAGTGACGAGATGTGGGGTCCGTTTGTGCGCGGGGGCCGCCCGGGTGGCAGCATGGGTCAGGTGAGCGTTGCTACTCCGCTGGAGATCGAACGACCTGATTCCGCCGAGGAGGCCTTCCAGGTCCCCGAGCCGGACGTCCCGTGGGTGACGCTCGTCCACAACGACCCGGTCAACCTCATGAGCTACGTGACCTATGTCTTCCAGGCCTACTTCGGCTACTCGAAGGACAAGGCCCAGCGGCTCATGATGGACGTGCACCACAAGGGCCGCGCCGTCGTCTCCAGCGGAAGCCGCGAGGAGATGGAGCGCGACGTCCAGGCCATGCACGGCTACGGACTGTGGGCCACCCTCACCCAGGACCGCGACTAGCCGACCCGGCCGACGTGCGGGCGGGCGGGCGTCGCGTCCCGGCGCCCCCGCCCGCACCGCCCGGCCCGTACCGTCTCCGTCGTCCGTACGGCGACTGCCCGTACCGCCCTGCCCGCACCATCCGTCGTACTGCCCCCCGCCCCGTTCGACCCACCATCGGAGAACCCATGGCCGGCCATTTCGAGGCCACCCCAGGCGGCGGCGCGGCCGTCGCGCTCGACGAGGTCGAGATCTCCATCCTGCGCTCCCTCGCCGTCCAGCTCCTGGAGCTGATCGGCCCCGGCGACCAGCCCGCCGAGGACGCGGACCCGCTCGCCGCCCTCTTCGCCGAGGGGCCCAGCAAACCGCCGTGCGATCCGGCGCTCGCCCGCCTCTTCCCCGACGCCTACGGGGGGCCCGGCGAGCCCGCCGAGGGCGGGAAGCCGGAGGAGGAGCTGCGCGAGTTCTCCTCCGAGTTCCGCCGCTTCACCGAGATGGACCTGCGCTCCGGTAAGCGCGAGGACGCCCTCACCGTCGTCCGCACCCTGGACGCGCTCTCCCCGGTCGGCGACGGCGGCGCCGTGCTCACCCTCACCGCCGACGAGGCCCTGAGGTGGCTGCGCACCCTCAACGACCTGCGGCTGACCATCGGCACCCGGCTGGAGGTGTCCGACGAGGACCAGGGCGAGGAGGGCTCGCTCTACCGCCTCCCCGACAGCGATCCGCGCAAGCCCATGGTGATGGCCTACCTCTGGCTCGGCGCACTCCAGGAGACGCTCGTCGAGACCCTGATGCCGTAAGGGCTGTCCCGCAGGGCGCGTCCGGCGGATTCCGGGCGCGTTCCGACCGGGTTCGCGACGCCTTTTCCGTAGGCGGCCTCCGTTGGCACCGGGCCGCCCGTCACGTCGTGGCGGGCGGCCTTCGTTCGCTCAACGGACGCTCAGATCCGGGTAACGATCGCACCAAGTCATTCGGACTATTCGTCCCCCGCAGAGCCTCTTGCCCGCTTTTCCCTGTGGTGTGCGCCACAGAATGCCCCATGATGTCCCATGACGGCCGTGATAAATCTTCACGACCACCCGGGGGACGCCACCCCTGTTTCCCGGGGGCGCTACACACCGGCCGAACGCCGGTCGCACTCCATCCATATCCGGGGGGATCAGGACCTGATCCGCAGCCTTGTACGGCGCGGATCGGCGTGGAGAAAGGCGCACCACCATGACATCGGCGCACGTCGACGAGGGACAGGCCGACAAGGGGCGGCCCGGCGAGCATGCCGGGGACGCCGGGGCCGAGGGATACCAGCGTGGTCTCGGAGCCCGCCAGATCCAGATGATCGCCATCGGCGGAGCCATCGGGACCGGGCTCTTCCTCGGCGCGGGCAAGGCCATCGACCGGGCCGGACCCAGCCTCATCCTGGCCTACGTCATCGCGGGCCTGGTCATCTTCTTCATCATGCGGGCCCTGGGCGAACTTCTCATGTACCGCCCGGTCTCCGGTTCCTTCTCGGAGTACGCCCGGGAATTCATCAGCCCGTTCTTCGGATTCGTCACCGGCTGGACCTACTGGCTGTTCTGGGTCGTCACCGGAATCACCGAAGTCACTGCCGCCGCCACCTATATGACGTACTGGTGGGATATTCCGCAGTGGCTCTCCGCCCTGGTGTTCACCGTCATTCTCTACGGCGCCAACCTGATCTCCGTGAAGCTCTTCGGTGAGCTGGAGTTCTGGTTCTCCATGGTCAAGGTCACCGCCATCCTCGGCATGATCCTGATCTGCGCGGGCGTCCTCACCGTCGGATTCTCCGACGCCGGCGACACCGCGACCGTCTCCAACCTCTGGAACGACGGCGGATTCTTCCCCAACGGCATCACCGGCACCCTCATGACGCTCCAGATCGTCATGTTCGCCTTCCTCGCCGTGGAACTCGTCGGCGTCACCGCCGGTGAGTCCAAGGACCCCAAGACCGTGCTGCCCAAGGCCATCAACACCGTGCCGTGGCGCATCGCCGTCTTCTACGTCGGCGCGCTGATCATGATCCTCTCGGTCGTGCCGTGGTCCACCTTCAAGCCCGGCGTCTCCCCGTTCGTGAAGGCGTTCGAGGAGATGGGGCTCGGCATCGGCGCCGCCATCGTCAACTTCGTCGTCCTCACCGCCGCGCTCTCCTCCTGCAACTCCGGCATGTACTCGACCGGGCGCATGCTCCGCGACCTCGCCCTCAACGGCCAGGGCCCCCGCGCCTTCACCAAGCTGACGAAGAACGGCCTGCCGCTGGTCGGCACCACCTTCTCCGCCGCGCTGATGCTCGTCGGCGTCTGGATCAACTACCAGTGGCCCGGCGACGCCTTCACCTACGTCGTCTCCTTCGCGACCATCTCCGGCATGTGGGCCTGGATCATGATCCTGATCAGCCAGATCCGCTACCGCCGCATGGCCGACGCCGGGATGCTCCCGCAGTCCTCGTTCCGGGCCCCGGGCGCCCCGTACACGAGCTGGTTCGCGCTGCTGTTCATCGGCATGGTCATCGTGATGATGGCGATCGACGCGGACGCCAGGATCTCGCTCTACTGCGCACCGCTGTGGGCGCTCGTCCTGTTCGTCTCCTACCGCGTCCTCCAGGCCCGCACCCCGGACGCCGGGAAGACCCCCGCCGACACCCGCTGACTCCGGCCCGGGGCCGCCCCACCGGCCCCGGCCATGCGGCCACCCTGAGGACCGGAACCCATCGGCCCCCAGGACCGGACACCCCCACCGACCCCGAGGGCGGGCCCCACACCGCCCCCTCCCCGGACCGCCCCGGCTGCCCCAAAGGCCGACGGTTGTCCAGCATGCGGGCCCCCGCGTACCACGCACCGGTACGCGGGGGCCCGCTCCCCGATTCCCGGTCGGTCTTATCCTGGCGCCATGCTGACCATCACCCAGGCGCTCCACGACCAGATCGTCGCCCACTCCCGCGCCGACCACCCCGACGAGGCGTGCGGAGTGGTCGCGGGCCCGGCCGGGACCGACCGCCCCGAGCGCTTCATCCCGATGCTCAACGCCGCCCGCTCGCCCACGTTCTACGAGTTCGACTCCGCCGACCTCCTCAAGCTCTACCGCGAGATGGACGACCGCGACGAGGAGCCCGTGATCGTCTACCACTCGCACACCGCCACCGAGGCGTACCCCTCCCGCACCGACGTCACGTACGCGAACGAGCCCGGCGCCCACTACGTCCTGGTCTCCACCGCCGACACCGACGACGCGGGCCCCTTCCAGTTCCGCTCGTACCGCATCGTGGACGGCGTGATCACGGAGGAAGACGTGCAGGTCGTCGAGGCGTACTGAGCCCGGCCGCCCCACGAAGCCGCCCCACGGGTCTGGCACACTGCACCCCAGAACCCGACACAAGAGGCGACGGGAACCAGGAAGCCGGTGCGAATCCGGCACGGTCCCGCCACTGTGACCGGGCCCCTCCCCGCGCGGACGACCCCCAGGGCGACGCCGCACCGGAAGGGGCCCGGAAGCCAGGAACTGGCCCGACGCCTTCTCCGCATCGACCAGGGGACGCGGAAATCCCCCGGAGAGGCCCCGCCATGTCCCGGCGCACCCCCGCGCTCATAGCCGCCGCCGTGCTGCTCCCGCTCGCCCTCACCGCCTGCTCCTCCGCCGAGAGCACCGACGCCGGGCCCGAAGCCGCCGCCAAGAGCGACGGCTTCCCGTACACCGTCAAGAACTGCGGTGTCACCACCACGTACAAGGCCCCGCCGAAGCGCGTGGTCACCATGAACCAGCACGTCACCGAGATCATGCTGGAACTGGGCCTGACCAAGTCCCTCGTCGGCACCGCCTACCTCGACGACAAGGTCCTCCCGAAGTACGCGAAGGACTACGCCTCCGTCCCCGTCCTCGCCAAGGAGTACCCCTCCTACGAGCAGGTCCTCGCCGCCAACCCCGACTTCGTCTACGGCGGCTACGGCAGCGCCTTCACCGCCGCCGACGGCCGCGGCCGCGACGCGTTCGGGAAGGCCGGCATCGAGACCCGCCTCAACACCGAGAGCTGCACCAAGGGCGACCAGCCCATGGACACCCTCTACGACGAGATCCGCGAGGTCGGCCGCACCTTCGGCGTCCCCGACCGCGCCGAAGCCTGGGTCAAGCAGGCCGAGGCCGACAACGCCGCCACCGCGAAGAAGCTGGCCGGCGTCAAGCCCGTCTCCGTCTTCGTCTACGACAGCGGCGACAAGACCGCCTTCACCGCCGGCGGCGAGGGCATCGGCAACGAACTGATCGAACGCGCCGGCGGCACCAACGTCTTCGCCGACCTCGACAAGCCCTTCGGCGACGCCTCCTGGGAGAACGTCGTCGCCCGCAAGCCCGAGGTCATCGTGATCTACGACTACGGCGCCACCACCGTCGAGCAGAAGAAGAAGCGCCTCCTCACCGACCCCGCCCTCGCGGACGTCCCGGCCATCAAGAACAAGCGCTTCGCCGTCATGCCGCTCTCCGACGCGGTCCTCGGCGTCCGCGTCCCCGCCGCCGTCGAGAAGCTCGCGGCCCAGCTCCACCCGGCGGGCGAGGCGGCCTCCGCCTCGTGACCTGCCGCGCCTCCGCACCGCGGCGGCCGCTCGGCTACGCGCTGGTGCTCGGCGTGCTCGCCGTGCTCCTCGGCGCCGCCGTGCTCGCCGCCCTCGCCCTCGGCTCCGTCCGCATCCCGCCCGGCCAGGTGATCGACATCCTGACCGGGCGGGCGGAGGCGAGCCCGTTCCGCACGATCGTCCTGGACGTCCGGCTGCCCCGGGTCCTCCTCGGCATCGTCGTCGGCGCCGGACTGGCCGTCATCGGCACCGTTCTCCAGGCCCTCGTCCGCAACCAGCTCGCCGACCCCTTCCTCCTCGGCGTCTCCTCCGGGGCCTCCACCGGCGCGGTCCTCGTCATCGTCCTCGGCATCGGCGCCACCCTCGCCACCACCGTCACCATCCCCGCCGCCGCCTTCGCCGGGGCACTGCTCTCCCTGCTCCTCGTCTACACCCTGGCGCGCGGCGGAGGCGGCCTCACCACCAACCGGCTCGTCCTCGCCGGAGTCGCCGTCTCCTACGTCCTCTCCGCCCTGACCAGCCTCATCCTGGTCACCTCCGCCCGCGCCGACCACCTCCAGGAAGTCCTCTACTGGACCCTCGGCGGCCTCGGCGCGGCCCGCTGGGACATGCTCGCCCTCCCCGCGATCACCCTGGTCGCCGGCACCGCCGTCCTCCTCACCCTGGCCCGCCCGCTCGACCTGCTCCTGGTGGGGGAGGAGGGCGCGACCGTCCTCGGCCTCGACACCGCCCGCTTCCGCGCCGCCGTCTTCGTCCTCGCCTCCCTGATGACCGGGGCGCTCGTCGCGTACAGCGGGGCGATCGGATTCGTCGGGCTGATGGTCCCGCACATGGCCCGGATGGTCGTCGGCGCCGCCCACCGCGCCCTGCTCCCCGTCGTCGCCCTCGGCGGCGCGGTGTTCCTGGTCCTCGCCGACCTGGCCGCCCGGACCGTCGCCGCCCCGCAGGACATCCCGGTCGGCGTCCTCACCGCGCTGACCGGCGGCCCCTTCTTCCTGTGGATGCTGCGCCGCAGGCCGGAAGGTGCACCGGCATGAGGTCCGCGCCGAGCAGCACCGGGACCGGACCCGCGCCGAGCAGCACCCGCATGAGACCCGCGCCGAGCAGCGCCGTTCCGAGCACCGGGACCGGGCCCGCCGGAAGGAGCGCGGGCCCGATCCCCGTACGCCCCCGCCGGGGGAGCACCGGCACGACGACGCCACGCCCCGAGGGAGCCCGCCCGTGACCACCCTGCGCACCGAAGGACTCTCGTACGGGACCGGCGAGGGCCGCCACCTCGTCAACGCCGTCGACCTCACCGCGGCGGACGGCGAGACCGTCGGCCTCGTCGGCCCCAACGGCAGCGGCAAGACCACGCTCCTGCGCTGCGTCTACGGCACCCTGCGCCCCACCCACGGCCGCGTCCTCCTCGACGGCGACGACCTCGCCGCCCTCCCCGTGAAGGCCCGCGCCCAGCGCGTCGCCACCGTCCCCCAGGACGGCCAGGCCGGATTCGAACTCACCGTCGGCCAGGTCGTCGCGATGGGCCGCGCCCCGCACAAACGGTTCTGGGAGGCGGACACCGCCGCCGACGCCGCCCTGGTCGACGACGCCCTCGCCCGGGTCGGGATCGCCGCGCTCGCGCCCCGTACCTTCGCCTCGCTCTCCGGCGGCGAACGCCAGCGGGCCCTCGTCGCCCGCGCCCTGGTCCAGCAGCCCTCGCTGGTCGTCCTCGACGAACCGACCAACCACCTCGACATCCGCTACCAGTTGGAGATCCTCTCCCTCATTCGCGGACTGGGCACCACCAACCTCCTCGCCCTGCACGACCTCAATCTCGCCGCCTACTACTGCGACCGCCTCTACGTCCTCAAGGACGGCGCCGTCGTCGCGTCCGGCGCCCCGGAGAAGGTCCTCACTGCCGAGCTGCTGCGCGAGGTGTACGGGGTCGCCGCCGAGGTCAGCACCCACCCGGTGACCGGCGCGCCCACCGTCGTCTACCTCCCGGAGGGGACGCACAGCCCCATCCTGTCCACATAGCGGTCGCTCACCATCCACCATGTGGGATCACACTCGGGTTTCCGCACAGGGAATCGATACGATGCCCGCATGGTTCCCCATGACGTGAGCATCAAGACGCCGGGCACGCTGCTCGTCGCGCGGCTGCACGTCGACCTGTGCAGGCTGTCCAGCGCGATCTGTCGCACCCCAGCCCGCCCGTGAGCCGCCCGGCCTGAGCCGCGGTCCGCGCGCCCACCCACCGCACCACCCCCCGCGCGGGGGGCAGAAACGCGCGCCCCACGCCACTCCACGCTTTCGACAGGAGCCCACGCCATGGCCATCGAGGTCCGCATCCCGACCATCCTCCGCACCTACACCGACGGCGCGAAGGCCGTCGAAGGCAACGGGGACACCCTCGCCGACCTCTTCGCCGACCTGGAGAGCCGCCACACCGGCATCCGTGAGCGACTCATCGACAGCGCGAACGGCGACCAGCTCCGCCGCTTCGTGAACGTCTACCTCAACGACGAGGACGTCCGCTTCCTCGACGGCATCTCCACCAAGCTCAGCGACGGCGACAACGTCACGATCCTCCCCGCCGTCGCCGGCGGCATGCGCTGATGCGGTACGACTCCCCGCTGGCGGCCGTGGGGAACACCCCCCTCGTCCGCCTCCCGCGGCTGTCCCCGTCCGAGGACGTCCGCATCTGGGCCAAGCTGGAGGACCGCAACCCCACCGGCTCCGTCAAGGACCGCCCCGCGCTCCACATGGTCGAACAGGCCGAGAAGGACGGCCGGCTCACCCCCGGCTGCACCATCCTGGAGCCCACCAGCGGCAACACCGGCATCTCGCTCGCCATGGCGGCCAAGCTCAAGGGCTACCGCATCGTGTGCGTCATGCCGGAGAACACCTCCCAGGAACGGCGCGACCTGCTCGCCATGTGGGGAGCCGAGATCATCTCCTCCCCGGCCGCCGGCGGCTCCAACACCGCGGTCCGCGTCGCCAAGGAGCTCAGCGCGGAACACCCGGACTGGGTGATGCTCTACCAGTACGGCAACCCGGACAACGCGGGCGCCCACTACGCCACCACCGGACCGGAGATCCTCACCGACCTCCCCTCCATCACCCACTTCGTGGCGGGCCTCGGCACCACCGGCACCCTCATGGGCGTCGGCCGCTACCTCCGCGAGAACCGCCCCGGCATCCGGATCGTCGCCGCCGAACCCCGCTACGACGACCTGGTCTACGGCCTGCGCAACCTCGACGAGGGCTTCGTCCCCGAGCTGTACGACGCCTCCGTCCTCACCACCCGCTTCTCCGTGGGCTCCGCCGACGCGGTCACCCGCACCCGCGAACTCCTCCAGCAGGAAGGCATCTTCGCGGGAGTCTCCACCGGCGCCGCCCTCCACGCGGCGATCGGCGTCGGCAAGAAGGCCGTCAAGGCGGGGGAGAGCGCCGACATCGTCTTCGTCGTCGCGGACGGCGGCTGGAAGTACCTCTCCACCGGCGTCTACACCGCTCCGACCACGGAAGCCGCCATCGAGACCCTCCAGGGCCAGCTCTGGGCGTAGGCCCCGAGGGCGGTGCCCCGACCGGGGCCGCGACGCCTGCCACGGCACTTCCGGGCGGGTGAGGGGCGAGGCCCGGCCCCGGGTGCCGTCCCTCACCCGGGCCCGTGCCCCGCCCGTCTCACCCCGGCCCCGGGTCCCGCCCGTCTCACCCGGCCCCGGGTCCCGCCCGCCTCACCCCGCGCCCAGCCCCCGCACCCGCTCCCACAGCGCCGCGTCCACCGTGCCCACCCGCCGCCGGAACGCGGCCAGCCGCACCTCCCGCAGCTCGTCCGTCTCCAGGAAGCTCTGCCGCCCCTGCCGGTCCCCGACCGTCCCCGCGGGCAGCGCGATCACCCCGGGCCGCTCCTCGTGATGCTTGCTGGTGATCTTCGCGACCAGCACCGTACCGCCCCGGCCCCGCCCCCGTACCGAGAGCACCAGGCACGGCCGGTCCTTCGACCCCGGCCCGTCCTCGTACGGCACATCGGCCCACCACACCTCACCCGCCCGCGGCGCACGCCCGTCCCCGCGCCCCGCCGGACCCGACGGCCGGGACGAAGGCCGCGACGGCCGCGACGGAGGCCGGGTACGGGACGCCCCCGCCGGCCGGCGCGACCGCGGACCCCGGTCCGAGCGCCCCCGCCCGTCCACCACCGCCGCCACGAGCGCGAGCAGGACCACGGCGACCAGCGCCACCCACCAGAACGTGTTCATCCCCCGACCGTACCGGTGGCCGGAACACGCACACCCGGACGGACGCGCCGGACCCCGCCGTGGACGCGCTTCCATCGAACCGGTGACAGAGCAGGTGAGTTCCCCCACAACGGAGGGCAGCGGAGGAGCGACGCGGAGTTTCGCGCCTTACGCTCGACGAACCGCAGAAACAATCCCGCAGGAATTCCACGTGGCTCCGGCGGAACCGCACGAACCCTCCCGTTCCCGCGCCCCGGAGGTTCACGCTCCATGAAGCTCACCGTCGTCGGCTGCTCCGGCTCGTTCCCCTCCAAGGGTTCGGCTTGTTCGAGCTACCTCGTAGAGGCCGACGGCTTCCGGCTGCTCCTCGACATGGGCAACGGCGCCCTCGGCGAGCTGCAGCGCCACGTCGGTCTCTACGACCTCGACGCGATCTTCCTCAGCCATCTCCACGCCGACCACTGCATCGACATGTGCGCGTACTTCGTCGTGCGCTACTACCCGCACGGCGGCGGCCGCCCCCGCCCCCTCCCGGTCTACGGCCCCGAGGGCACCGAGCAGCGCCTGACCGCCGCCCACGGCGACACCCCCTCCGACCGGGCGATGAGCGAGGTCTTCGACTTCCACACCCTCAAGGCGGCGACGTTCGAGATCGGCCCCTTCGCCGTCCGGACCGAGAAGCTCTGCCACCCCGTCGACACCTTCGGCATCCGGATCGAGCACGGCGGCTCCTCCCTCACCTACTCCGGCGACACGGGAACCTGCGAGGCGCTGGAGGACCTGGCCCGGGACACCGACCTCTTCCTCTGCGAGGCGTCGTTCGTCGACGGCAAGGAGGACATCCCCGACCTGCACCTCAACGGCCGCGAGGCCGGCGAGGCGGCGGCCCGCGCCGGAGCGCGCCGGCTCGTCCTCACCCACATCCCGCCGTGGACGGACGCCGACCGCAACGCCGCCGACGCCCGCGCGGCCTACCCTGGCCCGGTGGAACTCGCCGTCCCCGGCGCGGTGTACGAGCTCTGAGACCCGGCCGCCGAACGCGCGGCCGCCCTGCGAGACTGCCGGGATGATCACGATCAGACCCGCCCGGGAAGCCGACCTCGACGGCTTCCTCACCCTGGCCTCCGAGGTCGAGCACTGGTTCGGGCCGATGGTCCACGAGCCGGGTTTCCACCGGGCGGTACGCGCCCACATCCGTGACGGGGCGGCCCTGGTGGCCGAGGCCGCCGACCCCGCGACAGCCGCGGAGCCCGGCCTGGCGGGCGGCCTGCTGTTCGGGCCCGAGCCGCCGACGTACCACGTCCACTGGCTCGTCACCGCCGCCCGCCTCCGGGGCGCCGGCGTGGGCCGCCTGCTGATGGCGGAGGCGCTGCGCCGGTACGTCACCGGGCCCGGCACCGTCGAGGTGATCACCTTCGGGCCCGACCACCCGGGCGCCGTGGAGAGCGGCGCCCGCGTCTTCTACGAGCGGCTCGGCTTCCGCCCCGGCGAACCCGCCGACCCGGGACCGGAGGGCGGCTCCCGCCAGCTCTACCGCCTCGACGTGCCCGTACGGCGGGGATGACCCGAGCCGCACACGGGTGAGGGCACACGGGCGTACGGAGGCGAGCCCGCGCGGCCGCACCCGAACGGCCCGGGAAACGCCGGAGCCCCCGCACCCGGGCGACATCCTCGGGTGCGGGGGCTCCGGCGTACCGGCAGCGGGCGGAGGCTTACTTCGCCTCGGCCTTGCGGAGCTCGGCCATCTCCTCGTCCGACTCCCGGCCCGGGGTCGGCAGGTTGAACTTGGTGATCGCGAAGCGGAAGACCACGTAGTAGACGGCCGCGAAGCAGAGACCGACCAGGACCAGCAGCCACGGCTTCGACGCGATGCCGAGGTTCAGCAGGAAGTCGACCAGACCGGCCGAGAACCCGAACCCGTCCTTCATGCCGAGCGCCCAGGTCAGGGCCATCGAGACACCGGTCAGCACCGCGTGGATCGCGTACAGCACCGGGGCGACGAACATGAACGTGAACTCGATCGGCTCGGTCACACCGGTGACGAACGAGGTCAGCGCGAGGGAGAACATCATGCCGCCGACGACCTTGCGGCGCTCCGGGCGGGCACAGTGGACGATCGCGAGGCAGGCCGCCGGAAGCGCGAACATCATGATCGGGAAGAAGCCGGTCATGAACTGCCCGGCGGTCGGGTCGCCCTCCAGGAAGCGGGCGATGTCACCGTTCTTGCCGTTGTACTCGCCCGCCTGGAACCACGGGAAGGAGTTCAGCAGGTGGTGCATGCCGACCGGGATCAGCGCACGGTTGGCGACACCGAAGATGCCCGCGCCCACCGCGCCCGAGCCGACCAGCCACTCACCGAAGTTGTGCAGACCGGAGCCGAGGACCGGCCAGATCAGACCGAAGACGATGCCGATGACGAGACCCGCGAAGGCGGACAGGATCGGGACCAGGCGGCGGCCGCTGAAGAAGCCCGCCCAGTCGGGCAGCTTGGTGCGGTAGAACTTCTGGTAGAGCAGGGCCACCACGAGGCCCATCACGACACCGCCGAGGACCTTGGCGTCCACCGGCGCCTCGGTCATGACGATCTTGCCGTCGATGACCTTGGCGACCTTGTCCAGGTTCGGGTCCGTGAAGGTGGCCAGCACGTTCTTGAAGACCAGGTAACCGGTGACGGCGGCGAGGGCGGTCGAGCCGTCCGACTTCTTCGCGTAACCGATCGCGATGCCGACGGCGAACAGCAGCGCCATGTTGTCGAGGAGCGCGTTGCCGCCCGCGGACATGTAGCCGGCGAGCTTCGTGATGAAGGTCGGGAACGAGTCGCGGCCCAGCATGTCGTCGTTGCCGAGGCGGACCAGGAGGGCGGCGGCCGGCAGCACGGCGACCGGCAGCATCAGGCTGCGGCCGATGCGCTGCATGACGGCCATCGCGCCGGCGCCCTTCTTCTTCTCGGCCGCGGGTGCGGTCTCAGCCGTGGTCATCAACTTCCTCCATGGGGGCACGGTGCCGCCCAGGTCGTTGATGAAGGGAGGCGGCGACTCGACAGACGGCGGCAGAGAGCCGTGGTCTGGACCACTCAGTGGTGTAGACCAGTTTTAGCACGGTGAGGGTTAGATAAGGAACCTGCAATTCTCGCTTTGATTCGCAGTAGCAGATCCGGCACGTTCGGTGACACGGCGAAGGCCCCCGGACCAGGTGGTCCGGGGGCCTTCGGCGGGCCGAGGGGCGGTGGGCTCCAAGCCCCGCCGCCCTGCGCTCCGACGCTACTTCGTCAGATCCTTCTCCATCTCCTTCTCGATCTCCTCCGGTTCGCGCCCCGGTGTCTTGAGGTCGAACTTGGTGATCGCGAAGCGGAAGATCACGTAGTAGACGACGGCGAAGCACGCGCCGATCGGGATGATCAGCCACGGTTTCGTGTCCAGATGCCAGTTCACGACGTAGTCGATCAGCCCCGCCGAGAAGCTGAACCCCGCGTGCACCCCCAGCAGCCAGGTGATGCCCATCGACGCACCCGTGAGCACCGCGTGCACGCCGTACAGCAGCGGCGCGACGAACATGAACGAGAACTCCAGCGGCTCGGTCACCCCCGTCACGAACGAGGTCAGCGCCACCGACGCCATCAGCCCCGCCACCTCCTTGCGCCGCTCGGGCCGCGCGCAGTGCGTGATGGCGAGGGCGGCGGCGGGCAGGCCGAACATCATGATCGGGAAGAAGCCCGAGGTGAACTGGCCCGCCGTCGGGTCCTCGGCGAAGAACCGGGAGATGTCCCCCTGCACCGTCTTGCCGTCCGCCCCGGTGAACTCGCCCGCCTGGAACCAGAAGAACGTGTTCAGGAACTGGTGCATGCCGATCGGGATCAGCAGCCGGTTGGCGAAGCCGAAGATCGCCGCGCCCCACGAGCCGAGGTCGATCAACTGCTTGGAGAACCAGGTCAGCCCGTCGCCCACCGGCTGCCACAGCAGCCCGAACAGGGTGCCGAGGATGACGCAGAGGAACGCCATCAGGATCGGCACCAGCCGCCGGCCGTTGAAGAAGCCGAGCCAGTCGACCAGCTTGGTCCGGTGGTAGCGCTGCCACACGACGGCCGTCAGCAGGCCGATCAGGATGCCGCCGAGCACGCCCGGGTTCTGCGGCTCGCCGTCCGGCAGCTCGTCGGTCACCGTGCCGTCGATCGGGAAGGCCGTCAGCACCCCCCGGTAGACCAGGAAGCCGACGACGGCCGCCAGCGCGGTGGAGCCGTCGGCCTTCTTCGCGAACCCGATCGCCACCCCGATGCAGAACAGCAGGGGCAGGCCCAGCTCGCCGTCGAGGATCGCGCCGCCGCCGTTGAGCAGAACCTTGGAGGTCTTCTCCCAGAAGGCGCCGTTCAGATAGGAGTCGAAGAGATTGCCGAGGCTGACGAGCAGACCGGCGGCGGGGAGGACGGCCACCGGGAGCTGGAGGCTCCGCCCGACCTTCTGCAGGCCCTGGACCGGTCCGTTCCACCATTTCTGCCGCGGTGCGGCCGCAGCGGCGCTCGAACTCATGGGCGTCCTCCCGGAACACTTCACGTTTGGCGGTCGTTGCAAACTGGTGTAGACCAGTTGCGTCACGGTCCGGAGTCCGTACCGGAAGGCAGGGCACCGGTGATCGTCATCTTTCGGGATCGTCCGGTTACCCGCCCGCGAAGTTGGGCCAACCGTGCGTTACCGTGACGAAACGGACCCGCAGCGGGCGGCCGTCTGCGCGTGAAACAGGGAGAAGGACATGGCCACCAAGGCTGAGAAGATCGTCGCCGGGCTCGGCGGCATCGACAACATCGACGAGATCGAAGGCTGCATCACCCGCCTCCGCACCGAGGTCCACGACCCCGAGAAGGTCGACGAAGCCGCCCTCAAGGCCGCCGGCGCCCACGGCGTCGTCAAGATGGGCACCGCGATCCAGGTCGTCATCGGCACCGACGCCGACCCCATCGCCGCCGACATCGAAGACATGATGTGACCGGCTGACCCCCGCCGGACCCCACGGGCCCCGACCTCCCCCCACGGAGGCCGGGGCCCGCGCCGTACCCCCTCTAGGGAGACCGGGGCTCCTGCCGTACCCCCTCTACGGAGGCCGGGGCCCGCGCCGTACCCACCAGCACGGCCCCACCACCACGTCCCCGCCCACGGCGACCCAGCCCGGCGCACCCGAACGGAGCCACCCCCGCCAACGGATAAAGTCGCCCCCATGTCTCGCATCGACGGCCGCACCCCCGACCGGCTCCGCCCCGTCACCATCGAACGCAACTGGAGCAAGCACGCCGAAGGCTCCGTCCTCATCGCCTTCGGCGACACCAAAGTCCTCTGCACCGCCTCCGTCACCGAAGGCGTCCCCCGCTGGCGTAAGGGCAGCGGCGAAGGCTGGGTCACCGCCGAGTACTCCATGCTCCCCCGCTCCACCAACACCCGCGGCGACCGCGAAGCCGTACGCGGCAAGATCGGCGGCCGCACCCACGAGATCAGCCGCCTGATCGGCCGCTCCCTGCGCGCCGTCATCGACTACAAGGCCCTCGGCGAGAACACCGTCGTCCTGGACTGCGACGTCCTCCAGGCCGACGGAGGCACCCGTACGGCCGCCATCACCGGCGCCTACGTCGCCCTCGCCGACGCCGTCGCCTGGGCCCAGGGCAAGAAGATCGTCAAGGCCGGCCGCAAGCCGCTCACCGACACCGTCGCCGCCGTCAGCGTCGGCATCGTCGACGGCACCCCCCTCCTCGACCTCTGCTACGAGGAGGACGTCCGCGCCGAGACCGACATGAACGTCGTCTGCACCGGCGACGGCCGCTTCGTCGAGGTCCAGGGCACCGCCGAGGGCGCCCCCTTCGACCGCACCGAACTCGGCGCGCTCCTCGACCTCGCCACCGCCGGCTGCGTCGACCTCGCCGCACTCCAGCGCGAAGCGCTCGCGAGCACGCGGGACGCGTAGCGACGCACCCCTCCCGGGTAAAGAAGCAACCACATACGCACCGCACAGCGTCGTTACGAGCACGGGCGTACGGGTCGAACCGTACGCCCGTCCACGTACGCGACCCCCGGGGAGGGACCGCACCATGGCCTCGCGCCGCCACCAACGCCTCGCACTCGCCACCGCCGCCGCCCTGCTGACGCTCACCACCGCCGCGGGCTGCGCCGGCCTCGACAAGGCACTCGACTGCGTCCGCACCGCCGACGCCATCGCCACCAGCGTCAACAACCTCCAGCAGGCCGTCTCCAACGCCTCCGAGGACATCACCCAGGCGTCCGAGTCCCTCGACGAGATCGACCGCGAGCTGAAGAAGCTCGACGACACCACGGACAACGCCGACCTCTCCCAAGCCGTCGACGACCTCCAGGCGGGCGTCACCGAGGTCCGCAGGTCCATCGAGGCCGGCGACGCCACCCCCGACATCACCCCGGTGACGGACGCGGCCACGGAGATCGGCAAGGTCTGCAGCCCGTAGCCCCGGGAGAGAAGTGGGGGCCGGGGCCCCCGCCCGGCGCGGGCGGAGGACCGTGCCGGGAAGGCCGCCGGGCCCGGCGATAATCGCCCCATGAAGCGCCTGATCCTCGCCACCCGCAACGCCGGGAAAATCACCGAACTCCACGCCATCCTCGCCGACGCGGGACTCGACCTCGACCTCGTCGGCGCGGACGCGTACCCCGACATCCCCGACGTCAAGGAGACCGGCGTCACCTTCGCCGAGAACGCGCTCCTCAAGGCCCACGCCCTGGCCCGCGCCACCGGCCACCCCGCCGTCGCCGACGACTCCGGCCTCTGCGTGGACGTCCTGGGCGGCGCCCCCGGCATCTTCTCGGCCCGCTGGTCCGGCACCCACGGCGACGACGAGGCCAATCTGAACCTGCTCCTGGCCCAGCTCGGCGACATCGACACCCCGCACCGCGGCGCCTGGTTCGCCTGCGCCGCCGCCCTGGCCCTCCCCGACGGCACGGAACGCGTGGTCGAGGGCCGCCTCAACGGCACCCTCCGCCACACCCCGTCGGGTACCCACGGCTTCGGCTACGACCCGATCCTCCAGCCCGAGGACGAGACCCGCACCTGCGCGGAACTGACCCCCGCGGAGAAGAACGCGATCAGCCACCGCGGCAAGGCGTTCCGGGCGCTGGTGCCGGTGGTGCGGGAGTTGGTGGGGTGACACGAGCGAGAGCGGCTGCTCTCTTCGTTTCGAAGGGAGCAGCCGCTCTCGACCTGTGGGCCCGGTGGGACTCGAACCCACGACACACCGGACCTAAACCGGCGCCCTCTTGGCCAGCTGGGGTACGGACCCGCGTGCCCCACTCTACTGTGCGAGGTGGCGGCGATTCGAGAAGGTTTGCGTCTGGCTGTGGCATGAGGGACACAGGTAACGGAGGTTCTCCCGGCGGTTGTCGAGCCGGTCGCCGTTGATGTGGTCGATCTCCAGGACGAGCCGCCTGCCGTGCCAGGTGTCTCCGGTACCGCACGTCACGCAGACATGCGGAACCCCGAGATCGTCCAGGGCCCGTCGCAGCCGAGCCGTCTTCGCCCGAGGAGTTCCGGGGGCCAGGCGACGGAGTGTCTCCGCCGCGGACCTGCGGTTCGGTGAGCGCGTTCCGCGACTGTGCCCCTGTCCGGTGAAGTGCTCCACGGACAAGCCGTAGGCATCGATGTCCCGCTTCACCCGGGCGCGAGCGGCGTTGTTCTTGTCGCTCAGGCCCAGGGCTCTCAAGACACCGGCCAGGCTGTGGGACGCGGCGACCGCCCGCGACAGGTCGGCGCGTGGAGTCGAGGGAGTTCCGTACCGGCGGCCACTGGTGAAGTGGGAGGTGTCGATGCCGAGCCGGTCCATCCTTTTGCGCAGGTAGCCGTAAGGGCTGTCGGTCGGCGGAAGGCCCAGGTACGTGAACATCTCCCGGATGCTCTGCGACCGGGCGGCGGCTTCGGCGAGGAGTTCACGCGGGTAGGCGCGTCGCGCTCGCGGAGGGAGGTCTTCGTCCACGAAGTGGGACGTGTCGACTCCGTAGTGCGCGAGCCGCGACCGGACGTAGCGCAGGGATCGGCTGCCCAAGGGGGCGCCGAGGCGGCGCAGGAGATCCACGAGGCTGCCCGATTCCGAGGCCGCGCGCGCCAGCAGGTCTCGTGGGTAGGCGGCGCTCACGCCGCGCTCCCGCGCTTGCGGCCACGGTAGGTGTCGGTCGCCGCATGGCAGTTGTGACAGAGAAGGCGCAGATTCTCCGGACGGTTGTCCCACCAGTCGCCGTTGACGTGGTCCACTTCGAGCCGGAGCGGCTGCCCCATCCACTCCCCGGTGTTGCCGCATCCGTCGCACTTGTCCTCGACACCCCTGCGTACGAGCTCTCTGCGGAGCCGTTCGCCGGGGACTCTGCCGTCCGCGGGAGTACGGAGAGCCAGGCGGTCGACGGCCGGGCCCGAGGCCCTTCGGCTGCCGAGCGACCCCGTGGTGAAGTGTGAGGTGTCGATGCCCAGAGCGCTGATGCGGCGGCTGATGTGGGCGTGGTTGCCGCCCACCGGGCTGATGCCCAACCTCCGTACGACCTCGGCGACACTTGTGGAGCATGCGACCAACTCGCGCAGTCTCTCTTCCGTGTGGCGTACTGACAGGTCGGCGAAGTGCGTGATGTCCACGCCCGCCTCGGACATCTTCTTGCGCAGATAGCTCCGACTGCCCGGTGTCGGTTTCCCGCCGCACCACAGCACGGCCTCGGTGGAGTTCGTCGTCATGCGCGCCGCTTCCTCCAGCAGCTCGCGCGTGTAGCGAACCGTCCCCATGCCCCCTCCGATCCCCGCCGCGCAAACGTTCGCGGCCCCGTACGGAGTAACGAACCGTCTATCGGACGGTCACGCGCGAAAAGCGGCGAGGGTGGTGGGGAGCCCGTGCAAAGCGGAACGGCCCGCGCCGCTCGACGCGAGCAGTGCGGGCCGTTCCGCCGAGGGTGCGGGCCGTTCCTCCGGGGGAGGGGCGGGAGGGGTCAGAACTTCGGTTCTGGGGCCTGGGCCTGGATCAGTTCCGCCGCTTCCTCGTCCGTCTCCACCGACGGCGGGGAGCCGATCAGCGGCTGCTGGGCGGTCTCCTTCATGCAGGCCACCGCGATCACGCCGATCAGGGCCGCAGCCATCGCGTAGTACGCCGGCATCAGGTTGGAGCCGGTCCAGCTGATCAGGGCGGTGATCACCAGCGGGGTGGTGCCGCCGAAGATCGACGCGGAGAGGTTGTAGCCGACCGACAGGGAGCCGTAGCGGACGTTCGTCGGGAACAGGGCCGGGAGCGCCGCCGACATCGTGCCGAGCATGCAGACCAGGGAGAGCCCCAGCATCAGCATGCCGATGGTGATCGGGAAGATGCCGTCGATCCGGATGAGGAGGAACGCGGGGAGCGAGAGGAAGAGGAAGCCCAGCATGCCGGCCATCAGCAGCGGCTTGCGGCCGAATCGGTCGGAGAGCTTGCCGACCTGGGCGATGATCAGCATGAGGAACACCATCACCGCGAGCAGGATCAGCAGCCCGTGCGTCTCGCTGTAGCCGAGCTCGTCGGAGAGGTACGTCGGCATGTACGACAGCAGCATGTAGTCGGTGATGTTGTACGCGCCGACCAGGCAGATGCAGAGGATCAGCGTCGGCCAGTACTGCCGGAAGATCTTCGCCAGGTCGCCCTTGGCCGTGGCCTCGACGCTGTCCGCCGCCTCCGTCGCGTGGGCGATGCCGCCCTCCAGCTTCTGGAACGCCGGGGTCTCGTCCAGCTTCAGTCGCAGGTAGAGGCCGACCAAGCCCAGCGGGCCCGCGACGAGGAACGGAATCCTCCACCCCCAGGCTTCCATCTGGGCGTCGGTCAGCAGGGCGTACAGGGCCGTGACCAGGCCCGCCGCGCCGACGTAGCCGGCCAGGGTGCCGAACTCCAGGAAGCTGCCGAAGAACCCGCGCCGCTTGTCGGGGGCGTACTCGGCGATGAACGTCGAGGCGCCGCCGTACTCACCGCCCGTGGAGAAGCCCTGAAGCATCCGGAAGAAGATCAGCAGGACCGCGGCCCAGACGCCGATCGTGTCGTACGAGGGGATCAGGCCGATCGCGAACGTGCCGACGGCCATGAGGATCATCGTGAGCGCGAGGACCTTCTTGCGGCCGAGCTTGTCGCCCATCGGTCCGAAGAACATGCCGCCCAGCGGGCGCACGAGGAAGGCCACGGCGAAGGTGGCGAACGAGGAGAGGAGCTGGGTGGTGTCGTTCCCGGAGGGGAAGAACACGTGCCCGAGGGTGACGGCCAGGTAGGAGTAGATGCCGAAGTCGAACCACTCCATGGCGTTGCCGAGCGAGGCCGCCTTCACGGCCCGCTTGACCGCGGCGTCGTCGGTGACCGTGATGTCCGTCCGGCGCAGCGGAGGGTTCCGCCGCTTGCGGATGGCCCGGAAAAGGGTGGGGTGGCGCTTGACCGCATCGGGGTCGGCCGCCTGGTGCGGGTCGGAGGCCGCCATGGCCGGGTCCTTTCCTCGGAGTGTGTTCCAGGAAAGGCTTCTGCGCGGATGTGACGGTCGCAAACCGACTTTGTGGGCTGATGCGATCTCCGTCACACGATCTCGACAGGTTCTCCGGGCAGGAGAGCATGTCGAGACCGTATGCGGAGCGGGTGATTCCCGGCGGGCGGTCAGGGAGCGGTCAGATGCCCAGGTCCCTGATGATCTTGGCCACGTGGCCGGTCGCCTTCACGTTGTAGAACGCGTGTTCGACCTTGCCCTCCTCGTCGACGACGACGGTGGAGCGGATCACGCCCGTCACCACTTTGCCGTAGAGCTTCTTCTCGCCGAAGGCCCCGTACGCCTCCAAAGTTTCCTTGGCCGGGTCGCCCACCAGGGTGACCTTGAGGTTCTCCGTGTCGCGGAACTTCGCGAGCTTCTCCGGCTTGTCGGGGGAGACGCCGATGACGTCGTAGCCGGCCTGGGCCAGGAGGTCGAGGTTGTCGGTGAAGTCGCAGGCCTGCTTGGTGCATCCGGGGGTGAGCGCGGCCGGGTAGAAGTACACGATGACCTTGCGGCCCTTGTGGTCGGCGAGCGACACCTCGTTGCCGTCGGCGTCGGGAAGGGTGAAGGCGGGAGCGGGGTCGCCGGGCTTCAGTCGCTCGCTCATCTGGTTCTCCTCGGGTGGTGCGCGGGTCGGACGGGACCGAGGGTAATAGGGGTGCCGCCGGGTGTGCGGACGTTCGAGCTGACAGACTGTCGACGAAGGATCCAGACGAAGGTTTACCGGACGACGACCACGGAGGCGGCGCAGTGTCGGATGCCAGGACCCCTGCGCAGATCGAGGCGGACATCATCAGCAGGCGCAAGCAGCTCGCGGTGGTGCTCGACGAGATCGGGGTGCGCGTACACCCGAAGACGATCATCGGAGATGCGAAGGCGAAGGCGGCCCAGTCCGTGGACCGGACGGCCGGCCGCGCGTTCGTCGCGGTGAACCGCTCGGTGTCGGAGGTGAAGGCGCAGTTCGTCGCGGAGGACGGCTCGCCGCGACTGGAGCGCGTGATTCCCGCGGCGCTGCTGGTGGTCGGCGTGGTGGGCCTGATCGCCGTGTCGAAGCGCCGGGGCAGGTAGCGGCACCCGGCCGGCCGGTGGCGCGAAGGCGTCGCGGTGTACGGGGCGGGGCCGGGCGTACCGCCCCGTCGGGGCCGTGCGCCTTCCGGGTGCCCCCGGAAGCGTGCGGTCCGGGGCCCGGCAGGTAGGTTGCGGGCGTGAGCGAGAACACCCACGACACCACGCACGACGACAAGCTGCCGATCCGGATGCTGCACGACCGGGTCCTGGTGCGGAACGACACGGCCGAGGGCGAGCGGCGCTCCGGCGGCGGCATCCTGATCCCGGCGACGGCCGCGGTGGGCCGGCGGCTGGCCTGGGCCGTCGTCGTCGCGGTCGGGCAGAACGTGCGGACGGTCGAGCCCGGTGACCGGGTGCTGTACGACCCCGAGGACCGCGCCGAGGTCGAGGTGCGGGGCGTGGCGTACGTCCTGATGCGGGAGCGCGATCTGCACGCGGTGGCCGCCGACCGGTTCGAGGGGTCGGTGGACTCGACGGGGCTGTATCTGTAGCGACAACGGGGCTGTATCTGTGGCGCGACATCTGTAGCGCGACGCGATCCGCGGCTCGACGGGCCGGTGCCCGTCGTCGGCCGCCGGTGGCCGTGCCGGTCGGCCGGTGTGGTCGTGGGGCCTGGTGACGGTGGTCACCAGGCCCTTTCCCTGTTTTTGCTACGGTGGTGGCACCCGACGAGACGCGCCGTACCGGGCTGGCAAAGACGACGCACCCCGTTTCTGTTCGCGTGGTTCTCGTCGGAGGTGCCTGTCATGGCCTGGGTTCTGTTGATCGTCGCCGGTCTGCTCGAAGTGGGCTGGTCGATCGGGATGAAGTACACCGAGGGGTTCACCCGGCTGTGGCCGAGCGTGTTCACCGGTCTCGGGATCGTGGCGAGCATGGTCCTGCTGTCGCATGCCGCGAAGACGCTGCCGATCGGTACGGCGTACGGGGTGTGGGTCGGCATCGGCGCTGCCGGTGCGGCGATCCTCGGCATGGTGGTGCTGAACGAGCCGGTGACCGCCGCCCGGATCTTCTTCGTCTGTCTGCTGCTGGTGTCCGTGGTCGGCCTGAAGGCGACGTCCGGGCACTGACAGCGCGTCGTCGCCGGTGGCGGGCGGGTCAGCGGGGCGCCCGGGTGCCCCGCGCGCCCTCGCCCGCCGGGCCGCCGTCCGTGCCGCCGCTGTCGGCGTCCGTACCGCCGTCGTTCCCCTCGGTGCCGCCGCCGTCCGTGCCGCCGGTCTCTCCGCCGCCGTCCTCACCCCCGTCCCCGCCTCGGTCCGTGCCGCCGGAGTCGTTGCCTCCGGTCTCGGTGCCGGGGGTGGGCGGGGTGCCGGTGCCGGAATCCGTGGGGGCGGACGGGTCGGGGGTGCCGTCGTCGTCCTCGTCGAGCGGGGCCTCGTCCTCGTCGGAGCCGGGGGCCGGGCGCAGGTCGAACTCCTTGGCCGGGGAGGAGCGGAGGGCCGCCTCGGTGTAGGCGGCCCAGGTCTCGGCCGGTGCGCCGCCGCCGTTGATCCGGGCCTGGCCGAGGGCTCCGTACAGCGGGGCCTGGGCGCCGGTGTCCGGGTTCTGGCCCATCACGGCGACGACGGTCGCGAGGTCCGGGGTGTAACCGGCGAACCAGGCGGCCCGGTCCTCCTCCGCCGTGCCGGTCTTGCCGGCGGCGGGGCGGCCCACCGCCTGGGCGGCCGTGCCGGTGCCGCCCTCGACGACGCCGCGCAGGACGGCGGTGGTGGTGTCGGCGGCCTCGCGGGTGACGGCCTGGGTGGTCGTGCGGGTGGGCAGGTCGACCTCCGTGCCGTCCTTGGTGATCTTGTCGACGAGGACGTGGCGGCCGTGCCGTCCGTGGTCGGCGAGGGTGGCGTACGCCTCGGCCATGTCGAGGACGCTGGCGTTGGCGGTGCCGAGGGCGATGGAGGGGGAGGCGGTGAGGTCGGGGGTGTCGGCGGGGATGCCGAGGGCGACGGCGGTGGCGCGGACCTTCGCGGGGCCGACGTCCTGGGCCATCTGGGCGTACACGGCGTTGACGGACTTGTCGGTGGCGGCGCGCACGGTGATGTCGCCGTAGTCGGCGTCGTCCTCGTTGGCGGGGGCGTAGTCGGTGGGCCCCTGGGGGCCGGTGACGGGGCGTTTGTTGGTGCCGTCGTAGACGGTGTTGGGGGTGATGGGCCGGCCGTCCTGGGTGGCGGAGTGGTTGACGACGGCGGAGGTGAGGACGAACGGCTTGAAGACGGAGCCGACCTGGTAGTCGCGGCGGGTGGCGTTGCTGACGTACTGGCGGGTGTAGTCGATGCCGCCGTACAGGGCGACGACCTCGCCGGTGTCGGGGGCGATCGAGGCGCCGCCGACGCGGACGTTGCGGTCGGCCTTGCGGTCGGGGCTGGTCCGCGTGGTCACGTGGGTGTCGACGGCTTCGACGAAGGCGTCCTGCTTGGCCTTGTCGAGGGTGGTGGTGATGCGGTAGCCGCCGGTGGCGAGGGTCTTGCCGTCGAGGATGCCGCGCTGGTCCAGGTAGTCCTCGACGGCCTGCACGATGTAGCCGCGCTGGCCGGAGAGCCCGGTGGAGGGCCTGGCCTTGCCGGGGGTGGGGAAGCGGCTCTCCGCCCGTTCGGCGGGGGTGAGCCAGTCCTCCTTGACCATGCCGTCCAGGACGTAGTTCCAGCGGTGCCGGGCGGCGGGCCGGTTGTCGGGGTGGGCGACGACGTCGTAGGCGCTGGGGGCGTTGAGCAGGGAGGCGAGGTAGGCGCCTTCGGAGGTGGTGAGGTCCTCGACGTTCTTGCCGTAGTACGCCTGGGCGGCGGCCTGGATGCCGTACGCGTTGCGTCCGAAGTAGCTGGTGTTGAGGTAGCCCTCGAAGATCTGGTCCTTGGTGACCTCGCGGTTGAGCTTGACCGCGATGATGAACTCCTTGGCCTTGCGCAGGAGGGTGCGTTCCTGGCCGAGGTAGTAGTTCTTCACGTACTGCTGGGTGATGGTGGAGCCGCCCTGTTTGCCCTTGCCGGTCGCGGTGTTCCAGCCGGCGCGGGCCATCGCCTTCACGTCCACGGCCCGTTCGGAGTAGAAGTCGCGGTCCTCGGCGGCGAGCACGGCGTGCTGCACGGTCGGGGGGACCTGGGAGAGCTTGACCTTCTCCCGGTTGACGTCGCCGTCGCGGGCGATGACGCTGCCGTCGTTGTAGAGGTAGACGTTCGACTGGGCGGTGGCGGCGGCGTTGGCGGCGGGGATGTCGACGAGCTGGTAGGCGGTGAAGATCGCGGCGCCCAGGAGGAGGGCCAGGCCCAGGAAGGTGCCGAGGGCCGTCCGCCAGGTCGGGATCGCGCGCCGCCAGCCGGTGCGGCGGGGGCGTTTCTTCTTGCCGCCGCCCTTCTTCCCGGATGCCGGTGCGGAACCGTCCGGCTCTGCGGCTGCCGCGCCCGAGGGGTCGCGGGGGGCCCATTGCTGTGGCGCGTCGCTCATGTGGGTGGGACTCCTCGGGCGGGGTCAGTGCCCCCATACTGCCCGTTTGGTCATGGAATCTACGGATATGGCGTCGCGTTCCCTCCTCCGGTCGTCGCCGTGCCCCGGGCCGTGGCGGCGGGGCGTCCGGATATTCGGTCGCGGCGGTCTCCGGGGCCGCACTAGGCTCACGTGCTTTGGTGTCGGGAGCCGGCGGCGGCGGGGGAGAGGGGACGGGTGTGCGGCTCTACGCGGTGGTCGCGGCGGGCGGATTCCGGCGCTACGCCACCTACCGGACGGCGACGGCCGCGGGGGTGTTCACCAACACGGTCTTCGGTTTCATCGTGGCGTACACCTACACCGCCCTGTGGGACGCGCGTCCGCGGCTCGGCGGGTACGACGCGTCCGAGGCGCTGACCTACGTCTGGCTCGGGCAGGCCCTCCTGATGGCCTGCGCCATGATGGGCGGCGGCTTCGAGGACGAACTGGTGGAGCGGATCCGCACGGGGGACGTCGCCGTCGATCTGTACCGGCCCGTCGACCTCCAGCTGTGGTGGCTGGCGGGCGACCTGGGCCGGGCGGCGTTCCATCTGCTGGGCCGGGGCGTCGTGCCGATGGTCCTCGGCGCGCTCGCCTTCGATCTGGCGCTGCCCGGTTCGCCGTGGACCTGGGCGGCGTTCCTCGGCTCGGTGTTCCTGGGCGTGGTGGTCAGCTTCGCGGTGCGCTATCTGGTGGCGCTGTCGGCGTTCTGGCTGATGGACGGGGTGGGCGCGATGCGGATCGTGTCGCTGGCCGGGCTGTTCTTCTCCGGGATGCTGCTGCCGCTGAACCTCTTCCCCGGGCTGCTGGGCGAGGTGGCGCGGGCGCTGCCGTGGTCGTCGCTGCTCCAGGTCCCGGCCGATGTGTTCCTCGGCAAGCACACGGGGTGGGGGCTGGTGGAGGCGTACGCGTTCCAGGGCGGCTGGGCGGTGGTGCTGCTGGTGGCGGGCCGGCTGGTGCAGACGGCGGCGACCAGGAGGGTGGTGGTGCAGGGTGGTTGAGGACGTGGCACGGGCGGACGGGCCGGGTACGGGGACGGCCGCGGTGGACGGGGGCGGTGGCCGGGCTTCCGGGGAGGCCGTGGTCGCGGCCGAGGTGTTCCCCTTCCCGTTCCCGGAGCGGCGCCGGCTGCTGGAGGGCGTACGGGCGTACGGGCTGATCATGGCCATGTGGGTGCGCTCGACGATGGCCTACCGGGCCTCGTTCGCCATGACGGTGTTCGGGGACTTCGCGGTGACGGCCTTCGACTTCGTGACGATCCTGCTGATGTTCTCGCACGTGGACGCGCTGGGCGGCTACAGCCTGCCGGAGATCGCCCTGCTGTACGGGCTGTCGGCCACCGCGTTCGGCCTGTGCGATCTGCTGCTGGGGTCGATGGACCGGGTGGGCCGCCGGGTGCGGGACGGCACGATGGACACCCTGCTGGTGCGGCCGGTCCCGGTGCTGGCGCAGGTCGCGGCGGACCGGTTCGCGCTGCGCCGGGTCGGGCGGATCACCCAGGGGCTGCTGGTGCTCGGGTACGCGCTCGTCACGCTGGACATCGCGTGGACGCCGCTGAAGGTGCTGATGCTGCCGACGATGGTGGTGAGCGGGGCGGCGATCTTCGGGGCGGTCTTCGTGGCGGGGGCGGCCTTCCAGTTCGTCGCCCAGGACGCCTCGGAGGTGCAGAACTCCTTCACGTACGGCGGGACGACGCTGCTCCAGTACCCGCCCACGATCTTCGCGAAGGACCTCGTGCGCGGGGTGACGTTCGTGGTGCCGCTGGCCTTCGTCAGCTGGCTGCCCGCGCTGTACGTGCTGGGCCGGGAGTACCCGGTCGGCCTGCCGCAGTGGGTGGCGTTCCTGCCGCCCCTGGTGGCGGCCGGCTGCTGGGGGCTGGCGGGCCTCGCGTGGCGGACGGGACTGCGGTCGTACCGGAGCACGGGCAGCTGAGGGGGCGGGTGTGAGCGAGAGGGAGACGGACGTGGCGGATACGGCGGGTGAGGCGGGCGGGATGGGGGAGGCGGGCGTGATGGGAGAGGCGGACACGGGGGGAGAGACGGGTGTGGCTGAGGTGGGCGCGGCGGGTGAGCCGGGCTCGGCGGACGTGGCGCGTGGGGTGACGCGGCGGGCGCAGGGGGGCCCGTTGGGGGCGGGTGTGGACGAGGGCGGCTTCATCACCCTCGACGGTGTGGAGAAGGTCTTCCAGGTCCGCCGCCGCACCGGGCTGCTGCGCTCCGAGCGCCGCGAGGTGCGGGCCGTGGACGGGATCAGCTTCCGCGTCGCGCGCGGTGAGGTGGTCGGCTACATCGGTCCGAACGGGGCCGGGAAGTCGACCACGATCAAGATGCTGACCGGCATCCTCACTCCGAGCGGCGGCCGGCTGCGCGTCGCCGGCATCGACCCGTCCCGGGAGCGGACCCGGCTGGCGCACCGCATCGGCGTCGTCTTCGGCCAGCGCACGACGCTCTGGTGGGACCTCCCGCTGCGCGACTCGTACCGGCTGATGCACCGCATGTACCGCATCCCTGACCGGCGTTACCGGGAGAACCTGGACCGCTGCGTGGAACTCCTGGACCTGGGAGAGCTGTTGGAGGTCCCGGTACGGCAACTCTCGTTGGGGCAGCGGATGCGCGGCGACATCGCGGCCGCGTTGCTCCATGATCCGGAGGTGCTGTACCTGGACGAGCCGACGATCGGGCTGGACGTGGTCTCCAAGGTCAAGGTGCGGCAGTTCCTCAAGGACCTGAACGCCGAGCGCGGCACGACGGTCCTGCTGACGACCCACGACCTCACCGACATCGAGCAGTTGTGCAGCCGGGTCATGGTGATCGACCACGGCCGCCTGATGTACGACGGTTCGCTGGCGGGCCTCCACGAGGTGGGGGAGAGCGAGCGCATGCTCGTGGTGGACCTGGAGCGTGAACTCCCGCCGATCCGCCTGGAGTCGGAGGGGGCGGACGGCCGGCCGCCCGTGCGGGTCGTCAAGGTGGAGGGGCCGCGCCAGTGGCTGGCTTTCCCCGCCGCGGCGTCGGCGGCTCCGCTGGTGGCGCGGATCGCCGCGGGGTATCCGCTGGTCGATCTGTCGGTGCGGGAGCCGGACATCGAGGCCGTGATCGCGAGGATGTACGAGTCCGCGCCCTGAGGGGCGTGGCCCGCCACGGGCGGGGCGGGGCGGGCCGGGTCCGGGTTGGCCCACCCGGGGGCGGCTCCGGACGGGCCTGGCCGGTACCGGGTGGGTCCGCGGCCGGTACTCGGCGGTTCCGGGTGTGGCGTGGCTGGCTCGGCGTGGCGCGCGGTGGGTTGCGGGCCGGTAACTCTGGGCCTGGGACAGGTGTGTTCAATAGGCTGCGGGTATGACAAGTGAACGTCCGGACATGCGCGCCTCCGATACCGAGCGCGAGCGGATCGCGGAGCTGTTGCGCGAGGCCGTGGCCGAGGGCCGACTGGATATGGACGAGTTCGACCAGCGCCTCGAAACCGCCTACAAAGCCCGTACGCACGGGGAGTTGGAACCGCTGGTCCATGACCTCCCGGCGCCGGGGTCGGCCGTCGCCCCGGTGGGCTCCACCGCCCCCGCCCCGCTGCGGGGCTCCGCCGCGAACTGGCCCGCGCGGATCGGCGGGACCGCGACCTCGAAGGGCGCCTTCGCCCTCTGGGGCGGGTTCAACCGGAAGGGCCGCTGGACGGTGGGCCGGATGTTCACCGCGTTCGCGATGTGGGGCGGCGGCGAGATCGACCTGCGCGAGGCGAACTTCGAGGACCGCGAGACCGTGATCCGCTGCATCACGATCATGGGCGGGATCCATGTGACCGCGCCGCCGGAGCTGAACGTCGAGGTCCGGGGCATCGGCATCATGGGCGGCTTCGGCGAGGGCTCCAACGAGGAGGGCGAGCCCGCCCCGGAGGCCCCGCGCGTGCGGATCACCGGCTTCGCCCTGATGGGCGGCGTCGGCGTGGACCGCAAGCGGACGAAGGCGGAGCGCCGCCGGCTGAAGGAGGCGCGGGAGGCGGAGCTGGAAGCACGCAGCCGCAGTGGGCTGGAGGGCCCCCGGGACGGCTTCCGCAAGGAACTCTGAGGGGGCCGGCGGGCCGACGGGCCGGGGCCGGGCACCTGGGGCGCCGAGTCGCAGGGCGGCGAGCGGGAGACAGGCACCTGGGGCGGCGAGCGGGGGGGGGCAGGCATGAGGGAAGCCGGCCGCAGGGCGCCGAGCGGGAACCGGGGCGGGGAGCCGGCGTCCGTGCCCCCGACGCCCCTGACGCGGCCGACGCCCCCGACGCCTCCACGGTCGACGCCCCCGAGACCGCTGCTCCCGAGCCGGTCTGCGGTCCCGCTGCCCGGTGCGCCGCCCTCACCGTTCGTCCCGGTCAGAGCTCGTCGGTGCGGGGCGCCCCGGCCCGGTCCAGCAGCTTCAGGTCCACGTGGTCGCCCAGCGCGCGGTAGCCGTCGTCGTTGAAGTGCAGGTGGTCGCCCGAGTCGTACGCGGGGAGGACGCGGTCGGGCGCGGCGGGGTCCCGTACGACCGCGTCGAAGTCCACGTACGCGTCGAACACCGCGCCCGCCCGAATCTGTTCGTTGACGGCCAGGCGGACGGCGTTGCGCTGGGGCGTCCAGGAGCGGTAGCCCTCGAACGGGGTCAGCGTCGCGCCGATCACCGTGAGCCCGCGGGCGTGCGCCCGGTCGGTGAGGGCGCGCAGGCCGTCCACGATGCGCTGCGCGTCGGTCTCCTGGGGGGACTGCTGCACGTCGTTGATGCCGAGGGCGATGACGACCGTCCGGGCCCCGGCGACCGACAGGACGTCGCGGTCGAACCGGTCGGTGGCCGACTGGCTGGCCGAGCCGAGGCCCGTGCCCGCGATCCGGTTGCCCGCGATGCCGGCGTTGGCGACCCCGTACCGGCCGCGCAGCCGGTCGGCGAGGACGTCCGGCCAGCGGGTGTTGGCGTCGGTGGTGGATCCGCTGCCGGCGGTCAGCGAGTCGCCGAGGGCGACGACCGCGCCGTGCGTGCGCTCGCTGCGGACGTCCACGGCGGTGAGGTAGCGCCAGTTGGTGGTGGTGAAGGTGCCGCGTCCGTCGATCAGGTACGAGGTCTGGTGGGAGTTGGGGTGGTAGGTGACCGGGCCGCCTCCCTGCGGGGTGCGGAAGCCGACCTGGAGGTCGGAGTCGGGGGCGACGGGTACCGCCACCGGATCGCTGACGACCCGTCCGCCCGCCGCGACGGTGACGGTCGCGGCGCCCTTGAAGGTCACCGGCCTGGTGTTGACCGTGGCCTGATCCACCACCAGGGGGGTGGTTCCGAAGAGGTTCGACAGCGTGATGCGGGCGACCTCGCCGCCGATGCTGGTGTGCACGACGTTACGGATGGTGCTTCCGGGGAACCCGTTCTCGGTGCCCGGCTCGGCGCGGACGGGCGCGGTGGTCCAGGTGGCGACCCAGGCGCCGCCCGAGGCGGCGGGAGCGGCCGGGTTGCGGGCCGCCGCCTGCGTCTCGGCGGACGGCCGCGGTGCGGAACGGGGGCCGGAGAGCAGCGTCGTGCTGAAGGCGACGGCGACGGCGAGCATGGCGGTGCCCGCCACGAGGGCGATGAGCAGGGCATACCCCTGGCGCCTGGGCATCTGCGGTGATTCTCCTTGTGATGGTCGTACTGATCCCATGATGCGGCAGGTCGTCGGGAACTCGACATGCGGGCCGGGAGTAGGTGAGGCAGGGACAATGCGTACGGCACGGGGGCGAGACGTACGCGGACGGGTGGAGCGGATGGAACGGACCGGATCCGGCGGGCAGGGCGAGGACGGCCACGCGGCAGGCGGCGGGGCCGGGGACGAGACGGGCGACGAGGCCGGCAACGGGGCCGGGAACGAGGGCGAGGGCGCGGTGCGGAACGGGGAGCGGTCGCAGGAGCCGTCGGAGGGCACGCCGGGGCGTGCGCCGGAGCTGGGGCCGGGCACGGGCTCGGCCGGTGATCCTGAGAGGGAAGGTGAGCCCGTGCGGGCCGGTGGGCCTGACGCGGCCATGGGGTCCGGTCCCGGCTCGGGGCCCGCGGCGGGGTTCGGCGCGTTCGGGCGGCGGCCCGAGGGCGGCGGGGCGTCGGCGCGCGGCGCGGGGCCGCTGGCCTCGTTCGCGTACACCGCCGCCGACGAGGAGAAGCAGCGCGGCGTACGGCGCATGAAGCTCACGGCCACCGGCCTCCTTCTGTTCGTCGCGGTCGTCTACGTCCTGGCCACCTGGGCGAAGAGCTCAGGTGTGGGGGGCTGGCCGGGCTACGTCGCGGCGGCTGCCGAGGCGGGGATGGTGGGCGCGCTGGCGGACTGGTTCGCCGTGACTGCGCTGTTCCGGCGCCCGCTCGGCCTGCCCATCCCGCACACCGCCATCATCCCCACCAAGAAGGATCAGCTGGGACAGTCCCTCGGTTCCTTCGTTGGCGAGAACTTTCTGTCCGGAGAGGTCATTCGTGACCGAATTCACGCGTTGGGCGTCGGCAGGAGGCTCGGTGTGTGGCTCGCGGAGCCCGCGCACGCCGACCGGGTCACCGCCGAGCTGGCGACGGCCCTGCGCGGCGCGCTGACGGTCCTTCGGGACTCCGACGTGCAGGCGGTGGTGGGCGAGGCCATCACCCGCCGGGCGAACGCGATGGAGGTCGGGCCGGGGCTCGGCGCGATGCTGGAGAAGGTCGTGACGGACGGCGGCCACCGCAAGGTCGTCGACCTCGTCTGCGCGCGGGCGCACGACTGGCTGGTGGAGCACGGCGACTCGGTGATGAACGCGGTGCAGGGCGGGGCGCCCGGCTGGACCCCGCGGTTCGTGGACAAGCGGGTGGGGGAGCGGGTCTACAAGGAGCTGCTGCGGTTCGTCACGGAGATGCGGGACATGCCGGAGCACCCGGCGCGCGGCTCCATCGACACGTTCCTGACCGACTTCGCCGCCGACCTCCAGAACGACGCCGACACCCGGGCCCGGGTCGAGCGGCTGAAGTCGGAGATCCTGGGCCGGGGCGAGGTCCAGGACGTCATCGCCTCGGTCTGGTCCTCCGTCCGCACCATGATCCTCTCGGCCGCGGAGGACGAGCGCAGCGAACTGCGGCTGCGGGCGCGCGCGTCGCTCATGTCGCTGGGCGCGCGGCTGGCGGGCGACGAGCGGCTCCAGGGCAAGCTGGACGGCTGGCTGGAGGACGCGGCGGTGTACGTGGTGACGACGTACCGCGCGGAGATCGTGTCGCTGATCAGCGACACGGTCGCGAGCTGGGACGCGGACCAGACCTCGAAGAAGATCGAGGCGCACATCGGGCGCGATCTCCAGTTCATCCGGATCAACGGCACGGTGGTCGGCGCGCTGGCGGGCCTGGCGATCTACACGGTGTCGCACGCGCTGGGAGGATGAGGAGCGGGCACCCACCGGGGCTGAGGGACGGTAGCCCACCGGGGCCGAGGCGGGTCGGACCGGTGCCCCGCGCGCGGTCTGCCGTGCGCGGGTCGGCCCGGCGCCGGGCCGCCTGCGCCTTGCTTCGTACGCGGCTCCGCCCGGTGCCGGGCCGTCCGCGTCTTCCTTCGTACGCGGCTCGGCCCGGCGGGGGTCAGTCGGCGCGGCGGGTGACGGCCCAGGAGGCGGCGGCCATGCCGCTCGCCACGGCGAACACGGCGGGCCAGGCACCGGTCTTCTTCGCGAGCGGGTGCGATCCGGCGAAGGCCGCGACGTAGGCGGCGGTCAGCCCGGCGGCGGCCCGGGGGCCCGCCTGGCGGTTCCACTCGTACGCGGCGAGGGAGCCGGCCGCCGCGAGTGCCGCGCCGCCGAGCGGCCGCTTCCCGGTCCACCGGGCGACGCCGTATCCCCCGATGAGCCCGCTCGCCGCCACCACCGCCGCCGGTACCTTCGCCATCCCCGCCACCATCGCCTTCCGTGAACCGAGCCGTTCGCGGCCGTTGAGGCCGTGAGACGTCCGAGGCTAGCGTTCGGGGCGACGCGGCCGGCGGGCGGGACGGCCGTACGACGGTGGGAGCAGGGGGTACGGGGTGGGTACGGCGAGGACGCGCACGGTGACGGTCGAGGTGCGCGGCGGCGGAGCGGGAGACAGGGCCGGGAGCGGTACGGAGGACGGGACGGCGGGCGAGTCGGGGAGCGGTGCTGGAGGCGGGACGGACGGCGGTGCCGGGAGGGGCCGGGCCCGTCCCGTACGGCTCGTCTGCACCGACCACGGCGGGGACGGCCCGCCGCTGCTCCTGCTGCACGGGCTGGCCGGCCACCGCGGCGAGTGGGACGCGTTGGCGGCCCGGTTCTCCGCCACCCACCGGGTCGTCGCGTTCGACGCGCGCGGCAGCGGGGAGAGCACCCGTCGGCCCGGGGACGTGACGCGGGCGGCGCACGTACGGGACGTCCTGGCGGTCGCGCGCCGGTTCGGTCTGGCCGGACAGGACACGGTGCTGGCCGGCCAGTCGATGGGCGGTCTCACCGCGCTGCTGACGGCGGCCGCGCACCCCGAGGTGTGCCGGGCGCTGGTCCTCGTCGAGGCGGGCCCGGCGGGGCCGAGCCCCGGCCTCCCGGAGCAGATCGGGGCGTGGCTCGACTCCTGGCCGGTGCCGTTCCCGGACGCGGCGGCGGCCGAGGCGTTCTTCGGCGGTGGGCCGGCGGGCCGGGCGTGGGCCGCCGGACTCGTACCGGGTCCCGGCGGACTGCACCCCCGTGTCGACCGTGACGTGATGGTGGCCACGGTCCAGGAGAACGCGCGGCGGCACTACTGGGACGCGTGGGACCGGGTGCGCTGCCCGGTCCTGGTCGTACGGGGCGGGAACGGCACGATGAAGGCGGACGAGGCGGACCGGATGCGTGCCCGGCACCCCGCGACGCGGATCGCCGTGGTCCCGGGCGCGGGCCACGACGTCCACCTGGACAACACGGCGGCGCTGTACGGGGAGATGGCGGCCTTTCTCACGTGAGGGCAGGTCGCGACGGGTGGCGCGTGTATGGTCTGCACCTTCCGACGAGGGGGGCTTCATGCTGTTCCGTGAGACTGCTGGGACGAACGCGGGCCGTGCTGCGGCTGACGGTGGTACGGACGTCCGGCCCGATGGCCGTGGCCGTACGTACCGGTCGGCCCGAACGGGGCTGCGCGCGGGCGTTGTTGTCGCGGCCGTGGCCGCCGCGCTGGTGTCGTGCACGCAGGCGTCGAGCGGCGGCGGTCCCGGCGCGGATGTGCCGGGTACGTCGGCGGAGCCGGCCGCTGACCGGGCCCGGGGTGCGGAGAGCGCCGGGGACGCGGACCGGGCCGGGCGGGAGGCGCCCACGCGGGAGGACACCGCCGTGCCCTCACCCGAACCGGCCCTGGTCCGGGACGCCTTCGCGACGCTCCAGGCGACCCTGGGCGAGACCTGTACGCCGGGCGCGGGCGACTGCGCCTACTTCCTCGGCCGGGTCACCCAGGAACTCACCGAACTGGACGCGTCGATGCGGGCGGACAGCAAGGGGCCCGGCCACTTCGCGAAGCCGCTCGCCGACATGAAGGCCCTGTTCGCCACCCTGGGCGAGGACCGTACCGAGGCGCATCTGGAGAAGCACTTCTCCGCGATCGTCGGCACCCGCGACGGCATCAACACCTGGATGCAGGACCACCCCGACGACTACCGCTGACCGGGTCCGGGCGACCCGGGTCCGGGCGACCCGGGTTCGGGACCACAGACCTGGGCGGCACCGGGCCCGGGACCACAGACCTGGGCGACACCGGGTCCGGGCGACATCGGGCGGGGCGACATCGAGCGCGCGCCGGGCGCCACCGATCCCGGGAGCCCGGTCGGGGCGGCGTCAATCCATGGGCGACGCCGGGTCGAGCGCCCCGCCCGGCGTCATCCCGACCCGCGTCATCCCGCTCGGCCTCGTCCAACCCGGCGTCGTCCAGCCGCGCGTCACCCAGCTCGGCGTCGTCCAACCCCGCGTCATCCCGCCCGATGCGAGCGCCCCGCCCGGTTGTATGCGGTTCCCGGTCCGTACCGCGCGTTCTGTGACGGCCTTCACACGTTTCACCAGCGTTGATTCTGCCCGTCCGGATGGCGGGAAATCAGCACCGAGGGGTGCTCCCAGGGCCCCCGGAGGCAGGCTCCGAAAGGGCGTGGAGGGGCTGTTCACACTGTTCATCCGCTCGTCATCCGGGGACGTACGGGCAGCTCACACGGGTAAACAGCAAGGGGCGGCCGGGCCTGCACCCCTTACGTACCGGTCCATTGTGCCTGCTTGGGTATGAGATGACCGGTTGGGTCGATTGTTCGTGATTGCCCGAGTCGTCGGCGCGGAAGGTCACTGTCCGAAAGCGATTGTTGACGGAAAGATTCCGCCCGGGTTACGTTTCCCGGCGTAATAGCCAATGCTGCACGTGGAAATCGGTGAGAATCATGAGAATGGCTACCCAGGCTCTGAACGCATACCGATTAAGCGAGCCGGAGGCGGAGAAGCTGGGCGAGTTGTCCTCGCTCGCCGCCCACCTGTCCGACTCGGTTCCCATCGTTCTTTCGGGACTTCTCCTGGATCTCCCCGAAGGAATGCGCAAAACCATCCTCGACTTCGGTGCGGACGTGGAATCCAACGGATTCTGCCTGCTGCGCGGAGTTCCGGTCGGGGAGCTGCCCAAGACGCCCGGCACGCACGAGGCCCATATCCTCGACGGCCACCCGACCAACGGCACCCTGATGCTGGTCGCGGATCTCCTCGGTTCGCTCACCGGATATCAGGACGAGAAAGCCGGCGCCCTCTTCCACGACGTGCATCCCGTGCACGGCGAGGAGACCCGGATCGAGAACAGCGGATCGGTCGCGTTCGACTTCCACACCGAGAACGTGCACCATCCGCTCCGCCCCGACTACCTCGGTCTGCTCTGCCTGCGCCAGGACCACGAGCAGATCGCCGCGACCCGCGTCTCCTCCGTGCGCGACGCGCTGCCCCTGCTGGCCGAGGAGGAGGTGGCGGAGCTGCGGAAGCCCCAGTTCCACAGCCTGTACCCGACCTCCTTCGCCCGGAACATCCCGGGCCCCCGCCCCTCGGCCGGCCCCCACCCGGTGATCTTCGGCCCGGCGGACCGCCCGTTCATGCGCTTCAACTCGCACAACACGCAGGCCGACGACCCCCGAGCGCAGGCCGCGCTGCGGGCCCTGTCCTCGGCACTGGAGCGGGTCTGCCGCGACCTGGTGCTCGCGCCGGGCGACCTCGTCGTCCTCGACAACCACGTTGTGGTGCACGGCCGCACCGCGTTCACCCCCCGGTACGACGGCCAGGACCGCTGGCTGCGCCGCTTCTACTCGCTGCGCAGCGCCCCTCTGTGGGCCCAGCGCATGATGCGGCACCCGCGCGTGCTGCCCGCGATGACGGAGATCCGCGGGGTCGTCTGACCCTGCGGCGGCGAGAACCCGGCCCCGGGAGCCGGGGCCACGTCATGTGAATGAGGAAGAGTGGAACTGTACGAGGTGCTCGGCCTGCTCCTCGCCGCGACGGCGGCGGGCTGGGTGGATGCGGTTGTCGGAGGGGGCGGGGTCCTGCTCATCCCCGTGCTCCTGCTGTCCTTCCCCCAGTATTCGCCCGCGGTGGCCCTGGGCACGAACAAGATCGCGGCGGTCATGGGGACCGCGACCGCCGCGTACATGTACCAGCGGCGCACCACGCTGGACCGCTCGGTCCTGCTGCCCGCCGCCGGCCTCGCCGTTCCCTTCGGCGCGCTCGGCGCACTGTCCGCGTCGAGCGTCCCCACGAGTTATTTCCGCCCGGTCATCATGGGGCTGCTCATCTCGGTGGCGCTCTTCGTGGCCTTCAAGCCCAGTTTCGGCGTCCAGCAGCGCGACATCGTCGTCACCCCGCGCCGCCGCAATGCGGCGATCGTCATCGCCGGGGTCGGCATCGGTTTCTACGACGGCGTCTTCGGGCCCGGCGTCGGCACCTTCCTCATCATTTCCTTCACCACACTCCTCGCGACCCAGTTCCTGGAGAGCGCGGCCATGGCGAAAGTCATCAACGCCTCGTCCAATCTGGGAGCCCTGGCCGTCTTCGCCTGGCAGGGAAACGTCCTGTGGGCCCTCGGTCTCGGCATGGCCGTCGGAAACATCACCGGCGCCATGATCGGGTCGCGTACCGCAATGAAAAGGGGATCCGGATTCGTTCGGATCGTCCTGGTCCTCGTGGTCACCGGAATGGTGGCCAAGATGGCGTTCGACCAGTTTGCCTGACGGGCCCGCGGGCCCAAGGAAATTCATCCGACGACGGAAGAGGATCCATGGCAAGGGAATTATCCGGGCTGTTGACGCTGGACGACTACGAGCAGGCAGCCGCGTCCGTCCTCGACGCCGCCACCTGGGCGTACGTGGCGGGCGGCGCCGACACCCAGCTCACCGTCCGCGCCAACAGGGAGGCGTTCGACCAGGTCTGGCTGCGCCCCCGCGCCCTCGGCGGCACGGGCGCCAAGCCCGACACCTCGGTGACCGTGCTCGGGCGGCGGCTCGCCCTGCCCGTCCTGCTCGCCCCGACCAGCCCGCAGCGCCTCCTCCACGAGGACGCCGAGATCGCCACCGCCCGCGCGGCGGAGGCGACGGGGACCGTGTCGATCGTCAGCACCGACAGCCACTACGCGCTCTCCGACGTCACCGGAGCGGTGGGCAGCGACAGTTGGTTCCAGCTCTACGCCTACCGCTCCCGCGAGGACGTCGCCGCCACGGTCTCCCTCGCGGAGGACGCCGGCGCGACCGCGATCGTGGTCACGGTCGACGCCAGCTACGCGGCCCGCCGCATCACCACCCGCCGGGCGGGCTTCCGCACCCCGGTGCAGGTCGACTTCGGCAACCTGCGCGCCCTGGGCGTGCTGACCGGCCCGATCCCGGACGGCGCACGCATCGAACGCCTGCCCCTGACCTGGGACGACCTGGGCTGGATCCGCTCGCTGACGCAACTGCCGATCGTGGTCAAGGGCATCCTGCGGGCCGAGGACGCCGAACGCTGCATCGCCCTCGGCGCGGACGGCGTCATCGTCTCCAACCACGGCGGCCGCCAACTCGACGGCGCGGTCCCCAGCCTGGTGGCCCTGGAGCAGGTGGCGACCGCGGTCGCCGGCCGCGGGCTGGTCCTCATGGACGGCGGCATCCGCAGCGGCGTCCACGTCGTCAAGGCCCTCGCGTACGGCGCGGACGCGGTGTGCGTCGGCCGCCCCTACCTCTGGGGCCTCGGGCTGGCCGGGCAGCAGGGCGTGGAGTCGGTCCTCGACCTCCTCCGGAGCGAGATCGAGGACACGCTGCTCCAGCTCGGCGCGGACTCCGTCGCCGACATCGGCCCCGACTTCGCCCTCGACGCCCGCCGCGCCACGGGTTCGGCGGCGGGCTGACCGCCGCGCGACGGGACCGGCGGCGGGCTCACCGCCGCCCGCTGCCTCTGCCCCATCGGGGTCCCGGGGCCCGGGGTCCCGGGCCCTCTGCCCCTGCCGCACCGGCCCACCGGCGTACGGCCCACCGGCGTACGGCCCACCGGCCCCGGCCTGCCGCCCTCCCCCTCCCTCTCCGCCCTCCTCCCTCTGCAAGGAGCCTCTGTGACTGCTGTGTCCGACGCGACGTCCGCGAAAGTCCACTTCTCGCGCGGCATCCCGCCGCTCGAAGCGATCCCGTCCGCCGAGATCGCCGAACTGACCGGCTCGCTGCTCTCCGCCGAAGCCAGCCGCCTCTTCCAGTACGCGCCGATCGGCCTCCACGCCGGTGACGCCGAACTCCGGGAGCAGCTCGGGGCGTTCCACGCCGTCGACCCCGACCGGATCTTCGTCACCAACGGCTCGCTCCAGGCCCTCGACCTGCTCGCCGGCCACCTGCTCAAGGATGCGCCGCGCAAGAAGGTCCTCGCGGAGGCGCCGACGTACGACCGGGCCGTCCAGATCTTCGAGCGGCACGGCGCGCAGGTCTCCGGCATACCGCTGCGCCACGACGGCCTCGACCTGGACGTGCTGCGGGAGCGGCTGCGTACGGAGGTGCCCGCCTTCGTCTACGTGATCCCGGACTTCCAGAACCCGGCCGGGGTCACCACCAGCGAGGAGAAACGACGCGAACTCGTGGCGCTGTCGGCCGAGTTCGGCTTCACGATCCTGGAGGACATCCCGTACCGGGAACTGCGCTTCGCCGGTACGGCCCCGACACTCATCGGCGACCTTGCGGACGGGGTCGAAGGCGCGAAGGTGCTGACGATCGGCTCGCTGAGCAAGGTCGTCAGTCCCGGTCTGCGCGTCGGCTACGTCATCGCCCCGCTCGGCACGCCGAAGGACCTGGCGGCGCTCGCGGAGAGCACGTACCTCTCACCGGCCCCGCTGCTCCAGGCGGTTGCCGCGCGAGCCTTCGCGAGCGGGCTGGTCCGGCGGAACATCGACGAGGTGCGCACACTGCTGCGGCCGCGCCACGACACGGCGGTCGAGGCGGTACGGAAGGCGCTCGGCGACGCCGCGCTCTGCGTGCCCGAAGGCGGCTACTACATCAGCGTGCATCTGCCGGTGCGGACCACGGAGGAGAAGTTCCTCGCGGCGGCGGGCGCGGCGAACATCGCGCTCACGCGCGGTTCGGCCTTCTACCCGGCGGACGCGGCGCCGCCGTCCGGGACGGTGTTCCTGCGGCTGCCGTTCCAGGCCCTGAGCGCCGAGGAGTTCACCGAGGGCGTGACCCGCCTCGCGGAGGTCGCGCAACGGGCAGAGTAGGAACGCACGAGCGGCCCGGTGAACGACGTTACCGGGCCCGGGAGTTACGGAGCGGGGAGAGGGCGGCACGGATGGCCACGGCCGAGCAGGGCGCCGGGAGAGACACGACGGACGAGGCGCCCGGGACGACAGCGTCCCACCCGGCCCCGGAGCCGGCGGCCGACGCCCACCACGGCGGAGGGCCCGTAGAGGAACCAGGCGGGGCCGGGAGCGGGCCCCCGGCCGCGCCGCGCCGGCGTCTCCTGGCGGACGCCTCGCTCTCCGCCGTCCTCGCGGGCCTGATCACCGTCGTGGTCTCGTGCTCCGGCCCCCTCCTCGTCGTCCTGGCGGCCGCGGCGGCGGGCCGGCTCACCGACGCGCAGACCGCATCGTGGGTGTGGGCGGCCTGCGTGGGCAGCGGTGTGACCTGCGCCGTACTCAGCTGGTGGACGCGGATGCCGGTGATCACCGCGTTCTCGACGCCGGGGGCCGCCGTCCTCGTCGGCAGCCTCGGGGACTACACGTACCCCGAGGCCGTCGGCGCCTTCCTGGTCAGCGGCGTCCTCATGGCGCTGACCGGACTGACCGGCGTCTTCGGGCAGATCATGCGCCGCGTACCGCCCGGCATCGTGGCGGCCATGCTGGCGGGCGTGCTGTTCTCCTTCGGCGTGGACCTCTTCGCGGCCCTGGACGGCGCGCCCCTCCCGGTCCTGGCCGCGCTCGCCACCTATCTGGCGGTCAAACAGCGGTCGCCGCGCTACGCGGTGGCCTGGGCCCTGGTCGCGGCGGTGCTCGCGACCGCCGTCGCCCCCGGACTGCACGCCCCGTCCGTCGCCGTCGGGCTGACCCTCCCCGTCTTCACCGCACCGGAGTTCACGGTCTCGGCGGTGGTGGGACTGGCCGTGCCGCTGGCCGTGGTGACGATGGTCTCGCAGAACGCGCCCGGTCTCGGAGTCCTGGCGGCCTGCGGTTACCGCCCGAACGACCGGCTGCTGATCACCGCCACCGGGCTCGCCTCCACCGCCCTCGCCCCGCTGGGCGGCCACGCCGTCAACCTGGCGGCGATCACGGCCGCGATCAGCACGGGCGAGGAGTCCCACCGCGACCCCGACCGCCGCTATGTGGCCGGACTGGCGTGCGGCGTCTTCTACCTGCTGGCCGGCGTCGGCGGTGCGGCCCTCGTCGGCCTGTTCGCGGTCCTGCCGCCCCAGCTCATCGCCGTCATCGCCGGAGTGGCCCTCCTCGCCACGTTCTCCAGCAGCCTCGCGCAGGCGGTGGCGGACGAACGGGGCCGGGACGCGGCGGTGGTCACCTTCCTCACCACCGCTTCCGGCGTCACCCTCGGCGGTATCGGCTCCGCGTGCTGGGGCCTGGTCCTGGGCCTGGTGACACACCTGGCCCTGAACGCCCGACGCGACCGCCGCGACCGCGACAGCCGGAACGACCGCGACGACCGGGACACCCGACGCGACCGGGACGACCAGAGCGACCGCGACGACCGCGACACCCGAGGCGACCGGGACGACCGCGACGACCGGGACCGCGCCCGTCAGGACCGGGAGAAGACGGCGTGACGGACCCGGACGACGTCTCAGGTCACGTGGGAAGCCTGTGGGGCAGGCCGGTTCCGGCGGCGGCATTCTCGATGTGTGCGCGATAGGTCCGCAGCCACTCCTGACGCTCCGTATCCGCACCGGAGTTGGAAAGAAGCCGGCGGTTGTGGTTCACCTTTCGTACAGCCCGGAAGCGCCGCCGCCGGTATCCGAACCGGTGGACAGCGGGCGCCGACGTACGCACTCGGAAGGTCCTCCATGGCCCGCACCACCCCGCCGCGTCCCGTCGATGTCGAAGGAGTCTTCCCCGCGCTGGCCTCTCACCGGCGCACGGCCACCCGGCTGCACCCCCGGCACGGTGTGCCCGGTACGGGGGACAGCTCGGTGGCGGGGCCGCTGCTCTGGCCCGCCGGCGAACCGTGGCCGGTGTGCACCGCCGCGCACCCGAAGGGCACCGGTCACCTCCTCTCCGACGTGCGATCGCGCCGCCGGATCCAGGACGGCGCACGGGGACGGGACTTCACCGAGGATGAACAGCGCAGACTGGACGCCATGAGGGCGGCCGACCACGTTCCGGACCTCCGCGACGACGAGGCGCTGCCGATGCTGGCCGTCGCGCAGTTGTCCACGCGGGACGTCCCGGATCTGGTGGGGCCGGAGGGCAGGGACCTGCTCCAGGTCCTCTGGTGCCCGTTCGAGGCCCACGGGCCCGACCGCACGATCGACGTCGTACTGAAGTGGCGGCGCTCGGCCGATGTCACTGCCGTCCTCACGCCACAGCCCGAACCCCCGGTCGCCGGCCGTGAGGAGTGCGTTCCCACCATGTGTGTCGTGCATCCGGAGCAGGTGGTGGAGCACGAGTATCTCGGCCTGCTGGACGAAGGGCTTCAGGAAGAGGTCTCCGCATGGGAGGAGGGCCTCCTCGACGAGGACGACGCCGAGGACGGCCCCTCACCGGCGGCGAGCTACGCGACGTACGAGGAGTACGAGGCGGCGATGGCCGCAGCGCGTGCGGAGCAACCGGAAGAGATCGACTACATGAGCGACCTGTCGATCGCCCCCGGCTGGAAGGTCGGAGGCTTCGCCTCCTGGCATCTGACGGACCCCGCTCCGGTCGACTGCCAGGTGTGCGGGACAGCGATGCCGCCCCTGCTCACCGTGGACAAGTGGGAGGGCGGCGGCGCCTCGCGCGGCTGGCTGCCTCTTGAGGACCGGGATTCCGCGAACGACCCGCGGGTGCTCGCCCCGGTCGATGTCCACCTCGGCCGCGGCCTGATGCGCGTGCACACCTGCCCGACCGACCCGCTCCATCCGCACCGGCTGAGCTTCCAGTAGAACGTCCCCTCCGCCGTCAAGACGTCCGGCCCGGCCCCGGCCCCGCCCCGCTGCCGATGCCGCTGCCCGTGGCCCGGGCTCCGGAGCCGGTGCACGTGCTCGGCGGCGTAGTACACCGGTGCCGGGGCGGCCGTCATCGGCCCGGGGCCGAGGGGGCCCGCGAGGGCCGAGGCCCGGTCAGGGGGCGGGCGCGGTGACGGTGATGCGGACGACGGCGGTGGCGGCGGGAACCCGGGTGCCCTTCACCCGGACCTCGTACGTCAGCTCGTCCTTGCCGGTGTACCCGTCCCGGGCGGTGTACGTCACCGTGGCACCGGACACCGATGCGGAACCACGGGCGGGCTCCTCGTCGATGCTCAGGGTCAACTCGGCGGGGTCGTACGCGTCGAGCAGCGCCGCCCGCTCGCCGCTCTCCAGGGTGACGGAGTCGTTGTCGAGGACGTCCAGGTCGAGGCTGTCGCCCGCGTCCACGCTCTGCTGGTCGCCCATGAGTTCCAACCCCCGTTCGACGGAGCCCTTCCCGTCCTTCCCGCCCTGACCGTCCGCATCGCCGCCGTCGCCCCCGCACCCGGTCAGGACCAGAGCCAGCGCGCCCGCTCCCACCGATATCCGCACGCGGAGGGCCCCGCGCATCAACCGCCGTGACTGCTTCCTCGTCTGCATGTGCTGCCCCCAAGGCCGAACTAGGTGCGGTGGAGCAGCCGATGCTCGCAGCGCGCAGGGACGTACATCAGAGACATACGGGAAGCGAAGCGGAATTGTGATGAGAGCGTGTACAAGACGTGGAGGGCGGACCTCAGTCGGCGGACCGGGGCCGCCCCAGCAACCGGCCCTGCGCCGCCTTCAACGCGGTGAATCCCCCGCGTGCGTAGTCGGCGAGTTCCTGGCTCGGGAACGGCACGACGGACAGGTGCTGGTCGAACTGCCCCTGGGCCCATCGGGCGACGGTGATCTCGTAGCCGGACACGTGGGCGCACAACTGGAGCAGGATCGGCGGCATGTGGGGTTCGCGCAGCAGATCGGCGTGGGTGACCACGAGGTCGCGCATGGTCCGGATGTTCGGCAGGAAGACGGTCGTCACCCACAGCCGCCATTCGGCGAGTTCCTCGTCGGTGGGCGGTTCCTCGTGGTCGAAGGGTGAGCGCCCGTCGGGGCGCAGGTGGTGCTGGGCGAAGGCTTCGAAGGCGCGGCTGTTGGCTTCGGTGATGGCGAACAACGGACCGTAGAGATCGCTGAGTTGCCGGTTGACCCGCGCGAGCCGCTCGCCGCGCTGGGCGAGCCGCAACCCGTTGAGGTAGGCCGCGACGTACCCGACCAAGGCCAGAGCGATGGTGACGACCAGAGCGATCATGGGGGAATGCTACGGACGCCGGCGTGGTGTGGGGGTGATCCGGCGAACGGATCTTCGATCTGGCGATGCGTCAGATCTCTGCGATACGGTGACGATGACATCACGCTCGGTGCGCGCTCGCGCGCAAAGGGCGGCCCCCGGAGGTGCGCTAACACCCACCCGAGGGCCTACATCGCCAGTGGTCAGGAGCCACCAGAAATGCTGCGCCATGTTATCGCGCCCTCTACGGGCTGGACCAAAGCCCCGCACACGGTCGTACGCGACCGGCGGATCGACAGCAACGCGAAGATCCTCATCCTGTACGTCCAGGGCCTCCCCGAATCCGCCACGAACCGCCCGCTCGGCGAACTGGCGCGGAAGCTGGACATGAAGGGCCGCCCGTACCAGCAGGCCAAGAAGCAGTTGGTGGAGCACGGTTACGTCCACGAGTGGCGGACCCAGCGCGAGGGCGGGAAGTGGGCGACGGACCAACTGTTCACGAACACACCGCTGACGGGCGCGGAGGCCAGGGCGGTCTGGGCGAGGCTGGAGCCGGACGCGGGACGCTCACCGGGTGCGCGGTGTCCGGCGGTCGGCGGGCCGACTCCTCGGGCGGTCGGTGGCTATCAACCCGAGGAAGACCACGGTGATAAGACCACTCCCCACCCACCCTCCGAAGCGGAACGGGGGCTGCTGGCTGACCAGGGCGCCGATCTGAATCCGGTGGCGGCCCCCGACACGGGCCTGGACGCGGACCCGAGGGGAGCCCCGGTCAAGGCGGCACCGAGTCCCGAGCGGGCGGCGGAACCGAGCTCGGAGCGGACGGCGGCACCGAGCTCGGAGCGGGCGGCGGCACTGAGCCCGGGGCGAGCTGCGGCGCCAGCACCGGTACCGGCACCGGTACCGCACCCCACCGGCCAACTGGCGCGGGCCGAAAGCCTGCTGCTGTCCCTGCGCCACTCGCGCCGGGATCTGCTGCTGGGCGTCCAGGAGGCGCGCGTACTGGCGGTGGAGGCGGTGAAGTGGCTGGAGGGCGGCCTGCCGGAGGGGGATCTGCGCCAGGCGCTCCTGTCCGATCCCCCGGAGAACGGCGTGCGCTCGGCGGTCGGCTTCCTGCGTCACCGCCTGATCCAGAAGTGCCCGGTGACTCCGGCGGCCCCGGCGACGCCTCCAGCGACTCCGGCGATCCCGGCGACTCCGGCGGTCCCGCTGTCGACTCCATCTCAGCTGCCCCCGGTCAGGGAGCTGGTCAGGGAGCTGATCGCGTGCGCGGGCCCGGGGGAGGAGCATGTCTTCCGCCCGCTGGGCGACGAGCCCGAGTGCGCGGACTGCCGCAGGGCGACGGCGTACGCGAGCTGGATGGTCGCCACGGACACGTACGAGTTCCCCGACGACATGACCTGGCGGCAGCGCGTGGCGGCCGTGCACAAGGCGGACGCGCTGCGGGCCGGGCCCTCACCGCAGGGTGACGCGGGCGACGACGGGCAGGTGGTCGCTGCCGGTGGCGGGCAGGGTGCGGATGCGGCCCACGGTGGCGGAGCGGGCCATGACCTGGTCGATGCGGGCCACCGGGAAGGCGGCGGGGAAACTGAAGGCGAACCCGCTCTCGGCGACCTCCAACTGTGAGGTGAGCGGCCTCAACCCCCGGTCCTCGACGACCCCGTTGAGATCCCCGAGCAGAATCAGCGGCTCGACCCCCTCGGCCGCGACGGCCCGCCCCAGCAACGCGGCGCTCTCGTCGCGCCGTTGGGAGGAGAGCCCGCCCACGCCCACCCGGACGGAGGGCAGATGGGCGACGTACGCGGCGACGTCCCCGTACGGAGAGTGGACCACGGCCCGTACGCCACGGCTCCACTCCTCCGCGATGCTCGGGGGCTTGATGTCCACCACCTGCTCACCGCTGAGCGGGTGCTTGGACCAGAGCCCGACGGTGCCCCGGACGACGTGATGCGGATAGGCGCCGGCGAGGGCCTTCTCGTACACCGCCACCTGCGGATCCACCAGCTCCTCCAGCGCGACGAGATCGGCCCCGGACCTGATCAGCGCACGCGCGGTTCCTGCGGGATCCCGGTTCTCGTCGCTGACGTTGTGCTGCACGACGACCAACTCCCGCCCGCCGCTCGGCTCACCGGGCAGGAGCAGCCCGCCGAAGGTGTCCACCCACACGCCCACCGGCAGCAACAGGGCGACGAGGGCGACGGCGGACCGCCGCACAAGGGCGACGGCCAGCAGCACGACGACGAGGACCCCACCCCAGGGCAGAAAGGACTCGATGAGACTCCCGATCCGCCCGGGCCGGTTGGGAACCAGACGATGAAACGCCAGCACCCCACCCAGAACGACGGCGCCCCCGCCAACCACCCACCCTTGCCCCCGCCAACCGGCCTCAGGTGCCACCACCACCACCACCGCCGCCGTCGTCGCCGCACCAGGCTCTGCCCGCTTCCCCATGTCTTCCCATCCGCTCGACCCCGCTCCACAGGACGACCGACACGGCCAAGCGGGTTCCGATCGCCGGTTCATCATGGCGCGCCCTATCGAGAATCGATAGATTACTATCGTGAGTCGATGGAGGGGAATGGGTCATGGGAAAGCTGGCAGTGAGGGCGCTGCGTGCCGTGCTCGTGGTGGTGCTCGCCGGGACCGTGTTCGTGCAGGCGTTGATGCTGTGGGCGCTGATCAGCGGGAATGACCCGGAGGACGGTTCGCTCCCGCTGACCCCGCTGCGCGTGATCACGATCCTGGGCATCGGGGCGGCCCAAGTGGCCATGGTCTGCGTGTGGCGACTGGCGGCGATGGTGCGGCGCGGAACCGTGTTCTCCCACGCAGCCTTCCGCTATGTGGACGCCATCATCGGCGCGATCGTCGCGGCCGCTCTCGTATGGTTCGCGGCCACGGCCCTGAACGCACCCGGCCAGCGGGACGACCCGGGCGTCACCCTCATGATGGGCGGGGTGGGCCTGGCCATCCTGGGGGTCGCGCTCATCGTCCTCGTCCTGCGGGCGCTGCTCGCCCAGGCCGTCGCCCGCGACGCCGAAGCGGCGGAGATGCAGGCCGAGTTGGACGAGGTGATCTGATGCCGATCGTCGTCGACATCGACGTGATGCTGGCCAGGCGGAAGATGTCCGTGGGCGAACTCGCGGACCGCGTGGGGATCACCCCGGCCAACCTGGCGGTACTCAAGAACGGCCGCGCCAAGGCGGTGCGCTTCTCGACGCTGGCCGCACTCTGCGAGGTGCTCACGTGCCAGCCGGGGGACTTGCTCCGCTGGGAGGCGGAGGGCGCCGAAGGCGAGATGGATACCGAGGACGCGGCGGGTGCCGGCCGGACCGTGGGTGCCCCGGGCGAATGAACCCGTAGCTGTCGGCGGCCCCGGGGCGTACGCCGACCGGCCGAGGCCCTGGGCGCGCAGGGGCACGGGCCCCCTTCAGGTCGGCCGGTCGGAGGGTTCCGGGCTACTCCTGCGGTGGGCCGATGACGGACTGGCCGACCTGCTCCGCCAACCAGGATGCGTGTCGTAGCTCTGACCCGTCGCGATTCGCGCGGCGCACATGAACGAGAACGGTGTGGTCGCCGGAGTGCTCGTCCAGTTCCAGGCTGTGGGAGTTGAGCAGCAGCGAAACCCGGGCGCTGTTGGCTTCGCGATGGATCTCGCGATCCGGTACGTCGGGCCAGACCAAGCTGGACCACAGGATCTCGCCGATGTTCGGTCCGACCACAGCAGTGAAATCTTCCTCGATGCTGTCTGGGGGTTGGTCCAGCATGGACGCCCAGAGCGGCAGATGGGATGAGAGGAACCCTGGATCGCTGGAGAGCTCGGGCGCGTGGACACCCACGTGCAGACCCGTCGGGTCGGAAGGGTCCCGCGTCCAGTCCTCGACATCCTCTTTCCGGAACCAAGCGTCCGGCAGCGCTTCGCGTATCCGCAATACTTCTGGGACGGTGCGCAGCTCGATATCCACCGACACCTCCGCGTACTGCACGTCCCCCACTGCCACAAGCTGACGTGCCACACGCAGGGCCAGTACCGGGTCCGCAGTGCGGAAGACCGGGTACCCGATGGAGTTGGACATGCGAGCACCCTGCCAGAGCGCCATCGGGCCAAGACCTGCATTTCCTCGGTCAGGCGGGCGGGCGGGGACACGGAAGCCCCGGATGATGGTGGTTGAGGCAGCAGACCACCGAGAAGGAGATCAGGCTCTGGGACTTCGTGTAGTGCACCCAGCAGACGTCGACGCCTCGGGGGAGAGCGTCCATCGCGTACACGATCTTGTCTTTCAGGGAGATGTGGGCGCGGCCGCCGCCGTCCCTGTCGGCGGGCGGATTCGCCTCGTACGTGTTCTGCAGCCAGGTGACGGCGCCCGCCACACGAGTCCAGGTGCGCTCCGCCGAGGTCTGGTCCCGCCGCAGGAGCCAGTGCCCGGTCATGAGGGGCGGCAGCGTCGAGGCGACGAACGCGCGGGTCTGTTCGGAGTCGGGTTCCGCACCTGGACGGCGTAGGGCCTCCCGGCCGTACGCGTTCCTGCTACCGGTCCACGGACCGTATCCGTGCCAGTGCCCTGACCAGGCCATCTGCGCCCTTCATTCGGGGAGGCGGGCCGGCCCGGAGAACGTCCCGGTCCGGCCCTCTGCGTGGTGTTTCGTGCTCAGGAAGAGAGGCAGGCTAGAGCGCCAGACCCCGGGTCCTGACCCACCCGGTGGCGAAGACGTCGAGCTCGCTCCCGGTGAAGCGCAGCTCCTTGCCGGCGCCCTCGGGCTTGCTGTCGCGGATGACGAAGGAGGCATCCGTGCCGGGGAGTGCGGCGAGGCTCACGCAGGTCTCGTGAGGGCCACCCGCGTTGCCCCCGCAGAAGTCGGAGAAGGCGTCGGCCGTGGGGGCCGACAGGGCGTAGAGGTTCCCGTCCATGGGAAAGTCCCTTCCGGTGCTGGTGTCGCGGAGATTCGTTCTCCGAACCGTCGTGCTCCTGCACCCGCCCGGCTGCCGACCGTCCATGGAGACAGCCGGGCGGGGGTCTGTGGCTGCGGCAGGCGGCGCGGAAGTCACGGCCGGTGCTTCTCGCCGTGTTCCGCCTCAGTGCCCCTGAGGGTGCCGCCGCAGCAGCACGTTGCAGTCGGACACCGTGGTCATGTCACCGACTGCGCTGGCCCGGTCTCGTACGGCCGAGAGTTCTGCGCAACCCGCACAGCCCTCCTCTGCTGAGGGATCGGAGAGATCGCCTTCCGCGCGTAGCGAGAGCGCCACGGGAGGCATGCTGTGCCTGGTCGGTTCGGTCATGCCGTTCATGGTCGGGCGACCGGTCCGATGGCCATGGCTGCTATTCGCGAATATTCTCGTGCGCGGCCCGGTGATCCCTCGACATGCACGCGGACCAGCGGACAACCTTGGAGCAGCGAACGGAGAATCCTCCGAGGTGAGAGGCGGCTGGTTATGGCACGTCAGTTACGGTTCAACGGCACGGGTAGTGGCGGAACGGGGTGCCCCTCCGTCCATGAGGACACGGAGAGCGGAGAAGTCATCGTTCACGGGCCGCCGTTGACCGACCCCACCGACATCGCCCAATTGCGCCACCTCTCCGAAGGTGAGGTGGCGGTAGTCGTGCCACGTGAGCTGCTGGTGGACTGGACGCCGAAGAACGCGACTCGGCAGGCCCGGATCATCGACCTGGACGAGTTTGAGGGGCTGTTCCGGACGTTCAGCCACTCGGCCTGGCGATTGGAGACCCGGCGACGCTACGCCAGTGACGAAGCCACGGACACTTACCGCCAGTTCGTCGAGACCGGCCGAGTCGAATGGGACGAGAACGATCCGTACTGCGAGCTGATCCGGTCCCAGACCGCACAGGGCAAACGTGTCGGACGAGTGAGGATCGTCGATCAGCCCCCGACCACGGGACAGCTCTACCTCCTGAACAACGCCAAGCGGAACAGCCGTCTGGGGGAGGACATTCGCAACCTGTGGCGCGCTGACGCCGATCGCCTCCAACTACCGGCTGAGGATCTCTGGTTGTTCGACAGCCGACTTGCCGCCAGGCTGCGATTCGACGACGGTGACCACCTCGTAGACGTCGAGTTGATCACTGAGCCGGCCGAGATCGTCCGGTACTCCGTCATCCGTGACGCGGCATGGCATCACGCCGTACCGCACGAAGATCTCGCGGCGAAGCTGAGCAGCGGGTAAGGGCAGAAGGAGCAGATACGTACCGGTGAGCACTGATTTTCAGAAGGCTCGTGAGGATCTGGGGCGACGGTTGAGGACGCTCCGAACGGAGAGCCCTCGCGGCCCTCTCACCGGTACCGCTCTGAGTGCCTCCCTCGGCTGGGCGCAGAGCAAAGTGAGCAAGCTGGAGAACGGCCGCCAGACACCTACCGCGGAAGACCTCCGGGCGTGGGCCGACGCCACCGGCCACCCCGGAGCCTATGACGAGCTGCACGGACGGCTGAAGGGCTTCGAGTCGCACATCCGGTCGTGGCGGCGGCAGCTCTCGTCCGGTCACCGCCCGGTGCAGGAGACGTGGAACGAGGTGACGGCGGCGGCCCGCGTACTGCACGTGTGGGACTCCTTCGCCGTCAACGGTCTGCTGCAGACCCCGGACTACGCGCGGCATGTGTTCGAGAGCTACGCGACGCTCCAGAACTCCCCCTGCGACACCGAGGACGCGGTCCGGGCCCGCATGGAACGCCAGCGTTGGCTGTACCAGCCCGGCCGGCTTCTCAACCTCCTGATGTGGGAGGGCGCGCTACGGGCGAAGGTGTGCCCTCCCGAGGTCCTGGCCGGGCAGTTGGACCGCCTGCTGGGCGTCATCGGCATGGACACCGTCCGGCTGGGGATCGTGCCGATGAGCGCCGCTCTGCGTGTTCCTCCCGCCAACGCCTTCTGGATTGTCGGTGAGCGCCTGGTGATCACGGAGGACTGGCATGCGGAACTCTGGTTGGACGGCTCCGACACGGTCGCCTTGTACCGGCGGGTATGGGAATCCCTCTGCGCTTCAGCCGTGTTCGGTACCGAGGCGCAGCACGTCATCGCCCGGACCCGGCAGGCGATGGTTGCGTAGAGCTGCGGCCCCTCCCGCGGTTTCGCCTAGGGGGAGGGGCGGGCCGCGGGGGTGAAGGATCAGGTGCGCATCCCGTGGCAGCGGCCCCGCCTGAGGGAGCCGTGCCTCACGGAACCGGCGCTTCGGTGGCCGCCACCTCCTCCCCCCCCCACATCCGCGAAGGTGGGGTGACTGCGGCACCTCGCGCTGAGGTAGTCAGCCGGCGGCGATTGCCGAGTAGGTCAACACGTCGGCCGGGATCTGATGGAAGAGCTTCCACTCGATCGCCATCGGGTTGCTGCCCGTGTGCTTGACGTACTCCGCCGGCCCCAGAAGCATCCACGGCTGAGGTCCGCCGATATCCGTCTGCTTGTATCGGCGGACGAAGAGCAAGACGTGTGTGCCCTTCTCCTTGTGGGTCTGGTAGCGGACACCGGTGGGCGAGCGCTCCGAGGTCTGGTTCTGCGACTCCCAGTGGAACAAGGAGTCATTGAGGGCGTAGTCCTTGTAGCGCGTCTCCGGTGAGAAGTCCTTCTCGTCCTTCTCCAGCGTGACGAGCAGGGCATCGGTCTGGATGTTCTCGCACCACTTCACGCCTTCGCGGAAGTGCCCGGGCTTCTGGCCATCCACTGAGACTTGGCCCAGTGCGGGGAGAAGTTCTTCACGGCTGTACGAAGCATGGATGGTCAGCGGGATGCCAGCGTGCGCTCCGAGGAGCGGCACGGGTACGTGGTCGGTCTGCTGCAGCACATGAGCAAGCACCTGGCACAACTCGTCCCGGAACGCGTGCTGGTGGCGCAGTGAGTCCAGTCCAGCTTGGTAGCTCGGGAAGTCTCCACCCAGCGGCCAGAGAGAGAAGAAGAACATGCGGGCGTAGCCCTGTTCCTGCTCGCTGAGCTCGCCATAGGGAGGAGCGTCATCGGCCAGCAACTTGCTGTACGCCGCAACCCGCAGCGGGTCATCGACGTGCAGGAAGGCCGAGACCCGCTTGAGGAGGGGCGACTCCCCCTCAGGGCCGACCGCGTCCAGGAGCTTCGCTCGCCGCAAGAGGCCGGTCCACGAGTTGCCGTTGCCTCGGTAGAGCTCCTTGAGCTCCCGGCCGCTCTCCTTGAGGAAGTCCGCAAGGCGGGGTTCGGCATAGGAGGCGACTTCGCGGGCCAACTGCGTCACGTTGACCGCGATCTGCGCGCGGATGTTGCCAATGATCAGGTCCTTGGCCTTCGTCTCCAGGATGATCTGGCAGCCGGAAGGAAGCTGAGGAAAGTCCTGCTCGATGCTGTCGAGGAGGCGGTTGCGCGTCAGATTCGTCAGCGCGCGGAACTGTTCTTCGAACCGGAACTCCTTACGGTGCTGGCCGATGAAGTCCAAGACGGTGAGGACCGCCTTGTCTTCGGTACGACGCAATCCCCGCCCCAACTGCTGGAGGAAGACTGTGGCACTGGAGGTGGGGCGGAGTAGGAGCAAGGTGTCGACGTCGGGAATGTCGAGTCCCTCGTTGAACAGGTCTACGGAGAAGATGACTTGAAGTGCTCCCGAGCGCAGGTCATCCAGCGCTGCCTTGCGGTCGGGTGCTGGCGTCTCACCGGAGAGGGCGACTGCGTTGAGGCCTGCCCGTCGGAAGAAGTCGGCCATGAAGTGTGCGTGCGCGACCGACACGCAGAATCCCAGGGCGCGCATCGAGTCGGGGTCGGTGACCTTGTCCTTCACCGCTTGCACGACGAGCCGAGCCCGTGCGTCGTTGCCTGTGAACAGGTTGCTCAGCGCTGTCGAGTCGTAGGCTCCACGCTTCCATGTGACAGCACTCATGTCCGTGTTGTCGGTGACGCCGAAGTAGTGGAACGGGCTGAGGAGTTCGTTCTCCAGCGCCTCCCAAAGCCGCATCTCCGCGGCGATGCGACCGCCGAAGAACTCGTCCTGGATGTTCGAGCCATCCATGCGTTCCGGGGTCGCCGTCAGCCCCAAGAGCTCCCGGGGCTGGAAATGATCGATGATCTTGCGATACGTGGGTGACGTGCCGTGATGAAACTCGTCGATCACGATGACGTCGAAGTGATCCGGGGCGATGTGGTCCAGAGCCTGCGTCGTGAGCGATTGGACGCTGGCGAACACGTGGGTCCACCGGTTGGGGATCTCGCCGCTGAACAACAACTCACCGAAGTTCGCATCGATGAGAACGTTCTGGTAGACGCGCAAGGACTGCTCCAGGATCTCCTTGCGATGCGCCACGAAAAGCAGGCGCGGATCGCGGCCGAGAGTCTGACGCAGATGCTTGTAGTCCAGCGCCGCCATGACGGTCTTTCCGGTACCCGTTGCTGCGACGAGAAGATTGCGGTGTCGGTCGTGCACCGTGCGCTCGACTTCGAGGCGTTCGAGCATGTCCCGCTGGTGCGGGTACGGGCGTACCTCCAGGCCGGAAAGGGTGAGGTTCGTAGATCCGGGGCGACCACTTCCACCGGCGCGGGACAGGGCATCGTCCAGCCGCTGGGCATCTCTTTCCGGGTCGTACGACTCGAAAGCCGGCTCACTCCAGTAGGCGTCGAAGGTCGCCTCGAACTTGCGGATCACCGATGGCGTTGCGACTGAGGAGAGGCGGACGTTCCATTCGAGACCGTCCAAGAGCGCAGCCTTGGAGAGGTTCGAACTGCCGACGTATGCCGTGTCGAATCCGCTGGCGCGGCGGAAGAGCCATGCCTTGGCGTGGAGGCGTGTCGAGCGAAGCTCGTAGTTGACCTTGACCTGGGCGCCGAAGTCCCGCACCAGCCGGTCCAAGGCGCGGCGCTCGGTGGCGCCGATGTAGGTGGTTGTCAGAACGCGGATGGGAACGCCGCGCTCGCGCGCCGCGTGAAGGGACTTTTCGAGGACGCGTAGGCCGTGCCATTTGACGAAGGCGCAGAGGAGGTCGACGCGGTCAGCAGTGGCCAGCTCAGCGCGCAGTTCGAAGCCGAGGCTGGGGTCCTCCGGGGAGTTCGTGATCAACGCCGTTTCGGACAGTGGCGTTGCCGGACGTATGGCGTAGACGCCTGGTGCCTCCTGCTCGGCCACTGCCAGCAGTTTCCGCGGCCCATCGGTGACGAGATCGATCCACTCTGCGGCACCCTCGATCGTATTGAGCGATTCGAGGATGTGGTTGGCCGCAACTACCTGCTCGGTAGGGGTGAGGCCCTCGAAGACCCGCCGCACTGTAGTGCCGATATGGCGGGCAAGTACATGGGGCGCTGACTCTTTGCCCACCGAGGAGTCGATGGAGTGCCAACCGGCGTAATCCAATTGCTTCATCCGCTCGGCAAGCCGATGGGTGATGAGCGACTCGTAAAGCCCTGCAACTGGCGCATCGCCCGAAATGTCGTTCGCCATGCCCCGACCCCCCTTATCTGACAGCGTTCTGCATAGGTAGTTGTATCAAGCAGTGCTGACAGCCAACGCCTGGGGAGAAGCGGTAGGGGGCGCCCGCGGTCCGCGGACGCCCCCACCGAATGCGGGTGGACGGGCTGGATCTCATTCCGCCCCGTGGCACCCGCCGTACGTCTCGCCCGAACCGCACCAGCAGGTGGCTGTGCGGGACGGGGGCCAGGGGGTGGCGCGGCCTCGGGCGGCGAGGGTGGTGGCGTACTGGGGGAGCAGGTCCGGGGTGGCCGGGGGTGTGGCCTCCGAGGCGGCGAACGCCTCGTACGAGGGGACCGTGCCCGTCACGATGCCCAGGTTCGGGGCGCCCGCCGCGTGGAGGTCGCGGAGTGCGGCCTCCACGTGGTTCAGGTGGGTGGCGTGGTCCACGTATTCCTCGGTCAACTCCGGGTACGCCGTGAGCAGTTCGCGCAGCTCGTCGGCCGGCCAGTGCAGGACCGCCACCGGGAACGGGCGGGACAGCGCCGTACGGTACGTGCCCAGCTCCGCGCGGAGGCGGGCGATCTCGGCCTGCAGCTCGGCCGGGTCCGAGGAGCCCAGCGACCACAGGCGCTTCGGGTCGTGTAGCTCGTCCAGGGGCACCGGCGCCGTGTGCAGCACGCCGGCCAGCTCGTCCCACGCGTCGTGGTCCAGGCCCATCAGCCTGCGCACCCGGTGGCGGCCGGTCAGCAGGGACTGCGTGGCGTACGGGACCTCCTCGCCCGGGGCCAGCAGCAGCGTCAGCGCCGTGGAGAAGAAGTCGTGCGCCGACTCCAGCTCGTCGTGCGCCTCCAGGGTCTCCGCGGCGATCTGCCAGGGTGCGGCGGAGAGCGGGCCGGCCGCGCGGATTCCGTCGATGATCGCCCTGGCCTCGGCCTCGTGGCCGTACTCCCAGAGGTTCGCCGCTTTGAGGGCCTTGATCAGGTGCGGGTTCTCGGCGCCGGCCTCGGGGGCGGCGAGCAGGTCGTCGTAGAGCGTGCTCGCGCGGGCGCGGTCGCCCGCGAGTTCGAGGTGGGCCGCGGCCTGGAGGACCAGCGGTTCGCGGTCCTCGGGGTACTGCGCCGCGGTGCGGAGCAGACGCTCGGCTTCGGTGGTGTGGTCGGCAGGCGTGTCGGGGCGCATGGACCACACGGTACTGCCGCCCGGTGACGGCCGGGAGGAGAGGTCGGGGCAGGAGAAGCGGGAGAACTCTGGAGAGTTGTGGAGTTTGCCCCTATCGTGCCCGCCGCACGCTGTGTTCGGGGGCGTGCGTCCTGTGCCGGGGCGTGTGCGTTGTGTCCGGAGCGTGCGTGCTGTGTCCGGGCGTGCGCCTGCGCCGGGCGTGTGCGCTGTGCTCGTGTGCCGTGGCGTGCGCGCCGTGCCGGGGGCGCGCGCCCCTGGGCGGAGAGCGGAGGAGGGGGCCCATGCGGGTGCGTGGAACGGTGCGGAGGCGGGTCCCTCCGGGTGCCCGCTCGACCCGCCCGGCCCTTCGACTTCGCCAGTTCCGCCAGTTCCGCCTGCTCCGCCAGTTCCATCCGACCCGCCGGCCCCGCCTGCTCCGCCAGCCCCGCCCGGCCCGTCCGCCTCGTCAGTTCCGCCCGCCGCTGCCGCGCGGTGGTGCGGCGCGGCTCCTCGCCCGCGGGCTGTGGGGAGCCGCCGAACTCGTCGTGACCCTCGGTCTCGTGCTGCTGCTCCTCGTCGCCCACCAGCTCTGGTGGACCAACCGCGAGGCCCGCGCCGAGGCCGGGCGTACGGTCCAGAGCCTCCAGCGGGAGTGGGACGAGGCGCCGGCCGCCGAGGACACCGCCCCGGACGGGAGCCCCCGCCCGTCCGGCACCGGTCGCGCCCCGGCCCCTTCGCCCGCCGCGATCGCGCCGCCGGACCCCGCGACCGGACCGCCCCCCGCCCGCGCCGCCCCCCACTGGGACCAGGCGTACGCCGTCCTGCGCATCCCGCGCATCGGGCTCACCGCGCCGGTCGCCGAGGGCGTCAGCAAGGGCGGGGTGCTCGACCGCGGGTACGTCGGGCACTACACCCGTACCGCACAGGCCGGGCGGGCCGGGAACTTCGCGCTCGCCGGACACCGGAACACCCACGGCGAACCCTTCCGCCGCATCGACCGGCTCCGCCGCGGCGACCGGATCACCGTCGAGACCCGGGACGCCGTCTACACGTACACCGTCGGCAAACGCCTCGCGCGGACCGCGCCCTCCGACAGCGGGGTCATCGCGCCCGTGCCGCGCAGCAACGTCACGCCCTCCGTCGGGTACGGCGCACCGGGCTACTACCTCACCCTGACCACCTGCACCCCCGAATTCAGCTCCCGCTTCCGCCTCGTCGTCTGGGCCGAGCTCACCGCCATGCGCCCCCGGTGAGCCGCGCCCCGCGCCCCCGCCCCCGCCCGGTGAACGGCGCGTACCCGGCTCGGGGGCGTAGGGTCCCTGGGTGCTCGGTGTGATCAGACGACGTCCCCAACTGCTCTGGCTGCTCGTCCCCTACGTCCTGTACCTCGGCGTGCTGCCCCTCGTGAACCGCGTCACCCCGCTCGTGCTCGGTGTGCCGTTCCTTTTCGTGTGGCTCCTCGGCGCGACCCTCCTCACCCCGGTCGCCGTGTGGCTCACCAGACGGGCGGACCGGAACGCACCGCGCGGCCGGCGGCGGGGCGGGCGCGCGTGAACGCCGCCGTCGCCACCTCCGTCTTCGGCGTCTTCATGGTCGCCACCGTCGCCCTCGGCCTCCTCGCCCTGCGCGGGCGCGGCGGCGGGGGAGGCGGGCTCGCCGAGTGGTCCGTGGGCGGCCGCAGCCTGGGGCCCGTCTTCATCTGGGTGCTGATGGCCGGCGAGGGCTACACCAGCTTCAGCTACCTCGGCGCCGCCGGCTGGGGCTACAACTACGGGGCGCCCGTCCTGTACGTCGTCGCGTACATGTCCTGCGGGTACGCGATCGGGTACGTCGTCGGGCCCATGCTCTGGAGCTACGCCCGCCGCCACGGCCTCGTCGGCATCACCGACATGGTGGCCCACCGCTTCGGCCGGCCCTGGCTCGGCGCGGTCGTCGCCGTGCTGGCCACCGTCTTCCTCCTGCCGTACATCCAGCTCCAGATCACCGGCATGGGCGTGGTCCTCTCCACCATCTCCTACGGGACCGTCAGCCTGAACTGGGCCTACTTCCTCGCCTTCGCCGTCACCACCGGCTTCGTCGTCGTCAGCGGACTGCGCGGCAGCGCCTGGGTGTCCGTGCTGAAGGACGTCCTCGTCATCGCCACGCTCGGCTTCCTCGCGCTGTACGTCCCGCTGCACTACTTCGACGGGTACGGGGCCTTCCTCGACCGACTCGTCACCGAGAAGGCCGACTGGCTGACCTTCCCCGGACACGGAGGCGGCGGGAGCGGCGGCAGCGGTCTCGGCGAACTGTGGTTCATCAGCACCACCTTCCTGAACGCGCTGACCGTCGTCATCTTCCCCACCACCGTCGCCGGCTACCTCGGGGCCCGGAACGCCGACGCGCTGCGCCGCAACGCCATGTACCTGCCCGCCTACAACGTCCTGCTCTTCGTCCCGATGCTCCTCGGGCTGGCCGCCCTGTTCGTGGTGCCGGGGCTGGCCGGCGCGGAGTCGAACCTCGCGCTGTTCAAGCTGGTCGTCGACTCGCTGCCCGCCTGGGCCGTCGGCGTCATCGGGGTCGCGGCCGCGCTCTCCTCGATCGTGCCCATGGCCGTCTTCATGCTGGTCATCGGCACGATGTGGGGGCGCAGCGTGCTGTCGCTCCTGCCACGCTTCGCCGAGCGGCAGAAGACCGCCGCCCAGGTCGTCGTGGTCGTCGCCGGTTCGCTGGCCCTGCTCCTCACCTACACCGCGCCCAACACCCTCGTCCGCCTCTCCCTCATCTCGTACGAGGGCATGGCGCAGCTCCTGCCCATGGTGCTGCTCGCCCTGGTGTGGCGGAGGCTCACCTTCCGGGGCGCGTTCAGCGGGCTGGTCGTCGGGGTCGCCGTGGTCTGCGCGCTCGTCTTCAGCGGGAACGACCCGGTGGGCGGGGTCAACGCGGGGCTCGTCGCCCTCGCCGCCAACCTGGCCGTCGCGCTCGCCGTCACCTTCGCCGGGGGCCGGGACGCCGATCCGCGCCCCGACGCCGAGGTGCTGGCCCACGACCCGACGGACGAGGAGGAGAAGAAGGAGAAGGAGGTCCTCCTCCCGGCCGATCCGGGCCCGTCCGATCATCGTGTATAACGAAGTGGGTGCCCTGCGCACCGGCCGCGCCCACCGGATCGAGCGGCCGAGAGGGCTTCGAGGAGAGGGAGGTACCGCACACCATGCGCGACGCCACCTCCCCGCGTGACGCCTTCGCCCGCCTGCTGCGGCCCGCCGGGCTTCTCGTCCTCCTCCTCACCGAGATCCTCCTCGCCGAGGGCGGCAGCCTCTCCGCCGCCGTCGCGCTCGCCGCCACGGCGGCCGTCGGCTCGGCGCTCCTGGCCTGCGCCGTCATGAGCGCCCGCTGCGCGCCCCCGGTGCCCCGCACCCGGGTCCGTACGGCCATGAGGGACCGGGAGCGGCGCACCGCCTTCCTCCCGCAACGCGACCCCGACGCCCGGGGCCGCACCAGGCCCCGCGCACCCGGGCGCGCCCTCCTGACGGCCGCCGCGTAGGGGTCCCGAACCCCGTCCCGAGCCTCCGCGCCCTTCGCCGGAACCTCCGTACCGCACGCCCCGAGCGCGTGGTGCCGTTCCCCGAGCGAGCGCCGCTCCCGGCCTTCCGTCGTACGCGAGCCACGCCCCCCTGTACGTGTACGCGGGGCGCGCGCTCCCGTACGGGAGGGACCGCGAGGGATGCCGAGGGACCGCGAGAGCGTGGAGCCCCCGCGCGGCCGTCCTGCCGAGTGATCACCCCTCACCTGCCCTCGCGCAGGTGTTCCCGGCACGACGAGACCCCCGGAGGGCTCACCCATGTCCGCCTTCATGTCCGCTTTCGCGAGCCTGGTCGGCTCCCTCGCCGATCTGCTCCAGCCGCTCTTCCAGAACGCGTCCACCGCCGCCGCGATCATCCTGTTCACCGCGCTCGTCCGGCTCGCCGTCCACCCCCTGTCGCGGGCCGCCGCGCGCGGCCAGAAGGCCCGCAGCCGCCTCCAGCCGCAGATCGCCGAACTCCGCAAGAAGCACGGCAAGAACCCCGAGCGGATGCAGAAGGCGATCATGGAGCTGCACGCCGCCGAGAAGGTGTCGCCGCTCTCCGGCTGCCTGCCGAGCCTGCTCCAGATGCCCGCCTTCTTCCTCCTCTACCACCTGTTCTCCAGCAGTTCGATCGGCGGCGAGCCCAACGCGCTGCTCAGCCACGACCTCCTCGGCGCCCCGCTCGGCGGACGCTGGCACGACGCCCTCGCACACGGCGGGATGTTCGGCGGCCAGGGGCTGGTCTACCTGGGGATCTTCGTGATCGTCACCGCTGTCGCCACCTTCAGCTACAGCCGCACCAAGCGGCAGATGGCCGCCAACCCGATGACGCCCGCCACCGGTCCGGACGGGCAGCCGGTGCCCGGCATGGGCGCGATGACGAAGTTCATGCCGCTGCTGTCGTTCTTCACCCTGATCACGGTGGCCGTCGTCCCGCTGGCCGCCGCCCTGTACGTCGTCACCACCACGACCTGGACCGCGATCGAGCGGGCCTGGCTGTACCGGGACGTGCCGGCCGTCGGCGGGTCGGTGGCCACGGCCGCCTGACCGGCGGCCCGGAGCGGTACGGACGGCCGGCTCCCTCGCGCTGCGGGCCCCGGCCGCCGGCTCCCCCGACGATCCCCGTACCAGCCCCCGTACCGATCCCCGTACTGGTCCCGTACCGATCCCCGTACCGGTCCAGAGCGTGAACGTGCTCTTGCGGACCGATCGCTTCTCTTGGACGATCAGCCACGTCCCGCGTCGGCCGCACACCGCCGCAGGACGCCACACCTCGACCAAGAGGAGCTGGACCGTTGAAGCTGCTTCGAGTCGGTACGGCGGGCGCCGAGCGCCCCGCACTTCTCGATCGCGACGGGACACTGCGTGATCTGTCGGGGATCGTTCCCGACATCGACGGCGACCTGCTCGCCGACGCCTCCGCACTCGCCCGGGTACGGGCCGCCGCCGCCTCGCCCGGCGTCCTGCCCGCCCTGGACGCCACGGGGCTGAGGATCGGCCCGCCCCTCGGCCGGATCGGCAAGATCGTCTGCATCGGGCTGAACTACCACGACCACGCCGCCGAGGCGGGGGCGGAGATCCCCGCCGAGCCGATCCTGTTCTTCAAGGCCCCCGACACCGTCGTCGGGCCCGATGACACGGTGCTCGTGCCGCGCGGCAGCCGCAAGACGGACTGGGAGGTCGAGCTCGCCGTCGTCATCGGGCGGACCGCCCGCTACCTGGAGACGGCCGAACAGGGTCTCGCGCACGTCGCCGGGTACGCGACGGCGCACGACGTCTCCGAGCGCGAGTACCAGATCGAGCGCGGCGGCACCTGGGACAAGGGCAAGAACTGCGAGACGTTCAACCCGCTGGGCCCCTGGCTGGTCACCGCCGACGAGGTGCCCGACCCGCAGGCCCTGCCGCTGCGCCTCTGGGTCAACGGCGAGCTGCGGCAGGACGGCACCACGGCCGAGCAGATCTTCCCCGTCGGCGAGGTCGTCCGCTACCTCAGCCACTTCATGACGCTCTACCCGGGCGACGTGATCAACACCGGTACGCCCGCCGGGGTCGCGATGGGGCAGCCGGAGCCGAAGCCGTACCTGAGGGCGGGGGACGTGGTGGAGCTGGAGGTGGAGGGGCTCGGCCGGCAGCGTCAGCAGTTGAAGGCGGCGTAACCCCGGGCGGAGACCTCCGGCCCGTGGCCCCCGGGCGGAAACCGCTGGTCGTCACCCCCGGGGCGTGACCCCCGGCGGGTAACTCCCGGCGTGTAACCCCCGGTCGGACGGCGAAGGGAGGGGGCCGGGGCCGACGCTCGCGCGGCCCCGGCCCCCTCCCTTCCCGAAGCCGTCACGCGTACCGGACGGCCGAGGCCCGTACGCCGTCAGGCCCCCGGCGTCGGCGCCGCTCGCGCACCGGACGACCGGCCCCCGTACGCCGTCAGGCCCCCGCGTCCGTGCCCCTCGCCGCCGTAGTCGTCGCCGTCGTCATCCCCGCCGCGAATTGCTCCAGCGCCTCGACCACCAGTGCGTGGTCCTCGACCTGCGGCAGCCCCGAGACGGTGACCGTGCCGATCACGCCCGCGCCCTCGACCGCGATCGGGAACGAACCGCCGTGCGCGGCGTACACGTCCGGGTCCAGCCGCGAGGACTCCTCGAACGTCGTGCCCTTCGCCCGGAACCGGGTGCCCACCAGGTACGAGCTCTCGCCGTACCGCTCGACGACCCGGCGCTTGCGGTCGATCCACGCGTCGTTGTCCGCGCTGGAGCCGGGCAGCGCCGCGTGGAACACCTGCTGCGCGCCGCGCCGGATGTCGATGGCGACCGGCGCGTGCCGCTCCCGCGCCAGCCGGACCAGCAGGCTGCCGAGCGCGAACGCGTCGTCGTACGAGAAGTGGGGCAGGGCCAGCCGGCGCTCCTGGGCGATCAGCTCGGCGATGGTGGGGGAGACGGTGGTCATGAGGCGGTGGACTCCTCGCCGGCCGGGGCTGCGGACAGGGTGACGGTGACGCCCTCGCGGGCCGAGCGGCGGGCGGCCTCCAGCACGTCCAGCGCGGCGGCGGCCTGGAGCGCGGTGACCGGGTTGCCGCCGGTGCCGCGTACGGCGGAGGCGACGGCGGCGTAGTACGCGGGGTAGTCGCCGGGCAGCGTACGGACCGGGGCGCCGCCGCCGGTCAGCGGGGACTCGCCGGAGCCGAGGCGGCCCCACAGCTCCTCGCCCTCCTCGCCCCACGGCTCGCCGGCCGCCGGGCGCAGCCCCTCGCGCAGGGCCGCCTCCTGCGGGTCCAGGCCGTACTTCACATAGCCCGCCTTCGAGCCCAGCACCCGGAAGCGCGGGCCGAGCTGGGCCGTGGTGGCGCTGACGTACAGGTGCGAGCGGACCCCGTTCGCGTGGGTGATCGCGATGAACGTGTCGTCGTCCGCCGCCGCACCGGGCCGCCGTACGTCGGACTCCGCGTAGACCGAGACCGCCGGGCCGAAGAGCGCCAGCGCCTGGTCGACGACGTGGCTGCCCAGGTCGTACAGCAGGCCGCCGATCTCCTCCGGATCGCCCGACTCGCGCCAGCCGCCCTTCGGCTGCGGCCGCCAGCGCTCGAAGCGGGACTCGAAGCGCTGCACCTCGCCCAGCTCGCCGCCCTCGACCAGCGCGGCCAGGGTGCGGAAGTCGTTGTCCCAGCGACGGTTCTGGAAGACCGAGAGCAGCAGCCCGCGCTCCTCGGCGAGGGCCGCCAGCTCGCGCGCCTCGGCCGCCGTGCCCGCGACCGGCTTGTCCACGACCACCGGCAGCCCGGCCTTCAGCGCGGCCGTCGCGAGCGGGACGTGCGTCTTGTTCGGGGTGGCGATCACGACGAGGTCCAGCTCGTCGGCGCGCTCCCACAGCTCGCCCGGCGAAGCGGCGAACCGGACGTCCGGGTACGCGGCGCGGGCGTCCGCCTGGCGCTCCTCGTTCGACGTCACCACCGTGTCGAGGACCAGGCCCCCGGTCGCGGAGATCAGCGGGGCGTGGAAGACGGAGCCGGCCAGGCCGTAGCCGACGAGGGCGACCCGGAGCGGGGCGCCGGGGGTGTCGGAGCTGCCGGAGACATGGGGCGTACCAGAGGCGTCGGGGGCGTTGGGGGTCATGCCTTCCACTTAAGCAACGCTGTTGCTGAAGTGCAAGCGACCGGCACAATGGGGTGGTGAAGAGGAGTGAGCTGTGAACGGGAGCCGCACGAAGGCCCAGGCGGGGGTGAACCTGCCGGCCCTGCGCCACCACAACGCGGCGCTGATCCTGGACCTGCTGCGGGCGGCCGGGGCGGAGGGCATCAGCCGACTGGAGCTCGCCGAGGGCACCGGCCTCACCCCGCAGGCGGTCAGCAAGATCACCGCCCGGCTGCGGGAGGACGGGCTCGCCGTCGGGGCGGGCCTGCGCCCCTCCACGGGCGGCAAACCGCGCACGGTGCTGCGGCTGGTCCCCGACGCGCAGTTCGCCGTCGGCCTGCACCTGGACCGCGACGGGCTCACCGCCGTGCTGGTCGATCTCGCGGGCCGGCCGGTCGCGGTCACCCGGGCGCCCCTGGACCTCGGCGCCCCGGCCGACCGGGTGCTCGCGGGCGCGGCCGACGCGGTCCACGACCTGTGCGCCGCCGAACCGCACAAGCCGGTGCTGGGCGTGGGCGTCGCCGTGCCCGGCCCGCTCGACCACCGGGACGGCGTCCTGCGCCGGGTCACCGGCTTCCCGCAGTGGGACGGCTACCCGCTGCGCGCCGCCCTCGCCGAGCGCACCGGCCTCCCGGTCGCCCTGGACAAGGACACCAACGCCGCCGCCCTCGCCCTGGCGCTGGCCCCGGGGGGCGCGGGCGGCGGCGACTTCGCCTACCTCCACCTCGGTACGGGGCTGGGCGCCGGGCTGGTCCTGGGCGGCCGGGTGCACCGGGGGGCGCGGACTGGGGCAGGCGAGTTCGGCCACCAGACCCTCCAGTTGGACGGCCCGCTCTGCGGCTGCGGCGGACGCGGCTGCGTCGAAGCGCTGTGCCTGGCCGCCGAGGCGCGCGGCGACCGGCCCGAGGCCGCCCGGATCCTGGGCGCGGGCGCGGCCAACCTGGTCGGCCTGCTCGACATCGACCGCGTGGTCCTGGGCGGCCGGACGGTGGCCGCCGACGAGGACACGTACGTACGGGGCGTCCGGGCCGTGATCGAGGAGCGGGCCTCCCGGGGCGGTGCGGGCGCGGGCGTCACGGTCACGGTGGCCCGGGGCGGCGACCGCCCGGTGGCGGAGGGCGCGGCCCAACTGGTGCTGGCGCCGGTGTTCGGGCGGGTGGGGGAGGGGGAGTAGGGCGGGCCGCGTCGGTACGGGAGAGGCGTGGCGGCCACGTAGCGGTAGGGGAAGGGCGTGCCGATCCCGTGGCGGTACGGGAGGGGTGGTGCCCGGCCCCGTGCCGGTACGGGAGGGGCGTGTCAGCGACGTGTCGGTACGGGAAGGGCGCGTCGGCGCGGGAGGAGCGTGTCAGCCACGTGCCGGTAGCGGGAGGGGCTTCGGCGCGGGAGGGGCGTTGCAGTCGGGTGATCTTATGAGTCATGTCGGCATGTCGACTCTTTGAGTACGCGCGCGCGTGATGGCCTCGGAGGTCACCGCCGGAGCCCCCGCCCCGGTCGTCCGCGAGAGCAGTGAAGGGTGACGCGCCGATGCCCCCTCCCCCCTCCGCCCGGCTGCGTGACGTCCGTACGGTCGCCGCCCTCGGCCTGGCCGCCGGGATCACGGTGCCGGCCGCGCTCCTGAGCGGCCCGCAGGCGGCCGCCCGGCCGGGCGCGCCCGCCCCGTCCGAGCCGGCGGCCGGGTCCGTGGCGGCCGCCGCCACCGGGGCGGCCGGCGTATCGCCGCTGGCCGCCGACGCCGTCGACGAGCAGCCCGGCTGCGGGGACCCCGACGCCAAGGAGTTCCCCGTCGCGGTCCGGTTCCGGGACGCCCCGGACCGGTACCCGGCGGGCGGCGGGCACCGCTCCTGGGTCCTCGACCTCACCAACACCACCGACGCGACCTGCCGGGCCCTGCACCCGGTCCTCGTCCTCACCGACCGCGACCGCCGGCTGACGGCGGAACAGATCCGGACGGAGTTCTCCGGGCCCGGCCGGGCCGGAACCGTGCACCGGGTCGCCTGGGAGACCACCGACCGCGACGAGCAGATCGGCGTCTTCGGCGGCGAGGAAGCGCCGAAGGGGGCGGAGGAGGAGGGGCGGGGCGACCCCGGCGAGCCGTTCCTCGGGTTCACCGTTCCCGCCGGGGAGACCGTCTCCGTATGCGTCCGGACGGCCTTCACCCCCGACGCCGCTCCCGGCCCGGTCACCGCCCACGTCGCCGTCGTCCAGCGCCGCCACCAGGACAAGGCCAAGGGCGGCGGGCGCGAGGACGGCGAATGGGTCGGGGATTCGGGGGAGTACCCCTTCGTCATCGCGGACGGCACCACCGGCAGCACCCGGGAACCGGAAGCTCCCCGCACGGAGCGCCCGACCCGGCCCGACGCTCCGGCGTGGGGGAGCGGGCAGCCGGAGAGCCCCTCGCCGCAGCGCTCCGGCGGGCCCGACCACTCCGAGAGCCCCGCCCCGGACCGCAGCGGGCCCGGCGCCGACCCCCGTACGGACCCCGGTACCAGTACCGGCACCGACCCGGGCACCGGACCCGCGGACCCCGGTGCCACGGACCCCGGTGCCACGGACCCCGGACCCACGGACCCCGGAATCGGTCGGACGCTGCCCCCCGCCCCGACCCCGCCCACCGATCCGGCCCTCCCCGCGGACCCCGGCCTCCCGCCC
>NZ_JNZZ01000021.1 GCF_000717645.1 Streptomyces californicus
GCGCGGGCCCGGGGAGCGGCGGGCGGGTGGGTCGGGGTTCAGCTTGTGCGGATCAGGGTCAGGACCTCGTCGCGTACCGCCGCCATCGTGTGTTCGCCCTTCGCCTCCACGTTCAGGCGCAGCAGCGGTTCCGTGTTGGAGGCGCGGAGGTTGAACCACCAGTCGGCGGCGGTGACCGTGAGGCCGTCCAGGTCGTCGAAGGCGATGTCCTCGCGCGTGCCATACGCCTGCTTGACCTTGGTCAGGCTGGCGGTCTGGTCGGCGACGGTGGAGTTGATCTCGCCGGAGTCGGCGTACCGGTCGTACTCCGCGACCAGTTCGGAAAGCGGCTTCTGCTGGCCGCCGAGCGCGGCCAGGACGTGGAGGGCGGCGAGCATGCCCGTATCGGCGTTCCAGAAGTCGCGGAAGTAGTAGTGCGCCGAGTGCTCGCCGCCGAAGATCGCGCCGTGCCGCGCCATCTCCTCCTTGATGAAGGAGTGGCCGACCCGGGTGCGGACCGGGGTGCCGCCGTTCTCGCGGACCACCTCGGGGACGGACGAGGAGGTGATCAGGTTGTGGATGACGACGCCCTCGCCGCCGTTGCGGGCGAGCTCGCGGGCGGCGACCAGGGCCGTGATCGCGGACGGGGAGACGCCCGCGCCCCGCTCGTCGACCACGAAGCAGCGGTCCGCGTCGCCGTCGAAGGCGAGGCCCAGGTCGGCGCCCTCGGCGAGGACGCGGGCCTGGAGGTCGACGATGTTCTTGGGGTCGAGCGGGTTGGCCTCGTGGTGGGGGAAGGTGCCGTCCAGTTCGAAGTACATCGGGACGAGGTCGATCGGGAGGCCGCCGAAGACCGTGGGGACCGTGTGGCCGCCCATGCCGTTGCCGGCGTCGACGACGACCTTCAGCGGGCGGACGGACGTGAGGTCGACCAGCCCCAGGAGGTGGGCCGCGTAGTCGGTGAGGGTGTCCCGTTCGGAGATCGTGCCGGGGGCGGGGGCGGCCGGCGGCTGCGGGGCGCCCTCCGACCACTGCTCGACCAGGGTGCGGATCTCGGCGAGACCGGTGTCCTGGCCCACGGGGGCGGCACCGGCCCGGCACATCTTGATGCCGTTGTACTGCGCCGGGTTGTGCGAGGCCGTGAACATCGCGCCGGGGAGGCCGAGGGCCCCCGAGGCGTAGTACAGCTGGTCCGTCGAGCAGAGGCCGATCAGCGTGACGTCCGCGCCGCGTGCCGCCGCGCCCCGGGCGAACGCTCCGGCGAGCCCCGGCGACGTGGGCCGCATGTCGTGGCCGATCACGATCGCGTCGGCGGCCGTGACCTGGACGAACGCGGAGCCGAACAGTTCGGCCAGCGACTCGTCCCACTGGTCGGGCACCACACCGCGCACGTCGTACGCCTTCACGAGCTGCGACAGATCAGCAACCACGGCCGGTCCTCCTGGGGGTATCTGCGGACCGCCCAAACTACCCGGCCCGGTCCGATGCCCCGGATACGGGCCGAGGAGACGGGGCGGAGCATGCTCACGTCCACCGCACGGGCACGCCCGCCCACCGCACGACCGCGCCCGTTCGCCGCACGAGCACGCTCACTCACCCGGACATGGCCGGAAAACGTGTTCGCGAAGGACGCGGTCAGGGAACGGGCTCAGGAGTCCGGGGAGCGCAACACCCTGAGGTGGCCCCTGCGGGCCACTTCCACCGGATCCGCCGAGCGCGGGCCGCGGCCGCCGCCGTCCGGACCCCGGTCCTGCGGGCGTGCCGCCTCGCGGACCGCGTTGGCCAGGGCTTCGAGGTCGTCACCGCTCGGGTGGGCCGGAGCGGAGCCGTCGGAGAGCCGCACCACTTCCCAGCCCCGTGGCGCGGTGAGCCGCTCGCTGTGTTCGGCGCACAGGTCGTAACAGTGGGGCTCGGCGTAGGTGGCGAGCGGGCCGAGGACCGCGGTCGAATCGGCATAGACGTACGTCAGTGTCGCGACGGCGGGGCGGCCGCACGCGGTGCGCGAACAGCGACGTACAGGGCTCACGATGTTGGACGGTACCGCACTCTTGAGCGGGCTGCGACGACTCCCCCTCGCCTCACCCCACCGTGTCGCCCGGTGACCTGCGGCACATCGGCTCCTCGGGGGTGCGCCCTGACCTGCGTGAGGGCCGCGTCCGGGCGCCGGGCCACCGCTGTGCCGACGACGGGGCGGGGGCCGGGACGACGTCGGACACGGAGTAGATGATCGGATGAGGGGCCTAAAAAGGGCGCAACCTTGGCCGAAATGTTCAACTGCGGACAACCGGAAGAGGATCGTCCGCTTCCGCCCTCGTCGCGGGTCTCATCACCCCCGCCCCGACACCGCCCCCTGGCCCGGCCCCGGCCCCGCCGCCTTCGCCCGGGATCCCGCGATACCCGCGCTCCCTGCGGTCCTCGCACTCCCCGCGATCCCCGCCCTCCCCCGCATCGCCGAGCGCGCCGGGCCGCCCCGCCGTTCGTCTCCTCGGTCGTCACGGTCGCCGGAGCGTTACGCTGCGTCGGTGATGGACAGCCCCGTACCTCCCCCCACGTTCGAGCCGCGGCCCCGGCGCCGCGACCGTCACGGTCGCGGTATGCGCGGGCCGCTCGCGCCGCCGCAGGTGCCGCTCTCGGCCAGCAGGGGCGAGATCTTCCGCGATCTGGTCCAGGACTCGGTGGAGCGGCTGGAGCGGCGCTGGCCCCAGCTGGCCGAGGTCGACTTCGTCGTCCTCGATGTGCCCGCCGTCGCGGAGGACACGGTTCCGCTCGGCGGCTCGGTGTCGGCCGGCAAGGGGCGGCCCGCGCAGATCGTCGTCTACCGGCGGCCCGTCGAGCTCCGTACAAAGAGCCGCGACGAACGCGCCCTGCTCGTGCACGAGGTGGTCGTCGAGCAGGTCGCCGAGCTGCTCGGGCTCTCCCCCGAGTCGGTCGATCCCCGGTACGGGCAGGACTGACCGGCGGCTTCCGTAAAGGGGCGGGGCGGCCGCCCCGCCTCAGTCGTCCAGGACCGACAGGTCCTGACGGGCCGCCGGGACCTCGACCGTGCCCCGGTCGTCGGGAAGCGTCTGCACGGTGAACATCGGCACGCCGCCCTCCGTGCGTGCCAGGGTGCGTGACGCGTGGACCGGGCCGCCCGACGTCGTCTCGACGGTCAGCGCGTAGGCGCCCTTGAGGCCCTCCGGGGCCTTCGGGGTGACCGCGAGCGTCGTACCGCCCTTGACCGTGTGCGTCTCCACCACCGGTTCGCCGCCCTCGCTGCCCGCCGACGCCGTGACCTTCACCTCGGCCGTGGCGCCCGGCGCGGTCAGCGACAGCGTCGCCTCCTTGCCCCGGTTGTCCGCGACGGTCGCCCGCGCCCCGACCGGTCCGGTGGCCGGGATGTAGGCGATCTCCTGCTTGTCGCCCTTGCCCCGGACCACCCGCAGCGCCGCCACGATCGGCGTCGCGCGGTCCTTCCGTACCGGGGTCAGGAGCAGGGAGGCCGGTTCGCCGCGGGTGACGTCCTTGAGGTCGACGACCGCCGTCATCGAGGACTTGACGTGCAGGGTGGCGCTCCCGGCCGGGGAGAACGTCGCGTTCTTGCCCACGAGCCGGACCTTCACGTCCGCGTCGTCCTCACCGGGCGCGTACGCCACCAGCTCGACGGAGGTGGCGTCCGCCGGGATGCCGGGCAGCACGAGCGTGCCGGACGGGTCGTCCGACGCGGAGATCCAGTCGCTGCCCGCGCCGTCCTCGGCGCTCATGACGACGGCCCCGACCCGGCCCGAGCGGGTGGTGACGTGCGCGGTCAGACGGTCGGCCGCCTCGTCGGTGAGCGTGGACAGCAGGACGGCGACACTGGAGCGGGCCGGCACGGTGATGCCGTCCCCGACCTCGGACTTGAGCGCGCCCTCGGTGCCGTAGAGCTCGATGTCGGCGACGGCGGCGGAGTCGTCCGGGTTGGTGAGGTGGAGGTAGTCCTGGCGGGTCTTCGCGGTGCTCACGCCCGGGAACCAGAAGTCGGTGTCGGGGGCGGTGCAGGAGACGCCGAGGAGGCCGCGCGCCCCGCCGGCGGTGACCTCGGTGGTCTGCTGCGCGGCCCAGCCGGGGGCCAGCCTGCCCGTGGCCGTTCCGGCGAGGGCCGGGGCGCTCGCACCGTCCGCCTCGGCGGTGACCGGCTTTCCGGGCTCCTTGACGGCGAGGACCGGCTTGTCGGCCTTCTCCTTCGCCTTCTTCGCCGCTTCCTCGGCCTTCTCGATCTTCTTCGGGTCGGTCTCGTCCTCGTCGTCCACGACGGGCAGCGCGGGCTTCAGTTCGGCGGTGCCCTCGGCGTCGCCGCCCTCGCCCGCCGGAGTGAACGCCGTGTACCGCGTCTCGGCGAGGTCGGAGCCGCTGGGCGCCGGGCAGACCAGGCTGGAGCGCTCGACGGGCAGCACCGTGGCGGACTTCGCCGCGGTCTTCGCCGGGGGGCCGGGCGCGGTGACCGTGGCGAATCCGGTGACGGCGGCCAGGACGGCCGCGCCCGCGATCAGGGACAGGTGGGTGGACTTCACTCGGACTCGCCTCGCGATGCGTTACCGGTCTGCCACGGGGCCTGGCCCGGGGCCGGGGGGTCGGTCTGGTCGCCGTTCTCGGCGGGGTGGGCGGCGGGATCGGCGTACGGGGGCTGCTGCGGGGGCTGCTGGTACGGGTCGCCGGTGTACCGGCCGTACTCGTCGTAGGCGCTCCCGCCCGCGTACGTACCGCCCTGCTCGTCGTACGCACCGCCCTGGGCGTTGTAGAGGCCGCTCGGGTCGGCGTACTGCTGCTGGTACGGGTCCGGTGCGCCGTAGCCGTCCTGGTAGCCGGCGTTCTGCTGGGCGTACGGGTCCTGCTGCGGGTACGCGCCGTACGGGTCGGCGGACTGCTGCTGCTGTCCGTCCCACTGCGCGTAGGCGTCGTACGGCTGCTGCTGCGGGACCGCCGCGTAGTCGCCGGTGGCTTCCTGCTGGTCCTGGTGGTCCCGGGGGTCCTGGTGGCCCTGGTCGGCGTACGGGTCGTGCGCCGGCGGGTTCGGGGCGTACGGGTCGGCGGACTGCTGGGCCGGGATGTACTCCCCCGGGCCGGCGGGGTGCGACGGGTCGTCGTCCCCGGACTCCTCGGCGGCGGCCTCGGCCTGGGCGGCGGCGCGCAGCCTGCGGGCGCGGCGGCCCTCGCCGTCCACCGGCTCGGCGGCGACGGCGAGCGCCTCCTCGGGCAGGTCGTCGTCGATCTCGCGGCGGCGGCCGGGCAGGGCCATGACCACGAGGACCACGAGGAGCCCGATCTGGGCCCAGACCCACGCGGTGTGCGTGATCGGGGCGTCGTAGGTGAGGTCCAGGCGTCCGCCGTTCGCGGGCAGTTCGAAGCCCTGGGCCCAGCCGTCGACGGTCTTGCGGGTCAGCGGCTTGCCGTCCAGGGTGGCGGTCCACCCCGGGTCGGCGGCGTCCGCGATCCGCAGGACGCGGCCCGCTTCGCCGGACGGGATGTCGGAGTGGGCCTCGACGGCGGCCGAACCGACCGCGACGTGCTCGCCCTCGCCGGAGGCCGGGGCGATCATGACCCGGGCGACCTGCCGGTCCACCCGCCACAGGGCGCTGCCGTCGAGCTGGCTGAGGCGGCTGAGGCCGGGGGTGGTGTCGAGGACGCGGCTCATCTGGCGCGGCGCTCCGTCCCGGACGAGGACGTAGCGGATCGCGAAGCCGCCGAGCTGGCCGCCCTGGTCGGCGCCGGAGCCGGCGACCAGGGCGGCGACGACCTTGTCGAGGTGGCGGTTGCCGCCGCCCGCCTCGGTCAGCTCGCCGTCGCCGAGCCGCGCGCCGGAGCCGCGGACCAGGCTGTAGGAGACGGTGTCGGGCGAGGAGCCGCCGAGGACGAGGGTGCGGGGCTGGTCGCGGGTGGTGCTCTCCTCCGCGACGAAGGCGGGCACCTGGACGGGGTCGCGGCGCTCCAGCGGGCCGTCCGCGCCGCCGATCATCCAGCCGGCCGCGGCGAGTACGGGGGCCAGCCCCGCGGCCAGCGCGATGAGCACGGCCACCGGCTGCCGCCAGCCGAAGCTCTGCTCGGCGACCCGGATGCGGGCGCCGTCCGCGCCGACCAGGGCGGCGGCGATCAGCGCGGTGCCGTAGACGAGGGTGGCGGGCCCGGCCCAGGTGGAACCGTTGGCGACGGCGGCGAAGAGGAAGCCGACGATCGCGACGGCCCAGGCGGTGCGGACGGCGAACTGCCGGTCCTCGCGCAGCAGGGCGGCGAGCGCCGCGAGCACGATGCCGAGGAGCAGGACGCCGCCGGCCGCGCCGGGGCCGCCGGGGCTGATGCCGAGCAGGTCGAGGCCGGAGGCGCCCCCCGTGCCGAGGTCGAGGCCCGCCTCCGTCAGCAGCGCGGACGGGCCGGCCAGGAGGCTCAGCGACCAGGGCGCGAGGACCAGGACCGGGGTGCCGACGGCGGCGACGAAGCGGAGCCCGTACGCCGTGATGTCGCGGCGGCGCAGCACGAGCACGCCGAGGCCGAGGACCACGGCAAGCGGCCAGACGATCGGGGTGAACGCCATGGTGACGGTCAGCAGCAGCGCGTACGCCCAGGTGGCGCGCCAGCTGCCGCGCTCCCCCGCCGCGCCGTCGAGGCGCAGTCCGTGGGCGGCGACGCCCGCGCGGGCGATCAGCGGGAGCAGGACGAGGAGGACGGCGGTGCCCAGGCGGCCGGTGGCCAGGGCCCCGGTCGCGGCGGGCAGGAAGGCGTACGCGACGCTCGCCCAGGCCCGCAGCAGCCGGGAGGGCAGCAGCGGCCGGGAGGCGAAGTAGGCGGTGGCCCCGGCCAGCGGGATCGAGCAGATCAGCAGGACGCCGACGGCGGCCCCGGTCGAGCCGAGGAAGAGGGCCGACAGGGCGGCGAGCAGCGCGAGGTAGGGCGGGGCGGTCTGGGTGCCGCCGGTGCCGACCGTGTGCCAGGCGTCCGCGTACCGGTCCCACAGCGCGCCGGCCTCCGCCGGGGCGGGCAGCAGAGCGCCGCCGGCCAGGGAGCCGCCGCTCAGCAGGTTGCGGCAGGCGACGAGCGAGACGATCAGGAGCAGGGCGAACAGGACCGGGCCGGGCTTGCGGCCGATGCGCTTGAGGCGGGCGAACTGGTCGACTTCGAGGAAGTCGGCGTCGTCGCCGCCGGGTCCGGACTCGACGGCTCCATGGCGTGAACCGCCCGCGTCGGAGTCCGTACGGTTGCCGAAGTTGCTCATGACCTGGTCGACGGTGGCGCGCACGGTCGCGCCGGGCGGCGGGAAGAGGGCGCGCAGTTCGGCGGCGTCGACGGCGCCCTTGCCGCGGTCGCGGCGGGCGGCGAGGATGCGGCCGGGCCGCAGCAGGGTGCCGAGGAGGCCGGTGACCTCGTCGAGCGCCTGGCCGGGCACCTTGCCGACGAGGTAGGCGAGGGTTCGCAGCAGGGTGCCGACGACGAGCCGGAGCAGGACCCAGGGCAGGGCCTTGGCGCGGGCGTTGACGAGCATGGTGAAGACCGCGCCCGCCTTGTCGACGCGGTGCGGGCCGGCGACCGAGCGGCCGGCGCAGTCGATGGGGCGGCGTTCGCGGGCGGACGCCTCGGCGTGGCGCAGGACGGCGTCCGGGGCGACGAGGACCCGGTGGCCGGCGAGGTGGGCGCGCCAGCACAGATCGACGTCGTCGCGCATGAGGGGGAGCATGCGGTCGAAGCCGCCGAGCTCCTCGTAGACGTCGCGGCGGACGAGCATGCCGGCGGAGGAGACGGACAGGACGGTGCGGACCTGGTCGTGCTGGCCCTGGTCCTGCTCGCGGCGGTCCAGCCCGGTCCAGCGGCGGCCGCTGTTGGCGATGGAGACGCCGACTTCGAGGAGCTGCTTGCGGTCGTACCAGCCGCGCAGCTTGGGGCCGACGATCGCGGCGTGCCGGTCGGTGTCGACGACGCGCAGCATCGCGGCGAGCGCGTCCGGCTCGGGGGCGCAGTCGTCGTGCAGCAGCCAGAGCCACTGGACCGGTTCGCCGTGGGGCAGTTCGGGGAGGTCGTAGTTCTCGTCCACCCAGGTGCGGGTGGCCGGGTCCCAGCCACCGGGGCGCTTGAGGTAGGGCAGCTCCTCCGGGGTCAGGACGCCGGCCGTGCGGGCCGCCTCGTCGACGGCGGCGCCGAAGCTCGTACGGCGGGCGAGGTGCAGGACGCGTTCGTCGCCGAGCGCCTCCGCGACCAGCCGGGCCGAGTCGTCCGCGCTTCCGGTGTCGGCGGCGACGACGTTCTGTACGGGGCGTTCCTGCCCGAGCAGCCCCGCCAGCACGTCGGGCAGCCAGCGGGCGCCGTCGTGGGAGACGAGCACGGCGGTGACGACGTGCCGGGGGAACTCTGGGGCGGCGGCGGCCGCGTTCGGCGCCGCCGGGTGGCTGTGCACGGACATCGGGGTACGGGCCCTCCGGCCGGGTCCGGGGGCGTGATCCCCGGGGGCTGCATCGGTGTACACGCGCGCCCCGGCGGGGCGTTGGCGCGTCTCGGACGGGGCCCCACACTAACGGTACGGACAGGTGGCGGAGTTCCGTGCGGGCCGAGGAGCCGGGCGGGGGACGCGCCGACGGCCCGCCCACCGCGCCCTCGGGGAGGCGGTGGACGGGCCGTCGGGGTGAGCCGGTGGGCCGGGGGGGGGCCGGGTGCGGCGACGATGGGCTGCCGCCGCGGGTGCGGCGGCGGGCGCGGGACCGCGGGCGGTCGGCGGGCGCTGGTCGTCGGGCGTCCGGCGTCGGGCTACGGGCGACGATCAGGGCCGGTGGCCCGATGGCGGCCTGCGGTCCGGTGGCGGCCGGAGGACCGGTGACGGCCGGTGGCCGACGGGTGCCGGTCGTCGGATCAGGGCCGGTGACGGCCTGTGGCCGGTGGCCCGGTGGCCTCGTGGGCCTCTTCGTCAGATCGCGGCCTTCTTGAGGCGGCGCCGTTCCCGTTCGGAGAGGCCGCCCCAGATGCCGAAGCGCTCGTCATTGGACAGGGCGTACTCCAGGCATTCCGAGCGGACCTCGCAGGCGAGGCAGACCTTCTTGGCCTCGCGGGTCGATCCGCCCTTCTCGGGGAAGAAGGACTCGGGGTCGGTCTGGGCGCACAGTGCGCGCTCCTGCCAGCCGAGTTCCTCGTCCGCGTCCTCGACCAGCAGTTGCTGGAACAGCTCGGTCATGTGCGCCCCTCGTCTGTCTCTTGCGTCCCGTGTTGCAGCCATTTGCGGCTGAACGACACGAGTGAAATTACAAGTGTGTAGCTCCGAGCCAGTCAAGCGAGGATCTGCTATTGACCCAGGGATTCACTCTGCGGAACCAAGCGTATGCAGAAAGTGTTCAAATCAGCAAAAACCTGACATATGCCACGGGCGCCACGACTGCGTATCTTCCACCGGAAAGACGAGTGAGCGCGCCCTTGTGTTGCGATTCGATCACCGAAGCGATCAAGATCACAGCCAGGTCACGGCCCGTCAGTCATGATTCGGAGCACGGATCATGCGCCGCGTGTCCCCGTCCTGGGCGCATAAACCTTTCTGCCGCACTGCCGACCGGAAAGAGTGACGGATTGCCCCCAAACCGGGCATTGGGTTGACAGCGGACGGCCGAACCGGTCTCCTTGATCCCATGCCAGCGACCTCAGCCCTGCACGTCACCCACGTCCGTGGGTTCCGTAGCGCTGTCCAGGCCCGCTGTTGCTGTTCCAGCTGTCGCAGCTGTTGACGCCGTAGCGCTCCGGCTCCGGCTCCGACCCAGCCGCCGGACCACCCCTCCCGGAGCCTCTCCGGCCGGGTCCCTCCGGTCGAGCGGAGTCGCTCTCCCCGCTCTTCCCCCAGCTCCGCCGTACGCGCGTCTCCCGTGGATCTGTCCGGTCCGCCGCCCCGTACGCACTCCCCCCCATGCCGAGGAACCACCGCAGCCATGAACAGCGACAGCGACCTTCAGATCGCCGGCGACATCCTCGAGGTCCAGCACCTCCTGCAGCCCGCCCGCGAGCACCCCGCCACCGTCTCCGAGTTCGTCGGCCTCGCCCGCTCCATCGCGGCCGACCGCGCACGGTGGGCGGATCTCGTGCGGTACGACTCCGCCTCCCGCTGGTACCACCGCCTGCACCAGGGGCCCGGCTACGAGGTGTGGCTGCTCAGCTGGGTGCCCGGCCAGGGCAGCGGCCTCCACGACCACGGCGGCTCCGCCGGCGTACTGACCGTGCTGGAAGGCGAGTTGACCGAGCGCACCGAGCGCGGGGCCCGCTCGCTCGGTACGGGCGCGCAGCGCGCCTTCGCCCCGGGGTACGTCCACGAGGTGGTCAACGACTCGCTCGAACCTGCGGTCAGTCTGCACGTCTACTACCCGGGCCTGACCGAGATGCCGATGCACGCCACGCAGGCCGCCGCCGCGACGGCCGTAGACGCCGCGCACGCCGCCGACCCGACAGCCGTGGACACCGTGCCCGCCTGACAGACTGCTGTGCATGCGCATTGTTGTTCTGGCCGGTGGTATCGGCGGTGCCCGCTTTCTGCGCGGCCTCAAGCAGGCCGCGCGCGACGCGGACATCACGGTGATCGGCAACACGGGTGATGACATCCATCTGTTCGGGCTGAAGGTCTGCCCCGACCTCGACACCGTGATGTACACCCTCGGCGGTGGCATCGACGAGGAGCAGGGCTGGGGCCGGAGGGACGAGACCTTCCGCGTCAAGGAGGAGCTCGCGGCGTACGGCGTGGGCCCCGAGTGGTTCGGGCTCGGCGACCGGGACTTCGCGACCCACATCGTCCGTACGCAGATGCTGGGCGCGGGCTACCCGCTGAGCGCGGTCACCGAGGCGCTCTGCGCCCGCTGGCAGCCGGGCGTGCGGCTGCTGCCGATGTCGGACGACCGGGTCGAGACGCATGTCGCCGTCGAGACGGACGGCGAGAGCAGGGCGATCCACTTCCAGGAGTACTGGGTGAAGCTGCGCGCCTCCGTCGAGGCGCGGGCGATCGTGCCGGTCGGGGCGGAGCAGGCCGAGCCGGCTCCGGGGGTGCTGGAGGCGATCGGCTCCGCCGACGTGATCCTCTTCCCGCCGTCGAACCCGGTGGTGTCGATCGGCACGATCCTCGCCGTGCCCGGCATCCGGGAGGCCATCGCGGACGCGGGCGTTCCGGTGGTCGGCCTCTCCCCCATCGTCGGGGACGCGCCGGTGCGCGGGATGGCGGACAAGGTGCTCGCGGCGGTGGGCGTCGAGTCGACGGCCTCGGCGGTGGCCCGGCACTACGGTTCGGGGCTGCTGGACGGGTGGCTGGTGGACACGGTGGACGCCGGTGCGGTCGACGCGGTGGAGGAGGCGGGGATCCGCTGCCGGGCGGTGCCGCTGATGATGACCGATGTGGACGCGACCGCCGAGATGGCCCGGCAGGCGCTGGCCCTGGCCGAGGAGGTCCGGCCGTGAGCGGAGGCCCCGGGACCGATGCCGGCGCCCCGTCGTTCCGGGTGTGGGCCCTCGGCGGCCTGCCCGAGGTGCGGGCCGGTGACGACCTCGCCAAGCTGATCGCCGCGACCGAGCCAGGGCTTGTCGACGGCGACGTCCTCCTCGTCACCTCGAAGATCGTCTCCAAGGCTGAGGGCCGGATCGTCGAGGCCGCCGACCGGGAGGCCGCGATCGACGCCGAGACCGTACGGGTGGTGGCCCGGCGCGGAACCCTGCGGATCGTGGAGAACCGGCAGGGGCTCGTCATGGCGGCCGCCGGGGTCGACGCGTCGAACACCCCGGCCGGGACCGTGCTGCTGCTGCCCGAGGACCCCGACGCCTCGGCCCGGGCCGTCCGGGACGGGCTGCGGGACGCCCTCGGCGTGGACGTCGGCGTCGTCGTCACGGACACCTTCGGACGGCCCTGGCGCAACGGGCTGACCGATGTCGCGATCGGTGCGGCTGGGGTGCGGGTCCTGGACGATCTGCGGGGCTCCACGGACGCGTACGGCAATCCGCTCAGCGCCACGGTGGTGGCCACCGCCGACGAGCTGGCCGCCGCCGGGGACCTGGTCAAGGGCAAGGCGAAGGGGCTGCCGGTCGCGGTGGTCCGGGGGCTGCCGCACCTCGTGGCGGCGCGGGACGACGTCCCCGGGGCGCGGGCCCTGGTGCGCGGCGCGGCCGACGACATGTTCCGGCTGGGGACGTCGGAGGCCGTACGGGAGGCGGTGACGCTGCGGCGCACGGTGCGGGAGTTCACCGACGAGCCGGTGGACCCGGGGGCGGTACGGCGCGCGGTGGCCGCCGCCGTGACGGCTCCGGCGCCGCACCACACGACGCCGTGGCGGTTCGTCCTGCTGGAGTCCGCCGAGGCGCGGACCCGGCTGCTCGACGCGATGCGGGACGCCTGGATCGAGGACCTGCGGCGCGACGGCAGGAGCGAGGAGTCGATCGCCAAGCGGATCCGGCGGGGCGATGTGCTGCGCGACGCGCCGTACCTGGTGGTGCCGTGCCTGGTGATGGACGGTTCGCACACGTACGGGGACGAGCGCCGCGACACGGCGGAGCGCGAGATGTTCGTGGTCGCCGCGGGGGCCGGCGTGCAGAACTTCCTGGTCGCGCTGGCCGGTGAACGGCTCGGCTCGGCGTGGGTGTCCTCGACGATGTTCTGCCGGCCGGTGGTGCGGGAGGCGCTGGGGCTGGAGCCGTCGTGGGACCCGCTGGGGGCGGTCGCGGTGGGCCACGCGGCGGGCGCGCCCCGGGAGCGGGGGCGGCGGGAGCCGGAGGAGTTCATCACGGTGCGGTGAGGTCCGGCCGCCCGGCGCGCGTCCTGCGAGGGAGGGGTCCGGGCGCTCCGCCGGTGGTGTCTGCGCGGTTCCGGGCCGGGGGCCCGGTCTGATGGGCGCATGACGCCCGACCGGCCGCTGTACCGCGCCAAACTGCGACTCCTGGGCAGGCCGCTCACCACCGAGCGGGTCGGCGAGGAGAAGCTGGACAACCCGACCGCGCTCGGGGTGCTTGCCTCCGACTGCATCAGTTCGTCCGCCTACGGGTCCGAGCAGATGCTCCGGGTCCTCGTGCCGGTCGTCGGAGCGGCGGCGTTCACCCTGGTCCTGCCGGTGACCGGTGCGATTCTGCTGGTGCTGCTGCTTCTGACGTTCTGCTACAGCGACGTCGTCAGCATCTACACCCGGGCCGGCGGTTCCTATGTGGTGGCCCGCGAGAACTTCGGGCCGAACGTCGCGCAGATCGCCGCCGTCGCCCTGCTCGTGGACTACGTCGTCACCGTCGCCGTCCAGGTGTCCGCCGGCACGAACGCGCTGATCTCGCTCGCCCACCTGGTCGGCGACGGCTGGACGGGCCTGGACCATCTGCAGCTGCCCGTCTCGGTGGCGGTGATCGTGCTGCTCGCCTACGGGAATCTGCGCGGGGTGCGGGAGGCGGGCCGGATGTTCGCGCTGCCCGCCTACCTCTTCATGGCCGCGATGGGGCTGGTCTTCCTCGTGGCCGCCGTTCGCGGCCTGACGGGCGACCTGCCGCGCGCCGATCTCGGCGCGCCGGGCGTCGTCCCGCTGGGAGAGCCCGGCGACGGCTGGCTGCAGGGCGCGTCGCTCTTCATCGTGCTGCGCTCCTTCGCCAACGGCGGCTCCTCCCTCACCGGGCTCGAAGCGATCTCGAACGGCGTCTCCGTCTTCCACGAGCCCCAGGGCCGCAACGCCCGGCGCACCCTCGTCACCATGAGCTGCGTCCTCGCCGTCCTGGTCCTGGGCGTCTCGACGCTGGCGTACTGCACCCACGCCGTCCCGTACGCGGACGGCACCCCGACCGTCATCGCGCAGGAGGCCCGGCTCGCGTTCGGGGACGGCGTCGCGGGGACCGTCGGGCTGGTGTTCGTACAGCTGGCGACCGCGCTCATCCTGTACACCGGAGCCAACACGCCCTTCACCGGGTTCCCCTTCCTGGCCGGCTTCGTCGCACGGGACCGGTTCCTGCCCCGGGTGCTCACGCGGCGCGGCCACCGGCTGGCGTTCTCCAACGGCATCATCGCGCTGACCGTCCTCTCCCTGGCCCTGCTGCTCGTCACGGGCGCCAGCGTGGACCGGCTCGTGGCCCTGTACGCGATCGGCGTGTTCACCGCCTTCACCATGGCGGGGGCCGGGCTCACCGCCTACCACCTGCGCCGCCGGGGCCCGCTGCGCCGGATGAAGATCACGGTCAACGCCCTGGCGGCGGTCGCCTCCGCCGCCGTCGTCGTGATCTTCGCCGTCACGAAGTTCACGGAGGGCGCCTGGCTGGTGGTCGTGGTGTTCCCGCTCGGCGTCTGGGCGCTGACCCGGATCAACCGGGAGTACCGGCGCGAGGCGGCCGCGCTGGAGCGCCTGCCGGAGGGGGCGGACCGGCCGCGCACCCGTCGCCACCAGGTCCTCGTCCTCGTGGAGACGCTGGACCTGGCCGCGCTGAAGGCCCTGCGCCACGCGCACGAACTGCGGCCCGACTCCGTCCGCGCGGTGCACTTCGCGATCGACGAGGCGCACGCCCAGCGGCTCGCCGCACTCTGGGAGTCGACGTCCGCCACCTCCGTCGAGCTGGAGCTGGTGGCCTGCCCGGACCGCCGTCTGCGCCACGCGATGAGGGAGCTCGCCGTCCGGACGACCGAGGACGGGCAGACGGCCCTGACCGTGCTCGTGCCCCGGCGGATGTACGCCAACGCGCTCGGGAAGGCGCTCCACCGGGGCACCGGCGAGAGCATGGCGCGGACCCTGGAGCGACTCCCGCACGTCTCGGTGACGATCCTGCCGTTCAACGCGTCGCACGCCATCGAGGCCCTGGAGACGGACCGGCTGCCCGACCTGGACTGAGGCCGGGAGGGCCCGCCGGGACTTCCGGGATCGGACTACAGGTGCACGATGTCGCCCGGGGTCATTCTCGGAGCGCGCCGGGGCGGGGTGCGGCCGGAGAGCAGGATCAGGCGGGTCGCCCGGTGGCGCTGGCCCTCGTAGGGGGTCAGCAGGGCGAGCATCTCCGCGTCGTCCGCGTCGCGGTTGCCGGCCAGGGCGTGGCCCACGATGCCCGGGAGGTGCAGGTCGCCGACCGTGACCGCGTCCGCCGCGCCGTTGGAGCGCTGGAGGGTCTCGGCCGAGGTCCACGGGCCGATGCCGGGGATCAGCTCCAGGCGGGCCGCCGCCTCGGGGAGGTCCATCGCCGCCGCCTCCTCCAGCCGGCGGGCCACGCGGACCGCGCGCAGGATCGTCGACGACCGCTTGGCGTCCACGTTCGCCTTGTGCCACTCCCAGGACGGGATCATCGCCCAGCCGCGCGCGTCCGGCATCACGTGCAGACCCAGCTCCGCCGTGGGGCCGGGGGCGGGGGTGCCGAAGCGGCGCACCAGGTGGCGCCAGGCGCGGTACGCCTCGTCCGTGGTGACCTTCTGCTCCAGGACCGACGGGATCAGCGACTCCATCACCAGCCCCGTGCGCAGCAGCCGCAGCCCCGGGTGGCGGTGCCGGGTCAGGGCGAGCAGCCGGTGCCGGGGCGCGAACGCGTCCGGGTCGTCGTCCGCGCCCAGCAGCCCCGGGAGGCCATCCAGCAGCCACGTCGCGCCGGGTCCCCACGCCGTCGCCGCGATCCGGCCGCCGCGCGCCGCGACGCGCAGGGTGCCGGGCCCCTCCGGCGTACGGGAGGCCCGCCAGAACGTTCCGTCCGCGACCATCCGGAACGTGGGGTCCGCCGGTCCCCGGCGCAGCGGCCCCAGCACCACGCGGAGGTCCAGCGGCCCCGGCGGCGTCCACTCCCGGGTCACGGGCGGGGCCTCGGGCGGGGCGGGCGCTGCACGGGGCGCCGGGGTCCGCCGCACGGGGGCGCCGGTCCGCGGCGGGAGCGCCGCTCGCGCGGTGCGGGGGGCGAATCGTCCTGCCACGGAGGGGCCTCGGTGTTCCTGGGGGGTGCGGTCGGTCCCTTCGAGGGTACGGGGGCGGCGGGCGTACGCGTACGCCCGCCGCCGGCGCCGGACGGGCCGGTGCGAGCGTGTCCTACTGGTCCGAGGAGAAGCGGACCGAGCCGTCCGGGAGGACCGCGTCGCACCAGACGCGGATGCCGTCGCGCAGCTCGTTGTCGGCGCCCACGCGGGCCCCGTCGCCGATCACCGCGCCCGTCAGCACCGTACGGCCGCCGATCCGGGCGCCCGCCCCGATCAGCGAGTCCGTGACGACCGCGCCCGCCTCGACGACCGCGCCCGCCAGGATCGTCGAGCCGTCGAGCCGCGCGCCGGCGCCGACCACCGCGTCCGCGCCGACCACCGTGCCGCCGGTGAGCTTGGCGTCCGGGGCCACGGAGGCGGAGGGCAGCACCAGCCGGTCGCCGCAGCGGCCGGGGACCGCCGGGGAGGGGGCGCGGCCGAGGACGAGGTCGGCCGAGCCGCGCACGAAGGCGGCCGGGGTGCCGAGGTCGAGCCAGTAGGTGGAGTCGACCATGCCCTGGAGGTGGGCGCCGGACGCCAGCAGCCCGGGGAAGGTCTCGCGTTCGACGGAGACCGGGCGGCCGGTGGGGATGGAGTCGATGACCGAGCGCCGGAAGATGTACGCCCCGGCGTTGATCTGGTCGGTGACGATCTCCTCTGGCGTCTGCGGCTTCTCCAGGAAGGCGGTGACCCGGCCGGTCCCGTCGGTCGGCACCAGACCGAAGGCGCGCGGGTCCTCGACGCGGGTCAGGTGGAGGGAGACATCCGCCCCGGAGACGGTGTGCGAGGTGACCAGGGCCCGGATGTCGAGCCCGGTCAGGATGTCGCCGTTGAAGATCAGGACCGGTTCGTCCGGGCCCGAGGACAGCTTCGACGCCACGTTGCGGATGGCGCCGCCGGTGCCGAGCGGCTCCTGCTCGGTGACGTACTCGATGTGCAGACCGAGCGAGGAGCCGTCGCCGAAGTACGGCTCGAAGACCTCCGCCAGGTAGGAGGTGGCGAGCACGATGTGCTCGACCCCGGCCGCCCTGGCGCGCGCCAACTGGTGGGTGAGGAAGGGGACACCCGCCGCCGGAACCATCGGTTTCGGGGTGTGCACCGTGAGCGGGCGCAGTCGGGTGCCCTTGCCGCCGACCAGGAGAATCGCTTCTTTTGCCTCTGTCACAGCACCGTCTCTGCTTCCTGCTGGGGCCTGGCCTCGTTGATGGCTGGCCAGTCTAAGCAGACCGGTCGGGAACGCCCCGGTCAGCGGCCCTGCAGGTGGGCGGAGCTGGTCCGGGCCGTGCCGAGCTTCTTGTAGAGACGCGCTCCGGGGCATTCGGTTGCGAAACCGTCCCGATGGCCCGAGATGACGTTCATCTTGACCTTCTTGCCCTTCGCGTACTTGTTGCTTCCGCCCGAGACGAGCGTCACCTTCCCCTTCGGGTTGCGCCCGAAGAGGCCGAGCTTCCACGCGGTGAGCTTGGCGACGGCGGTCACGGCGGCGGCGGGCGGGTTGGTGGAGGAGTAGGAGCCCAGCACCGCGATGCCCATGGTGTTGGTGTTGAAGCCCAGCGTGTGCGCCCCGAGGACGGCGCGGGAGACGCCTCCGGCCCGGCCCTCGTAGATGTTTCCGCACTTGTCGACGGCGAAGTTGTAGCCGAAGTCGCGCCAGCCGCTGCTCTTGACGTGGTAGCGGTAGATGCTGCGGAGCACGGAGGGGGCCTGCTTGCAGGTGTAGTTGTTCCCGGTCGCGCTGTGGTGCACGAAGGCCGCCTTGACGGTCTTGGTGTACGCGAAGTTCCGCTCACGGAGCTTCTCGTCGGCGCCCCAGCCCTTGCGGGTGATGATCCCCGGCCGGGGTCCGATGTACGGCTTCGCGCCCACGGCCTCCTCCGCGGCCTCCGCCGCCGCCTCGGCGGTCTCGGCCTGGGTCATGGCGGGGATGAGGGAGGCGCCGAGCGGGGCGAACTCCGCGTTGACGGCCGAGGCCGCCGCGGACGCCGCGGTGAGCGTCTCCGGCACGACCGCGGCCGTCCCGGCGGGCGGCGGGCCCGGGCGGACGGGGAGCGACGCCGGGGTGGCGGACGTCCGGCCTCCGGGGACGGCGCCGGCCTGCCCGGCGGGCGCGGACTCCGTGGCGGGGTCGGGCCCGGGGTCGACGAGTTCGAGGCGCAGCCCCTCGGGGAGGCGGACGGCGATGGACCGGCCCTCCTCGTCGGCCGCCTCCGGGTGGACGCGTACCTCCACGCCGTCCGAGGCGCCGACCCAGAGGGGGGCGGTCGATCCGCGTACGGCGCCGGAGGCCCGTTCGTCGCTGCCGAGGTCGGCGGCGTGCTCGTCGTTGTGGGTCTCGACGTCCTGCCAGTCCGACCAGCGCTCGCCGCCGGCCGCGCGGGTGCGGACCTGGACCGTGCCGTGGAGTTCGGCCTCGGCGTCGTCCCAGACCACGCCCACCAGGGAGAACGGGCGGGTGGTCCGCCGGTCCAGGCCCCGGCCGGGCGCCGGGGCCGCCGAGCGGTCGGAGGACGCGGCGAGGCGCTCCAGCGGCAGGGACTGCGTGGAACCCGCGACTCCGGCGGAACGGTCGTCGGGCTCACCGGCGGGGGCGGTACGGGAGTCGGTGGGGGTGGACTCGGTGGGCGCGGACCCGGCGTGGGTGGCGGATCCGGCGGGGGCGGCCGGAGTGGCGGGCGCGGCCGGGGTGGCGGGCGCGGCCGGGGTGGCGGGCGCGGCCGGCGGGCCGGCTCCCGGCGACTGCGGCGCGGCCGAGGGCGGCCGGGCCGACGAGGCGTGCGGAACCGGGGCGGACAGGGCGGGGGCGGCGAGCGGCAGCGTCAGGGCTGCCGCGCAGGTGACGCCGATGGAGGTGACCATAAGTGAACGCATACGTACGATATTTGCCATAGCGTCACCACTCCGGCGACCCGGACATTGCCCCCGACGTGACGTGCCGTCTGCCGAACCGGTGGACGCACCCCCCGCTCAGGCACCCGTTCGGCCCGCCCGGCGCCTCGCCCCCGCGTACGCTTGCGCGGGTGAACTCCAGCGACCGCACCCCCGCCGACCTGCTGCGATCCGCCCTCGCCGCGGACCCCGCCCGCCCCCTGGTCACCTTCTACGACGACGCCACCGGAGAGCGCGTCGAACTCTCGGTGGCCACCTTCGCCAATTGGGTGGCCAAGACCGCCAATCTGCTCCAGGGCGACCTCGCCGCCGAGCCCGGCGACCGGCTCGCGCTGCTGCTGCCCGCGCACTGGCAGACCGCGGTCTGGCTGCTCGCCTGTTCCTCCGTCGGGGTCGTCGCCGACGTGCAGGGCGACCCGGCCGCCGCCGACCTGGTGGTGACCGGCCCGGACACCCTGGAGCGGGCGAGGGCCTGCCGGGGCGAGCGCGTCGCCCTCGCGCTGCGGCCGCTGGGCGGCCGCTTCCCGCAGCCGCCCGAGGGGTTCGCGGACTACGCGGTGGAGGCGCCGAGCCAGGGCGACCGCTTCGCGCCGTTCGCCCCGGTGGACCCCGACGGGCCCGCGCTGGCCGTCGACGGGGTCGAGCTGACGGGTGCGCAGCTCGTCGCCCGGGCCCGTGAGGACGCCGCGACCCTCGGTCTCGCGCCCGGATCCCGGCTGCTCAGCGGACGGACGTACGACACCTGGGACGGGCTGAGCGCCGGGCTCTTCGCGCCGCTGGCCGCCGACGGGTCCGTGGTCCTGTGCCGCCACCTCGGGCAGCTCGACGCGGACGGGCTGGCCAAGCGGGTCGAGAGCGAGCGGGTCACCGACACTGCGGTATGACAAGCGCTCCGCGTCCACTCGTCCGGCCCACAGCGGGCCGAGTCCTCAATGATCGGCACCCGCGCGGGTAGATGATCGAGCGGTACAGACCACTCTCCTTGCCGTGCACAACCAAGCGTGAGTTTCAGCCGTCTACTCCTGCGACCGGCGGCCCCTCGCGCCGCCGAACGTGAAGGATGGACGCAGACGTGACCGACAGTGCTGGCCCGCCGTCCGACCCGGACCACCAGGCCGGGGACACACCGCAGGGCAGGTCGCAGGAGAAGTCAGGACCCGAGGGCCCGCCCCCCGGGGACGGCGGTGAGGGGCGGACCGCGAGCCCCGGGGAGGCCGGGAAGCCGACGGGCGCCGGGAAAGCCGAGAAGCCCGCGGACGCCGAGAAGCCCGCGGCCGCCGGGGAAGCCACCGGGAGCAGCGCCGAAGCGGCGGGCGACGCGCAGGCCGAAAGCAGCGCGAAGGCCGAGGGCGACGCGAAGGCCCAGCACGCCGCCGGAGCCGGAGCCGCGACCGGCGCCGAAGCCGGTAAGGGCGCGCGAGCCGACGCCCCCGGCACGGCAGCCGGGCCCGGCTCCGGTGTGCAGACCTGGGCCGACCATCCCAAGGACGGCGTCGTCGTCGCGCGCAGACGGCGCTGGGTGCGCTGGTCCGCGCTCGCCGCCTCGTTCCTCGTCCTGGTCGCCGCCGGGGTCGGCTGGTGGATGTACCGGAAGCTCGACGGGAACATCACCACCGACACGGGCGCCGCCGCCGAGCTCAAGGCGTACGAGAGGGAGCGGCCGACGCCGGTCGTGACGAACGCCCAGAACATCCTGCTCATCGGCTCGGACAGCCGGGCCGGGGAGAACCGCGAGTACGGCCGGGACGACGGCGGCAGCCAGCGTTCCGACACGACGATCCTGCTGCACCTCGCGGCGGACCGGAAGAGCGCGACGGCGGTGTCCCTCCCCCGCGACCTCATGGTGGAGATCCCCGGCTGCCGCACGGCGGACGACGAGAAGTCGCGCGAGCGCTTCGCGCAGTTCAACTCGGCGTTCGAGACGGGCGGCACCGCCTGCACGATCCGTACCGTGGAGCGGATGACCGGCATCCGGATCGACCACCACATGGTCGTCGACTTCAACGGCTTCAAGGACATGGTCGACGCCGTCGACGGGGTCGAGATCTGCCTCAAGAAGCCGATCAACGACAAGGACGCGCACCTGGAGCTTCCGGCGGGCCGGCAGACGCTGAACGGCGAGGAGGCGCTCGGCTACGTACGGGCGCGCAAGACCCTCGGCAACGGCAGCGACACCGAACGCATGGAGCGCCAGCAGCAGTTCCTGGGGGCGCTGGTCAACAAGATGCAGAGCAACGGCGTCCTGCTCAACCCGACGCGGCTCTACCCGGTGCTCGACGCGGCGACCAAGTCGCTGACCACGGACCCGGGCCTCGACTCGCTGCGCGACCTGTACGACCTGGTGCGCGGGATGCGCGATGTGCCCACCGACCAGGTGCAGTTCCTGACCGTGCCCAGGCAGCCGTACCGCCAGGACCCGAACCGGGACGAACTCGTCGAACCGGACGCAGGTGAGCTGTTCAAGCAACTCCGCGAGGACAAGCCCGTCGCGGTGGTCCCGGCCGACGAACTGGAGCGAGCGCGCCAGGACCAGGAAAAGGGAGAGGCGCGGGAACAGGACGGGAAGCCGGACGACGCCGGCTCCGAAAGTCCGACGCCCACACCCACCTATTCGGGGTCGAGTGCGGCGGACGACCTGTGCAAGCAGTAAAGCAATTGCCAAGACACAGAACAAAATCGACGCGTAATGGGAAGAATGCCCGGTTGTAAGGGGCGTGGAATGTGTCACGCACGTCGCTCGACACGGAATCGGCCGGATAGTGTGACGCGATCCGGTGCTTCCGGCCGTCAGGTCGTGCACTGCTGGAGCGAAGGAACGAGCGCCTTGCCGGGGGAGGGCGCCTCGCGTGGCACCGACGGAGGACGCAGGCAACCGTGGACGCGCACAGTCGTGGACGGGCGGACGGTATCGACCCCGCCGACCAGTGGGTGCTCAACCCGCAGACCGGCAATTACGAATTGCGACTGGATCACTCCACAGGGGAGTCGGGTGATGCGTCCGGAGCCGCCGCGGGATCCTCGCGAACGGCGACGGCCGAGGGGGGCGGCCGTCGCGCCGCACGCGAAAGCGGCTCGCGGACGCGTACGCGGGAGGACGACGCGGCCGGAAAGCGCCGCGAGGTGGTCCCGGGCCAGCGCTCCCGCCGCGGCTCCCAGGGGACGCGCGGTGCGGCCGCCGAGCCGCCCGCGGCCGGCCGCCGGAAGCGCAAGCCCCAGAAGTCGCGCAGGAAGAAGGCGCTGCTGTGGACGGGCGGCGTGCTGGCGTTCGTCGTGGTCGGCACCTCGGTCGGCGCGTACGTCGTCTACCAGAAGCTCAACGGGAACATCGACGCCATCGACGTGGGCGACGCGGGCAGCAAGAGCGTCGTCACCGACGGCCCGATAAACATCCTGGTCATCGGCACCGACAAGCGGACCGGCAAGGGGAACGAGGGCTACGGCGACAAGGGCAGCATGGGCCACGCCGACACGAACATCCTGTTCCACGTCTCCGAGGACCGCACCAACGCGACGGCGATGAGCATCCCGCGCGACCTGATGACCGAGATCCCCGAGTGCGAGACGAAGCAGCAGGACGGCAGCACGACCGCCATCCCCGGCACCGCCAGCGCGCGCTTCAACACCAGCCTCGGGCAGAACGGCCGCGACCCCGGCTGCACGATGAAGACGGTCGAGAACATCACGGGCGTCAAGCCGGACCACTTCATGATGGTCGACTTCAACGCGGTCAAGGAGCTGACCACCGCGGTCGGCGGCGTCAAGGTCTGCATGGCCAAGCCGATCGACGACCCGAAGTCCCATCTGAAGCTGCCCCAGGGCGAGTCGAAGGTGCAGGGCGAGGAGGCGCTGGGCCTGCTGCGTACGCGCGACAGCTTCGGCAACCGGAGCGACCTCGACCGGATCAAGGTGCAGCAGCAGTTCCTCGGCTCGATGATCCGCGAGATGAAGTCGAGCGACACCCTGACCAACCCGAAGAAGCTCTACAAGCTGGCCGACGCCGCCACCAACGCTCTGACCGTCGACTCGGCCATCGCCGACGCGAAGAAGCTGATGACGCTCGCCCAGGAGATCTCGAAGGTCGACACGAAGAACATCACCTTCGTCACGATGCCGGTCATAGACAACCCGGCCGAGCCGAAGCCCGTCACCGTGGTCGTGGACCCGACCAAGGGCGACCAGCTCTTCGCGATGATGCGCTCCGACACCTCGCTGACCGAGGTCAAGCAGAAGGAGAAGGCCGCCAAGAGCAAGCAGGCGGCTCTGCTCAAGGGCCCGAAGGCCGCTCCCGCCGACGTACGGGTGGACGTCCTCAACGGCGGCGAGATCCCCGGTGCGGCCGGTTCGACCGTCACCTGGCTCCAGAACGAGCAGGGGGTGCTGAAGTCCGCCAACAAGGCCAACGCACCCGAGAAGGCCGACAAGACGACGTTGGAGTACGCGCCCAACCAGGCCGACCAGGCCCGGGCGCTCGCCGAGATGATGGGGCTGCCCGCCACGGCCATGAAGCAGGGCACCGCCGACGCCGAGGGGCTGGAGGCGATGGTGCTCACGCTGGGGGCGGACTTCAAGGGCGCCGGGCAGCTCATCACCGGACCGGCGAAGGCTCCGGAGGGCGTCGAGCAAGCACGCGCCGACAAGGCGGTATGCGCCAAGTGACACCGGGTCACCGCGCCGCAGCGGAAATCTGAACAGCATGGGGGGTCCGGTGGGACGGAGCAGCACGCCCGGGGAGCGGACGCGGTCACGCGTACGCCGCGCCGACCGAGCCGATGAACTCGGCTGGGACGAGAGCCTGTACGAGAAGGGCGGCGAGGCGCCGGGGGGCGCCGCGGGGGACGCCGGCCGCGGCCCGGAGGCGGCCTCGGGCGCGGAGCCGAAGGCGAAGAGGTCCGAGGGCGGCGGCCGCCGGTCGGCGCAGGGCCGGCGGGGAGGCGGGGGCGGCGCCCGGGGCGCCAGCAGCCGCCGCGCGCCCAAGAGCCCCAAGCGGCGCGTCCTGCGCTGGAGCGCCACCGTGCTCGCCGTGCTGATACTCGGTACCGGGGCGACCGGTTACCTCTACTACGAGCACCTCAACGGCAACATCAAGAAAGAGGATCTGACCCTCGGCGACAAGCAGATGGCCGACCACAAGGCCAACGCCGCCGGGCAGACCCCGATCAACATCCTGCTCATCGGTTCCGACGCCCGGGACTCCAAGGCCAACCAGAAGCTGGGCGGGGCCAAGGAGACCTTCGGAGCACCGCCGCTCGCCGACGTGCAGATGCTGCTCCACATATCGGCGGACCGCAGCAACCTCTCGGTGATCAGCATGCCGCGCGACACGATGCTGAAGATGCCCAAGTGCACGGCCCCCGACGGCAAGGTCTTCCCGGCCAGCCAGGGTGACGTGCAGACCAACGAGAGCCTGGGACGCGGCGGCCCGGGGTGCACCGTGGCCACCTGGTACGAGCTGACCGGCATCCGCATCGACCACTTCATGATGATCGACTTCGCGGGGGTGGTGTCCATGGCCGACGCCATCGGCGGTGTCCCGGTCTGCGTCGACGCCAACATCAACTCGCGGGGGCGGGACGGCAAGGGCTCCGGTCTCAAGCTGGAGAAGGGCACCACGTCCGTCCAGGGCGAGCAGGCCCTCCAGTGGCTGCGCACCCGGTACGGCTTCGAGGACAACACCGACCTGGGCCGGGCGAAGGCCCAGCACATGTACATGAACTCGATGGTCCGCGAGCTGCGCAAGGGCACCAAGCTGACCGACCCGGCGAAGTTGATGAACCTCGCGGAGGCGGCCACCGACGCGCTGACCGTCGACAAGGGCCTCGACACGGTCAAGAAGCTCTACGACCTGGCCGAGGAGTTCAAGAAGGTCCCCACGAAGCGCATCACGATGTCGACCATGCCGAACGTGTACGGCACCGGTGTGAACAACGGCCGGGTCTACCCGAAGGCCGGTGACGCGGAGCAGTTGTTCCGGATGGTCCGCGACGATGTGCCGCTGGACGGCAAGGGGTCGAAGCGGAAGAAGCCGGTGGCGGAGGCGAAGGACCCGTCCGCCCCGGTCGGCGAGATCGTGGTCGCCGTACGCAACGCCACCGCGAGCGACCAGCAGGGGCCGGCGTCGGGCCGGGCGCGGGAGGTCGCGGACCAGTTGACGGAGGCGGGGTTCGCGCGGACGACCGTCGACGCGAACAACGTGACCGGGGTGGCGCGGACGACGGTCCTGTTCCCGAGCGCGGACCTGGAGGGCGACGCGCAGGCCGTGGCCAAGGCCCTCGGCGTTCCGGTGTCGCAGGTGAAGAGGTCCACCGACGTCTCGGGGATCTCGCTCGCCGTGGGGGCGGACTGGCGCGAGGACGGGGCCTATCCGGTGTCGAAGGGCACGGAGAAAACCCCGGAGTCGGCGGGCGCGCTCAACGGCGACGACGACAAGGCGTGCATGAAGGTGAATCCGAACTACACCTGGTGACGTAACAGGGGAACGCGCGTACGGACGGGGTCCCACCGCTGGAACGGTGGGGCCCTTCGCCGTGTTCGCGGCCGTGGCGCGTCAGCTTTCGGCCGCCGCGTTACCGCGAACGGGGGATAGCGGAGCGTGCCGCCGGGTCGCGGGCCGGGGCGGAGATCGTATGGGCCTAACGTGCGATGGTCCCCTTGCACCGCAGAGGTGTCTCCCTTGCGCCCCGGAGGTGTCTCCCCCGTGCCCGTGCCGCAGCGTCCGCAGCGCCCGCCGCAGTCCCGTCCCGCTCCCCCGCGCCGCCGTCCGCCGCAGGGCACGCGGCCGGTGCGCTCCCGGAAGCAGGACGAGCGCCCGCGCTGGGGCATGCGGGTGGCCATCGGTCTCTCGGTGCTGGTGCTGGGGGCGGGCGGGATCGGCCACGCTCTGGTGAGCGGCCTGGAGGACGGGATCGGCCGGGTCGATCCGTTCAAGGACATGAAGAACCGTCCGCAGGGGGGCCACGGCACGAACCTGCTGCTCGTCGGCACCGACGGCCGGGACACGATCACCAAGGAGGAGAAGAAGAAGTACCGGCTGGGCGGCGCGCCCTGCCACTGCACCGACACGATCATGCTGGTCCATCTGTCGGCCGACCGGCGGCGGGCGAGCGTGGTCAGCCTCCCCCGCGACAGTTACGCCGAGATGCCCGCCCACACCGACCGCACCACGGGCGAACGCCACGAGAGCCACCCGGTGAAGCTGAACGCGGCGTACGCGGAGGGTGGGCCGACCCTGACCGTGCGGACCGTCGAGAACATGACCAAGGTCAAGATCGACCACTATCTGGAGGTCGACTTCACCAGCTTCATGAAGACGGTGGACGCGGTCGGCGGGGTCGAGATCTGCACGGCTCGGCCGATGAAGGACGCGTACACGGGGCTGGATCTGCCCGCCGGCACCCATGAGCTGAACGGCGGCCAGGCGCTCCAGTACGTGCGCTCGCGCCATGTGGACGTGGCGGCCGACCTGGGCCGGATGGAGCGCCAGCAGAAGTTCATGGCGGCGCTGATCAAGCAGGCGACGAGCAGCGGGGTGCTGCTGAACCCGGTGCGGTTCCGGGAGGTCTCGACGACAGTGCTCGGCTCGGTCCGGGCCGACAAGGGCTTCGGTACGGAGCAGATGCTGGCGCTGGGCAAGGCGATGAAGGGCTTCGGGCCGGCCTCGTCGGAGTTCGCCTCCGTGCCCGTGGGCGATCCGAGCTTCCCGGTCAAGGGCATCGGCTCGACGGTCCGGTGGGACGCGGAGAAGTCGGAGAAGCTGTTCGCGGATCTGCGGGAGGACAAGCCGCTGGCCCCGCCGAAGCCGAAACCGGCGGCCGGGGCGGAGAAGCAGGCCGCGGGCACGCTGGTGGACGTCGCGCCGAAGGAGATCCGGGTGCAGGTCTACAACGGGACCCCGAAGGACGGTCTGGGCCGGTCCGTGGACGAGGCGCTGCGGGCCACCGGCTTCGCGACCACGCAGGCCCCGCTCAACGGGGAGACCCGGGACCGGGAGCGGACGCTCGTGGAGTACGACCCGCGCTGGGACCGCTCGGCGAAGTCGCTGGCCGCGGCGCTGCCCGGGAGCGAGCTGAAGCCGGTGAAGGACCAGGGGCCGCAGATGCGGGTGACGGTGGGCTCGGACTTCACGAAGGTGCACCCGGTGAAGGCGGAGAGCCGGCAGACGGCGGGCGACTTCTCCCCGGTGCGGGGGGACGAGGTGGTGTGCCCGTAGGCGACGCGGGGGCGGGCCGGGTCAGGTCGGACCGGGGCGGGACGGGTCGGGTCGGGTCGGGTTGAACGGGTCGTCGGTCACGTACGGGGGCGGTCGGGGCGGGACGGGCCGGGTCGGCGTACGGCTTGAGGCGCGTACGGCCCCGGACGCACAGGCGACACGTGCGGTCCGGGTAGCGGCTCGGCCGTTCGCCGTCCCCCGTTCGCCGTCCCCCGGTCCGCGCTCAGTCGTCGATGCCGTCCGCGGCCCGCTTCTCGCGCAGTTCCTTGATCGCGCGGCGGCGGGCCAGCCGGTGCGTGCGCCGGATCTGCGCCTCCTGGTAGCGCCGCTTGTCGCGCTCGGTCTCGGGGATCACCGGTGGTACGCGGCGGGGCTTGCCGTCCCCGTCGACGGCGGCGAAGACCAGATAGGCGCTGCCGACCTGCTGGGCGGGGGTCGACTCGTTCCAGCGCTCGGCCATCACGCGGACGCCGACCTCCATCGAGGAGCGGCCGGTCCAGTTGACCTGGGCCTTCACATGGACCAGGTCACCGACGCGGACCGGCTCCAGGAAGACCATCTCGTCCATCGACGCCGTCACGGCGGGACCGCCGGAATGGCGGCCGGCCACCGCGCCCGCCGCGTCGTCGACCAGTTTCATGATCACGCCGCCGTGCACCGTCCCGAGGAGGTTGGTGTCGCTCCCGGTCATGATGTGGCTGAGGGTCGTCCGGGACGCCGCAGTCGGCTTGCCCGGAATCTCTTCCTCTGAGCGGTTGGCCGGTTCTGTTACGCCAGTGGCCTGATCTGTCATACCGTCCACCTTATGCGGGCCGCGCGATCCCGCAGAATGCATCAGGTTGGCAACAGCCCTGGTGCGATTTCCCTTACACCCTGTAATAGCTGTGGGCCGGGACGGCACACTGTTCGGATGAACGATTGGCCCGATCGACGGACCGGCGACCGCAGCGACCGCTACGGGCGGGGCAGTGCCAGCCCCCAGCCCGAGGGCGCGCGGGCGATGCCGCACATCCAGCGCCGCCCGTCCTCGCCGCAGCGGCCGCAGATGCCGCCCCAGCGACCGCAGGTACCGCCGCAGAGCCAGGGGTACGACGACCGCTACCAGGACGGCGGCTACGGCAACCCCGAGCCCGGCTACGACAGCGGTTACAACACCGGCCAGGTCTACGGCGGCGGCAGCGGCGGCTCCGGCCGGGGCGGCGGCGGTCGCCGGGGCGGCGGTGACGGGGGGTACGTGGGCCGCCCGGCTCCGGACTGGCGCCGCCGGATCAAGCTCGGCGCGCTGACCCTGGTGGTCGTCCTGCTGGTGGTCTCCGTCTCGACGTACTTCTGGGCCGACTCGAAGCTCAAGCGCGAGGTCGACCTCTCGAAGGTCATCGAGCGGCCGGAGTCCGGCGACGGCACGAACTACCTGATCGTCGGGTCCGACAGCCGCGAGGGCATGTCGGCCGAGGAGAAGAAGCGGCTGCGCACCGGTTCCGCCGAGGGCAAGCGGACCGACTCCATGATGATCCTGCACGACGGCTCCAACGGGCCGACGCTGATCTCGCTGCCGCGCGACTCCAACGTCGAGATCCCGTCGTTCGTGGGCTCCGAGTCCGGAAAGAAGTTCCCGGGGACCGGCCGGCAGGTGAAGCTGAACGCCGCCTACGCCGAGGACGGCCCCGAACTCCTCGTCCGTACGGTCGAGTTCAACACCGGGCTGCACATCGACCACTACGTCGAGATCGGCTTCGGCGGCTTCGCGAAGATCGTGGACGCGATCGGCGGGGTCGAGCTGGACATCCCGAAGGCGTTCAAGGACAAGAAGTCGGGGGCCGACTTCAAGGCGGGCAAGCAGACGCTGAACGGCGAGCAGTCCCTCGCCTTCGTCCGGACCCGCTACGCGTTCGCCGGCAGCGACCTGGACCGTACGAAGAACCAGCAGAAGTTCCTCGCGGCGCTGGCGAGCCAGACGGCGACCCCCTCCACGATCATCAACCCGTTCAAGCTGTACCCGACGATGGGCGCGGGCCTGGACACGCTGATCGTGGACAAGGACATGTCGCTCTGGTCGCTGGGCAACATGTTCTTCGCGATGAAGGGCGTCACGGGCGGCGACGGCACGTCGATGAACATGCCGATCTCGGGCAGTGTCGGCGGGAACCTGGTCTGGGACAAGGCCAAGGTGAAGCAGTTGGTGCAGCAGCTCAACAACGACGAGAAGGTCACCGTCAGCAGCGACTGACGCCGGCGGCCCTGATCGGCACGGGCCGGGGGCCCGACGGGCGGATGTCCGCCCGTCGGGCCCCCGGCGCCGTTCCGGGCACTGTCGGCCGGGCCGCGGCGCTATTCGTCGTAGGTGATGACGCCGTGCTCGTCCATGGTCGGGTGCATCTTGGAGGGCTCGTACTCGTCCACGTCGGAGGGGCGCGGCGTCTCCGGGCCGTTGGGGCCGATGCGCACCATCCGCTCGACCCGGACGAGGTCGAACCGCTTTCCGCGCACGAGGAGTTCGTCGGGCCTCTTCCGCTGGGCGAACCGGTCGGCGGCCTTGGCGTAGACGGCGGCCTCCTTGGGGTCGATCCCCACCATGTCCGGCAGGTAGACCTTGAGGTGGTAGACGAGGGCACGCCGGGCGTCCTGAGGGGTGGGGTGCAGTCCGGTCACCAACCCCCAGGAGCCTTCCTTCCGTTCGACCACCCGGAACGTCGGCGGCAGCAGCACGACGCCCGGATGGCTGGTCAACGCCTTCTCGGAATCGGCCCGTACGTCCTTGGGGTAGTGGCCGGCGGTGTAGGAGAGGGACAGCAGGTTCGCCCGGCCGATGCCCTCGGAGAGGCCGACGGCCGCCGCGTGGTCGATCACGAAACCGTCGCTGCGGGAGGGATCGACGGTCTTCGGATCCCAGCTCTCGGAGTCCGGGTCGGTGGGGCGGGGCGGCTCCAGCCGGCCGCCGCCGATCCGGGCGAACTCGTCGGCACGCACCACCCGGTAGCGGGTTCCGGCCGCCGACACCTCGTTGACCGGCGCGGTCTCCAGCCGCGCCACGGCGGCCAGCAGCGACCGCCGTACGGCCGGGTCGTCGGTCTCGTCCTTCGCCTTGAACCACAGGTGCGAGTTCAACTCGTCCCGCGCGAGCTGCGGCGCCCCGTTCTCCAACTCGCCGATCAGCCGCCAGCGCGGCCGGTCGCCGGGCCGCTGCTCGGCGAGCCCGAACAGCGGCCCCCGGACCACGATGTCGGGGTACTTGCGGAGCGCGGCGAGCGCGTCGGCCTCGGCGACCTCGAAGAGCGGGTCGTCCCGGTGCGTGACGTTGATGGTCAGATGGTCCGGCGATTTCCCCGGGTGATCGTCCATGCACTCAGTGTGCCGAAGTCGGCTGCCGCTGTCCGGAGTTCGCCTGCAAAAGGTGGTCCGGCTCCCGCGCGAGGGCGGCGGCCCCTCAGTCGGCGCAGCCGTACCGCTCGGCGAGCCGGGTGGCCACGTCCCGCATCACGATCTTGTTGTTGTGCAGCGCCGTGTCCGCGTCGACCAGCGGCGTCTCTCCCCGTCTCGCCAGGCGCTCCTTGTCCTGCGAGGGCACGGCGAGTGTCGCCGTGATGTACGGAGCGGTCGAGCCCATCCGGACGGCGCAGCCTGCGGGCAGCGTGACCTCGGCCTGGTCGGGGAGCGCCCAGCCGTCGAAGCCGGTGCCGAGCCGGGTGGACCCCTCCTTGATGTAGGGAGCGGCACGGGTGTCCGCGACAACCAGTTTGGCGACTCCTCGGGGGTATTCGTCGTTCTCCGAGTTGGCCCGCTGCACGTGGCAGCCTCTGAATACCGCGTAGTCCGTGGTGCTGCCCTTGCTCTCCCATTCCTCCGCGCTGACCTCGCCCCCCTTGCCGTCATCGATCAGCTCCGCCGCCTCCCGGCTGAGCGCACCATGGCACAGAGACTTCGACAGCTGCGGCTTCTCCACATCGTCCGGCCACACACTCGCCGTCACCACAGCCACCGTCGCGGCCCCCAACACGACAGTCAACGGCAACCACTTCTTGTCCATCGGCTACTGCCCCATCAACTTGTCGGCCTGGGCCATACCGCTCAGGTACCACTCCTTCGTTTTCGGCTGAAGGTGGTCCTCGTACTCGCCCGGGCTCGCGTCCAGCTCCCTCTTCGAGATGCCTCGCGCTATGGCCGTATCGCGCAACATACCGTTCATCTGCTTCTCGCCATCTTCGTAATGGTTGATCCTGTTCTCCTGAGTCTCGGCATCGATCTTGGCGTTGTCCTCGTTCAGGCCATCACTCAGGCCCCAGTCCACTGCTCGCTGCAGCCCGTCACCAGCGAACGGAATCGGGGTCAACAGACCACCGATAACGTGGTAATTGAGCATCTTCCTGTAGGCATTGGCATCTTTGTCCGCCTGGCCCAGGTCGGAGATGACGTCGCCCCGCACACCGTCGAGATGACCCAGCACGTTGGCGGACTGCTGGACCCAGGCCCGCAGCTTCTGGTCCTCTTCACGGAAGGACTCCGCGGGAAAGTGGCTGAGTCCCTCGCTGATGACCATGCTCCGCGAGGCATGGATCATCTTGTACGCCTGGGGATCCTCCGCCGTGGCGCGGATGATCCGGGTGAGATCGCCCCGGTCGATCTCAAGCTGGTTGAAGTCGGTCGCCCCGTCCATCTCCTTGCCCAGGATCTGATGCACGTCGGAGCCGTAGTCGGCGATCATGTCGGCCATCGGCAGCCGCATCGATACGGGGACGGCGGTCTGGTCCTTTCGGAGCTCCGTCGTGTATTCGCTCATCACCCGCTCGAAGATCGCGGTCTCGGCGACGTCGTGGTGGGCCGGCACCCGGTGCATGTCCGATCCGGGCGCACGGCCCGTGGACGCGGCTTCGAGTGCGAGGCCGAGTTCGGCGCGGGCCGAGGTGTACTGCTTCTCGTCCGGCATCTCGCTCTCGACCGTGCCGCCGGGCCACTTCCGGTCTTCCAGGAAGTACGCGAGGTTGTCGGTGGCGTTCGGGTCGAAGTAGTGCGTGGCAGCGGACGGGTTGCGGCTCATGGCGTTCAGGAGGCCCTTCATCGGGTCCTCCTGCGTGCCCTGCCAGTTCTTCATGACGCCGTCGTAGGCGTCGTCGTTGCCCGTCTCCCCATCACGGATGGTGTCGCCGACCTCGGTCAGGAACGCCTCGCTGTAGACCGGGTCGCCCTCGTCCTTCTTCCAGGGGGACGACTTCTCCTTGGGGCCCTTGTTCGGGACGTACGGGGTGTTCTCGCCGGCGTCCGCGGCCATCAGGTCCGTGAGGTCCTTCAGCGTGGCGGAGCCTCCGCCGATGGAGCCGGGGTGACGCGCGGGGAGGCCGTTGCCGTCGCGGGCCGTGGTGATGAGCTTGCTGGTCCACGCCGAGGTCACGCCGCCGGGGGAACCGATCGGGGAGTCGGGCCCTGTGGCGGTGGCGAGCGAGCCGGACAGCGCCCTGTAGAGGCGGGCGTCCGTACTGGAGAGCTGGCCGTCGCGGCCGCCCGACTCCAGTTTCGCGCGCGTCACGATACCTGCATGATCAAACGGTCTCCACGGCTGAGCCTCCGCCCTCCGCCGCGCGGGCGAGTGCACCTGCAACGCCTCGCAGGTGAACGCGAACAGGACGCCCGGGCCGTGGGCGGCGTGCCGCACGGGAGGGACGAGGCGGTCGGCCGACCCGGCGGAAGGGTCGCCACGCGGGTCACCGCGAAACACCTCAAGGGCCGCCACGCGGGTCACGGCGCAACGCCTTTCGGTTCGAGTTCGGCGAAGTCCTCGTGCAGGGCGTCGAGATGGCGGCCGGTGGGCGTGCCCCGCGCGTCGAGTTCCGCGAGCCGCCAGCCGGGGAGTCGCGCCTCGATCTCGGCGGGGAGCGAGCCGTCGGACGGATCGGCCAGGGCGTGCAGCACCCCGAACGCCGTCTCCCGGGCGATCTCGCGGGCCAGGGTGCCGAGGTCTTCGGGGGTGAGCCCGGCGGCGAGGGCACGGTCGACGGCGCCGGCCGCCGCCCCGTCGGCGCGGTAGGCGTCCACCCACTGCGGGGCGGCCGTGCTCCAGGCGTCGACGTCCTGCCACACCGTCCGCAGCAGCCGGTAGCGGGCGAGCTGGGGCAGCCCCTCCTCGACCTCGGACTCGGCCCAGTCCCGGGCGTCGGCGTCCGCGCCCAGGGCGCCGAAGAGGGCGGTCAGCGTGTCGATTTCGGTCATGGGAAGGGAGACTAAGGGCTGCCAGGGGCTGCCGGATGAAGCCGGCCGGGACCGATGAGTTCTCGCCAGGCGTACGGTCAGTACTTCCGCAAGAGTGAGAGGCGAGACCGGGCGCCGGCCGGGCCCGCCACGACCCACCCGGGAGAACCGCATGCGCACCCTGATCAGCACCGCGTTCGTCTCGCTCGACGGCGTCATGGAGGCCCCGGGCGGCGAGCCCGGCTACCGGAATTCGGGGTGGACGTTCAAGGACGTCGCGTTCCTGCCGGAGGCGTACGAGCTCAAGGGCCGGGAGCAGGAGGAGGCCGCGGCGCTGCTGCTGGGGCGGGCCAGTTACGAGGCGTTCAGCCCCGTGTGGCCGGGCATGGAGGAGTTCGCGGGGTACAGGGCCATGCCGAAGTACGTCGTCTCCACCACGCTGGCCGACGACGCGCTGGTGTCCGGCTGGGGCGAGACCACGATTCTGCGGTCGCTCGACGAGGTCGCCGCCCTCAAGGAGACCGAGGGCGGCCCGATCATCGTCCACGGGAGCGCCGAGCTCAACCGGAACCTCGCGGACGCCGACCTCATCGACCGGTACCACCTGCTCGTCTTCCCGGTGCTGCTCGGCGCGGGCAAGCGCCTGTTCAGCGCCGCGGACAAGGACCGGCAGTTGCTGAAGCTGGTCGAGCACGAGGCGTACGCGAACGGCATCCAGAAGAACGTCTTCGAGGTGGTCCGCTGACGCACGGGCGGCGGGCACCGGGGACGGGAGCGGGGGCGGGGGCCGGGCCGCTCTGACGGGCCCGGCCGGCCCACCACGTCAGCCGACCGTCGGCCGGCCCACGTCAGCCGGCCGGCCCACCACGTCAGCCGGCCGGCCCGCCACGCCGGCCTCTCAGCCCCTCAGCCCCTCAGCCGACGGCACTCCCCGCAGGACGGTCGCCGCCACCTCGGCGGGCGGAACGCCAGTGGTGTCGACCACCCGCGCCTCCCGGCGCAGCCAGGGCAGGGCCCGCTCGTAGTCGTCCAGGTGGTCCAGCCGCCACTGCCGCGCACCCGCGCTCTCCGGCTTGGTGTCGGTCTCGATGCGTTCCACGAGGGTGTCGCGGTCGGTGTGGAGCAGGAAGTGGTGCACGGGGATGCCCGCCCGGGTCAGACCATCGTGGATCTCCCGCCAGTACGCCTCGACCAGAACGGTCTGCGTGACCACCAGCGTGCCGCCCACATGGTCGAGGACCTGCCGCGCGGTCTCCACCACCAGCCCCCGCCAGGGCGGGAAGTCCTGGAAGTCCTTCTCCGGCACGCCGAGCACGTGCCTGAGCATCTCCCCCACCTTCTCGGTGTCGAACAGCCGGGAGTCGGGAAGGCGCGAGACCACCTCGTGGGAGGTGGTGGTCTTGCCCGCGCCGAAGGTTCCGTTCAGCCAGATGATCATCGGCTCACCCTAGGGGACGCGTGCGGCCCCCGGCAGGTCGCCGAGGGCCGCAAGAGGTGCCGCGCGGAGGGGAGTTACGGCAGGTTCCTCGCCATCACGATGCGCTGGACCTGGTTCGTGCCCTCGTAAATCTGGGTGCTTTACAGGTCATATGGCTCCGACCTGCACGAACACCCCTGCCAGAGGGCCCTACCCAGCATTTCCCCATGATCGTCTACGGTCTGCCCAGGTAGGGACCGCGCCGGAGGCACCACCACCGGCCGCGCGGTAGATGAGCAAGCTCGGCGCAGGTTACGCGGTTTCCTGTTCCGTCAACCGTGATCGCTTGACCCGCGTGTCTCACCCTCGGGAGCATCAACCCAGATGCGAGGCCCTGGCAGCGGCACGGGAGAGGGGAACCCGGACCATGAAGGTCACCAAACTGGTCAGCACGTGCGACATCAAGGACTGTCCGACGATCTACGCGACGGATCGCGGCACCTTCCTGGTTCAGGGCGAGACACCGACCGACCACGGGCTTCAGATTCCCGCACACGAAACCCTGGTCGAGATCCCGATGGAACTGATCCAGAAGGCCATTCGTGACAACCTCATCTAAGACCCTCGGCGACCTCTTCGACTCGTTCGAGCGTGAGGCATTCCGCCTGGAAACCCTGGACGACTACAGCAAGTCCGGGAGCGTGGACGCTTATCACGCGTTCCTGGCCGGGCAGCCGCAGCCGGACGAGTACAACGCGGGCTGGGTCGAAGAGCTCCGTTCACACACCGAAAACGGCAAGAGGGTCCACCGGGTCCACGTTCTGACCCGCCCGCTCTCGGACTATCTTAGGTTCGAGCTTGGGTGGGGGTACCGGAAGAACATGACCGGTGGCGAAGAGTTCTTCATTCTCGACATCACCGAGAAGCCCAACCCTCTGGAGAACGTCCCGGATTTCTGGTTGTTCGACTCGGCATCCGTCGCCGTGATGAACTACGACGGAAACGGGAAGTATCTCGGCCCGGAAGTGCTGCCGTCAGAACGAACGGCGGAATTCATGCGGTACCGTGACGCGGCACTTGCCCACGCCGAGCCATTTCCCGAATGGTGGGCCAAGTACGGGACGTGAACAGAGCACAGCTTGGGGCCGCCCTGCGGGCGCTGCGAGTAGCATCCGGAAAGGAAGCCAAAGCGGTGGCCCGCAGCGCTCTCATGTCTCCGTCCAAGCTATCGAAGATCGAAAATGCCAAGCTGGCACCCAGCGCAACGGACGCTGAGCGCATCCTGACAGCCATTGGCGTATCGGATGAGGTCAAGGCCGAATACACCGACGCGGCCCGAGCATCGGCGACTGAGGCGACAGCGTGGCGGCTCCTGAAGCGCATCGGGGTTCACAAGGGCCAGCAGGCCGCCAAGGCCCTGGAAGCCCAGATGTCGACGCTGCGGTTGTTCCAACCCGCACTCGTGCCTGGACTACTCCAGACGCCCGAATACATCCGGGCCATTCTGAAACGCCACAATCTGAGTGAGGACGCCCTCACGCGGACAATCAACGGACGACTTGAACGACAAGCGATTCTCTACGACAACGCCAAGTCGCTCCGGTTCGTCATCACGGAGCCAGTTCTACGCTGGCGAATCGTCCCGGCACAGATGATGGCTGCACAGCTGGACCGCATCGCTTCCATATCTCGACTACCCCATGTGGACATCCGTGTCGTTCCGCTGGCGATTCAGCAGCAGGAAATCGCCAGTCACGCGTTCGTCATCCGTGACGACCGAATGGTCACCATAGAAACGGTTCACGCAGAGGTGGTCGTCACAGACCCCCGGGATGTAAGTCTGTACGTTGATAAGTTCGAAAGATTCGAGCAGATGGCGCTGGCCGGCGCGGACATGCGGAATCTGATCGAGGGCATCCGGAACGACTTTTTGAGGGAACAGGAAACAGGCTAGAGATGCATCCATGACCCGCCGAAGATGGCGGCATGGAGAGCGAAGAGAGAACGTCCGGTCCTGCGACCGAACCCCCGGCGGGGACGTGCCTGTCGGAGCTGCCGCGCGAGCCGTCACCCGTGCCCTGCTGCCCCGCGTGCCTTTCTCACTCGGTCGCCCGCGAGAACGCCCGCTCGGGCGGTGACTACAGCGCCGTATCTGACGCCAACGTGAGGATGCGTCAGCACCAGAGAGACGAGCACGCGGGGAACCAGCCGTGAGCGTCACGGCCGAGGACATCGGTATGCGGGTCCAGGACGCTTCCGGAAGGATCGGCATCCTCCGCGACGTGATGAGGGACTGCGAGGACCCTGGGGAACTGCCGGGCGAACGGCAGAAGCACTCCGTTGCCTTCCTGTGGCCCGAGGGCGGCGGAAGAGAGTGGTTGGCCCCTTCGCAACAAGTAACGCGCGCCTGGAAACTCCAGATCACTCGGGAGAACTCCGTGTCCGTTCCGGATCTGTCGAACCTGCTTGCACCCCGGACAGGTCGGGTGGCTCCGGCGTCGTGCGTCCAATACGCAACACTCCGCAAGCGGGTTCGCACGGCCAATCGATCCAGAAATCCGGCCAAGGCGCTGGAGACCGTCAAGGCGATGCGGCTGCACCAGCGTTACGGGCATCCCAACTACACGTGACAGCTCCCCATTGACCTCTCCGCGCACGGTCCCCAACTGACCCAGGGGAACAGACTCCCGTCCGGTATGGGCGGCGGCGGTCAGCCATGGCCGCGATCAGTTGAGCAGGAAGGTGCAGTGATGCAGAACGGAACCGACCTGTACGCGCTCGACATCAACAGGGCCGCGTTCGTCCAGGCGTGCGGCGGCCCCTGTTCCGAAGGGTGCGTGACGCTGGCCCGGATCGGCGAGGACGCCTGGGCCCTCGGTGACAGCAAGCGGCCGAACGCGCAGCCGCTGCGGTTCACCACGGAGGAGCTGGACGCGGCCGGTATCGACCCGGCGCGGTTCGGCCTGAACGTCTGATCCCCCTCCCCCGCCAGTCGGGCCCGGCCGCTTTCCTGGGTCGGGCCCGACTGGTCCTCCGACCGCTGACACCGAACGGGAACACCAGGTGCACCACCACGGCTATCTGTGGACCGGCCCGAAAGAGCGTTTCGACCAGGAAGCATTGCGACGGCCCCCTCATCCTGAGCCGGCCCCGGCTGGGAGCAGACCGGAACTGATCCAGCGCTATCGGGAAGTGGTGACGGAGTTCCCCACTGTCGATCTGCCGCCCATCGAAACGGCGTACTGGCTCATCAAGCCCCGCTCCCTCGTTCGTGGAACCTGGGAGGAAGCCAAGGAGGCGGCGGTCTGGCTCGGTGAGCGCCTGGCCGAGCACGCCCCTCGGTTCGCGTCGGAGAAGGACCGAAACACCACGCGCCTGGCCCAGGTGGTGAACGCTGCTGCCGAACGACTGCACTCGGGCAGTGATGTGTCCTATGGCTGCTACCTCGAACGCCCCTTGTATCTGTCCCTGGCGGTGGTGACGTGTTCCCCGAATCATGCGATTCCTGAACTGGCCTGCCCAGTCGCATAGTCGAAGCAACAAAGAAGCCCCGGCCATTCGGCCGGGACTTCGTTTGATTGGTTAGAGCAGTCCGGCGCGGACGACCCTCGGAGGCGTCAGAGGTCGCCTGGTCCACGCACGGCAACAGCCCCCGGCAGCACGCCGGGGGCTGTGTTGTTTGTGCAGGTCAGTGGCCGTTCTCAGCCCGGCATCCACCCAGGATTCCCCCAGCATGACGCTCAGGAACGGTCCTGATCGGGCCGCAACGGGCAGAGAGCCAAAAGTGTGCCTCCGGACCTTCGAAACAGCTTCTGACCTGCGAAAACCCTGCTACGGCAGGTTCCTCGCCATCACGATGCGCTGGACCTGGTTCGTGCCCTCGTAGATCTGGGTGATCTTGGCGTCGCGCATCATGCGCTCGACCGGGTAGTCCCGCGTGTAGCCGTAGCCGCCGAGCAGCTGGACGGCGTCCGTGGTGACCTCCATCGCGACGTCCGAGGCGAAGCACTTGGCCGCCGCGCCCTGGAAGGTCAGGTCGGCGTCGCCGCGCTCCGACTTGGCGGCGGCGGCGTAGGTGAGCTGGCGGGCCGCCTCGATCTTCATCGCCATGTCCGCGAGCATGAACTGGATGCCCTGGAAGTCCGCGATCGGCTTGCCGAACTGCTTGCGCTCCTGGACGTACCCCTTCGCGTAGTCCAGGGCGCCCTGGGCGATGCCGAGCGCCTGGGCCGCGATCGTGATGCGGGTGTGGTCCAGGGTCTTCATCGCGGTGGCGAAGCCCGTGCCCTCCTCGCCGATCATGCGGTCCGCGGGGATGCGGACGTTGTCGAGGTAGATCTCACGGGTCGGGGAGCCCTTGATGCCGAGCTTCTTCTCCGGGGCGCCGAAGGAGACGCCCTCGTCGGACTTCTCGACGACGAACGCCGAGATGCCCTTGGAGCGCTTCTCCGGGTCGGTGACGGCCATGACCGTGTAGTACTCGGAGACGCCCGCGTTGGTGATCCAGCGCTTCACGCCGTTGAGGACCCAGAAGTCGCCGTCGCGCACGGCCTTCGTCTTCATGCCCGCCGCGTCCGAGCCGGCGTCCGGCTCGGAGAGGGCGTACGAGAACATCGCGTCGCCCTTGGCGAGCGGGCCCAGGTACTTCGCCTTCAGCTCCTCGGAGCCGGAGAGGATGACCGGGAGCGAGCCGAGCTTGTTGACGGCCGGGATCAGGGAGGAGGAGGCGCAGACGCGGGCCACCTCCTCGATCACGATGACCGTGGCGAGCGCGTCGGCCCCGGCCCCGCCGTACACCTCCGGGACGTGGACGGCGTGCAGGTCCGAGGCGACCAGGGCGTCCAGCGCCTCCTGCGGGAAGCGGCTCTCCTCGTCGACCGCGGCGGCGAAGGGGGCGATCTTCGACTCGGCGAGCGCGCGGATGGTCTCGCGGAGCATGTCGTGCTCCTCGGCCGGACGGTACAGGTCGAAATCGGTCGAACCCGCCAAGACGCTCACTCCCCAGATGCTAACTACCGTTAAGTAACTCGATTTTAGTGCGCCGACCGCCCGGCGGCATACGTGACGGCCACGTGAGCTTGCCGACAGGGGTGGGTCACCGGGGAGCTACCCGGCGTTCCGGGCGGTGAACCCCGGCCTCCGCGCCCACGGATATGCTCGGTCCGCACGTCTGTCCGTACCTCCCAGGAGCACCTCATGGCCCTCAGGATCACTGTGATCGGCACCGGCTACCTCGGCGCCACCCATGCCGCGGCCATGGCCGAGCTGGGCTTCGAGGTCCTGGGGCTCGACGTGGTGCCGGAGAAGATCGAGCTGCTCGCCACCGGCCGCGTGCCGATGTACGAGCCGGGACTGGAGGAGATGCTCCAGCGGCACGTCGCCGGAATCGAGGGCTCCACCGGGCGGCTGCGCTTCACCACCTCCTGGGAGGAGGTCGCGGAGTTCGGCGACGTCCACTTCGTCTGTGTGAACACTCCGCAGAAGCACGGCGAGTACGCCTGCGACATGAGCTACGTGGACAGCGCCTTCGACTCGCTGGCCCCGCATCTGACCCGCCCCGCCCTGGTCGTCGGCAAGTCGACCGTCCCCGTGGGCTCCGCCGCGCGTCTCGCGGACCGGCTGGCCGAGCTGGCCCCGGCCGGCGCCGGCGCCGAGCTGGCGTGGAACCCGGAGTTCCTCCGCGAGGGCTTCGCCGTCAAGGACACCCTGCACCCCGACCGGATCGTCGTCGGCGTCACCAGCGAGCGCGCCGAGAAGCTGCTCCGCGAGGTGTACGCCGTACCGGTCGCGGAGGGCTCGCCCTTCGTGGTGACCGACTTCCCGACCGCCGAGCTGGTGAAGACCTCCGCCAACTCCTTCCTCGCCACCAAGATCTCCTTCATCAACGCGATGGCCGAGGTCTGCGAGGCGGCCGACGGGGACGTGGTGAAGCTCGCGGAGGCCATCGGGCACGACGAGCGGATCGGGAAGAAGTTCCTGCGGGCCGGGATCGGCTTCGGCGGCGGCTGCCTGCCCAAGGACATCCGCGCCTTCATGGCCCGCGCGGGCGAACTGGGCGCCGACCAGGCGCTCACCTTCCTCCGCGAGGTCGACTCCATCAACATGCGGCGCCGCGGCCACATGGTCGAGCTGGCCCGGGAGGCGGTGGGCGGCGGCTCGTTCCTCGGCACCCGGGTGGCGGTGCTGGGCGCCGCGTTCAAGCCCGACTCCGACGACGTACGCGACTCCCCCGCGCTCAACGTGGCCGGGCAGATCCACCTCCAGGGCGGCCAGGTCACCGTGTTCGACCCGAAGGGCATGGACAACGCCCGACGGCTGTTCCCGACGCTCGGCTACGCGGACTCGGCGCTGGAGGCGGTGCGCGGCGCGGACGTGGTGCTGCACCTCACCGAGTGGCGCGAGTTCCGCGAGCTGGACCCGGCCGAGCTGGGCGAGGTGGCGGCCCGCCGGGTCATCCTGGACGGCCGCAACGCCCTGGACAGCGCGGTCTGGCGCGAGGCCGGATGGACCTACCGCGCGATGGGCCGCCCGAAGGCGTAGACCGGGCCTGCTCCGGATACGCGTCCCGGCCGTGCGGCATCGTCCCCGCCTCCGGCGGACAGGCTGAGGCCATGGACGACGCGTACGACTGGATCACCACCCCCCTGACCGGCGACCTGCTGCGCGGCGCGCTCGAACTGGAGCGCACCGCGCACGGCGGGCTGTTCCCGCACCGGCTGCCCGCCGCGGCCCGTGCCCGCGCCCGCGGTGACGAGCAGGTCGCCCAGGCGGAGGCCCAGCCGTCCGGGGTGCGGGTGGTGTTCCGTACCCGGGCCACCGCTGTGGCGCTCGACGTGCGGCGTACGGTCATGGGCCACCGGGGCCTCCCGCCGCTCCCGAACGGGGCGTACGACCTGTACGTGGACGGGGAGCCGGCCGCGCGGGCCACGGCGAGCGGCGGCGACGTGCTGATGGTCGACCTGTCCGACGGGGCGCGCGAGGTGTTCCCGGGCGATCCGGGGTCCGTGACCTTCACCGGTCTGCCCGCCCGGGACAAGCGCGTCGAGATCTGGCTGCCGTACACCGAGACCGTCGAACTGCTCGGGCTGCGCACCGACGCCCCCGTGTCCCCGGAGGCGCCGAGCGGGCGGCGGGTCTGGCTGCACCACGGCAGCTCCATCAGCCAGGGCTCGTGCGCGGACAGCTCCGCCACCGCCTGGCCGGCGCTGGCCGCCGCGGCGGGAGGGGTGGAGCTGGTCAACCTTTCGCTGGCGGGCAGCGCGCTCCTGGACCCGTTCACCGCGCGGGCCCTGCGGGACACCCCGGCGGATCTGATCAGCGTCAAGCTCGGCATCAACGTCGTCGGCGCCGACGTGATGCGGCTGCGCGCGTTCGGGCCCGCCGTCCACGGCTTCCTGGACACGGTGCGCGAGGGCCACCCCACCACGCCGCTGCTGGTCGTCTCGCCCGTCCTGTGCCCCGCACACGAGGACACCCCGGGCCCCTCCGCGCCGGACGTGAGCGGCGGCGAGGTGGAGTTCGTGGCGCTGGGCGACCCGGCCGAGACCGCCGCGGGCAAGCTGACACTGCGCGTCGTACGGGAGGAGCTGGCCCGGATCACGGCGGAGCGGGCGGCCTCGGACCCGTACCTCTCGTACCTGGACGGGCGCGACCTGTACGGCGAGGCGGACCACGCCGAGCTACCGCTGCCCGACCGCCTGCACCCGGACGCCGCCGCCCACCGCCGCATGGGCGAGCGCTTCGGGGCGTTCGCCTTCGGTCCGGGCGGACCGTTCGCGGCGGTGGGCGGTCGGGGCTGACGGCTGCGGCTGTCCCTAGTGGACGCCGTCCAGCTCGGCGATGGTCGCGTGGGACGGGCCGCGCCGGCTCTGCTCGTCGCGGGCCACCGCCTCCGCGTCGCGCAGCACCCGTACGGCGTTGCGCCAGGTCAGCTTGGCGAGGTCGCCCTCGGACCAGCCGCGCCCCAGCAGCTCGGCGATGAGGTTCGGGTAGCCGGAGACGTCCTCCAGACCGCGCGGGGTGAACGCGGTGCCGTCGTAGTCCCCGCCGATGCCGATGTGGTCGATGCCCGCCACCGCGCGCATGTGGTCCAGGTGGTCCGCGATGGTCGCGACCGTGGCCTCGGGGCGCGGGTGGGCCGCCTCGAAGTCCTCGTGGATGCGCATGGCCTGCGGGGTGGTGTCCAGGTGGTGCAGCCCGTGCTCGCGCATGTTGCGGTCGGCGGCCAGCGTCCAGGCGACGGCCTCGGGCAGCACGAACTTCGGGACGAAGGTCGCCATCGCGACGCCTCCGTTGGCCGGGAGGGCCGCGAGCACGTCGTCGGGGATGTTGCGCGGGTGGTCGCAGACGGCGCGGGACGAGGAGTGCGAGAAGATCACCGGCGCGGTGCTGGTGGCGATCGCGTCGCGCATGACGCCGTCCGCGACGTGGCTGAGGTCGACCAGCATGCCGACGCGGTTCATCTCGCGGACGACCTCGTGGCCGAAGGCGGAGAGGCCGCCGAGGCGGGGCAGGTCCGTGGCGCTGTCGGCCCAGTCGATGTTGTCGTTGTGCGTGAGCGTCATGTAGCGGACGCCCAGCTCGTACAGGGCGCGCAGGGTGCCCAGCGAGTTGTTGATGGAGTGGCCGCCCTCGGCCCCCATCAGGGAGGCGATGCGGCCTTCGGCGCGGGCCTTCTCCAGGTCGTCGGCGGTGAGCGCGCGCCGCAGGTGCGTCGGGTAGCGGGCGATGAGCACGCCGACGACGTCGATCTGCTCCAGGGTGGCGCTGACGGCCGCGTCCCCGGTCAGGTCGGTGCGGACGTAGACCGACCAGAACTGGCCGCCGACCCCGCCGGCCCGCAGCCGGTTCAGGTCGGTGTGGAGCAGGCCGCGCTGGTCGGCGGCGATGTCGCGGGCGTCGAGGTCGTAGCCGACCTGCTCGCGCAGGGCCCAGGGCAGGTCGTTGTGGCCGTCGACGACGGGGTGGGCGGCGAGCAGTTCGCGGGCGCGGGCGAGGTGGTCCATGGCCGGCCCCTACTTTCCGAAGCCGAAGGAGTCGGCGCCCTGGACCTTGGCGCGCAGCCGCTTGCCCTTCTCGGTGGCCTGGTCGTTCAGCTCCTGCAGGAACTCCTCCATCCGCTCCTGGAGCGCGGGGTCGGAGGCGGCCAGGATGCGGGCGGCGAGCAGGCCCGCGTTGCGCGCGCCGCCGACGGAGACGGTGGCGACGGGGACGCCGGCCGGCATCTGGACGATGGAGAGCAGGCTGTCCATGCCGTCCAGGTACTTCAGCGGCACCGGCACGCCGATGACGGGCAGCGGGGTGACGGAGGCGAGCATGCCGGGCAGGTGGGCGGCGCCGCCCGCCCCCGCGATGATCGCCTTCAGGCCGCGGCCCGCGGCCCGCTCGCCGTACGCGATCATCTCGCGCGGCATGCGGTGGGCGGAGACGACGTCGACCTCGTACGGGATCTCGAACTCGTCGAGCGCCTTGGCGGCGGCTTCCATGACGGGCCAGTCGGAGTCCGAGCCCATGACGACGCCGATCACGGGAGCCGGTGCGGAGGGGGAAGTCATTCGGTGATCGTTCCTCGCAGGTAGTCGGCCGCGTGCCGGGCGCGCTCCCGCACGTCCGCCAGATCGTCGCCGTAGGTGTTGACGTGTCCGACCTTGCGGCCGGGCTTCACGTCCTTGCCGTACATGTGGATCTTGAGCTGCGGATCGCGGGCCATGCAGTGCAGGTACCCCTGGTACATGTCCGGGTAGTCGCCGCCCAGGACGTTGCACATGACCGTCCAGGGGGCGCGGGGGCGCGGGTCGCCGAGCGGGAGGTCGAGGACCGCCCGGACGTGGTTGGCGAACTGGGAGGTGATCGCGCCGTCCATGGTCCAGTGGCCGGAGTTGTGCGGGCGCATGGCCAGTTCGTTGACGAGGATGCCGGGCTTCCCGTCGGGGCCGCGGGTCTCGAACAGCTCGACCGCGAGGTGTCCGACGACGCCGAGTTCGGCGGCGATGCGGAGCGCGAGCTGCTGGGCCTCGCCGGCCAGTTCCTCGTCCAGCCCGGGGGCCGGGGCGATCACGGTGTCGCAGACGCCGTCGACCTGGATGGACTCGACGACCGGGTAGGCGACGGCCTGGCCGTGCGGCGAGCGGACGATGTTCGCCGCCAGCTCCCGTACGAAGTCGACCTTCTCCTCGGCGAGGACGGGGACCCCGGCGCGGAACGGGTCGGCGGCGTCCTCCTCGGAGCGGACCACCCACACGCCCTTGCCGTCGTAGCCGCCGCGCACGGTCTTGAGGATGACGGGGAAGCCCCCGACCTCCTCGGCGAACGCGGCGGCGTCGGCCGGGCCGCTCACGATGCGGTGGCGGGGGCAGGGGGCGCCGATCTCTGTGAGGCGGGCACGCATCACCCCCTTGTCCTGGGCGTGCACCAGGGCGTCGGGGCCCGGACGGACGGGTATGCCGTCCGCCTCCAGGGCCCGGAGGTGCTCGGTCGGCACGTGCTCGTGATCGAAGGTGATCACGTCGCAGCCGCGTGCGAAGGCGCGCAGGGTGTCCAGGTCGCGATAGTCGCCGATGACGACCTCGTTCACCACCTGGGCCGCCGAGTCCTGGGGAGTGTCACTGAGCAGCTTGAATGTCAGGCCGAGGGGGATGCCCGCCTCGTGGGTCATACGGGCGAGCTGACCGCCGCCGACCATGCCGACTACCGGGAACGTCACGCCTCCAGGGTATCCGCCACGCCGGTGGTTTCCGGACGGCCGTACAGACGCACTCCGGCCACCGGCCCGTCCACTCACGGGCGTCACACGGGAGGGCTGGTTAGCATGGCGGAGTTGACGTGGTTGCGTCGACACCACGGAGACGCCTTCCAACGGACGGGGCCAGCGATCACCATGAGCGAACGGGGCGCACTGCGGACCCGGCTTGAAGCCCTGGGCCGGGAGGTCGCCAAGTTCGGCGCGGTCGGCGCTTTCGGCCTGCTGGTCAACATCGCGGTCTTCAACCTGGTCCGGCACACGACGGACCTCCAGGTCGTCCGGGCGAGCGTGCTGGCGACGTTCGTCGCGATCCTCTTCAACTACGTGGGCTTCCGCTACTGGACCTACCGGGACCGCGACAAGACCGGTCGCACCCGTGAACTGGCCCTCTTCCTGCTGTTCAGCGCGGCGGGCGCGGTGATCGAGACGGGCGTGCTCTACCTGGCGACGTACGGGTTCGGATGGAACACCCCGGTCCAGAGCAACGTCTTCAAGATCGTCGGCATCGGGATCGCCACCCTGTTCCGCTTCTGGTCCTACCGGACCTGGGTCTTCAAGACCCTGCCCGCCAAGGAGGCCGTGCTGAACGCGGAACGGTTTCTGGAGCAGCGCCGACCGGCCGAGGAGCGAGTGACCCCGGACCCGGTACGGAACTGAGCGCGCTCCCGGGCCCGGGCGGGGCACGGGCGCCGGGCCCGTCGCCGTACCGGGCGGGGTCGGAGCCGTCGCCCTACCGGGTCGGGTCGAAGCCGTCGCCGTACCGGGTCGGGTCGTCGCGCGCGTACGGAGTTCTCGCCCGCGTACGGAAGTGAGACGCCGCCCCCTGTGCGGAACCGGGCCCGTTCCTTCTTCGTTGTTCAGCGCACCGGGCGCTCAGGGGTCTCCCGGTCCATCGGGGTCCGGCTGAGGAAGAGCGCGAAGACCGCCGGGTGCTGCTGGAGCAGTTCCAGCCGGCCGCCGTCCGCCTCGGCGAGGTCGCGGGCGACCGCCAGGCCGATGCCGGTGGAGTTGCGGCCGCTGATGGTCCGCTCGAAGATTCGGGCCCCCAGTTCGGCGGGGACGCCGGGGCCCTCGTCGGTGACCTCGATGACGACCTGGTTCCCGGTGACCCGGGTGCGCAGGGCGACGGTGCCGCCGCCGTGCATGAGGGAGTTCTCGATCAGCGCCGCCAGGACCTGGGCGACCGCCCCCGGGGTGCCGACGGCCCGCAGCCCGTGCTTGCCGGAGCAGACCAGGGCGCGGCCCGCACTGCGGTAGGCCGGGCGCCACTCCTCGATCTGCTGTTTGACGATCTCGTCGAGGTCGAAGACGACGGCGGAGCCGGTGCGCGGGTCGCGGGAGTTCGTCAGCAGCCGTTCGACGACGTCGGTGAGGCGCTCGACCTGGGTCAGGGCGATGTTCGCCTCCTCCTTCACCGTGTCCGGGTCGTCGGTGACGGAGATCTCCTCGATCCGCATCGAGAGAGCGGTCAGCGGGGTCCGCAGCTGGTGCGAGGCGTCCGCGGCCAGCCGGCGTTCGGCGGTCAGCATCCGGGCGATCCGCTCGGCGGAGGAGTCGAGGACGTCGGCGACCCGGTCCAGCTCGGGCACCCCGTACCGCTTGTGGCGGGGGCGGGGATCACCGGAGCCGAGGCGTTCGGCGGTCTCGGCGAGGTCGGTGAGCGGGGAGGTCAGCCGGTTGGCCTGGCGTACGGCGAGGAGCACCGCCGAGACGATCGCCAGCAGCGCCACCGCGCCGATGATCAGAAGCGTGCGCCCGACCTCGCGGGTGACGGCCGTACGGGACTCCTCGACGGTGACCGTCTCGCCCCGCTCGCCCGTCTCGATGGCGCGCAGGACGCTTCCGGAGGGACGCTCGCCGACGGCGATGGGCTCCCGGCCGGGGATCTCGACCAGGGCGTAGCGCTTGGGGTCGATCTGTTCGGCCAGCACCCCGGGGTTGATCCGCTCCTCCCCCAGCAGCCGGCTGTCGACCACGCTGATCAGCCGCAGCGCCTCGGACTCCACGCTCTCCTGGGCGCTGGCGCTGATGGTGCGGGTCTCCACGATCACCAGCGAGACGCCGAAGACGGCGATGACGACGAGCACCACGGCGAGCGTGGAGTTGATCAGGCGGCGGCGCATGTCCGCCGCCTCGGGGGGCCGCCGGAACGGTTCTCAGGGCACATGGGAGCTTCGTACGTCAGCTCTTCTCGAACCGGAAGCCGACGCCCCGGACGGTGGCGATGTAGCGGGGATTGGCCGCGTCGTCGCCGAGCTTCTTGCGGAGCCAGGAGATGTGCATGTCCAGTGTCTTGGTGGAGGACCACCAGGTGGTGTCCCAGACCTCGCGCATCAACTGGTCGCGGGTGACGACCCGGCCGGCGTCCCGGACCAGGACCCGCAGCAGGTCGAACTCCTTGGCGGTGAGCTGGAGTTCCTCCTCGCCCATCCAGGCCCGGTGCGACTCGACGTCGATCCGCACCCCGTGGGTGGCGGGCTGGGCGACGGGCTCGGAGGCGCCGCGGCGCAGCAGGGCGCGGACGCGGGCCAGCAGTTCGGCGAGGCGGAACGGCTTGGTGACGTAGTCGTCGGCGCCCGCGTCGAGGCCGACGACCGTGTCGACCTCGTCGGCGCGGGCCGTCAGCACCAGGATCGGGATGGTGTGGCCGTCGGCGCGGAGCCTGCGGGCGACTTCCAGCCCGTCCATCCCGGGCAGCCCCAGGTCGAGGACGACCAGGTCGATGCCGCCCTGGAGTCCGGCGTCGAGCGCGGAAGGACCGTCCTGGCGGACCTCGACCTCGTAACCCTCCCGGCGCAGGGCGCGGGCCAGGGGCTCCGAGATGGACGCGTCGTCCTCGGCGAGCAAAACACGGGTCATGGACTGATGGTAGTCCGGACGGGGAGCCGCACGTGAGGCCCGGGACGCGACCTGCGGGTCAGGCTCGCAAAGGCGACGTAGACCTTTGAATATGGGAGTGTGGTTCCACGAGGACCTGTGATCCATCTCTCAAGTCCTTCCATATCCGGCCGTGTCGTGTCGTATGGTGTCCCGACGCCTGTTGCACTACTCAAGGACCTTTGGGCAGCCATGAGCGCCAAAGGTCTCTTTTGTGTGCGGGGCCGGTTCCCGCCGGCCTTTCCGAGTGAATGACCTGTGAGCCGGGCCCGGAGCGCGAGGACGCGTACCGGGCGTGGATCCCGACGCGGTTCTTCCCCGCTCCGCCGCCGCCCCTCCGTCCAGGAGCCCGGCCGCGCGGAGCACGTCCCCCTCAGGCGTGAGGGACGGGGTTCGGCCGCGCCGGTGCCGGCTGCCCCCCACCGGGCGCGTACCGCTCACGAGGCGGCGCGTCCCGACCAGCAAGGATCGATCATGGCGTCCAGCCTGACGAAGGATTCGCCCGGCCCCGGCGAGAAGACCTTCTTCGGCCACCCGCGCGGTATGGCCACCCTGTTCATGACGGAGATGTGGGAACGCTTCTCCTGGTACGGGATGCGCGCCATCCTCACCCTGTACCTGGTGGCCGCCGTGCTCGACGGCCCCCTGGAGGGCCGTGAGGCGCTCGCCGCCTCCATCTACGGTGTCTACAACGCCGTCGTCTACATGGCCGCGATGCCCGGCGGCTGGGTCGCCGACCGCCTCTGGGGCGCCCGCAAGGCCGTTCTCGTCGGCGGGATCGTCATCGCGCTGGGCCACTTCACCCTGGCCCTGCCGAGCGACATCGCCTTCTTCGTCGGTCTCGCCCTGATCGCGACCGGTACGGGTCTGCTGAAGCCGAACATCTCGGCCATGGTGGGCGCCCTCTACGAGGGCCAGCCCAGCGCCCGCCGCGACGCCGGCTTCACGCTCTTCTACATGGCGATCAACATCGGTGGCTTCGCCGCCCCGCTGCTGGTCGGCTACCTCGGCGAGCACGTCAACTGGCACCTCGGCTTCGGTGTCGCCGGTGTCGGCATGACCTTCGCGGTGATCCAGTACGCGCTGGGCTCCAAGCACCTCGGCGAGGTCGGCAAGCTGCCCGCCAAGCCCATCTCCCCCGAGGAGCGCCGCAGCACGCTGCGCAAGGTGGCGCTGTGGGCCGGCATCGCCGTCGCCGCGCTCCTGATCGACCTGGCGCTGGGCACGTACGACATCGAGCACATCGTCAACGTCCTGGCCGTGCTGGGCGTCGTGGTGCCGGCCGTCTACTTCTTCACGATCTTCCGGGACCCGGCGCTGACCGCGGAGGACCGGCCGAAGATCAAGGCGTACGTGTGGTTCTTCATCACCGCCGTCCTCTTCTGGATGATCTACGACCAGTCCGGTTCGCTGCTGACGATCTTCGCGGACGGCAAGACGGACCGCTTCATCGGCGGCTGGGAGTTCCCGGCCTCGTGGTTCCAGTCGGTCAACCCGGCCCTGGTCATCATCCTGGCGCCGATCTTCGCCACGCTCTGGGTCAAGCTGGCCACCCGCAACCGTGAGCCCAGCACCCCGATGAAGTTCGCCCTGGCGATGCTCCTCATCGGCGGCTCCTTCGGCATCATGGGCCTGGCGGGCGCCGCCGCGGCCAGCAGCGACACCGGCAAGGTCACCGTCTTCTGGCTGCTCGCGGTCTACCTGGCGCAGACCATGGGCGAGATGTGCCTCTCCCCGGTCGGCCTGTCGCTCTCCACGAAGCTGGCGCCGAAGATGTTCGTGGGCCAGATCATGGGTCTGTGGTTTCTGGCCACCTCGACGGGCAACGCCCTGAACGGCTGGACCACCAAGCTGAACGCCCCGCTGGGCGACGCCGCGTACTACACGCTCCAGGCGGTCGTGGCCGTCGCCGCGGGCATCGCCTTCATGGTGGCGGGCCGCAAGATCCGCGCCCTCATGGGCGACGTGAAGTAGCGCAGGACATCACCGCCCCGCACCGTACGGGGCGGACGACGGCGGGTCCGCACGAGGTCGGTGCGGACCCGCCGTCGTTCTCGTTCCTCCCCCGGTGCCCGTCGGCCGCCGCACGCCCGCCGCCGGCCGCCCGCCGCCGTGTCCCGCTCGGCGGGGTCCGCTCGGCGGGGTGCGGGTCAGCGGGGTCCGGGTCAGCGGGTCTCGCGCAGCTTCCGCCACGGGGTGAAGGTGAAGACCGCGCCGCCCAGCAGGATCGCCGTGCCGGCGACCAGCCCGAGCGCCCGCAGCGCGCCGTCGTCCTCGGCCCCGGTGGCCGCCAGATCGCCGCCGGAGTCCGTGCCGCCGCCGCTCGCCGCCGCTCCCCCGGAGCCCGCCGCGCCGCCGCTCCCGCCGCCGGACGCGCCGCCCGGCTGGGCGGAGGTGTCGAGCTCCAGGGAGACGGCCACACCGGCGGGCGGGGTGCAGGTGGTCGTCGTCCCGGCGGCCATCACCGTCAGGACGCCGGGGCTGAGGGTGGACTTCCCGCTCGCGCCGGGCTTGTACGTACCGGTGAGGTCGGGGATCTCGATCGGGGCGCCGGTCTTGATGACGTCCTTGTTCACCGGCCCCTCCACCTTCACCGTGCCCTTGTCCGCCCCGCCGAGCTTGACGTCCATGGACGGCTTGACCTGGCCGGCCGGGATGTCGATCGGGCTGTCCATCACGGACTTGCTGAACTCCACCGTCAGGCCGTAAGCGCCACCGCTCTTCTTCGCGCTGATCCGGACGGGCGAGGTGGCGTTCTTGTCGCCGATCGGGGTCTTGCACGCGTAGGCGACGGAGACCTCCTTGCCGGGGAAGTCGGTCGGGCCGCCGTTGCCGCCGGAGTCACCGCCGGAGCCTCCGGAGTCACCCCCGCCGGTGGTGGTTCCGCCCGCGTCCGTCCCGCCGGTGGTCGTGCCTCCGTCGGTCGTCGTACCGCCGGTGTCCGTGCCACCGTTCGTCGTGCCTCCGTTGGTCGTGGTGCCTCCGTTGGTCGTCGTCCCTCCGTTGGTCGTCGTGCCGCCCGTGTCCGTGCCTCCGGCGGTCGTGCCGCCCGTGGTTCCGCCGGCCTCCGTGACCTTGATCGTGGCGCCCGGCTGTACCTGCGCCGTGGGCTTGCACTTGGTGTCCGTGGAGATCGGCTTGGACACGTTGATGGTGTACGCGCCCGGCGTCAGCGTGACCTCCCCGGCGGTCTCCAGCTTCAGCTTGGCCTTCATGTCGGACAGCACCATGGGGCTGTTCTTGGGGATCGGCGGGTTCTGGCGGGGTCCCTCCAGCTTCAGTTCGCCGCTCGCCGCGCCGCCCAGGGTGAGGGTCCCGGTCGGCTTGACCGTGTCCGCGCCCAGATTCAGCACGTCCGGGTTCTTGGACGCGGCCTCGACCGTCTTCCAGACGATCTCGACCTCGTCGCCCACCTTCGCCTCGGCCGGCGCGGTCAGCCGCACCTTCGTGGTGCCCTGCACCGCGGGCAGCCCCGAGATCGGCGGCGGGACGCACTCCGTCGCATAACTGACCTCGGCGGCCTGTGCGGGGCTCGCGGCCATCAGGATGCCCGCGCCGCCGAGCATCAGCGCGACTCCGGCCGCGCTCATCCTCCGTTGCGTTCTCACGCTTGTCCCTTCGTCGTGGGTCGGGGTCGGTTCTCGGACGGTGCGGAGTCCGGGGTGAACCACGGCAGCACGGCCGTGGTGGCGTCGGCGTCGCCGGCCGCGGCGGATCTCGCGGTCCTCGCGACGGGGATGGTGCGCCGGGGCAGGCCCTTGCTCACGGCCGAACCGGGACGCGCGTTGGCGGTACGGTGCGCGCCGCCGGTGCGGGGCCGGATTCTGTCCACGACCGCCATGCCGATACGGAAGACGGCGGCGGGCACGACCAGGCAGAGCAGGACCCAGAAGAGCGTGACGCCCCACGGGCGGCCGACCCCCCAGGGCTGTTCGGCCAGCACCTTCTTCCCGTACCGCAGGGAGATCTGGTAGTCGCCGTGCGCGCCCGCCGACAGTTCGACCGGCAGCGCGATCCGGGCGCGCGCGCCGGGCGCGACCGTGCCGCGCCACTGGCGTTCCTCCCACTGCGGCGCGTAGACGCCGTGCGCGGTGCCGATCTCGAACACGGGGTCCTCGACGGGGGCGGGCCCGAGGTTGCCGACGGTGAAGACGAGGCGGCGGGCGGGCGGGGCCCCGAACCACGTGAGGAGCGAGCTGTCGCCCTCCAGCCGGGTGGCGGCCAGCACCGCGAGCTTCCCGCCGCCGGTCCGGCGCGGCAGCTCCGCCGTGGGGTGGCCGGCCACCGTGAACGCCGCGTCGGCCGACGCCTGTTCGCCGGTGACCGTGGCCACGTGCACCACGCAGGGGCACGGTTCCGGCGGTTCGGCGACCGGCAGTTTCTTGCTGAACGCGCCCTTCTCGTCGGTCGTGACGGCGCGGCCGGCTCCGTTGGCGCAGGAGTTGGTGCCGCCGATCACGCCCCGTTCCGGGGTGGCCTGCCCGCAGATCAGCAGCATCAGCAGCGCCTCGCCCCGCCAGCCCTTCCCGCTCACGGTGATCTCGCCGCCCTTGCCCGCCTCCTTCTTGGAGAGGCTCACCGTGGGGGCGCTCTTTGCCGCCCGTGCGCCGGGCACGGCCAGGACGGACAGGAAGAGGGCCGCCAGGAGCGCCGGCAGGACGGCCAGGGTCAGGAGGCGGGCGGGCGACGCGGCGCGCCGGAGGGTCTCGGGTCCGGTCCGTCGCGTCACGGTCGTGCTCCCGCCTGTGCGAGGGGTCGGTGGTCGGGGTCCGGGCCCCGGTGCGAAGCCCCGGTCCCGGGCGGCGCCCCGGCCTCCGGGGGTTCCGGCGGCTCGGGCGGCCGCGGCGCGCCGCGTCCCGTGCGCCGCTTCCGGTACGCGCGCGAGGCGAGCGCGGCCAGGCCGCCGAGCAGCAGCCCGCCACCGGCCGCCGGGGCCACCGGGACGTACGTCTCCGACGCCTCGGCCTCGTCCCGGGCGCCGCCCTCCGCCGCGACCCGCAGCCGTACGGTGACGGCGTCCAGGGCCGGGGCGTCGGGCCAGGGCTCGGTGCGCTCCACCCGCCGGCCCGGGGCCAGCTCCAGCGGCAGGGGGCGTTCCGGGCGGTCCAGCAGTGTGCCGAACACGCCCTCCACGCGGACCGCCAGACGGGGCCTCAGCAGCGCGTTGCCCCGGTTGACCAGGGCGTACCGGATGGCGCCGCCGGCGACCTCGACGTCCTCGACGGTCAGCGCCGCCAGCGTCGGACCGCCGATCCGGACCCGTACCGGTACGCGGACCTCCGCGCCCCGGCCCGTCGCCACCAGTTCCCCGGAGGCGTCGCCGGGCATCGCGGCGGGCGGCACCGTGAGGGCGAGCGGCACCTCGGCGCGGGTACGGGGCGGGACGGTGACCGTGTCCTCGGCGAACCGCGCCCACGCCCCGGCCCGGCCGTCGCCCCGCAGCCGCACGGTCAGCGGGGCCCGCCCGGAGTTGGTCACGGTCAGCCGGTCCTGGAGGGCCGTGCCGGGGGTGCCCTCCAGATAGACGTACGGCCGGGCGTCCCGGTCGCCGGCGCCTCCACCGGGGCGGGCCGCCCAGTCGGCCGGAGCGCCGCCCGGGGCGGCACCGGCACCGGCGTCGGCAGCAGCCGGGAACGGTGTGAGGGCGTGCAGCAGCGCGGCGAACACCGCCGTGAGCACGGCCGCGAGGACGGACGGCGTCAGGCGCGGGCGCGGAACGGGAGGCGTCCTGCCGGGAGGCGTCCTGCCGGGTGGTGCGGTGGGCGGCGTACGGCGCGGGCGCGGGTCGTCCGGCGTCCTGCTCGGGCGTGGGGCGGGTGGCGACATGGGCGGCTCCTCTGCGTCCGGCGGCGACGGTGCCGCCGTGTGCGGGCCCGGCGGACCGTTCCGGCCCTCGCGGGTCTCCCGGCCGTTCGGTCCGTCGGATCCGTGCCGACGTGCGGACCGTGGTCAGCCGGCGGGGCGCTGTCCCCGCCGGGTCAGCCAGAGGACCCCGGCCGCTCCGGTCAGCAGGACGGTGCCGCCGAGCGTGCCGAGCGCCGCCGCCGAGTCCAGTGGACCGGTGCGGGGCAGCTCGCCACCGGCCGAGGAGCCGCCCGAGGTGCCGCCGGTGGAGCCGCCGCCCTTGGAACCGTCGCCGGTGGAGCCGTCCGACGGCCCGCCCGGCCCCACGACATCGAGTTCGAGGGACGGGCCCGGGTTGTTCCTGGGCGTGCAGGTGGTCGTCGTACCGAGGGCCTTGATGGTCAGGACCCCGGCGGTGAAGGTGACCTTGCCGCTCTTCTTCGGGGTGTAGGTCCCCGAGAGGTCGCTGATCCTGATGGGCGTGTTGGCCGGTATCGCCTCGGTGTTCGCCGGGCCGGAGACCTGGACCTTCCCCTTGTCCGCGCCGCCCACCTCGATCACGGCGCTCGGGTTCATCGCCCCCTTGCCCAGCTCGACCGGGCTGGAGGAGACGCCCTTCTGGAAGGACATGGTGAGCTTGTGGCCGCCGCCGCTCCTCACGCTCTTGATGTCGATGGGCGAGACCGCCCCCTTGGGCCCGATCGGCGTCACGCACTGGTAGTTGACGTCCACGACCTCCGCGTGCGCCGCGGGCGCGCCCACCACCACGACCGGGCCCGCCAGGGCGGCCGCCAGCGCGAGAGTTGTCCGTTTACGGTTCGGCACCTCGTGCTCCCCTCATCCCGGACGCCGCGCGCCACGCCCCGTACGGGCGAGAAGGACTGACGGCGCATCAGATTGGCGCTCAAGGTACGCCGGGGGCCTGACGGAGGGAAGACGAAGAGCGCGCCGGATCGGCGCGCTCTTCGGAGTGCGTGTCGCGCACGCGCATACGGCGGCGTACGGAACGGAAAGGGGCGGCGAGGCCGCCGCACGCTCTAGGCGGGAGCGGCGAGCTCCGCCCAGACGGTCTTGCCCGGGGCGTCCTCGGAGCGCAGGACGCCCCAGTCGGTACAGAGCCGCTGCACGATGAACATGCCGTGCCCTCCGGGCCGTCCGGCGCGGTGCGGCGTACGAGGCGCGGGCTGCCCGGCCCCCCGGTCGACGACCTCCACGCGCAGCGCCTTCGGGGTGTGGCCGATCCGCAGCTCCTCCGGCCCCTCGGCGTGCAGGCAGGCGTTGGTCACCAGCTCGGAGACGACCAGCAGGACGTCCTCTGCGGCGGCCCGGCGGTCGGCGCTGGACGCCGGGAGCCAGCCCCAGTCGTGCAGAGCCTGCCGGGCGAAGTCACGGGCCATCGGGACGATGCCGCTCGCCTGCGCCAGCGAGAGCGTGCGCCACTGCCGATCGACCGGATCGGGCGCCGTCGAGGCCGCCTCGTCCGGCTCACGACCGAGGTCGCCCGGCGGATGCTGCCGGGTGGTGCTCATCAGCGCTTCACCTCACCGATTCGCCATGTCGCCATGTCGCCTTTGAACGGATAATGATCAGTTACCGCATGTGCCGGGGCCCCTGCGAGGCGCCGACGGGGTGTCTCCTGCCCTGCCATGTCGCAACAACACCCACTCGAAGCACACGATCGCGTACCACCGCCGGTATATCGCGTACCACGCCCGGTATCGGGGACGTCCGCGACCGTGTGCCCGCGCCGGGTCAGGTGGCCAGGGCGTCGTCGAGCGTGGCGTGGACGGTGAAGACCGCCTCCGCCCCGGTGATCTCGAACACCCTCGCCACGACGGGCTGCATTCCGGCCAGGTGCACCTCGCCGCCGGCCGCCTCCGCCTTGAGGCGGGCGCCGAGCAGCACGTTCAGCCCGGTGGAGTCGCAGAAATCCAGCCGCGAGCAGTCGACCACCAGGCGCGCACGCCCCTGCTCGACCGCACTCTCCAGGGGCTCCCGCAACAGATCCGCGGTGTGGTGGTCCAGCTCACCCACCGGCGTCACAACCTCGTTGCGCCCTTCAGTCCGGGCCTCGACCTGAAGTCGACCCCGGTTCGCACTGCCGACCGTCCCGCGGTCCATGCCAGTCCCTCTTCGCCTTCGTCACTGTGCACGTCACTGCCTGTGCGGCTGAATGCGTCGTTGCCGCCGACGTTCGGGAAACAGTACGCGTTCCGTTCGTCCCGCGGTAGTCGGAGACCTCCACAAACCGGACATATGGCGGTAATTGGCGCTTGTCACTACTGGCCGGAACCGGGTATGGGTAGAGGGACACCCACAACACGGCCGGCTTCGGAGGCGCCGCTTCACCGCAGGAACACGTATGGGCATCGGCAGCCATATGCCGAGAACGATGGAGGAGAACCATGTCACCCCGGCTCGACGGAGCGCGTACCCACTACGCGTCGTCGGCATGTCCTCAGGGACCGACCAATTCCGACTCCCCCGCCGCGAGCGCCGTCCCCGGCCCGCGCACCGGCACCCCCAGCACCACCACAGACTTCTCCGGTGTGACCGGCGAGGAGCTCGAAGGACTCGAAGGACTTCCCGAGATCCCGCCGTACGCCGAAGTGGGCGCCCTGGACGCCCGAGCGCTGTCGAAGACGCTCTTCGAGCGCCTGGAGACCCTCGACGAGGGCACCCACGAGTACAGCTACGTCCGCAACACCCTCGTCGAGCTCAACCTCGCGCTCGTCAAGTTCGCCGCCTCCCGCTTCCGCTCCCGCAGCGAGCCGATGGAGGACATCGTCCAGGTCGGCACCATCGGCCTGATCAAGGCGATCGACCGGTTCGAGCTGAGCCGCGGTGTGGAGTTCCCCACGTTCGCGATGCCGACGATCATCGGCGAGATCAAGCGCTTCTTCCGGGACACCAGCTGGTCCGTGCGCGTACCGCGCCGGCTCCAGGAGCTGCGGCTCGACCTGGCGAAGGCCGGGGACGAGCTCTCCCAGCAGCTGGACCGCGCGCCCACCGTGGCGGAGCTGTCCGAGCGGCTCGGCATCACCCCGGAGGAGGTCGTCGAGGGCATGACCGCGAGCAACGCGTACACCGCGAGCTCGCTGGACGCCAAGCCCGAGGACGACGAGGGCGAGGGCGCGCTCGCGGACCGCATCGGCTACGAGGACAACGGCCTCGAAGGCATCGAGTACGTCGAGTCGCTCAAGCCGCTGATCGCCGCGCTGCCCGCGCGGGACCGGATGATCCTCTCGCTCCGCTTCGTCAGCAACATGACGCAGTCGGAGATCGGCGAGGAGCTGAACATCTCGCAGATGCACGTGTCGCGGCTGCTCTCGCGGACGCTCGCCAAGCTCCGCAAGGGCCTGACCGTGGAGGAGTGACCTCCCCGCCCGGCCCACCGCCCCACGGGTCGAGCGGAACAGCGCGGAAGGACCCGCTCCCGGATCGCCGGGAGCGGGTCCTTCCGCGTGCGGGGCGCCAGGGTCCGGTGGGCCCGTTCCCCCGCTCCGGGGCCCCTGCGTGCCGCCTTCTGACCGGGCCTCACACCAGCCGCTCACCGCGCCGCCACACCGCGCCGACCAGCGGGACACCCGGACGGTAGGCGAGGTGGACATGGCTCGGGGCGTCGAGGAGGACCAGGTCGGCGCGGGCCCCGGGGGTGATCCGGCCGACGTCGGTGCGGCGCAGGGCGGCGGCTCCGCCGGCGGTCGCCGCCCAGACCGCCTCGTCGGGGGTCATCCCCATGTCGCGTACGGCCAGGGCGATGCAGAACGGGACGGACGAGGTGAACGACGAACCGGGGTTGCAGTCCGTGGAGAGCGCGACGGTGGCCCCCGCGTCGAGGAGGCGGCGGGCGTCGGGCCATTCGGCGCGGGTGGAGAACTCCGCGCCCGGAAGCAGCGTCGCCACGGTGTTCCCCTGGGCGAGCGCGTCGACGTCCGCGTCGGTGAGGTGCGTGCAGTGGTCGGCGGAGGCGGCGTCGAGTTCGACGGCGAGCTGGACTCCGGGCCCGTAGCTCAACTGGTTGGCGTGGACGCGGGGGTACAGCCCCTTGGCGCGGCCCGCCGTGAGGATGGCGCGCGCCTGGTCGCCGTCGAAGGCGCCCTGCTCGCAGAAGACGTCGATCCAGCGGGCGTGCGGGGCGCAGGCGTCCAGCATCGGGCCGGTGACCAGGTCGACGTAGCCGGCGGGGTCGTCGGCGTAGTCGGGGGAGACGATGTGCGCGCCGAGGTAGGTGACCTCGTCGGTGTGGCGGCCCGCGATCCGCAGGGCACGGGCCTCGTCCTCGACGGTGAGGCCGTAGCCGGACTTGGTCTCGAAGGTGGTGGTGCCCTGGCGCAGGGCCTCGGCGAGGTAGCGGGCGACGTTGGCGGACAGGTCGTCGTCGGAGGCGGCCCGGGTGGCGGCGACGGTGGTGCGGATGCCGCCCGCGCGGTAGGGCTGCCCGGACATGCGGGCGTTGAACTCCTCGGTGCGGTCGCCCGCGAAGACCAGGTGGGAGTGGGAGTCGACGAAGCCCGGGATCACCGCGCGGCCGGCCGCGTCGAGGACGTTGTCAGTGGCGGGTGCTTTGCTGGATTCACCGGTCCAGACGATGCGGTCGCCGTCGATGACGACGGCCGCGTCGTGGATCAGGCCCAGGGGGGTCCCGTTGCCGAGGGAGGGGTCATTGGTGACCAGGCTGGCGATGTGGGTGACGGCGGTGGTCGTCATCTGGAGAGTGTTCTCCTTGCGTTGCGGGTCCGAGGGGGCTCGTGCCGGGGGCAGGGGAGCCGGAGTCCCAAGAGCCTCCCGGGGCTCCGGGGCGGTGCGGTGGGCCTCCGAGCCCGGTCGTACGGGGCAGGGTGCCTCCGAGCCCGGCCGGGCAGGCCCGGGAGCCTCTGAGCCCGGTCGTACAGGCCCGGAGGTCTCCGAGCCCGGTCGGGCAGGCCCGGGGGTCTCCGTGCCCGGTCGTACGGGGCAGGGGGTCTCCGTGCTCAGTCGTGCAGGGCGGCGACGGCTTCGGCGAGCGCCCGGGGCACATCCTCCACCCGCGTGTGACGGCCGTCCCGGACGATGTGCCGCCCCGCCACAACCGTGTGCCGCACATCAGCGGCGGAGGCGGCGAATACGGCGGTCTCCGCTGCCAGTCGGGGCACCGGTCCCGCTGTTCTGACCGAGTCCAGGGCGACGGTGGTCAGGTCGGCGGGGGCGCCCGGTTCCAGCACGCCCGCGTCGGGGCGGCCGAGTGCGGCGTGCCCGTCGGCGGAGGCGGCCCGGATCAGGGCGGCGGCCGTCCAGTGGCCCCGGATGTGGGTGCGCAGCCGCTCGTTGAGCTCCATCGCGCGCGCCTCTTCGAAGAGGTCGATCACGGCGTGGCTGTCGCTGCCCAGCGAAAGCGGCGAGCCAGCCTTCTGGAGGGCGGCGGCGGGCCCGATGCCGTCGGCCAGGTCGCGTTCGGTGGTGGGGCACATGCAGGTGCCGGTGGCCGAGGAGCCCAGCAGGGCGATGTCCGCGTCGGTCAGGTGCGTGTTGTGGATGCCGGTGGTGCGCGGGCCGAGGACCCCGTGGTCGGCCAGCAGCCGGGTGGGGGTGCGGCCGTGTGCGGCCCGGCAGGCGTCGTTCTCCGCCGGCTGCTCGGAGAGGTGGACGTGGAGCGGGGCCCCGCGCTCCTCGGCCCACCGCGCCACGGTGGCCAGTTGGTCCGCGGGGACCGCCCGGACGGAGTGGATGGCGGCGCCGATCAGCGTGTGGTCGTCGCCCTTGAGGAGGGAGGCGCGCTCGGCCCATGCCTCGGCCGTGGTGTCGGAGAAGCGCAGCTGGTGCCGGTTGGGCCGCTCGCCGAAGCCGGCGGCGAGATAGGCGGTGTCGAGCAGGGTGATCCGGATGCCCGCCTCCGCGGCGGCCGCGATCAGCGCCTCCCCCATGGCGTTGGGGTGGGTGTACGGGGTGCCGCCGGGCGCGTGGTGGAGGTAGTGGAATTCGCCGACGGAGGTGATGCCGGCCAGGGCCATCTCGGCGTACGTGGCGCGCGCGAGGTCGAAGTAGGTGTCCGGGGTGAGCCGGGAGGCCGTCCGGTACATCAGCTCGCGCCAGGTCCAGAAGGTGCCCGAGCCGACCTGGACGGTGGCGCGCAGGGCCCGGTGGAAGGCGTGCGAGTGGGTGTTGGCGAGGCCGGGGAGGGTCAGGCCGCGCAGCACGGTCGCGCCGGGCGGCGGCGACGCGACGCCGGTCCTGACGCCCGCGATGCGGCCGTCGGCGACCTCCAGGGCGACGTCCGGCTCGACATGGGTGCCGAGCCAGGCGTGGTCCGCCCAGTAGGTGGCGGTGACGGGTCCGCCCGTCGTCCGGTGTGTCAGCTGCACGCGAGACCTTCCAGTACGTCGGCGAGTGCCTCCACCCCGGCCGTGCAGTCGTCCTCGGCGGCGTGCTCGGCGGGTGAGTGCGAGATGCCGGTGGGGTTCCGTACGAACAGCATGGCGGTGGGGACCGAGGCGGACAAAATACCCGCGTCGTGGCCCGCGCCGGTGCCGAGGACGGGCACGGGCCTCCCGGTGTCGCGGCCCGGCTGGCCGGGCCGCCCGACGTCAGCGCCTCGCCGGTCTCCGGCGCGTTCGAGGATCTTGGCGATCTCGTCGCGCAGGGCGTGCTCGAACTCGACGACGGGCGTGAACGACTCGCGGACCACGTCGAGGTCGATCCCGGCCCGCTCGGCGTACTCCCGGGCGGCCCGCTCGACTCCGGTGACCAGGGCGTCCAGGGTGGCCTGGTCGGCGGCGCGGGAGTCGAGCCAGCCGCGGACGAGGGAGGGGATGGCGTTGACGCCGTTGGGCTCGACCGCGATCTTACCGAAGGTGGCGAGGGCGCCGGTCAGTTCGGCCTCGCGGCGGGCGGCCAGGACGGTCTCGGCGTACGTGAGCATCGGGTCGCGGCGGTCCACGAGGCGGGTGGTGCCCGCGTGGTTGGCCTCGCCCCGGAAGTCGAACCGCCAGCGGCCGTGGGGCCAGATGGCCGAGGCGATGCCGACGGGGTCGCCGGTCAGGTCGAGGGCGCGGCCCTGCTCGACGTGGAGTTCGACGAACGCGCCGATCCGGGCGAGCCGTTCCGGGTCGGGCCCGATGGCGGCGGGGTCGTACCCGGCGGCCTCCATGGCCACGGGCAGGGTGGTCCCGTCCCCGTCGCGCAGCCGGTGGGCGTCGGCGACGGTGAGCTGTCCGGCGGCGAGCCGGGACCCGACGCAGGCCAGGCCGAAGCGGGCGCCCTCCTCGTCACCGAAGTTGGTGACGGCCAGCGGTCGGGTGAACTCCGCCCCCCTGCGGCGGAGTTCGTCGAGCGCGGCGAAGGAGGACACCACGCCGAGCGGGCCGTCGAAGGCGCCGCCGTCGGGGACGGAGTCCAGGTGCGAGCCGGTGACGACGGCGTCCCCGGCCAGCGGGTCCCCGAGCCAGGCCCACTGGTTGCCGTTGCGGTCGGTCTCGTACGCGAGCCCGCGCGCCTCGGCCTGGGCGCGGAACCAGGCGCGGCAGTCGAGGTCGGCGGCCGTCCAGGCGTGGCGCCGGTAGCCGCCGCTGCCGGGGTGGCGGCCGATGGGGGCCAGCTCCCGCCACATGGAGAGGAAGGAGTCACCGGCACGCCACGGCTGCCGACCGGGACCGGCCGGACCGGGCCGGGCCGCACCGGCCGGATCCTGTCCCGCCGTATCCGAGGGCGTCTGCCCCCAGGGGCCCGAGGCGCCAGGGGGCGTCAGCCCCGCTGTACCCGAGGGCGTCTCCCCCGCTGTACCCGAGGGCGTCTGCCCCCACGGGCCCGAGGCGCCAGAGGGCGTCTCCCCCGCCGTGCCCGTGGGCATCACTCGCCCTCCGTCATGGGCACGCGTACGCCCTTGTCGGCGGCGACGGACTCCGCGATGTCGTAGCCCGCGTCGACGTGGCGGATGACGCCCATGCCCGGGTCGTTGGTCAGGACGCGGCGGATCTTCTCGCCCGCGAGCTTCGTGCCGTCGGCGACGGTGACCTGGCCCGCGTGGATGGACCGGCCCATGCCGACGCCGCCGCCGTGGTGGAGGGAGACCCAGGAGGCGCCGGAGGCGACGTTGACCATGGCGTTGAGCAGCGGCCAGTCGGCGATGGCGTCGGAGCCGTCGAGCATGGCCTCGGTCTCGCGGTACGGGGAGGCGACCGAGCCGCAGTCCAGGTGGTCGCGGCCGATGGCCAGCGGGGCGGCCAGTTCGCCGCTCGCGACCATGTCGTTGAAGCGCTCGCCGGCCTTGTCGCGCTCTCCGTAGCCGAGCCAGCAGATACGGGCGGGCAGGCCCTGGAAGTGGACGCGTTCGCCGGCCATGGTGATCCAGCGGTGCAGCGACTCGTTCTCCGGGAAGAGCTCCAGCATCGCCTTGTCGGTCTTGTGGATGTCGGACGCCTCGCCGGAGAGCGCGGCCCAGCGGAAGGGGCCCTTGCCCTCGCAGAAGAGGGGGCGGATGTAGGCGGGGACGAAGCCGGGGAAGTCGAAGGCCCGGTCGTATCCGGCGAGTTGGGCCTCGCCGCGGATGGAGTTGCCGTAGTCGAAGACCTCGGCGCCGGCGTCCATGAAGCCGACCATGGCCTCGACGTGGCGGGCCATCGACTCGCGGGCGCGACGGGTGAAGTCGGCGGGCTTCTCGGCGGCGAGCGTCGCCATGTCGTCGAAGTCGACGCCGAGCGGCAGGTAGGCCAGCGGGTCGTGGGCGCTGGTCTGGTCGGTGACGATGTCGATCGGCGCACCCTCGGCCAGCATGCGGGGCAGCAGTTCGGCCGCGTTGCCCAGGAGGCCGATGGAGAGCGGGCGGCGGGCGTCGCGGGCCTCGACGGCGAGTTGGAGGGCGTGCTCCAGGCTGTCGGCCTTCACGTCGAGGTAGCGGTGCTCGATGCGGCGTTCGATGGCGCGCGGGTCGCAGTCGATGACGAGGGCGACGCCGTCGTTCATGGTGACGGCGAGCGGCTGGGCGCCGCCCATGCCGCCGAGCCCGGCGGTCAGCGTGATCGTCCCGGCCAGGGTCCCGCCGAACTTCTTCGCGGCGACGGCGGCGAAGGTCTCGTAGGTGCCCTGGAGGATGCCCTGGGTGCCGATGTAGATCCAGGAACCGGCGGTCATCTGGCCGTACATGGTGAGTCCGAGCGCCTCCAGGCGGCGGAACTCCTCCCAGTTGGCCCAGTCCCCGACCAGGTTGGAGTTGGCGATGAGCACGCGCGGCGCCCACTCGTGGGTCTGCATGACGCCGACCGGCCGCCCCGACTGAACGAGCATCGTCTCGTCCTGCTTGAGCGTCCGCAGCGTGCGGACCATCGCGTCGAACGAGCGCCAGTCGCGGGCCGCCTTGCCGGTGCCGCCGTAGACGACGAGCTTGTCGGGGTGCTCCGCGACCTCGGGGTCGAGGTTGTTCTGCAGCATCCGCAGGGCGGCTTCCTGCTGCCATCCCAGGGTGGTCAGCGCGCTGCCGCGCGGTGCCCGTACGGGGCGGGGTCCTGACATGGCGGTGCCTCCTCGCGACGGTGAAAAACTATTCACATCCTGATGCGCTGAATAGTCGTAGTCAACAGGTGCGGTGCGCGCCGTGGCGGGGAACAGGTTCAGCCTGGCGACCGGCAGCCGATCCGGAGGCACGCATGAGCACTGCCGACATACCCGCACCGACGGGACCCGAGAGCCACGCGGGCCACGAGAAGCCCGACGGGTCGCCGCCGCTCAAGCGGGCCCTGGGCCCCAAGCTGCTGATCCTGTTCGTCATCGGCGACATCCTGGGCACCGGCATCTACGCCACCACCGGGGACGTGGCCGGAAAGGTCGGCGGCGCGCTGTGGCTGCCGTTCGCGATCGGCTTCGCGGTCGCCCTGCTGACGGCGGCCTCGTACGTCGAGCTCGTCGGCAAGTACCCGAAGGCCGCCGGGGCCGCGCTCTACACCCAGAAGGCGTTCAAGGTCCCCTTCCTCACCTTCGTCGTCGCCTTCATGGTGATGTGCTCGGGCCTCTCCTCGGCGAGCGCGGCGGCGCGGGCGTTCAGCGGCGACTACCTGGGCGAGTTCACCGACGCGGTGCCGCCGACCCTGATCGCGATCCTGTTCGTCCTCGCCCTGGCCGCGATCAACCTGCGCGGGGTCGCGGAGTCGGTGAAGGCGAACGTCGTGCTGACGCTGGTCGAGGTCAGCGGGCTCGCGGTGATCCTGGCGATCGGCGCGTACGCCGTGTTCAGCGGCGAGGGCGAACCGGCCCGGCTGACCCAGATCGAGACCGGCGGCACCGGGTACGCGCTGATCACCGGCGTCCTCGGCGCGACCGCGCTCGGCTTCTTCGCTTTCGTGGGCTTCGAGGATTCGGTCAACATGGCGGAGGAGACCAAGAACCCGGCCCGCAACTTCCCCCGCGCGATCTTCATCGGCGTGGGCGTCACCGGCACGATCTACATCCTGGTCGCCCTGGTCTCCTCGCTTCTGGTCGACTCCCGCACCCTGGCGGAATCCAGCGGTCCGCTGCTGGAGGTGGTGAAGGCGGGGGGCGTCGATTTTCCGCCGAAACTGTTCGCGCTGATCGCCCTGTTCGCGGTCACCAACTCGGCGCTGATCAACATCATGATGGCCTCGCGGCTCTGCTACGGCATGGCCAACGAGCGCATCCTGCCGCCCGCGATGGGGAAGGTGCTGTCCGTCCGCCGCACCCCCTGGGTCGGGATCGTCTTCGTCTCCGTCCTGGCGATCGGGCTCGTCTCCACCGGCGAGATCGAGGGGCTCGGCGACACCACCTCGTTCCTGCTGCTGTGCGTCTTCGCCGTGGTCAACATCGCCGTCCTGGTGCTGCGCAGGGACCGGGTGGAGCACCACCACTTCCGTACGCCCACGGCCCTGCCCGTCCTCGGGGCGCTCACCTCGCTGGTCCTGGCGAGCCCGCTGGCCGACCGGGGCGCCGACGTGTACGTACGCGCCGGGATCCTGCTGCTCATCGGCATCGGACTGTGGGCGGTCAACAAGGCGGTCATGACGGCCCGCGAGAGGCCCGGCGCCGAGGGGTCCTGACGGAACTCCGGCCTCCGTACGGAGCGCCTGGTTCCGGCCGTTCCTTTACACCCTGGAGCGCATGTACCAAAGGAAAATGCCAGAACCCCCTCACGGCGCGCACACGATGCGTAGCCTCTGCGTCACAGCCGTACGCCGCGTCGGGAGGGGAAAACCGCGTGCCCGGAATCGACGAGTGCCTGCTCGAAGTCATGAGGCTGCCCGGTGCCCGGGGCGCCGCGGTGGTCGACTGGACGAGCGGTCTCGCTCTCGGCACCATCGGGGACTCCCCCAACGGCGACCACGAGGCGACCGCGGCCGAGACCGCGGAGGTCGCCCGGATGGCCGCCGAACAGCCGGCCTTCGCCCGCCTCTCCTCCCCCGCCGAGGGCGACCGCCCGCCCGGGGAGGCGGCGGGCCCGCCCGTCGAGGACGTCATCGTCACCACCCATGACGGGTACCACATGCTCCGCTTCGTCGAGACCGCTTTCGACAGCAGCGTCTTCCTGCACCTGTGGCTGAACCGCTCCGAGGGCAACCTGGCGCTCGCCCGGATGCGCCTGGGCGAGCTGGCCGAACGCCTGGTGCTGGCATGAGTGCGATAGCCGCCGGCCTAGACGCCCCCGCCGCCGACCGGGCCCCGGTGCTCTCCCCGATGCTCCAGCGCCTCGCCGCCGAGCGGGCCACCGGCGCTCTGATGCGCGACCACGGCACCCTCTACCTCGCCGACGGCCAGGTGGTGCACGCCGAGAGCCCCGCCACCCCGGGCATCGACGTCCTGCTCACCGCCGGCGGGACCCTGCGGCACGAGGGCTGGTGGGACGCCGTGGCGCAGGCCGGGGCGCACCGCCGGGTCGGCCGCTACCTCGTGGACAGCGGCCATGTGCCGGGCGGAGCACTGGAGTTGTGCCATCTGGGCGCGCTGTACGACGCCGCCTTCTTCGCCCTCGCGCCGACCGGGACGCCCGCCCGCTTCCGTTACGGGGTGGCGCACTGGATCGGCCCGGTGCGGCCCGTGCCGGTCGCCGCCGTGGAGCGCGAGACACTGCGCCGGCGGGAGTTCCTCGACCGGATCTGGCCCGACGCCGCGTGCGACGGCGCACCGCTGCTGCGGACGGCGGCGTACGGCTCCGACGCCCCGGCGCCGGCCCGCCAGAGCCGGATCCTGGAGCTGGCCGACGGGTTCCGTACGGCCTCCGACATCGCACGGGAGCTGGGCCGTTCGGCCTTCCACGTCCTGGTCGACCTGCGCCGGCTGGCGGCGGCCGGCCTGGTGGAGGCGGTCCGCGCCCAGCCCCTGCCCGCCGCTTCCGCCCCCGGCCGGATCACGCTCCCCGAGGTGACGGCCGACCCCGATATCGCCCTGCTGCGCCGGCTCCGAGACGCATTGGAGGCCCTGTGATACGCGCGCTCAGACAGCGTGCCGGGAGGAGACAGCTGATGGTGCCCGAGGCCGAAGCGCGTGATGTCCTCGACGAGCTCCAGCGGTTACGGGCCCGGGTCCCGCTGCTCTCCGGGGCGCTCGCCGCCTCCACCGACGGCCTGGTCCTGGCCCACGACACCCCGGGCGTCGAGGCCGAGGGTGTCGCCGCCCTCACCGCCGCCGCGCTCGGCGTCTCGATCCGGATGACGGACGCCGCCGGCCGGGGCGGCTTCCGCGAACTGCTCGTCCGCGGCGGCAGCGGCTACATCGCCACCTACGCCGCCGGCTCCTCCGCCGTCCTCACCCTGCTGGCCGAGGACCGCATCAACGTCGGCCGCCTCCATCTGGAGGGCCGCCGCTCCGGCGCCCGGATCGGCGAACTCGTCGACGCCGCGCTGGCACGCGTGGAGCGCCCCGCGCCCGCCCGCGCCCTGCCCCCACGCCCCACCGGCACACCGAACCGCGCCCTGCCGCAGCGCCCCACGTAACGCGCCCGCGCACGGCCCCCGACTCCCCCCACCCCGTACCACCGCACCCACCGGGACTCAGCCATCACGCAGAAGCCCGCACCCACGCCCGCCCCGAAACCAGCACGGAAGCCCGTACGGAAAACGGCACCGGAACCGGCACAGCGGCCGGTGCAGAAACGGACCCGGTCACCTCGACCGGCCAGGGAAAGGAAACGAGCCACCATGGCGAACACCGAAGCGTCTCTGAAGGAAGCGATGAGCTCGATCGAGGGCACCACGGGTGTCGCCCTCGTCGACTACACGAGCGGCATGGCCCTGGGCACGCTCGGCGGCGGCAAGGACTTCAACCTGGAGGTCGCCGCCGCCGGCAACACGGACGTGATCCGCGCCAAGCTCCGCACCATGGAACACCTGGGTCTCAAGGAGGAGATCGAGGACATCCTGATCACGCTCAACAGCCAGTACCACCTGATCCGGCTGCTCAAGACCCGTGGCAGCAACGGCCTGTTTCTCTACCTGGTGCTGGACGCGAGCCGGGCGAACCTGGCCATGGCCCGCCACCAGCTGAAGAAGATCGAGGCCGAGCTGGAGGTCTGACACGTGCGGGGCGGCGCGGGGCCCGGGAGCGCTCACTCCACGAAGAGCCCGCGCGCCGCCGCCCGTACGTCGAACTCCTCCAACCGCGCCTGGGCGTCGGGCAGTCCGTCGCACATCGCCTCCAGCAGCACCCGGCCGAGCAGCATCGGCGCGCAGACGGTGTCGAAGGAGAGCCCGGAGCCGATCGCCGCCGGGAGCAGCAGGTCGCTGTGGTGGGCGACGGGTGCGAAGGCGGAGTCCGCGACGGTCACCACGGTCAGCCCCTGGTTCCGGGCGTACGCGAGCGCGTCCACGGTCTCCCTGGGATGGCGCGGCAGGGCGAAGCACATCAGGGCGGTGGCCCCGGCGCGGCGCGCGGAGTCGATCCGGTCGGCCAGCATGCTGCCGCCCTCGTCGAGGACCCGGACGTCGGGGTGCACCTTGGCGGCGAAGTAGCCGAAGCCGCGGGCCTGCGAGGAGGCGGCGCGCAGCCCGAGCACCGGGAGCGGCCGGGAACCGGCGAGCAGCCGCCCGGCCCGCTCGACGGGGGCGGGGTCCGCGAGCACGTCGCAGAGGTGCTGGAGGTTCTCGATCTCGGCGCGGACGGCCTGCTGGTACTCGTTGTACGCCTCCCCCGCCTCCTCCGGCTCCGTCCCGGCGGGCGCGACCTCCCGCAGGTGCCGGCGCAGCGCCGGATAGCCGTCGAAGCCGAGCGCCACGGCGAAGCGGGTGACGGAGGGCTGGCTGACCCCGGCCAGCTCGGCCAGCTCGACGCTGGAGAGAAACGGCGCGTCGGCCGCCCGGCGGACCATGCAGTGCGCGATGCGCCGCTGGGTGGGCGTGAGCCGGTGCCCCTCGAAGAGCCGCTGCAACCGCGCGGCGGGGCTGCTCCCGCTCATGGTGTCCCCTTGCTGAGTCCATCGCGCCCCGACCGGCGCCCCGACCGTTCCATTCAGCCAGGTAGGTCGCTGTATGTCCATATGCAGGGGCGGGAGCGGGAGGGGCGCTCCGGTGCGGGCGGGTCCGGGCGCCGACCGGAACGGGGGGCGGACCGAAGCTCCGGCGCCATATCCTCGGGTGCCTTTTCGGAGAAGCACGGGCCGATGGTGCGAGAGGCCCCGGGGGTCAGCCCCCGAGGAATCCGGGGGCTAGCCCCACTGCCGCCGGGGTTCCGGCTCCGTACCGTCTTCGGTATGGAAACCCGTGACCAGGAGCTCAAGAAGGAGCTCGCCGCGACCCTCCAGGCGCGGAGCGAGCTCGGCGCGGAGTACGAGCCCGCGCTCATCGACGCGTTCCTGGAGAAGGTCGAGCAGCGCCTCGACGCGACGCACGACCGACGGGTCCGCCGCCAGCTCGCCGAGCAGCAGACCGCCACCGCCCGGCCGCCGCTCCCGTCGGGGCCGGGCGGATTCGGGGAGCGGCACGGGCTCGGGATCGTCTCGCTGGTGCTGGCCGTCCCGCTGTCCGCGATAGGCGTCGCCAACGCCGATCTCGAAGGGCTGATCGTGGCCTGGCTCGGCATCGTCGGCGTCAACGCGTTCCAGGCGGCGCGCAACGGGGCCCTGTTCCGCCGCCGGGACGAGCGCGCGCGGTCCGCATGGCAGGGCTGAGCCAGGCGTCGCGGGCGGGCCCGGGGGGGGCGGTCCCGCCGCGCTGATGCTCGTGCAGAGGGCGGAGTATGTCGCGGGGACCGCCGCACCCCCGGTCGCCCGGGGGGCGGGACGACGGCGATCCCCGCGAGGGACGCGAGTCCGGGTCAGGGCCGGTGTCGCGCGTCCGGGCGACGGTGGAGGTCCGGGAGCCGCTCCGTAGTCCGGTGTCGCCGTTCTGGGTGCCGGCGGGTCTCCCCTGCCGACACCCACCACTGTGCCGGTCCCGTGTTAAGCGGGTGCTGCGCGGACGTGACGCACGCGTACCGGTTTCGCGAAGCCCCGCCCTCAAAGGTCCGACCGGGCCGTCGGGCACCGGCCCGGTCGCGGTCGCCGGGTCGCCGGCCACCGCTCGGGTGCCCGGCGCCGGACCGTCACGCCCTCGCCGTGCCCGCGTCCTTCGCGAGGAACGCCAGCAGGTCCTGCCTGCTGACGACGCCCTTGGGCTTGCCCTCGACGAGGACGATCGCCGCGTCGGCCCCGTCCGTGCCGCTGAGCACGGCCATCAGGTCCTCGACCGGTTCGCCGGAGCCGACCTGCGGCAGCGGGGCCGACATGTGCTTCTCCAGCGGGTCGTCCAGCGAGGCCCGCTGCGTGAACAGCGCGTCCAGAAGCTGGCGTTCCACGACGGAGCCGATGACCTCGGCGGCCATCACGTCCGGGTGCCCGGCCCCCGGCTTCACGATCGGCATCTGGGAGACGCCGTACTCGCGGAGCACATCGATGGCCTCGCCGACCGTCTCCTCCGGGTGCATGTGGACGAGGGAGGGCAGGGGGCCCTCCTTGAAGTCCAGGACCGCGCCGACCCGGGCGGAGGTGCCGGAGTCCTCCAGGAAGCCGTAGTCCGCCATCCACTCGTCGTTGAAGATCTTGCTGAGGTAGCCGCGGCCGCTGTCGGGGAGCAGCACCACGACGACGTCGTCGGGCCCGAGGCGCTTCGCGACCTCCAGGGCCCCGACGACCGCCATGCCGCAGGAGCCGCCGACGAGCAGGCCCTCCTCCTTGGCGAGGCGGCGGGTCATCTGGAAGGAGTCCTTGTCGGACACGGCGACGATCTCGTCGGTCACGTTCCGGTCGTAGGCGCTCGGCCAGAAGTCCTCGCCGACGCCCTCGACCAGGTACGGACGGCCGGAGCCGCCGGAGTAGACCGAGCCCTCCGGGTCCGCGCCGATCACCTGGACCGCGCCGTCGCTGATCTCCTTGAGGTAGCGTCCGGTGCCGCTGATCGTGCCGCCGGTGCCGACGCCCGCGACGAAGTGGGTGATCTTCCCCTCCGTCTGCTCCCACAGTTCGGGACCGGTGGTCTCGTAGTGCGAGCGCGGGTTGTTCGGGTTGGAGTACTGGTCCGGCTTCCAGGCGCCCGGCGTCTCGGTGACCAGCCGGTCGGAGACGTTGTAGTACGAGTCCGGGTGCTCGGGGTCGACGGCGGTCGGGCAGACGACGACCTCGGCTCCGTATGCGCGCAGCACGTTGATCTTGTCCGTGGACACCTTGTCAGGGCAGACGAAGATGCACTTGTAGCCCTTCTGCTGGGCGACGATGGCGAGCCCGACGCCCGTGTTCCCACTGGTCGGCTCGACGATCGTGCCGCCGGGCTTCAGCTCCCCGCTCTGCTCGGCCGCCTCGATCATGCGCAGCGCGATGCGGTCCTTCACCGACCCGCCGGGGTTGAAGTACTCGACCTTGGCCAGGACGGTCGCCTGGATACCTGCCGTGACGTTGCGCAGCCTCACCAGCGGGGTGTTGCCGACAAGACTGATCATCGAATCGTGGAATTGCACCGTGTACTCCGGGATCTCCGAGATGGTCCGGCCCAGAGTATGCGTACGGGGCGCACTGTGCGTACGGGAAGGAGTACACCGAGCCCCGGGCGGGGCAAGTAGGTACGTGTACGGCTGTACGGCGAGGAGGAGGTGGACCGGACTGTGTCGAGAGCAAGGGTGGCACGGCGGATCGCGGCGGGCGCGGCTTACGGCGGTGGCGGCATCGGGTTGATCGGTGCGGCTGCCGTGGGCGTGTTCCTGGCGGAGGTCCAGCTCGCGAAGAGGCAGGTCGGCGGGGGTACGGCTCCGGTTCCGCCGAGTGCGGACGGACGGTACGGAGTGGCGTTCGCCGGGCCGAGCGACGCGATGCGGCTCGGCATGCTCGGCGACTCGACGGCCGCGGGCCAGGGCGTGCGGCGGACCGGGCAGACGCCCGGGGCGCTGCTGGCCTCGGGGCTGGCGGCGGTGGCCGAGCGGCCGGTGGACCTGCGGAACGTGGCCCTGCCGGGGGCCCGGTCGGACGATCTGGACCGGCAGGTGTCGCTGCTGCTCGCGGACCCGGCGCGTACGCCGGACGTCTGCGTGATCATGATCGGGGCCAACGACGTCACGCACCGGATGCCCGCGACCCAGTCGGTGCGCTGTCTGACGACGGCGGTGCGCAGGCTGCGGACGGCGGGGGCGGAGGTGGTCGTGGGAACCTGCCCGGACCTGGGCACGATCGAGCCGGTCTACCAACCGCTGCGCTGGCTGGCCCGGCGGGTGAGCCGCCAACTCGCGGCGGCGCAGACGATCGGCGTGGTCGAGCAGGGCGGGCGGACGGTGTCGCTGGGCGACCTGCTGGGCCCCGAGTTCGCGGCGAACCCGCGCGAGCTGTTCGGCCCGGACAACTACCACCCCTCCGCCGAGGGCTACGCGACGGCGGCCATGGCGGTGCTGCCGACGCTGTGCGCGGTGCTGGGCCTGTGGCCGGAGAGCGACCGGCTGGACGGCACCCGCCGCGAGGACATCCTCCCGGTGGCGAAGGCCGCGTCCCAGGCGGCCCGGGAGGCCGGTACGGAGGTCACGGGGGCCCGCGCGCCCTGGGCCCTCCTCAAGCACCGCAGGCGGCGGCGTCTGCCCGCCGCCACGGAGCCCACCCCGCACGTCCACCCGGACACCGCCCACGGACGCGCCCAGGGCGCGTCCGGCGGATCCTGACCGGGCCCGCGGTGCCCGGCGCGGACCGTCCGAGCCCGCTCCGCCGGATCCACCCCGGGGTCCGGCTGAGCAAGCGCTTAGAAAAGAGTTCCGCATCACACGGTCTGCCGGGTGACCCCGGCGATACGTCCGGGTAACTTCCAGAGGAGTTCCGCCCGTCGCCAGACGCCGTAGAGCCCGCCGTACAGCTTTCCAGCCCCTTGGAGTCGTGTGATGCCCGAAGCCGTGATCGTCTCTGCCGCCCGTTCGCCGATCGGCCGCGCCTTCAAGGGGTCCCTGAAGGACCTGCGCGCGGACGACCTGACCGCCACGATCATCCAGGCCGCGCTGGCCAAGGTCCCCGAGCTGGACCCGAAGGACATCGACGACCTGATGCTGGGCTGCGGCCTGCCGGGCGGCGAGCAGGGCAACAACCTGGGCCGCGTCATCGCCGTGCAGATGGGGATGGACCACCTCCCCGGCTGTACGGTCACCCGCTACTGCTCCTCCTCGCTGCAGACCAGCCGCATGGCGCTGCACGCGATCAAGGCGGGCGAGGGCGACGTCTTCATCTCGGCCGGCGTCGAGATGGTGTCCCGCTTCACCAAGGGCAACTCCGACAGCCTCCCGGACACGCACAACCCGCTGTTCGCCGACGCCGAGGCCCGTACCGCCGCCCGTGCCGAGGAGTCCGGCGCGAGCTGGCACGACCCGCGCGAGGACGGCCTCGTCCCGGACGCGTACATCGCGATGGGGCAGACGGCGGAGAACCTGGCCCGGCTGAAGGGCGTCACCCGCCAGGACATGGACGAGTTCGGCGTACGGTCGCAGAACCTGGCCGAGGAAGCCCTGAAGAACGGCTTCTGGGAGCGGGAGATCACCCCGGTCACCACCCCGGACGGCACGGTCGTCGCCAAGGACGACGGCCCGCGGGCGGGCGTCACCCTGGAGGGTGTGCAGGGCCTGAAGCCGGTCTTCCGGCCCGACGGACTGGTCACGGCCGCCAACTGCTGCCCGCTGAACGACGGCGCGGCGGCCCTGGTGATCATGTCCGACACCAAGGCGCGCGAGCTGGGCCTGACCCCGCTGGCCCGGATCGTCTCCACGGGCGTCTCCGGCCTGTCCCCCGAGATCATGGGGTACGGCCCGGTCGAGGCCAGCAAGCAGGCGCTGAAGCGGGCGGGCCTGACCATCGACGACATCGACCTCGCCGAGATCAACGAGGCGTTCGCCGCCCAGGTCATCCCCTCCTACCGCGACCTGGGCCTGCCGCTGGAGAAGGTCAACGTCAACGGCGGCGCGATCGCGGTCGGCCACCCCTTCGGCATGACCGGCGCCCGCATCACCGGCACGCTGATCAACGGCCTCCAGTTCCACGACAAGCAGTTCGGCCTGGAGACGATGTGCGTGGGCGGCGGCCAGGGCATGGCGATGGTGATCGAGCGGCTGAGCTGAGCCGCGGCGGAGGGCAGGGGTCGCCCGAGGCACGAGGGCGGCACCTGCCCGCAGCGGAGGCGAAGCTCAGCGCGACCACCGGCACAGAGCGGCTGAGCTGAGCCGCGGCGGAGGCGATGCCCGGCGCGACCACCGGCGCGCGGCGGCGGAGGGCGGGAGCCGTCCGTTGAGCTGCGGCGCGTCCCTCTCCACCGCCGCTTCGAACCCTGCCGAGCCCCGACCGTGACCGAATCTCCCCCAGGATGTGATCTGCGTCCCGGGGGAGAGTCGTTTCCGCAGGTCAGCGCGGAAACGGAGGAAAGTACAGGACCGAAAGACCTGTCCATTTCGTGACGTAATGCACTGACAGCCCGTACCGGTACAGGCCAAGCTGATGTAGTAAGTCGGGGGTATCGATGGAACCGGGAGTATGTCAGTGAGCGCCATGCCGTTTGCCCTGTTGCTGACCACCGCCGCTGCCACGGCCGTCGGCGCCGCCGCGCTGCACGCCGCTCACGGGCTGCGCAAGCAGGTCGCGGCGCTGCGTACGGAGCTGGCCGCCGGCCACGCTCTCGCCGCCGCCGTGCCGCACCAGACCCGTAGCACGGCCACCCCGGCCGAGGAGATACGCGCGGCCGTCGCCGAGGCGCTGGCCGACGAGCGCGAGCGGGAGCTGGCCGAGGCGCGCGCCTTCTGGGCCGCCCAGGAGGCCCGCGACGCCGCCGACGCCCCGTCCCTGCTGGGCGGTCTGTCCGGGCTCGGCGACGACGCCCCGTACTACCTGCCCCGGCAGGCCGACTTCGCCGGCCTGGAGTCGATGGACTTCGAGGCGGCCGAGGCCATGGAGGAGCTCGTGGAGCTGAGCGAGCGGACCCTCGCGGAGCACGAGATCGGCGAGCTCACCGACCTTCCGGAGCTGCCGGGCACGGCGGACGTCGCGGAGGTCACCGAGATCGCGGAGTTCCCCGAGGACTCCCCCGAGCTGGCCGCCGCGCGCCGCCGCCACCCCTCGCACCCGGACTTCGTCCCCGTGCAGACGCCGGTGGTCACCGACCACGAGCGCACCGTGAACCGGTTGGAGGAGCTGGCCGACACGGCGACGGAGCTGACCGACGTGCGGCCCGGCCCGCTGGGCACGCTCGACGTGTACGTCTTCGCCGACGGCACCACGCTCTGCATGACCCCCGGCCACCGCGAGACCGCCGAGCGGCTCGCGGAGGCGCTGCGGGCGGGCCGGCAGCCGGTGCTGCTGGGCGGTTCGGGCGTCTCGGGCGCCTACGCGCTGACCTTCTCCTGCGGCGAGGACAACGTGTACATCCTCGCGGACCGCGTCATCGCCTCGTTCTGACCGCAGGGCGCGGGCCGCAACCCGGAACCCGCGCCGCCCCGCACCGGCCGCTCGCGGCGAAGCCCGGAACCCGCGCCGCCCCGTACCCCTCCCACCGCTCGCGCGCGGGACCGCCGCTCACGCGAACGTCCGCGCCGCCGCTTCCCCGACATACCGCACGGCCTCGTCCAGCTCCTGGGACGAGGCCGTTTCCAGTGCCACGGCCAGGTCCCTCCCGGCGACGGCCACCTGGTCGCCCACCGCGAACATCCCGGCGTCCGGCAGCTCGCGCGGCTCGGCCTCCGGGTTCTCCAGCCGCTGGGCCCGTACGGCGAGCTCCCGCGCGGCGGCCAGCGCCTCGGCGGCCGCACCGCGCTGGAGGCGGCTCTGCGGGGCCGAGCGGAGCCGGTCGGCGAATCGGTCCACGGCCTGGATCAGGGGCGTCGTATCGAGCACGCGCCGACCCTACGCGCCCCTCCCGCACGGCCGCCAGCGGCCCCGGCCGCCCCACCCGCCCGTGCCCCGTACCCACGACGCCCCGGAACGCGGAACGGCCCGCAGGCGCGATGCCTGCGGGCCGTTCCGGTACTACGGGGTCCTGCGGGACGATGCGGAACCTGCCCGCACCGAGGAGCCGGTCAGTCGTCGCCGCTGAGGATGGAGAGCAGACGCAGCATCTCCAGGTAGATCCACACCAGCGTCAGGGTCAGACCGAAGGCGGCCAGCCAGGACTCCTCGCGGGGCGCGCCGTACGCGACGCCGTCCTCGACCTGCTTGAAGTCCAGCGCCAGGAAGCAGGCGCCGAGGATGATGCCGATGACGCCGAAGAGGATGCCGAGACCACCGCTGCGGAAGCCCAGGCCCTCGCCGCCCGCGAAGACGGAGAAGAGCAGGTTGGCGACCATCAGGAGCATGAAGCCGACGGCGGCGGCCATCACGAAACCGTAGAACCGGCGGGTGACGCGGATCCACCGCATCTTGTAGGCGAAAAGCACGCCGGCGAAGACGCACATCGTGCCCAGGACCGCCTGCATGACGACGCCGGGGTTGATGTACGTGCTGACCGTGCTGGAGATCACTCCGAGGAACACGCCCTCGAAGGCCGCGTACGCGAGGATCAGCGCGGGCACAGGCTTGCGCTTGAACGCCTGGATCATCGACAGCACGAAGGCGATGAGCGCCGCGCCGATGGCGATGCCGTAGGACTTGCCGAGGTTCGCCTGGTCGACCGGGAGGACGATCCAGGACAGCACCGCGGTGAGCACCACGGTGCCCAGCGTCATGCCGGTGCGCGTCACCACGTCGTCGATGGTCATCACGTCCGGCCGCGCGGGCGCGGGGGCCCCGTGGACGTCCGTCTGCGCGTACGGGTTGGTCGCGTACGGGTTGGCGGCGGTGCCCTGCGCGTACGGGTTGCCCGTCGCGGGGGCCCCGGCCTGCGGCGCCGCGTTGAAGCCCGCGTGGCCGTTGTCGCGGCTGAAGCCCCGTCGCGAGAAGACCGGGTTGCTGCTCCTCATTTCACTCCTCCATGGCCACACTGCGTGGCCTTGCCACAAGAGTAATGGGTAGGCAAAAGAATCACCCTAGTGCCAGGGGAGGATCTTTGCGGCCGCGCGCGACGACTCCCCGCCGCCGCGGAGGTCAGCGGTGACGTTGCGGGCCGACCGGGTCACGCTCCGTGGGGAATTGAGTGCCCGGAGCCGGACTCGAACCGGCACGCCCCCGAGGGGCAGCGAGGTTTAAGCTCGCCGTGTCTGCGTTCCACCATCCGGGCGTGCCACGCGGCTCCGCGTACGGCTCCCGACCCTATCGGGGGCCGTCCCTCGATCAGCGGAACACTGGCGCGATGTTGTCTTATTTTATTGACCGCTTGAGGGACCGTCAGCACATCCGGCTGGGCTGACCACACGGCCGTTACCGATCATGGGCGGCCCGCGAGCGGCGCGGGATTGACGGAAAGTCGCCGCACTCGTACGGCCCAACACGCCAGGTCCGCGCCAGGGCCCGCCACGGCTTCCGCCACCCTCGGGCCGGACGGCGTCCGTTCTCCGGCGGCGGCGCCGTCCGCCAGCCGCCCCGGCTCCTCTCCACCCGCGCCTCCGGGCTCTCACCCTCGGTGATCACGGCCACCTGCCGCGGCGGGCGTCGGAACGGTGCGTGGGGCCCGGATCCGGGGGCAGGACCTCGGGGTCGATGTCATACCCGAGGAGGACGAACGGACGGTCGTGGTGCGACTCAAGAGGGCCCCGGGAACGGGCATCGGGAGGGACGCCCCGGCGGGATCGAGCCGTAAGGATGGAGTAAGTCCCCCAGGCATGGCGTCGCAGCCCCGCCTCCGTACGGCCCGGGCGTCCGCGTCGCGGTCCGGGCATCCGCATCACCGAACCAGGAGCGTCCCAGTGACCACCACCCCCACCGTTCACCGCGCCACCACGGTGGCCGCCCGCGCCACGGAGCTGTCGAAGGTCTACGGCGAGGGCGAGACTCAGGTCGTCGCCCTGAACCGGGTGACCGTGGACTTCCCCCAGGGCGAGTTCACCGCGATCATGGGCCCCTCCGGTTCCGGCAAGTCGACGCTGATGCACTGCGTCGCCGGGCTCGACAGCTTCAGCAGCGGTTCGGTGCGCATCGGTGAGACCGAGCTGTCCACGCTCAAGGACAAGCAGCTCACCCAGTTGCGCCGGGACAAGATCGGCTTCATCTTCCAGGCGTTCAACCTGCTGCCCACGCTCACCGCGCTGGAGAACATCACCCTGCCGATGGACATCGCCGGCCGGAAGCCGGACGCCGCGTGGCTCCAGAAGGTGATCGACATGGTGGGGCTCTCGGAGCGCCTCAAGCACCGTCCCACCGAGCTCTCCGGCGGTCAGCAGCAGCGCGTCGCCGTGGCCCGCGCCCTGGCCTCGCAGCCCGAGATCATCTTCGGTGACGAGCCGACCGGGAACCTGGACTCCCGCTCCGGCGCCGAGGTCCTCGGCTTCCTGCGCAACTCGGTGCGCGAGCTGGGCCAGACCGTGGTGATGGTGACCCACGACCCGGTGGCCGCCTCCTACGCGGACCGGGTCATCTTCCTCGCGGACGGCGCGGTCGTCGACCAGATGATCCAGCCGACCGCCGAGGGCGTCCTCGACCGGATGAAGGCGTTCGACGCGAAGGGCCGCACGAGCTGACGCCCCGGCCGGCCCGCACCGGCCGGCCGCAGCACAGCCGCGGCGTACGGCCTCCGTACCCGCGTGCGCCCCTGCCCGCCCTCTTCCGCACCTTCCGGAACCCATCCCAGGACACAGACATGTTCCGTACCGCCCTGCGCAATGTGCTCGCGCACAAGGCCAGGCTGCTGATGACCGTGCTCGCCGTCATGCTCGGCGTAGCGTTCGTCTCCGGCACCCTGGTCTTCACCGACACCCTCGGCAACGCCTTCCGCAACCAGTCCGCCAAGAGCTACGACAACGTCGCCGTCTCCATCGAGACGTACGCCGGCGACGACGAGAAGACCCCCGGCATCGACGACGCCACCCTGGAGAAGATCCGCGGCCTGGACGGCGTGGCCTCGGCCACCGGCCGGGTCAACGGCTTCGCCGGGGTCGCCGACCCGGACGGCAAGCTGATCGGCAACGGCTGGTCCAACACCGGCGCCAACTTCGCGCCCGGCAAGGACGGCAAGGACTCCCAGTACGTCTTCACCGACGGCTCGGGTCCGACGAAGAACGGCACGGTCGCCCTCGACAAGGACACCGCGAGCAAGGGCAAGTACCGCGTCGGCGACCCGGTGCGGGTCGCCACCAACGGCCCGGTGAAGGAGTACACCCTCGCGGGGATCTTCACCACCGAGGACGGCGCGGTCAACGCGGGCGGCAGCCTCGTGCTGTTCGACACCGCGACCGCCCAGAAGCTCTACCTGAAGCCCGGCGTCTTCCAGAACGCCACGGTCTCCGCCGAGCCCGGCGTCTCCGACCGGAAGCTGCTGGACGAGGTCGAGCCGCTGCTGCCGAAGGACGCCACCGCGCAGACCGGCAAGGCGCTGGCCGACAAGCAGGCGAAGGACATCGAGTCCGGCCTGACCAGCCTCAACACCATGCTGCTGGCCTTCGCGGGCATCGCCCTGTTCGTCGGCGTCTTCCTCATCGCCAACACCTTCACCATGCTGATCGCCCAGCGGACCCGTGAGCTGGCCCTGATGCGGGCCATCGGCGCGACCCGCCGCCAGGTGAAGCGCTCGGTGCTGCTGGAGGCCGCTGTCGTCGGCATCCTCGCCTCGGTGATCGGCTTCCTGCTGGGCCTCGGCCTCGCCACCGGTCTGCGCTCCGCGATGGGCGTCATGGGCGGCAAGATCCCCGCCGGACCGCTGATCGTCTCCCCGACCGCCGTCGGCTCGGCCTTCGCGGTCGGCATCCTGATCACCGTGCTGGCCGCCTGGCTGCCCGCCCGCCGGGCCGCGAAGATCGCCCCGGTCGCCGCGATGAGCAGCGTCCACGCCACCGCCTCCGTGAAGTCCCTCGTCGTACGGAACTCGATCGGCGGCGTCATCACCCTCCTCGGCTCCGCCGGCATCGTCGGCGGTGCGGCGACCGGCGGCACCTCCGGCCGCCAGCTGGTCGCGGCGGGCGCGTTCTTCGCCCTGATCGGCGTCATCATCCTGATCCCGCTGCTCTCCCGCCCGGTGATCGCCCTGGTCAGGCCGCTGCTGAAGAAGGTCTTCGGCGTCTCCGGGAAGCTGGCGTCGCAGAACGCCGTCCGCAACCCGCGGCGCACCGGAGCCACCGCCTCCGCCCTGGCCATCGGGCTCACCCTGGTCACCGGCATCTCGGTGCTCGGCGTCACGCTCGGCCAGGCCATCGACAAGATGACCACGGACAACATCAAGGCCGACTACATGGTCTCGATGGCCAGCGGCGACTCGCTCGACGAGTCCGCGCTCACGGCCCTGTCGAAGGCGGACGGCGTCGCGGCGCTCTCCCCGCAGCAGGCGGCGTGGTTCGAGGTCGACGGCGACTACTTCTCGGCCTCCGGCGTCACCCCGGGCGATGTGGAGCAGGTCTTCTCGCTGACCACCGAGTCCGGTTCGCTGGCCTCGCTCAAGGACGGCCAGGTCGCGGTCGGCTCCAAGACCGCGGAGAAGCACGGCTGGAAGACCGGCGACACCCTTCCGGTGAAGTTCGACGACGACAAGAAGGGCGAGCTGAAGGTCGGCGCGACCTACAAGGAGAACGAGTTCCTCTCCCCCTTCGTGATCCCGAAGGAGATGGCGGACGCCCACACCTCCTCCACCCGGTCCGAGATCCGCGAGATCTGGATCAAGGCGGACGGCGGCGCGAGCAAGGCCAACGAGCAGTCCATCGTGAACGCCCTCGGCGACAACCCCGCGATGAGCGTCATGGACCGGCAGGACATCCGTGACATGTTCGGCGGCTTCATCAACACCGCCCTGAACATCATGTACGGGCTGCTCGCCATGGCCCTGCTGATCGCGGTCCTCGGGGTCGTCAACACCCTGGCCATGTCGGTGTTCGAGCGCCAGCAGGAGATCGGGATGCTCCGCGCGATCGGTCTCGACCGCGGCCGGGTCAAGCGGATGATCCGCCTGGAGGCCGTCGTGATCTCGGTCTTCGGCGCGGTGATCGGCGTCGGTCTCGGGGTCTTCCTCGGCTGGGCGATCGGCCGGACCCTGTCCGCCGACATCCCCGGCTACGCCCTGGTCATCCCGTGGGACCGGCTCGGCATCTTCCTGCTGCTGGCCGCGCTGGTGGGCGTCCTCGCCTCGCTGTGGCCCGCCCGCAGCGCCGCGAAGCTCAACATGCTGACGGCGATCAAGACGGAGTAGCCGGGGCCCGGCAGGGCCGGGACGTGGGGACGAGAAGGGGCCGGTGCACCGCGCGGAAGCGGTGCACCGGCCCCTCACCCGTTCCCGGACCCGGCACGGACGCGCACGGGCCCGCAGACGGTACGGACTCGTACGGGCCCGTGTGCCGCGTGTACGGGGGCGTGTACGGCGCGTACGGGCGTTCGGGCGCCGGAGTGCGCGGCCGTACGGGTCAGGCGTCCCCGGCGGACGCCGTCCAGCGGCGGGCCCGCAGCGGCATCCCGGAGCCGCCGTCGTCCGTCGGGCGTACCGCGAGGATCTGGTTGACGCCGATCTGGTTGTGCTCGAAGGAGAGCGCGGAGGCCGCCATGTACAGCCGCCAGACCCGGGCCCGCCCCGGCGAGGTGGCCCGTACCGCCCGCTCCCAGTGCTGCTCCAGGTTGGCCACCCAGCGGCGCAGGGTCAGTGCGTAGTGCTCACGCAGCGACTCGACGTCCCGCGCCTCGAAGCCGGCCTCCTCCAGGAGCGTCAGGGTGCGGCCGAGCGGGGCCAGTTCGCCGTCGGGGAAGACGTAGGCGTCGATGAACGCGTCGATGCGGTAGGCGTCCTCGTCCTTCTCGGGGCGGCGGGCGATCTGGTGGTTCAGGAGGCGGCCGCCGGGCTTCAGGAGGGCGTAGAGGTCGTCGGCGTACTCCCGGTAGCGGACGGAGCCGACGTGCTCGGCCATGCCGATCGAGGAGATGGCGTCGTACGGTCCGTCGTCGACGTCCCGGTAGTCCTGGACGCGGATCTCCACGCGGTCGGTGAGCCCCTCGTCGGCGACGCGCTTGCGGGCGAGGGCGGCCTGTTCCCGGGAGAGCGTGATGCCGGTGACCCGGGCGCCGTGGTGGCGGGCGGCGTGGATCGCCATTGAACCCCAGCCGCAGCCGACGTCCAGGAGCCGGTCGCCCTCCCGGAGGGCGAGCTTCCGGCAGACCAGGTCGAGCTTGTCGCGCTGGGCCTCCTCCAGGGTGCCGCCGTCCCGCCAGTAGGCGCAGGAGTAGACCAGGGAGGGGCCGAGGACGAGGGCGTAGAAGTCGTTGCCGACGTCGTAGTGGTGGCTGACGGCCTGTCTGTCGCGCCGTCTGGTGTGCAGCGGCCCGGAGCGGCGTCGCACCTCCTCGCCGGGCGGGGCGGGCGGCGGCCAGGGTCCCGCGATCCGGAGCAGGCCGCGGGCGAAGGCACGGGCCCGGGGGTCGCGCACCGGGTGGACGGAGTCCTCGGGGTCGCGGTCCCAGAGCAGTCCGGCCAGCCGGCCGAGCGCCTCGTACAGATCGCCCTCGATGTCGATGTCCCCGGCCACCCAGGCGCGGGCCAGGCCCAGCTCGCCGGGCTTCCACAGCAGCCGGCGCAGGGCCCGGCGGCGCCGGATCACCAGGACGGGGGCGCCGGGCGGACCCGACTCGCTGCCGTCCCAGGCCCGGATACGGACCGGCAGGGGTTGTGAGAGCGACTCTTCGGCGAGAGCGGTCAGCCGCGACGCGGCGTCTGCCATGGCGCACACCTCCGTGGTGTTTCCCCGACAAGCACTACAGGCACAGGCGAACAGACATGCTCGTGGCCCCGCCGCGTCACCCCGGTGCGCGGCGAGGTACACCTGCGTCAACTGTCTCCGCACCCTCCGTCATCCCGCTACCGGGCAACGAAACCGCAAAGCGTCCGCGCGCGCCGTCCATGGCGCCTCCACCCCGGCCCTGACGCCCCGTCGGCTGCCTCGCGCGCACCCTCTCCCCGGGTACGCCGAAGGGGCCGTCCGCACCACGGATGGCGGACGGCCCCTTCGGGCGTCGTACGGAGCGCTCCTCGCGGAGCGGGTCACCGGAGGGTCAGGAGGCCTTGGCCTTCTCGCCCTCGGGCTTGGCGGCGGCCGGAGCCGGGGCCGGCTTGGCGGCCTCGTAGAACTCCTCGCGCGGCGTCTCCATGGCGCCGAGCGAGACGACCTCGCGCTTGAGGAACATCGCCAGCGTCCAGTCGGCGAAGATCCGGATCTTGCGGTTCCAGGTCGGCATCGCCATGCCGTGGTAGCCGCGGTGCATGTACCAGGCGAGACGGCCCTTGAGCTTGATCTTCACCTTGCCCATGACGATCATCGCGACGCCCTTGTGCAGGCCGAGACCGGCGACCGCACCCTTGTTGGCGTGGCTGTACTCCTTCTGCGGGAAGCCCCGCATGCCGGAGATCACGTTGTCGCCGAGGACCTTCGCCTGACGCAGCGCGTGCTGGGCGTTGGGCGGGCACCAGGCGTTCGGGTTGCCGGCGCGGCGGCCGACCATGTCCGGCACCTGGGCGTTGTCGCCCGCGGCCCAGATGTAGTCGGTGCCCTGCACCTGGAGCTTCTCGGAGGTGTCCACGTGGCCGCGGGGGCCGAGCGGCAGGCCGAAGCGGGCCAGCGCCGGGTTCGGCTTCACACCGGCGGTCCACACGATGGTGCTGGAGTCGACCTCCAGGCCGTTCTTCAGGACAACGTGGCCGTCGACGCAGGAGTCCATCGAGGTGGAGAGGTAGATCTCCACACCGCGGCTCTCCAGGTGCTCCTTGCCGTAGGCGCCCAGCTTCGGGCCGACCTCGGGAAGGATCTTGTCGGCGGCGTCGACGAGGATGAAGCGCATGTCCTCGCGCTTCACGTTGGTGTAGTACTTCGCCGCGTCGCGGGCCATGTCCTCGACCTCGCCGATGGTCTCCGCGCCGGCGAAGCCGCCGCCCACGAAGACGAACGTCAGCGCCTTGCGGCGGACGTCCTCGTCGGTCGTGGAGTCGGCCTTGTCGAGCTGCTCCAGGACGTGGTTGCGCAGGCCGATGGACTCCTCGATGCCCTTCATGCCGATGCCCTGCTCGGCGAGGCCGGGGATCGGGAAGGTGCGGGAGACCGCGCCCATCGCGATGACCAGGTAGTCGAAGGGCAGCTCGTAGGCCTCGCCGACGAGCGGCGCGACCGTGGCGACCTTGCGGTCCTGGTCGATGGTCGTGACACGACCGGTGAGAACCTCAGCCTTGGGCAGCACGCGTCGCAGCGGGACGACGACATGCCGAGGCGAGATGCTGCCGGCGGCAGCTTCGGGGAGGAAGGGCTGGTACGTCATGTACGACCGCGGGTCGACGACCGTGACGGTCGCCTCTCCGTATCGCATCTTCTTCAGAATGCGACGAGCTGCGTACAGGCCTACGTACCCACCGCCTACAACGAGGATCCTGGGACGCTCCGTGGTGCTCATGCCATCGAGTATCCACCCCTCCCCCAGGGGGTGCTCGTGAGCCCCTTCACAAGGATTCACCGACCCTCTGCTACACTTCGCCGCCCGCGTGACCCAGGTCATGGTGACACGAGGGAACCAGGACGCCTCCGGAAACGTTGTGCACCGCCTGTGAGCTGCCCGTTGTCCGCTCCCACCGGGTGAACCGCGACCCTCTTCCGCGCGTACGCAACACGCTCGACACGCGTACGTCACGCGCGCGTTCGGCACCCAGTGCCACCCACAAGGCCCCGAAGGGCCCGAACGGAGGCCGATACGGCCCCATTCCTTGTGAAGAAGTTCACGAACTTTCTCGCACCACCCCACCGATTCGACCCCCGACGGGGCTCCCAGGGGTCGAATCGAAGCTCAATGGGGCAGGTGACACCCCGATCGAGCGGGGAGGGCGCGGCCGGGGGCCGCTCCCGCAGAGGAACGGCCCCCGCACGGACCTGGCGGACGTGCCCTAGAACGCGCTCCAGGCGATCCCGTCCAGGATGTCGTGTTCGCTGACGACCACCTCGTGCGCGCCCGTCCGCTCCATCACGGCGAGCAGGACCATCGCGCCCGCGCCGATCACGTCGACCCGGCCGGGGTGCATCACGGGGATCGCGGCGCGCTCCTCGTGGGTGGAGCGGAGCAGGTGCTCGGTGATCGCGCGGACCTGGCCGCGGGTGATCCGGGAGTGGTGGATGGCCCCGGAGTCGTATTCCGCCAGCTCCAGCGCGATCCCGGCGACCGTGGTGACGGTCCCCGCCAGGCCGACCAGGGTGCCGGCCCCGGTGAGCGGCACCGTCCGCTCCGCCAGGTCGAGGGCGGCGTCCACGTCGGCGCGGATCGCGGCGACCCGCTCATGGCTGGGCGGGTCCACCACGGCGCCGTCCACGACGAGGTGACGCTCGGTCATCCGTACGCAGCCGATGTTTACGGACCGGGCCGCCTCGACCCGGTCGGAGCCGAGGACGAACTCGGTGGAGCCGCCGCCGATGTCCACGACCAGGTACGGCTTCGCCAGGTCGTCGCGGCCGGCCAGCTCCTTGGTGGCCCCGTCGAAGGAGAGCTGCGCCTCCTGGTCGCCGGTGATCACCTCGGGCTCGACGCCCAGGATGTCCCGCACCCCGGCGACGAACTCGTCGCTGTTCTCGGCGTCGCGGGAGGCGGACGTGGCGACGAACCGGACGCGTTCCGCGCCCAGTTCACCGATGGCGGCGGCGTAGTCGCGGCAGGCCGCGAACGTCCGCTCCAGCGCCTCGGGGGCGAGCCGTCCGGTCCGGTCGACGCCCTGGCCGAGGCGGACGATCGTCATCCGCCGGACCAGCTCGGTGAAGGAGCCGGTGGCGGGGTCCACGTCGGCGACGAGGAGCCGGATGGAGTTGGTGCCGCAGTCGATCGCGGCGACCCGGGTCATGCGCCCTTCCCGTCGGCGGGGGCGTCGACCGGACGGAAGGCGAAGTGGCCGCCGTCGCCCTCGTCGACCGTCCACCCGTCGTCCTCGCCCGTCGGCGCGCACGGGGTGACGCAGGGGCCCTTGGCCCACCACTCGGGAAGCATCGCGATGGCCTCGTCGCCCAGCGGGTTCACCCCGGGCCCGGCGGCCAGCGAGTGGCCGACCAGGACGTGCAGGCACTTCACCCGGTCCGGCATGCCGCCCGCGCTCGGGAAGCCCTCCAGGACCTCGATGGCGTCGCGGCGGGTGATGTAGTCCTCGTGCGCGGCCCGGTAGGCCTCCGCCAGCTCCGGGTCGGTCCCCAGCCGGGCCGTCATCTCCTTCATGACCCCGTTGGCCTCCAGCGTGCCGATGGCCGAGGCCGCCCGGGGGCAGGTCAGGTAGTACGTCGTCGGGAACGGCGTGCCGTCCTCCAGACGCGGCTGGGTCTCCACCACGTCCGGGTTGCCGCACGGGCAGCGGTGCGCGATGGCGCGCAGACCGCGCGGCGGACGGCCGAGCTGCTGCTCGAACGCGGCGATGTCCGCGTCGGTGGGCTTGGTGGACTCGGTCTGCGGAGGGGGCGTTTCCATGCCTGCCTTGGTTCTGCTCGGAAGCTCGTAGAGGTGGACGTACGGGATCGGTCGGTCAGTCGCGGTCGTCACGGTCGGCGCTGTCCACGCCGTCCCAGAGGTTGGAGTGCCAGGGGCGGTCGTTCGCGCCGGACTCGCCGCGGGAGTCCTTCGCCGCGTCGGGGTCGGCCACGGTGTAGCCGAGCTCCCCGGGGAGGACGTAATGGAGGTGCTGGCGGGCGAGTCGCATGATGTACGCGTCGTCCTGGAGCCGCGCCTTCTCGTCCCGCAGCTCCTCGGTGCGCCGCTGCGCCTCCTGCGAGAGGCGCTCCTGCTCGGCGATCTCGTCGCGCTGGGAGACGTACTGCCGCATCGGGTAGGCGAGCGCCACCACCAGCGAGCAGACGACCAGCGCCAGGAACGCGGCCCGGCCGGTCAGCCGGGAGCGGCGGGCCTGGCGGCGGTTCTGCGATCGGTACACGCGCGCGGCGGTCTGCTCACCGAGCAGCCGCAGCCTGGTCGAGGTGGAGAACCGGTCGCGGTCCTTCCCGGCCATGTCTCCCGCCTCCCCATCACACACGTCCGTCCCCGCACACGGTACGGGACCGGGTGCGGGGACGGGCGGAGGCTACCGTCGTGCGGCGACGGGTCAGCCCTTGAAGCGCGGGAAGGCGGAGCGGCCCGCGTAGACCGCGGCGTCGTCGAGGATCTCCTCGATGCGCAGCAGCTGGTTGTACTTGGCGACGCGGTCCGAGCGGGCCGGGGCGCCGGTCTTGATCTGACCGCAGTTCACCGCGACGGCGAGGTCGGCGATGGTGACGTCCTCGGTCTCGCCGGAACGGTGCGACATCATGCACTTGAAGCCGTTGCGCTGGGCCAGCTCGACGGCGTCCAGGGTCTCGGTCAGCGAACCGATCTGGTTGACCTTCACGAGCAGGGCGTTGGCGGAGCCCTCCTCGATGCCGCGGGCCAGACGCTCGGGGTTGGTGACGAAGAGGTCGTCGCCGACGATCTGCACCTTGGAGCCGATGCGGTCGGTGATGACCTTCCAGCCGGCCCAGTCGTCCTCGTACAGCGGGTCCTCGATGGAGACCAGCGGGTACGCGGAGACGAGCTCCTCGTAGTACTCGGTCATCTCGGCGGCCGAGCGGGACTTGCCCTCGAACTCGTAGACGCCGTCCTTGTAGAACTCGGACGCGGCGACGTCGAGCGCGAGCGCGATGTCGCGGCCGGGGACGTAGCCGGCCTCCTTGATGGCCTCGACGATGAGGTCCAGGGCGGCGCGGTTGGACTCCAGGTTCGGGGCGAAGCCGCCCTCGTCGCCGAGTCCGGTGGACAGGCCCTTGGTCTTCAGGACCTTCTTCAGCGTGTGGTAGATCTCCGCGCCCCAGCGCAGGGCCTCGGAGAAGGACTCGGCGCCGATCGGCGCGATCATGAACTCCTGGATGTCCACGTTGGAGTCGGCGTGCGAGCCGCCGTTCAGGATGTTCATCATCGGAACGGGCAGCAGGTGCGCGTTCGGGCCGCCGAGGTAGCGGAAGAGCGGCAGGTCGGACGCCTCGGACGCGGCGTGGGCGACGGCCAGCGAGACGCCGAGGATGGCGTTGGCGCCGAGCGACGCCTTGTTCTCGGTGGCGTCCAGGTCGAACATCGCCTGGTCGATGAGGCGCTGCTCGGTGGCGTCGTAGCCGACGAGCTCCGGGCCGATCTGCTCGATGACGGCGAGGACGGCCTTCTCGACGCCCTTGCCCTGGTAGCGGTTGGGGTCACCGTCGCGAAGCTCGATGGCCTCGAACGCACCGGTGGAGGCGCCGGACGGAACGGCAGCACGGCCCGTGCTGCCGTCGTCGAGGCCGACCTCGACCTCGACCGTGGGGTTGCCCCGGGAGTCGAGGATTTCCCTGGCTACGACGACGTCGATGGACGGCACGAGGCATCTCCTTCTGGGATCTGACACTGGTTGTGCAGGGTCACTGTGGCCTTGCGACACGAGCCTATCCGGCCCGGCCGCGTTGACCGGCCGACCGCCCGACTCCTGGGACGAAAAAGGACCCGGGGGCGTGCGTATCGGGACGAAACTCTAGAAATCTACTGAGCGGTAATAACAAGAGGTGAACGCGACCGGGTCCCGACCGGCCTCCGCCCTTCACGAAGAACCCGGCCCGGCGCGCTGGGGGGACGAGCGCGCCGGGCCGGGAAGCCGTGCGAGGGAGGGAGCCGCCGGACGCCCTCCCTCCGGGGAGGAGAAACGGCGATTACTTCAGGTGGAGCTGCTGACCCGGGAAGATCAGGTTCGCGTCCTTGACGATGTCGTCGTTGAGGTCGAAGAGCTTGCTCCAGCCGCCCTTGACGCCCTGCTTCTGGGCGATCTTGCTCAGGGTGTCACCGGTCTTCACCTTGTACTCGCCGTCACCCTTCTGGACCTTCTCGCCGGTCGGGGTCGTGACGGTCTTCTTGCTCTCGGCCTTCTTCTCGGCCTTCGGAGCGGAGCGCTGCTCGGAGCGCGTGGTGGGCTGCTCGGCCTTGCGCTCGGGCTGCGCCTTCTGGGACTGGCCGGAGCCGGTGCTGACGCCCGGGTCCACGCCGTCGTTGGTCAGGCCGCCGGCGCCGGCGCAGGCCCAGGCACCCGGGCCCTGCATGTCGAGAAGCTTCTCGGCGGTGGCGATCTGCTGGTCCTTGGAGGCCAGGTCGGCGCGCGCGGCGTACTGCGTACCGCCGGCGGCGGCCCAGCTGGACTGGGAGAACTGCAGGCCGCCGTAGTAGCCGTTGCCGGTGTTGATGGACCAGTTGCCGCCGGACTCGCACTGGGCGACGGCGTCCCAGGTCGCGACGGAGGCGGCGGAGGCGTTGGTCGCGCCCATCAGCGGGACGGCCACGGCGGCGCCGGTCACGCCCGCGAGGGCGGCGATGCGGGTGGCCTTGGACGGGCGGCGGTGCTTGCCCTTGCTGTTCAGCAGCATGGAACGAATCTCCTCACCGACGCCTACGAGGTGAGCTGTCGGGTTCGGGCTGATGAGTTGCCCGGCCGTGCGTCCTTGCGCACGGCTTCACCCCTAGCCGGTTCCGTACGGCCCCGTCTTCTCGACGAGGCGTCCGGGCCCGGCGGCTTACCTGGGTCCCCCGCTCCTGCCTACGGCGCTTGCGCGTCTGTTCCCTCCGGCCGCCGGCAGGATTCGGCGTGGCGGTCGTCGGGGCCCGCGGTGCGAGCGGCTTAGACCGTAAACACAGGCAACCCCGACATTCAAAGATGGACATAGCGGGCAATCAACTCGAACTCACCACCGCCGCCCGACCGTTTCCGCAGGTCGGGGGCGATGCGCACGGATCAGCCGGGCGAAATGCGTGAGTTGAAGCAAAGAGACCCATGTCTCACTTACGCAAAAGCGGACATAGGTCTCTGAACTACCCGGGTTTTCGGGGTGTTTTCCCGGTGGATCATCCCTGCGGATCAGGGGGTGGCGGGCTCCTCGGCGCTCTTCGGAGCGGCGGATCCTTCGGCGCCCTTCGGGGCGGCCGGCCCGGTGTCCGTCCCGGCGTCCTCCGCCGCGCCTCCGCCCTGACCCAGGTCCAGGTTCTGGCCGGGCAGGATCAGGTCCGGGTCGGAGCCCAGGACGTCCTTGTTGGTCTCGTAGAGACCGGTCCAGCCGCCAGGGAGGTCCTGCGCGTCGGCGATGGCCCAGAGGTTGTCGCCGGGCCGCACGGTGTACGCGCCCGTCACGCCGCCGTCCCGGGCGTCGCCGTCACCGCGCGAGGCGTGCCGGCCGGGGCCGCGCGGGCCGTCCTCCTGGCCGGCCTCCTCGGGCGCGGGGGCGCCGCGGTGCTTGCCGCCGCTCTCGCCGTCCGTCGAGCCGTCGGGGGCGGTGGAGGGGTCGGTGGCGTCGGGAGCCTCGGAGGACGGCGGAGCGGTGGGCGTCGCCGAGGGGTCGGGGCTCTCGGTGCTCCCGCCCGCCTTGCCGCCCTTCCCCTCCTGGCGCTGCTCGCCCTTCTCGCCCTTGTTGCCCTTGCCGTCCTTCTTGTCGGACCCTTCGGTTTCACCGGACGTGCCGGGTTCGCCCGACGTGTCGCCCGAGCCCGTCTCGCCGGTCGGGTCGGCCGCGGGGTCGTCCGCGGGGTCGGCGGACGGCGAGGTGCCGGGATCGACGCCGGGCAGGCCGCCGCTCGTCATGAGGCCGGAGATCACCGCACAGCTCGGCCACGCCTTGGGGCCCTGGTCGTCCAGGACCTTCTCGGCGACGGATATCTGCTGCGACCGGCTGGCGAGGTCGGCCCGGGGCGCGAACTCCGTGCCGCCGTACGCCGACCAGGTCTCCTGCGTGAGCTGGAGCCCGCCGTAGTGGCCGTTGCCGAGGTCGGCGCTCCACGTTCCGCCGCTCTCGCACTCGGCCACCCGGTCCCAGGTGGCCGAGTCGGCCGCGTGCGCGCCGCTCGCGCCGAGCAGCGGGATGGCGATGGCCGATCCCGTCACGCCCGCGGCGACGACGATGGCGGGTGCCTGGCGAGGTCGGCGGTGTCTGCCGTTCGCGGAGCCCATGGGTATGCCTTCCGTGCGACTGACAAGCGAGTTGCCCGGGCTCCGTACGGCGGGGTCTCACCCCCGCACCCCGGGGCCCGAGTGACGCGTGGGCAACCTGCGGCCGACGCGTCGAACCGTGAACCTAGCGGGACGCGAACGTATGTCACAAGTCGATGCAGCGCAGATCACGTGAAAGTCACAGAGTTGACAGAAGGTCACCTTTTTCGGTTCGGGAGCCCGGTTCGAACGCGACCGGGAGGGTGCGCAGACCTCGCATGATGAGCCCGCCGCGCCAGCGCAGATCGGCGGGATCGGCGGCAAGTCGCAGGCCGGGCAGGCGTCTCAGGAGGGTGGCGAGCGCGGCCTGTCCTTCCAGCCGGGCCAGTGGTGCGCCCAGGCAGTAGTGGATGCCGTGCCCGTATCCGATGTGCTGGTTGTCGCGCCGCGCGAGGTCCAGGGTGTCCGGGTCCTCGAACCGCTCCGGGTCGCGGTCGGCCGCCGCGAGCACCACCAAAACGGGGTCCCCGGCGGCGATCTCCTCGCCGCCCAGGGTCAGCGGCTCGGTGGCGTACCGCCAGGTCGCCATCTCCACCGGCCCGTCGTACCGCAGCAGTTCCTCGATCCCGGTGGCCAGCAGACCGCTCTCCCCCGCCGCCAGCGACGCTTCGAGCCGGGCGCGCTGCTCGGGATGGCGCAGGAGCGCGTACATCCCGTTCCCGATCAGGTTCACCGTCGTCTCGAACCCGGCGAACAGCAGGATGAACGCCATCGCCGCCGCCTCGTTCTCGGTGAGGTGCTCGCCGTGGTCGCTGGCCCGGATGAGCCCGGAGATCAGGTCGTCGCCCGGATTCTCCCGCTTGCGGTGGATGAGTTCGGCGAGATAGCCGCGCATCTTCTTCACCGACCGGGCGACCCCGCCGCGCGGTCCGCCGCCGTGCCGGATCATCATGCCCGCCCAGTCCCGGAAGTCGTCCTGGTCCTCGCGCGGGACGCCGAGCAGGTCGCAGATGGCGTAGATGGGGAGCGGGAAGGCGAGGTCGTGGATGAGGTCGGCCTCCCCGTCCTCGATGAACCGGTCGATGAGCCGGTCGGTCAGCTCCTGCACGCGGGGCGCGAACTCCGCGACCCGGCGCGGGGTGAACGCCTTCGACACGAGCCGGCGCAGCCGGGTGTGGTCCGGCGGGTCGATGTTGAGCAGATGCGTCATCAGCTCCGCCTTGCGCTCCCCCGGGATGCCCGTCTTCCCCTTGGCGTGCGGCGACTCGGCGTGGTTGGCCGGGTTCTTGGAGAGCCGCGCGTCGGCGAGCGCCTGCCTGGCGTCCGCGTACCGGGTCACGAGCCACGCCTCGACCCCGCTGGGCAGCGAGGTGCGGTGCACGGGGCGGTGCTCGCGGAGCCAGGCGTAGGCGGGGTAGGGGTCGGTGGCGAACTCCCAGGTGAAGAGTTCGGGGCCGCTTTCGGGGGTGGTGGCGCTGTGCGGGCAGGCGGGGTGCTCGGGGGTGCGGTGGGCGGGGCTGTCGTTCACTCCTCGACGGTATCGGGCAGCGCCTTGATGAGCTCCCGCAGTCTCCCCCTGAAGTCCGCCGCCGCCCGGCTCCCGCCCCCGACGCCGCGGTCCAGCCAGAACACCGCCCGGACCACGAGCTCCCTCACCAGCAGGCCCTGGGCGTACCGGTTCCCGGCCTCCGCCGCCCGTTCCAGGTAGGGAAGGGCCTCGACCACGTCCCCCCGGGAGGCGAGAACCTGGCCGACGACCCCCGCCGCCTCGACACCGCCCGCGTCGGCGGAGTGCCGGAACCACTCCTCGGCGTACTGGTCCTGCCCGGTCGCTTCGTAGAGGCGGCCGAGGACCAGCCCGACCTCCGGGCGTCCGTCCGCCTCCCCCTCCAGTTCGCTCTGAGCGCTGTCCACCACCACCTCCTGCAGATCCCGGTTCCCGCTCACCACTTCCATGGCACGGAGCCACAGACCGAGCGGTACGGGCGGGGCGTCGGGGTGGCGCACCGCGTCCCGGTGGAGCGAAGGGAAGGCCCTCCAGGTGTCGGGCTCCGCGCCCCGGAGCAGCATTCCGGCGACGCCGTGCCGGGCCTTCGACGCCCAGGCGACGGCGTCCTCGAACGACTCCCGGCTCGCCTGCGCGGCCCCCTCGTCGTACAGCGCGCACGCCTCGCGCAGCACACTCGACGGGACGGGGGTGTCGTCCGTGCCGCACCGGGCCAGGTCCATGGCGACGCGCACCAGCAGATGGCCGTGCGGGTGGGCGTTGGGGCGTCGGGCACGCCACCACTCGTCCCACAGCTCGGGGCCGACGGCCAGGAACGCGGCGATGTCCGCGTCCTCGCACCAGAGGGACGCGTCTCCCAGCCTGCGGTCCTCGTCCAACGCCCCGGCCAGCCGACGCAGCTCGGCCTCGGTCCAGACGCGGGTCAGCTCCACCGCGCCGACCCCGACCAGGACCCGGGCCCGGACCTGTTCGCCGAAGCGGTGGGCGTCGTACGCCTCGTCGCTCATCGTGGCGATCACCGGGACGCGCAGCCGGGCGAGGTCGGCCAGCAGCGCCGGGGTCAGGCCGTGTTCGCCGAGATGGCCCTCCAGCTCGTCCAGCCAGATCACGCACGGCTGCTCGCGCCGTCCGCGCAGCACGAGGGGCAGACCGCGCAGATCCGTCCCGGCGGCGGGGGCGAGGAGACGTGTCGTTCCCGGCAGGTTGGCGAGCATGCCCACCCAGGCGGTCCGGCTCTTCCCCGACAGCGGCTCACCGGTCACCAGCACCAGCCCGCCGGCCTCGGCGGCCGCGCTCATGCGCCTCTCCAGCAGGGCGTCACCGTCCCGGGCGACGTAGGGAGGCAGCGTCGCCTCATCGGCGAACTTCCGGGTGGGCCGCACGCCGAAGGCGATCGGGTCGGCCGCGTCGAGCCGGGGCCAGTCGGTGACCGGGGGCAGGCCGGTGTGGGGCGACACCCCGTAGTAGGTGTGCACGCCGCCGTTGAAGGCGCCGGCCTGAACGACCGGAGCGTGGAACCCACCGCCCGAGACGGAGTTGGCCGAGGCCGCGTCGTTCTCTACGTCCCGTTGTCCGCCCACGGCCGTCCCCCACCCCTCGTAGAGCCTCCGACGTCACCGTACTAACCCGCCCCGCCCTCCGCCGCCAGGATCGCGTCCCGGTAGGCGCGGGCGGCGGCCCGGAGGGCGGCCTCCGGGTCGGCGCCGTCGGCCTCGGCGCGTACGGCGAGGGCGAGGAGGTCGTAGCCGATGGAGTCGCCGGCGGGGAGGGGGACGTCGAGTCCGGCCGTGCGGACTCGGCTCGCCAGTTTCGCGGCGAGGGCCAGGCCCGGCTGGCCGAGGGGGACGCCCTCCGTGACCGAGGTGCGCTGCTTCTCGATGGCCTTCGTACGCAGCCAGTGCGCGTGGACGTCCTCCGGGGTCTCGGCGGTCGCGTCGCCGAAGACGTGCGGGTGGCGGTGGATCAGCTTCTCGACGAGGCCGCCCGCGACGTCGTCCACGTCAAACGGCTCCTCGGGATCCTCCTGCGCGATGCGCGCGTGGAAGACGACTTGGAGCAGGACGTCGCCCAACTCCTCGCGCAGTTCGTCCCGGTCGCCGTCCTCGATCGCCTCGACCAGTTCGTACGCCTCCTCGATCGCGTACTTGGCGAGTCCCCGGTGCGTCTTGCGCGAGGTCCACGGGCACTCCCGCCGGATGCGGTCCATGACCTGGACCAGGTCGAGCAGCCGGGCCCCGGGCAGGTCGTACGAACCGGGCAGCAGCTCCAGGTCCGGCATGGCGAACCGGCCCGAGCCGCCGAGACGGGCCAGGCCGTCCGTCAGGCGGGTGTCGCCCTCGCCGCCGACCAGAACGACGACGGTCCGGCCGCCCGCGCACTCCGCGACCAGTTCGTCGGCGGCGGGCGCGGCGTGCTCGGCGCGTACGCCCGCCTCGCGGAGGTAGGGCAGCTGCGGGTGGTCCGGGTCGGTGACGAGGACCAGGTCGGCGGCGTGCAGCGTCTGCCAGGCCGGCCAGGACAGCAGGCCCGGGGCGACCCGGTGGCTGGCGGTGAGCAGAACGATGCGGCCGGGGTCGGCGGGGGTCTCGACGGAGGCGTCGGGGGCTTCGGCGTTCACCGTGCGAACCTACCTCCGGCGGCGGCGCCCCCGCTCCGGCCCGTCCCGCCCGGCGCGGGCATGCTCAGGTCCCGCCCCGGCCCGTCCCGTCCGGCCCGTTCAGGCCGGCGCGGGCGGGCTCAGGCCCCGGCCCGTGCAGGCCCGCGCGGGCGTGGTCAGGCCCCGGCCGGCTGCTCGGGGGCGGCCTCCGTGCGCTGGGTGATCCAGGGCGCGCGGTAGTCGCCGAGCTGCATCTTCTGGTCGTCCCAGGTGCCGAAGCGCGGGTTGACGTCGATGTCGAGCGCCTTCGACGCCTTGGCCAGCGCCTCCCCGACGGCCTGCTGTCCGGCCGGGGTGCCGAGGTCCACGCCGAGCGCCCGCGCCAGCTTCGGGAGCTGGACCTCCTGGCGGATGTCGGCGTCGATCTGGTCCGGGGCGACCCAGCGCTGCTGGAGCATCATCGCCTCGAACTGCTTCTCGCCGCCCTGCTGGGCGAGGCCGGCCTTCCGCATCTCCTGGATCTCCTTGCGGGTGACCGTGACCCCCGCGTCCTCGGCGGCCCGGTCGAGGACCTTGCCGAAGATCAGCCCGTGCAGCTTGGCGCGGCTGAGCTGGCCCGACTTGTTGACCAGCTCGGCGGCCTGCGGGGAGCTCTCCTGGGCGCTGCGGACCTGTGCGGCGCGCGCCTGGACCGCCGACACCTCGATCCGTTCGCCGCCGACGACAGCCGCCGCGCCGGGGTGGGCCTGGTTGCCGCAGGCCGACAGGAGCGGTGCGGCGACGAGCGTTGCGGCGAGGACGGAGAGCGCGGTGCGACGACGGCGGTGCAAAGGAGCCTCCCGGGGAGAGTTTGTGCATCGGTGCACAAGCCTTGCGGTGACCGATGTTAGGCAGTGGTGGTGATCAGTGCCACTGATTCGACCAACGATTCGGGAGGAGTTGGGGATGTGGGGCGGCCCCGCCCCCGGGATCAGCCTCCGCGCACGTCCCGCTGGTGGCTGAGCAGGCGGCGCAGGTCCGTCGGCAGCGGGTGGTGCGGCCCGTAGACGCGTTCGGCGTCGTACAGCAGGTTCTGGAGCTGCGCCCGTCCCGCGGTGTGGTCGCCCACGGCGAGGAGCAGTTGTCCGATGCGGTGCCGGATGTCGAGGGCGCGGCCGGGGTCGGAGGTGGCCGGCCCGTAGGCGTTCTCGTAGTACGGGAGGACCGCGCGGTACTCGACGAGCGCGGCTCCGGCCTCCCCGAGCTGTTCGAGGCACTGGGCCGCGTCGTAGCGGAACTGGAGGGCCTGGGCGTCGGCCGGTCCGGACTCGGCGGTGCGGTCCTCGGCGAGGCGGCGCAGTTCGGGCAGGGCGCGGCGGTACTGCCCGTCGTCCATCAGCGTCGCCGCGTACTGCTTGCGCAGGATGCGGACGACCGGGGAGCGCTCGCCGTGTTCGGCGGCGGCGGCCGGGAGGATGGCCCCGAGGACGTCGACGGCCTGGGTGATCCGGCCCTCGCCGAGCAGCTTCTTCACCTCGTCCACGGCGCGCGCGACGTCCGGCCGGGCGGGCGGCGGCGGGGTGGCGTGGGGCGGCGCGGTGGGGCGTACGGGGGCGGAGCGCGGCGGGGCGTACGGGGGCGGGGTGAAGGACCGCGGCGCGGCGGGGCCGGGCGGCGGCGTGGTGGACAGCGGTGCGCCGAGCCCGGTCGGCGGGGCCGCGAAGGCGGCGGGCGCGGGGACGGGCGCGGGGGTCGTCGCCCGGTCCGGCCAGGGGGCGTGCGGCCGCAGGAACGGGCGGGTCGGGTCGAGCGGGGCGGACGGCGTCCCGTGCTTCGGCAGCAGCGGGGCCAGCTCCTCGTACACCTCCTGCGCGGAGGCGGGCCTGTCCTGCGGGTCCTTGGCGAGCAGCCGCAGCACGAGGGCCTCCAGCGCCGCCGGGACCTCGGGGCGGGTGCGGCGGACCGGGGCCGGGGGCTCGTACAGATGGCGGTGCAGGACGCCGAGCGCGGTCGATCCGGCGAACGGGACGTCTCCGCTGAGGAGTTCGTGCAGCAGGACCCCGAGGGCGTACAGGTCGGTGTACGGGCCGACCGCGCCGCCCATCGCCTGCTCGGGGGCCATGTAGGCCGGGGAGCCGATGGGCGAACCGGTGTGCGTGAGGCGGGTGGTATCGGTGTCGAGGACGGAGGCGACGCCGAGGTCGAGGACGGTGACCGTGCCGTCGGGGCGGACCATGACGTTGCGGGGCTTGAGGTCGCGGTGGACGATCGGCACCGCGTGCACCGCGCAGAGGACGGCGCAGAGCTGGGCGGCGACCGCGACGGCCCACGGCCAGGGGTAGGGGTCCTGCTCGGCGAGGTGGTCGGCGAGGTCGGCGCCCTCGACGTACTGCATGACGAGGTAGAGGTCGTCGCCGTCGCTGCCCGCGTCGTGGACGGTGACCAGTCCCGGGTGGTCGACCTGGGCGGTGACACGGCACTCGCGGACGAACCGGCGGCGCAGTTCGTCCGCCGCGTCGCTGCCGGTGGGGCCGGCGACCCGGTCGGGGCGCAGCAGCTTCACCGCGACGCGGCGGTCCAGGCGCCGGTCGTACGCGGTCCAGACCTGGCCCATGCCGCCCTGGCCGAGGAGGGCGGCCAGCTCGTAGCGGTCGGCGATGATCCGGCCGCTCACCGGCCCTCGCCCTCCCTGCGGCCTCCGTGCTCCCCGCTGCCCCGGTTCTCCTGGCTGCCCGGGGTCCCCTGGCTCCCCTGGCCGGCCGGGTTCCCTTGGCTCCCCTGGCTCTCCTTGCGGAGGTAGTCGCTCAGTTCGTCCAGCTCGGCGCGGACCTGGTCGAGGCGGCGGGGCGCGGGGGTGGGCGTCGTCGGGGCGGCCGGGGCGGCGTACGGGTTGGGGTGCTGCCCCTGGGACGGGCGGGGCTGGGAGGGGGACTGCGGCGGGTGCGCGGTCGGCGGCTGGTGCCGGTGCTGTGCCTGCGGCTGGGCCGGGTGCTGCGGAACCGGGTGCTGCTGCTGGGCCGGGTGCTGCTGCTGGTACGGGACCGGCGGGAAGCCGTACGCGGCGTACGGCGGCGAGGCGCCGAGCGAGCTGTAGTGGCGTATCTCCGCGCTCAGGTAATAGGTGATCACCGCGGCCAGAGCGCCGAGCATCCAGGCCGCCAGGATCAGGGCCTGGGCGTCCGTCATGTCGTCGGGGTCGTCCGGGGTGGCCAGGATGAACGCGAACAGCGCGATGTTCGAAACCGCCACGAGCGCCAGCAGGAACCAGTCGCGCCCCTTGCGGGTGACGATCGCGAGGCGCAGCATCGGCGCCCACCCGAGCAGACCGCAGCTCAGCACCGTCAACACCACGAGGATCACCCGGATCGCGGTGATCGTCGCCGGGGACGGCCGGGGGGCGATCGGCTGCTGCGGCGACGGGCCGTAGCCGTGCATGTGCTGCTCCTGGAGGCGGACGACGGGCGTGTGGGGTGAGCGTATACACCTCCGCCGACAGGCTGTCCCGGTTGTCCGGACGTCGTACCGAACCGTTGTGGTTCCCCCGACGACGACCGTTCAGGTTCCCGACGACGGCCGGGCCCGCGCGCCGGGCCCCTGCCGCGTCGGCGTTACCGGGCCCGCCGTGCGGCGAAGCACGACCGGGCCGCCCTGCGGCGTCGGCGTGACCGGGCCGTCGTACCGTGTCGGCGTGGCCGGGTCCGTGCTGCGGCGGGGCGTGGCCGGCCCCGCGCTCCTCGGGGCGTGACCGGGCACCGCGCGCGTCAGGGTGTGACCGTGCCGTCCGCCAGGCCGTCGTACATCCCCTGGACGAGCAGCCCGCCCAGTCGGCCCGCCGTCCTCAGCGCGTCCTCGAAGGCGGCCAGTTCGCGGAAGCGCTCCCCGTACCGCCGCTGGTCGGCGAGGGGCATCCGGGGCAGGTGGAGGCGGCGCGCGTCCAGCCGGGCGGCGGTGGAGGCGTGGCTGCTGGCCTGCCGGTGGTTGGCCGTCCCGCGCAGGAAGCCGGCGAGGAACCAGGGGTCGAGGGCCGCCGGGTCGGGCCGCAGGAGCTGGAGGTTGCGGCCGAGCGCGGCCCCGGCCGTCGTCCCGTCCACGACCCGGGCCGCACTGCCGCCGCCGAGGACGGGGACGACGACGTCGCCGGGTTCGAGCAGGACCGTCTCGTCGGCGTCGGCGTCCGTGCCCGTGGCTTCGGCGGCGGGCGGTGCGGCGGGGGCGGCCGGGGCCGCGCCGGTGAGGACGTCGTGCTCGGTGAGGACGGGGACCGGGGCGCTGCCGGGCGCGGCGGTGCCGGTGCGCAGCCGCAGGGCGCCGGCGCGGGCGAGTTCGCCGACGGTGGTGAGCGGCAGGTGCGCGGAGCCGGCCGGGACGGCGGCCGGCGGGACGAGTTCCGCGGTCAGGCGCAGGGTCTCGGCGAGCTTCTCCCTGATCTCCCCGAGGCCGGAAGCGCCGCCGCCGGGCGCCGGGCGCGGGAGGTGGCGGGCCGGGGCCAGGTCCACGTCGTCGTCGAGGAGTTCGACCACGGGCACGACACGGCTGACGCCCTCGACGTCGGCCCGTTCGCGCCAGGCGTCCAGCACGGCGGCACGCACGGCCGGCCAGTCGAGCCGTTCCCGGCCTCCTGTGGGGGCGGCTTCCGGCGCGGCCGTCGTCGGACCCGGGAGGCCGGTGGTGTCGGCCAGGAGGACGTCGGCGGCGGGCCGCACACCGGGCTCCGGCCTGCGGAGCACCCAGAGGTGGAGCGGGATGCCGTACGGAGGGGCGGCCCCGGCGGGCAGCGCGATGACGGCCTGGAGGGCTCCCCGCCGCAGGAGGCCGGCGCGGACCCGGCGGCCGGAGCGGCGGGAGGCGGCTGCGGGCGGCATCAGCAGGACGGCGGTGCCGCCGTCGCGCAGCCGGGCCAGTACGTGCTGGACCCAGGCGAGTTCGGACTCGGTGCGGGCCGGGAGTCCGTACTCCCAGCGCGGGTCGTAGGCCAGTTCCTCGTGGCCCCAGTTGCGTTCGTTGAACGGCGGGTGGCAGAGGACGGTGTCGGCGGCCAGCTCCGGGAAGGCGTCGGCGCGCAGGGTGTCGCCGGTACGGAGGTCCGGGCCGGGGACGGCTCCGCGCGGGGTGTCGGCGTCGAGGGCCAGGCGCAGGGCGGTGAGGGCGGCGAGGGCGGGGTCGGCCTCCTGTCCGTACAGCGCGGCGGGACCGTGGACCGCGCGGAGCAGGGCGCCGGTGCCGGCGGCCGGGTCGAGGACGGTGCGGACGTGCTGCCCGCGGGCGGTCCGGTCGGCGGTCGGGGGCGGTTCGGCGAGGTCCGCCATCAGCTCGGCGAGATGGGCCGGGGTCAGCGTGTACTGGCGCGGGTTGGCGTCCAGTTGCCGCCCGAGCAGGAACGCGAACGCCTGCCCGGCCCCGATCCCGGCGGCCAGTTCGGCGGCGGCGCGCAGGAGCGGCACGGACGGCATCAGGTCCCGGGCGGTGGGGGTGTGGACAGCGCGGTCGGCGTGGGGGCGGCGGCCGTCCGGTGTGCCCGCCGCCCGGACGGCCGGGGAATCGGCGGCCGAGGACTCGGCGGCCGGGGCCTCCGCTCGGCTCGGGGTGTGAACACCGGGGGCTCCCGGCGAGAGCGCCGTGTGGACACCAGGGACTTCCGACGGGAGCGCCGTGTGAACACCTGAGGTCTCCGGCGAAGGCACCGTGTGAACACCGGTGTCCGCCTCCGGGCCGAACCGGTCGGTGAGGACGTGCTCCATGGTGTGCGGCAGCAGTGCGGCCATCCGCTCGTCCGGGGCCGCCGCGAGCTCCAGCCAGGCGGTGGGCCGGTCGCGGACCAGCAGCAGGGCGCAGCCCGTGTGGATCAACGCCTGGACGGCGCCGGCGGGATGCCCGGCGATCGCCTGCCAGACGCGTTCACGCAGCGGCACCTCTACGAGTTTCCCCTGGTCACGGAGCCACTGCTCCACCTCGGCCAGAGCGAAGGACGGGCTGGTCCCCGTACCTCCGACGGGGAGCGGGAAGTCGGCGTGCCGCCGCCGCCAGTTGCTGACGGCGGCGCGTCCCACGCCCGCGAGCCGGGCGATTCCCGCCGCGGTGACCTCGGTCGCGTTCTCCGTCACTGGCTCTCCCCTTGGTCCGTACGCCGGCCCGCCCGCCGACCCGTCGACGCCGTCTGTCCGCGAGCATAGCGACTCCCTCCGAACACACCCGTGCAGGGCGTTGCCCACCACTTCACACGCACCTCGTGTTGACTCGGTTCACAAGCTTTGCTCTTATTGATCCGCCCCCACCGGGGGCCGGTTCTTCCATCCACTGCGGCGCACCCTCGCGCCTTCCTTTCCGGAGCCTGACCCATGCGCCTCGCCACCCGTATCTCCGTCAACACCCTCTGCGCGCTGACCCTCGTCGGGCTCGCCGCCTGCGGCACGGACGCGCCGAAGGAGACCGGGCCGTTCGCCGGCCAGTCAGGACCGCAGGTGGCCAACAAGGCCCTCACGGCCACGAACGGGGTCAAATCCCTGCGGATAGCCGTCGACATGACCACCGAGGACGGCCGGATCAAGGCCGACTTCGCGTCGAGCCTGGGCGGCGACTGCACCGGGACGATGTCGGTGGCCGGCCAGGGCGGCATGGAGATCGTCAAGACCGGCGGGACGGTCTACACGAGGTTCGACGAGGCCATGATGCGCGCGCAGATGAAGGGCGAGCCGAAGGCGGACGTGGAGGCCGCGGTCACGATGATCGCGGGCAAGTGGATGGAGTCGAAGGCGTCCGACCCGGACACGGCGGAGACCGTCGAGTTCTGCGACCTGAAGGCGCTCCTGAAGGAGTTCGAGGCGAACGACAACGCCGCCGAGAAGAAGGGCCCGTCGGAGGTCGCGGGCAAGCCGGCCCTGCGGCTGGTGGAGAAGGACGGCAAGGAGACGTACACCTTCGACGTCGCCGCCGAGGGCGAGCCGTACCTCCTGCGCGTCACGTCGAAGGGCGGCAAGGAGCCGATGACGATGAACCTCTCCGACTTCGACGTGCCGGTCGTGGCGAAGAAGCCCGCCGCGAAGGACATCGTCGACCTGGAGCAGTAGGACGCGCGGGGCGACGACTTCGGACGCCCGGGGCCTGTCGTCGCCCTACCGCCCGCGCGAAGGACGGTAGGGCGGCCACGGGGGCTCCGAACACCGCCCTACGGCGTTTCCGGGACGTCACCGCGCCGGAAGTCGACCTCGGCCGCGGGCAGGACGCGCACCCGCCGGCCGGGGAAGCGGAGGTTCCGGTAGATCTCGTTGTGGTGGGCGACGGACGCCTCCGGAGCGGCGTACGGCCCGGAGCCGTCCGGCCGGACCGAGGTGGTGTGGCCGTCCGAGACGAGCACCACGTCGTACCCCCGGCTCAGCGCCTGGCGGGCGGTGGACTCGACGCAGATCTCCGTGGCGAACCCGCTGACGACGACCTCCGTGATTCCCCGGTCCCGGAGGACCGTGTCCAGCCCGGTGCCCAGGAAGCCGTCCGGGGCGGTCTTGGGGAGGACCGTGTCAGCGGGGGCGGGGGCCAGTTCGGGCGCGATCCGCCACGCCTCGGTGCCGGGCTCCAGCTCTCCGTCCTGCTGCTGGAGCAGGATCACCGGGGCCCCGGCCGCCCTGGCCCGCGCCTGGAGACCGGCGATGGCCGCGACGGTGGCGGACGCCCGGTGCGCGATCGCGACGAGGGCGTTCTGCATGTCGATGACGAGGAGCGCGGAGGCCGGGCCCCCGGTCGGTTCCGCCCCGGCGCCCGGGCCCGCATCCGGTCGCCTGCCGGCGGACGCCGTCACAGCCGGTGCCGTACCCAGACGTTGGGCTCGGTGTACACCGCGTACCCGTGGTCGAGCGCGCAGTGCACCGGGACCAAGGCCCCCGGCACCTCCACCGGCCCGTCCGCGTCGAACGGGAGCCCGGTCCACTCCCGCCACTGCGCGAGCGAACCGCTCACGGTCATCGACACCGTGGCGACGGAGTCCACCGTCCCGCCGGCGCGGGCATGGACCCGCAGCCAGGGGTCCTCGGGCAGCCCGTCCTCGGGGCGGGTCAGCCGGGCGTACTCCTCCATCGGCAGCGCGGGGCGCAGGTGCTTGCCGCTCGGCCGCACCGGGGCGACGACCTCGCCGTAGCCGAGGCGGCGCGCGTTGTCCCGCAGCGCGGCGAGCATCCGGCCGGAGAGCCCCTTGCCCTGGTGGCCGGTCGCCACCGTGATCTCGATGGCGCCGACCGTGTCGGGCGTGCGTCCGCGCCGCAGGTCCGAGAAGGCCCACAGCAGCATCCGGTCCCAGCCGCCGACCGGCAGCGCGCCGCGCCCGGGGGCGTCCAGCTCGAACGGCACGCTGTAGGCGCGGGCGACGACCGTCCCCTCCGGGTCGGTGGCGACGAGCACGTACTGCGGGAACTCGACGGCGATCCGGGGGAAGTTCGCCCAGCCGACGATGTCCTCCAGCACGAACTCCGGCCAGGTGTCCGGCATCCCGTTCAGGGCGCCGGCCAGCTCGGGTCGCTCGGCGAGGGTGGTGATGTGCGGGTCCATGCCCGTGACCCTAGGGGCCCCGCACCGCTCCGACCAGCGAATATCGGCTCCGGTGGCGGTGGCCGCTCCGCAGCGGATATCGGCTCCGGTGGCGGTGGCGGCTCCGCTCGGTCAAGTGCGGCTCCGCTCGGCCCAGTGCGGCCCGGCACGGCCCGGTGGCGGCGCCGGGCGAAACGTCCGGCGTGGCACGGCACCGCCCGGCTACCGGGGCGGTGGCGGCTCCGCTCGGCCCGGTGCGGCCCGGCACGGCCCGGTGGCGGCGCCGGGTGATACGTCCGGCGTGGCACGGCACCGCCCGGCTACCGTCTCGCCGCATGACGACGACGCCCCCGGACCCCGCCGGCCCCGATCCCGTGCCCGCCGCCGATGCCGTTTCCGCTCCCGCCGCCGGTGCCCGTCCCGGAGCCGGTCCCGCGCCCGGCGCCGATGCCCACCCCGGTGCCCGTGCCCGTCCCGGTTCCGCATCCGGTCCCGTACGCGTCCGGCCGTGCCGGGAGGCGGACCTCGAACCGCTGGAGCGGTACCTGCCCTCGCCCGGCCGGACCCGGCGTCACGCGGCCCGGTTCGACCGGCAGGAGCGGGGCCTCGCCGCCTTCCTCACCGCCTGGGCCGACGACGTACCGGTGGGGACGGCGCAGATCCTGTGGCAGGGCTGCGCGGCCCCGGAGGTGCGAGCGCGCTTCCCCGGCTGCCCGGAACTGAACGGGCTCTCGGTCTGGCCGCCGGAGCTTCGCTCCCGGGGCATCGGCTCGGCGCTGATCGCGGCGGCGGAGGAGCGGGTCCGCGCGGCGGGCCACACGCTGATCGGCCTGGGCGTGGACGACGACAACCACCGAGCGGCCGCGCTCTATGCGCGCATCGGCTACCGGGAAACGGGGTGCCGGTACGTGGACCGGTACGCGTACCTCGACGACGAGGGCGTCCGGCACGAGGTCGCGGACCCGGCACGCTTCCTGGTCAAGGAGTTGCCGAAGGGGCCGGCCGCCGCTTGAGGGCGTCCGGCGCGCCGAGGGGAGCGGCAGGAACCATGAGGTGTCCATGCCGCGTCCCCACCCGTGACTTTCCCGCCCGTGCGCCGCCGGCTTCGCCCGCGTGCCCGTCCGCCGCCCCCGCGCGTCACCTCCGAGGAGCAGAGAACCATGGCCCATCCCCAGCCCGGCACCGCACCGAACCGCCCCCGGAGAGGCGCCGGATGCCTGCAGACCCTGGTCGTGCTCGCGGTGATCCTCGGCCTGGGCTACGGGGCCTCCAAGATCTTCGGGGACGACGCGTCGACGTCGAAGGCGTCCCCGTCCTCCTCGTCCGCCTCGGACGGGAAGGGCGGCTCCTGGGAGATCGGCGACTGCGGCGGCCCGGACCCGGAGAACAAGCCGGATGGCTACCGGGCCTTCGACTGCGACGAGTCGGGCGCGACCTTCAAGGCGCTGGAGGTCAAGAGCGCGAGCATCATGCCCAACGCGATCCAGTGCCCGGCCGGGACCGACCTGATCATCCAGGTCTCCCGGGTCTTCGGTTCCGGCGACGACAAGAAGAGCGGCGGCATCCCCACCAACACCGTCTGCGGCCGCAACCTCACCGGGGACCACCCCGGCGACGCGGGCGCCGGCGGCGGCCAGCTCGTGGAGGGCGACTGCGTGTCGGCCACGGCGAAGGAGATCGCCTGCGCCTCGGCCGGGGGCGCCGACTTCAAGGTCCTCGGGCTGGTCGACCAGAAGACCGAGTGCCCGGCGGCGACCACGGAACCGATGCAGCTGATGATGGCGCTCGGCCGTCCGTACAACGTCATCTGCGGCGGAAAGGTCTGACCACAGCGTCCGCTCGCGTACGTACCTTCGTCGGGGCCGTTCCTCCGGGACGGCCCCGACGGCTGTCACGGGGCGGGACGGCTGTCACAGGGCGGGACGGCTGTCACAGGGCGGGACGGCTGTCACAGGGCGGGGCGGTTGTCACGGGGCGGGGCGGTTCAGCCGCCGCACTGGGCGAGCATGGCCTGCTTGTCGGCTGTCGTGACGGGGAGTTCGTACTTCAGGGAGACCTGGGCGAACCGCACCGCGTAGGAGCAGCGGATCGGCTTGTACGGCGGCAGCCAGGAGGCGGGGCCCGAGTCGCGCTTGGCGTTGTTGGCCGGGCCGTCCACCGGGATGAGGTTGAGCGGGTCGTTGGCGATCTGCTCGCGCTTGGACTCGTTCCAGCGGGCGGCGCCCATCTGCCAGTCGTAGGACAGCGGCATTACGTGGTCGATCTGCACCTTGGTGGCCTGCTGCTTGCGCCAGTCGATGGTCTCGCCGGTGTAGGGGTCCTGGAGCGTCATCGCCATGACGATGCAGTCCGAACCCGCCTTGTGTTCGAGGTCCTTGCCGTCCCGGGCCAGCAGGTCGTTGCGGGTGTCGCAGCCGTTGCGGGCGAGCGGGATGCCGTCGATGCCGTCCTTCCAGGCGTAGCCGAACTTCTTCCGCTCGTAGCCGGTCTTCGGGCCGCGCCCCTTCGTCGCCACCTTGTCGATGATCTTCCGGGCGGCGGCCCGGTCCGCGTCGCTGGTGAGCGGGGCGAGCCCCGGCTTCGTACCGTCCGGGTTGTCCAGCGGGCTCGCGCCGAAGCCCTCGGCGGACCGCGCACCGCCGTTGGCCCCGCCGCTCGCGGCACCGCCCTCGGCGGCGAGGTCGTCGGGGTCGCACCCCGTTAGGGCGAGCACGACAAGGGCTGCGACGGCGGGGAGGGCCGCTCGGTGCGTACGGGGAGCTATCACGTGAAGCCGTCCTGACGGGGAGAAAACCGAACGCCGAGAATCCTACGAGCGTCTTCCCCGTCGGGGCTTCTTCCATGACTGCCTCGGCGGCTTTCTCCGGCGGGCGCGTGACGGAGCCTCACCGCACGTCCCGCGGACACCTTCCGCCCCACGCGCCTTCCTTTCACGCGCCCCTTCTCCCGCGCGCCCCCGGGCAGACGGGAACTGTCAGACAGGCCCTAGGCTGTCCCCATGGGCGTTTCCTGAGCGACGAACGCGGTCCCGTACGACCGGGACCGGCCGCACGCAGCCCGGCGCCTGCCGCCGGGCCCCGTCCGTCTGCCCAATCACCCCCTCAGGAGACCCGGCCATGCCGCACGACCGCCCCGCCCACGCCCGTACCGCCGCCCCTGCTCCCCTGCCCGCCGACGCCCTGCCCCTGGCCCGCCGCATCGAACTGCTGCGCACGACCGCCGAGGCCGACCCCCGCGTGGAGGGCGTTCTGCTGTACGGGTCCTGGACGCTCGGCGAGGCCGACGCCCACTCGGATCTGGACGCGTACCTCTATGTACGGGAGGAGGACGTGGCCGCCTTCGACGGGCGGGAGTTCGTGGAGCGGCTGGCCCCGCTGAAGCTGGCGTACACCAACATGTACGGCATCCTCGCCGTGGTCTTCGAGGACCTGATGCGCGGCGAGTTCCACGTCGAGCCGGCCGGAACCGGCATCGCGGAGATCGCCGGCTGGCGTGACCAGATCCACCTCCCCCGCCCCGAGGCGGCCGTCCTCCTGGACCGCACGGGCCGCCTGACCGCCGCCGCCCGCGAACTGGCCGCCCTCACCCCGCCGGAACCGGTCGCCACCGCCCAGCAGCTCACCGACGAACTGGCCAACTGGACCCTGATGCTGGCCCACGTCCGCGCCCGGGGCGAGCACGCCCGCGCCCACCACCTGCTGCACGCCGTGATCGCCCCGCTCCAGCTCAAGCTCTGCCGCCTGCTGCGCGGCTCGACCGCCCACTGGCTCACCCCGAGCCGCGCCCTGGAGGCGGACCTGCCGGCCACGGACGTCGAGCGGTACGCCACGACCACCGGGCCCCTGACCCCGGAGGCGGTCCACACGGCGTCCGCGAACAGCTGGCAGTGGAGCCGCGACCTGGCGGCCGAGACGGCGGACCGCTGGGGCGTCCGGCTGCCGTCGGAGCTGCACGAGGAGATCGCCCGGGTGCTGTCGAGCTCATCTCGTTCGTGACGAAACGGGCGGATCCGTCGACCCACCACGGGGCCCCGCCGGACACGTGTCCGGCGGGGCCCCGTGGTTTCGCGTGTCCGGGGGTTACGACCCCAGGATCGTCGTCAGGAACTCGCCCGTCCACGACAGCAGTTCGCGGCCGATGACCGGTTTGCCGCCGATGCGGCCCGTCGTCGGGCGCGGGACCAGGATCTGGTGGGCGGCCGGCTTGATGAGCGCCTTGGGGTGCAGGCGCTTGAGGCGGAGTTCCTGGGACTCGCGCAACTCCACCGGCGCGAAGCGGATGTTGGAGCCCTGGAGGACGATCTCGCCGACGCCGCAGGCGCGGGCCAGCATGCGCAGGCCGGCGACCAGCAGGAGGTTCTCGACCGGTTCGGGCAGGGGGCCGTAGCGGTCGGTCAGCTCCTCGCGGACCGCGCGGATGTCGTCCTCCGAGGTGGCCGAGGCGATCGCGCGGTACGCCTGGAGGCGCAGCCGCTCGCCGGGGGCGTAGTCGTGCGGGACGTGCGCGTCGACCGGGAGCTCGATCTTGACCTCCAGCGGCGGCTCCTCCTCGACGCCGCCCTCCATCTGGGCCCGGTAGTCCGCGACCGCCTCGCCGACCATGCGGACGTACAGGTCGAAGCCGACGCCCGCGATGTGGCCGGACTGCTCGCCGCCGAGGAGGTTGCCCGCGCCGCGGATCTCCAGGTCCTTCATCGCCACGTACATGCCCGCGCCCATCTCCGTGTGCTGGGCGATCGTGGCCAGGCGTTCGTGGGCGGTCTCGGTGAGCGGCTTCTCCGGCGGGTAGAGGAAGTAGGCGTAGCCGCGGTCGCGGCCCCGGCCCACCCGGCCGCGCAGCTGGTGGAGTTGGGAGAGGCCGAAGTTGTCGCCGCGCTCCACGATCAGGGTGTTGGCGTTGGAGATGTCGATGCCCGACTCCACGATCGTCGTGGAGACCAGGACGTCGAACTTCTTCTCCCAGAAGTCCACCACCACCTGTTCCAGGGCCTGTTCGGACATCTGGCCGTGCGCCGTGGCGATGCGCGCCTCCGGGACGATCTCGCGCAGGCGGGCGGCGGCCCGGTCGATGGACTCCACCCGGTTGTGGATGTAGAACACCTGGCCCTCGCGCAGCAGTTCACGCCGGACGGCCGCGCCGATCTGCTTCTCCTCGTACGGGCCGACGAAGGTGAGGACCGGGTGGCGCTCCTCCGGCGGGGTGGTGATCGTGGACATCTCGCGGATGCCGGTGACCGCCATTTCGAGCGTACGGGGAATGGGGGTGGCGGACATGGTGAGCACGTCCACGTTGGCGCGGAGCTTCTTCAGCTGCTCCTTGTGCTCGACGCCGAACCGCTGCTCCTCGTCCACGATGACCAGGCCGAGGTCCTTGAACTTGGTCTCGGAGGAGAAGAGGCGGTGCGTGCCGATGACCAGGTCGACCGAGCCGTCCTTGAGCCCCTCCAGCGTCGCCTTGGACTCCGCCTCCGACTGGAAGCGGCTCAACGCGCGCACGTTGACCGGGAATTGGGAGTAGCGCTCGGTGAACGTGCCGTAGTGCTGCTGGACGAGGAGGGTCGTGGGCACGAGGACCGCGACCTGCTTGCCGTCCTGAACCGCCTTGAACGCGGCGCGGACCGCGATCTCCGTCTTGCCGTAGCCGACGTCGCCGCAGATCAGCCGGTCCATCGGGACCGTCTTCTCCATGTCCTCCTTGACCTCGGCGATGGTGGAGAGCTGGTCGGGCGTCTCCGCGTACGGGAAGGCGTCCTCCAGCTCCCGCTGCCACGGGGTGTCCGCGCCGAACGCGTGGCCGGGGGCCGCCATCCGGGCGCTGTACAGCTTGATGAGGTCGGCGGCGATCTCCTTGACCGCCTTCTTCGCCCGCTGCTTCGTCTTCGTCCAGTCCGCGCCGCCGAGCCGGTGCAGCGTCGGGGCCTCGCCGCCGACGTACTTGGTGACCTGCTCCAGCTGGTCGGTCGGGATGTACAGGCGGTCGCCGGGCTGGCCGCGCTTGGCGGGGGCGTACTCGACGAGCAGGTACTCGCGGGTCGCGCCCTGGACCGTGCGCTGCACCATCTCCACGTACCGGCCGACACCGTGCTGCTCGTGGACGATGTAGTCGCCGACCTCCAGCGTCAGCGGGTCGATCGTCTTCCTGCGGCGGGCCGGCATCCGGCCCAGGTCCTTGGTGGCGGTGCGCTGGCCGGTCAGGTCGGTCTCGGTCAGCACGGCGAGCTTCAGCGCCGGGTCCACGAAGCCCTGGTCGATCGCGCCGCAGGAGACGTGGACCAGGGACGGGGTGATCTCGGTCAGGTCCGCGTCGAGGCGGGCCGCGATGCCCTCGCCGCCCAGCACCTCGACCGTACGGGAGGCGAGCCCCTGGCCCTCCGTGACGTACACCGTGCGCCAGCCGTCGGCCAGCCAGCCCTTGGTGTCGGCCAGGGCGCGGGCGGTGTCGCCCCGGTACGCCTCGGGGGCGTGCATGGAGAGCTGGAGGGTGTCGTCGTCGTGGTCGGCGGCGTCGGCCGCGAAGGGGGAGACCGTCCACCACATCATGCCCAGCTCGCGGGCCCGGTCCCGGACGTCCGCGATGCCCCACAGCGAGGCCGCGCCGACGTCGATCGGAGCCTCGCCGCCGCCCGCGCTCGCCGCCCACGACGCCTGGAGGAACTCCTGGCTCGTGGCGACCAGGTCGGCCGCCCGCGTCCGCACCCGCTCGGGGTCGCAGACGATCGCCATCGCGCCCTTCGGCAGGACGTCGAGCAGCAGCTCCATGTCGTCGACCAGGACGGGGGCCAGGGACTCCATGCCCTCGACCGCGATGCCCTCGGCGATCTTCCCCAGCAGCTCGCCCAGCTCCGGGTGCTCCTCGGCGAGGACGGCCGCCCGCTCCCGCACCTGGTCGGTGAGCAGCAGCTCGCGGCAGGGCGGGGCCCACAGACCGTGGGCGGCGACCTCCAGGGACCGCTGGTCGGCGATCTTGAAGTAGCGGATCTCCTCGACGTCGTCGCCCCAGAACTCCACCCGAAGGGGGTGCTCCTCGGTCGGCGGGAAGACGTCCAGGATGCCGCCGCGCACGGCGAACTCGCCGCGCTTCTCGACCAGTTCCACCCGGGCGTACGCGGCGGCCGCCAGCGCCTCCACCACCTCGCCCAGATCCGCGCTCTGCCCGCTCTCCAGCGACACCGGCTCCAGCTCGCCGAGCCCCTTGACCTGCGGCTGGAGCACGGAGCGGATCGGCGCGACAACGACCGAAACCGGGCCGGTCTCCGGGTCGTCCTCGCGCGGGTGCGCCAGGCGGCGCAGCACGGCGAGGCGGCGGCCCACGGTGTCGGAGCGGGGCGAGAGCCGCTCGTGCGGCAGCGTCTCCCAGGAGGGGTACTCGGCGACCGTGTCCGGCGGCAGCAGGGTGCGCAGGGCGGCGGCCAGGTCCTCGGCCTCCCGCCCGGTCGCGGTGACGGCCAGCACCGTACGGCCGGTCTGCCGGGCCAGCGCGGCGACGGCGAACGGGCGTGCGCCGGGCGGGCCCACCAGGTCGACGTGGGCCCGGTGCCCGTCCCCGGCGGCCTTCACCGCCTCGGCGAGCGCCGGGTCGGTGACGACGACGTCCAGCAGACCGTGCAGACTCATGAAGTTTCCGTCCGGGTGATCAAGGGGTACCGGCAGCAGGCTGGCGCCGGCGGGCGAGCAACGCGAAGGGCCCGACACGTGAGACGGGCCGGGGTGATTTCCAGGGTACGGCCCGGGACCGACAGCCGCGCCCGCAACGGGTGGGCCGACCGACTCCCCGCCCGTATCGCCGAGCCCGCTCCCCGCCCGCATCGCCGGGCCCGCCGCCCGGTCCGCGCCCGCTTCGGTCCCGCGCCCCGGCCGCGCGCCGCCGTCCGTCGCGCCGACACGGCCGCTCGTCGGCCGTCGCACACCGTTCATCTCCGGATCGCACACAGTTGCGCCCGGGGCCCTCACAGGACGGTCGTCAGCGTCTAGTCTTTGCCCGACCATCACACGGGCCCGCGCGCGTGCGAGACCGTGCGGGCGGCAGGTGCGCCGCCCCGCGCGTCGCACCGGGCGGAACCGGGCACAGTCGACGGCACGGGCGGAGCGGGCAGCGGACGGGACGGGCGGCGTGGGGCGATCCCCCTCGGTGCACGGCCCCACGGCACCAGGCATCGGGGGCGTACGTGGACGAGAACGAGATGTCTGTCTTCGGGGTTCCGGAGGCCGAGGAAGAGCTCTACCGGCACTTCCTGCGCAACCCCGGCACCCGCGCCGACGGCCTCCACCTCCTGCTGGGCTCCCGGCCCCGGGCGACCCGCGCGGGGATCGCCCGCCTCCAGGAGCTGGGCCTGCTGCACGCCGAGGACACGGAGCGGCGGATCTTCCCGGCCGACCCCGAGGTGGCCCTGGCCCGGCTGGTGGACGTCCGGCTCCACGCGCTCCACCAGGAGCTGCAGCGCGTCACCCGATCGCGGCACGTCATTGACGGTCTACGCGCGGAGCAGGGGGCCGGTACGCCGCCTCCGCAGGGCATCGAGCAGTTGGAGGGGCTGGCCCAGATCCGCGACCGGATCGACGACCTGGCCTTCTTCGCCCGGGACGAGATCCTCTCCGTGGAGCCGTACACCCGGCTGTCGGCCGAGAACATCGCCCGGTCCCGCCCGCTGGACCTGCGCTGCCTGCGGCGCGGGGTGCGGATCCGCAACGTCGTCTCCAGCACGGCGCTCCAGGACCCGCCGACCGCCGACTACCTGCGGGAGCTGGCCGAGCACGGGGCCGCGATCCGGGTGACGGCGGACACCACGGAGCGGCTGCTCGTCTACGACCGCCGGACGGCGCTCGTACCGCTGGACCCGCGCGACACCTCGCGGGGCGCGCTCCTCGCCCACCGGAGCGGCCTGGTCTCCAACATCATCTCGCTGTTCGAACGGATCTGGGACCAGGCGGACGATCTCGCGGGGGCGGGCGGCCCGGCCGGGGGCGGCGGGGAGTCCGCGGCCCCCGCGCCCTCCGGGATCGAGCGGCGGGTGCTCGTGTCGATGTGCACGGCGGGCAAGGACGAGGCCGGCGCGCGGGAGCTGGGGGTGTCGGTGCGCACCTACCGGCGGCACGTCGCCGACCTGATGCAGACGCTCGGCGCGGCCAGCCGGGCGCAGGCCGCGCTGCTGGCCCGCGAGCGCGGCTGGATCTGAGGCCCGGGAGGGGAGGGGCGGGGCCCGGGAGACGCGGGGCCCGGGAGGGACGGGGGGCGGGAGGCGCGGG
>NZ_JNZZ01000022.1 GCF_000717645.1 Streptomyces californicus
ACTGCAGGGGGGACCCTGTGGGAGAGTAGGACGCCGCCGAACAATTTTTCCGGGAAAGCCCCGTGCCTTGTGGCACGGGGCTTTTCTGCGTTCACCGCCAGATTCGTCCGTAGCCGGCCCGGTGGGGCGGGCGGCCTCCGCGGAAGGCGGCTCCAGCCTCCATCGTTCGCAGGACGTGCACCGGCGATCCAGGCGGTGAACCGGCTCCGCAGAGGGCCGGTGCGGAGCCGCTCGCAGGCCGCCCGACCTGGCAGGACACGGATTAGGAGCAATCCCGGATCCCGTGTATGGTTTACCTCGTTGCCGCAGGGCAACGAGGCCCCAATAGCTCAGTCGGTAGAGCGTCTCCATGGTAAGGAGAAGGTCTGCGGTTCGATTCCGCATTGGGGCTCAGAGAAACGAAAGGTCCCCGCCACACGGCGGGGGCCTTTCGCGTTCTGTGCGGCCGGATGCCCGGCCGGCGCGGGTCAGGACTGCTGGGGCTGGGGCTCGGGAATGCGCATGGCCAGGATCGCCATGTCGTCCGAAGCGGGCTCGGCGGCGAAGCGCTCCACGGCCCGCAGGATGCGTGCGGCGACCGCTCCGGCTGTCAGGCCCGTACAGGTCGACAGCACCTCGGCGAGGCCGTCGTCGCCCAGCATGCGGCTTCCCTCACGGCGTTCGGTGATGCCGTCCGTGACGCAGAGGAGGACGTCGCCCGGATCGAGGACGACCTCCTCCGCGTACAGCTCCAGGTCGTCGATGACGCCGAGGAGCGGCTGCGGCTCGGCGGCCGGTACGACCGAGCCGTCCTGGCGCAGCCGCAGTGGCAGCGGATGGCCGGCGCAGACGACCTTCAGGAGGGCGCTGCCGTCCTCCCGGGGCCACAGCTCGCCGTACAGCAGGGTCAGGAAGCGGCTGCGGGCGCCCTCGTCGAGGATCGCCGCGTTCAGCCGCTCCAGGACGGCGGGGCCGCCGAACCCCTCGCGGGCCAGGAGGCGCAGCGCGTGGCGGGCCAGCCCGGTGACGGCCGCCGCCTCGGGACCCGTACCGCAGACGTCGCCGATGGCGAAGCCGTACGCGCCGTCGCTGATCGGGAAGACGTCGTAGAAGTCGCCGCCGACCTCGTTGCCCTCGCCCGCCGCGCGGTAGATGACCTCGATCTCGACGTTCGGCACATCGGGGAGACCCGGCGGCAGGAGGCTGCGCTGGAGGGACTGGCTGATCGCCGTGCGCTCCGAGTACAGGCGGGCGTTGTCCAGGGCCAGAGCGGCCCGGCGGGACAGGTCCTCGGCCAGCTCCAGGATCTCCTGGCGGAAGTGGTCGTCCGAGGGCTTCCCGAGCGTCAGCATGCCGATCACGCGGTTGCGGGCGACCAGCGGCAGGACCACGGTCTCACCGCCGACCGCCTGAGCCGTGGCGAGCGTGGTCCGGGTCGCCGTGCTCATGCTGAGCGGGGCGTCGGCGGCCAGAGCACGCGTCGACGTGGACACCGCCGCGCGGTGCCCCGCCTCCGCCGGCGCGGACCAGACACGAGCGCCCGGGGTCGGCACCGGATCCGGCGGGGAGATCTTCGACAGGAGGGCCTTGAGCCCGTCGATGAGGTCCTCGTCCTCGTGGAGCACGTACGAGAGGTACGGGTCCGAGGACTGGTCCGCGATCGTGTACACGGCGCACCAGGTGGCCAGGGTCGGGACCGTCATCTGTGCCATGAGGGCCAGTGTCTGGTCCCGGTCGAGCGTGCCGGCCAGCAGGTCGGACGCCTCGACGAGGAAGGACAGGGAACCGCGGCGCAGCCGTTCCAGCTCGCCGAGGCGGGCGGACTCCACCGCGAGCGCGATGCGGTCCGCGGCGAACTGGAGACGCAGGGCCTCCTCGTTGGAGTAGCGGCCGGCGTTCTCCGCCGCGACGCCGAGCGAGCCCGTGAGCCTTCCCTCGACCTTCAGCGGGACCGTGACGACCGAGCGCATCCCCGTGTCGGTGAGCAGCGGGACGGCGCCGGGAACGGCGGTCAGGTCCTCGTGCACCGCGGGCATCCGGGCGGAGCCGTAGCGCCCCGTGCCGGCCTCCACGGGGACCCGGGCGAACCGCTGGCGGGCCGAGGGGAGGCCCGTCGTCGCGCGGACCTCCAGCTCCGTCTCGTCGTCCGTGGCGAGCAGGAGGAAGGCGGCGTCCGCGTCGAGCATGTCCCGGGCCCGCTCCACCGTCCGCTGCAGGAGGCCGTCCAGGTCGTCGGGGGCGGGAGAGCCGATGAAGACCTCGAACGGGTCCGCCGTGCGGTTGTCGGAGGAGACGTCGGAGACCGGCGCGCGGACCGGGCTCTGGAGGACGGCGCGCTCGTCGTCGCGGACGAGCAGGCAGACCGTCGACGGGTCGCCGTCGTTGTCGCGGACCCGCAGGTGCGAGGCGTACACGGGGATGGTCCGGCCGTCGGCGCCGCGGATCCCGTAGCTGCCCTCCCAGCGGGAGAGCTGGAGGGCGTCGGCGATGCCCGTACTGGTGCCCGGGGTGTGCGGCCAGGCCACGAAGTCGGTGAACTGCTTGCCGGCGACCTGCTCCGCGGTGTGCCCGAACACGTGCGCCGCGTCTTCGTTCCAGGCGCTGATCGCGCCCGTGCTGTCGATCTGGACGACGGCGACCCGGACCCGCTGGTCGGTCACGGGGAGCAGCGAGGTCGGCAGGACCGGGCCCGCCGAGCGGATCCCCACCGGACGGTCGGGCAGGTCCAGCTGGAACCAGACGTGCTTGCGGGTGGGGCTGTACTCGACACCCCAGCGGGAGGCCAGGGCCGCACAGAGGAGCAGCCCGCGGCCGTTCTCACGGTCGGGGCTGCCGAAGTCGATGCCGCTGCTCTGGAGCGGCACCTCGCGTTCCGGATAGTGGTCGGCGACCTCGACGCGGACGCCCTCCGCGCTGCGCAGGCACAGCACGTCGGCCGCGGTGCCGGCGTGGATGACGGCGTTGGTCACGAGCTCACTGGTGAGAACGACGGCGTCGTCGACGACATCGTTGTACCCCCACCCCTGGAGCGTGTCCCGGACAAAGGCGCGGGCGGTCGCGACAGAGCGCCCGACCGGTTCGAACGTGGCGGCCGCGCGCGCGGTGATCACAGCACTCCCCATATGGTGTCTCGTCGCTTCCCCGAGTCCTGTGCCCGTTTCTCGCCGCTTCGACTCGCCTGCCAGGCTAGACCTTCGGCAAAGGCGCCGGACACGCGAGGGCTGAGTTCGGGACAAGTCGCCCCGGCGGTGGTGCGCGGGCGCACAAGTATGGACCCCCGGCGCAGGGGATGGGGCTCAACAGGGACAGTTGGTCCGGCGACCGGTTCCGGCCTGGTACGTTGCAATGATTTGACGTCCGCCCGGCTGCCCGTTGACGGTGTGCGGTGGCGGTGAGCCAAAGTGGAACTGGGCAGGCTTGTGAAAAGGCCCGGGTGAAACGGTCAACCCCTGCGGGAGGGACACGGTGGAGTCTGGCGTGGCGGCGCGGGGTCCGAAGGCGCGTACAAAAGGCGGGCAGTCCGTGAAGAAGCAGCGCAATGGCACCGTCGAAGTGGACGCGGCGGCTCTGAACAGAGTGCTCGGGGCCCTGGTGGCGATGCGCGACGGCAATTTCCGCCGGCGGCTCACCGTCTCCGGCGACGGAGTGCTGTCGGAGATCGCGGCGGTCTTCAACGAGGTCGCGGACCGCAATCTCCACCTCACGGGTGAGCTGGCACGCGTACGCCGGGTGGTCGGGCGCGAGGGGAAGCTCACCGAGCGGCTGGAGACGGGCGCCTGCGAGGGCTCTTGGGCCGCCGCGATCGACGCCTCCAACGAGCTCGTCGACGATCTCGCGCGGCCCGTCTCCGAGGTGGGCCGGGTCCTGTCGGCGGTCGCCGACGGTGACCTGGAGCAGCGGATGGAGCTGCGTTCGCACACGCAGGACGAGACGGTGCGCCCGCTGCGCGGGGAGTTCCTGAAGGTCGCCCGTACGGTCAACAACCTCGTCGACCAGTTGTCGGTCTTCACCGAACAGGTCACCCGGGTCGCGGTCGAGGTGGGCACCGAGGGCAAGCTCGGCGGCCAGGCGCAGGTGCGCGGGATGTCGGGGTCCTGGAAGGACCTCACGGACTCCGTCAACACCATGGCGTACCGGCTCACCGCACAGGTGAGGGACATCGCGCTGGTGACCACGGCGGTCGCCAAGGGCGATCTGTCCCGCAAGGTCACCGTCCACGTGGCCGGCGAGATGCTCCAGCTCAAGAACACCGTGAACACGATGGTGGACCAGCTGTCGTCGTTCTCGTCCGAGGTGACGCGCGTCGCCCGCGAGGTGGGTACGGAGGGCGAGCTCGGCGGTCAGGCGACCGTGCCGGGCGTCGCCGGCGTGTGGAAGGACCTCACCGACTCCGTCAACACGATGGCGGGCAACCTCACCTCCCAGGTGCGCGGCATCGCGGAGGTGACGACGGCGGTCGCCAACGGCGACCTGACGCAGAAGGTCACGGTGAGCGCGCGCGGCGAGGTCGCCCAGCTCGCCGAGACGATCAACCAGATGACCGAGACGCTGCGCACCTTCGCGGACGAGGTGACCCGCGTGGCGAGCGAGGTCGGCGGCGAAGGGCTGCTCGGGGGCCAGGCGCAGGTTCCGGGGGCCGCGGGGACGTGGAAGGACCTCACCGATTCGGTGAACACGGTCTTCCGGAACCTGACCACGCAGGTGCGCGACATCGCCCAGGTGACCACGGCGGTGGCCAGCGGCGACATGACGCAGAAGGTCACGGTCGACGTGGCCGGGGAGATGCTGGAGCTGAAGAACACCGTCAACACGATGGTGGACCAGCTCCAGTCGTTCGGTTCCGAGGTGACCCGGGTCGCCCGGGAGGTCGGCGTCGAGGGCCGGCTCGGCGGCCAGGCCGAGGTGCCGGGCGCGGCGGGGACGTGGAAGGACCTCACCGACTCGGTGAACACCGCGTTCCGCAACCTGACCGGACAGGTCCGGGACATCGCCCAGGTGACCACGGCCGTCGCCAACGGAGACCTCTCCCAGAAGGTCACCGTGGACGTGGCCGGGGAGATGCTGGAGCTGAAGAACACCGTCAACACGATGGTGGCGCAGCTGTCCAGCTTCGCCGACCAGGTGACGCGGATGGCCCGGGACGTGGGCACCGAGGGCCGTCTCGGCGGGCAGGCGCGCGTGGACGGCGTATCGGGTACGTGGAAGGAGCTGACGGACTCCGTCAACTTCATGGCCGGGAACCTCACCTCGCAGGTGAGGCAGATCGCTCAGGTGACGACGGCGGTGGCGCGGGGCGACCTGTCGCAGAAGATCGACGTGGACGCCCGGGGCGAGATCCTGGAGCTCAAGAACACCATCAACACCATGGTCGACCAGCTCTCGGCCTTCGCCGACCAGGTCACCAGGGTGGCCCGCGAGGTGGGTACGGACGGGCGGCTCGGCGGTCAGGCGCAGGTGCCCGGCGTGGCCGGAGTGTGGCGTGATCTCACCGATTCGGTGAACGGCATGGCAGGCAACCTGACCGCTCAGGTCCGCAACATCGCGCAGGTCGCCACGGCGGTGGCGCGCGGTGACCTGTCGCAGAAGATCGACGTGGACGCCCGGGGCGAGATCCTGGAGCTCAAGAACACGCTCAACACGATGGTGGACCAGCTGTCCAACTTCGCGGAGCAGGTGACGCGGGTCGCCCGTGAGGTGGGTACGGAGGGCATCCTCGGCGGTCAGGCCGAGGTCCAGGGCGTCTCCGGTACGTGGAAGGACCTGACCCAGTCCGTCAACGGCATGGCGAACAACCTGACGCTCCAGGTCCGCAACATCGCCGAGGTCACCACCGCGGTCGCCAAGGGCGACCTCTCCAAGAAGATCACCGTCGACGCCAAGGGCGAGATCCTCGAACTGGTCACGACCGTCAACACGATGGTCGACCAGCTGCTGAACTTCGCCGACGAGGTGTCCAGGGTGGCCCGCGAGGTGGGCACCGAGGGGATCCTCGGCGGTCAGGCGCGGGTGCGCGGGGCGACCGGCATCTGGAAGGACCTCAGCGAGAACGTCAACCTGATGGCCAACAACCTGACCAGCCAGGTGCGCAACATCTCCCGGGTCTCCTCCGCGGTCGCCAACGGCGATCTGACGAAGAAGGTCACCGTGGAGGCACGGGGCGAGGTCGCGGAGCTGGCCGACACCGTCAACACGATGGTGACGACGCTCTCCTCGTTCGCCGACGAGGTGACGCGGGTGGCCCGCGAGGTGGGCACCGAGGGCGAGCTGGGCGGTCAGGCCCGGGTGCCGGGGGTCGCCGGCACGTGGAAGGACCTCACGGAGTCCGTGAACTCGATGGCCTCCAACCTGACCGGTCAGGTGCGGCAGATCGCCACGGTCACCACCGCCATCGCCAAGGGCGACCTGACCAAGAAGATCGACATCGACGCGCGCGGTGAGATCCAGGAGCTGAAGAACACCATCAACACGATGGTCGACCAGTTGTCCTCGTTCGCCGAGCAGGTGACGCGGGTCGCCCGCGAGGTGGGTACCGAGGGGCAGCTGGGCGGCCAGGCGCGCGTGCGGGACGTGGACGGTACCTGGCGCGACCTGACCGAGTCGGTGAACGAGATGGCCGGGAACCTGACCCGTCAGGTACGGGCCATCGCGGCGGTCGCCACGGCGGTGACGCGCGGCGATCTGAACCTCAAGATCGACGTGGACGCGGCTGGTGAGATCCAGGTCCTCCAGGACAACATCAACACGATGATCGCGAACCTGCGCGACACTACGCTCGCCAACAAGGAGCAGGACTGGCTGAAGGGCAACCTCGCCCGGATCTCCGGACTGATGCAGGGCCGCCGCGATCTGGACGACGTGGCCTCGCTGATCATGAGCGAGCTGACGCCGGTGGTCTCGGCTCAGCACGGCGCGTTCTTCCTGGCGATGGCGCCGGGCGATTCGGATGAGGTCGGTCCCGACAACGGCGAGGACGGCTCGTACGAGCTGCGGATGCGGGGGAGTTACGGCTACTCCGCGGGCTCGATGCCGACCTCCTTCCGGCCCGGGGAGACGCTCATCGGGACGGCGGCCGAGGAGAAGCGGACGATCCAGGTGGACAACGTGCCGCCGGGGTACCTGAAGATCTCGTCCGGGCTCGGGGAGGCCCCTCCGGCGCATGTGATCGTGCTGCCGGTCCTCTTCGAGGGCAAGGTCCTCGGCGTGATCGAGCTGGCCTCCTTCCAGCCGTTCACGCACATCCAGCGGGACTTCCTCAACCAGCTCGCCGAGATGATCGCCACCAGCGTCAACACGATCAGCGTCAACACCAAGACGGAGAAGCTGCTGGAGCAGTCGCAGGAGCTGACCGAGCAACTGCGCGACCGCTCGCAGGAGTTGGAGAACCGCCAGAAGGCACTCCAGGCGTCCAACGCCGAACTGGAGGAGAAGGCCGAGCTGCTGGCCCAGCAGAACCGCGACATCGAGGTGAAGAACACCGAGATCGAGGAGGCGCGCCAGGTGCTGGAGGAGCGCGCCGAGCAGCTCGCGGTCTCGATGCGCTACAAGTCCGAGTTCCTGGCGAACATGTCGCACGAGCTGCGCACGCCGCTCAACTCGCTGCTGATCCTCGCCAAGTTGCTGGCCGACAACGCCGAGGGCAACCTCTCGCCGAAGCAGGTGGAGTTCGCCGAGACGATCCACGGCGCCGGCTCCGACCTGCTCCAGCTGATCAACGACATCCTCGACCTCTCCAAGGTCGAGGCGGGCAAGATGGACGTCAGCCCGACGCGGATCGCGCTGGTCCAGTTGGTCGACTACGTGGAGGCCACCTTCCGCCCGCTCACCGCGGAGAAGGGGCTCGACTTCTCCGTACGGGTCTCGCCGGAGCTTCCCGCCACCCTGCACACGGACGAGCAGCGCCTGCTCCAGGTGCTGCGCAACCTGCTCTCCAACGCGGTGAAGTTCACCGACAGCGGTGCGGTCGAGCTGGTGATCCGGCCGGCCGGAGCCGACGTTCCCAACGCGATCCGGGAACATCTGCTGGAGGCCGGTTCGCTGCGCGACCCGGACGCCGGTCTGATCGCCTTCTCGGTGACCGACACCGGCATCGGGATCGCGTCCAGCAAGATGCTGGTGATCTTCGAGGCGTTCAAGCAGGCGGACGGCACGACGAGCCGCAAGTACGGAGGCACCGGTCTCGGCCTCTCCATCAGCCGGGAGATCGCCCGGCTGCTCGGCGGTGAGATCCACGCGGCCAGCGAACCGGGCCGGGGTTCGACCTTCACGCTGTACCTGCCGCTGCACCGCGCGGAACTGCCGCCCCAGGGCTACCCGTCGGCGGGTTCCGGTTCCGCCGAGGTGCTGGGTGGCGCCGACGGGCCGGGGCAGGCCCAGCCGCCGCAGGGCCAGCAGGCTCCGCTCGGCGATCCGGCCAACTCCGCGGGAGTGTTCCGTCGTCGGCGCAAGGCCTTGGGGGAAGCGGCCGCCAGGCCCGCCCTCCCGGCCGGTCGCACCGCGCCCGACAGCGCGCCTCAGCAGGAGGAATGGGTGCAGGGCGGCCCGGACCGGGCGCAGGACCAGGGCGCGGAGGAGCAGGCGCCCCGGCGGACGTTCCGTTTCCGCGGGGAGAAGGTGCTCATCGTCGACGACGACATCCGCAACGTCTTCGCGCTCACCAGCGTGCTGGAGCAGCACGGACTGGCGGTGCTGTACGCCGAGAACGGCCGCGAGGGGATCGAAGTCCTGGAGCAGCACGACGACGTGACGGTCGTACTGATGGACATCATGATGCCCGAGATGGACGGTTACGCGACGACGACCGCGATCCGGCGGATGCCGCAGTTCGCCGGACTTCCGATCGTGGCGCTCACCGCGAAGGCGATGAAGGGCGACCGGGAGAAGGCCATCGAGTGTGGAGCTTCCGACTATGTGACGAAGCCGGTCGATCCTGATCATCTGCTCGCGGTGATGGAGCAGTGGATGCACGGAGAGTGATCGAAGGTTGAACGAGTTGGCGTGAGTTGATGATCGACCGTGCGCGAACGGGTGTGAACCCGCTGCATTCGGGGAACCTTCTGGTCTCCCACCGCGTTTGCGGTATGTGCACGGTGACATCGCGGTGACAGGGTGTGGTGACGGGCGGGGTGCGGCTACCATGACCGGCACAAGGGCGGACGGCGTAAGGGAGTCGTCCCCCGGGGCGGCACCCGGCGTATTTCCGGGGCGAGGAGGACGGGCCATGGTGCAGAAGGCCAAGATCCTCCTGGTCGATGACCGGCCGGAGAATCTGCTGGCGCTGGAGGCCATCCTCTCTGCGCTCGATCAGACACTGGTCCGGGCATCGTCAGGGGAGGAGGCGCTCAAAGCGCTGCTCACGGACGATTTCGCGGTCATTCTGCTGGACGTCCAGATGCCGGGCATGGACGGTTTCGAGACCGCCGCGCACATCAAGCGGCGGGAGCGGACCCGGGACATCCCGATCATCTTCCTCACCGCGATCAACCACGGTCCGCACCACACCTTCCGCGGATACGCGGCGGGAGCGGTGGACTACATCTCGAAGCCGTTCGACCCGTGGGTGCTCCGCGCCAAGGTCTCGGTCTTCGTCGAGCTGTACATGAAGAACTGCAAGCTCCGCGAGTAGGCCGCGCTGCTGCGGCTGCAGTTGGAGGGCGACGGCCAGGCGGGAAGCCGGCACGAGCGGGAGCCGGCCGGTCTGCTGGCCGAGCTCTCGGCGCGGCTGGCCGCCGTCGAGGAACAGGCCGAGGCGCTCTCCAAACAGCTCGACGACGAGTCCGCGGACGCCGCGGCCGTCGCCACCGCCGCCCATCTGGAGCGCAAGCTGACCGGGCTGCGCCGCGCGCTCGACGCGTTGGAGCCGGGGACCGGCGGAGGCGCGAGCGTGCTGCCCGCCCCGAGCTGAGTCGCAGCGATCCGGCAGGACCGGCCCCGAGCCTCCCGGCAGCGTCGGTTTCCGAGTCCGCGACGCCCGCACGGGCCCGGCGCAGGGCCTCACGCACCCCGACTCCCGGTGACGCGTGGGGCCTTCCGCGTGAGCCGACGTCAGTTCCCCGCCCCGTGAAGGCGACACGGACGGGTGAACCAGCGGCCGAACGTGTTCACGAGGGGCGACAGCGGTAACCTCGGCACCATGGCCTCACGTACGTCCGGCAAGGGTTCCCAGGGCACGGCGGGCACCACAAAGCGCGTCGGCCGTACCACGGGGCCGGCGAAGAAAGCCGCGCCCGCGAAGAAGGTCGCAGCCAAGAAGGCGGTGGCCCCCGCGAAGAAGGCGGCGGCCAGGAAGCCCGCGCCCAAACCCGCGCCCTCGCCCACCGGCGGCCTCTACCGCCTGGTGCGGGCGGTCTGGCTCGGGACGGCGCACGGCGTCGGCGCGGTGTTCCGTTCGATAGGGCGTGGAGCCAAGGGGCTTGACCCAGCCCACCGCAAGGACGGCCTCGCGCTGCTGCTGCTCGGCCTGGCGCTGGTCGTCGCCGCCGGCACCTGGTCCAACCTCCAGGGCCCGGTCGGCGACCTGGTCGAGATGCTGGTCACCGGGGCCTTCGGGCGGCTCGATCTGCTCGCGCCGATACTGCTGGGCGCGATGGCGGTCCGTCTGATCCTCTATCCGGAGCGGCCGGACGCCAACGGCCGTATCGTCATCGGGCTGTCCGCCCTCGTCATCGGCGTCCTCGGCCAGGTGCACATCGCCTGCGGCTCGCCGGGCCGCGACGCCGGCACCGAGGCGATGCAGGATGCGGGCGGTCTGATCGGGTGGGCCACCTCGAAGCCGCTGATCTTCATGATGGGCGAGGTCCTCGCCGTACCGCTGCTGGTGCTGCTGACCGTGTTCGGGCTCCTGGTCGTCACCGCCACCCCGGTCAACGCCATCCCGCAGCGGCTCCGCCAACTCGGCGTCCGTCTCGGAATCGTCGAACCGTCCCCCGAGGACGTCGAGGGGTACGAGGGCGACGACGAGCGCTACGACGAGCAGTGGCGCGACGCCCTGCCCGAGGGCCCCCGCCGGCGCGGGACCCGGCGCACCGACGCCGGACCCGACCACGACCGGGCCGAGGAGGAGGCGCTCACCAAGCGCCGCCGGCCCCGCCGTCCCTCCGCCCAGCCCGCGATGAACCGGCCGCTGGACGCGGTGGACGTCGCGGCCGCCGCCGCTGCCGCGCTCGACGGGGCCGTGCTCAACGGCATGCCGCCCTCGCCGGTCGTCGCGGATCTGACGCAGGGAGTCTCGCCGGACCGGGAACGCACCGGTACGCCTGTTCCCGGAGCCCGCGGGGCCGAGCAGCGGGAGGAGCGCCCGAAGCCCGGCGTCCGCAGGACCGCCCCCGCCGCCGAGGGCGCCGAGGAGCGGTCCGGCGGTGTGCCCGACCTGACCAAGCCCGCCCCCGAATCCTCACCCGGGCTGCCCGCCCGCGCCGAACAGCTCCAGCTCTCCGGCGACATCACCTACTCCCTGCCCTCGCTCGACCTGCTGGAGCGCGGCGGCCCCGGCAAGACCCGCAGCGCCGCCAACGACCTGGTGGTCGAGTCGCTGACCACCGTCTTCACCGAGTTCAAGGTGGACGCCGCCGTCACCGGCTTCACCCGGGGGCCGACGGTCACCCGGTACGAGGTGGAGCTCGGCCCCGCCGTCAAGGTCGAGAAGATCACCGCGCTGACCAAGAACATCGCCTACGCGGTGGCCAGTCCCGACGTGCGGATCATCTCCCCGATCCCCGGCAAGTCGGCGGTCGGCATCGAGATCCCCAACAGCGACCGGGAGATGGTCAACCTCGGCGATGTGCTGCGCCTGGCCGAGGACGACGACCCGATGATGGTGGCCTTCGGCAAGGACGTCGAGGGCGGCTACGTCATGCACAGCCTGGCCAAGATGCCCCACATGCTGGTGGCCGGCGCCACCGGCTCCGGAAAATCGTCCTGCATCAACTGCCTGATCACCTCGGTCATGGTGCGGGCCACCCCCGAGGACGTGCGGATGGTCCTCGTCGACCCCAAGCGCGTCGAGCTGACCGCGTACGAGGGCATCCCTCACCTCATCACCCCGATCATCACCAACCCCAAGAAGGCCGCCGAAGCGCTCCAGTGGGTGGTCCGCGAGATGGACCTGCGCTACGACGACCTGGCCAACTTCGGCTACCGGCACATCGACGACTTCAACAAGGCGGTGCGCGAGGGCAAGCTCAAACTGCCCGAGGGCAGCGAGCGCGAGCTGTCCCCGTACCCGTACCTGCTGGTGATCGTCGACGAGCTGGCCGACCTGATGATGGTGGCCCCGCGTGACGTCGAGGACTCCATCGTCCGCATCACCCAGCTGGCCCGTGCGGCCGGCATCCACCTGGTGCTCGCCACCCAGCGCCCCTCGGTCGACGTGGTGACCGGCCTGATCAAGGCCAACGTGCCCTCCCGGCTCGCCTTCGCCACCTCCTCCCTCGCCGACAGCCGCGTCATCCTCGACCAGCCCGGCGCGGAGAAGCTCATCGGCAAGGGCGACGGGCTGTTCCTCCCGATGGGCGCCAACAAGCCGACCCGTATGCAGGGAGCGTTCGTCACCGAGGACGAGGTCGCAGCCGTCGTCCAGCACTGCAAGGACCAGATGGCCCCGGTCTTCCGGGACGACGTCGTCGTCGGCACGAAGCAGAAGAAGGAGATCGACGAGGACATCGGCGACGACCTGGACCTGCTCTGCCAGGCCGCCGAACTGGTCGTCTCCACCCAGTTCGGATCGACCTCGATGCTCCAGCGCAAGCTCCGGGTCGGTTTCGCGAAGGCCGGGCGGCTGATGGACCTCATGGAGTCCCGCTCCATCGTCGGACCGAGCGAGGGCTCCAAAGCCCGCGACGTCCTCGTGAAACCCGACGAGCTCGACGGGGTGTTGGCCGTCATCCGCGGGGAATCCGCCCCGTAACGCAATCCGCTCCGTAAAGGTTTTGTGGGCAACCGTTTCGTACGGCCGTACGTCCAGTTGAAGGGAGGGACACCACCGTGCCCCTCCCCGCAGTCCACACCGTTCCCACCCCGCTCGTCCCCCACCCCCGTTCGGCCCACTACCGGTTGCCCAGTCCTCGATCGGGGCCGTGCTCCGCAGCCGCTCCACCCCGGAGCCGGAGGCGGGGCCGACCGGCGAACCCGATGGCGTACAAAGTCGTCCCGCCCGGTTGCCCCTCCCTTTCGTACCCCCCCTAGACTGAACACCCAGCAGGTGGCTCACGCTCGAAAGGCGCCCCCGTGTCCATCGGCAACTCTCCCGAAGACGACCGGCCTTCGGTCGGTCGCGCCCTCCAGCAGGCTCGTATCGCCGCAGGTCTGACGGTCGAGGAAGTCAGCGCCTCGACCCGGGTGCGCATGCCCATCGTGCAGGCGATCGAGCAGGACGACTTCTCCCGCTGCGGCGGCGACGTCTACGCCCGCGGCCACATCCGCACGCTCGCCCGCGCCGTCGGCCTCGATCCGGAACCGCTGGTCGAGGAGTACGACGCCGACCACGGCGGGCGTCCGGCGCCGACTCCGGCGGTCCCGCTGTTCGAAGCGGAACGCATCCGCTCCGAACCCCGGCGGCCCAACTGGACCGCCGCCATGGTCGCGGCCATCGTCGCCGTCATCGGGTTCGTCGGCTTCACCCTCTTCAACGGGGGCGAGGACGAACCCTCCACCACCGCCCAGGTCGCCGAGGGCTCCAAGCCCGACAAGACGGCGGCCAAGCCCACCGCGACCAAGCCCGCCGACAAGGAGCCCGTGCCCTCCGAGAGCGCCATCGCCGCGGCCCCCCGGGACAAGGTGACGGTCAAGCTCAGCGCCGACCGGGGCAAGAGCTGGATCTCGGCCAAGGACCACAACGGACGGCTGCTCTTCGACGGGCTGCTGCTCCAGGGCGAGTCCAAGACCTTCCAGGACAGCGAGCGCATCGACCTCGTCCTCGGCGACGCCGGGGCGATCGAGCTCTTCGTCAACGGCAAGCAGGTCCAGGACCGCTTCGGCCCCGGCCAGGTCGAACGTCTCTCCTACACCAAGGGCGACCCCGAGGCCGGCTGACCCGCCGTCCTCACCCCCTGTGAACGCCACGACGGGCGTCCGGCCTCGCGCCGGGCGCCCTTCGGCGTTCCCGGGGCGGCCCGGCGTCACTCCTCGTAGCCGCGGGGCGCTCGTGAGTGGGCTCGGCAACCCTGGACGGCAGGAGGTGCGCGGGGACGAAGTAGTCTTGAGTCCATGCCCGAACGCCGTACCGTCGCCCTTGTCACTCTTGGCTGCGCCCGTAACGAGGTGGACTCGGAGGAGCTTGCAGGCCGCTTGGCAGCGGACGGCTGGGACCTCGTCGAGGACGCCTCGGACGCGGATGTCGCAGTCGTCAACACCTGTGGGTTCGTCGAAGCCGCCAAGAAGGACTCCGTCGACGCCCTGCTCGAAGCGAACGATCTGAAGGACCACGGCCGCACCCAGGCCGTCGTCGCCGTCGGCTGCATGGCCGAGCGCTACGGCAAGGACCTCGCCGAGGCCCTGCCGGAGGCGGACGGCGTCCTCGGATTCGACGACTACGCCGACATCTCCGACCGGCTCCAGACCATCCTCAACGGCGGCATCCACGCCTCGCACACCCCGCGCGACCGCCGCAAGCTGCTGCCGATCAGTCCCGCCGAGCGGCAGGACGCCGCCGTGGCGCTGCCCGGCCACGCCCAGGAGGCGCCCGCCCCGGTCCCCGAGGACCTGCCGGAGGGGGTCGCTCCGGTCTCCGGGCCCCGGGCGCCGCTGCGCCGCCGCCTCGGCACCAGCCCCGTCGCCTCGGTGAAGCTCGCCTCGGGCTGCGACCGCCGCTGCTCCTTCTGCGCGATCCCCTCCTTCCGCGGTTCGTTCATCTCGCGGCGGCCCTCGGACGTGCTCCAGGAGACCCGCTGGCTGGCCGAGCAGGGCGTCAAGGAGGTCATGCTCGTCTCCGAGAACAACACCTCCTACGGCAAGGACCTCGGCGACATCCGGCTGCTGGAGACCCTGCTGCCCGAGCTGGCCGACGTGGACGGCATCGAGCGGATCCGGGTCAGCTACCTCCAGCCCGCCGAGATGCGCCCCGGTCTCATCGACGTCCTCACCTCGACGCCGAAGGTCGCCCCGTACTTCGACCTCTCCTTCCAGCACTCCGCCCCCGGCGTGCTGCGCGCGATGCGCCGCTTCGGCGACACCGACCGCTTCCTGGAGCTGCTGGACACCATCCGGAGCAAGGCCCCCGAGGCCGGCGCCCGCTCGAACTTCATCGTCGGCTTCCCCGGTGAGACCGAGGCCGACCTCGCGGAGCTGGAACGCTTCCTCACCGGCGCCCGCCTCGACGCGATCGGCGTCTTCGGCTACTCCGACGAGGAGGGCACCGAAGCGGTGGGCTACGAGAACAAGCTCGACGCCGACACCATCGCGGAGCGCCTCGCCCACATCTCCCAGCTGGCCGAGGAGCTGACCTCGCAGCGTGCCGAGGAGCGCGTGGGGGAGACCCTCCAGGTGCTGGTGGAGTCCGTGGAGTCGGACGAGGACGGCGAGGTCGTGGTCGGGCGCGCGGCGCACCAGGCGCCCGAAACGGACGGCCAGGTGGTCTTCACCACACGCGAGGGACTGGTGCCGGGCCGTATGGTCGAGGCGAAGGCAGTGGGCACCGAGGGCGTCGACCTGGTGGCCGAACACCACGACCTTGCGGAGGTAGCCAGATGACGGGAGTCCCGGCATCCGCGGCAGGCGGCTCCGGCGCGAAGCCGGTCCGCGGCGGCAAGCTGGGCACTGCGGCCGTCAACCAGGCCAGCCTGTGGAACATCGCCAACATCCTCACCATGGTCCGGCTGCTGCTCGTGCCCGGCTTCGTCCTCCTGCTGTTCCACAACGGCGGGTACGACCCGGCCTGGCGCTCCTTCGCCTGGGCGGCCTTCGCCATCGCGATGATCACCGACCTGTTCGACGGCCATCTGGCGCGGACGTACAACCTGGTCACGGATTTCGGGAAGATCGCCGACCCCATCGCCGACAAGGCGATCATGGGAGCCGCGCTGGTCTCGCTCTCCATCCTGGGCGATCTGCCGTGGTGGATCACCGGCGTGATCATCGCGCGTGAGCTCGGCATCACGCTCATGCGGTTCTGGGTGATCCGCCACGCGGTGATCCCGGCCAGCAGAGGCGGCAAGCTGAAGACGCTCGCGCAGGGGACGGCGGCCGGCATGTACGTCCTGGCCCTCACGGGGCCCCTGGCGACCCTGCGGTTCTGGGTGATGATGGTCGCCGTCGTGCTGACGGTGGTCACCGGGCTCGACTACGTACGTCAGGCCGTCGTCCTGCGCCGTCAGGGCCTCGCCGCCGAGCGGGCCGCCGCGGCGGCCCGCTCGGCGGACGCCACGGAGGCGCTGCGGGCGGCCGCGGGTTCCGCGGTGGGCGCCGCGCCGGCCGGTGCGGTGACGGCCGTCACGGACGCCCGGCCCGATGCGGCGGAACCGCGGTCCGGAACGGCGGACATCCCGGCGGGGGCCTTCGACGTACGGTCCGGCGCCGCCGAGGCGCGAGGCGGCGCGGAGGCCGAGCGGTGACAGCCGCCGCCCGGGTGCTCCGGCTCCTCGGCGCGCGCGGCGAGACGCTGGCCGTCGCCGAATCGCTGACGGGCGGCCTGGTCGCCGCCGAGCTGACCGCCGTACCCGGCGCCTCCCGGTCCTTCCGGGGCTCGGTGACGGCGTACGCCACCCCGGTCAAGCGGGACCTCCTCGGCGTCGACGCGCCTCTCCTGGCAGAGCGCGGTGCGGTGGACCCCGAGGTCGCGGCGCAGATGGCGGCCGGGGTGCGCCGGGTCCTCGACGCGGACTGGGGCGTCTCCACCACGGGGGTCGCCGGGCCGGAACCGCAGGACGGGCAGCCGGTCGGCACGGTCTACGCGGCCGTGGCCGGACCCTCCGGCGTCGAGAAAGTCGTCGCTCTGCGGTTGAATGGTGGGAGGGCGGAGATCCGTCATGAGAGCGTGCGAAGCGTCCTCGAACTGCTCGCGAGCGAACTCGGTGAGAATGCGCGGGCACAGGATACGGAACAACACGGGGGGATTTGATGTTTGCAGCCCTGAGTGAACACAACATCGCTCCCCGCACGGCCGCGCCTCAAGGCGGTACGGTAGGGCGTGAAGGATGCGGCTACGCGGTCCGAGGAGGGAGCCACCGATGATTCTGCTCCGTCGCCTGCTGGGTGACGTGCTGCGTCGGCAGCGCCAGCGCCAAGGCCGTACTCTGCGCGAAGTCTCCTCGTCCGCCCGGGTCTCGCTCGGTTATCTCTCCGAGGTGGAGCGGGGGCAGAAGGAGGCATCCTCCGAGCTGCTCTCCGCGATTTGCGACGCGCTTGACGTACGGATGTCCGAGCTCATGCGTGAGGTGAGTGACGAGCTCTCGCTCGCCGAGCTCGCCGCGTCGGCGGCTGCCAGCGATCCGGTGCCAGTGCCGGTTCGCCCCATGCTCAATTCCGTCTCCGTCTCGTCGGTCGCAGGTGTGCCGTCGGGGCGCGTCACCATCAAGGCGCCCGCGGAAGCGGTGGACGTCGTCGCCGCCTGATCCCTGCGGCACCATTGCTCGACCGGAGTCCCGGTCGGCCCCCACCGGGGCCGGCCGGGGCTCTTCGGCGTGGGGCCCGATTTCTCTGTGACCTGTGCTTCATCCGTGGAGGACGGGTGTGAGAGCTCGTCCGGCGGGCACACGAAGGACGAGGCCCACATGACCGTTTTGCTTCATATGTGCCATCGTGGGTGATGCACCGAAACGGTCGGTCAAGCGGCTGACGGATGGGAGTAGCGCACATGACTGTCGTCAAGAGCACGTTGTCCGAGAGCGACCTGAAGGTCGTGGGAGCGGCGCTGCAAGGCGCCCTGGTCGACCTGGTCGACCTCTCCCTGGTGGCCAAGCAGGTCCACTGGAACGTGGTCGGTCCGCGCTTCCGCTCCGTGCACCTTCAGCTCGACGACGTCGTCGTCACGGCCCGCCAGCACTCCGACACCGTCGCCGAGCGCGCGTCGGCGGTCGGCGTCAACCCGGACGGCCGCGCCGGCACGGTCTCCAAGGAGACCGCGATCGCGTCCGTGCCCGAGGGCTGGATCAAGGACACCGACGCGGTGCGGATCCTGGTGGACGCGCTGGGCGTGGTCATCGGCCGGATGCGGGAGCGCATCGAGGTGACCGACGAGCCGGACCCGGTCACCCAGGACCTGCTGATCGCGCTGACGGCCGAGCTCGAGAAGCACGCCTGGATGTTCCAGGCGGAGAGCGCCTGACCGTACGACCCGTCGGCCGGCGGCGTGCGAACGCCGCGGTCGGCGCCCGGGACACATCGGACGAGTGAGAGGGAGCGGATCATGAGCGACGGAGCCATGGACAAGCTGAAGGGCAAGGGCAAGGAAGCGGTCGGCAAGCTGACCGGCGACCAGCGCAAGGAGGCCGAGGGCAAGGCCGACCAGGCCAAGGGTGGCGCCAAGGAGACCGCCGAGGGGCTCGGCGATCGCGCCAAGGGCGTCACGGACTCCCTTCGCCGGGACGACGACAAGTAGGCGTACCCGCGCCTCCCGGAGCCGACGCCCTCAGGGTGTGAGCGCCCCCGCCATCGTGGCGCGGGCGCTTCCGCGTGGGTGCCCCCGGTGGGGCCGGGGGCGGCCCCCTCGGCGGGCCGTTCTGGATGCACCGCCGCCGCGGCCAGGGGAAACTGCCGGAAAGGGTCTCGGCGGCGGGAGGCGGCGATGATACGGCGACGGGTGCCGGCGCTGGTTCTCGGCGGGGTGTGGTGGTGGGCGGTGCTCCGGCTGATCCTGCGCCCGGAGCAGGCGGGGCTGGTCGAGGGGGCGGTGGCGGCGGGTGGCTGGGGGCTGAGCCTGCTGCCGGTCCACGTCGCGTCGGTGGTGCCGGTGCCCGTGGGACCGCCTGGGCGCGGGCGGTGGCTCACCAGGGCATGGCGACGCCGCCGTTCGGGCGGAGGATCTGGCCGGTCGTGAAGGCCGAGGCGTCCGAGGCCAGGTGCAGCACGGTGTGGGCGACGTCCTCGGGTGCGCCGACCCGCCCCAGCGGCGAGAGCCGGGCCATCGCGGTCTCCGTCCGGAGCTGCCCGGCCGCGTCGTGCCGGTCGGTCATCGGCGTACGGATCCAGCCGGGGGCGACGGCGTTCACCCGTATGGCGTGCGGTCCGAGCTCCGTGGCCAGCGTCTTGGTCAGCTGCACCACGGCGGCCTTCGCGACGCTGTAGCAGAGCAGGCCCGCGCTCGCGGAGTCCACGGCGCCGGACGCCATGGTGATCAGCGAGCCGGGTGCGGAGCGGTCCGTCAGGGAGCGGGCCACCTCCTGGCAGGCGTACAGCACCCCGGCGAAATTGACTCTCAGCACCCGTTCCAGGTCCTCGTCCGCCGTCTCCAGCACGCTGCTGGTGTGCATGATCCCGGCCGCGGCGACCAGGACGTCGATGGCCCCGGCCGCGTCGACGGCCGCCCGGACCTGCGTGCGGTCGGTGACGTCGAGGGGGTGGATCCGGGCGTCCCCGCCCGCCTCCGCGACGAGGTCGCACGTCCCGCGCAGGCCCGTCTCGTCGCGATCGGCGCAGTGCACGGTGGCCCCGGCCGCCGCGAGCAGGAGCGCGCTCGCCCGGCCGATGCCGCTCGCCGCGCCCGTGACGAACGCGGCGCGGCCCGTGAGGTCGTACGCGGACAGAGGCATGACGGGACCGTACGACCGGATCTGACGGTGCGTCAACCAGGGTGCGTCCGGAGCGTCAGGACCGGGCCAGCCGGGCCAGGCGTCGTGGACCCGGTCACGATCCGCCGGACGCGCCCTGGGGTGTCGGGCCCGACTGGCAGGCGGGGCACCAGTACGTGGGGCGGTCGTCCTGGTCGGCGCGGCGGATCGGGGTGCCGCAGCGCAGGCAGGGGCGGCGGCCCCGGCCGTAGACGTACAGCGGCTCCCGTACGCGGACGGGCGGGAGCGTGCGCGCGCGGCCGGGAGCCGGCACCTCGGCCGCGGTGGGGTCCGGTTCCCGGGGCCGGAGCGGTGGGGTGCGGAGTTCGGCGGCGATCGTCGTGGTGCGGGTGGGGCGGTCGCGGTTGGCGTACAGCAGACGCTCGGCCGCGGTGACGAGCCGGGGGAGCACCCCTTCGGGGAGGTCGCCCACGGGGAGCCACGGGGTGACGCGGGCCAGGAAGCACAGCTCGCACTTGTAGACGTTGCCGATGCCCGCCAGATTGCGCTGGTCCAGCAGGGCCTCGCCGATGGGCCGCTCCGGCGCGGCGAGCAGCCGCTCCAGGGCGAGGTCCGCGTCCCAGTCGGGGCCCAGCAGGTCCGGCCCGAGGTGGCCCACCGCCCGGCTCTCCTCGTCGGTCCGCAGCAGTTCCAGCACCGGGAGCCGGTAGCCGACAGCCGTGTGCTCGCTGTTGCCGAGGATCGCGCGGATCTGGTGTCCCGGACCGCCCCGCCACCGCTCGCCCGGCGCGTACACCCGCCAGGCGCCGTCCATCCGCAGATGGCTGTGGAGGGTCAGCCCGCCCTCGACCCGGGTCAGCAGGTGTTTCCCGCGCGCGACGACGTCCAGGATGGTACGGCCGGTGAGGTCGGCGGTGGCGAAGCGGGGGACGCGCAGGTCCGACCGGGTCAGCTCCCGCCCGGCCAGCGCCGTGTGGAGCCGGGCGGCGGTCTGCAGGACGGTGTCTCCTTCGGGCATGACTCCATCATGGGCGCGCCGGGCGCGTTCGTGTGCCGAACCGCCCCGGGATGCGTCCGGCGGATCAGGATCGGAGGCCGCGCCAGGTGTCATGGGCCCGGTCGAGATCCGCCGGACGTGCCGGGAGGGCTGCCCCGGGACGTGGTTCCGGTCAGGCGCGCAGCCGCAGACCCTTCGGGGTGGCGAGGAATCCGGCGGCCTCCAGGGTGCGGCCCAGCGGCGAGGTCAGGGAGGAGACGCCGTTCATCCGCTCGACGGTCACCGTGCCCAGGGCCCCGGCGCGCGCGGAGGCGGCCAGCGCCTCGGCCGCCGCGCGCAGGGCTGGTGACTCGGGATCGGACGGCCAGGCCAGGAGGGTCTTGCCGCCGCGCTCCATGTAGAGCGTCAGCTCGCCGTCGACGAGGACCACCAGCGCCCCCGCCTTCCGGCCCGGCTTGTGCCCCGCGCCGTCCGGGGACTCCGGCCACGGCAGCGCCGCGCCGTAGGCGTTGGCGGGGTCGGCGGCGGCGAGCACCACGGCCTCGGGCACCGTCTCCGGGTCGCGGCGGTCCCGTGCCGTGGAGACCGCCCGCAGCCGGTCCACCGCCCCGTCCATCGCGAACTGGGCGGCGCCCAGCCCCTCGACCACATAGCCGCGCCGCGCCTGCCCGTTGTCCTCGAACGCGGCCAGCACCCGGTACGTCGCGGAGAAGCCGCCCTCCACCCCCTCGGCCTGCACCGCGCCGCGGGTCACCACGCCGTGCCGGTCGAGGAGGGTGCGGGCCAACGCGTGGGCGCGGTGGGTCCGTTCCGGTTCGACCGGGGGGAGCAGGGACCAGCGGCCCGAGACCGTCGGCGGGCCGGTGCGCGAGGCGGTTCGGGCGGCGGCGGTGAGCGACCCGTAGCGCCCGCGCGGAACACCGCGCCGGGAGCGGTGCGCGGTGGCCCCCGCCGTCCGCCCCGAGCCCAGCAGCGAGCGCAGCGGCGCCAGGGTGTCGTTGGTGAGTCGCCCGGACCAGGCCAGGTCCCACACGGCGTCGGCGAGTTGCTGGTCCGTGCACTCCGGGTGGGTGGTGGCCCGGACCTGGTCGGCGATCTGCCGGAAGAAGAGGCCGTATCCGCCGGAGAGCGTGGTGAGCACGGACTCGTGGAGCGCCGACAGCTCCAGCGGATGCGGCGGCGGGAGGAGCAGCGGGGCGCTGTCTGCGAGGAAGAGGGAGATCCAGCCGTCCTTGCCGGGCAGCGCCCCCGCTCCCGCCCAGACGACCTCGCCGGTGGTCGTGAGTTCGTCGAGCATCGCCGGGGTGTAGCCCGTGACCCGGCTCGGCAGGATCAGCTTCTCCAGCGCCGACGCGGGAACGGGTGCGCCTTGGAGCTGTTCGACGGCGCGCGCCAGTCCGTCGATGCCGCGCAGCCGGTGGGATCCGAAGTGCTGCCACTGGGGGAGGAAGGAGGCGAGGGCGGCGGGCGGCACCGGCTCCAGCTCCTGGCGCAGCGCCGCGAGCGAGCGGCGGCGGAGCCGGCGCAGCACCGTGGCGTCGCACCACTCCTGGCCGATGCCCGCCGGGTGGAACTCCCCCTGGACGGTCCGGCCGGCGGCCGAGAGCCGCTGCAGCGCGCCGTCGGTGACGGCGGTGCCGAGCCCGAACCGTTCGGCGGCCCGTGCGGCGGTGAACGGGCCGTGCGTTCGCGCGTACCGGGCCAGGAGGTCGCCGAGGGGGTCCTTCACCGGCTCGGTGAACGCCTCCGGGACGCCGACCGGGAGCGCGGTGCCCAGGGCGTCCCGGAGGCGGCCCGCGTCCTCGATCGCCGCCCAGTGGTCGGCGCCGGCGATCCGGACCTGGATCGCCCGGCGGGCCGCGGCCAGCTCCGGGGCCCACGACGGCTCGGCCCCCCGCTCGGCCAGCTCGGCGTCGGTGAGCGGGCCGAGCACCCGCAGCAGGTCGGCCACGCCCTCGACGTCCTTGATCCGCCGATCGTCCGTGAGCCACTGCAGCTCCCGCTCCAGCTCGGTCAGGACCTCGGCGTCGAGCAGCTCGCGCAGCTCCGCCCGGCCCAGCAGCTCGGCCAGGAGATGGGAGTCCAGCGAGAGGGCGGCGGCGCGGCGCTCGGCGAGTGGCGAGTCCCCTTCGTACAGGAACTGCGCGACGTAGCCGAAGAGGAGGGAGCGGGCGAACGGCGAGGGCTCCTGGGTGGTCACCTCGACCAGCCGGACCCGGCGCGCCTCCAGATCGCCCATCAGCTCCGTGAGCCCGGGGACGTCGAACACGTCCTGGAGGCATTCGCGGACGGCCTCCAGGACGATCGGGAACGAGCCGAACTCCGAGGCCACCTGGAGCAGCTGGGACGCCCGCTGGCGCTGCTGCCACAGCGGGGTGCGCTTGCCGGGGGAGCGCCGGGGCAGCAGCAGGGCGCGCGCGGCGCACTCGCGGAAGCGGGAGGCGAACAGCGCCGAGCCGCCCACCTGTTCGGTGACGAGCTGTTCGACCTCGCCCTTGTCGAAGACGACGTCGGCGGCGGCCACCGGGGGCTGGTCGCTGTCGTACGCGGCCCCCGGCGCGGGCGCGTCGCCCCCGCCGTCCGGGGCGTCGAAGTCGAGCAGGTCCAGGCCCATCATGTCCGCTTCGGGCAGCCGCAGCACGATCCCGTCGTCGGCGTGCATGACCTGGGCGTCCATCCCGTACCGCTCACCGAGGCGGGCGGAGAGCGCCAGCGCCCAGGGGGCGTGCACCTGCGCGCCGAAGGGGGAGTGCACGACGACCCGCCAGTCGCCCAGCTCGTCCCGGAACCGCTCGACCAGGATCGTGCGGTCGTCCGGCACATGGCCGCAGGCCCGGCGCTGCTCGTCGAGGTAGGCGAGGACGTTGTCCGCGGCCCAGGCGTCGAGTCCCGCGGCGAGCAGGCGCAGCCGGGCGTCCTCCTCGGACAGGCCGCCGATCTCCCGGAGGAAGGCGCCGAGCGCGCGGCCGAGCTCCAGCGGGCGGCCCAGCTGGTCGCCCTTCCAGAACGGCAGCCGCCCCGGCACGCCCGGAGCGGGCGAGACCAGGACACGGTCCCGGGTGATGTCCTCGATCCGCCAGGACGTGGTGCCCAGGGTGAACACGTCCCCGACGCGGGACTCGTAGACCATCTCCTCGTCCAGCTCGCCGACCCGGCCGCCGCCCTTCTTCGGGTCGGCGCCGGCGAGGAAGACCCCGAAGAGGCCCCGGTCGGGGATGGTGCCGCCCGATGTGACCGCGAGCCGCTGCGCGCCGGGGCGGCCCGTGACCGTGCCCGCCACCCGGTCCCACACCACCCGGGGGCGCAGCTCCGCGAAGGCGTCGGAGGGATAGCGTCCGGCGAGCATGTCGAGCACGCCCGTGAACGCCGACTCGGGGAGCGAGGCGAACGGGGCGGCCCGCCGGACCAGCGCCAGCAGATCGTCGGCCTGCCAGCTGTCCAGGGCCACCATGGCGACCAGCTGCTGCGCCAGGACGTCCAGCGGATTCGACGGGATGCGCAGCGCCTCGATGGCCCCTTCGCGCATCCGCTCGGTGACGACGGCGGCCTGCACCAGATCGCCCCGGTACTTCGGGAAGACCACTCCGGTGGAGACCGCGCCCACCTGGTGTCCGGCCCGCCCCACCCGCTGGAGGCCGGAGGCGACGGAGGGCGGGGACTCGACCTGGACCACCAGATCGACCGCGCCCATGTCGATGCCCAGCTCCAGGCTGGAGGTGGCGACCACGGCGGGCAGCCGGCCCGCCTTGAGGTCTTCCTCGACCTGTGCCCGCTGCTCCTTGGAGACCGAACCGTGGTGGGCGCGGGCCAGCAGGGCGGGGGCGCCCCTGGCCGCACCGGACTGGGCCATGATCTCGGACGGGGCGTGGGCCTCCGGGAGGGCGGGCGCCGGATCGTCGGGGTCGAACGCGGTGCCGGTCGCCCGCTCGTAGGCGATCTCGTTCAGCCGGTTGCACAGCCGCTCGGCCAGCCGCCGGGAGTTGGCGAAGACGATGGTGGAGCGGTGGGCCTGGACGAGATCGGCGATGCGCTCCTCCACGTGCGGCCAGATCGAGGGCTTGTCCGCCTGCCCGGAGTCGCCGTCCGTGGCGGGGGAGCCGCCCAGCTCGCCCAGGTCCTCGACGGGGACGACGACCGAGAGGTCGAACTCCTTCGTGGACCGCGGCTGGACGATCTCCACCTTGCGCTGCGGGGAAAGGAAGCGGGCCACCTCGTCGACCGGCCGGACCGTCGCGGACAGGCCGATGCGCCGGGCCGGGCGGGCCAGCAGCTCGTCGAGCCGCTCCAGCGTCAGGGCGAGATGGGCGCCCCGCTTGGTCCCGGCGACCGCGTGCACCTCGTCGAGGATCACGGTCTCGACGCCGGCCAGCGCCTCCCGGGCGGAGGACGTCAGCATGAGGAACAGCGATTCGGGCGTGGTGATCAGGATGTCCGGCGGCCTGGTCACCATCGACCGCCGCTCGGCGGGCGGGGTGTCCCCGGACCGGATGCCGACCCGCACCTCGGGCTCCGGCAGGCCCTGGCGCACCGACTCCTGGCGGATGCCGGTCAGCGGTGAGCGGAGGTTGCGTTCGACGTCCACGGCGAGGGCCTTGAGCGGGGACACGTACAGCACGCGGCAGCGCTTCTTGGCGTCGGCGGGCGGCGGCTCGGCGGCCAGCCGGTCCAGCGAGGCGAGGAACGCGGCCAGCGTCTTGCCGGAACCGGTCGGGGCGACCACCAGCACGTCACTGCCCTCGCCGATGGCACGCCAGGCGCCCTCCTGCGCCGGGGTGGGCGCGCTGAAGGCGCCGGTGAACCAACTGCGGGTCGCGGGCGAGAACGTGTCGAGCGCGGAACCGGTCATGGCCACCATCCTGCACCCCGGCACTGACATCGACGCCGATACGCGGGTTCCGGTGGTCGTGCCCCGATCGGCGACACCGGGCCCCGTCCCGGTCCGCGGTGGTCGGCTCGGCCGCCGCCGCACGGCCGGGACCTGCGAGAATGTCCCCATGGCGGGAGCGGACGGCACCGGGGAGTGGGCGCGGCACTGGCAGTACGCCGAACTGCCCGACCTCGATCTGCTGCGCGCCCGCTACGTCCGCCACTCCTTCCCCCGCCACAGCCACGAGGGGTACGTCATCGGGGCGATCACCGGTGGGGTGGAGGACGTGGGGCTGCCGGGCGGAACGGTCCGGGCGGTGCCCGGGACCGTGGTCCTGATCAACCCGGAGGTGCCGCACACCGCCCGCTCCGGGGCTCCCGAGGGCTGGACGTACTCCACGCTCTACCCGTCGTACCAGGTGGTCAACGACATCGCCGCCGAGGTGACGTCCCTGCGCGGCACGGTCGGTTTCGCCGAGAGCCGGGTGACCGACCCGCACGCGTCCCGGCTGATCACCGAGGTGCACCGGGCGGCGGAGGAGGGCAACGCGCTGGCGGCCGACAGCCTGCTGCGCATCGTGGTCACCCGGCTCCTCGGCCACTACGGCGGCCCGCTGCCCGGGCCGGCCGTGCGCGCCGGGGGTGCGCGGAACGCCGTACGCGCCCGCGCCGTGCTGGAGGAGCGCATGGCCGCTCCGCCCACGCTGGAGGCGCTCGCCACCGAGCTGGGCACCGGCCCGTTCGCACTGCTGCGGGCGTTCAAGAAGGAGTACGGGATGCCGCCCCACACGTGGCTCACCGACGCCCGGGTGCGCCGGGCGCGCCGCCTGCTCGACGCCGGTGTCGCCCCCGCCGAGGCCGCGACCGCCGTGGGCTTCACCGACCAGCCGCACCTCAACCGTCACTTCACCCGGATCGTGGGGGTGCCGCCCGGCGCGTACCAGCGCGAACGCGGAGTGCCCCGGTCCGGCAGGTGAGCGACGGGGCGTACGCGCGGACCTCCGCGTGGGTGGCTCCGGCACAGAGCGCCCCGGGTGCGGATCGGCGGCGAGGCGCGTTCGGGGATGACGGAAGGCGCAAGAACGTACAAGACCGGTCGTGAACAGTCCCCGTAGCGTGCCGGACGTGGCAGAACAGACAACATTCCCCGAGAGCACGGGCACACCCGGTGCTCTCCCGGCCGGACCGCCCGGCGGACCCGGCCCGGCGGCGGAGGAGCGGCCGGACAAGCCGGACTCGGCCGTCGTCCGCGACGCGCTCGGCGTCGGTGTCGCCGTCGGGCTCTCCGGCTTCGCCTTCGGCGTCACCTCGGCGGGCTCCGGCCTGAGCCTGCTGCAGACCTGCGTCCTCAGCCTGCTCGTCTTCACCGGCGCCTCCCAGTTCGCCCTGGTCGGCGCGTTGGCGGCGGGCGGCAACCCCTACACGGCCGCGGCCGGGGCCTTCTTCCTCGGCATCCGGAACGCGTTCTACGGGCTGCGCCTCTCCCAGCTCCTCGACCTGCCCCGGGCCGTACGGCCCTTCGCCGCCCACTGGGTCATCGACGAGTCGACGGCGGTCACCCTGCCGCAGCCCACCCGCCGGGCCGCGCGCATCGGCTTCACGGTCACCGGCCTCACCCTGTACGTCCTGTGGAACCTCACCACCCTGGTGGGCGCCCTGGGCGCGGAGGCGCTGGGCGACACCGACGCGTGGGGCCTGGACGCGGCGAGCCCCGCGGTGTTCCTCGCGCTGCTCGCGCCGATGCTCAGGAGCACGGTCGAGCGTGTCACGGCCGCCCTCGCGGTGATGCTCGCCCTGACGCTGCTGCCCGTGCTTCCGGCGGGCGTGCCGGTGCTGCTGTCGGCGCTGGCGGCGCCCGTCGTGCTCTTCCTGATGGGGCGGGCGAAGGGATCCTCCGCCGGGGCCGGGGGCGACCAGGGCCGCGGAGACAGCGGTGGCCACGGGAACCGAGAGAGCCGCGGGGCCGACGATGACCGCGAGGACTACGGGGCCGACGAAGACCGCGGGAACGTGGCGGAGCGGAAGAAGAGGGGCGAGCGGTCCGTATGAACATCTGGACAGCCATCGGACTGACCGTGGTGGGGTGCTACCTCGCCAAGCTCGTGGGGCTGCTCGTGCCCGCCGGGGTGCTGGAGCGACCGCTCGTCCAGCGGATGGCCGCCCTGCTGCCCGTGGCGCTCTTGGCGGCGCTCACCGCGCAGCAGACCTTCGGGGACGGCCGGCAGCTCGTGCTCGACGCCCGTGCCGTCGGGCTCGGTGCGGCGGCGCTCGCCCTGGTCCTGCGCGCGCCCTTCCTGGTGGTCGTCGGCGCGGGCGTGCTGGTCACGGCGGGCGTACGCGCCCTGGCCTGAGGCCGGGGAAGGCCGACAGGGGCGGATGATCCGACGATCGTCAGTCGAGCGGACGGTCGTACGCGCGGAGCGTCCCCAGGGCTCTGAGCGTCACCAGGGGGCGCCCCTCCAGCGCGGTCCCCGGAGCCCACTGCCGCCAGGTCACGGGCCAGCCGCCGTCGTCCTGCTGCTCGGCGGCCAGATGGTCGAGCGAACGTTCCAGCTCCTCGTCGGTGAACCAGCGGCGGGCCAGCGAGCGGGGTGTGCGGGCGAAGTCGTACGGGTAGTGGTGCTCGCCCGGTGCGTAGCCCGGCGACACCGGGTACTCCCCGCGGCGGGAGGGGTCGAGCACCGCGAGCCGCTGATCGCGCACCAGGCGACCGAGCCGGGACGCCGCCGCCTCCGCGCGGGCCCGGTCCGGTGCGCCGTCCAGGAAGGCGACCGCGGCCTCGACCTCGTAGGGGTGGGACTGCTCCAGGGCCTCGACGGCGCTCCAGCAGAAGTCCGTCGCCCGGAACAGCCAGGCGTGCCAGACCTGGTTGGCGTGCAGCAGTCCGACGATCGGCCCGGTCGCGAGCAGCTCCGCGGGCGGGGCGTCCACGATCGGGATGAAGGGCGCGGCGGGATAGCCGCGCTGAGTGGGCAGGAGCGCGGGCAGAGCGCCTTCTCTGGTCGACACGTCGGTCAGATAGCGGCAGATCCGCTCGACGCGCTGTCCCTCGCAGCGGCCGATCGAGTCGAGGACGCTCAGCGCGTGGGCGGTGTGCAGCGGTTGGCTGACCGGGCCCCGGAGATCGGGCTCCAGCGCGTGACCGTACCCTCCGTCCTCGTTGCGGTAGGCGGCGAGTGCCGTTTCCACGGCGTCGGGATCTCCGCCCAGGAAGTCGTGGGCGAACCTGCGCTGTTCGAGCACCCGGGCCGTGAGCCAGATGAACTGCTCGGCACGGGCGAGGATGTTTGCTCCGATTCCAGCCATGGACCGACGGTAGAGGGGAACGGGGCCCGGCACATGCCGCGTGGGCATGCTGCACTCTCAGGGGCGGGATACTGGTGGTATGCGGTTGACGATTTTCTGGGAGCGAATGGCCGACCACTTCGGCGCGGCGTACGCGGACTCCTTCGCCCGTGACCACGTGATGGCCGAACTCGGCGGCCGCACGGTCCACCAAGCCCTGGACGCGGGTTGGGAAACCAAGGACGTCTGGCGCGCCGTCTGCGCCGCCATGGACATCCCGGCGGACAAGCGCTGAAGAGAGTCCTGTTTCCGACGGCCGGACGCTGACGGCTGGACCTGTTTCCGGCGGACAAGCGTCGCACCGGAGGGAACCCGCGTTCCCCTGGAGCGTACGGCGGGCCTGCGGGGCCAGGACCCGGTGGGGGCGGAGCCGGGGCGCCCGGTTCCGGGCGAGGGGCCGGTTGTCCGTGACGTAGGCGAGACTTGTCGGGTGCCATCGACAGACGAGACCGCCCCCGACCAGTCGTCCGCCCCGCCCCTTCCGCCGGCCGCGCCGCCGTCCGGCTCCGGCGATGCCCGCATGCCGCGCTGGCTGCCGCGGGCCATGGTGCTCGCCCTCGCGCTCTACGCGTGCTTCATGCTGGGCAGCTGGGCGTTCGACCAGCTCATCGGGTTGCTGACGAACGTGCTGATCGCGTTCTTCCTCGCGCTCGCCATCGAACCGGCGGTCAGCCGGATGGCGGCGTACGGCATGCGGCGCGGCCTCGCCACCTTCCTCGTCTTCCTCGGCCTGATGATCTTCGGCATCGGGTTCGTCGTACTCCTGGGCTCGATGCTCGCGGGCCAGATCGTCGACATGGTCGACGAGTTCCCCAAGTACATCGACTCGGTGATCAACTGGGTCAACCAGACGTTCCGCACCGAACTGTCCCGGGTCGAGGTCCAGGACAGCCTGCTGCACTCGGACTGGTTGCAGAAGTACGTCCAGAACAGCGCCACCGGAGTCCTCGACGTCTCCACCACCGTCCTCGGCGGGCTGTTCCGGCTGCTGACGATCTTCCTGTTCTCCTTCTACTTCGCGGCCGACGGCCCCCGGCTGCGCCGCGCCCTGTGCTCCGTCCTGCCGCCGGCCCGGCAGACGGAGGTGCTGCGCGCCTGGGAGATCGCGGTCGACAAGACCGGCGGCTACATCTACTCGCGCGGTCTGATGGCGCTGATCTCCGGTGTCGCGCACTACATCCTGCTGATGATCCTGGAAGTGCCGTACGCCCCGGCGCTCGCGGTCTGGGTCGGGCTCGTCTCCCAGTTCATCCCCACGATCGGCACGTATCTGGCGGGCGCCCTGCCGATGCTGCTCGCCTTCACGGTCGACCCCTGGTACGCCCTGTGGGTGCTGGGCTTCGTCGTGATCTACCAGCAGTTCGAGAACTACGTGCTCCAGCCCAAGCTGACCGCGAAGACGGTCGACATCCACCCGGCCGTCGCCTTCGGTTCGGTCATCGCCGGCACGGCCCTGCTCGGCGCGGTGGGCGCGCTGGTCGCCATCCCCGCCGTGGCCACGCTCCAGGCGTTCCTCGGCGCCTACGTGAAGCGGTACGACGTTACCGACGATCCCCGCGTGCACGGGGGGAGCAGCCGCAGGCCGGGAAGACCGCTGTCGGCACGGCTCCGCCGTCTGGTGACCGGCCCCCCGGCCGCCGACGCGGGGGACGGGGAGCGCCCGCAGGGCGGGGCGTCCCGCCGGTAGGGCGGTACCGAGGCGGCCGGGCGCCGAGGGGCGCGACGGCGCGGTGGCCGGCTCCGCGGGCCCCGCGTGGTGCGCTTGACACGAAAATCGAACATCCATTCTGATGGAAGTCCGGGCCGGGTTTTCCCGGGTTCGGCCGTGGAGTTTTCCACAGGCCGGGCGGACGTCGAGGCCCATTGTCAGTGGCAGGGGTTAGCGTCTGAGACGTGAAGCGATCGACTCAAGCAAATCGGGTGGAACCCATGGCAGGAACCGACCGCGAGAAGGCGCTGGACGCCGCACTCGCACAGATTGAACGGCAGTTCGGCAAGGGCGCGGTGATGCGCCTGGGCGAGCGGCCGAACGAGCCCGTCGAGGTCATCCCCACGGGATCGACCGCCCTCGACGTCGCCCTCGGCGTCGGCGGTCTGCCGCGCGGCCGCGTGGTGGAGGTGTACGGGCCGGAGTCCTCCGGCAAGACCACGCTGACGCTGCACGCGGTGGCGAACGCGCAGCGGCTGGGCGGCTCGGTGGCGTTCATCGACGCCGAGCACGCGCTGGACCCGGAGTACGCGAAGAAGCTCGGCGTCGACATCGACAACCTCATCCTGTCCCAGCCGGACAACGGTGAGCAGGCGTTGGAGATCACCGACATGCTGGTGCGCTCCGGCGCGCTGGACCTGATCGTCATCGACTCCGTGGCGGCCCTGGTGCCCCGTGCGGAGATCGAGGGCGAGATGGGCGACTCGCACGTGGGTCTCCAGGCCCGTCTGATGAGCCAGGCGCTCCGCAAGATCACCAGTGCGCTCAACCAGTCCAAGACCACCGCGATCTTCATCAACCAGCTCCGCGAGAAGATCGGCGTCATGTTCGGCTCCCCGGAGACCACCACCGGTGGCCGGGCGCTGAAGTTCTACGCCTCGGTGCGCCTCGACATCCGCCGGATCGAGACGCTCAAGGACGGCACCGACGCGGTCGGCAACCGCACCCGCGTCAAGGTCGTCAAGAACAAGGTCGCGCCGCCGTTCAAGCAGGCGGAGTTCGACATCCTCTACGGCCAGGGCATCAGCCGCGAGGGCGGCCTGATCGACATGGGCGTGGAGCACGGCTTCGTCCGCAAGGCCGGCGCCTGGTACACGTACGAGGGCGACCAGCTCGGCCAGGGCAAGGAGAACGCCCGCAACTTCCTCAAGGACAACCCCGATCTCGCCAACGAGATCGAGAAGAAGATCCTGGAGAAGCTGGGTGTCGGAGTCCGTCCGGACGCCGCGGCGGGTGAGCCCGCCGCGGACGCGGCGGCACCGGCGGCCGAGGGCGCTGCGAAGCCGGCGACCGCTGCGGCCGCCAAGGCCAAGACGGCCAAGACCGCGGCGGCCAAGAGCTAGGCGTGACACGTCGTACGGAGTGGCCGGACAGCCCCGAGCCCGGCGGTCCCGCGTCCGGGTACGGGGCCGCCGACGGGTTCGCCGCCGAGCGGGGGGCGGCGGCGGACGAGGACGGGGCGCGGTCCGGGCCCCGCTCACTCGGCGGACCGGGCGCCAGGGGCGGATTCGGCGAGGGAGCGGGCCGCCGCGGCCGCTCCGGTACCAGAGGCAGCGGTTCCCCCTCCTCGTCGAGGGCCGGGGAAGGGGAGCCGCGCGGTTCGGCGGAACCGCGCGACCCGGTCGAGCAGGCGCGCGGCATCTGCCTGCGGCTGCTCACCGGGACGCCGCGCACCCGCAAGCAGCTCGCCGACGCCCTGCGCAAGCGGGAGATCCCGGACGAGGCGGCCGAGGAAGTGCTCTCGCGCTTCGAGGACGTCGGGCTGATCGACGACGCGGCCTTCGCCGGGGCGTGGGTGGAGTCCCGGCACCACGGCCGGGGGCTGGCGCGGCGTGCCCTGGTCCGGGAGCTGCGGACGAAGGGCGTGGACTCCGCGGTGATCGACGAGGCGGTCGGACAGCTCGACGCGGACCAGGAGGAGGAGACGGCGCGCGAGCTCGTGGCTCGCAAGCTCCGCTCCACACGGGGCCTGGACCGCGACAAGCGGCTGCGCCGGCTGGCGGGGATGCTCGCCCGCAAGGGGTACGGGGAAGGCATGGCCCTACGGGTGGTGCGCCAGGCGCTGGAGGAGGAGGGCGAGGACACCGAGAGCTTGGACGAGCCCTTCTGAGGACGCGCCCTCCTGAACGCGATGCGTGCGGAGGGCGAGCCTTCCGGGACCGGCTGTCCCGACGCGGAGCCCGGCGGTCACTCTCCGGCCAGGGCCGCGCGGCGCATGGTGGCGTCCACGAGCGCCAGAGCGTCGTCAGCGGTGCGGTCGGGGTGGCGGTTCCAGGGGCCGATCAGCCCTTGCCACCCCTGTGCGCGCAGCTCCGTGATCAGCCAGGCGCCGGCCCGGTCCACGGTGGCGAGAGAGCCGTGGCCGAGGCGGTGCGCGGAGATCAGCGCGCCGCAGATGCAGCGTGCGCCCCGGGCGTTCCGCAGTCGGTACGGGGCGTTCTGCCAGCCCCACTCGGCCAGGATCTGCCGTGCGTGGCCGAGGTGGACCGAGGGCCGGATGTCGCTCTGCCCGAGCCGCCGCCAGAGGTGGACGCGGTCGGGAAGCATCGCACCCAGCCTGCCGGGCAGCGGGCGTTCCTGCGGGGACGCCGCGGGAAGTTCCCGCAGGGCGTCGTCGATCAGCTGCTCGACGGGGACGGACAGCAGGTCCCGCCAGTCCGAAGGCCGTGCCGGCTCGGCGGCCGTGCGCTCCCAGCCGGTGACGATCCGCTGCCATGCCCGGGTGTCGTGCAGCCGGGACGCTTGGTCGTCCAGCCGGTCGGGGGTGAGAGCCGCGATCGCCATGGCGTGTCATCTCCGTACATATCGACCTCTGTGTGAGGCGAATGTCGGTCACGCGCGGTACTTGTACCACTGGAGCGTGGCGTTCGGGTGTGGGGCGAGCGGGGCCCCGCCCGACCGGTGGCAACGTCCCTCGGTCGGGCAGGGCGGACGGAGCGGACAGGGCGGGGCGGGCAGGGCGGCCGTGGTTCAGGCGGGGGGCGGAGAGGCGACCGGGAGCCCGGCGGCGCGCCACGCCTGGAAGCCGCCGGTCAGATCGGTGGCCCGGTGCAGCCCCAGCTGCCGTAGCGAGGCGACCGCGAGACTGGAGGCGTAGCCCTCGTTGCAGACGACGACGATCCGCAGATCGTGGCCGACCGCCTCGGCGGCACGGTGACTGCCCCGGGGATCCAGGCGCCACTCCAGTTCGTTGCGCTCCACGACGAGCGCGCCCGGGATCAGCCCGTCGCGCTCGCGCAGCGCCGCGTACCGGATGTCCACGAGCAGCGCCCCCGCCGCCGCCGCTTCGGCGGCCTCGGCCGGCCCGATCCGCTCGTAGCCGGCCCTGACCCGCTCCAGCAGCTCGTCGATGCCCACCGGTCCCGGGACCGGAGGTTCCGGAGCGGCGCGCTCCGGAGTGCCGTGTTCCGGAGCGGCGGGCTCCGGAGCGTCGTGCTCCGGAACGGCGGCCCCCGGAACGGCGGGTGCCGACGGACCCCGTACCGGTACGCCCGCCTCCGGCGAACCGACCCCCGACGCGTCCGCCTCCGGAGCGTATGCCACGGCCTTCTCCGGTACCCCGCTCACTGCCAGTCCTCCGGGCGCTCGGTCTGCTCCAGACGGAGCACCGGGCCGGTCCGGCTGAACCGGCGGATGCGCGGCAGAGGCGGGTAGTAGGCGTGGACGGAGACGGCGTGGGCGGTGCCCGACTCGTTGAGCACCTCGTGGACGTGGTTCTGTCCGAAGGCCCGGCCCTGGCCGGTCGCCAGCTCCCTCGTCCGGTCCACGCCGTCCTTCAGTTCCAGCGTCCGCCAGCCGTCGGTGGGCAGCCGCACGGCGAGCGAGTGCTCCGTGAGGGCCCCGGCGGCGGTGGTGAACGCGCCGAACGAGTCCGCGTGGTCGTGCCAACCCGTGCCGGTGCCCGGCGGCCAGCCGATCAGCCACGCCTCACTGCCGCCCGGCCCGTCGAGCCGGATCCAGGTGCGCTCTTCCGGGTCGAGGGGGAGCGAGGCGATGAGCGCCTCGTCGCGGGCCGCGCCGCGGACGTAGTCCATCAGCTCCGCGAGCGTCGGCGCCACGGAGGAAGCGGGGGCGGCAGCCGGCTCACCGGAGGGAGCGGGCACGCCTGCCGGTACGGGGGCCTCCCCGAGTACGGGCGTACCCGGCGTCGCGGGGACGCCCGCCGGGCCGGAGGCGCTCGCAGGCACGGGAGGGGTGACGGGGGCAGCCGTGGGCACGGCGGAAGAAAGGGAAGACACGAGGACCGTCCTGGGAGTTCGCGCGGTGAACCGGCCGTGCGGAGAGACGGCACGGACCGGTGGAGGGAGGCGATTCAGCAGGACGGACGACACACGCAGCCCGCGTAGCGGACGAGGTCCATATGGACCCTCCGCCACAGGCGCACATCGGTGTCGGTCATGATCTGGAGTGAACCATGCGCGCCGGTGGCGGTCAACGCGCCTCCGTACCGGTGGGGGTGCGGAGGCGCGTGGGGCGGGACGGGCCGGTCAGGGGCGTCCGGCGGCCCCGTCCGCGTGGATCCGCGTTCCGGGGCGCTGTGCCCGCCGGCCCTTCGCTTCGGCCCGGTCGTCCGCCTCTTCCTGCTCGGGGCCGGGTGCACCGCCTTCGGGTCCGGGGGAGCCGGGCTCCGTGTCCCCCGGTTCCGGCTCGTCGCGGTGAGCACGGCCCAGGGCGGTCAGTGCCGCGGTGAACAGTTCCCTCGGCCGAACGCCGCCGAACGCCGCCACCAGGTGGCCGTCCGGGCGGACCAGCAGCACGGTGTGGGCGGAGGCCCCCGGGTAACTCTCGGTGACCAGCAGCTCCGTCGCCCCCGGGAGCGCCCCCACCGCGTCCGTGAGACGGGGCATGACGCCCGCCGTCCGCCAGTGCCGCCGGTCCCAGACGCCGGTCCCCGGCGCGACCAGGACCACCAGCACGTTGCCCCGCCCGAGCCGTTCCCGCAGCCGCGCCGTCGTCCCGTCCGGCGTCGTCACCGTCACATCGGTGACCGGCGCACCGGGGGGCGTACCGACGGCCGTGTGCGCCTCCGAGTGCGGCGGTGCGAGGGGCGAGTGGGAGTACGAGGGGGGCGCGCCCAGCGCTCCGCGGCCCAGATGACCGTCGACTACCAGCGTGTCGTGGCCGCGTGCCGCGCCCGGGACCAGGGTCCGCAGCCCGCCCCCGCCGCGCAGTATCGGCAGGGACTGGTCGGCGGCGCGCAGCCGCGCGGCGACCGCGGCCCGGCGCTCCGCCTGGTAGCTGTCGAGCAGTTGCTCGGCCGGGCCGTGGTGCCAGGCGTGGGCGAGCTTCCAGGCCAGGTTCTCCGCGTCCCGGACGCCCTCGTCCAGGCCCTGGGTGCCGAGCGCGCCCAGCAGGTGCGCCGCGTCCCCCGCGAGGAAGGCGCGCCGCTTGCGCCAGCGCCGGGCGAGCCGGTGGTGGAGCGTGTGGACGCCGGTGTCCAGCAGTTCGTACGCCGGGGTCTCGCCGCACCAGCCGGCCAAGGTGTCGCGGACGCGGCTGATCAGGGCTTCGGGGGTGACCAGGTCGGCATCGGCCGGCAGCAGCCAGTCCAGCCGCCACACGCCGCCGGGCAACGGGCGCGCGGAGACCTCCGCGCCCGCGTTCCGCCAGGGCGGCTGCCGGTGCAGAACGGCCTCGCCCGGCCACGGGAGTTCGGCCCTGAGGGCGGCGACGGCGTGCCGCTCCACCGCCGTACGGCCGGGGAAGCGGATGTCGAGCAGCTTGCGGACGGTGGACCGGGCGCCGTCGCAGCCGACCAGATAGCTTCCGCGCCACCAGGTGGAGCCCGGCTCCCTGGTGTGGACCGTGATGCCGTCGCGGTCCTGCTCCAGCGTGTCGATCCGGCTCATCGGCACCAGCCTGATCAGCGGTTCCTTGTCGGCCGCCGCGCGCAGGGCCGCGCTCAGTTCGTGCTGGGGAAGGTGGAGGGGGGCGGGCAGCGGCGCGGCGTCCTCGCCGTGGGGGCCCCCGCTCAGCGGGACGTTCCGGACGAGCTGCTTCCGGCGCATCGAACGCCAGCCGGTCCAGCGCAGCCCGACCCGGTCCAGCTCCCGGCAGCCGAGCCGGCCCACCATGTCGGCGGTGTCCTCGCGCAGCACGACCGTACGGGCGGGACGCGGCTCCTGAGGGCCGGAGCCCTCGTCGAGGACCACCGAGGGGACGCCCTGGGCGGCCAGGGCGAGCGACAGCGTCAGGCCGACGGGCCCGGCGCCGACGACGATCACCGGGTCCACGGCGCGTACCCTCCGGCCTGTGCGGTCATGCGGAACATGGCGGAGGTAGCCGGGTGCGTGATCACAGAACGTATGCAACCCACTGGTGGTGTTTGCGTCAAGTGACCGAGGCAGCGACGCGTGCGCCGCTGCCTCGAATGCTTCTGCCGGGAAGACCCCGACGGGGTCAGTTGCCCGTCCCGCCTGCCCCACCGGCACCGCCGTCGGTCCCGCCTGCGCCCCCTGCGCCCCCCGCGTCGACGCCGGGAAGGGCGTCCACGGTGGGGATGCTGGCGGTCTGTACGCCGGGCGCCACCTTGATGCCGGTCTTGGCGCGGCGGCCGCGCTTCTCGATCCACGTGGCCAGGGCCGAGAGCAGCAGACACATGGCGATGTAGATCGTGCCGATGACGGCGATCGTCGAGACGTACGGGTACTGGCCGTTCACCTGGGTGTTGGAGGCGATCAGACGCGCGGTCTGCAGCAGCTCCGGGTACAGGATGATGAAGCCGAGCGAGGTGTCCTTGAGGGTCACCACGAGCTGGCTGATGATCGTCGGCAGCATCGACCGGACGGCCTGCGGCATCAGGACGGTCGTCATGACCTGCGTCTTGCTCATGCCGATCGCGTAGGCCGCCTCGCTCTGCCCCTTGGGCACCGAGTTGATGCCGGCGCGCAGCACCTCGGCCTGGACGCAGCCGTTGTAGACGGAGAGGCCCGCCGCCAGCGCCCACATCGAGTAGTCGGTGAGGAAGCCGACCCAGATCGCGTAGATGGTGATCAGCAGCGGCAGCGAGCGGAACAGTTCGATGAACGTGGTCGCCACCCAGCGGACCGGCTTGTGGTCCGAGAGCCGGCCGACCGCCAGGAGTACGCCGAGGACCAGCGAGCCGACCGCGGCCAGTCCGAACGCCTTGAGGGTCGCGAGGATCGCGTCGGCGATGTTCTGCCGGATGCCCGCGTAGTTGAAGATGTCCCACATCTCGGGGGCGAGGTGCCCCTTGTCCGCGAGCCGGACGATGCTGACGGCGATCAGCGCCACGATGGCGAGGCTGCCGACGACGGCGTAGATCCGGTTGCGGACGACGGCCTTGGGGCCCGGGGCGTCGTAAAGAACGCTGGCGCTCATCGGGCGACCTCCATGCGACGCTCCAGCAGCCGGAAGAGGCCGCTGATGGTAAAGGTGATGATCAGATAGCCGATGGCCACCCAGATGAAGACGGGCACGATGTCGTAGCCCTTGTCGCTCATCAGCTTCTGCCAGCCGAACAGTTCGGCGTTGCTGAAGGCGCCGGCGATCGCGGAGTTCTTCGTCAGCGCGATGAAGATGCTGCTCAGCGGCGGGACCACCGTCCGCGTCGCCTGGGGGAGCACGACGAGCTGCAGAGTCTGGGCGAACGTCATGCCGATCGAGCGCGCGGCCTCGGCCTGCCCCAGCGGCACGGTGTTGATGCCGGAGCGGACCGCCTCGCAGACGAACGAGGAGGTGTAGAAACCGAGGGCCAGGGAGCCGAGGACGAACGGGCTCATCCCCGGGAAGAGGATCTCCGGCACCACGAAGAAGAAGATCAGGAAGAGCAGCGTCAGCGGGGTGTTGCGCATCAGCGTCACCCACGCGGTGCCGAAGTACCGCAGCGGCGGCACCGGCGAGACGCGGAACCCGGCGACGGCCACACCGAGCACCAGGGCGATGAGCGAGCTGACGGCGGTGATCGACACGGTTCCTATGAAGCCGTCGCGGAACGCTGGGAAGTTGTCGAGCAGTACGTTCATGAGGTCTCCGCGTCGGCGGTCATCGGCATCGGGGCAGGGGAAGCAGCGCCCCGTACGCCCGCCGTCCCGGTAAGGGACGGGACGGCGGTGGCGTACGGAACGCCGGGGTCACTCGCGGGGCTTCGTGACGGGATTCCGGAGCGCTGGCGTTCGGTGAACGCGGGAGCGACCGGCATCACCCGGCGCCCGGAGGTACCGGGCGCCAGGGGGAGCGTCAGTAGCGCTCGATGGCCGGCGGCTCGACGTAGTCCGAACCGGACAGGCCCAGCGTGGCCTCGTAGATCTTCTTGTAGGTGCCGTCCTTGACGCGCTCCTCCAGCGACTTGCTGATGGCCTCGCGCAGCACCTTGTCGTCCTTGTTCAGACCGATGCCGTAGGGCTCCTCGGTGAACGGCTTGCCGACGACCTGGAGCTTGCCGGAGTTGGCGGCCGCGTAACCCTTGAGGATCGAGTCGTCCGTGGTGACGGCGTCGATCTGCTTGGTGAGCAGCTGCTGCACGCAGTCGGAGTACTTGGCCAGCTCGACGACGCTCGCGCCGTACTCGGGCTTCTTGATCTCCTGGAGCGGGGTCGAGCCGACGATCGAGCAGACCTTCTTGCCCTTCACCGAGTCCTTGCCGGTGATGGAGCTGTCGTCCTTGCGCACCAGGAGGTCCGCGCCGGCCTTGTAGTACGGACCCGCGAAGCCGACCTGCTTCTTGCGCTCGTCGTTGATCGTGTAGGTGCCGACGTAGTAGTCGACCTGGCCCTTGGAGATGGCCGTCTCACGGACGCCGGAGTCGACGGTCTTCCACTCGATCTGCTTGTCCGAGAAACCGAGGTCGGCCGCGACCATCTTGGCGATCTCGATGTCGAAGCCCGAGCGCTCCTTGGTCGACTGGTCCTCGAAGCCGAGGTACGGCTGGTCGGCCTTGGCGCCGAGGATCAGCTTGCCGCGCTCCTTGGCCTTCTTGAAGACCGGGGAGTCGAGGGAGACGTCCTTGGCCACGGTGTACGTGGGCAGCGCGGGGGCCTCGGAGGAACCCGGCTTCGTGCCGCCCGGCTTGTCACCGGCGGAGCCCTCCTTGCCACCGCACGCGGTCGCGGTCAGGGCGAGGACGGCGATCGCCGCGAGGGCGGCGGACTTACGGAGCTTCATGTGAACAGTCCTTGAGTTCGTAGGTCGTTGTCGTCAGTGGTGCAGGATCTTCGACAGGAAGTCCTTGGCCCGGTCGCTGCGCGGGTTGCTGAAGAACTGGTCGGGCGTGGCCTCTTCGACGATCTTTCCGTCGGCCATGAACACGACGCGGTTGGCGGCGGAACGGGCGAAGCCCATCTCGTGGGTGACGACGATCATCGTCATCCCGTCCCGGGCCAGCTGCTGCATGACTTCCAGGACCTCGTTGATCATCTCCGGGTCGAGAGCCGACGTGGGCTCGTCGAAGAGCATGACCTTGGGGTCCATCGCCAACGCACGGGCGATCGCGACGCGTTGCTGCTGACCGCCGGAGAGCTGCGCGGGGTACTTGTCGGCCTGGACGCCGACGCCCACCCGGTCGAGCAGGGTCCGGGCCTTCTCCTCCGCGGCCTTCTTGTCGGCCTTGCGGACCTTGATCTGGCCCAGCATCACGTTCTCCAGCACCGTCTTGTGTGCGAAGAGATTGAACGACTGGAAGACCATGCCCACGTCGGCACGCAGCCTGGCGAGCTCCTTGCCCTCCTGGGGAAGGGGCTTGCCGTCGATCGAGATCGCTCCCGAGTCGACCGTCTCCAAGCGGTTGATCGTGCGGCACAGCGTGGACTTGCCGGACCCGGAGGGCCCGATGACGACCACGACCTCGCCACGGGCGATGGTCAGGTCGATGTCCTGGAGCACATGCAGCGCGCCGAAGTGCTTGTTGACGTTGCTCAGTACGACCAGGTCGTTCGCCTCGGGCGCGGCATCCTCGGCGGCCTTGGTCACTGAAACTCCGCTCATCGGCTTTTTGCTCCGTCCTCCTCGGTTGAACAAGGACAGTAATGACGCAGTGCGATCAACGTCATTACATCTGAGCGGAAATTGAGCATAACGATCCGGCGGCAACCGGACACTCCGTGTGAACGGGACGTCGCACCCCGCTCCGGAGGCGTACCGGGTGCATAACGGAAACCCTGCTGTGACCGGCGGGGTCTTGACTGGTGGGCCGCTCATCGGCGTGGATGCCTTGAGCGGGGAGAGATGAAGCGGCGCCGAACGGAACAAGCCATCGACGTACGGGCTCGTGAAAGGCGGGTTAATGTCGGGCTTCACCCGGTGACGCGGTGCGATGGTGACGCGGTGCGACCGCGTTCCGGGCCGCCGCGCGGACGCGGTGAACGAACCCCGGCGCCGTACGGCCCCGGGAGACCGGGAGAGGAGGGAGGGCCATGAGACTGCTGCTCGTCGAGGACGACGACCACGTCGCTGCCGCTCTGTCCGCCGTGCTCGCCCGGCACGGATTCCAGGTCGTCCACGCCCGCAACGGCGAGGAGGCCCTGCGCGCGCTGCTGCCCGCCGACAAGGAGCCCTTCGGCGTGATCCTCCTCGACCTCGGCCTGCCCGATCAGGACGGCTACGAGGTGTGCGGGAAGATCCGCAAGCGGACCGCGACCCCCGTCATCATGGTCACCGCCCGCGCCGACGTGCGCTCGCGCATCCACGGGCTCAACCTCGGCGCCGACGACTACGTCACCAAGCCGTACGACACCGGCGAACTGCTCGCCCGTATCCACGCGGTCGCCCGGCGCACCACCAGCGGCGAGGACACCGCGCCGACCCCCGTCGCCGCCCTGCGCCTCGGCCCGGTCGCCATCGAACTGCCGACCCGCCGCGTCAGCGTCGACGGCGAGGAGGTGCAGCTCACCCGCAAGGAGTTCGACCTGCTCGCCCTCCTCGCGCAGCGCCCCGGCGTGGTCTTCCGCCGCGAACAGATCATCAGCGAGGTCTGGCGCACCAGTTGGGAGGGGACCGGGCGCACCCTGGAGGTCCACGTCGCCTCCCTGCGCTCCAAGCTGCGGCTGCCCGCCCTCATCGAGACCGTGCGGGGCGTCGGCTACCGGCTCGTCGCGCCGTCCGCGTAACCGGCGGTACGTCTCCCGGTGCGCTCCCGTCTCCTCCCGCTGCTCATCGTCCTGATGGCCGCCGTCCTGCTCACCCTCGGCCTCCCGCTGGCGGTGAGCGTGGCGGCGGCCGAACAGCAGCGCCTGGTGATCGACCGGATCGACGACACCGCGCGGTTCGCCGGCCTGGCGCAGGCCATCACCGACACCTCCCCGGACAGCGAGGAGCGCCGCCGCACCCTCCAGACCGACCTGGAGGTCTACGCCTCCGTGTACGGCATCCGGGCCGGCGTCTTCTTCCGCGACGACCGGGCCCTGGCCAAGGCCCCCGGCTCCTGGTCCCTGCCCGCCGAGGGGGAGGGGCGCACGGCGTTCGCCGAAGCGCTGCTCGGCCGCCGCTCGCACGATCCGCCGCAGGTCTGGCCCTGGCGCGACGGGCGCGTCGTCGTCGCCTCGCCCGTGGTGCGCGACGGCGACGTGGTCGCCGTGGTCGTCATCGACTCGCCCACCGGCGAGATGCGCTCGCGCATCCTGCGGAACTGGCTCTACATCGCCCTCGGCGAGGCGCTGGCCCTGCTGGTGGCCGTCGGCGCGGCCGTCCGCCTCACCGGCTGGGTCCTGCTCCCCGTACGCACCCTGGACGCGGCCACCCACGACATCGCGGGCGGCCGGATGCGCTCCAGGGTCGCCGCGTCGGCCGGGCCGCCGGAGCTGAGACGCCTGGCGCGCTCCTTCAACGAGATGGCGGACAACGTCGAGGACGTGCTGGAGCAGCAGCGCGCCTTCGTCGCGGACGCCTCGCACCAACTGCGCAACCCGCTCGCCGCCCTGCTGCTGCGCATCGAGCTGCTCGCCCTGGAGCTGCCCGAGGGCAGAGAGGAGATCGCCGCCGTCCGCACCGAGGGCAAACGGCTGGCCCGGGTCCTCGACGACCTCCTCGACCTCGCGCTGGCCGAGCACGCCGAGGCCGATCTCCAGCTGATCGACATCGTCCCGCTCACCGCCGAACGGGTCGCCTCCTGGCGGCCGATGGCGGAGCGGGAGGGCGTGCGGCTCACCGTCGAGGGGGCCCCGGCGGCCACCGCGTGGGCCGACCCGATCGCGCTCTCCAGCGCCTTGGACGCCGTCATCGACAACGCCGTGAAGTTCACCCCGGCCGGCGAGGACGTGACGGTCACCGTCACCGCCGGGGCCACCGAGGCGACCGTCGTCGTCGTCGACCGGGGCCCCGGTCTCACCGAGGCCGAGCTGGAGCGGGTCGGCGACCGCTTCTGGCGCAGCACCCGCCACCAGAACGTCAGCGGATCGGGTCTCGGCCTCTCCATCTCGCGGGTGCTGCTCGCGGCGGGCGGGGGCTCGATCGCGTACGAGCACCACGAACCGCACGGACTGCGGGTGACGCTCTCGGTCCCCCGCGACCTGCCGGGCCCGTCCTGAGCCGAGCGGGCCGTCCCCACCCGGGCGAGCGGGTCGGGCCGTCCTCAGCCGGGCGGGCGGGTTGGGCCGTCCTCAGCCGGGCGGGCGGGCCGGCGTTCAGGACCGGCGGGAGACCCGGCCGTCACGGCGTCACGGCGTCACGGAGCGGCGGACCGCCCCGGGGTCCTCACCGCTCGCCGCCCCGGCCGTCCTCCACCGGCCGCCCGTCACGGCTTCACCGAGCGGTAGTAGTCCTTGGCCCCGTCGTGCACGTCCAGCGGGTCCGTGTAGATCGCCGTCCGCAGGTCCACCAACTGCGCCGCGTGGACCTCGCGGCCGATCCGGTCCCGGCTGTTGATCACCGTCCTGGTGAACGCCTCCGTCACGGCCGCGTCCGTTCGGTCCGTCGTGACGAGCAGGTTGGCCACGGCGACCGTCGGCACCGCCTGCCCCTGCTGGGCCTCCGGGTAGGCGTCGGCGGGCATCATGGCCGACCGGTAGAACCGGGTGGGGCCGGTCGCCGACTGCAGCTTCGCGACCAGTTCGGCCTCCATCGGGACCAACCGGACCTCGAAGCTCCGCGACAGCTCCTGCACGGCCGCCGTGGGCAGGCCGCCCGACCAGAAGAAGGCGTCGAGCCGGCCGTGGGTCAGCCGGACCGGCATGGTGTCGATGCCCACCGGCACCGGAGTGATGTCGCCGGCCGGGTCGAGCCCCGCCGCCGCCAGCAGCCGGTCCGCCACCAGCCGGACCCCGGAGCCCTCCTGCCCGACGCCGACCCGCTTGCCCCGCAGGTCGGACACCGTACGGACGTCGGAGTCGCGGGGGACGACGAGCTGCACGTAGTCGTCGTACAGCCGGACGCAGCCGCGCAGCCGCTGGGCCCCGGGCCGCCCGTCGCGCAGGTACGTGGCCACGGCGTCGGCGGTGGCGATGGTGAAGTCCGCCTCGCCGGTCGCCACCCGGGCCAGGTTCTGCTGCGAGCCCTCACTGGTCCGCAGCTGTATGGCCACCTCCGGCATGTCCTTGGCGAGCGCGCCCTCCAACCGTTCCCCGTACCGCTGGTAGACCCCGCTGGGCACCCCGGTGGAGAAGGTGAGGGAACCGTTCGGCGCGCCCTCGTCCCGGGCGGGCCACAACCACCAGGCGAGCAGCCCGAGCACGACCGCGAGGACGGTGCCCGCCCGCAGGGCACGGCGGCGGTCGAATCGGGACAGAGCGCTGAGCATGCGCGCGATCCTGCCAGCTCACCGGCCCCCTGACCAGGCTTCCCCGTGAGGTCCGGCCCACAGCGACCGGAGCCGGAGCGGCCGTCGAGCAGGCCGGCGGAAGGGACGGGAGAGGGCCGGTGGAGGAGACGGGAGGGGGCCGGCGCGGAGGGCGGGAGGAGGTCAGCGGGAGGGACAGCGGGAGGCCGCTGCCGGGGACGGGCGGGGCGCCGCGCGGCAACCGCCTACCCTTGTCCCATGAGCAGCGGCAACCGGAGCGAAGCAGTGGACGTCCAGAAGAGCTACGAGGTGCGCACCTACGGGTGCCAGATGAACGTCCACGACTCCGAACGGCTGTCGGGTCTCCTGGAGGACGCCGGTTACGTCCGCGCCCCCGAGGGCTCCGACGGCGACGCCGACGTCGTCGTCTTCAACACCTGCGCGGTGCGCGAGAACGCCGACAACAAGCTGTACGGCAATCTCGGCCGCCTCGCGCCCATGAAGACCAAGCGCCCCGGGATGCAGATCGCCGTCGGCGGCTGCCTCGCCCAGAAGGACCGCGACACCATCGTCAAGCGGGCTCCCTGGGTCGACGTCGTCTTCGGCACGCACAACATCGGCAAACTGCCGGTCCTCCTGGAGCGCGCCCGCGTCCAGGAGGAGGCGCAGATCGAGATCGCGGAGTCCCTGGAGGCGTTCCCCTCCACCCTCCCCACCCGCCGCGAGTCCGCCTACGCGGCCTGGGTCTCCATCTCGGTCGGCTGCAACAACACCTGCACCTTCTGCATCGTCCCGGCGCTGCGCGGCAAGGAGAAGGACCGCCGCACCGGCGACATCCTGGCCGAGATCGAGGCCCTGGTCGCCGAGGGCGTCTCCGAGATCACCCTGCTCGGCCAGAACGTGAACGCCTACGGCTCCGACATCGGCGACCGCGAGGCGTTCTCCAAGCTGCTGCGCGCCTGCGGGAAGATCGAGGGCCTGGAGCGCGTCCGCTTCACCTCGCCCCACCCCCGCGACTTCACCGACGACGTCATCGCCGCCATGGCCGAGACGCCCAACGTGATGCCGCAGCTCCACATGCCGATGCAGTCCGGCTCCGACGCCGTCCTGAAGGCGATGCGCCGTTCCTACCGCCAGGAGCGCTTCCTCGGGATCATCGAGAAGGTGCGCGCCGCGATGCCGGACGCCGCCATCTCCACCGACATCATCGTGGGCTTCCCCGGCGAGAGCGAGGAGGACTTCGAGCAGACGATGCACGCGGTCCGGGAGGCCCGGTTCGCCAACGCGTTCACCTTCCAGTACTCCAAGCGCCCCGGGACCCCGGCCGCCGACATGGACGGCCAGATCCCCAAGGAGGTCGTGCAGGAGCGGTACATGCGGCTGTCCGCCCTCCAGGAGCAGATCTCCTGGGACGAGAACAAGAAGCAGGTCGGCCGCACCCTGGACGTCATGGTCGCCGAGGGCGAGGGCCGCAAGGACGGCGCCACCCGGCGCCTCTCCGGCCGCGCCCCCGACAACCGGCTGGTCCACTTCACCCAGCCCGAGCAGGCCGTGCGCCCCGGTGACGTGGTGACCGTCGAGATCACCTACGCCGCCCCGCACCACCTCCTCGCCGAGGGCACGCCGCTCGCCGTCCGGTCCACCCGCGCGGGCGACGCCTGGGAGAAGCGCACCGCCGCGGCCGCCGCCAAGCCGGCCGGCGTGATGCTCGGCCTCCCCGGCGTCGGCGCCCCCGACCCGCTCCCGGCCGCCGCGGCCCCGGCCTGCGGCATCGGCTGACGGTTCCCCGGCGGTCCACGGCGAGCGGCAAGTACGCTGACCGGCATGCTTGTCGCCGCCGCCGTGTGCCCCTGTCCGCCGCTCCTGGTGCCCGAGGTCGCCGCCGGGGCAGCCCCCGAGCTCGACTCCGCCCGGGACGCGTGCCTCGACGCCGTGGCGGTGCTCGCCGCCTCGCGCCCGGACCTGCTGGTCGTCGTGGGGCCCGGCGAAACCCTGCCCGGGCGGGACGGGGCCCCGTCCGTCGGACCCTTCCCGCCGGGCACGCAGGGCAGCTTCCAGGGCGTCGGGGTGGACCTGGACGTGACGCTCGGCCCGGTTCCCGAGGAGGCGTTCACGCCGGGCCGGCCGCTGCCGCAGTCCCTCACGGTCGGCGCCTGGCTGCTGGGCCGGGCCCGCTGGTCGTGCTCACCCGTCGAGGGGCTCGCCCTGCCGGAGGCCGCCGTAGCGGAGGACTGCGCCGAGGCCGGCGGCATGCTCGCCCGGCGGGCGAGCCGGGTCGCGCTGCTGGTGATGGGGGACGGCAGCGCCTGCCGCACCCTCAAGGCACCCGGCTACCTCGACGAGCGGGCCGCCGATTTCGACGCCCGTGCCACCGAGGCGCTCGGCTCGGCGGACCTCGACGCCCTCGCCGCTCTCGACGTGGCGCTCGCCCACGAACTCAAGGTGGCCGGCCGGGCCCCCTGGCAGCTCCTCGCGGGCGCCGCGCGGGACGCCGGGCTGGCGGGACGGCTGCTGTACGAGAACGCCCCGTACGGCGTGGGCTACACCGTCGCCGCCTGGTCCTGAACAGACCGGAGGCGGGTGCGGAGCGCTCGGCTCCGCACCCGCCTCCGGGATCTGACCGCCGTATCAGGGGGCGGGCGGCGGCGGGGGCGGCGTGCTTCCAGAGGTGCCCTGCGCACCCGGAGCACCGGGAGTGCCGTGCGTACCCGGGGCGCCCGACCCACCCTGCGTCCCGGACGGACCCGGCCCAGCCTGCGTACCGGACGTGCCCGGGGCGCCGGGAGTGCCCTGCGTACCGGACGCGCCCGCCGCGCCGCCGTCCTTCTGGCCCAGCTTGTCCACGGCCTCCTTGGCCTTGCGCGTACCCGAGTCGATCTTGTCGCTGTACTTGCCCTTGGTCTTCTGGTCGACCGTGCGCGCGGCCTTGTCGAGACCCTGCTCGATCTTGCCCCCGTGCTGCTGCGCGAGGTCGCCGACCTTCTCCTTGGCCGGTTCCAGCTTGGCCTTCAGGTTGTCCAGGAACCCCATTGGGTCACCTTCCGTGCAGTGAGGACTGTGTCGGCGGGAGCGTTCTCCCACCCCCATTGTCCGTCACCTGTCCGTTCCCGCCGTTTTTACACCCCCTTCGGTGCTTTCCAGGCGCTACCCGGCAAGCACCGGTCACACGCTCGCCCGCGCGACGCCCCGGGCACCCGCCGTGTCCGGGAGCGCACGGGTGTTTGGGAGACTGGTCCGGTGACCCCTCGCACCCCCGCCCCTCGCGTCATCACCGTCGTCGGCCCCACGGCCGCCGGAAAGTCGGATCTGGGGGTCTTCCTCGCCCAGCGGCTCGACGGCGAGGTGATCAACGCCGACTCGATGCAGCTCTACCGGGGCATGGACATCGGGACCGCCAAGCTGACGCTCCCCGAGCGCGACGGCGTGCCGCACCGCCTGCTGGACATCTGGGACGTCACCGAGGCGGCCAGCGTCGCCGAGTACCAGCGCCTCGCCCGCCGGGAGATCGACCGGCTGCTCGCCGAGGGGCGCACGCCCATCCTGGTCGGCGGCTCCGGGCTGTACGTGAAGGGCGCCATCGACGCCCTGGAGTTCCCCGGCACCGACCCCGCGATCCGCGCCCGCCTCGAAGCCGAACTGGCCGGGGACGGCCCCGGCGCCCTGCACGCCCGGCTCGTCGCCGCCGACCCCGCCGCCGCCCGCGCCATCCTGCCGGGCAACGGCCGCCGGATCGTCCGCGCCCTCGAAGTGATCGAGATCACCGGCAAGCCCTTCACCGCGAACCTGCCCGGCGAGAAGCCCGTCTACGAGGCCGTGCAGATCGGCGTCGACGTGGACCGCCCCGAACTCGACGACCGCATCGCCCGGCGCGTCGACCGGATGTGGGAGGCGGGGCTGGTGGACGAGGTCCGCGCCCTGGAGGGGTCCGGGCTGCGCGAGGGCCTCACGGCGTCCCGGGCGCTCGGCTACCAGCAGGTGCTCGCGGCGCTCGCGGGGGAGTGCACCGAGGACGACGCGCGGGCCGAGACCGTGCGCGCCACCAAACGCTTCGCCCGCCGCCAGGACTCCTGGTTCCGCCGTGACACGCGGGTCGTCTGGCTCGGCGGAGGAGACCGTGACCGGCGGGAACTCCCGCTCCGGGCGCTGGCGTTGGTCGAACGGGCGGTCACAGCCTGATCACGTGATGGCATCGGGAAGCCCCGGCCGTCATTTCGGCGCCCGTGATCGTGCCATCATCAAACATCGATCCACAGATGGAGTCCGAGTAGGGAGGGCGCGTGGCGATGGAGGCCGGCCCTCGCGACACGGAGCAGCGCGACACGGAGCACGATGTGCCGCCGCCGCGGGAGACCGCGGGACGGCTGAGCTCCGACGGACCCGACGAGCAGGACGTCGCCCCCGAGGTCGAGGTCGAGCTGCGGCCCACCCGCAAACTGCGGATCTGGCAGCTCGCCCCCATCCTGGTGCTGGCCGCCGTCGGCTCGCTGATGTTCGCCTTCCCCCTCGCCTTCGAGTTCGGCGACGGCGGAGCCATCGTGGCCATGCTGGGTCTCCTGATCAGCTGCTGCGCCGCCGGCTGGGGCATGATGGCGGCCCGCCGCGTCGGCCACACCTGGCCCGGACTGCCCTCCCGGAGCTCCGGCGCCCGCCCCGACTGGCGCGTGATCGCCCTGTACGCGGCGACCGGCGTCGCCCTTGTGGCCCTCGCCGTCTGGCGCGTCGCCCGCCTGCGCTGACGCCGTCCCGGGGTGACGTCCGCCCGGTGCCGGTGTCCGCCGGTCCGGCTGCGGCGCCAGGCGCGTACGACCGAGGCCCCGCGACCACCCCACGCACCTACGGCCGAGGCTCCGCCGATGCCGCCCCGCGCGTACGGTATGCGCGCCCGCCCCGTACCACCGGCCCTCGGGCCCGCCCGCGTACCGTCCCCCGGCCCGCTCGCGCCGGTTGTCGGAGCCGCCTCGTACAGTGGATCCGTGAGCACCTCGCAGATCGCCTTCCTCAAGGGTCACGGCACCGAGAACGACTTCGTGATCGTCCCGGACCCGGACAACGCCCTCACGCTGCCCGCCGACGTGGTCGCCCGGCTCTGCGACCGCCGGGCCGGCATCGGCGGCGACGGTCTGCTGCACGTCGTGCGGTCCGCCGCGCACCCCGAGGCGCGGCACCTGGCGGACGAGGCCGAGTGGTTCATGGACTACCGCAACGCGGACGGATCGATCGCCGAGATGTGCGGCAACGGCGTCCGCGTCTTCGCCCACCACCTCCAGCGCGCCGGGCTCGTCGAGGAGGGCGACCTCACCATCGCCACCCGGGGCGGCGCCAAGCGTGTCCACCTCGCCAAGAACGGCGACATCACCGTCTCCATGGGGCGCGCCCTGCTGCCCGAGGAGAACGCCACCGTCCGTGTGGGCGACCGCAGTTGGCCCACGCGCAACGTCAACATGGGCAATCCGCACGCGGTCGCCTTCGTCGACGACCTGGACCACGCGGGCGATCTGCTCGCCGCCCCGCCCGTCAGCCCCGACACCGTCTATCCCGACGGGGTCAACGTCGAGTTCGTCGTCGACCGGGCCCCGCGCCACGTCGCCATGCGCGTCCACGAGCGGGGCTCCGGCGAGACCCGCTCCTGCGGCACCGGCGCCTGCGCCGTCGCCGTGGCCGCCGCCCGCCGGGACGGCGCCGACCCCGCCCGGACCGGCCTCCCCGTCACCTACCGGGTGGACCTGCCCGGCGGCACCCTCGTCATCACCGAGCACCCCGACGGCGCGATCGACATGACCGGACCCGCCGTGATCGTCGCCGAGGGCGTCATCGACCCGGCGTGGCTCGAAACCTTCTGAGGACTGGCTCAGTCGAAACGATGACCGCGCGGCGCTTCGCTCGAATGGGTGATCCGTTTCACGCTGGGCGAGAGGCGGGGGGTCCCGCGTGGTGGGGTCGGTAGCATCAAGCACCGGCCCCGAGGGGCATCCGCCCCCGCCCCGCGCCGGTCGACGTCGCCGGAGGTGCCCATGAGTGCAGAGGCCGCCGATCCGGGCGCCCCCCTTCGCAGGCGGAGCCGCCCCCGGATCGATCTGCGCAGACTGGGCCGGGTGGCGCTGCGCGGCCCGGTCTCCCGCGACCGGCTGCCCGACGCCATCAGCCACGTCGCGGAGGCGCACCGCGCCCACCATCCCGACGCCGACCTGGCCGTCCTGCGCAGCGCCTACCTCCTCGCCGAGTCCTCGCACCGGGGCCAGAAGCGCAAGAGCGGCGAGCCCTTCATCACGCACCCGCTCGCCGTCACCCTGATCCTCGCCGAGCTCGGCGCGGAGACGACCACCCTCACCGCGTCCCTGCTCCACGACACCGTCGAGGACACCGAGGTGACGCTCGACCAGGTGGAGCAGCAGTTCGGGGACGAGGTCCGCTATCTCGTCGACGGCGTCACCAAGCTGGAGAAGGTCGACTACGGGGCCGCCGCCGAGCCGGAGACCTTCCGCAAGATGCTCGTCGCCACCGGCAACGACGTCCGGGTCATGTCGATCAAGCTCGCGGACCGGCTGCACAACATGCGCACCCTCGGCGTGATGCGCCCCGAGAAGCAGGCCAGGATCGCCAAGGTCACCCGGGACGTCCTGATCCCGCTCGCGGAGCGGCTCGGCGTACAGGCGCTCAAGACCGAGCTGGAGGACCTGGTCTTCGCGATCCTGCACCCCGAGGAGTACGAGGAGACCCGCGCGCTGATCGCCGCGGCGGACCGGGAGGCCGCGCTCGACACCATCGCCGACGACGTACGGCACACCCTGCGCGAGGCGGGCATCAGCGGCGAAGTCCTCATCAGGCCACGCCACTTCGTCTCCGTGCACCGGGTCCGCGGAAAACGCGGCGAACTGCGCGGCACCGACTTCGGCCGGCTCCTCGTCCTCGTCGGTGAGGACGCCGACTGCTACGCGGTCCTCGGCGAACTGCACACCTGCTTCACCCCGGTGATCTCCGAGTTCAAGGACTTCATCGCCGCCCCGAAGTTCAACCTGTACCAGTCGCTGCACACCGCCGTCGTCGGCCCCGAGGGCGCGGTCGCGGAGGTCCTCATCCGTACGCACCGGATGCACAAGGTCGCCGAGGCGGGCGTCGTCGCCCTGGGCAACCCGTACGCCCACGACGCCGCCTCCCCGCCGGCCGAGCCGTCCGACGAGCGCGCCGACCCGACCCGGCCCGGCTGGCTCTCGCGGCTGCTGGACTGGCAGGAGTCCGCCACCGACTCCGACACCTTCTGGACCACCCTCCGCGACGATCTCGCCCAGGACCGCGAGATCACGGTCTTCCGTACCGACGGCGGCACGCTCGGCCTGCCCGCCGGGGCCAGCTGCGTGGACGCCGCCTACGCGCAGTACGGCGACCGGGCCCACACCGCCATCGGGGCCCGGGTCAACGGCCGCCTCGCCACCCTGAGCACCGTCCTCGGCGACGGCGACACCGTGCAGGTGCTGCTCGCCCACGACGCCGCCTCCGGACCTTCGCCCGACTGGCTCGACCACGCCCGCACCCCCGCCGCCCGGATCGCGATCACCGGCTGGCTCGCCGACCACCCCGACGAGGCGAAACCCGGTCCGGAGAGCGCGGCCCCGGCGGGACCCGGTCTTCCCGGGTCCGAGCGGCCCGCGCCCGCCGCTCCGGACGGCGGGGCGCCGAGCGCCGCCGCACCGGCCCGCACCCGGTCCGGGCCCCGCGCCGCGGGCGTCGTCGTCGAGGACCCGGAGGCGTCGGTGCGGCTGGCCGGCTGCTGCACGCCGGTGCCCCCCGACGAGCTGACCGGCTTCGTCGTCCGGGGCGGCGCGGTCACCGTCCACCGCCGCGCGTGCCGCGCGGTCGCCGCCATGCGCGAGATCGGCCGCGCCCCGGTCGAGGCCCGCTGGGAGGACGCCGAGGGCCGGGAGCCCGAAGCCGGCTGCCGGGTCACCCTCGTCGCCGAGTCCTTCGGCCGCCCCCACCTCCTCGCCGACCTGACCGAGGCCATCGCCACCGCCGACGCGGCGATCGTCTCCGCCACCGTGGAACCGCCCAGCGAGCAGCGGGTGCGCCACACCTACACCCTGCGGCTGCCCGACGCCGCGGGCCTGCCCGCCCTGATGCGCGCCATGCGCGACGTGGCCGGGGTCTACGACGTCAGCCGCGCGCAGCACCCGGCCCCGGCGGGCTGAGCCGCCGCGCACCGGCCCTCCTCGTTCGAGTGGTGCGGCGCGCGGCTCCCCGGCCGGGCGGCCCGGCGCTGATAGCCGTAGTCCATGCCGCTCCTGACCCGCCGCCTGCGCGCCGCCCTCCTGGCGACCGCCTCGGCCACGCTCGTCGCCGCCGCCCTGCCCGCCCCCGAGCCCCTGGGCATCGGAGACCGGCTCTTCCCCGAACTGGGCAACCCCGGCTACGACGTCCTCGCGTACGACATCGCCCTCACCTACCACGGCAGCAACACCAAGCCCCTGGACGCCGTCACGAAGATCAGGGCCCGTACCACCGCACCGCTGGACCGGATCAACCTCGACTTCGCCCGGGGCGCCGTCCGGGGCGTCGAGGTCGACGGACGCCCCGCCGAGTTCGGCAGCAAGAACGAGGACCTGGTCGTCCGGGCCCCGCGCCGCCTCCCCGCGGGCGTACCGGTGGAGATCACCGTCCGGCACACCAGCGACCCGCGCGGCTCCGGGGACGACGGCGGCTGGGTGCGCACCGCCGACGGGCTCGCCATGGCCAACCAGGCCGACGCCGCCCACCGCGTCTTCCCGAGCAACGACCACCCCTCCGACAAGGCGTACTTCACCTTCCGGATCACCGCCCCCGAGAAGCTGACGGCGGTCGCGGGCGGCCTGCCCGCGGGGAGGACCCGGCACGGAGCCACCACCACCTGGACCTACCGCACCGAGCACCCCATGGCCACCGAGCTGGCCCAGGTCTCCATCGGGACCTCCGCCGTCGCCCACCGCACCGGGCCGCACGGACTGCCGGTGCGCGACGTCGTCCCCGCCGCCGACCGGAAGAAGCTGGAACCCTGGCTGAGGAAGACCCCGGCCCAACTGGAGTGGATGGAGCGGCAGGTCGGCCGCTACCCCTTCGAGGCGTACGGGGTGCTCGTCGCCGACAGCCGCATCGGGTTCGCCCTGGAGACCCAGACGCTCTCGCTGTTCGGCAAGTCGTTCTTCACCGAGCCCGCCTACCCGGAGTGGTACGTCGACTCGGTGATGGTCCACGAGCTCGCCCACCAGTGGTTCGGCAACAGCGTCTCGCCCGCGAGCTGGTCCGACCTGTGGCTCAACGAGGGCCACGCCAGCTGGTACGAGGCCCGGTACGCCGAGGAGCACGGAGGCCCGGCCCTGGAGCGGCGGATGCGCGAGGCGTACCGGCTCTCCGACGGCTGGCGCGCGGACGGCGGCCCTCCGGCGCACCCCGACGGCCCGTCCCCGGGGCAGAAGCTGAGTCTGTTCCGCCCGGTCGTGTACGACGGCAGCGCGCTCGTCCTCTACGCCCTGCGCCAGGAGATCGGGGAGGCCGCCTTCGGCCGGCTGGAGCGTGCCTGGGTCCGGGCGCACCGGGACACCGCGGCGACCACCGCGGACTTCACCCGGCTGGCCTCCCGCGTCGCCGGACGGGACCTGACCGCGTTCTTCGACGGCTGGCTGTACGGGAGGAAGACCCCGCCGATGCCCGGACACCCGGACTGGAGCAGCGCGAAACCCGCGTGACGGGCCCGGTGGGACCGTGCCACTATCGACGCGTCGGCGCGGCGGACCGCCCCGGAGTTCCCGGCAGGGAATCTTCCGGGAGGGTCACGCGTTGTGACGTACGTAAAGACTTCTCTCGACGTAAGGATCCAATGACCTCCTCTTCTTCCCTTCCCCAGGACGCGCAGGACGCGCAGAGCGCCACGGAGAACACCACCGAGAGCCTCACCGAGGCCCGCCGGGCCGACGCCCTGATGGAAGAGGACGTCGCCTGGAGCCACGAGATCGACGGAGCCCGGGACGGCGACCAGCTCGACCGCTCCGAGCGCGCGGCCCTGAGGCGCGTCGCCGGTCTCTCCACGGAGCTCGAGGACGTCACCGAGGTCGAGTACCGCCAGCTGCGCCTGGAGCGCGTCGTGCTGGTGGGCGTCTGGACCTCGGGGACGGTGCACGACGCGGAGATCTCCCTCGCGGAGCTCGCCGCACTCGCCGAGACGGCGGGCGCGCAGGTGCTGGACGCGGTGTACCAGCGGCGCGACAAGCCGGACCCGGCCACCTACATCGGTTCGGGCAAGGCGCTGGAGCTGCGGGACATCGTGCTCGAATCCGGTGCCGACACCGTCGTCTGCGACGGTGAGCTGAGCCCCGGCCAGCTGATCCACCTGGAAGACGTCGTCAAGGTGAAGGTGGTCGACCGGACCGCCCTGATCCTCGACATCTTCGCCCAGCACGCCAAGTCCCGCGAGGGCAAGGCGCAGGTGTCGCTGGCACAGATGCAGTACATGCTGCCGCGGCTGCGCGGCTGGGGTCAGTCGCTCTCCCGCCAGATGGGCGGCGGCGGTTCCAGCGGCGGTGGCGGCATGGCCACCCGTGGTCCCGGTGAGACCAAGATCGAGACGGACCGGCGGCGGATCCGCGAGAAGATGGCGAAGATGCGCCGGGAGATCGCGGAGATGAAGACCGGCCGCGAGATCAAGCGGCAGGAGCGCAAGCGCAACAAGGTGCCCTCCGTCGCCATCGCCGGATACACCAACGCGGGCAAGTCCTCGCTGCTCAACCGCCTGACCGGGGCCGGTGTCCTGGTGGAGAACGCCCTGTTCGCCACTCTGGACCCGACCGTCCGCCGGGCCGAGACGCCGAGCGGCCGCATCTACACGCTGGCCGACACCGTCGGGTTCGTCCGGCATCTGCCGCACCACCTCGTCGAGGCGTTCCGCTCCACGATGGAGGAGGTCGGCGACTCCGATCTCATCCTGCACGTGGTGGACGGCTCGCACCCGGTGCCGGAGGAGCAGCTCGCCGCGGTGCGCGAGGTGATCCGGGACGTCGGCGCGGTGGACGTGCCGGAGATCGTCGTGATCAACAAGGCGGACGCGGCGGATCCGCTGGTCATCCAGCGGCTCCTGCGCAACGAGAAGCACGCCATCGTGGTCTCGGCGAGGACCGGCGAGGGCATCGACGAGCTGCTGGCGCTCATCGACTCCGAGCTGCCCCGGCCGTCCGTCGAGATCGAGGCGCTCGTGCCGTACATCCAGGGGGCGCTGGTCTCCCGGGTGCACGCCGAGGGCGAGGTGCTCTCCGAGGAGCACACCGCCGAGGGCACCCTGCTCAAGGCCCAGGTCCACGAGGAGCTGGCCGCCGAGCTGGAGACCTTCGTCCTCGCCGCGCACTGACGGCGCCCGGACGACAGCGAAGGGCCCGGCCCCGACTCCTCCACGGAGTCGGGGCCGGGCCCTTCGCGCACGCGCCCCGGGGCGTACTTGCCGGTCATCGGCACGAGGACCGGTTCAGTCGCCCGACCCGACCCGACCCGACCCGACCCGACCCGGTTCGACCCGACCCGGCCGCCGACCCGGTCAGGTCGACTGCCAGGTCAGGTCTACTGCCAGGTCCGGCGGTGACGACAGGCCGCACCGCCGGACCCGCCGCCTACTGGCCCGCGTACTTCTCGCTCACCGCGCGGTAGACGCCCTCGGCCTCCTTGCCGAGCCGCGGACCGGCCAGCCAGCCCGCCGTGACCGGGCCGATCGAGGTGTTCGACACCAGCGCGGGCTTGCCGTCCTGACCGGCCGCGACCCAGCCGCCGCCGGAGGAGCCGCCGGTCATCGTGCAGCCGATGCGGTACATCGTCGGCTGGTCCCGGAAGACGGACAGCCGGCCCGGCCTGTCCTCGCACTGGAGCAGCTTCTGGCCGTCGTACGGCGGTGCGGCCGGGTAGCCCGTCGCCGTCATCTCCGCGATCTTCGGCACCGCCGGGGCGTTGAACTCGACCGGCAGCGCCGAACCGACCGTCTCCTCCAGCGACTTGCCGCCCGAGCCCTTCTCCGGCGTCACGCGCAGCACGGCGAAGTCGTACGGCGCGCCCTGGCCGCCGGCCGCCGCGCCCTCGGCGATCCACTGCTCCGAGGTCTGGGCCCACTGGCCCCACCACACACCGTAGGGAGCGATCTTCTCCTTGGGCGCGTTCTCCAGCTCCGCCATGGACAGACCGTCGTTGTTGTAGCCCGGGACGAAGGCGATGTTGCGGTACCAGCCGCCCTTCTTGCCCGCGTGCACACAGTGCCCGGCGGTCCACACCATGTTGGACCTGCCCGGGTTCGCCGGGTCCTTCACCACGGTCGCGGAGCAGACCATCGAGCCCTTCGGGCCGTCGAAGAGCAGCTTCCCGGACTCCGGGGCGTTGTCGTGGTACGGCGTCGCGACACCCGCGGCCCGGACCGGCGCCGGGGTCGGGTCCGTCACGCCGTCGTCACCGGAGATGTCGTTGTCGACCTCGCCCGCCGGGGGCTTGTCGGCCTCCCGCATCCGGTCCGGGTTCCACAGGTCCTCGATGATCGGGTTGACGAAGTCCTTGGCCTCGCGCAGCCACTTGTCCCTGTCCCAGTTCTTCCACTCGCCGTCCCGCCACTTGTCCGGGTCGATCCCGCGCTCCTTGAGCCGGTTCTTCAGATCGTCCGGGATGGTGACCTTGCCACCGCTGCCACCGGACGACTGGTCGGCCGAGGCACTGGGCGTCGTACCGCCCGCGTCGTCCTCCTCCGGACCGCACGCGGTGGCGGTGAGCGCCAGCACGGCGGCGACGGCCGTCGCCGCCAGCGCGGAGGAGCGCGTGCGGCGTACGCGCCTGCCGCCGCGGGCGGTATCGGTCGGGCGAATGGGTCGCATCTGGTGATCCCCCTGGGACTTCGTCACTCGGTACTCGTGCTGCCTTGCGGATGCCACCGGCGCCGGAGCAGACGCTTCCGCCGCCGATGTGCGGCCCCCACTATGCCGGTGCCGATGGTGACGGTGCGCGGCAGGTCCGCGGTTCCGTCGCCGCGAGGATCTTCCGGTGCACCCGTGATCCATCGCGGACGGCGTCGTTGGTACGGACGGGGGACACCAGGACAGCGTTCACTGCCGCGGTGCGTCCGCGCGAAAACGTACCGACGTGCAACGCAACTGTTACCGCAGGAGGATCAAGAGCCGTGTCCGTGACCGAACCCGCGCCGGTGGCGCCGCCGACGACCGCGCACGAAGGCATCCTCCGCCGCCAGACCCTGCGCGAGTCGGCGGCCCGCACCTACGCCCGGTCCCTGCCGATCGTCCCGGTGCGCGCCCGCGGGCTCACCATCGAGGGCGCCGACGGACGGCGCTACCTCGACTGCCTCTCCGGCGCCGGCACCCTGGCCCTCGGCCACAACCACCCGGTCGTCCTCGAAGCGATCCGCAAGGTCATCGACTCCGGCGCGCCCCTGCACGTGCTCGACCTGGCCACCCCGGTCAAGGACGCCTTCACCACCGAGCTGTTCGCCACCCTGCCACGCCGCCTCGCCGAGAACGCCCGCATCCAGTTCTGCGGCCCGGCCGGAACCGACGCCGTCGAGGCCGCGTTCAAGCTGGTCCGCGCCGCGACCGGCCGCACCGGACTGCTGGCCTTCACGGGCGCGTACCACGGGATGACCACCGGCGCCCTCGCCGCTTCCGGCGGTGCGACCGACGTCCGGGTGACCCGGCTGCCCTTCCCGCAGGACTACCGCTGCCCGTTCGGGACCGGCGGCGAGCGCGGGGCCGCGCTCGCCGCCCGCTGGACCGAGCACCTGCTGGACGACCGCAAGGGCGGGGTCCCGGCCCCCGCCGGGATGATCGTGGAACCGGTCCAGGGCGAGGGCGGCGTCAACCCCGCGCCCGACGGCTGGCTGCGCCGCATGCGCGCCATCACCGAGGACCGGTCCATCCCGCTCATCGCCGACGAGGTGCAGACCGGGGTCGGCAGGACCGGCGCCTTCTGGGCCGTCGACCACAGCGGCATCGAGCCCGACGTCATGGTCCTCTCCAAGGCGATCGGCGGCTCCCTGCCCCTCGCCGTCATCGTCTACCGCGCTGAGCTGGATCTTTGGCAGCCGGGCGCGCACGCGGGTACGTTTCGTGGCAACCAGCTCGCCATGGCGGCGGGCGCTGCCACGCTCGCGTTCGTCAGGGAGAATCAACTGGCGGACCGCGCGGCGGTCCTGGGGTCCCGGATGCTCGCCCGTCTGAGGGAACTGAGGGCGCATCACCCGGGAATCGGTGACGTACGGGGGCGCGGACTGATGATCGGCCTGGAGCTGGTGGATCCCGAACGCGCGCCCCTGCCCGCCGAGGCGGGCGACCCCACCCCCGCCCCGCCCCCGGACCCGGCCCTCGCCCTCGCCGTCCAGCAGGAATGCCTGCGCCGCGGACTCATCGTCGAACTGGGCGGCCGGTACGAGGCCGTGGTGCGTCTGCTGCCTCCCCTCACCCTCACCGACGAGCAGGCGGACGCCGTCGTCGACCGTCTCGCCGACGCGCTGGCAGCGGCCGAACGCTCCCCGCACCGTCGGACCACCGCCGGGTCCACCACCTGAACCCGGAATCCCCACAAGGAAGAACGCCGTGAACCCCACCCCCGCACCCGAGGCCGACGGCCCCGGGACCCCCCGGCACCGAGGGCAGGACGGACCGGCCGCCCCCGGCACGGTCGAGGCGACGATCGTGCCCCGCCAGAAATCCCCGCGCGACCCCGGCCTTCCCGCGTACGCGTCCGCCCCGGGCTCCGGCACGGCGACCGGCCGGGGCGTGGCCCCCGACGCGCTCGACGACCCGGACCCGCTGCGGGCCGCCGACGCGGCCGGTACGGAGAGCCTGCTGCGCTGCTGGACCCGGGAGAACGACCTCCCGCGGCCCGAGGGCGACACCCTGCGCATCGCCTTCCCCGCGAGCGGCACCGCCCTCCTCGTGCCCGTCCACCACTGGTCCGCCACCGGGGCCCACCGCTTCGGCGCACCCGCCCTGGAGAACGCCCCCGCCGGCGCCCCGCCCGCCGACGCCGCCACCGTCGCCGTCCTCATCGGGCGCGAGGGCGGCGACGGGAGCGCGGTCGACCTGGTCGCGCGCGTGGCCGACTCCGTACGCCACACCGCCGGCTTCGTCGAACAGCGGCGGCGCACCCCGGAGGACCCCGCCGAGGCCGACCTCTTCCTCACCGCCGAACAGTCCCTGCTGCTCGGCCACCCCCTCCACCCCACGCCCAAGAGCCGCGAAGGACTCTCCGAGACGGAGGCCCGCCGCTACTCGCCCGAGATCCACGGCTCCTTCCCGCTCCACTGGTTCGCCGTCGACCGGTCGCTGGCCGCCACCGACTCCGCCTGGACCGAGGACGGCCCGGCCACCGCCGAGGAGCTGCTCGCCCCGCACGCCGCAGGGCTGAGCACGCCCCCCGGCACCGTCGCCGTCCCCGTACACCCCTGGCAGGCCGCCGACCTGCTCCACCGCCCCCAGGTCCGCGCCCTCGCCGAGGCCGGTCTGATCCACGACCTCGGCCCGCACGGCGAGCACTGGCACCCCACTTCCTCCATCCGCACCGTGCACCGGCCCGGGGCGCGGGTCATGCTCAAGCTCTCCCTCGGCGTACGCATCACCAACTCCCGCCGGGAGAACCTCCGCAAGGAACTGCACCGGGGCGTCGAGGTCTACCGGCTGCTGTCGACCGGCCTCGCCGCGAGCTGGCAGCGGGAGCACCCCGGCTTCGACATCGTCCGGGACCCGGCCTGGCTCGCCGTGGACGACACCGAGGGCGTCCCCGTCACGGGGCTCGACGTGGTGCTCCGCCACAACCCCTTCGGTCCGGGCGACGACGCCGCCTGCATCGCCGGCCTCACCGCCCTGCGCCCGCGTCCCGGCCACCCCGGCATGCGCTCCCGGCTCGCGGAGGTCGTCTCCGGTCTGACCACCCGCACCGGCCTCACCGCCGCCGAGGTCTGTGCCGAATGGTTCCGCCGCTACCTCCAGCACGTCGTGCGCCCCGTGCTCTGGCTCGACGCCCACGGCGGCGTCGCCCTCGAAGCCCACCAGCAGAACACGATCGTCCTGCTCGACCCGGACGGCTGGCCCGTCGGAGGCCGCTACCGGGACAACCAGGGCTACTACTTCCGCGAATCCCGCCGGGCCGAGCTGGACAAGCGGCTTCCCGGCATCGGCTCCGTCAGCGACACCTTCGTCTCCGACCCGGTCACCGACGAACGGTTCGCCTACTACCTGGGCATCAACAACGTCCTCGGGCTCATCGGCGCGTTCGGATCGCAACGCCTCGCCGACGAACGGGAACTCCTCGCGGTGCTGCGCCGGTTCCTCACCGAGACCGCGGAACTGGGCTCGCCCCTGCCCGCGTACCTCCTGGACAACCGCCAACTGCGCTGCAAGGCCAACCTGCTGACCCGCCTGCATGGACTCGACGAGCTGGTCGGACCGGTCGACACCCAGTCGGTGTACGTCACCATCGCCAACCCGCTGCACGGCTGAGCACCCGCACCAGGCAGACTCCGAGCCACCGCCCCGGAGCAGCCCACCGACCGAACCCGGTCCAGAGAGGAGAGCGCCACCATGCCTCCCGCCGACGCCTCAGCGGAACCCGGCACCGCGCCCGACGGCGGGAGCACCGGCGTCGAGGACACACTCGACCTGCGGCTCACCGAGGAACTCCTCGCGATGATCGCCGAGGAACGCGGCTCCGCGACGGCCCGCACCCCTGTCCCGAGCGAGCTGCTGGGCGACCCGGGGAGCTGGCCGCCCGCGCGGACGACGGCGGGGGAGTTCGCCCTCCTCCTCGTCCGGCCCGAACGCGATCTCCCCGTGCTCAGCCGCTGGATGAACGATCCGGCGGTGGCGGCCTTCTGGGAGCTCGCCGGGCCGGAGTCCGTCACCGCGGACCACCTCAGGATCCAGCTCGAAGGCGACGGCCGGAGCATCCCCTGCCTGGGGGTGCTCGACGGCACACCGATGAGCTACTGGGAGATCTACCGCGCCGACCTCGACCCGCTCGCCCGCCACTACCCGGCCCGCCCGCACGACACCGGCGTCCACCTCCTCATCGGGGGCGTACGGAATCGCGGCCGGGGCGTGGGCACCACCCTCATCCGCGCCGTCGCCGACCTCGTCCTGGACAACCTGCCGCGCTGCGGGCGGGTCGTCGCCGAGCCGGACCTGCGCAACACCCCGTCCGTCTCCGCGTTCCTCGGCGCCGGCTTCCGCTTCTCCGCCGAAGTGGACCTCCCCGACAAGCGTGCCGCGCTGATGATCCGCGACCGAACGTACCGAGACCAGCTGTGACCCACTCGCCGCACCTTCCACACCGCTCGAACCCCACAGGTTCCATCCGGAGGAGTCCCCGTGCCGATATATCCCACGAGCCGTGACGCAGCCGAGTCCCCGCGGCTGTTCAGCCCTCCGGAGCTGGACCGACAGATCTGGGACCGGGCCGCCGCACGGCTCCTCGCCAAGATGCTCGGCGAGTTCGCCTACGAGAAGATCATCGAGCCCGTCCCCGACTCCGGGACCGGCGGACTCCACCGGCTGACACTCGACGACGGGGGAGCGCTCACCTTCACCGTCCGGCGCGGTGCGTACGGCAGTTGGCGCGTCGATCCCGATTCGATCGAGGTCGCCGACCGGCCCGCGACGGCCCACGCCAACGGCAGCCCGGTCACCGCGTCCACCGGCTCCTCGCCCGGCGGTGGCGCAACTACTGATACCGCAACCACCGGTGTCGCTTCCGCCGCTGCGGCCTCCACCCGTGCCGGGCACGCCGCGGCGCACGCCGAGAGCGCTCCCACGGCCGCGTACGCCGACGCCCACGCCGCCGCGCCGTCGCAGGCGGCCGCGCACGCCGTCGCGCCGCCGCACGCGGACCCGCGCACGGCGGCTCCCGTCAACGGCACCGGCCCGGCGCCCGCCGCCCGCCCGTTCCGCGACCCGCTGACGTTCCTCGTCCGGGCGCGCGACCTCCTCGGGCTCGACGGCACGACCCTCGGCCACCTCATACGCGAGCTGACCCGGACGCTCTCCGCCGACGCCCGGCTCGACCACACCGCCCTCACCGCCGACCGGCTCGCCGCGCTCGACTACGCGGAGCTGGAGGGCCACCAGACCGGCCACCCCTGGCTGGTCGCCAGCATGGGACGGCTCGGCTTCTCGGCCGCCGACGCCGACCGTTTCACCCCCGAGACCCGCACCCCGCTCCGGCTGCCATGGATCGCGGTCAGCACCCGCCTCGCGCGGTTCCGGGGTGTGGGCCGCGTCGCCACCCCCGAGGAGCTGTACGCCGGAGAGCTCGACGCGGACGTCAGGGACGCCTTCGCCGACGTCCTGCGGGCCGGCGGACACGATCCACGCGACTACCTCTACCTCCCGGTGCACCCCTGGCAGTGGGACGAGTGGATCGTCCCGCTCTTCGCCCCGGCCATCGCGGACGGCGACATCGTCGCCCTGCACACGGACGGCGACACCCGGCTCCCGCAGCAGTCGATCCGCACGTTCGCCAATGTGGCACGGCCCGAACGGCACACGGTGAAGCTGCCGCTCTCCATCCTCAACACCCTGGTCTGGCGCGGCCTGCCGACCGAACGGACCCTCGCCGCCCCGGCGGTCACCGCCTGGGTCCAGGGGCTGTGCGAGGCCGACCCGTTCCTCCGCGACACCTGCCGGGTCGTCCTCCTCGGAGAGGTCGCCTCCGTCGCCGTCGAGCACCCCCTCTACGACCACCTCCCCGGAGTGCCCTACCAGTACAAGGAGTTGCTCGGCGCGATCTGGCGGGAGCCGCTCCCGCCCCGCCTCGCCCCGGGCGAACGGGCCCGTACGCTCGCCTCCCTCCTGCACACGGACCCGGCGGGCCGCGCCTTCACCGCGGAGCTGGTCGAGCGCTCCGGGCTGGCTCCGGAGGTCTGGCTGAAGCGGCTGTTCGCCGCGCTGCTGCCACCCCTGCTCCACTTCCTCTACCGCTACGGCACCGTCTTCTCCCCGCACGGCGAGAACGCCATCGTCGTCTTCGACGAGAACGACGTGCCCGTACGGCTCGCCATCAAGGACTTCGTGGACGACGTCAACGTCAGCGCCCACCCGCTGCCGGAGCACGCCACCATGCCGGACGAGGTGCGCGACGTCCTCCTCACCGAAGCGCCGTCCTTCCTCACCCAGTTCATCCACTCCGGCCTCTTCGTCGGCGTCTTCCGCTACCTCGCACCGCTGTGCGAGGAACAGCTCGGGGTCGCCGAGGACGACTTCTGGTCACTCGTCCGGGCGGAGATCGTCCGCCACCACGCCCGCTTCCCGGAGCTGAAGGAGCGGTTCGAGCTGTTCGACATGCTCACCCCGGAGATCGAGCGCCTCTGCCTGAACCGCAACCGCCTGCTCGTCGACGGCTACCGGGACCGCGACAGCCGCCCGCACGCGGCGGTCCACGGCACCGTCCCCAACCCCCTGCACCCCTCCGTCCGCGTCCGGGAGTGATCGCCGTTGTCAGTGGTGCGCCGTAGGGTGGTCGGGCTATGACGAAGCCATCCCTCCCCGAGCTCCTGCACGCCGCCGTGACCGCCGTCGGCGGTACGGAACGGCCCGGCCAGGTCACCATGGCCGAAGCCGTCGCCGAGGCCGTCGACGACCAATCCCATCTGCTCGTCCAGGCCGGCACCGGTACGGGCAAGTCGCTCGGCTACCTGGTGCCGGCCCTGGCGCACGGGGAGCGGGTCGTCGTGGCCACGGCCACCCTGGCCCTCCAGCGGCAGCTCGTGGAGCGCGACCTGCCGCGCACGGTCGAGTCCCTGCATCCGCTGCTGCGCCGCCGGCCGCAGTTCGCCATGCTCAAGGGCCGGTCGAACTACCTCTGCCTGCACCGGCTCCACGAGGGTGTCCCGCAGGACGAGGAGGAGGGGCTGTTCGACCAGTTCGAGGCGGCGGCCCCGTCCAGCAAGCTGGGGCAGGACCTGCTGCGGCTGCGGGACTGGTCGGACGACACGGAGACGGGCGACCGGGACGATCTGACGCCCGGCGTCTCGGACCGGGCGTGGGCGCAGGTCTCGGTCTCCTCGCGGGAGTGCCTGGGCGCGTCGAAGTGCGCGTACGGGGCCGAGTGCTTCGCCGAGGCGGCGCGCGAGCGGGCGAAGCTGGCGGACGTGGTCGTCACCAACCACGCGCTGCTCGCGATCGACGCCATCGAGGGCGCCCCGGTGCTCCCCTCCCACGAGGTCCTGATCGTCGACGAGGCCCATGAGCTGGTCTCCCGGGTCACCGGTGTCGCCACCGGCGAGCTGACCCCGGCCCAGGTCAACCGCGCGGTCCGCCGGGCGGCGAAGCTGGTGAACGAGAAGGCCGCCGACGCCCTGCTCACCGCGGCCGAGGGGTTCGAGCGGGTCATGGAGCTGGCGCTGCCCGGACGGCTCGAAGAGGTGCCCGAGGACCTGGGGTACGCGCTGATGGCGTTGCGCGACGCGGCGCGCACGGTGATCTCCGCGATCGGCGCCACCCGGGACAAGTCGGTGGAGGACGAGAACGCCGTCCGCAAGCAGGCCCTCGCCTCGGTCGAGTCGATCCACGGCGTCGCGGAGCGCATCACGCAGGGCTCCGAGTACGACGTCGTCTGGTACGAGCAGCACGACCGGTTCGGGGCCTCCGTCCGGGTCGCGCCGCTCTCCGTGTCGGGGCTGCTGCGCGAGAAGCTGTTCGCCGAGCGGTCGGTGGTGCTGACCTCGGCCACCCTCAAGCTGGGCGGCGACTTCAACGGGGTGGGCGCGTCGCTCGGGCTGGCCCCCGAGGGCACGGCGGGCGAGGACGTACCGCAGTGGAAGGGGCTGGACGTCGGCTCCCCGTTCGACTACCCGAAGCAGGGCATCCTCTACGTCGCCCGGCATCTGAACACCCCGGGCCGCGAGGGCTCCCGTACGGACATGCTGGACGAGCTGGCGGAGCTGGTGGAGGCGGCCGGCGGCCGCACGCTGGGGCTCTTCTCCTCGATGCGGGGCGCGAAGGCGGCGGCCGAGGAGCTGCGGGGCCGACTGGACAAGCCGATCCTCCTCCAGGGCGAGGAGACGCTCGGCGAACTGATCAAGAACTTCGCGGCCGATCCGGAGACCTGCCTCTTCGGCACCCTGTCCCTCTGGCAGGGGGTGGACGTCCCCGGGCCGAGCTGCCAGCTGGTGGTGATGGACCGGATCCCGTTCCCCCGGCCGGACGACCCGCTGATGAGCGCCCGGCAGAAGGCGGTCGAGGAGGCCGGTGGCAACGGCTTCATGGCGGTGGCGGCCACGCACGCGGCCCTGCTGATGGCCCAGGGAGCGGGCCGGCTGGTCCGCGCGACGGGTGACAAGGGCGTCGTCGCCGTGCTGGACCCCCGCCTCGCCAACGCGCGGTACGGCAGCTATCTGCGCGCCTCGCTGCCGGACTTCTGGTACACCACCGACCGGAACCAGGCGCGCCGCTCCCTGGCAGCCATCGACGCCAAGGCGAAGGCGGACGGCGCGTAGGCCGGAGAGGGCGCGGGGCATTGAACACCGGGGCGGGAGAAGCCGAAGCCGCCCCGGGCGCGACGCAGCCCCGGGCCGTGACCGGGCCGGGGCATGACGAAGCCCCGGGACCGACGTCGTGCTGGACGTCCTAGGCAGAGATCCCGGGGCCGGAAGCCGTGACCGACGCTCTCCTCAGACCCGCCGCAGCACGGCGACCACCTTGCCGAGGATGGTCGCCTCGTCGCCGGGGATCGGCTGGTACGCGGCGTTGTGCGGGAGCAGCCACACGTGGCCGTCCTCCCGGCGGAAGCGCTTGACCGTCGCCTCGCCGTCGAGCATGGCGGCGACGATGTCCCCGTTCTCCGCGACGGGCTGGCGGCGGACGGTGACCCAGTCGCCGTCGCAGATCGCGGCCTCGATCATCGAGTCGCCGACGACCTTCAGCACGAACAGCTCACCGTCGCCGACGAGCTGGCGGGGGAGGGGGAAGACGTCCTCGACGGACTCCTCGGCGAGGATCGGGCCACCGGCCGCGATCCGGCCCACCAGCGGCACGTAGGACGCGGCGGGCTTGCCCGTGGTGTCGGTGGGCTGGGTGCTGGGCTGGTCCGATCCGCGCACCTCGTAGGCGCGGGGCCGGTGCGGATCCCGGCGGAGGAAGCCCTTGCGCTCCAGGGCCATCAGCTGGTGGGCGACGGACGAGGTGCTGGACAGGCCCACCGCCTGACCGATCTCCCGCATGGAAGGCGGGTATCCCCGCCGCTGCACGGAGTCGCGGATGACCTCGATGACCCGCCGCTGCCGGTCGGTGAGCCCGGAGCTGTCCGCCCGGATGCCCGGGGGCCTGCCGGGCATGGAGCGCCCGGAGCGTGCGGGATCGGGCCCGTCGGCGTTCGTGAGTGCGTCGTTCATGGCATGCACCGGCTCAAGTCGGCTCTGGGAGCGGTGGTCCCGGGCGGTGATGGTGGCGCTGTCTGCGGTGGTGGTCACGTCGGCCCCTCTCGAATGTTCTCCCTAGCTGGACAACGGTAGTAGCTTTCGAAAGGTTGCGCCAAACACACGTTCGAGTGAAAAACGAAAAAAGGGGTGCCGTGGCGGTGGTGAGGGGTGTATGAGCGACACAGGCGCGGGCCCCTCCGGCCGGCCACGCGCCGGTGCCCCGGCGACTCGGCGGCCCCGCGTCTCCCGTACCCTCTTCTCTGGCCCGGAGCCCCGGCGGGCAGGCCCCGCAGCGACCTCTCCGTGAGGTCCGGCGCGCGACACGCGCTAGGGCCCAAAATCCGACTCAACCCTAGATCTAGTGGTTGGATTGCTCCGGTCGCCCAGAAGTTGTGGTCTCGGTTCATTCGCGCCGTGAGCATCGCCTATGCTGGGGACTGCTTCCAGCGGCCCGGGAACGGGCCTGACGAGGCTATTCAGTCGTGCGTGTGAAGGAGGGTTGGGAGCCATGCACTGCCCCTTCTGCAGGCACCCCGACAGCAGGGTCGTCGACAGTCGCACCACCGACGACGGGACCTCGATCCGTCGCCGCCGGCAGTGCCCCGACTGCTCCCGCCGTTTCACCACGGTGGAGACCTGTTCGCTGATGGTGGTCAAGCGCAGCGGCGTGACCGAGCCCTTCAGCCGCACCAAGGTCATCTCCGGCGTCCGCAAGGCATGCCAGGGACGGCCCGTCACCGAGGACGCCCTCGCCAAACTCGGCCAGCGGGTCGAGGAGGCGGTGCGCGCCACCGGCAGCGCCGAGCTGACCACCCACGACGTGGGACTGGCCATCCTCGGACCCCTGCAGGAACTCGACGTCGTCGCGTACCTGCGCTTCGCGTCCGTCTACCGGGCGTTCGATTCCCTGGAGGACTTCGAGACCGCCATCGTGGAACTGCGCGCGCAGCGCCCTTCCACGGAGGACCTCGGGAGCGGCGGGACCCCCGAGGTTCCCGCGCCCGCCATCGCCGCCGACTGAAGCGGCACCCCGCCCGGGACGCCCGCGCCCGCAGACACCGTGCTGCGGACCGGCGACGGGGCGGCACGAGATGTGCTTCCGGCTGCCCAGCGCGGCGTCCGGAGCATCGGACACACATTGTGCCTGGGAAGATCTGGGCACTTCAGGGCGTTTTCGCCCACATATGGGAGGCGGCATGACAGAGACGGCGAGCGGCCCGGCACGAGGTTCCCGCACCAAGGGCGCCAAGGCGAGCAAGGGTCTGCGTATCGAGCGCATCCACACCACCCCCGGCGTGCACCCGTACGACGAGGTGTCGTGGGAGCGCCGTGACGTCGTCATGACCAACTGGCGCGACGGCTCGATCAACTTCGAGCAGCGTGGCGTCGAGTTCCCCGACTTCTGGTCGGTGAACGCGGTCAACATCGTCACCAGCAAGTACTTCCGCGGCGCCGTCGGCACGCCGCAGCGCGAGACCGGTCTCAAGCAGCTGATCGACCGGATCGTGAAGACGTACCGGAAGGCCGGCGAGGACAACGGCTACTTCGCCTCTCCCGCGGACGCCGAGATCTTCGAGCACGAGCTGGCCCACGCCCTCCTGCACCAGGTCTTCAGCTTCAACTCCCCGGTCTGGTTCAACGTCGGCACGCCCCAGCCGCAGCAGGTCTCCGCCTGCTTCATCCTGGCCGTCGACGACTCCATGGAGTCGATCCTCGACTGGTACAAGGAAGAGGGGATGATCTTCAAGGGCGGCTCCGGCGCCGGTCTGAACCTCTCCCGCATCCGCTCCTCCAAGGAACTGCTCTCCTCCGGCGGCAACGCCTCGGGACCGGTCTCGTTCATGCGCGGCGCCGACGCGTCCGCCGGAACGATCAAGTCGGGCGGCGCCACCCGCCGTGCGGCCAAGATGGTCATCCTCGACGTCGACCACCCCGACATCGAGAACTTCATCGAGACCAAGGTGAAGGAGGAGGAGAAGATCCGCGCCCTGCGCGACGCGGGCTTCGACATGGACCTGGGCGGCGACGACATCACGTCCGTCCAGTACCAGAACGCCAACAACTCGGTCCGGGTGAACGACGAGTTCATGAAGGCCGTCGAGGCCGGCGGCAAGTTCGGGCTGCGCGCCCGGATGACCGGCGACGTCATCGAAGAGGTCGAGGCCAAGTCCCTCTTCCGCAAGATGGCCGAGGCCGCCTGGGCCTGCGCCGACCCCGGCATCCAGTACGACGACACCATCAACGCCTGGCACACCTGCCCGGAGTCCGGCCGGATCAACGGCTCGAACCCGTGCAGCGAGTACATGCACCTGGACAACACCTCGTGTAACCTCGCCTCGCTGAACCTGATGAAGTTCCTCAAGGACGACGGCCTGGGCAACCAGTCCTTCGAGTCCGAGCGCTTCTCCAAGGTCGTCGAGCTGGTCATCACCGCGATGGACATCTCGATCTGCTTCGCGGACTTCCCCACGCAGAAGATCGGCGAGAACACCCGCGCCTTCCGCCAGCTGGGCATCGGCTACGCCAACCTCGGCGCCCTCCTGATGGCGACCGGCCACGCGTACGACAGCGACGGCGGCCGCGCGCTCGCCGGTGCCATCACCTCGCTGATGACCGGCACCTCCTACAAGCGCTCCGCCGAGCTGGCCGCGGTCGTCGGCCCGTACGACGGCTACGCCCGCAACGCCGAGCCGCACCAGCGCGTCATGAAGCAGCACGCCGACGCCAACGCCAAGGCCGTCCACATCGACGACCTGGACTCCCCGGTCTGGGCCGCCGCGACGGAGGCCTGGCAGGACGTGATCCGGCTCGGCGCGAAGAACGGCTTCCGCAACGCGCAGGCATCGGTCATCGCGCCCACCGGCACCATCGGTCTCGCGATGTCCTGCGACACCACCGGCCTGGAGCCCGACCTCGCCCTGGTCAAGTTCAAGAAGCTGGTCGGCGGCGGCTCGATGCAGATCGTCAACGGCACGGTGCCGCAGGCGCTGCGCCGCCTCGGCTACCAGCCCGAGCAGATCGAGGCGATCGTCGCCCACATCGCCGAGAACGGCAACGTGGTCGACGCCCCCGGCCTGAAGACCGAGCACTACGAGGTCTTCGACTGCGCCATGGGCGAGCGCTCCATCTCCGCGATGGGCCACGTCCGGATGATGGCGGCCATCCAGCCGTGGATCTCCGGCGCGCTCTCCAAGACGGTGAACCTCCCCGAGACGGCCACCGTCGAGGACGTCGAGGAGGTCTACTTCGAGGCGTGGAAGATGGGCGTCAAGGCGCTCGCGATCTACCGCGACAACTGCAAGGTCGGCCAGCCCCTCTCCGCCAAGACCAAGGAGAAGGAGAAGGAAGAGGTCACCGCGAAGGCCGAGGAGACCATCCGCGAGGCGGTCGAGAAGGTCGTCGAGTACCGCCCGGTCCGCAAGCGCCTCCCCAAGGGCCGTCCCGGCATCACCACCTCCTTCACGGTGGGCGGCGCCGAGGGCTACATGACCGCCAACTCCTACCCGGACGACGGTCTCGGCGAGGTCTTCCTGAAGATGTCCAAGCAGGGCTCGACCCTCGCGGGCATGATGGACGCCTTCTCCATCGCCGTCTCGGTGGGCCTGCAGTACGGCGTCCCGCTGGAGACGTACGTCTCGAAGTTCACCAACATGCGCTTCGAGCCGGCCGGCATGACGGACGACCCGGACGTGCGGATGGCGCAGTCGATCGTCGACTACATCTTCCGCCGCCTGGCGCTCGACTTCCTGCCCTTCGAGACCCGCTCCGCCCTCGGCATCCACTCCGCCGAGGAGCGCCAGCGCCACCTGGACACCGGCAGCTACGAGCCCGTGTTCGAGGCGGAGGAGATGGACACGGACGGGCTTGCCCAGTCGGCCCCGGTCCACGCCGAGCCCCTGAAGGCGGTCCCGGCCCCCGCCGAGCCCGCGAAGGCGGCGCCGAAGACCGCGCACACCTCGGCCGAACTGGTCGAGATGCAGCTCGGCATCAGCGCCGACGCCCCGCTCTGCTTCTCCTGCGGGACCAAGATGCAGCGCGCGGGATCCTGCTACATCTGCGAGGGCTGCGGCTCGACCAGCGGCTGCAGCTGACCCGAGCGGAACCGCGCGCACCGCGTGACGCGTAGCTGACGTGGGTCACGAAGGGGACCGGCCACCGGCCGGTCCCCTTCGGCGTACCGCCCCGGGTTGTCCGGAACTGGCCGATGTCACCCCGCGGCGGCCAGACGTCCCATCTCCGCGGCGAACGCGTCGGGCTCACCGTCGAAACCGCGGACGACCGAGCGGAACCCCCAGAGCCCCGACCCGTCACGGGTGAACTCCCCGACGATCGCGGCGGTCGCCCCGGCCACGCCGGAGAAGTCGTTCTCGGCCAGCTTCGTGTAGCCCTCCGCGATCTCCATCGCCGTACTCCCTATGTCGCCGAAGGCCTTGCGGCCGTCGCGCTGCTGGATGGCGACGCCGACCACCACCCGCCCGTACCGCTCCGCCAGCCGGTACAGCTCGATGGTCATGACCTCGTCGAAACCGAAACCCTGCCCGGTACGGCTGTCCCGGTTCAGCGCGATGGTGCCGTCGGGCGAGCGGCTGTCGAAATGCACCAGGTAGGCGGGGTCGCCGTACTGCTGGTCGGCCGGATAGGTGGCCGCGATGATGTCGAGGTCGTTGGCGGCCGCCCCGTGCGGGCTCGGGTCCCATTTGACCCGTACCTCGACCTTCTCGATGTCCTTGTTCGGAGTGCTCAAGGGACTCCCCTCCCGGCCGACGGCCCGCGGGCCGTGCTCATCACCCGACACACGATCACCCGATCATGTACGGAACCGGCCGCGGAACCAACTGCCCGGTTCCGGGACGGCACATTCGGGCCATTCGGCGGCCGGGCGGCCCGGTAGCCCGGTCGACGCCCGTGCCCGGGAACACGGCCTCGCCCGCCTCCCCGTTACCGCACCGCGGCCCCGGCCGGGGTCCGCTTCCCGGGACCGTGACGCGTGCCACCTTCGGCCCCGTACGATGGCGCGGTGCTGGTGAAGTGGATTCGCTGTTCCGTGGTGGACCGTCGCGGTTTCGAACGGGGGCAGCGGGAGTGGGCGGGGCTGGTCGGTGAGCCGGGATTCCGGGGGCAGAGCGGCGGATGGAGCCGAACGCGCCCCGGCGTCGCCCACATCTTCGCGTTCTGGGACAACCGCGTGTTCTACGACTCCTTCATGGCCCGCGGCCACGACCGGATGGCGGCGGGGCAGTCGGACATGTTCCGCGACATGCGGGTCACGCTCTTCGAGCGCAGCTTCGACGTGAAGACGGGGTTCGAACCGCATTTCACCGGGGCGGACGTCGCCCGGGTCGCGCACAGCCGGGTCCACGAGGAGCGCGCCGAGCACTTCGTCCTGATGCAGCGGCAGGTGTGGAACCCCGCCATGGCCGGCTCGCCCGGCATGCTGCGCGGGGTGTTCGCACAGGCCCCGGGCAGCGAGTTCCTGACCCTGTCCCTGTGGCAGTCGAACGCGGAACGCGGCAAGTACCGCGCGGCGGGGGCCGAGCGGCTCGCCGCCCGGGCGCAGACCGAGACCGACGTGATCGAGCTGACGGGCGACGTCGTGGACCTGGAACCGTCCTGGACGGTCACGGCCTGACCGGCAGATCTGTAGACCTGTAGACCGGTGGGCACCGCTCGGCGGGGAGCCCCGGCCCGGCCGACGGGCGGCGGTATGACAAGAGGCCCTAGGCTCGGGTCCATGGCACGACCTCAGCGCATCGTCCTCGTCCGGCACGGCGAGTCCGAGGGCAACGCCGACGACACGGTGTACGAGCGGGAGCCCGACCACGCGCTCCGGCTCACCCCCACCGGTCTGCGGCAGGCCCGGGAGACCGGGGAGGAGCTGCGCAAGACGTTCGGCGACGAGCGGGTGAGCGTCTACATCTCCCCGTACCGCCGCACCCACGAGACGTTCCGGGCCTTCGACCTCGACCCCGACCGCGTCCGGGTGCGCGAGGAGCCCCGGCTGCGCGAGCAGGACTGGGGCAACTGGCAGGACCGGGACGACGTACGGCTGCAGAAGGCGTACCGCGACGCCTACGGCCACTTCTTCTACCGGTTCGCCCAGGGGGAGTCCGGCGCCGACGTCTACGACCGGGTCGGGGCGTTCCTGGAGAGCCTGCACCGGAGCTTCGAGGAGCCGGACTCCCCGGAGAACGTCCTGCTGGTCACCCACGGGCTGACCATGCGTCTCTTCTGCATGCGCTGGTTCCACTGGTCGGTCGCGGAGTTCGAGTCGCTGTCCAACCCGGGCAACGGCGAGACGCGCACCCTGCTGCTGGGCGAGAACGGCCGCTACACCATCGACCGCCCCTTCCAGCGCTGGCGGACCCCCGAGCCGTACGGCCGCACCGGATAGAGTGGCTGGTCGATGACCGCTGATTCTGCTTCCGAGCGGCGCTTCGAACGCGCCCTGGCCAGCCTGCGTGGGCTGTCCGTGGGAGACGCCCTGGGCTCCCAGTTCTTCGTCCCGGCCAACTACCCCCTCCTCAAACAGCGCGCCCTGCCTCCCGGACCCTGGCAGTGGACCGACGACACCGAGATGGCCTGCTCGGTCCTCGCCGTGCTCGCCGCGCACCACCGCGTCGACCAGGACGCGCTGGCCCGCTCCTTCGCCGAGCACCACGACTTCGACCGGGGGTACGGCCCCGCCGTCAACCGGATGCTCCGGCTCGTACGGGAGGGCGGCGACTGGCGGGAGCTTTCCTCCGCGCTCTTCAACGGCCAGGGCTCCTGGGGCAACGGTTCCGCGATGCGCATCGCCCCGCTCGGCGCCTGGTACGCGGACGATCCGGAGCAGGCCACGCACCAGGCCGAGATCTCCTCGTACCCCACGCACCAGCACCGCGAGGCGGTCGTCGGCGCGATGGCCGTGGCCGCCGCCGCGTCGCTCGCCGCCGTCCCCGACGGGCCGCCGAGCCCCGAGGAACTGCTCGACGGCGTCATCGCGCTCGTTCCGCGCAGCGCGGTCGGCGCGGGGCTGCGCCGGGCCCGCGACATGCTGGACTACCAGGACGCCGGGACGGTCGCCGCGGTCCTCGGCAACGGCCGCCGCACCAGCGCGCACGACACCGTGCCGTTCGCGCTCTGGTCGGCCGCGCGGAGCCTCGGGGACTACGAGGAGGCGTTCTGGGTCACGGCCCAGGCGGGCGGCGACGTGGACACGACGTGCGCCATCGTCGGCGGCATCGTGGCGTCGGGCGGGGGCGGGGCGCCGCCGCCGGCCTGGCTGACGCAGACGGAGGAGCCGCCCGCCTGGCTGGGCCTTCCGTCCCGCTGACGCCCGTGTAGGTCTCGCCCGCGAGCGGTCGCGGTCCCCGGGACGGGAGCCTCCCCGGGCGGCCGCCGCCTGTCACGGTCCTGCCACAGGATCACGCTGCGTGTCTGCGAACGCGAGTTCGGGAATACTCTTTCGGCCACGCCGCCCCGATCGATCGTGCGGGCGCGCGCCGAATGAGACACCGGGCCGGACGTGTGGCCGAGGGCTGGGCGGGGCCGGTGGGGGAGGGGCCCCATGTCCGATCAGCCGTTGGAGAAGTCCGGACCGCCGCAACCGGAACTGCAGCCGCAGCCGCAGCCGGAGTCGGAAACGCAGCCGGAACCCGGGTCGGAGCCGGATCGGGAGGAGCGGTCGGGGTCCGAGCCGTCGCCTGAGGCGGGGCCTCCCCGAGCCACGAGCGCTGCCCAAGCCGACGACACGGCCGCAGCGGTGGCCGCAGGCACGGGTTCGACCTTGCCCGCGGCCACCGGTTCGCCCGAAGCCGCCCGTACGGTCGGCGGCCCCGGTACGCCGGGTGGCGCCCCCTGCGGCCCGGGCGATCCCTGGCAGTACGCCGCAGGGCCTCCCCGCCCCGGGAACGGCGCACCGGACGGCCCGGCGGCCCGCCTCCGGCCGCCCGCACCACCCCTGATCCCGTCCGCCGTGCTCTGGTCCGTCCTGGCCACGGCCGTCCTGAGCGCGGTCCTCCTGGGCGACGGGCTCGGCCTGAACCTCCTGATCGTGGCGGTACCCGCCGCGCTGGCCGCGTTCTTCGCGGCCCGCTCGGCGGGCCGCCGGCTGCGCCCGTGGACCGCGACCTGGGCGGTGGGAGGGCTCGCGCTGCTCGCCGTGCCCGCGCTCCGGGACGCGGGCTGGCCCACCTTCCTCGCCGTCGTCTCGGCGTTCGCCCTCGGCTCACTGACACTGCACGGCAGCCGCACCTGGCCGGGGGTGCTCGTCGGCTCGGTGGGCCTGTTCGACTCGCTCGTCCCCGGCGTCATCTGGGGCGTACGGGGGATACGCGCACGGGCCGACGGCTCACGGGCGCGCTGGGGCGCCGCCCTGCGCACCGCGATCGTGGCCCTCGTGCTGCTGGTGGTGTTCGGCACGCTGTTCGCCAGTGCGGACGCGGCCTTCGCCGACCTGCTGGGCAGCCTCCTGCCCGACGCCCCGGTCGGCGAGGCGCCGTGGCGGATCCTCCTGTTCGCACTCGGTCTGGCCGGAGCGCTCGCCGCCGCGTACGCCGCCGCGGCCCCGGTGCGCTGGGACGGGATCACCGTACGGCCGGGCCGGCCCCGGGGGCGGGTCGAATGGGCCCTTCCACTGATCGTGCTCGACCTGCTCTTCGCCGCGTTCATCGCGCTCCAGCTCGTGGTCCTCCTCGGCGGCTACGAGAAGGTGCGGGCGGAGACCGGGCTCGACCACGCCGAGTACGCCCGGCAGGGCTTCTGGCAGCTCCTGTGGGCCACTCTGCTCACCCTCCTGGTGATCGCGCTGGCCCTGCGCCGGGCCCCGCGCGGCGGCAGCCGGGACCGGACCCTGGTCCGCGCCGTCCTCGGCACCCTCTGCGTGCTCACCCTCGTCGTGGTCGCCTCCGCGCTGCGCCGCATGGACCTGTACGTCGACGAGTACGGGCTGACCCGGCTGCGGATCTCCGTGGCCGCGATGGAGCTCTGGCTCGGCGTGGTGCTGGTCCTGATCCTGGCCGCGGGGGTCTTCGGGGCCCGGTTCCTGCCGCGGGCCGTCGCGGTGAGCGCGGCGGCGGGCGTCCTGGCGTTCGGCCTGCTCTCGCCGGACGCCCTGGTCGCCGAGCAGAACGTCCGGCGCTTCGAGACCCGTGAGCCGGCGGGCATCGACCTCGACTACCTCAAGGACCTCTCCGCCGACGCCGTCCCGGCCCTGGACCGGCTGCCCGAACCACAACGTTCCTGCGCGCTGCGCGTCATCCAGCGAGAGGTCCTCGACAGCGGCACCCCCTGGTACGCGACCAGCCTGGGGGAGGCCCGGGCGAGGGAGATCCTGGAGAAGCGCCCGGTGCGGGGCGACGGGCGCACCTGCTACACCCTCGGCCGCGACGGGACCCGCGGCGGCTACGAACCGCACGGCGAGGGCGACGACGACGGCTACGACCCGTACTGACCGCTGCCCTGCCACGCCGGCCCGCCGGCCCGGGGGCTCGGGCGCGCGGCCCCGGCCCCCGCCTGTCCCGGCCCTCCGACCGGTCCCGGCGTACCCGGCCGGCCGGGCTCCCGGCACTCGACAGCCCTCCCCGCCCGCGAGTTCGATGGGCCAGAGGGGCCCCGGGCCGGCCCTCGGTGGCCGATTCGCGGTCCGCACGGCGCCCCGGGGTGTTGCTGCCGTGGCTCTCGGCGTACCCTGGCAGGCGCCATGCCGTACGAACCACCCACGCACACCGTCGAGCGCTCGCTCCGCGCTACCACCGGTGCCAGGACCGTCGCCGGTGTCGACGAGGTCGGACGCGGTGCGTGGGCCGGACCCGTCACCGTGTGCGCGGCGGTCACCGGTCTGCGCCGCCCGCCCGAAGGACTCACCGACTCCAAGCTGTTGACCCCGCGACGACGGGCCGAGCTCGAACCCGTGCTGCGCGGCTGGGTCACCGCCCACGCGCTGGGCGATGCGTCCCCGCAGGAGATCGACGACCTGGGCATGACCGCTGCTCTCCGCCTCGCCGCCGTGCGGGCGCTGGAAGGGCTGCCGGTACGGCCCGACGCCGTGATCCTCGACGGCAAACACGACTACCTGGGCGCTCCCTGGAAGGTCCGCACCGTGATCAAGGGCGATCAGTCCTGCATCGCCGTCGCGGCGGCCTCGGTGATCGCCAAGGTGCACCGGGACCGGATGATGGCCGAGCTGGGCGCCGCCTCCGCGGACTGCGCCGACTTCGCCTTCGAGGCCAACGCGGGCTATCCCTCGCCCGTCCACCGGGCCGCGCTGGAGCAGCGGGGGCCGAGCGCCCACCACCGCCTCTCCTGGGCGTATCTCGACGCACTGCCCCGGTGGCAGCACCTGAAGAAGGTCCGCATCTCCGCCGAGGCGGCCGCACTCGAAAGCGGGGGCCAGCTCGGCTTCGAATTCTGATCGCGCGTACGCGCCCCTCCTACCGACGCCGGACGACACCGGCGTCCCGCACCAGACCACCGTCATGCCTCTGATCTCCGAGGAGCCTCAGATTCCCGAGAGCGCCCAGGGTCCCCGCGTCACTCCGGCCACCGGCCGCACCGCGCCGACCCCCCGTCCCGTACCCGGCCCCCGTTCGGCCGCCACCCCGCGTCCCGGCCGTCCGGGCCCCGGCCCCGCGCGCCCCGCGCCCCCGGCGCAGCGCGCCCATCCCGCCCCCGCGGCACCCGCCCGCCCGCAGCCGACGGAGAATCGTTCCGCGCCGCAGGTCCAGCTGATCCCGGCCCCCGCGGCCGGTGCGCTGGACGCGGCCGAGGAAGCCGTCGACCTGCTGTTGGAGTCCGGCCGTGCGCCGGGCGACATCCTGGTGCTCACCACCGGCGAGCAGCACCCGTGGGCCGTCCACGAGCTGTCCTTCGGCGAAGCCGCGTACTGGGCCCAGCAGGACGCCGGCGACGACGTCTTCTTCGCGGACGCCTCGGCCGTCGACCGGGCGAAGCCCCGGCCCGTCGTCGTGGTGGCCGCCAACGGGGACGCCGGTGACGCCGTCGCCCGCGCGCTGCCCGTCGCACGTGACCGCGCCGCCGCGCTGCTGATCGTGTGCGGAGACCCGCAGACGATCAACTCCGCGCTCGGCGCGGGTGTCTGAACCGTCGTACCGGCGAAAGAGCCCCGGCCGCCTTCATCGTGGCCGGGGCTCTGCTTCGTGTGTGCTCCCCGGCCACCGGACGGTGTTCACCGGGCGGCCGAGCGGCGCAGCGCCTGGGTGGACCCGCCGCCGGTCCGCGTCAGCACGGGCTGCTGTCCGGTGACGAGGTCGGCCAGCGGGGCGGGCTCCGAGAGCGAACTGGGCCGTCGTCCGCCCCTTCCCTCCCCGAGCACCTGCCAGCCCCCGCCCGTCAGCGTGATGTACGCGCCGCAGCGCAGTCCGTGCAGGGTGCAGGCGTCCCGGAGCCCCCACATCCACGCCCCGTCCTCCTCGGTCCACCGCTCGTCGCCGTCACGGCAGTAGAGAAGTACGGCCGTACGCACCGGAGTACGGCGGCGCAGATCGTGCGGGATGACGCGCCGCAACTGTGCGAGCAGGGCGTTGCGGAACTCCCAGCCGTCCGCCGGCACCGTCGTCCGGCGGGCGAACGAGGCACTTGCGGCGAGCCGTTCCTCATGGTCGAGCACCGCGATCACGGCGGTGGCCGGCGTCGGCCGGTGCCGGGAGTGCAGCCCGCTGACGACCTCTCGGGGACTGCGCAGCAGGGGTATGCCCGCCGAGGCCCACTCCGCGGGTTCGAGCATCCGGGCAAGGCGGTTGACGGAGTCGACGGAAGCCGAGGCCGAGGTGGCTGAGGACGGGGCGAATCCGAAGGTCACGGTCCTCCCTTCGCTACGCGCCCACGGTGCGGGCAGGGTCGGGTGAGGGCACGCCGCGACACAGCCCTTCCGGGCCCGGCGAGAACTGTGCGGGGGCGACTCCAATTCTCCCCGGCCCACCGGCGGGCGGCAACGAGCAATTACCGAGGCTGACGGGAATCAGCCGGAATGACACTGATATCCCTGCCCAGACCCGCCCGGGCTGACTCCTCCGTCACCCCTGAACCGCGAGGACCAGCGGAAACACCCCCGGTGCTCCGGCCCGTCGCAGCAGCCGCGCCGCCACGGCCAGGGTCCAGCCGGTGTCCGACAGATCGTCCACCAGCAGGACGGGCCCGGCCGCCGACGCCAACGCCTCTGCCAGATCCGGCTCCACGGCCAGTGCTTCGTGGAGCGCGCGCACCCGCTGAGCGCTGTTGGTCTGGGACATCCGCACGTCGTCGGAGCCCGGCGCGTAGGAGACCGTCCCGAGGAAAGGCATCCGGCCGATGTCGGAGATGCGGTGGCCGAGGGACTGGACCAGCTGCGGCCTGCGACGCGAGGCCACCGCCACCACGCCGACCGGCCGGGGCGCCGCGTCGGCCGCCCCGGACGCCCAACCGCCCGGCCCCTTCGCCCAGTCGGCGAGCACGGTGACGACGGCGTCCGTGACATCGTCCGGCACGGGGGCGTCCGGCGCCTGCGCCGCGAGCAGGGGGCGCAGGCGGTTGCCCCAGCCGATGTCGGAGAGCCGCCCCAGGGCCCGGCCGCCGAAGGACAGTTCACCCGCGGGGATGCGTCCCTTGAGATCGACGCCCACGGCGGGCAGGCCGGTGGGCCACATCTTGCGGGGCTCCACCTCCACTCCGGGCCGGCCCAACTCGTGGCGCGCCCCGTCCAGGGCGGCGGTGGAGACCTTGTCGTCGAAGCGGGCGCCCGCGCAGTTGTCGCAGCGTCCGCACGGCGCGGCCGCTTCGTCGTCCAGCCGCAGCCGCAGGAACTCCATCCGGCACGCGGTCGTGGAGGCATAGTCGCGCATGGCCTGCTGTTCGGCCTCCCGCTGCCGGGCGACCCATGCGTAACGCTCGGTGTCGTACGCCCAGGGGACGCCTGTGGCGGTCCAGCCGCCCTTGACGCGCTTCACCGCGCCGTCGACGTCCAGCACCTTGAGCATCGTCTCCAGACGCGTCCGCCGGAGATCGACCATGGGCTCCAGCGCGGGGAGGGAGACCGGCCGCTCCGCACGTGCCAGCACGTCCAGGGTCCGCCGCACCTGCTCCTCGGGAGGGAAGGCGACCGACGCGAAGTACTGCCAGATCGCCTCGTCCTCCTTGCCGGGCAGCAGCAGCACCTCGGCGTGCTGAACACCGCGCCCGGCCCGGCCGACCTGCTGGTAGTAGGCGATGGGGGAGGAGGGCGAGCCCAGGTGCACGACGAAGCCGAGGTCCGGTTTGTCGAACCCCATGCCCAGCGCGGACGTGGCGACCAGCGCCTTGACCCGGTTCGCCAGCAGGTCGTCCTCCGCCTGCTGCCGGTCGGCGTTCTCGGTCCGCCCCGTGTACGAGGCCACCGGGTGCCCGTTCTGGCGGAGATAGGCGGTGACCTCCTCGGCCGCCGCCACCGTCAGCGTGTAGATGATCCCGGAGCCGGGCAGCTCGCCGAGATGATCGCCGAGCCAGGCCAGCCGGTGCGCCGCGTCGGTCAGGCGCAGCACGCTCAGGCTCAGGCTCTCCCGGTCCAGCGGCCCCCGCAGGACCAGCGCGTCGGTGCCCGCGCCGGTGCCCAACTGCTCCGCGACGTCCGCCGTCACCCGGGCGTTGGCCGTGGCCGTGGTGGCGAGCACCGGCACCCCGGCCGGCAGGTCGGCGAGCATCGTCCGCAGACGCCGGTAGTCGGGCCTGAAGTCGTGTCCCCAGTCGGAGATGCAGTGGGCCTCGTCGACCACCAGGAGCCCGGTCGCCGCCGCCAGCTGCGGCAGCACCTGGTCCCGGAAGTCGGGGTTGTTGAGCCGCTCCGGGCTCACCAGCAGGACGTCGACCTCGCCGGCTGCCACCTCGGCCTGGACGGTGGCCCACTCCTCCGTGTTCGAGGAGTTGATCGTGCGGGCGGTGATGCCGGCCCGCGCGGCCGCGGCGACCTGGTTCCGCATCAGGGCCAGCAGCGGAGAGACGATCACGGTCGGCCCGCTGCCCTGCGCACGGAGCAGCGAGGTCGCCACGAAGTAGACGGCGGACTTGCCCCAGCCGGTGCGCTGCACGACCAGAGCCCGGCGCTTGTCCGCGACCAGTGCCTCGATGGCGACCCACTGGTCCTCGCGCAGCACGGCTTCGCCGGTGGTGTCGCCCACCAGGCGGGCGAGGACGGAGTCGGCCGAAGCCCTGAGCGCTGCACGGTCTGCGTTGGTCATCCCCCCATGCAACCCGATGGTCACCACAAAGCGCGAACGACGGCCCGCGCCTGTGGATAACGTTATCCACAGGGGTCGCGGGATCCGGCGTGCTGCGGGACCGTCGAGCCATGAACAAGCACCACGAATCCACCGGTCCGTCCGGGGAGCAGCAGGTCACCCTGCGCGGCCCCGCCGACCTCGCCGACGCCCTCCCGTATCTCATGGGCTTTTACCCCAACGACAGCGTGGTGATGGTCGCGCTGCACGGCGGCCGGGGCCGTTTCGGGGGACGGCTTCGCCTCGGCATTCCGCAGGCGTCCGGGGAGTGGGGTCCGGTCGCGGAACAGCTCGCGGAGAGTCTGATCTCTGGGAGCGAGCGCCGTGAGGGCAGGCCCGACGCGATCCTGCTCTTCCTCTGCCAGGACTCGTCCGACGGCTCGGGCGGCCGGTCGACCATGGAGCGGCTCAGGCCGTTCGCGCAGCTCCTGCGCACGGCGTGCGGGGCGCTCGACGTGCCCGTCCTCGAAGCGCTCTGCATCTCCGACGGCCGCTACTGGTCCTATTGCTGTCCCGACCCCCGGTGCTGTCCCGACGAAGGCAATCCCCTGGCGTTGCCCGGTACGACGGTGATGGCCGCCGCGGCCACCTACGCGGGTGTCCATGTGCGGGGCACCCTACGCGACATGGAGGACCGCCTGCGGCCGTGGAGGGCCCCGGCAGCCGTGGCGGCGCAGGAGCGGGCCCTGGACCGGGCGGGACCGGTGCTGTTGCCGAAACTCCTCGACGGACAGGCGCGGCGGGAGGTCGCGGCCGAGACGCTCCGGCTGGCCCGTACGCTCATGGACCGCATCGGGAAGACGCGGCCGATCCCGCCCGCGCCGGCGGACGCCGAGGACGACCGGCTCGTCGGCGCCGACGAGGCCGCCGCGGTCATCCTCGGTCTCCAGGACCGTGACACCCGGGACAGGGCCGCGGTCTGGATGGAAGGGCCGGAGGCGCAGTCGGCCCTGCGGCTGTGGCGGACCCTGGCCAGGCGCTGCGTCGGCGCGTACGGGGAGCACGCCGCCGCTCCGCTCACTTTGGCGGGCTGGGTCTCCTGGTCGACGGGCGACGAGCCGGGAGCCCGGGTCGCCCTGTCGCTGGCACTGCGCGCCGACCCCGGCTACACCTTCGCCCAACTGCTGCACCGGGCCTGCAACGAGGGGCTCGATCCGGAGGCCCTGCGCCGTTGTCTGCGCGAGGCGGCATCGGAGGAGCCGGGTGCGGACGCGACGGTGTCGGAGCCCGGGGTGGCGCCCACCCCGGGCCGGCCCGCCGCCCCGCCGCACGTGCGCACGGTCCGCCCGCTGCCCGGCAGGGGGCAGCGTGGCGGGCGCGCTCTCCGGCACCCGCCCGCCGAGCGGGCCCGGACGGACCGGGGCGCGGCCCGTCCCCGGACCGCGTCGGCCGGGCGGCGGCAGTCGAGCGGGACCAGGCGGTACGACCGCCGTGCTGGCAGGACGCGGCGGTGACGCGGAAGGGAGGCGGCAGAGGGTGGACGCGCACCGGCGGAGGGCCGGTGCGGCGCCGCGCCCCGCCCTGGAGCCCCGAGCGGTGACGTGTCCCGAACCGAGGAAGGCGGACTGATCACGAGCATGCCGAAGGGAGTGTTTATCGTCAGGCAGACGACTATGATCGCGGCATGCCGCCCTACGACCCGTCGACCTTCCCGCCCTTCGCCGTCACCGTCGACCTGGTCGTGCTCACAGTGCGCCGTCACGCGCTCTGCGCGCTGGTCGTCCGCCGCGGAGAGACGCCGTTCCAGGGCCGCTGGGCACTGCCCGGCGGATTCGTCAGGCTGGACGAGGACCTGGGGGCCGCGGCAGCGCGTGAACTCGTGGAGGAGACCGGTCTCTGCGCGCACGATCCGGCGCAGCCGGCCGTGGGCAACGGCGCACATCTGGAGCAGCTCGCCACCTACGGCGACCCGGCGCGCGATCCCCGGATGCGCGTGGTCAGCGTCGCCCACCTCGCCCTCGCGCCGGACCTGCCCGCGCCCCGGGCGGGCGGCGACGCCAACAGCGCGCGCTGGGCGCCGGTCGAGGACCTGCTGCACCCCGGCGCCGGGCGGGAGGGCGAGCAGGCGGCGCCGCTCGCCTTCGACCACGCGAGGATCCTCGCCGACGGGGTGGAGCGCGCCCGCTCCAAGATCGAGTACTCCTCGCTGGCCACGGCGTTCTGCCCTCCGGAGTTCACGGTCGGAGAGCTGCGCCGGGTGTACGAGGCGGTGTGGGGCGTGGTCCTCGACCCCCGCAACTTCCACCGCAAGGTGACCGGGACGCCGGGGTTCCTGGTGCCTTCCGGCGGGACGACCACACGTCAGGGCGGCCGGCCGGCGCAGCTGTTCCGGGCCGGGGCGGCGACGGTGCTCAATCCGCCGATGCTGCGGCCGGAGGTCTGAGCCCGGGGCGTTCCGCCGTCTCGGGTCCGTGTGCGCCTGCCGTTCCCCGCCTCGGGCCCGGCTGCCGCCTGCCGTTCCGCCGTGCTGGCCTCGTGTGCGCCTGTCGCCCCACCCCTGCACGAAAAGTCTGAAATGTCGCGTTATGTTGCTCCGGTACCCCATGCCGTCGAGCGGTCTCACCTTCCGCGAGAGAGGCGAGAGAAGCGATGCTCCAGGCCATCGGACTCACCAGCACCCCCCGTCGCGACGCTCCGCCCGCCGTCAACGATCTGACCTTCGAGGCTCCCCCCGGCCGGGTCACGGCCCTGCTCGGAGCCCCTCGCTCGGGCAAGACCACGGCCCTGCGTCTGATGCTCGAACTGGACGCGGGGAGGGGCGTCGCCTACTTCCGGGGGCGGCCGCTGCACCGCATCGCGCACCCCGCGCGGGAAGTGGGCGTCCTGCTGGGCGACGTACCGGGCCACCCGTCGCGGACCGCCCGGGGGCAGCTCCGGATGCTCTGCGCCGCCACGGGCGTCCCCGTCTCCCGGGCCGACGAAGTGCTCGACGTCGTCGGTCTCGCCGGTCTCGGGGACCAGCGCCTCGGGGCCCTCTCGGTGGGGATGGACCGTCGTCTCGGTCTGGCCGCGGCCCTGCTCGGCGACCCGCACACGCTGATCCTCGACCAGCCCGCGGAGGGGCTGTCCCCTCGGGAGAACAGTTGGCTGTACGGGCTGCTGCGCGCCCACGCGGCCCAGGGCGGCACGGTCCTCTGCGCCACCGACGACCCCAAGGAGGCGGCCCGAACGGCCGACCGGGTCGTCACCATCGGGGCCGGCCGCCTCGTCGCCGACCAGGACGTCACCGAGTTCGCCCGCACCCGGCTCCGAGCCCGGGTCGCCGTCCGCACCCCGCACGCGGCCCGGTTGGCGGCCGTGGTCAGCAGGGAGGCCCGGGCCGCGCGGCGCTCCGTCGAGGTGGTCGAGGAGGCGGGCGGCCGACTGACCGTGTACGGCAGCGACTGCGCGGAGATCGGCGACACCGCCTACCGGCACGGCGTCCCCGTCCACCGGCTCGCCGACGAGATCGGCGACACCGGGCCCGCCGCCCCGCCGGAGCCGGCGAGCCTACGGCGGACCGAATCCGCCGTCGCGCTGTCCGAACTGCCGCCCCCGATCCGGGTCCGTCCCGCCCGCGGTCCCCTGCGGCCCCTCCGGTACGAACTGCGCCGCTCCCTCGGTGTCAGGACGACGACCATGATCATGGCGGCCGTTCTGCTGGTCTCGGCCGCGGTCTCGCTCCTGCTCGCCCGCACCGACGGCACCGCGCTGCCCCGTGTCCTCGCCGCCTGGCCCGCGCTGCTGCCGCTTCCTCCCGCCGCGCTCGGCGCGGGCCTGCTGGGAGCGCTGTCCTTCGGGGACGAGTTCCGCTATCCCGCGCTCGCCGCGGCCCGCGGCACCGTGCCCCGGCGGATCGGACTGCTGGTGGCCAAGCTCACCGTGACGGCGGGCTTCGCGCTCCTGCTCGCCGTCCTCGCCGTGGCGGGCGGGGCGCAGAGCCTCCGGCTGGTGTACGGCCCGGAGTTGATCGAGATGCCGGACAACGCAGTGGCGCTGGCCGCGAGTTGGGCCGCCCTGACGGTGGGGTGCGCGTGGGCGGGCCTGCTGGCGGCCGGGGTCTTCCGGGTGGCGGGGGCGGGTATCGCCGCGGTGCTGGCCGTTCCGGTGCTCGTCGTTCCGCTGGTGCGCAAGGTCTTCGCGGTGCCCTCCGCCCGTACGGTCACCGGGTTTCCGGAGCGGCTGCGCGAACTGGTCGCCAGGCAGCTCCCGCAGGAGGCGGACCACTGGATCCTGGCCGTCGCGCGCATGGTGGCGCAGCCCGTCGGGACGGCTCTCGCCCTGTCGTTGTCGGCCCTGGTCTGTGCGTATCTGTTCACCAGCCTTCGCGGTAGGGCGCGTTGGTGATCACCGAGGTTCCCCGTCGACGCCGGGAGGTCGCAACTCCCTAAGGTATGACCGATTTATAGAGATATGGCGTCAATTGCGGAGCGGGCGCCGATCACCCTTTCGTGTGCTTTTCACCAAAGACCTCAAGGGGTGAGTGAGCCACGCCGACAAAGGATGCGTGAGTACCCTTGCGCACACCATGATGACCGCCGCCCGCACCGCCGATTCCGGCCTGGCCGGCTCGGGCGAACTCGACCGCTACCCCTATGCGGAGACGCCGGCCGGCGAGCGTGCCGCGACCCGCTCCTGGGGCGGGTCCGATTCCGAACTGGGACGGGCGAGCCGACGGGGGTCGGCCAGCCGTGGGCGCGGTCTCCACGGCCAACTCGTCCAGCAGCTCGGCCAGATGATCGTCTCCGGCGACCTCGGTGCGGACCGCCCCCTCGTTCCCGAGGAGATCGGTCAGCGGTTCGAGGTATCCCGCACCGTCGTACGCGAATCCCTGCGCGTCCTCGAAGCCAAGGGGCTGGTCAGCGCGCGCCCCAACGTGGGGACGAGGGTCCGCCCGGTCAGCGACTGGAACCTGCTGGACCCCGACATCATCGAATGGCGGGCCTTCGGCCCGCAGCGCGACGACCAGCGCCGTGAGCTGGCCGAACTGCGCTGGACCATCGAACCGCTGGCCGCCCGTCTCGCGGCGGGCCACGGTCGCGACGACATCCAGCAGCGGCTCGGCGACATGCTGGAGATCATGGGGCACGCGATCGGGCAGGGGGACGCCATCACCTTCTCCCGGGCCGACGCCGAGTTCCACGCCCTGCTCATCCAGGCCGCGGGCAACCGGATGCTGGAGCACCTCTCCGGCATCGTCTCGGCCGCCCTCCATGTCTCCGGCGGCCCTGTCACCGGCTGCGACCGCCCCAGCGAGGGTTCGCTGGCCCACCACGCCCGGATCGTCGACGCCCTCGCGTCGGGTGACGCCGGGGCCGCCGAGACGGCCATGCGTCAGCTGCTGGTCGTCCACCCCGACGTCGAGCGTGTGGTCCCCGCGCCGCGCGAGCACTGACCGAGGGGCGCGGCCGGGCGTGTGGACCCGGTGCCGCCGGACCGCGCGGTCCGGCGGCACGATTGTGGAGGGATGTCACACCTGGCCCGGTTCGTCGTGTATGGGGTGTGACTCGGGCCACGCGGATTGCCCGTAACGCTCCTCGAACCAGCGCGATGACCTAAGAGGTGAGCGTCGCGGAAGGAATGCAGCAACCCCAGGGTGCGCTGTGCAGTTCCGAGACCGAGCCCGCGCCGTCGGCCACATCCCCAGTCGACGGTCGTCGGTCCCAGTCCTCTCCAGGACGGGGCCGGAAGCCGTTTCCATCGTTCCGAGAGGTTGTTCGTGTCGGCCAGCACATCCCGTACGCTCCCGCCGGAGATCGCCGAGTCCGAATCTGTGATGGCGCTCATCGAGCGGGGAAAGGCTGATGGGCAGATCGCCGGCGATGACGTGCGTCGGGCCTTCGAGGCTGACCAGATTCCGCCAACCCAGTGGAAGAACGTTCTGCGCAGCCTCAACCAGATCCTCGAGGAAGAGGGTGTGACGCTGATGGTCAGTGCAGCGGAGTCGCCGAAGCGCGCCCGCAAGAGCGTCGCAGCGAAGAGCCCGGCCAAGCGCACCGCCACCAAGAGCGTCGCGGCGAAGACCACCGTGACCCGGACCGTCGCCGCTCCCGCCGCCCCGGCGGCCGAGAGCGCGGACGCGGTGGCCGACGACGCCGTCGCGGCCCCGCCCGCCAAGAAGGCCGCGGCCAAGAAGGCCACCGCCAAGAAGACCGCCGCGAAGAAGACGGCGGCCAAGAAGACCGCCGCCAAGAAGACCGGCAAGCAGGACGACGAGCTTCTCGACGGCGACGAGCCGGTCGAGGAAGTCAAGGTCGGCAAGGGCGAGGAAGAGGAGGGCGAGGGCGAGAACAAGGGCTTCGTCCTCTCCGACGACGACGAGGACGACGCGCCCGCGCAGCAGGTCGCCGTCGCCGGCGCCACCGCCGACCCGGTCAAGGACTACCTGAAGCAGATCGGCAAGGTCCCGCTCCTCAACGCCGAGCAGGAGGTCGAGCTCGCCAAGCGCATCGAGGCCGGCCTCTTCGCCGAGGACAAGCTGGCCAACGCCGACAAGCTCGCGCCGAAGCTCAAGCGCGAGCTGGAGATCATCGCCGAGGACGGCCGCCGGGCCAAGAACCACCTCCTGGAGGCCAACCTCCGTCTGGTGGTCTCCCTGGCCAAGCGCTACACCGGCCGCGGCATGCTCTTCCTGGACCTGATCCAGGAGGGCAACCTCGGTCTGATCCGCGCGGTCGAGAAGTTCGACTACACCAAGGGCTACAAGTTCTCGACGTACGCCACCTGGTGGATCCGTCAGGCGATCACCCGCGCCATGGCCGACCAGGCCCGCACCATCCGTATCCCGGTGCACATGGTCGAGGTCATCAACAAGCTCGCGCGCGTCCAGCGCCAGATGCTCCAGGACCTGGGCCGCGAGCCCACCCCGGAGGAGCTGGCCAAGGAGCTCGACATGACCCCCGAGAAGGTCATCGAGGTCCAGAAGTACGGCCGTGAGCCGATCTCGCTGCACACCCCGCTCGGTGAGGACGGCGACAGCGAGTTCGGTGACCTGATCGAGGACTCCGAGGCCGTCGTCCCGGCGGACGCGGTCAGCTTCACGCTCCTCCAGGAGCAGCTCCACTCGGTGCTCGACACGCTCTCCGAGCGTGAGGCCGGCGTGGTCTCGATGCGCTTCGGCCTCACCGACGGTCAGCCGAAGACGCTCGACGAGATCGGCAAGGTCTACGGCGTGACGCGTGAGCGCATCCGCCAGATCGAGTCGAAGACGATGTCGAAGCTCCGCCACCCGTCGCGCTCCCAGGTGCTGCGGGACTACCTCGACTAGACCGAGGGGATCCGGAGCGACGGCTCCCGGACCGCAGAGGAAACACCGGCCGAGGGCCCGGAACCCGCAAGGGATCCGGGCCCTCCGGCGTGTCCTCGTGGGTGGAGGCGTACGTGCTGGATCACGCTGGGTGAAACGTTACCGCCTCAGCGTCAGGAGCCTCCATGCCCCGTTCCCTCGTCCGTGCTCTGACCGGGGTGCTCGCCCTCACCGCCGCCGCGGCCGTACCGCCGCTTCTCTCGCCCTCCGAGGCGGTCGCGGAGAGCGTCGTCGTCGGCGGCCGGCCCGCCCCGGTGGCGGACAGCCCCTGGGCCGTGGCGCTGTCGAGCCGGGACCGGTTCGGAGGGTCCCGCTCGGGGCAGTTCTGCGGCGGTGTCGCCGTGGCGCCCACGAAGGTCCTGACGGCCGCCCACTGTCTGAGTGACGAGGCGCTCGGCGGCCCGGTGAGCCGGGTGAAGGATCTGCGGGTCATCGCCGGCCGCGAGCGGCTGGGCGACTCCGACGGCCGGGAGATCCCGGTGCGGGCCATCTGGGTGAACCCGGCCTACGACTCCGTCTCCAACGCCGGCGACCTCGCGGTCCTCACCCTCGCCCGCGCCCTCCCGAAGGGCGGGACCATCGCCATGGCCCGGAGCGGGGACACCGCCTACCGGGCCGGGACGGCGGCGGACGTCTACGGCTGGGGCGATACGACGGGCAGCGGCACGTACTCCCCCGTACTCCGCTCCGCGCGGGTCCAGGTCCTCCCCGACGCGGACTGCGCTCGGGCCTACCCGGGCGGCAGGGAGGGGACGTACAGGGCGTCCGCGATGCTCTGCGCGGGCGATCCGGCGGGAGGCCGGGACGCGTGCCAGGGCGACAGCGGAGGGCCGCTGGTGGCCCGTGGGCGGCTCATCGGGCTGGTCTCCTGGGGCAGCGGCTGCGGGCGGCCCGGCAGCCCCGGCGTGTACACCCGGGTCTCCGCCGCCGCGGAATGGGCCGAGGGCCGCATCTGAGGCCGGACGGGTCCTGAGGGGGGGCGGGTGGCGGGGGACGGCTTCGCAGCCCGCCCTCAGGGCCCGACCGAACCGCCGGGGCCCCACGCGAGACCGGGTTCCCCGGCGTAGGACCACGGTCCGGGAAGCAGTTCTGCCGCGCCGCACGGTCCGGGAAGCGGCTCCGCCGGACAGCACGGTCCGGAAGCGGCCCCCGCCCGTACGGTACGGGCCGGGAGCGCCACCGGCGTACGAGAACGGGCGGCGCCCCCGTGTCGGGGGTGCCGCCCGTCGGCCGGTTCTGAATCGGCCCTTGGCTCGTCGTGGATGTGCGAGGTGTCAGTGTTCCTCGTCGGCGGACGCCGTCTGCACGGCGGTGAGCCGATCCGTCTCATCCTGTATTTCCGCGGCGATCTTCTTGAGTTCCGGCTCGAACTTGCGCCCGTGGTGGGCGCAGAAGAGCAGTTCACCGCCGCTGGTCAGAACGACGCGCAGATATGCCTGGGCGCCGCAACGGTCACAGCGGTCAGCCGCGGTCAGCGGGCTCGCGGGGGTCAGAACAGTAGTCACGTCGCCTCTTCTCTAGCTCGACGAGCTGTCGTACCAGGGTCAACATCCAACCAGGCCGAAAACGTTCCCGCTCGTGGCTTTTCTTCGAAACTTCTTCTCGGTGTGGCTGTCTGTTGCCGGTTGGCGGCGAATGTGCCGTATGCGGAAGCGCTACGGTTTCGCATTGCTTGTCAGGGGGTGGGTCCCGCCGGCCGGCTTGCCGGTTTGTTCATGAGGACGTGCCCGGAGCCTAAATGGTTCATGCGTCGAAGGGAACGTGATGTGCACGTCACTCCAACGAATGATCGAACATCCATGCGAGCCCGGATGAGGCTCGACTAGCATGAGGATTCCCCGAGGGTGGCGTTACAACCGCTCTACCAGGCCTCTGTAGGCTCTCAGCGGCAACCGAAGCCGAGCCCCGCGCCCACGGGGGCCCCAGATGAAATTCAGCGAGGAGCGAACCGCGTGACCGCCGAAACGTCCGTGCCGTCCACCGCGATGCTGACCGGAGCAGGCGGCGACCGGGACAGCTCCAACTACACCGCGCGGCACCTCCTCGTCCTCGAGGGCCTGGAGGCGGTCCGCAAGCGCCCCGGCATGTACATCGGGTCCACCGACAGCCGCGGCCTGATGCACTGCCTCTGGGAGATCATCGACAACTCCGTCGACGAGGCCCTCGGCGGTCACTGCGACCGGATCGAGGTCGTCCTGCACGATGACGCCTCCGTCGAGGTCCGGGACAACGGCCGCGGCATCCCGGTCGACGTCGAGCCCAAGACCGGCCTCTCCGGCATCGAGGTCGTCATGACCAAGCTGCACGCCGGCGGCAAGTTCGGCGGCGGCTCCTACGCGGCGTCGGGCGGTCTCCACGGCGTCGGCGCCTCCGTCGTCAACGCCCTCTCCGCCCGCCTGGACGTCGAGGTCGACCGGAACAGCGCGACCCACTCCATCAGCTTCCGGCGCGGTGTCCCCGGCATGTTCACCGAGCAGGGCCCGGACAGCCCGTTCGATCCCGCCAACGGCCTGCGCAAGGGCAAGCGCGTTCCCAAGACCCGGACGGGTACCCGGGTGCGGTACTGGGCGGACCGGCAGATCTTCCTCAAGGACGCCAAGCTCAACCTGGACACGCTCCACCAGCGCGCCCGTCAGACCGCCTTCCTCGTCCCCGGTCTCACGATCATCGTCCGCGACGAGCGCGGCATCGACGGTGCGGGCAAGACCGAGGAGACGTTCCGCTTCGACGGCGGCATCAGCGAGTTCTGCGAGTACCTGGCCGAGGACAAGGCCGTCTGCGACGTCCAGCGGCTCAGCGGCTCCGGCACCTTCAAGGAGACCGTCCCGGTTCTGGACGACCGCGGCCACATGACGCCCACGGAGGTCACGCGCGAACTCGGCGTCGACATCGCCCTGCGCTGGGGGACCGGCTACGACACGACCATCAGGTCGTTCGTGAACATCATCGCCACCCCCAAGGGCGGTACCCACGTCACCGGGTTCGAGCGCTCGCTGACCAAGACCGTCAACGAGACGCTGCGCTCCGCCAAGATGCTGCGCGTCGCCGAGGACGACATCGTCAAGGACGACGCCCTCGAAGGGCTCACCGCCGTCGTCACCGTACGGCTCGCCGAGCCGCAGTTCGAAGGCCAGACCAAGGAGGTGCTCGGCACCTCGGCCGCCAACCGGATCGTCGCGGCCGTGGTCGCCAAGGAGCTCAAGGCGTTCCTGACCTCCACGAAGCGGGACGACAAGGCCCAGGCCCGGGCGGTGCTGGAGAAGGCCGTGGCCGCCGCCCGCACCCGGATCGCGGCCCGCCAGCACAAGGACGCCCAGCGCCGCAAGACCGCGCTGGAGTCGTCCTCGCTGCCCGCCAAGCTCGCCGACTGCCGCAGCGACGACGTCGACCGCAGCGAGCTGTTCATCGTCGAGGGGGACTCGGCGCTCGGCACCGCCAAGCTGGCCCGGAACAGCGAGTTCCAGGCGCTGCTGCCGATCCGCGGCAAGATCCTCAACGTCCAGAAGTCGTCCGTCTCCGACATGCTGAAGAACGCCGAGTGCGGGGCGATCATCCAGGTCATAGGAGCCGGGTCCGGACGGACCTTCGACATCGACGCCGCGCGCTACGGCAAGGTCATCATGATGACCGACGCCGACGTCGACGGCTCCCATATCCGCACCCTGCTGCTGACCCTCTTCCAGCGCTACATGCGCCCGATGGTCGAGTCGGGGCGGGTCTTCGCCGCGGTGCCGCCGCTGCACCGGATCGAGCTGGTCCAGCCCAAGAAGGGCCAGGACAAGTACGTGTACACCTACTCCGACAACGAGCTGCGCCAGACCCTCCTGGAGTTCCAGCGCAAGAACGTCCGGATCAAGGAATCGATCCAGCGCTACAAGGGCCTCGGTGAGATGGACGCCGACCAGCTGGCCGAGACGACGATGGACCCGCGCCACCGCACCCTGCGCCGCATCAACATCGGCGACCTGGAGTCCTCCGAGAAGATCTTCGACCTGCTGATGGGCAACGAGGTCGCCCCGCGCAAGGAGTTCATCACCAGCTCCGCGGCCACCCTGGACCGCTCGCGCATCGACGCCTGACCCCGTACGCCAAGCCGTGCGGGCGTCCGGTCCCGCCCGCTCGTCGGAGCCCCGCGCGAGGCCGTTTCCCCGGTGGGCCGGAGGTCCGCGCGGGACCGGACGCGCCCCGTACGCACGCCCGGCCCCCGCATCCGTCGCCCGGAGCGGGGGCCGGGCGCGTTTCGCGGGGGCATGCCGGGGAACCGCGCGGTAGTCCGGGGCTTCCTTCACCTGAAGGGGTGAAGTCGGGCCCATGACACGCCCGGTGACTTCCCGAACCGCCCATGGTTGGCCGTGCGGCCGAAAAAGGTCGGCGGATCAGGGGAGTTGTTCGGTGGAGAAGGAAGCGGGGCCGGTGACCGCGGAAGCGCGGCCCGACGGCCCGTGGGACGAGGTACCGGCCCCCGGCCGGGGCGAGCGGGACGGAGCGGGCGTCGGCGTGGCGCCCCGGACGGCCGGGGCGGAGCGGACCGCTCCCCGCGCGGCCGAGATCTACCGGGACGTGCACGACAGCCCCGCCTTCCGCGAAGTGCGGCGCCGCTACCGCCGCTTCGTCTTCCCTGCGGCGATCGCCTTCCTCCTCTGGTATCTCGCGTACGTCGTCGCCGCGACCACCGCGCCCGGGCTGATGGCCCGCCCGGTCGCCGGAGCGGTCAACGTCGCGATGGCGGCCGGTCTCGGCCAGTTCCTCACCACGTTCCTGCTCACCTGGGCGTACGCGCGGCACGCGCGGCTGCGCCGGGACCGCGCCGCGCTCGAACTGCGCTGGGACACCCAGGAGATGACGCGAGGGGCCGTGCGGTGACCGGCGACCACCAGACCCTCGCCCTGCTGCTGTTCAGCGCGTTCGTCGCGGTGACGCTGTTCATCACGACCTGGGTCGGCCGCGCCCGGCAGGGATCCGCCGAGGAGTTCTACGCCGGCGGCCGGCTGTTCTCGCCCATGGAGAACGGATTCGCCATCGCCGGCGACTACATGTCCGCGGCCTCCTTCCTAGGGATCTCCGGACTGATCGCCCTCTTCGGCTACGACGGCATGCTGTACTCGGTCGGCTTCCTCGTCGCCTGGCTGGTCGTCCTGCTCTTCGTCGCCGAACTCGTCCGCAACTGCGGCCGGTTCACCCTGGCCGACGTGGTCGCCGCGCGGATGGCGGAGCGCCCGGTGCGCACCGCGCTGGGCGCCTCGTCCGTCACGGTCTCCGTGCTGTACCTGGTCGCCCAGATGGTCGGTGCGGGCAGCCTGGTGGCCCTGCTGCTCGGCGGCACGAGCGATGCCGCCCGGTCGTGGACCGTCGTCGGCGTCGGCGCGCTCATGGTGATCTACGTGTCGTTCGGCGGGATGCGCGCCACCACCTGGATCCAGATCGTCAAGGCCGTCCTGCTGATGGCCGGGGCGGTGGCCCTCACCGTGCTCGTCCTGGCCCGCTTCCACGGCGACGTCAACGCCCTGCTCGACGCTGCGGCCCAACGCAGCGGCCACGGCAAGGACTTCCTCGCCCCCGGCCTGCGCTACGGCGGCGACTGGACCTCCCGCCTCGACTTCATCAGCCTGGGCGTCGCCCTGGTCCTCGGCACGGCGGGACTGCCCCACATCCTGTCGCGCTTCTACACCGTGCCCACCGCCCGTGCCGCCCGCCACTCGGTCGTCTGGTCCATCGGACTGATCGGCGGTTTCTACCTGATGACGATCGTGCTCGGGTTCGGCGCCGCCGCGCTCGTCGGCTCCGCGGAGGTCCGCGCCTCGAACGCGTCGGGCAACACCGCGATCCCGCTGCTGGCCCTCGATCTCGGCGGCGGCGAGGGGTCCACCGGCGGAACGGTTCTCTTCGCCGTGGTCGCCGCCATCGCCTTCGCCACCATCCTGGCCGTCGTCGCGGGCATCACGCTCGCCTCGTCCGCGTCCGTCGCCCACGACCTCTACGCCTCGCTCCGCCGCCCGGGTCGCCGGAAGTACGGCGAGGTCGCCGTGGCGCGGGTCGCCGCCGTCGGCATCGGCGTGGTCGCGATCGGCCTCGGGCTCCTCGCCCAAAACCTCAACGTCGCCTTCCTGGTGGGCCTCGCCTTCGCCCTCGCCGCCTCCGCCAACCTCCCGGCGCTGCTCTACGCGCTGTTCTGGCGCCGCTTCACCACCAGAGGCGCGGTCTGGGCGGTCTACGGCGGGCTGGTCCCGGCGGTCGTCCTGGTGCTGGTCTCGCCCGTCGTCTCGGGCGGCCCGACGTCCCTGTTCCCGGACGTCGACTTCCAGCTCTTCCCCCTGGAGAACCCGGGGCTGGTCTCCATCCCGCTCGGCTTCCTGGCCGGCTGGCTCGGAACGGTCACCTCGCCCGAGCCGCCGGACGAGGCCAAGCACGCCGAGACCGAGGTCCGCGCGCTGACGGGGGCCGGGGCGGCGTGACACCCTCCCGGCCCACGCACCGGGCCGGCGGCGGCGTACGGCACCGGCAGGGCAGCGGGCGGCGTACGGCACCGGTGGGGCCGCCGGCCGCGCAGGACACCGGCGGGGCGGCCGGCCGCGCACGGTACGGGGCTCAGCCCGCGGCCCAGGCGTACCGGTGCTCCGGGCGGCCCGTCTCGCCGTACCGCAGCGTCAGCCGGACCTTGCCCGTGCGCTCCAGCAGCTTCAGATAGCGCTGCGCGGTCTGCCGGCTCATCCCCGCGCTGTCCGCGATCTCCTGGGCGGAGAGCGGGCCGTCGGCACCCCGCAGCGCCTGGCGGACCAGCTCGGCGGTGGTGGGGGAGTGGCCCTTGGGGAGGACCGGTTCGCTCGCCGCCCACAGCGCGCCGAAGAGCCGGTCCACCTCCGCCTGCTCCGCCTCGCCGCCCCCGTCGAGCGTCCGCCGCAGGGCCGCGTACGCCTCCAGCTTCGAACGCAGACCGGCGTACGTGAACGGCTTGACCAGGTACTGGAGTGCGCCGTGCCGCATCGCGTCCTGCACGGTCGCGACGTCCCGGGCGGCCGTCACCATGATCACGTCCACCCGGCGGCCGAGGCGGCGCAGCTCCCGTACGACGGCGAGGCCGTTGCGGTCGGGCAGGTAGTGGTCCAGCAGGACCAGGTCCACCGGAATCTCCTCGACCGCCGCCAGAGCGTCGGCCGCCGAGTGCGCCTGCGCCGCCACCCGGAAGCCGGGGACCTTGGCGACGTACGCGGCGTTGATCCGCGCCACCCGGACGTCGTCGTCCACGATCAGGACCTGGATCATCGCTGCTCTCCCGTCGCGGCCGGGTGGGTGGCGGGCGGTGGGCCGCCGGGGGCCGCTGCGCCCCCGAGTCCGGCCACCGGGCCTGTCGCGTCCAGCGGACCGGGTTCGGCCAGCGCGTCCGGGAGCACGACCGTGAACACCGCGCCGCCGCCGTCCGCGTCGGAGACCGTGACGCCGCCTCCCTGGCGCTCCGCGAGCCTCCGTACGAGGGCGAGGCCGAGCCCGCGCTTTCCGTGTGCCGGGACGTCCTTGGTGGACCAGCCCTCCGTGAAGATCGACGCGTGCTGGTCCGGGGGGACGCCGGCGCCGCTGTCGCGTACCCCCAGGATCACCGTGCGGCCCTCCGCCCGCAGCCCGACCTCGATGCGCGCTCCGTCCGATCCGGCCGCCGCGTCGGTGGCGTTGTCGACGAGGTTGCCGACCACGGTGACCAGGCCCCGGGGGTCGACCACCCGGTCCGGCAGCAGGGTGTCCGGGGCCAGCCGCAGCGCCACCCCGCGCTCGGCGGCGACCGTCGCCTTGCCGACGAGGAGCGCGGCCAGGAGCGGGTCCTGGACCTTCTCCGTGACCTGCTCGGCCGTGGCCCGGTGGACGCCCACCACCTCCGTGACGAACTCCATGGCGTCCTCGTGCATCTCCAGCTCCAGCAGCCCCAGCAGGGTGTGCAGCCGGTTCGCGTGCTCGTGGTCCTGGGCGCGCAGGGCGTCGATCAGCCCGGTGGTGGAGTCGAGCTCGCGTCCCAGGTGCTCCAGCTCGGTGCGGTCGCGCAGGGTCACCACGGCCCCGCCGTCGTCCGTGGGCATCCGGTTGGCCAGCAGCACCCGGCTGCCCCGTACCGCCAGCAGGTCGTCGCCGACCACCCGGCCCGACAGCACGTCCGTGGTCCGGCCCGCGCCCAGCACCTCCTCCAGCGGCCGGCCCGCGGCCTCCGGGCCCACCCCCAGCAGCCGCTGCGCCTCGTCGTTCAGCAGCCGGACCCGGCCGGCGCCGTCGAGGGCGACGACCCCTTCCCGGATGCCGTGCAGCATGGCCTCACGTTCGGTCAGCAGCGCGGAGATGTCGGAGAACGCCAGGTCGTGGGTCTGACGCTGCAAGCGGCGGGAGATCAGATACGCGGCGAGCGCCCCGACGGCCAGGGCGCCGCCCGCGTACGCGAGCAGCCCCGGGATCGCCCCGAGAAGGCGGGCGCGGACGCTGTCGTACTCGATGCCGACCGAGACCGCGCCGATGACCTCGCCGGAGTCGTTCACCAGCGGCACCTTGCCGCGCGCGGATCGCCCGAGGGTGCCGCTGTCGATCTCCATGACCTCGCGCCCGCGCAGCGCCTCACCGGGGTCGGTGGAGACGACCGCGCCGATCCGGTCCGCCGAGGGGTGCGACCAGCGCACTCCGCGTCCGTCCATGACCACGACGTACTCCGCGCCGGTCGCCCGTCTGATCCGCTCGGCCGCCGACTGCACGGGCCCCCGGTGCGACGGATCGGTGCTGCTCAGGTCCTCGACGATGTCCGGCTGCGCGGCGGTGGACTGGGCGATGGCGAGGGCGCGCCGCATCGCCTGGTCGTCGAGCTGGTCGCTGAGGGGCGCCAGGAACAGCCCGGTGACCAGGATCGTCACACCGGTGATGATGGCCAGCTGCATCAGCAGGACCTGGGAGAAGACCCGCCGGGGCCAGCCGAACCGGCGGAGCCCCCGGCCGGGGGGCGGTGGGGCGTTCATCGTACGAACGGTAAGGGCCGGGCGGGCGAGGCGGAAATCCCGGCGGCGCGGAGCCGCCCTCATCACCGTCCGCCGACGGCTACGGCAGAGGCTGCGGGGGCCGGGGCCCCGTGTACTGCCCGCTCGGCCTGATGCGGAGCGGGCGCTCCTCGTACTCCTCCAGCGCGTGGGCGACCCAGCCCGCGGTCCGGGCCACCGCGAACACGGTCTCGCCCGCCTCCGCCGGCATGCCGGCCGAGACCGACAGGACGGCCAGCGCCAGATCGATGTTGGCGTGCAGCGGGGTGTGCCGCGCCGTCGTGGCCACCACCTCGCGGGCCGCCGCCAGTGCCCCGGCGGCCTGCGGGACCCGCGCCAGCAGCTCGAACAGGAGCGTCGCCCGGGGGTCCTCGCCCCGGTAGAGCCGGTGGCCCAGGCCCGGCACCCGCCGCCCGGTCCGCAGATGATCGGCGACCACGGGGACCGCGCTGCCCCGGTCCACCGCCTCCTGGAGCATGCGGTGCGCCAGCCCGCTCGCCGCCCCGTGCAGCGGCCCCTCCAGCACGCCGAGACCCGCCGAGACGACGGCGTACGGGTGGGCCCGCGCCGAGGCGGCGACCCGGGCGGCCAGCGTGGAGGCCGCGAGATCGTGGTCGATGAGCAGGGCGAGCGCCGCGTCCAGCACCGCCGGCGCAGGGGCGTCGGCCGCCCGCGGGGTCAGCCGGGACCACAGCTCCCGCGCCAGGGAACTCCCCTCGGGCGCCGGTTCGCCCAGCAGCGGAAGCGCGCCCACCAGGGTCGGGATCAGGCCGCGCGCGCTGTTCAGGACCGCGTCGGGCGACAGGTCGAACCGCAGCGGGTCGGTGGCCGCCGCAGCGGTCACCGCGACCCGCAGCCGGTCCGTCGACCCGGCGTGCGCGGGCAGCGCGTCGACGGCCCGGCGGGCCGCGGCGAGGGGGACGGCGGGGGCGGTGAAGCGCGCGCCCGAACGCCGCCGACCCGTCCACAGCCACTCGGCGACCTCCTCGTAGCCGTACCGCCCGGCCAGCTCCGTCGCGTCGACCCCGCGGAAGTAGCACCGGTCGTCCTCGATGAGCGTGATGCCGGTACGGAAGGCGAGGTCGCCCCCGGCGGGGGAGGGCTCCCGGCGCCCCGACCGCCGCGCCAGCGCCCGCACCTCGTCGGCGTCGAACGTGCTGCCCCGCCCCCCGGCGGCCCGGACGCTGCTCAGCTGGCCCCGGCTGACGTAGGCGTACACCGTCTCCGGCTTCACGCCCAGCAGCTCGGCCGCCTCACGGGTGGTGAGCCGGGGGGCGCCGTGCCGGTCGGTCTCTGATGGATCCGTCATGAGGACACCGTATCCATCGAGCATTGATATTGATTCAATCAACATTGACAGAACTTCCGTCAAGCATGGACAGTCGAATCAATGTCACATGTACGGAAGAGGGAACAGCCATGACCACCAGCCCCGACGCCCCCGCCGTACCCCGCGGCCTCGCCGGAGTCGTCGTCACCGACACCGGACTCGGCGATGTCCGCGGCCGCGAGGGCTTCTACCACTACCGCCAGTACGCGGCGATCGAGCTGGCGGAGAACCGCAGCTTCGAGGACGTCTGGTACCTGATGGTCCACGGCGACCTCCCCGACCGGGCGGCCGCCGCCGACTTCGCCGCCCGCACGGCCGCGCTGCGCACCCTGCCCGCCGAGGTGAGTGCGGCCCTGCCCGCCATCGCCCGCGCGAGTGCCGCCTCGGGACCGCTCGCCGGACTGCGCACCGCGCTCTCCCTGCTCGGCGCCTCGGCCGGTTTCCGACCGGTGTACGACATCGACGCCGGGCACCGGCGCGAGGACGCCCTCGCCGCCTGCGCGGCCGTCCCCACGATCCTGACGGCCCTGCACCGTCTCGGCCGGGGTCTGGAGCCGGTCGCACCGCGCGCGGACCTCCCGCACGCCGCGAACTACCTGTACATGCTCACCGGGTCGGAGCCCGGACCCGAGCAGGTCCGGGCGATCGAGCGGTACCTCGTCTCGACCGTCGACCACGGCTTCAACGCCTCCACCTTCACCGCCCGGGTCGTCGCCTCCACCGGAGCCGACGTCGCCGCCTGCCTGGTCGCGGCGGTCGGCGCGCTCTCCGGACCGCTGCACGGCGGAGCCCCCAGCAGGGCCCTGGACACCCTCGACGCCATCGGCACCCCGGACCGCATCGACGGCTGGATCCGCGAGCAGGTCCTCTCCGGCCGACGCATCATGGGCTTCGGCCACCCGGTCTACCGCACCGAGGACCCGCGCTCCCGCATGCTCAAGTCGATCGCGCGGGGCTTCGGCGGCCCGCTCGTCGACTTCGCCGTCGAGGTGGAGGCCCAGGTCGAGGCGATCCTCGCCGAGCTCAAGCCGGGCCGGGAGCTGCACACCAACGTGGAGTTCTACGCCGGAGTGGTCATGGAGCTGTGCGGCCTGCCGCGCGCGATGTTCACCCCCACCTTCTGCGTGGCGCGGGCGGTCGGCTGGAGCGCCCATATCCTGGAGCAGGCGGAGGACTCGAAGATCATCCGCCCGGCGGCCCGCTACGTCGGCGCACCCCCGCCGCAGCCGGTCCCGGCTCCCTGACGACGCCCCCAGGAAGGCCCCCGTTGACCCCGCCCCGCACCCAGCAGATCCCGGTCGTCGTCCTGGCGGGGTTCCTCGGCTCAGGCAAGACCACGCTCCTGAACCACCTGCTCCGCAACCGGGCGGGGACCCGGATCGGCGTGGTCGTCAACGACTTCGGGGCCATCGAGATCGACGCCATGACCGTCTCCGGCCAGGTCGGCTCCACCGTCTCCCTGGGCAACGGCTGCCTGTGCTGCGCCGTGGACGCGAGCGAACTCGACACTTTCCTGGAGACGCTGACCCGGCCCTCCGCACGGCTGGACGTGATCGTCATCGAGGCGAGCGGCCTCGCCGAGCCGCAGGAACTGGTGCGCATGCTGCTGGCCAGCGACAACCCGCACATCCTGTACGGGGGTCTCGTCGAGGTCGTCGACGCGGCGGAGTTCGAGGCCACCCGGCAGCGCCACCCCGAGCTCGACCGCCATCTCGCCGTCGCCGACCTCGTCGTCCTGAACAAGACCGACCGGGTGGGGGAGGAGGAGCGGGAGCGGCTGCGCGCGACGGTCGCGGAGCTGAGCGGTCCGGCTGCGGTGATCTCCGCCGTGCACGGCCGGATCGATCCGGAGCTGCTCTTCGATCCCGCGCTGCGGCCGGACGACGGGGAGATGGCCGGTCAGCTGAGCTTCGAGGATCTGCTGCGCGGGGACGACCACGACGCGCATGAGGGGTGCGACGACCAGGAAGGGTGCGACGGGCACGGCCACGGCGGTCCGGGAGGCGGTCACGACGGCCATCTCCACGCCGCGTACGAGAGCGTCGAGTTCACCTCCGACGTCCCGCTCGACCCGCGCCGCTTCATGGCGTTCCTGGACTCCCGCCCCGAGGGGCTCTACCGGATCAAGGGGTTCGTCGACTTCGGCGCGGGGGACCGGGACAACACCTACGCGCTGCACGCGGTCGGCCGCTTCCTGCGCTTCGTCCCCCGGCCCTGGGCGCGCGGCGAGCGACGCCTCACCCAGCTCGTCATGATCGGCGCGGGCACCGACGCCGAAGCGCTGCGCCGCGGCCTCACCGCCTGCCGCGCGGAGGAACCGGCCCCCGGGGGCGCGGCCGAGGACCCCGCCGTCATCGAGCGCGCCATGTGGGGCGTCCTGCGGTACGTCCCCCGCAACGAGGACGCCGACGAGGCGCCCGAAGTCGCCGGCGAGCAGCGGGAAGCGGCCGCGGAGGTGTGACACCCCGGGACCGCTCCCCGCCGTACGGACACCGCGAGCGGAACCGTACGGGGGACGGGAGCGGCCCGTACGGGGACGGCGTTACAGCGGCGGGCCCGCGATCACGGCCACCTTCTCCAGCAGCGGCGTGCCCGAACCGTCCCGCCTCGGGTCCGGCTCCGGCAGCTTGGCCGGGGTGCCGTTCTTCTGCGCGGCCCGGGCCGGGGCCGGACCCGCCCAGGCGAAGACCAGCACGTCCTCGCCCTTCAGGAACCGCTGACAGCGCACCCCGCCGGTCGCCCGGCCCTTGCGCGGGTACTGGTCGAACGGGGTGAGCTTGGACGTCAGCACCGAGTCGTCCAGCGTCCCGTGCGAACCGGCCACCGTGAACACGATCGCCTCGGACGCCGGGTCCACCGCCGAGAACGACAGCACCTCGGCCCCCGCCGCCAGCTTGACGCCCGCCATGCCCCCGGCGGGCCGCCCCTGCGGGCGCACCGAAGCCGCCGGATAGCGGAGCAACTGCGCGTCGGAGGTGATGAACACCAGATCCTCCTCGCCCGTACGCAGCTCGGTCGCCCCGACGATCCGGTCACCGTCCTTGAGGGTGATGACCTCCAACTCGTCCTTGTTGGCCGGGTAGTCCGGCACGACGCGCTTCACCACGCCCTGGAGGGTGCCGATCGCCAGCCCCGGCGAGGACTCCTCCAGCGTGGTGAGGCAGATCAGCTCCTCGCCCGCCTCCAGCGTCAGGAACTCGGAGATCTGCGCGCCGCCGGAGAGATTCGGCTCGGCGTGCGTATCCGGGAGCTGCGGCAGGTCGATCACCGAGAGCCGCAGGAGCCGGCCCGCCGAGGTGACCGCACCGACGTCGCCGCGCGCCGTCGCCGCCACCGCCGAAACGATCACGTCGTGCTTGGTGCGCCGGGCGTCCTCGGAGATCTCGACCGGCTCAGCGTTCGCCGTACGGGCCAGCAGACCCGTGGAGGAGAGCAGCACCCGGCACGGGTCGTCCGCCACCTCCAGCGGCACGGCCGCGATCTGCGAACCGGCCGACTCCAGCAGCACCGTGCGACGGTCCGTGCCGAACTTCTTCGCCACGGCCGCCAGCTCCGCGGAGACCATCTTGCGCAGCTCCGCGTCCGACTCCAGGATCGCGGTCAGCGCCTCGATCTCGCTGTTCAGCTTGGACCGCTCGTCCTCCAGCTCGATCCGGTCGAAGCGGGTGAGCCGGCGCAGCGGGGTGTCCAGGATGTACTGCGTCTGGATCTCGCTCAGCGAGAAGTGCGCCATCAGACGCTCCTTCGCCTGCGCGGAGTTGTCGCTGTCCCGGATGATCCGGATGACCTCGTCGATGTCGAGGAGCGCGACGAGGAGGCCCTCGACCAGGTGCAGCCGGTCGCGGCGCTTGGTGCGGCGGAACTCGCTGCGCCGGCGCACCACCTCGAAGCGGTGGTCGAGGTAGACCTGCAGCAGCTCCTTGAGGCCCAGGGTGAGCGGCTGGCCGTCGACCAGCGCCACGTTGTTGATGCCGAAGGACTCCTCCATCGGCGTCAGCTTGTAGAGCTGCTCCAGCACCGCTTCCGGAACGAAGCCGTTCTTCACCTCGATGACCAGACGCAGCCCGTGCGCCCGGTCGGTCAGGTCCTTGACGTCGGCGATGCCCTGGAGCTTCTTCGCCGAGACCAGGTCCTTGATCTTGGAGATCACCTTCTCCGGGCCGACGGCGAAGGGGAGTTCGGTGACGACGAGGCCCTTGCGCCGGGCCGTCACGTTCTCCACGGCGACGGTGGCGCGGATCTTGAACGTGCCCCGGCCCCCCGTGTACGCGTCCTTGATCCCGCCGAGCCCCACGATGCGGCCGCCGGTGGGCAGGTCGGGGCCGGGGACGAACCGCATCAGCGTCTCGACGTCGGCGCCCGGGTGCTTGATCAGGTGCCGGGCGGCGGCGATGACCTCGCCCAGATTGTGCGGCGGCATGTTGGTGGCCATGCCCACGGCGATCCCGGACACCCCGTTGACCAGGAGGTTGGGGTAGGCGGCCGGGAGGACGACCGGCTCGCGCTCCTGGCCGTCGTAGTTCGACTGGAAGTCGACGGTGTCCTCGTCGATCGCCTCGGTCATCAGCGAGGTCGCGTCGGCCATCCGGCACTCGGTGTACCGCATGGCGGCCGGCGGGTCGTCGTTGCCGAGCGAGCCGAAGTTGCCGTGACCGTCGACCAGGGGCAGCCGCATCGAGAAGGGCTGCGCCATCCGCACGAGCGCGTCGTAGATCGAGGCGTCGCCGTGCGGGTGCAGCTTGCCCATCACCTCGCCGACGACACGGGCGCACTTCACATAGCCCCGGTCGGGCCGCAGGCCCATCTCGTTCATCTGGGACACGATGCGCCGGTGCACCGGCTTCATGCCGTCGCGGGCGTCGGGCAGGGCCCTGGAGTAGATCACCGAGTACGCGTACTCGAGGAAGGAACCCTGCATTTCGTCGACGACGTCGATGTCGAGGATCTTCTCCTCGAAGTCGTCCGGAGGCGGGGTCTTCGTGCTACGGCGGGCCATCGCGGCTGCGACTCCTTCACGGATTCTGTTCGGGCGACCTGAGCTTGTTCGGTCCAACACGGGCTGCTGACGCGGTCCATTGTGGACCTCCGGACTGACAACGCCGACCTCGACCCGTCCGAAGCGGTCCAGACGGCCCGCCCGCCGGGCGTCCGCCACACCATCGACGGAAACTTCCGCGGAACGGGAACTTCGCCAGGTGCCGGTGCGCTTGCTTAGAGTGGCAGGTCTGGCAGGAAGTCCAGTATCGCGATCGAAGGGACGTACATGCCCATGGGTCACACGGCCACCGCACAGGCCGGCTCCGGCGGCTTGACAGCGACCGAGCACCGCCTGGCCAACGGCCTGCGTGTGGTGCTCTCCGAGGACCATCTGACCCCGGTCGCCGCGGTCTGCCTCTGGTACGACGTCGGCTCGCGCCACGAGGTCAAGGGCCGCACCGGCCTGGCTCACCTCTTCGAGCACCTGATGTTCCAGGGCTCGGGCCAGGTCAAGGGGAACGGCCACTTCGAGCTGGTCCAGGGGGCCGGCGGCTCGCTCAACGGCACCACCAGCTTCGAGCGGACCAATTACTTCGAGACCATGCCCACCCACCAGCTGGAGCTGGCGCTCTGGCTGGAGGCGGACCGCATGGGCTCCCTCCTCGACGCCCTCGACGAGGAGTCCATGGAGAACCAGCGCGACGTCGTCAAGAACGAGCGGCGACAGCGCTACGACAACGTGCCCTACGGCACCGCGTTCGAGCGGCTGACCGCCCTCTCCTACCCCGAGGGCCACCCCTACCACCACACCCCGATCGGCTCCATGGCCGACCTGGACGCGGCCACGCTGGAGGACGCCCGCGCGTTCTTCCGTACGTACTACGCGCCCAACAACGCGGTGCTCTCCGTGGTCGGCGACATCGACCCCGAGCAGACGCTCGCCTGGATCGAGAAGTACTTCGGCTCCATCCCCTCCCACGACGGCAAGCAGCCGCCGCGCGACGGGACGCTGCCCGGGATCATCGGCGAGGAGCGGCGCGAGCTCGTCACCGCCGAGGTGCCGGCCCGCGCCCTGATGGCGGCCTACCGCCTGCCCCACGACGGCACCCGCGCCTGCGACGCCGCCGACCTGGCGCTCACCGTGCTGGGCAGCGGCGAGTCCTCCCGGCTCCACAACCGCCTGGTCCGGCGCGACCGTACGGCGGTGGCGGCGGGCTTCGGACTGCTGCGGCTCGCCGGCGCCCCCTCGCTCGGCTGGCTGGACGTGAAGACGTCCGGCGGCGCCGAGGTGGCGCAGATCGAGGCCGCGGTCGACGAGGAGCTGGCCCGGTTCGCCGCGGAGGGACCCACCGCGGAGGAAATGGAGCGGGCCCAGGCGCAGTTGGAGCGAGAGTGGCTGGACCGGCTCGGCACGGTCGCCGGCCGCGCCGACGAACTCTGCCGCTACGCCGTCCTGTTCGGCGACCCGCAGCTCGCCCTGACCGCCGTCGGCCGGGTCCTCGACGTCACCGCCGAGGAGGTCCGCGCCGCCGCCGAGGCGTCCCTGCGCCCCGACAACCGGGCGGTGCTGGTCTACGAGCCCGTCGAGCCGGCCGATGACGCCGACGGCGAACAGGCCGGCGAGGGCACCGACGACGCGCACGAGGGGGCGGCCAAGTGAGCGACGCCGCCGTGACTGGAGTAGCCATGGAGTTCCACCCGCAGCCCACGCCCGGCACGGCCCGCCCCTGGGCCTTCCCGGAGCCCGAGCGCGGCGCGCTGCCCAACGGGCTGACCGTGCTGCGCTGCCACCGCCCCGGACAGCAGGTCGTCGCGGTGGAGATCTTCCTGGACGCGCCGCTGGAGGCCGAGCCCGAGGGCCTGGACGGCGTGGCCACGATCATGTCCCGGGCGCTCTCCGAGGGCACCGACAAGCACAGCGCCGAGGAGTTCGCCGCCGAGCTGGAGCGCTGCGGCGCCACGCTCGACGCCCACGCGGACCACCCCGGCATCCGCGTCTCCCTGGAGGTCCCGGCCTCCCGTCTGGCCAAGGCCCTCGGCTTGGTCGCCGAGGCGCTGCGGGCCCCGGCCTTCGCCGAGAGCGAGATCGAGCGCCTCGTCGGCAACCGCCTCGACGAGATCCCGCACGAGCGGGCCAACCCGTCGCGCCGCGCCGCCAAGCAGCTCTCCAAGGAGCTGTTCCCGGCCGACGCCCGGATGTCCCGGCCGCGCCTGGGCACCGAGGAGACGGTCCGGCGGATCGACGCGGCCGCCGTGCGCGCCTTTTTCGAGGCGCACGTCCGCCCGTCCACCGCGACGGCCGTCGTGGTCGGCGACCTCACCGGCATCGACCTGGACGCGCTGCTTGCGGAGACCCTCGGCGACTGGTCGGGCGACGCCGGACAGCCCCGGCCGGTGCCGCCGATCACCGCGGACGACACCGGCCGCGTGGTCATCGTGGACCGCCCCGGCGCGGTCCAGACCCAGCTGCTGATCGGCCGCATCGGCGCCGACCGGCACGAGCGCGTCTGGCCCGCGCAGGTGCTCGGCACCTACTGCCTGGGCGGCACCCTCACCTCCCGGCTCGACCGGGTGCTGCGCGAGGAGAAGGGCTACACCTACGGGGTGCGCGCCTTCGCCCAGGTGCTGCGCTCCTCCGGCCCCGACTCGGGCGGCGCCGCCATGCTCGCGATCAGCGGCTCGGTGGACACGGAGTCCACCGGACCGGCGCTGGACGACCTCTGGAAGGTCCTGCGGACGCTGGCCGCCGAGGGGCTGACCGACGCCGAGCGCGAGACGGCCGTGCAGAACCTGGTGGGCGTGGCCCCGCTGAAGTTCGAGACCGCGGCCTCCGTCGCGGCCACGCTGGCCGACCAGGTCGAGCAGCACCTCCCCGACGACTACCAGGCCCACCTCTACGCCCGGCTCGCCGAGACCGGGACCGTGGAGGCGACCGCCGCCGTCGTCAACGCGTTCCCCGTCGACCGGCTCGTCACGGTCCTGGTGGGGGACGCCTCGCAGATCGAGGAGCCCGTCCGGGCGCTCGGCATCGGCGAGGTGTCGGTCGTCCCCGGCTGACGCTCTCCTGCGGTACCACCGCGAACGGGACCCCGACGAAGGGCATTTCGTCGGGGTCCCGCTTTTTGTCCATTTACTCCCGCTCGCACCCTTTGGGGTACACGGTTCTGTTCTGGCCTGTGGGATGTGCGACAAATCCCCTTGTCCGTTTGGAGGCGGAGAGGCGGCCCGCCTAGCGTCGGCTCGGCTGTCCGCCACCCTTGTGCCGCGTCCGTGGCGCCGGGCAGCCATCGCCGAGTCCCCGTCAGGCGCGAGCCTGGGGAGCCGGGGACCCACCGCAGTCCCTGGGGTGAATCGGAGACCCGAGCCGTGAACCGGCGCGGGGATCCGTAGGAGACCTTCCTGCTCCGAACCCGTCAGCTAACCCGGTAGGCGAGAAGGAAGGAAAGGATCAGCCTCTTCATGGCGTTCACCCGTGCCACCGGGAAGCACCGTGCCCCGAGCCGCCTCACGCGCCGGAGCGCCCGGGCCGCCGGCATCGCGGCCCTGGCCACCACCGGAGTCATCGGCTCGCTGTCCTCCCCGGCGCTCGCCGCGGACACCGAGTCCGCCAAGGTCACCGAGACCGGCCTCTCCCAGGCCATCGGCCTCGACGCCACGATCGCCGACCGGATCGAGGCCCAGGCCGACGCCCAGAAGCGGCAGGCCGACGAGGTCGACCGCCTCAAGGCCAAGGCAGAGGCGGAAGCCCGCGCCAAGGCGGCCAAGGCCAAGGCGAAGGCGGAGGCCGAGCGCAAGGCCGAGGCCCGTGCCAAGGAGGTCCGCGAGGAGAAGGCCCGCGCCGCCCGTGCCGCCGAGCGCGCCCGGCTCAACGCCTTCCACCTCCCGGTCGCCGGTTCCCACGTCACCACCGGCTACAAGAGCGGCGGTTCGCTCTGGTCGTCCGGCAGCCACTCCGGCGTGGACTTCATGGCCGCCTCGGGCAGCTCCGTCGTCGCGGTCGGCGCCGGTACGGTCGTCGAGGCCGGCTGGGGCGGCGCGTACGGCAACAACATCGTGCTCCGGATGGCGGACGGCACGTACACCCAGTACGGCCACCTCTCCTCGATCGGCGTCTCGGTCGGCCAGAGCGTCTCCTCCGGCCAGCAGATCGGCCTCTCCGGCTCCACCGGCAACTCCACCGGCCCGCACCTGCACTTCGAGGCCCGCACCACCCCCGACTACGGCTCCGACATGGACCCGGTCGGCTACCTGCGCTCGCACGGTCTGAACGTCTGACGCGACCCCGCACGAAACCGCTCGAAGGCCCCGGCGCCCGCCGGGGCCTTTCGGCGATTCCGGCCAGAAGATATCCCCGAATTCCGGCCCGCCATCGGAAATTCCGGCGGATTGCCCTAGAGTCGCCGGGACAGACGGAGGACGGCCGCATTTCGCGGGGGTCGAGGCGGAGGTTCGAATCATGCGTGTACCCGCGCATTCGGTATGCACGGCCATTCGCGACGACATCGTCTCCGGCGCCCACCCGCCCGGCAGCCGCCTCACCGAGGAGCTGCTGGCCCGCCGCTACGGAGTCTCCCGAGTCCCGGTCCGCGAGGCGCTGCGCACACTGGAGTCCGAAGGCTTCGTGGTGACCCGCAGACACGCCGGGGCCTGCGTCGCCGAGCCCACCGCCCGGGAGGCGGCCGACCTCCTGGAGATGCGGACGCTGCTGGAGCCGCTGGGCGCGGCACGCGCCGCCGAGCGCCGCTCCGAGGCCCACCTCAAGGTGTTGCGGGGCCTGGTCCGGCTGGGTCAGGAGCGGGCCCGCCGCGGCGAGGCAGAGGACCTGCGCGCCCTCGGCGGCTGGTTCCACGAGACCCTCGCCCAGGCGTCCGGCAGCCCCGGCCTCGTCGCGCTGCTCACCCAGCTCCGGCACAAGACCGCCTGGATGTACACGGTCGAGCAGCCTGCCCGCCCGGCCGACTCCTGGGCCGAGCTCGGCGCGATCGTGGACGCGGTGGCACGCGGCGACGCGGACCGGGCGAGGGCGCTCAGCGCCCGGCACGCCGAGCGCGCCGCCGGGTTCCACCGGCTGCGCCGGCCGGACCTCCCCGGGCGCCGCACCCCGCCCGCCGCCCGTGTGAGGAGTTCGCAACACGGCGTAAACACCGCGGGCGTACGCCCTTAACGGAGAAGCCGTACACAGGAATGTGCACGGAAATGTGCACAGGAATCCGTGCGGGAATAGGGGAAAGCGGCAACGGGTCCGGCTCCGCCCGCGCTCCGGAATTCCCGCAATTCGTCACCGCCCACACGAAAGAGCCGTGACCCGGAAGGGGTCACGGCTCTTTCGCATGCGCGCCCGGCCCGGCGGCGGGGGCGGAGCGGAAAGGGTTCAGACGGTCTCGGGAAGCTCTTCCAGCCCCTCGGCGACCAGCTTCGCCAGCCGGTCCAGCGCGGCCTCGGCGCCGTCCGCGTCGGACGCGAGCACGATCTCCTCGCCGCCCTGCGCGCCCAGACCGAGCACGGCCAGCATGGAGGCGGCGTTCACCGGGTTGCCGTCGGCCTTGGCGATGGTCACGGGGACGCCGGACGCCGTGGCGGCCCGGACGAAGATGGAAGCGGGGCGGGCGTGCAGGCCCTCGGCCCAACCGACGTTGACGCGGCGCTCAGCCATGGTTCTGCCCTTCACAAATCAACGGTTGTCTAGACCAGTCTCTCATGCAGTGCGTGGTGCTGTGCCCGGCCTCCTGCCCGGGTCCGCGCTCCGGATGCCCAGGTCCGGGCCTCCTCGGACCGCCCCGGCACCGCACCCTCCGCGACCGGGATCCCCGCCGTAGGCTTTGCGCATGGAGCCCAAGCCCGAGCAGAGTCCGCATCACGCGTACCCCGACCACTGGGAAGCGGACGTGGTGCTCCGCGACGGCGGCACCGCACGCATCAGGCCGATCACCACGGACGACGCCGAGCGGTTGGTCAGCTTCTACGAGCAGGTGTCCGACGAGTCGAAATACTACCGCTTCTTCGCCCCGTATCCCCGGCTATCCGACCGGGACGTGCACCGCTTCACCCATCACGACTACGTCGACCGGGTGGGTCTGGCCGTCACGATCGGCGGCGAGTTCATCGGAACCGTCCGCTACGACCGTATCGACGACCGGGGCCGCCCCGCCTCCGCCCCCGCCGACGAGGCCGAGGTCGCCTTCCTCGTCCAGGACGCCCACCAGGGCCGCGGCGTCGCCTCGGCGCTGCTCGAACACATCGCGGCGGTCGCCCGCGAACGCGGGATCCGGCGGTTCGCCGCCGAGGTGCTTCCCGCGAACAACAAGATGATCAAGGTCTTCCGGGACGCCGGGTACACCCAGCGACGCAGCTTCGAGGACGGCTCCGTCCACCTCACCCTCGACCTCGAACCCACCGAGGAGTCCCTCGCCGTCCAGCGCGGCCGCGAACAGCGCGCCGAGGCCCGCTCGGTGCAGCGCCTCCTCGCCCCCGGCTCCGTCGCCGTCATCGGCGCCGGCCGCACCCCCGGCGGGGTCGGACGCACGGTCCTGCGCAACCTCCTCGCCGCCGGCTACACCGGACGCGCCTACGCGGTGAACCGCGCTTTCGACGAGGGCCTGGCCACGCTCGACGGCGTCCCGGCCCACCGTTCGCTCGGCGAGATCGACGAGCAGGTCGACCTCGCGGTGATCGCGGTCCCCGCCCACCAGGTCCCCGAGGCCGTCGCCGACTGCGGTGAACACGGCGTCCAAGGCCTGGTCGTCGTCTCCGCCGGATACGCCGAGCGGGGCGCCGACGGCCGCGAACTCCAGCGCGAACTGGTTCGCCAGGCCCGCTCGTACGGCATGCGGATCATCGGCCCCAACGCCTTCGGGATCATCAACACCGCCGAGAACGTCCGGCTGAACGCCTCACTTGCCCCCGAGTCTCCCGCACGCGGCCGGATCGGCCTGTTCACCCAGTCCGGCGCGATCGGCATCGCCCTGCTCTCCGGCCTCCACCGGCGTGGCGCCGGACTGTCCTCGTTCATCTCGGCGGGCAACCGGGCCGACGTCTCCGGCAACGACTTCCTCCAGTACTCCTTCGAGGACCCGGACACCGACGTCGCCCTGCTCTACCTCGAATCGCTCGGCAACCCCCGCAAGTTCACCCGCCTCGCCCGCCGCACCGCCGCCGTGAAGCCCGTCGTCGTGGTGAAGGGCGCCCGGCACAGCGGCACCAACCCGCCCGGCCACGCCGTCCCGGTCAGCCGCATCCCCGACGCCACGGTCTCCGCGCTGATGCGCCAGGCCGGCGTCATCCGCGTCGACACCGTGACCGAGATGGTCGACGCCGGGATCCTCCTCGCCGGCCAGCCCCTGCCGTCCGGCCCCCGGGTCGCCATCCTCGGCAACTCCGAGTCCCTGGGCCTCCTGACGTACGACGCCTGCCTCGCCGAGGGACTGCGCCCGCGCCCGCCGATCGACCTCACCACCGCCGCCTCCCCGCAGGACTTCCGGGACGCGCTGGCCGAGGCGCTCGCGGACGCCACCTGCGACGCCGTGATCGTCACCGCCATCCCGTGGGTGGGGGAGGACGGCGAGGCCGAGACCGGTGACGGCCAGGTGCTCGCGGCCGCCCTGCACACGGCCGTGGCCGGGGGCTCGGCCAAGCCGGTGGCCGTCGTCCACGTGGAGATCGGCGGCCTCGCCGAGGCGCTGGCCGCCGCGAGCAGCACGGCGGCCCCGCGCCAGCGACCCACCACGGCCAGGACGGCACCCCCGGAAGCGTCCACGGACCGCACGGCGTCCACGGACCGCGAGGGGGCCACGGGCCGTACGACGGACACGGACCGTACGACGGCGAGCGCCCCGGCAGCCCCCCCCCCCCCGGCCGCCCCCGCCGCCCCCGAGGCGACGCCCCCCGCCCCCGAGGACCGGCCCCGCCCCGGCGAGGGCCCCGGTCCCCCCGGGGGCGCCCGCGACCGCGTCGGCCCCGCCCCCCGCCCCGCGCGCGTGCCAGGCGGGC
>NZ_JNZZ01000023.1 GCF_000717645.1 Streptomyces californicus
CCGCCCCACCGACCCCCGGATGACCTGGCCCCCTGTACAGGTCGCTACGCGCGTAGATATGCTCCTCTGGTGACCATGCCCACCACTGCTCCCGCATTCTCCGACGCGACCGCGTCCGACAGTGCGCTGCGCCGCTTCCTGTTCGGGCTGCCCGGCGTCGACGCCGTCGGACTCGAAGCGCGCGCCGCCGCCCTCGGAACCCGTTCGATCAAGACGACGGCCAAGGCGTACGCCATCGATCTCGCCATCTCGATGATCGACCTGACGACGCTGGAAGGCGCGGACACCCCGGGCAAGGTCCGGGCCCTCGCCGCCAAGGCCGTCAACCCCGACCCCACCGACCGGACGACCCCGCGCACCGCGGCCGTCTGCGTCTACCCTGACATGGCGGCCACCGCCGCCGCCGCGCTGGCCGGCTCCGGCGTGAAGGTGGCGTCCGTGGCGACCGCCTTCCCGGCGGGGCGGGCCGCGCTGGACGTCAAGCTGGCCGACGTCCGCGAGGCCGTGGCGGCCGGGGCGGACGAGATCGACATGGTGATCGACCGGGGGGCGTTCCTCTCCGGCCGGTTCCTGAAGGTCTACGAGGAGATCGTCGCCGTGAAGGCGGAGTGCGGCTCCGCCCGCCTCAAGGTGATCTTCGAGACCGGCGAGCTGTCCACGTACGACAACATCCGCCGTGCCTCCTGGATCGGGATGCTGGCGGGCGCGGACTTCATCAAGACCTCGACCGGCAAGGTGGGCACCAACGCCACCCCCGCCAACACCCTCCTCATGCTGGAGGCCGTGCGCGACTTCCGGGCGGCCACCGGCGTACAGATCGGTGTGAAGCCGGCCGGCGGCATCCGCACCACCAAGGACGCGGTGAAGTTCCTGGTCCTGGTGAACGAGACCGCGGGCGAGGACTGGCTGGACCCGCACTGGTTCCGGTTCGGTGCGTCCAGCCTGCTCAACGACCTGCTGATGCAGCGCCAGAAGCTCAGCACCGGCCGTTACTCCGGCCCCGATTACGTGACGGTGGACTGATAGCCATGGCATCCGCATTCGAGTACGCACCGGCGCCGGAGTCCCGTTCCGTCGTCGACATCGCCCCCTCCTACGGGCTGTTCATCGACGGCGAGTTCACCGAGGCCGCCGACGGCAAGGTCTTCAAGACCGTCTCGCCGAGCACCGAGGAGGTCCTCTCCGAGGTCGCGCAGGCCGGACAGGCGGACGTGGACCGCGCCGTGAAGGCGGCCCGGAAGGCGTTCGGGAAGTGGTCGGCGCTGCCCGGCTCCGAGCGCGCCAAGTACCTGTTCCGGATCGCGCGGATCATCCAGGAGCGCAGCCGCGAGCTGGCCGTCCTGGAGACGCTCGACAACGGCAAGCCGATCAAGGAGACCCGCGACGCGGACCTCCCGCTGGTCGCCGCGCACTTCTTCTACTACGCGGGCTGGGCCGACAAGCTCGACCACGCGGGCTACGGAGCGAATCCGCGCCCGCTGGGCGTGGCCGGCCAGGTCATCCCGTGGAACTTCCCGCTGCTGATGCTCGCGTGGAAGATCGCCCCGGCGCTCGCCACGGGCAACACGGTGGTCCTGAAGCCCGCCGAGACGACCCCGCTGAGCGCGCTGTTCTTCGCGGACATCTGCCGCCAGGCCGGGCTGCCGAAGGGCGTCGTCAACATCCTGACCGGGTACGGGGACGCGGGCGAGGCCCTGGTCACGCACCCGGACGTGAACAAGGTGGCGTTCACCGGTTCGACGGCGGTCGGCAAGGCGATCGCGCGTTCCGTCGCGGGCACGGACAAGAAGGTCACCCTGGAGCTGGGCGGCAAGGGCGCGAACATCGTGTTCGACGACGCCCCGGTCGACCAGGCCGTCGAGGGCATCGTCACCGGGATCTTCTTCAACCAGGGCCAGGTCTGCTGCGCGGGCTCCCGCCTGCTGGTCCAGGAGTCGGTCCGGGACGAGGTGCTGGACGCGCTCAAGCGCCGGCTGTCCACGCTCCGGCTCGGCGACCCGCTGGACAAGAACACCGACATCGGCGCGATCAACTCCGCCGAGCAGCTCGCCCGGATCACCGCCCTGGCGGAGACCGGCGAGGCGGAGGGCGCGGAGCGCTGGACCGCCCCGTGCGAACTGCCCTCGTCCGGCTACTGGTTCGCCCCGACGCTCTTCACGAACGTCACCCAGGCGCACACGGTGGCCCGGGACGAGATCTTCGGCCCGGTGCTCTCGGTCCTCACGTTCCGCACCCCGGACGAGGCGGTCGCCAAGGCCAACAACACCCAGTACGGCCTCTCGGCGGGCATCTGGACGGAGAAGGGCTCCCGCATCCTCGCGGTCGCCGGCAAGCTCCGGGCGGGCGTCGTCTGGGCCAACACGTTCAACAAGTTCGACCCGACGTCGCCGTTCGGCGGCTACAAGGAGTCGGGCTACGGCCGCGAGGGCGGCCGCCACGGCCTGGAGGCGTACCTCGATGTCTGACCGCGAACCGAACCACGGCGACGCCGAGCGGCGCCTCGGCGTCTTCAAGACCTACAAGCTGTACGTCGGGGGCAAGTTCCCCCGCTCCGAGAGCGGCCGGGTGTACGAGGTGACCGACTCGAAGGGCGCGTGGCTCGCCAACGCGCCGAAGTCCTCCCGCAAGGACGCGCGCGACGCGGTCGTGGCGGCGCGCAAGGCGTTCGGCGGCTGGTCGGGCGCGACCGCGTACAACCGGGGCCAGGTCCTCTACCGCGTCGCGGAGATGCTGGAGGGCCGCCGGGAGCAGTTCGTCCGCGAGGTGGCCGCCGCCGAGGGGCTGTCGAAGTCCAAGGCGGGGGCCGTGGTGGACGCGGCCATCGACCGCTGGGTCTGGTACGCGGGCTGGACCGACAAGATCGGCCAGATCGCGGGCGGGGCCAACCCGGTCGCGGGCCCGTTCCTCAACCTCTCCACCCCCGAGCCGACGGGCGTCGTCGCGGTCCTCGCACCGCAGGGCTCCTCGCTGCTCGGCCTGGTGTCGGTGGTCGCCCCGGTGATCGCGACCGGCAACACGGCGGTCGTCGTCGCCTCGGCCGACGCCCCGCTGCCCGCGCTGTCGCTGGGCGAGGTGCTGGCCACCTCGGACGTCCCGGGCGGCGTGGTCAACATCCTGACCGGCGCCACGGCGGAGATCGCCGCCCCGCTCGCCGCCCACCAGGACGTCAACGCGATCGACCTGACCGGTGCGGACGCCGCGCTGGCGAAGGAGCTGGAGATCGCGGCGGCGGACAACCTGAAGCGGGTCCTGCGCCCCCGGGACGTGGACGCGGACGGCGGGGACTGGCTCGCCTCTCCCGGCACGCACCGCCTGACGGCCTTCCTGGAGACCAAGACGGTGTGGCACCCGACGGGCGCGCTGGGGGCCGCGGGCTCCTCGTACTGAGCCCGGCCCGCCCGGCGCGTACGCGAACGGGGCCGCCCTCCCACCCCGGGGCGGCCCCGTTCGCCGTGTCCGCGTCCGCGTGCGTCAGCCGGTGACGAGCCCGGTCACCGCGCCCACCACGGGCAGCTCGCTCAGCGAGGCGCCGCTGGTGATCGGGTCGGTGACGATCGCGGTGGTGACCGGCTTGAAGTCGGCGATCTGGGTGCCCACCGCGTTGTCCAGCGGGTCCACGCCGGTGTTCGCCAGCGGGTCGAGCTGGAGGTCGGTCACCGGGGCGACGCTGTGGGCCAGCGAGGTGCCGAGCGCGCTGGTCACCGCCGGCGCGGCCGTCTCGCCGACCGCCTGGAGGGCGGAGACGCCCTGGTCCGGGGCGTCCGCGACGGAGGGCAGCTGAACGGCTCCGGCGGAGCCCGCGCCGGCCCCCAGGGCCGCGCCCAGGGCGGTGAGCGTCAGACCGGCGCGCAGCAGGGTGCGGCGTTCGGGCTTGCGTGCGTGAAGTCCCATGTTTTCCACCTGATCGAACCTGGTCGGGTAATCGTCCGTACGCGCAGAGTAGTTGAGGTGTGATGCTGGATACCAACGGATGGCCCTGGGGGTCCCCTGCCCGGGTCAATGCCTCACACTTCTGTTCTGTGAGTTCCCAACCGATCCCCACCCGCGTCGTCCTGCTCGCGGGCCCTTCCGGCTCCGGCAAGTCCGTCCTGGCCGCCCGCACCGGTCTCCCGGTGCTGCGCCTGGACGACTTCTACAAGGAGGCGGGCGACCCGACGCTGCCGCGGGTCCCCGGCTCCACGGACATCGACTGGGACTCCGCCGCGTCCTGGGACGCGGACGCGGCGGTGGCCGCCGTCGCCGAGCTGTGCCGGTGCGGCAGCACGGACGTCCCGGTGTACGACATCGCCACCAGCTCCCGTACGGGCCACGAGACCTTCCACATCGAGCGGTCGCCGCTGTTCGTGGCGGAGGGCATCTTCGCGGCCGACATCGTGCGCCGCTGCCAGGAGCTGGGTCTGCTGGCCGACGCGCTCTGCCTGCGCGGCCGCCCGACGACGACGTTCCGCCGCCGACTGGTGCGGGACCTGCGCGAGGGCCGCAAGTCGGTGCCGTTCCTGCTGCGCCGGGGCTGGCGCCTGATGCGCGCGGAACGCCGCATCGTGGCCCGTCAGACGGCCCTGGGGGCGCACCCCTGCGGCAAGGAGGAGGCCCTCGGCCGCTTCGCCGCCGCGGCGGCGGGCCGTTGCCGCCGCGCCCACGTGACGGCACCGGTCCCGGAGTAGCCGGACCGCTCGGCCGCACCCGGCCGTCCCGGGCCCCGGCGCACGGACAGCGGGGTCGTACAGGCCCCCCGGCCCGTACGACCCCGCTGTCTTTCCCCCGTGGCCCGCGCCTCCCCCGAAGCGCCGGGCCCTCCCCCTTTGTTGCTCCCCCGTGTCCCCTCGGTCCCCGTTTTTCCCTCTCCCCCGTGTTTCCCCCTCGGCCCTCGCCTCCCCCAGGCGCAGGGCCCTGCCTCAGGCCACCAACTCGCCGAAGGACTCCTGCTCGTCACGTCCGAAGCTGAGGACCTCGTCCTCGCGCAGCCGGCGCAGGGAGCGCCAGATGCTCGACTTCACCGTGCCGACACTGATGTCGAGGATGGACGCGATCTCCGGGTCGGTGCGGCCCTCGTAGTACCGCAGAACCAGCATCGTGCGCTGGAGTTCGGGCAGCCGGGCCAGTGCCTGCCAGAGCACCGCCCGCAGCTCCGTGCCGCGCATCGCGTCCGTGTCGCCCACCGTCTCCGGCAGCTCCTCGGTCGGGTATTCGTTGAGCTTGCGCCTGCGCCAGGCGCTGATGTGCAGGTTGGTCATGGTGCGGCGCAGATAGCCGCCGACCGCCGCCTTGTCGCTGATCCGGTCCCACGCCCGGTACGTCGAGAAGAGGGCGCTCTGCAGCAGGTCCTCGGCCTCGAACCGGTCGCCGGTCAGGTGGTAGGCGGTCGCGTACAGGGAGGACCGTCGCTCCTGGACGTAGGCCGTGAACGCCGCTTCGGCGTCCGCGCTCTCCGCCCTCGTGGTGCGATCCCCCGCGGCCTTCCCGTACGCGTTTCCCCCGTTGCCCCCCACTTCCCCCGTGGGTGCGTCCACCACCGTCATGTACGTCGTCCGCGGGTGCTCCGCGGTCGGCTGCGACGGCAGATACGGACGCCCGGCGCTTCGAACACACCCCCGCATGTTCGTCGCACCGGACTTCTCCGTGCTCCGGCCGATGTCGTGGAGACGCGTGACAACTGCGCTTGAGCTGGTGCTGTGCAGTGCGTTCATCTCGCGCCCCCTGTTCGGTGGAGTCCGTTCGTTCCTTGCTGACCTAGAGCTTGCCGGGGCAGTTTCTCGGCGCTGTCCCCCGACTGTCACAGGGCTGTCACAGGGGATGTCGTGGCCGTGCCCCCGCGATCGGAGCGGGCCGCGGGTCGAACTGAAGCGCCCCCATGGGCCAGAATGGCGCTCGTGCCTTTCCTGTTGCTGATCGAGGACGACGACGCCATCCGCACGGCCCTCGAACTCTCGCTGTCACGCCAGGGCCACCGTGTGGCCACCGCGGCGACGGGAGAGGACGGCCTGGAGCTGCTGCGCGAGCAGCGGCCCGACCTGGTCGTGCTGGATGTGATGCTGCCCGGGATCGACGGTTTCGAGGTGTGCCGGCGGATCCGCCGCACCGACCAGCTGCCGATCATTCTGCTGACCGCGCGCAGCGACGACATCGACGTCGTGGTGGGACTGGAGTCCGGCGCGGACGACTATGTGGTGAAACCCGTCCAGGGCCGGGTGCTGGACGCCCGGATCCGGGCGGTGCTGCGGCGCGGGGAGCGGGAGTCGACCGACTCCGCGACCTTCGGTTCCGTGGTGATCGACCGCTCCGCCATGACCGTCACCAAGGACGGGGAGGACCTGCAGCTCACGCCGACCGAGCTGCGGCTCCTGCTGGAGCTGAGCCGCCGGCCCGGACAGGCCCTCTCCCGGCAGCAGTTGCTGCGGCTGGTGTGGGAGCACGACTACCTGGGCGACTCCCGTCTGGTGGACGCGTGCGTCCAGCGGCTGCGCGCGAAGGTGGAGGACGTGCCGTCCTCGCCGACCCTGATCCGTACCGTGCGGGGCGTGGGCTATCGGCTGGACTCGCCTCAGTGACCACCACCCTCAAGCGGTCCCTGCGTGCCGGGCTGCGCTGGACCAGTCTGCGGATGCGGCTGGTCGTGGTGTTCGCGCTGGTCGCCCTGGTGGCCGCGGTGTCGGCTTCGGGGATCGCGTACTGGCTCAACCGCGAGGCCGTGCTCACCCGTACCCAGGACGCCGCGCTCGACGACTTCCGGCGGCAGATGCAGGACACCGCGGCGGCGCTGCCGACCCGCCCCACCAAGGACGACCTCCAGCGGGCCGCCGGGGACATGGCGGCGGGCAGCCCCGGGTACGACGTGCTGCTGGAGGCCGAACGCGAGCGCGGCAAGCCGATCATGGGCTACTCGGACCTGGACACCTTCACCCGGGACGACGTCCCGGAGTCACTGCAGCGGCAGGTGGCCCGCAAGCAGCCGCTGACGTCGAGCAACGACCACGAGTACCACCTGTTCTGGCAGCGTACGAGCATCGCGGGCACCCCGTACCTGGTCGCCGGTACGCGGATCATCGGCGGCGGCCCGACCGGGTACATGCTCAAGTCCCTCGACCAGGAACGGCAGGACCTCAACTCGCTGGCCTGGTCGCTGGGGATCGCCACCGCGCTCGCGCTGATCGGTTCGGCGCTGCTCGCGCAGGCCGCCGCGACGACCGTGCTGCGCCCGGTGCAGCGGCTCGGGGACGCGGCGCGCAAGCTGGGCGAGGGCAAGCTCGACACCCGGCTCGTGGTCTCCGGCACGGACGAACTCGCCGACCTCTCCCGTACGTTCAACAGGACGGCGGGCTCGCTGGAGAAGAAGGTCGCGGACATGAGCGCGCGGGAGGAGGCGAGCCGCCGGTTCGTCGCCGACATGTCGCACGAGCTGCGCACCCCGCTGACCGCGATCACGGCGGTGGCCGAGGTGCTGGAGGACGAGGCGGACACGCTCGACCCGATGATCGCCCCCGCCGTGCACCTGGTGGTCAGCGAGACCCGGCGGCTGAACGACCTGGTGGAGAACCTGATGGAGGTGACCCGCTTCGACGCGGGCACGGCCCGGCTGGTCCTGGACGACGTGGACGTGGCCGACCAGGTGACCGCGTGCATCGACGCGCGGGCCTGGCTGGACGCGGTGGACCTGGACGCGGAGCGCGGCATGATGGTCCGCCTCGATCCGCGCCGGCTGGACGTGATCCTGGCCAACCTCATCGGCAACGCCCTCAAGCACGGCGGTTCCCCGGTGGGCGTACGGGTGCGGATCGAGGGCGAGGAGCTGCTCATCGAGGTACGGGACCACGGTCCGGGCATCCCCGAGGACGTGCTGCCGCACGTCTTCGACCGGTTCTACAAGGCGAGCGCCTCCCGGCCCCGTTCGGAGGGCAGCGGGCTCGGCCTCTCCATCGCCATGGAGAACGCGCACATCCACGGCGGTGACATCTCGGCGGCCAACTCCCCGGACGGCGGCGCGGTGTTCACCCTGCGGCTGCCGCGCGACGCCGAGGGCATCGCACGGAACGACGGGCCGGGCGTCCAGGCCCCGGACGAGAACGGGGCGACGTGAAGCACGGCGACATCACGGACCCGGAGCGGGGCCCGCTCCGGTCGCGTACGGCGGCGGGGCGGTTCACGGCGGCGCTCCGGAGACGCGCCGCCGGCACGTCGGTGACGGTGTTCCGGCGGCGCACGGGAGCTTCCTTCGCGGCCGCGGCGGTGGTCGCGGCGCTGGTCTCCGGGTGCGGTATCCGTACGACCTCGGTGCCGGTGGACGCGGGCGCCGCGCCCTCCCGGGTGCCCTGCCGGCTGTCCCCGTCGGACGTCGCCTCCGCGTCGCCGGAGGGCACGCGCGCCAAGGTGTACCTGGTGTGCGCCTCGCAGCTCGTCACCGTGGAGCGTCCGGTGGACCGGAGTGCGGCGGGCGACGATCCGGCGGCGGTCGCCCGGGAGCTGCTCGCCGAGGCGCAGCGGGCCCCCTCGGCGGGCGAGCGGCGGGCCGGGTTCACCACCGCCGTGCCGGTGGGCCTCCGGGTGGCGCCGACCCGCGACGACGACCCGGCGGGCACGGTACGGCTGAGCAGTCAGCCGGAGGACCTGTCGGCGGAGGCGCTGTCGCAGATCGTGTGCACGTACGCGGAGAGCGAGACGCTGGCCCGGGGCGGTTCGGTGGTCCTGGGCGGGCCGGGGACGTACCCGCCGCGCGGCTATCTGTGCACCACGCAGACGAAGGCCCGGCCGGGCGACCTGGTCACGACACCGGACGCGGCCGGGCTGGACTGAGGCGACGCGGACTCCGGGGGCGCCTCGGTGGCGTGCCTCGGTGAGGTGTGCGCTTCGGGGGGCGTGCTTCTGCGGGGCGGTGGCTTCGGGGGCGCTTCGGGTGCGGTGGCTTCGGGAGGCGCGCACCGGTAGGACGGTGGCTTCGGGGGCGCTTCGGCCTCGCGGGCCCGGACGAGGCCGGTGGGGGTGCGCCGGTCCCGTCCGTACGGGTGTGCCCGTGCGGGGCGTCCGTACGACCGCCGGCGGCACGCGGAACCGATCCCGCCGGTCAGCGCGTCTTGGTGGGCGTGCGGCACAGTTCGGACGGTCGGACCGTCATCCACTTCCGCGCGGCGGGGGTCTCCCTCCTGGCCGCGCATCTCCTGCTCGTCGGGTGGCTGACCCTGCGCCCGCTGGACGTCCCCTGGATCGCGGCGGCGAACTTCGAACCGCTCGCCGGCATCCGCGCCGACCTGGCGCTGGGACCGGTCGAGGCGGCCCGCCGGATCGGCGGAGCGCTGCTGCTGCTCGCCCCGCTCGGGGTGCTGCTCCCGATGGCCGGGGGCCGGATCTTCGTCTCCCCGTGGCTCTCCCTGCTGCGTACGGCCGCCGCCGGGGCGCTGATCTCGCTCGCCATCGAACTGGGGCAGACCGGAGTGCCCGGTCAGGTCGTCGACATCGACTCGCTGCTGCTGAACACCGCCGGGGTCGTGCTGGCCCACCTGCTGGTCGTCCCGTTCTGCCGGGCGCGGCTGCGCCGCCGGGGGCTGCCCGGGGTGCGGGATCTGCCGCACCACCGGCAGGAGACCCGACTCCGGGACGAGGCCCCTGGGGGGACGACCCCGACGATTACCGGGGTCGGTCTCGCCCCGTAGAGCGATGTTTTGTCCCCCCCTCGCGGCGGCACCATGGATACATCGGGGAGCGCGGAAAGCCGCTCCCTCCCGCCACGTACGCGAAGGAGCCCACCATGGCCGCACTTGTCCGCCCCCGCGAAGGCCGCATGATCGGCGGAGTGTGCGCGGGCCTCGCCCGGCGTTTCGGCACCTCCGCGGGCACGATGCGCGTCATCTTCGTCGTCTCCTGCCTGCTGCCCGGTCCGCAGTTCCTGATCTACCTGGCGCTGTGGGCGCTGCTGCCCTCGGAGAAGTCCGCCTCCTCCGCGACGGCCTGGTGACGCCCGGCTTCACGAGGAGCGGTGAACGCGCGGTGGGGCGCACATCCTGGGATCAGGGTGTGCGCCCCACCGGTGTGCGGGGGTGGCGCCGGTGTTCCGGCGGCCGGGGCGGGGTCAGCCGCCGAGCGGGATCCCGTTGGCGGAGAGGCCCTGGGTGGGCAGGCCGCCGAGCAGACCGGTGACCGGGGCGGCCGCGTCGGTGGCGTCGCCGCCGAGGACCTTGCCGACGGTCTCCTGGACCGGCGCGTTCTGGGCCGACTTGGCGAGGGTGTCGACCGCCATCGTCGAGACGGGGAGCACCCCGGCCGCGGCGTCGAGCGGCAGCGCGGTGGCGGCGGAGGCGCTGCCGCCGGCGGCAGCGGCGAAAGCGGCGCCGAGGACGGCGACACCGAGAGTCTTGGCAGACTTCTTCATGGAGAATTCATCCTTGGGGAAGGGGATGTGAGCGGCTCTGCAAGCTAGCCATTCCACCGCCCTCACCGCAAACATCCCGACACACCGGAAAAGGGCCGGGACGCGCCGTCCCGGCCCTTTCCGCTGATGCGGCGATCAGCTCGCGGAAGCAGCAGACGCGCTGGTCACAGCGGTCTGACGGAACAGCCACTCCGACTTAAGCTCCGCGTACCCGGGCTTGACGACGTCATTGATCATCGCGAGACGTTCATCGAAAGGAATGAATGCTGATTTCATCGCATTGACCGTGAACCACTGCATGTCATCGAGCGTGTATCCGAAAGTCTCGGTCAGCCGCTCGAATTCCTGGCTCATGGACGTACCGCTCATCAGCCGGTTGTCCGTGTTCACGGTGATACGGAAGTGCAGCTTGCGCAGCAGTCCGATCGGGTGCTCGGCGTACGAGGCGGCCGCGCCGGTCTGGAGGTTGGAGGTCGGGCACATCTCCAGCGGGATGCGCTTGTCCCGTACGTAGGAGGCGAGGCGGCCGAGGGTGACCGAGCCGTCGTCGGCGACCTCGATGTCGTCGATGATCCGGACGCCGTGGCCGAGCCGGTCGGCGCCGCACCACTGGAGGGCCTGCCAGATCGAGGGCAGCCCGAACGCCTCACCGGCGTGGATCGTGAAGTGGTTGTTCTCGCGCTTGAGGTACTCGAACGCGTCGAGGTGGCGGGTGGGCGGGAAGCCGGCCTCGGCGCCCGCGATGTCGAAGCCGACGACGCCCTGGTCGCGGTAGCTGTTGGCCAGTTCGGCGATCTCCAGCGCACGGGCGGCGTGCCGCATGGCGGTGAGGAGGGCGCCGACCCGGATGCGGTGGCCGTTGGCACGGGCGACGCGCTCGCCCTCGCGGAAGCCCTCGTTGACGGCCTCGACGACCTCTTCGAGGGTCAGGCCGCCCTCCAGGTGCTGCTCGGGGGCGTAGCGGATCTCGGCGTAGACGACACCGTCCTCGGCGAGGTCCTCGGCGCACTCGGCGGCCACCCGGAACAGCGCTTCGCGGGTCTGCATGACGGCGCAGGTGTGCGCGAACGTCTCCAGGTACCGGGGCAGCGAACCGGAGTCGGCGGCCTCGCGGAACCAGACGCCGAGCTTGTCGGGCTCGGTCTCGGGGAGGGAGTCGTAACCCTGCGCGCGGGCCAGCTCCACGATGGTGCCCGGCCGCAGGCCGCCGTCGAGGTGGTCGTGGAGCAGCACCTTGGGGGCGCGCCGGATCTGGTCGGAATCAGGAACGTTCGGGGTCTGGCTCGTCATCTTGGCACTCTAGCGCCTACGCGCGTAGAGCGCCGCGTGTCGATGCGTAACAGTGACCGCGAAGTCGGGTGGAGTACACCTCTCCTTCTGACACTGTTCTGTCATGGCGCAGCGAGCACTTTCCCGTTCCGGCCAGGCGACGCCCCCTCGACTGGGGCGGGCCGTCCGGGCGGCCGGGGCGACGGACGAGGTCGGCGGGGTGGCTGTGCTGCTCCCGGACGGCGAACCCGTGTCCCGCCGCCGTCCCTCCGCCCTGGCGTACGCGGCGCAGTTGCCGATGGCCCGTGCGCTGGCGCGGGCCGGGGCGGGCGAGGGGCTCGCGGTCCATGTGCTGCGCTACCGGTGGCGCGGCTGGAACACGGCCGACGCGCATCCCGCCGAGGACGCCGGGTGGGCGGCCGACGAGGTGCAGCGCCGGTACGGGGACGTGCCGGTCTGCCTGGTCGGCCACGGGATGGGCGGACGGGCGGCGCTGCGGGCGGCGGGGCACGGGTCGGTGACCTCGGTGCTGGCGCTGGCGCCGTGGCTTCCGGAACCGGCCGCGGGCGAGCCGGAGCCGGTCCAGCAGCTCGTGGGGCGACGGGTGTTGATCGTGCACGGCACCAACGACGAGCGTACCGATCCGGAGCTGTCCTACCGGCTGGCCGAGCGGTCGAAGAAGACCAACCGGGACACCTGCCGCTTCGAAGTCCACTCGGACGGACACGCGTTGCGCCAGCACCGCTCCGAAGTGGTGGCGCTGGCCGCCGACTTCGTCTGCGGGTCGCTCTTCGACCGGTCCTACGCCCGGCCGGTCGCGGACGCCCTGGCCGCGCCGCCGCCCCTGGGGCTGCGGATGCCGCTGGCCGCCGGGTTCGGGCGGTCGCTGCGGCGCTGAGGGCGCGTTCGTGCGGGGGTGGCCCCCGCGTACAGGTACGGCCCGCGCGTACAGGGGCGCCCGCGCGTACAGGGGCGTCCGTGCGCCCGCGCGTACGGGGTGGCGGCGGGCGGCGCGGTCAGGCGTCCGGCGCCGAGGCGGGGCGCGTGGCCGCCGGGTCGGGCGTGGGCGGCGGGAGCGGCAGCGCGCCCAGGATCCAGCGCATCGCGGGCCGCTCGGCGAGGATCAGCACCGCGGCCTCCCCGTCGCGGCACTCCAGCACCACCTCGGAGGAGCGCCTGCCGTAGTGCGGGTCGGTGAGGTGAACGCTGCGCAGCCGCACCGGTACCAGGGTCTCCGGCAGCGGGCGCAGCACGACCTTGCCGTACGCGTCCGGGGTGGTGGCGAGACGGCCGCGTCCACCGGGCACGGGGCCGGGGGCCAGTGCCAGGTGGTCGTTGCCCTCGATGCTGTACGGGACCTCGCCCTCCACGGTGGCGCGCACGACCCGTTCGGCGGTGAGGACCCTCGGCTCCAGGGTGACCACGTCGGTCGCGCGCCGGCCCAGCGCCCGGGTGAGCAGGGCCGACGCCGTCCCGGCGACCGCGCACCCGGCGGCCGTGATCAGCAGCACGGGGAGCACGCCGTCGACCGTCAGCGCGGCGGTGACGGCAAGGCCGACCGCAGCCGCCGTCGCCGTGAACGGCACCCAGGTCTGCCAGGCGTGGACCGCCGGATCGCGGGTGTGGCGGAGGCTCCACCGGAACGCCGCGCGGACGAGGACCGCGCCGGTGATCAGCAGGGCGAGCGCCACCGCGAACCGGGCGGCGGCGCCGGGGCCCGGCTTGCCCACGACGTCCTGGCGGAGCTCCCCGAGGCTCAGCGCCCATACGGTGCCCCGCCACGAGTGCACCGTCACCCGGTCGCCGGGCTCCAGTGCGCCGAAGACCGGTCCGGCGCCCCGCAACTCCAGCTCGACGGGCGGGCCGTCGCCGGGGGCGACGGTGACCAGGCGGGTGTCGGACCTCTTCTCACGGCGGCTCTCCTTGGCGACGGCCACGGCGGGCCAGGTGGCCAGGCAGTCGCCGTTCTCGGGCACCGCGACCTCCGCGCACGGTCGTGCCGATCGGAAGTCGTGGACCTCCGACAGCTTCCCGGGCAGCGTCGCGAAGAGCACCGCCGCCGCCAGCACCAGGAGCACCCCGATCGCGCCGGGGGCGAGGGCGCTTCTCAGGTCGCGGCGGGCGGGCGGGGGCGCGGAAGGGGAGCCGGGGTCAGGGGCGGCACCGGAGGAGGGAGAGGTGGAGCGGATCACCGGGACATTGTGCGGGATTCAAATAGATTCCCGGCAATCGTGACCTCACACCCGTCGGCCACTGCTTCACGCGCCTGTCACACGGACGCCGACTGCCACCTGACGCGCCCGTCGCACAGCCGTCCGCCGCCGCCTCACGCGCCTGTCCGCCGCCGCCTCACGCCGGGCGGCGGAGCAGCCGCGCCGAGGCCGCCCACGCCACCGCGCAGCCCGCCGCGGCGACGGCCAGGGCGAGGAGCACGTTCGCGATCAGGAGCGCGGCGGCGACGGCGATGCCGACCGCGACCGCCGTCGCCGCCGCCGGCACGGCGACCTGCCGGGCGCGCACGGCGGGGGCCCGGACCGCGCGGCGCCGGTGCGCCCACCCGGAGGCCCGCAGGAGGACGCTGCCGACGATCAGCAGCGCGAGCCCCACGGCCAGCCGGACGACCGCGCCGAGGCCGGGGCGCTCGGCCGAGTCCTGGCGCTCGTTCCCGGCCTCCACCCACACGGCGGCGGCGCGCCAGGTGGCGACGGTGACCTGGTCGCCCGGCGCGAGCTTCTCCCAGACCGGGCCCTCGCCCCGCAGGCGTACGCGGAACGGCGGGAGGTCCTCGTCGTCCTGGCCGAGGGTGACCCAGTGGGCGGCGTCCCTGCCCCGGGGGCGGGCCTCCGTCGCGAGCACGGTGGCGGGCCGGGTGGCGAGGCAGTCGCCGTTCTCCACCGCCGAGCCGCCGACCTCCGCGCACGGCCGCGCGGCCTGGAAATCCCGGGCCTCGGAGAGCTTGCCCGGCAGCAGCGCGAACAGCACCATCGCGGCCGGCACCATCACCGATCCGACCACGGCCGGGATCACGATGCCCCTCAGGCCGGCGGAGGCGGGCGGGGGCGAGGGGGCGGCAGAAGCGGAGGGGGAAGCGGAGGCGCGGTCGGGAGTCACCGGGGCATTCTCGCCGCTCCCGAACAGATGAACGTCATCCGATCCACCCGGTGCCGCGTTCCGCGCCTCGTACGCCGCGTACCCGACTCGTACACCGCGCGCCCGACTGCGTACGCCGTGCACCCAGCCGCGTGCCCCGCCGCGTGCCCCGTCCGCGTACGCCCGCCCTCCGGTCCGGGGGGCGCGCGCCCCGCCCCGTACACCTCCGTCCCGGTCCGGTCAGTCCGGCAGCAGGTTCCCCCGGCGCGAGAGCAGGAAGCGTTTGAAGGCGGCGACCGGTGGAGTGTCCGGGTGTCCGTCCAGCCAGGCGACGCCGATCTCGCGGACCGCGCGCGGCGCGGTGACCGTCAGCTCGACGACCCCGGGCCGGGCGACCGCGGGCGGCGGCAGCAGGGCCACCCCGAGTCCGGCGGCGACCAGTCCGCGCAGGGTCTCCGCCTCCTCGCCCTCGAAGGCGACGCGCGGGGTGAAGCCCGCCTCCGCGCAGAGGTCGTCGGTGATCCGGCGCAGCCCGTAACCGGGTTCCAGGGTCACGAACGTCTCCTCGGCGGCCTCCGCGAGGCGGATGCGGCGCCGGGAGGCGAGGCGGTGGTCGTCGGGCACGACGAGGCGCAGCCGCTGCTCGTCGAGGCGGCGGGCGACGAGGTCGGGGGCGTCCGGCACCGGCGAGGTGAGGCAGAGGTCGAGGCCGCCGGCGCGGAGCCGTTCGATCATCGCCTCGCCGTAGTTCTGCACGAGCTGGAAGCGGACCCTCGGGTGGTCGACCCGGAAGGCGCGGATCAGGGCGGGGACGGTCTCCGAGCCCATGGTGTGCAGGAAGCCGAAGGAGACCCGGCCCGCCGTCGGGTCGGCGTCCGCCCGGACCGAGTCGGCGGCCTTCTCCACCTCGGCCAGGGCCCGTTCGGCCGAGGCGAGGAAGGTGCGGCCGGCCGGGGTGAGCGAGACCGTACGGCCCTTGCGGGCGAACAGGGCGACGCCCAGGTCGGCTTCGAGCCGGACCATGGCCCGCGAGAGCGTGGACTGCGGGACGCCCAGTTCGTGTGCGGCGCGGGTCACATGCTCGTGCCGGGCGACTGCTTCGAAAAAGGCGAGACGGGGCGCGAGCACGGCCCGGATGTCTTCTTCGTAACTGCTTGGTGACAGCCGAGGCCCTGAGCTGCGTTCATGCGCCATGGGATCGATTATGGCAGTTTCATGCATTGGACGCATGAAACGTCTCCCTCTACGTTCGACGTATGCCTCCCGCCGATACCGGGGCATCCACCGTCGTGGTGGATGCCTCTGCTCCGCAGTCCCCCGTCACCACCACCGCCGCGCCCGACGCCGCCGCTCCCGAGCGTCTGGAGCCCGGCCGCCCCGGCTACCGCCGGATGAGCTTCGCCCTCTTCGCCGCCGGTGTCGCGGCCTTCGCCCTCCTCTACTCCACCCAGGCGCTGCTGCCCGCCGTCTCCGCCTCGTTCGACGCGACCGCCGGGCAGGCGAGCTGGACCGTGTCGGCGGCGACCGGGGCGCTCGCCCTGTTCGTCCTGCCGCTGAGCGCGCTCTCGGAGCGGTTCGGGCGACGGCAGATGATGACGGCGTCGCTGGCGGTCGCCGTGCTGGTCGGGCTGCTGGTGCCGTTCGCCCCGTCGATGGGCGCGCTGATCGCGCTGCGCGCCGTCCAGGGCGCGGCGCTGGCCGGGCTCCCGGCCTCCGCGATGGCGTATCTGGCGGAGGAGGTGCGGCCCAAGGCGCTGATCGCCGCGATCGGGCTGTTCGTCGCGGGCAACAGCATCGGCGGGATGAGCGGGCGCATCCTGACCGGCTGGGTCGCGCAGGCATGGGGCTGGCGCGCCGCGCTCGCGGCGGTCGGGCTGCTCGCGCTGGCGTGCGCCGTCGCGTTCCACTTCCTGATCCCCAAGGCCCGCAACTTCCGGCCGGGTTCGCTGAACCCGAAGGCGCTCGCGCGGACCGTCGCCGGTCACCTCGCGGACCCGCTGCTGGTCCGGCTGTACGCGATCGGCGCCCTGTTCATGACGGTGTTCGGCGCGGTCTACACGGTGATCGGCTACCGCCTGGTCGAGGAGCCGTTCAGCCTGCCGCAGGGCGTCATCGGCTCGATCTTCCTCGTCTACCTGGTCGGCACGGTCTCCTCGGCCGCCGCCGGACGCCTGGTGGCCCGGCTCGGCCGCCGGGGCGCGCTGTACCTCGCGGTCTCCACCACGGCCGCCGGGCTGCTGCTGTCGCTGGGCGACACCCTCGCCGCCGTACTGCTGGGCCTGGTGCTGATCACGGCCGGCTTCTTCGCCGGGCACGCGGTCGCCTCGTCCTCGGTGAGCCGGACCGCGACGACGGGCCGGGCGCAGGCGTCGGCGCTGTACCAGTCGGCGTACTACCTGGGCTCCAGCGCGGGCGGCACGCTGGGCGCGATCGCCTTCCACGCCGGGGGCTGGGCCGGGACCGTCGCGCTGGGACTGTTCGCGGTCCTGGGCGTCGTCTCGATCACCCTGTACGGGACGCGGGTGGCGCGGGCGGAGCGGCGGGCGCTCGTCCCGGCCACGCGCTGAGGAGCGGCGCGCGCCGGACCACGTCGGCCGGCCGCCGTTCTCGGCCGGCCCTCGTGGTCCGGCGCGCCGCCGCTTTCGGAACGTAATCGAGACATACGGCGCGCAACCGCCGCTCCCCTTCGCACGTCTACCAGGCGTAACCAACAAAGCACCGTGGGCGAAGGGGAGTTGGCGCGCATGGGAGTCACGGCGAAGATATCCGGAACGCGGCTGCGGCGCGGGGTCGCCCTGTCCGTCGCCGGGCTGGTGGCCGCTCCGGCCCTGGTCCTGGGCAGCGGCACCGCGGCGCAGGCGGCGTCCTGCACGAAGTCGGTGGGCCCGCACCAGAAGCAGGTCGAGAAGTTCCTCAAGCGGCCGGTGGACGGCAAGCAGTCCACGGCCGACTGCAAGGCGATCCAGAAGTTCCAGAAGGCACACGGGATCACCCCGACCATCGGCTACGCCGGTCCCCTGACCTGGCGCACGATGAACACGATGCTCGCCCAGAAGGCGGCCGGGAAGAACCCCAACAAGGCCGGGAAGTGCCCCACCAACAAGGGCCGCATCGCCTGTGTCGACCTGACGCGCCAGCTGAGCTGGATCCAGGACGGCAAGAAGCTGAAGTACGGGCCGGTGCCGGTGCGGACCGGACGCGACGGCGCGGAGACCCGGACCGGGTCCAAGAAGATCTACTGGCGCAACATCAACCACTGGTCGACCATCTACAAGGTCCGGATGCCGTACTCCCAGTTCTTCGACGGGGGCCAGGCGTTCCACTCGGTCACCAAGTCCATGTACAACCCGCCGGGCTCCGGCGGCTGCGTCAACATGCGCCCCGCCGACGCGAAGGCATACTGGAAGCTGCTGAAGAACGGCGACGACGTGTACGTGTACGGGCGCAAGCCCGGGACCTGAGCGAAGCGCTGAGGGCGTCCGCCGGAGCGCGGGCGCCGGACGCCGAGGGCATCCGCGAGGGGTGCCGGACACCGTGGCCGGAGCCGTGGGGTCCGGCACCCCTCCGTCCGTCTTTGCCCCCCGGATGTCAGTGCCCTGCGGTAGCTTCCGGCGTAGCGGGTGACGGAAGCCACAGCGCGGCTGCGCGCGACAGGGGTGGAGCGATGAGCGATCTGACCACGACGACGACGGCCGGGGCCGCCTCCGGCCCGGCGGCGGGCGGTGCGGCCACGGCGGCGCCGGGCGCCGGGAGCGCGGACGGCGCCGGGATCGACGCCCGCCTGGAGGGACACCGGACCGAGCTGACCGGGTACTGCTACCGGATGCTCGGCTCCGCCTTCGAGGCCGAGGACGCCGTGCAGGACACCCTGGTGCGCGCCTGGCGCAACATCGACAAGTTCGAGGGCCGGTCCTCGCTGCGCTCCTGGCTCTACCGGATCGCCACCAACGTCTGCCTGGACATGCTGAACGCGGGCAACAAGCGGGCCCGCCCGGTCGATCTGACCGGCCCGACCCCGCTCGCCCAGGCCGCGCTCAGCCCCCGCCCGGAGAACGTCTGGCTGGAACCGATGCCGGACGGGCGGGTCCTGCCGTCCGTGCAGGACCCGGCGGAGGCGGCCGTGGCCCGCGAGTCGGTGCGCCTGGCGTTCGTCGCCGCCCTCCAGCATCTGCCGCCCAAGCAGCGGGCCGTGCTGATCCTGCGCGAGGTGCTCGCCTGGAAGGCCGCCGAGGTCGCCGAGCTGCTGGAGACCTCCGTGGCCTCGGTCAACAGCGCCCTCCAGCGGGCCCGCGCCACGCTGACCGAGACGGAGGGCCGGGCGGGCGACGTGGCGGACCCGCTCGACGAGGAGCAGCAGAAGCTCCTGGAGCGCTATGTGAAGGCGTTCGAGGGGTACGACATGGCCGCGCTGACGGCACTGCTCCACGAGGACGCGGTGATGACGATGCCGCCGTTCGACCTGTGGCTGCGGGGCACCGGGGACATCACGGGCTTCATGACCACCATGGGCGCGGCCTGCGCGGGCTCCCGGCTGGTGCCCGTCGCGGCCAACGGCTCCCCCGCCTTCGCCCACTACAAGCCCGCCGAGGACGGTTCCGGGTTCGTGCCGTGGGCGGTCCAGGTCATCGACGTGCGGGACGGGGCGATCACCGGGATGCACTGCTTCCTGGACGTCCCGCGCTGGTTCCCGCTGTTCGGGCTGCCGGACCGGCTTCCGGCCGACGCGTAGGCGCGTAGGAGAGCAGGCGCGCAGGCGCCACGCCGGCCCCCGGGAGCCGGAGTCGGGTCCTGGGGCCGGGGTTTGAGCGGCGGGCCGGGGCTTGGGCCTGCGGGGTCCGGGAGCCTGCCCCCTCCCCCGGGGTCGGAGCGCGCCTCACCCGGGGTCAGGGCGGGCCCGGCACCGGTGCCGTGATCTCCCCGGGCTCCTCTGACCCCTCGGGCTCGCCCGACTCCCCGGGCTCCTCCGCCAGGCCCACCACGTCCGCCAGCCCCACCAGGTCCAGCAGCGCGCGGAGTTCGGGCGGTACGCGGCGCAGGCGCAGGGTGCGCCCGGACCGGCGGGCCACGACCGCCAGCCGGGCCACCGCGTCGACGAGCGCCAGATCGGGCCGGACCACCCCGCCCACGTCGCAGTCCGCCACCGCGCCCGGGGCGGGGGCGGCTCCGCCGGGTGCGGTCAGGGCGCGCTCCAGCCGCGCGCAGAGGTCGGGTACGACGGCACGGCTGACCCGGCCGGTCACGGTCAGGACGATCGGATTCTCGGCATCCACACCAGGCAGACCGCCCCGGCGGGCGAAAGTCATCGGACCGGCGCGACGCCGCCCCGCACCTGATGGCCGCCTCCCGACGCCTCGCACCCGATGGCCCGCCCCACGCCTCCTCACGTGATCCCGCCGCGGAGAGGCGTTTTTGCGTCAACTCCGGACTTCCTCACTCCCTTCCGTCAACCAATCCCCAAAACTCCCCCTCTAGTCGGATGAACCGACGGCCGCAGCCGTCACTTCTGCGTCTCTGCGGACCGGCGGAGTGAAGAACCATCGAGTTCTCCAGGGGGAGAGTTGCGCAGACACGTGAGAAACGCGTGCATACCGGCGGTCGCCGCGGCCGTGGCCGTCGCACTGGCGGCGGGAATGGCCCCGGCGGCCGTCGCCGCGCCGGGCCCGAAGGGGGCGGCGTCCGACGTCCGGGCCCAGGACCGGGACGTACGGCAGCTGACGCTCGTCACCGGCGACCGGGTCACGGTCGACGGCAAGGGCAAGCCGGTCGCCTTCCGGCCGGCGAAGGGCCGGGAGGGCATCCCGGTCCAGCGCGTCGGCGACAAGGACCACACGCTCGTCATCCCCGCCGACGCCCACAAGCTGATCGTCTCGGGCAAGCTCGACCGGCGGCTGTTCGACATCACCGAGCTGAGCCGTCCGGAGAACCTCCGGGCCCAGAAGGACGGCCTGAAGCTGATCGTCGGCTACCGGGGCAAGCAGGCCGCCGCCGCGAAGGCGCAGGTCCGCGGCGCCGGCGGCACCGAGGTCGGCCGGTCGCTGAAGTCGCTGAACGCGGAGTCGGTGACCACGCCGACCTCCGACGCGCCGGCCATCTGGAAGGCCCTCACCGACCGGAGCGCGGCCGGTGAGCGGGTCACCACCGCCGCCGGCATCGACCGGGTCTGGCTGGACGGGGTGCGCCGGGCGAGCCTCGACAAGAGCGTCGCGCAGATCGGCGCCCCGGCGGCCTGGAAGGCCGGGTTCACCGGCAAGGGCGTCAAGATCGCGGTTCTGGACACCGGGACGGACACGACCCACCCCGACCTCAAGGGCCAGGTCATCGCGGAGAAGAACTTCAGCGCCGCCAAGGACACCAAGGACCGGGTCGGCCACGGGACGCACGTCGCCTCGATCGCGGCGGGCACCGGCGCCAAGTCGGGCGGAAAGTTCAAGGGCGTCGCCCCGGACGCCAAGCTGCTGGCGGGCAAGGTGCTCGACGACGACGGGTACGGCGACGACTCCGGCATCCTCGCCGGCATGGAGTGGGCGGTCGCCCAGGGCGCCGACATCGTCAACCTGAGCCTCGGCGGTCCGGACACCCCGGAGGTGGACCCGCTGGAGGCGGCGGTCGACAAGCTGTCGGCCGAGAAGGGCGTCCTGTTCGCGATCGCCGCGGGCAACGAGGGCGACGGCGCGGGCACGGTCGGCTCGCCCGGCAGCGCGGACGCCGCGCTCACCGTGGGCGCGGTCGACGACAAGGACGTGCTGGCCGAGTTCTCCAGCCGCGGTCCGCGGATCGGGGACGGGGCGGTCAAGCCCGACGTGACGGCCCCCGGCGTGGACACCACGGCCGCCATCCCGTCCGGTTCGCTGATCGCGCGCGAGGTGGGCGAGAAGCCCGCCGGCTACGCGACGATCTCGGGGACGTCGATGGCCACCCCGCACGTCGCGGGCGCGGCGGCGCTGCTCAAGCAGCAGCACCCCGACTGGAAGTACTCCGAGCTGAAGGGCGCGCTGACCGCGTCCACCAAGCCCGGTGCGTACAACCCGTTCCAGCAGGGCTCCGGCCGGATCCAGGTGGACCGGGCGATCGCCCAGACGATCGTGGCCGAGCCGGTCTCGGTGAGCTTCGGGGTGCAGCAGTGGCCGCACACCGACGACACCCCGGTCGCCAAGCAGGTCACGTACCGCAACCTCGGTACCAGCGACGTCACGCTCGACCTGAAGGCCACCGGCACCGGCCCGCAGGGCAAGCCCGCCCCGGCCGGCTTCTTCACCCTCGGCGCGGACCGGATCACCGTTCCGGCGGGCTCCACCGCACAGGTCGCGCTGACCGCCGACACCCGTCTCGGCGGCACGCTGGACGGCACGTACTCGGCGTACGTGGTGGCGACCGGCGGCGGGCAGACCGTGCGCACGGCCGCGGCGGTCGAGCGTGAGGTCGAGAGCTACGACGTCACCGTCAAGCACATCGGGCGCGACGGGCGGCCCGCCGTCCACGCGGAGAGCACCCTCTTCCGCTTCGGCGCCGAGTCCGGCAGCCCGTTCCTGAACCCGCAGGTCACCGACGGCGTGGCGAAGATCCGCGTGCCCAAGGGCACCTACGTGGCCAACTCCACGGTCTACCAGGACCCGGACGACGTCACCAAGGGCGCCGACTGGATGGCGCAGCCCAAGGTCTCGGTCACCCGGGCCACGACGCTGACCTTCGACGCCCGCAAGGCGAAGCCGGTGAAGGTCACGCTGCCGGACGCCAAGGCGAAGGGGCAGCTGTTCGCCCCGGACTACGTGGTGGAGACGGCGGACGACGCGGTCACCTTCGGCTGGCTGATGGACTCGCCGGCCGGCCTGCGCACGCTGCACGTCGGCCCGCAGGTCACCGGCGTCTCGCTCGCCCAGCACTGGACGGGCACCTGGACCACGGGCGCCTCGGCCGAGTACGACATCGCGGTCGGCGGCAAGGTCAAGCAGCTCGCCACCGGCTACGCCCGGAAGTTCACCGCGGCGCAGCTCGCCAAGGTGAAGGTCGGCATGGGCTCGGCGGCGCCGAAGAAGAAGGGCTCGATCACCGCCTTCCCCGTCCTCGCCACACAGGGCGGCGGCTGGGCCACCTCGGTCGAGCAGAAGCTGCCCGGCACCCGCACGCTGTACCTCTCCACCGCGGACAAGGTGGCGTGGGGCCTGGACTTCGACCAGCTCGGCCCGCTCGACGCGGAGGGCTGGCCGACGTACGAGGCCAACTACGGGCTGGGCGACGAGGCGACGTACAAGGCGGGCAAGACGTACACGAAGACCGTGAACACCGGGGTGTTCGGCCCGCTGGTCGACAAGAACTACGGCGTCGTCCGTGAGGGCGACGAGATCACGGGCGCCCTCCCGCTGCTGGCCGACGGCCAGGGCAACGCGGGCGGGATGCTGTTCACCTCGGCCAAGACGGTCCTCTACCGCAACGGCAAGAAGCTCGGCCAGAACGGCGACCCGGTCACCGGCTACGAGCCCTTCAAGGTCCCGGCGGGCTCGGCGGACTACAAGCTGACGACCACGGTCAAGCACAGCGCCAAGGTCAACCCGCTCTCCACCCGGGTGGACGCCTCCTGGACGTTCCGTTCGAAGAAGACCGGCTTCGCGATGCTGCCCGTCTCCACCGTCCGGTTCACCCCGGCGGTGGGCGCCGACGGCCGCGTCAAGGCGGGCAAGACCGTCTCGGTGCCGGTGAAGGTGCACGGAGCGGCTGCCGGTAAGAACACGAAGTCGCTGAAGACGTACGTCAGTTACAACGGCGGCAAGACCTGGAAGAAGATCACGGTCAAGAAGGGGAAGATCACCGTCAAGAACCCGGCGAAGGGCAAGGCGATCTCCTTCTCCGCCACGGTCACCGACAAGAAGGGCAACACCTCGTCGGTGAAGATCTACAACGCGTACTTCGGCAAGTGACCGGAGCAGGCGTGTAGTTCACCCTCGCACGACGGCGGCCCGCCGCACGGAACCCTCCGTGCGGCGGGCCGTCCGCATGTCAGCCGGCGGGGAGGACGCCCGTGTCCAGGACCAGCCCGAACGGCTCGGGGAGGGTCAACTCCCGCCCGTACTCGACCGTTTCCAGCACCCGGTACGTGCCTCCGTCCGGCTCGCCGTAGAGCGTCGCGGTCGGGCGACCGGAGTGCCAGGGGTCGAGGAGGAGGAACAGCTCGACCCCGGCCTTGGCGTAGCCGTTGACCTTGCTGACGCGGTCGTGGTTGGCGTTGGCGCGGGAGGTGGTCTCCACGACGAGGCGGGCCTCGGAGGCGGGGACGGTGTTGCCCGGCCCGGAGGCCGTGGCGCGGTCCACGACCACGAGATCGGGAATGTAGATCCCGCCCCGGCCGGGCAGCGAGAGGCCGAGGGTCTGGTAGATCTCCCAGTCCTCCGGGATGACGGTGTAGAGCCTGCGCTGGAGCAGAGCAGCGGTGGTGTTGTGGTCCTTGGACGGCGGCGGCGACACGGTGACGATCTCCTCGATGATCTCCACCTTGCAGCCCTCGGGTGCGTCCGTCTCCTCCCAGATCCGGACCAGGTCGTCCCAGTCCTGGCCGTGGCCCGGCGCGGGCTCGACGGCTCGGGTCTCCGCCATGACGCCTCCTCCCCGGGGCGTGCCGGCGCGTCGCCCCGGGCCGATCCCAGCATGCCGAACGGGACCGGCGGCAGTCCACCGGTCCCGTTCACCCGTACGAGGAAACCGCAGGTCAGGCGATACGTTCCCGCACCACCGGGAGCGGCGCGAACGACGTGCCGGCCGGGGCGATGTCGTACGCCCCGGGCAGGGCCGTGAGCGCGTAGTCGAACTTCTCCGGGGTGTCCGTGTGCAGCGTCATCAGGGGCTGGCCCTCGGTGACCGTGTCGCCGGGCTTGGCGTGCAGTTCGACGCCCGCGCCGGCCTGCACCGGGTCCTCCTTGCGGGCGCGGCCCGCGCCGAGGCGCCAGGCGGCGACGCCGACGTCGTACGCGTCCAGGCGGGTGAGGACGCCGGAGGAGGGGGCGGTGACGACGTGCTGCTCGCGGGCGGTGGGGAGGGTGGCGTCCGGGTCGCCGCCCTGGGCGGAGATCATGCGGCGCCAGACGTCCATCGCGGAGCCGTCGGCCAGGGCCTTCTCCGGGTCGGCGTCCTTGAGGCCGGCCGCGTCGAGCATCTCGCGGGCGAGGGCGAGGGTCAGGTCGACGACGTCCTGCGGACCGCCGCCGGCGAGCACCTCGACGGACTCGCGGACCTCCAGCGCGTTGCCCGCGGTGAGGCCGAGCGGGGTGGACATGTCGGTGAGCAGGGCGACCGTGCGGACCCCGCTGTCGGTGCCGAGCGCGACCATGGTGGAGGCCAGTTCGCGGGCGTCCTCGATGGTCTTCATGAAGGCGCCGGAGCCGACCTTGACGTCCAGGACGAGCGCGCCCGTGCCCTCGGCGATCTTCTTGGACATGATCGAGCTGGCGATCAGCGGGATCGCCTCGACGGTGCCGGTGACGTCGCGCAGCGCGTACAGCTTCTTGTCGGCGGGGGCGAGGCCGTCGCCGGCCGCGCAGATGACCGCGCCGGTGGTGTCGAGGACGTGTCGCATCTCCTCGCCGGTGAGGTGGGCGCGCCAGCCGGGGATGGACTCCAGCTTGTCCAGGGTGCCGCCGGTGTGGCCGAGGCCCCGGCCGCTGAGCTGCGGCACGGCCGCGCCGCACGCGGCGACCAGCGGGGCGAGCGGCAGGGTGATCTTGTCGCCGACGCCGCCGGTGGAGTGCTTGTCGGTGGTGGGGCGGGAGAGCGCCTCGAAGCTCATCCGCTCGCCGGAGGCGATCATCGCGGCGGTCCAGCGGGCGATCTCGGTGCGGTTCATGCCGTTGAGCAGGATCGCCATGGCGAGGGCGGACATCTGCTCGTCGGCGACATCGCCCCGGGTGTAGGCGTCGATGACCCAGTCGATCTGCTCGGGGGTCAGTTCGCCTCGGTCCCGCTTGGTGCGGATGACGGAGATGACGTCCATGGGAATCCTTCCGGCCGGGTGCGTGCGCGCGGGTCCTCGTCGACTCTACGCGCATAGAGAGGGGAAAGGGCGGTGGCCCTTCCGCGAGGGAAGGGCCACCGCCGGGAATCGGGGATGCGGGCCGGGCCGCGGTGCGGTCCGGCGCCTCAGCCCAGGTGCTGCGGGCCGAACGCCTGCGGCAGCATCGCGTCCAGCGTGCGCAGCCCGTCGGGCGTCTCCAGGAGGAGGTCCGGCCCGCCGAACTCGTACAGCAGCTGGCGGCACCTGCCGCACGGCACCAGGACCGACCCGTCGCCGTCCACGCAGGTGAAGTGGGTCAGCCGGCCGCCGCCGGTGGCCTGGAGCGTGGAGACCAGGCCGCACTCGGCGCAGAGCGAGAGGCCGTAGCTGGCGTTCTCCACGTTGCAGCCGGTGACGGTGCGGCCGTCGTCCACCCGGGCGGCCACGCCGACCGGGAAGCCCGAGTAGGGGGCGTACGCCCGGGACATGGCGTCCCGGGCGGCCTCCCGCAGGGCCTTCCAGTCGGACTCGCCGAAGCGGGCGGCGGATGCGGGGCCGGGCGCGTGCCCCGCGTCCTCGGGCGGCGGCGTCACTTGCCCTCGCCCTTGCGGTACGGCACGCCGTCCGCCTTGGGCATCCGCAGCCGTTGCGCGGAGAGCGAGAGGACCAGCAGCGTCGTGACATACGGGGCCGCGTCGACGAACTGGCTGGGCACCTGGTCGGTCAGGAAGTACCAGGTGAACAGGAGCGCCGAGACGGCCGCCGAGATCACCGCGGCGACGTACTTCTTCCGGTACAGCTGCCAGAACACCGCGATGACCAGCAGGATCGCCAGCAGGAGCAGCATGGCGTGGACGTTCTCCGCGCCACCGCGCAGCTTGAGGCTGTCGGTGAAGCCGAAGAGGCCGGCACCGAGCGCCATCCCGCCCGGCATCCAGTTGCCGAAGATCATCGCGGCGAGACCGATGTAGCCGCGGCCGCCGGTCTGGCCCTCCTGGTAGATGCCGGTGGCGACGATCGCAAGGAACGCGCCGCCGAGGCCCGCCAGACCGCCGGAGACGGTGACGGCGATGTACTTGTACTTGTACACGTTGACGCCGAGGGTCTCGGCGGCCACCGGGGACTCGCCGCAGGAGCGCAGGCGCAGGCCGAACGGGGTGCGCCACAGGATCCACCAGGTGGCGGGGATCAGCAGCAGGGCGACGACGGTGAGCAGGGAGAGGCCGGTGACCAGGCCGCCGAGGATGCCCGCGATGTCGGAGATCAGGAACCAGTGCTGCTGTTGCAGGTCCTGGAGCCAGTCCGAGAGCCCGGGAATCGTGATCTTGTCGATCGGGTCGACGCGCGGGGACTGCTTGGAGGAGCCGCCCTGGACGCCGTCGAAGGCGAAGTTGGAGAGGTAGCGGGTGATGCCGACGGCGAGGATGTTGATGGCCACACCGGAGACGATGTGGTTCACGCCGAAGGTGACGGTGATGACCGCGTGCAGCAGCCCGCCGAGGCAGCCGCCGAGGATGCCGAAGAGGACGCCCATCCACGGGCCCCACTGGAACCCGGCCCAGGCGCCGAACCAGGTGCCGAGCACCATCATGCCTTCGAGGCCGATGTTGACGACGCCCGCGCGCTCGGCCCACAGGCCGCCGAGTCCGGCGAGGCCGATCGGGACGGCGAGTTCCAGGGCGCCGGCGACCTGGCCGACCGAGGTGATGTCGTTGGCGCCGCTGATCAGGCGGACCAGCGAGACCAGGGCGAGCGCGCCCGCGATGATCAGGAGGACGACGGGCAGGGAGAGCGTGCGGCGGCCGCCCTTGAGGGGGACGGGCCGTGCGGCGGTGGATTTGCTGGTGCTCACAGGGCCGCCTCCTTCTCGGTCTTGATGGCATGGCCGGCGGCGAGTTCCTCGCCGACCTTCTGCTGCTGGCGGCGGACGCCGTAGCGGCGTACCAGCTCGTAGGAGACGACGACCGAGATCACGATCAGGCCCTGCATGATCGTGGCGATCTCCTTCTCGTACCCGTACTGGTCGAGCGAGGCGGACGACTTGTCCAGGAAGGCGATCAGCAGGGCGCTGAAGGCGATGCCGAGGGGGTTGTTGCGCCCCAGCAGCGCGATGGTGATACCGGTGAAGCCGATGCCCGTGGGGAAGTCGAGGCTGTAGGTGTGGGTGTCGCCGAGCAGCGTCGGCATACCCGCCAGGCCCGCGACGGCGCCGGAGATGAGCATCGAGGTGAGGATCATCTTCTTGGCGTCCACACCGGATGCCTGGGCGGCGCTCTCGCTGGCGCCGGTGGCCCGCAGGTCGAAGCCGAACCGGGTGCGGTTGAGCACGAACCAGTACAGGAGGCCGCAGCCGGCGGCGACGAAGGTGAAGCCGTAGATCTCGCCGGCCTGGTCGCCCATCGGCAGCCCCGGGAACCAGCCGGACTCCGGGATCTCGCCGGTGGTCAGGTTGTTGGATCCCGCGGGCTGCTCGCCGAAGTTCTTCGGGAGGATCATCCAGGCGACCAGCGCGGTGGCGATCGAGTTGAGCATGATCGTCGAGACGACCTCGCTCACCCCGCGGGTGGTCTTGAGGAAGCCCGCGATGCCCGACCAGAACGCGCCGACCAGCATGGCGACGATCACGATCAGCGCGATGTGCAGCGGGCCCGGCAGGTCGACGCTCGCGCCGACCAGCGCGGCCAGCATCGCGGCGAGGCGGTACTGCCCGTCGACGCCGATGTTGAAGAGGTTCATCCGGAAGCCGACCGCGACCGCGAGGGCGGCGAGGTAGTACGTACCGGCCTGGTTGACGATGAGGACCTGTACGTCGACGTAGCTCGCCGACTCGAACATGATCCGGTACGGCTCGAAGGGGTTGCGGCCGGAGGCGAGCAGCACCACGGTCGTCAGCACGAGGGCGACGACCAGGGCGAGCACCGGGCCGGCGAAGCCCAGGATCAGCCGGTCCTTGTCGAATTTCTTCATCGCGCCTCGTCCTCCGGGCTTTCGAGGTGACCGGTGGCGGCGCCGGTCATGGCCGAGCCCAGTTCCTCCGGGGTGATGGTGGCCGGGTCGGCGTCGGCGACCAGGCGGCCGCGGTACATGACGCGCAGGGTGTCGGACAGGCCGATCAGCTCGTCCAGGTCGGCCGAGATCAGGAGCACGGCGAGACCTTCGCGGCGGGCCTCGCGGATCTGGTCCCAGATCTGGGCCTGCGCGCCGACGTCCACACCGCGGGTGGGGTGGGCGGCGATCAGCAGCTTGGGGGCGTGGCTCATCTCGCGGCCGACGATCAGCTTCTGCTGGTTGCCGCCGGAGAGGGAGGCCGCGGTGACCTCGATGCCGGGGGTGCGCACGTCGTACTCGCGCACGATGCGCTCGGTGTCGGTGCGGGCCGCCTTGTTGTCCAGCAGCCAGCCGCGGCTGTTGGGCTTCTCGGTGACGTGGCCGAGGATGCGGTTCTCCCACAGGGGGGCGTCGAGCAGGACGCCGTGGCGGTGGCGGTCCTCGGGGATGTACCCGATGCCGGACTCGCGCCGCCTGCGGGTGGGGGCGTGCGAGATGTCGGCCCGGTCGAGGGTGATCGTCCCGCCGTCCGGGTCGCGCATGCCCATCAGGGCCTCGATCAGCTCGGTCTGGCCGTTCCCCTCGACGCCGGCGATGCCGAGGACCTCGCCCTGGTGGATGGTGAAGTCGATGCCCGCGAGCACGTCGCGGACGGTGCCGTCGGGGTCGGTGACGGTGAGCGCCAGGTCCTCGACGCGCAGCATGGGCACGTCGGTGACGGTGGACTCGCGGGTCTCCGGCGAGGGCAGCTCGCTGCCGACCATCAGCTCGGCGAGCTGCTTGGTCGTGGTGGCGGCCGGGTCGGCGGTGCCCACGGTCGTACCGCGGCGGATCACCGTGATGTCGTCGGCGACGGAGAGCACCTCGCCCAGCTTGTGCGAGATGAAGATGACGGTGAGGCCCTCGGCCTTGAGCTCGCGCAGGTTGGCGAAGAGCGCGTCGACCTCCTGCGGCACGAGGACCGCGGTCGGCTCGTCGAGGATGAGGATGCGGGCGCCCCGGTAGAGCACCTTGAGGATCTCCACACGCTGCCGGTCGGCGACCCCGAGGTCCTCCACGAGCGCGTCGGGCCGGATGCCGAGGCCGTACGCGTCGGAGATCTCCTTGATCTTCCTCCGGGCGGCGGACCCGATGCCGTGCAGCTTCTCGCCGCCGAGGACGACGTTCTCCAGGACGGTGAAGTTGTCGGCGAGCATGAAGTGCTGGTGCACCATGCCGATGCCCCGCTCGATGGCGTCGCCCGGGTTGGAGAACGAGACCTGCTCGCCGTTGATCGCGATGGTGCCCTCGTCCGGCTTCTGCATGCCGTAGAGGATCTTCATCAGGGTGGACTTGCCGGCGCCGTTCTCACCGACGAGGGCGTGGACCGTGCCCTTGCCGATCGTGATGTCGATGTCGTGGTTGGCGACGACACCGGGGAAGCGCTTGGTGATGCCGTGCAGTTCTACGGCAGGGGGGCTGCTGGACGCGTTGATGACGCACTCTCCTTGGCCGGACAGGAGCGGGGGCGGAGGAGCTGGGGGCTCTGAGGGGCGGGGGTGAAGTTATCGCGCCGGAGGGCTGTCTACACGCGTAGCGCTGCCGAATCGTGAAACACGGGGTGCACGTCACAGTCCGGACGCGGGGCCCGGGCCGGGGTGGGAGAGCACGGCGAGAGGCGGAACTTCTTCGTGGGGCCGCGCGGGACGTCTGGGTCCGGTCGCGCGGCGCGGTGGTGCGGGTGCCGGTGTGCCGGTACGGGAGGGGCCCATGGCCCTGTCCGTCCACCGGCCGCGGTGCGGGCGGGGACGGACAGGGCCTCGGGAAACCAGCCGTACGGCGCCGGGCGCCGGACGCTTACGGAGCGGTCTTGACGGTGATCTTGCCGTCGATGATCTCCTGCTTGGCCTTGTCGACGGCCGAGATGACGTCGGTCATCTTGGCGAACGCCGGGTTGGACATCGACAGGCCGACGCCGTCCTTGTCCAGGCCGTAGCGGATCTCACCGGTGGTCGGCTTGCCGTCCTTGACCGACTTGATCAGGTTGAAGACGGAGTCCTCGACGTCCTTGGTGACGGAGGTGAGGATGGACTCCTTGTAGGCCGCGAGGCCCTTCTGCTGGTACTGGTCGGAGTCGACGCCGATGTTCCACTTGCCCGCCTTGGAGGCGGCCTCGATGGCGCCGGAGCCGGCCAGACCGGCGGCCGAGTAGATCACGTCGGCCTTCTTGTCGAGCTGGCCCTGGGCGGCGGCCTTGCCGAGGTCGGGCTTGGAGAAGCCGTCGAAGTTCGGGGGCTGCGTCAGGTACTGCGGGAGGACCTTGACCGAGGGGTCGGTGTCCTTGGCGCCCTGGACGAAGCCGGCCTCGAACTTCTTGATCAGCGGGGTCTCGACACCGCCGATGAAGCCGATCGTCTTCGTCTTGGTGACCTTGGCGGCGGCGACGCCGGCGAGGTAGGAGCCCTGCTCCTCGTTGAAGACGATGTTGGCGATGTTGTCCCCGGTCACCGAGGCGTCGTCGATGATACCGAAGGTGGTCTTCGGGAACTTCGGCGCGACCTTCTTGATGGCGGGCGCGTAGGCGAAGCCGACGCCGATCACCGGGTTGTTGCCGGCGCGGGCCAGCTCGGTGAGACGCTGGACCTTGTCCGCGTCGCCCTCACCGTCGGAGGGCTCGGCCTCGCTGCCCTTGATGCCGAGGTCCTTCTCCGCCTTGGCGAGACCGGCGTAGGCGGCGTCGTTGAACGACTGGTCGCCGCGGCCGCCGATGTCGTACGCGATGGCGGCCTTGTCGCCGTCCTTGCCGGAACCGGCATCCGACGACGATTTTCCGCCACAGGCGGTGACGCTGAGCGCGAGCGCCGCGGACGCGATGCCCACGGTCGTGATCCGGGTGATCCGGCGCAAGGGAGGCTCCTTCAAACCTGACCGAAGCGCCTCTTCCGGCGCTGGTTTCGCGGCGATCGTAACGCGCGTAGATGTCAGATAAGAGCACGTACGGAAGCCGTTATCGGATCGTCGTGTACAGAAGCGGCCTCGCGGGTCCGGGAACGGCCCGCGAAGACCGCGTCAACGCATCGCTAACGGTTCGCGTCCAGCAGCGCGGCCGCCGTGAACAGCTCCACCCCGACGGTGATCGCCTCCTCGTCCACGTCGAAGTTGCCGCGGTGCAGGTCGAGGCCGCGCGTGTCGCCCGGGGGCCGGACGCCGAGGCGGGCCATCGCGCCGGGGACCTGCTCCAGGTACCAGGAGAAGTCCTCGCCGCCCAGGCTCTGCTCGGTGTCCTCGATCGCGTACGAGCCCCGGCGCTCGGTCATCGCGGCGTCGAGCAGCCCGACGGACTCGGCGTCGTTCACCACGGGCGGCACGCCCCGTACATAGGTGATCACCGTCTTGGCCCGATGCATTCCGGCCACCTCGTCCACGGCGGCGTGCACCAGGTCGGGGGCCTCGCGCCAGGCGTCCAGGTTGAGGCAGCGGACCGTACCGGACAGTTCGGCGCGCTGCGGGATGACGTTGGGGGCGTGCCCGGTCTCCAGCCGGCCCCAGGTCAGCGCGAGCCCGGAGCGGGCGTCCACCCGGCGGGCGAGCAGCGCGGGCACGTCCACGGCGATCCGGGCGGCGGCGGTGACCAGGTCTGTGGTCAGGTGCGGCCGGGCGGTGTGGCCGCCGGGGCCGTCGAGGGCGACCTCCAGGCGGTCGCAGGCCGAGGTGATGGCCCCGACGCGCAGCCCGATCCGCCCGGCGTCCACCTTCGGGTCGCAGTGGACGCCGATGATGCGCCCGACGCCCTCCAGCACCCCGGACTCGATCGCGTCGACCGCGCCGCCGGGCAGGACCTCCTCGGCCGGCTGGAAGATCAGCCGTACGGCGTTGGGCAGCCGCCCCTGCCGGTCGAGCTCGGCCAGCACGAGGCCCGCGCCGAGCACGGTGGTGGTGTGCACGTCGTGCCCGCAGGCGTGCGCCCGGTCGGGCACGGTGGAGCGGTAGGGCACACCGGTCTTGGTGTCCGGGATCGGCAGGGCGTCGATGTCCGCCCGCAACGCCAGCATGGGCGTGACCCCGTCCCACTCCCCCACGTCGCACATGAGCCCGGTGCCGACCCGGAGGACCCGGGGCGCGAGCCCCGCCTTCTCCAGCCGGTCCTTGATGGCGGCGGTGGTGCGGAACTCCTGGTTGCCGAGCTCGGGGTGCATGTGCAGGTCCCGGCGGAAGGCGATCAGCTCGGCCCTCAGCTCGTCGGGGAGCCGCCCCGGCAGACCGCCTCCCCCCGGCTGCTCGGCGTCGGGCAGGTCGTGGAGGCGGGAGGCGCGGGACTTTACATGGTTCACCCTACGAAGCGTAGGCCCATCGCCCCCTCAACTGGCCATGGATCAAAGAAATTTCAGCCGTGCAGGGGAACAAAGTTCGGACGAGGACGTGTGACGGAGGGTGGTTGCGGGTATACCCGTCCGCCCCCGGGGCCTGGTTGCGCGCCTCCTGCCGGACAGCCCTCAGGTGTCCAGGTGGTCGACGAAGATGCCGATCAGGACCCGGCCGTCCAAACGCTGTTCCGGCAGGCTGAAGTGGACCCGGTTGCGGTGACGGTCCTTCTTGGCGTGCCACTCGCACAGGTACTTCTCGCCGCCGTGCACGACTTCCCGCTGCTTCATGATCTTGGCTTTGGCCCGGGTGTTGGGACTCTCAGGAGACAGGTTGAGACCGTGGTGTCCCAGCTCGGCCTTGACGTCAGCGGGTATGCCCGCGTGCTTGGCCAGCGCGTCGATGAAATGGTCGTGCACCACCGAGAGGACGCGGACCACCCAGTCGCGCATCTCTCCGTACGTACCGTCGAATCGACGAAACGTGAGGGAGTCCGCGAAGACGAGGTCCGGGAACGCTTCTCGGGCCCGCTCGACGAAGCTCTGTTCGGCCACGTTCTCGCGGCTGAAGAGATCCCGCCAGAAGTCCGTGAGAGACGACGCCCCGGTCAGGAAGAACACGTCCTTCCCGATCCCGGGCGACGTGGCTGTTCCCCCCACCACGACCGACTGCCAGCCGACGCGGCCGGCCGTGGGGAAAACGAGACAACCGATGTGATGTCCCCGAGTGGCGTGGAGCCAGGCGAAGCCGACGGAGAGCGCGAGGACCGGCCCCTCCTCCGCAAGCTCCACCTCATCGGGCAGCCCTGCCGTCTCCGTGTCCCACTTCGGGCAGCGGTCCATCGTCCGGACCATCCTCAGCCGCGCGTCACGGCCCGCCCGCGGCGTCCCACCCTCGTACAGGACGTCGTGGAGCTCCGTGCCGGGAGCGCACTCCGCCTCGGACCACCAGGGCGAGACAGTGACCCGGTGGGTCCTGACCAGGTCGGTCAGTTCGTCGGTGAACTCGTCGAGCAGGTCCGTCAGACGTTCTTCGGTGAGGCCCCGGAAGTCGAAGGAGGACTCGTCGACCACGAAGCGACCCGGCTCACTTCCCCCTTCGCCTGGCACGCGCCAGCCTCCCCAGGTCCCGTTCGATCTGGTCGAAGAAGCCCTCGGGCCAGTCGGTGAGCTCGCCCGTTGCGGTGAGTTCCAGAGGGACGGCCCCGGCCTCCCGGGCGCCGAAGTAGTGGATCAGCGTCGCCTCCGGAGCGACCGTCCGGTCCTCGGCAACGGCGAGCCGGATGCCGTTGAGTACATGATCGCTGTGCGTCTCCACGATCACCTGGGCTCCGGCACCCGCGACGCGCGCCAGGAAGCGTCCCAGCTGGGACTGGCCACCGGGGTGCAGATGCGCCTCCGGGTTCTCGACGATGAGCAGATCTCCGGGCCGGGAGAGCAGCCCCGCCACGATGACGGGCAGGGCGTAGGAGAATCCGAACCCCATGTTGGCGGGCCGGATTGCCTCGCTCAGCAGTCCCGGCTCCCGGAAGCGGATCGTGCTCGCCGTGATGCCCGGCGGCCACTGCGCGCTGATCTCGATCGGGCGGATGATGTCGGACGCCCACATCTCGGCCTGCGTACGGACGACGGTGACCCCGTGCGTGGCCGCCGTGTCCGGGTGGCGCAGTTCCTCGCGTACGGACCGGCTCTCGTGCAGGGCCAGAACCTGGGCGGTGTACTCCCCCCGTACGCCGACCCCGAGAAGGTCCGGGTGCTCCGCGGAGACGTCGAGCTGGTCCCGGGGACCGAGCCGCTCGGCGCACAGATAGGTGAACGTGCTGCGGTCTCCGCTGAGCTCGTCCGGCGGAGCGTCCTCGGTACGGGAGGCGTCCAGGTAGAGCGCCTGTTCGTCCGGCACGGTGAAGCGCATGTCGCACACCCGCCGACCGCCGTCGCACTCCACCCGCACGCCGATCACCGAGTCCGGCGCGTCCGGGTGCTGGACCTCGTGGGCCTCGCCGAGAGCCAGCCCGTACGGGCCGTTCAGCTGGACCACCTTGCGAGCGGGAGCGTCGGCGAACTGGCGGGCGAGCAGCAGCGTCTGGACGACCGTGCTCTTCCCGGTGCCGTTGAGACCGGTGAGCACGGTGAGGGGCCGTAGGGCGAAGGATGCCTCGGCGAAGCGTTTGAAGTGGCCGATGGCCAGTGAAGTGATCACCGGCCGGCCTCCGCCGCTTCCGCCGTGGCCTCGAAGCGGTACATGACACGGCGGGTATCGCCGGTGGAGGAGGTGATCGCGTCCAGATAGCGGTAGTCGATCGCCATCAGCGCACGTGCCTTCGCGACGATGGCCGTGGCCCTGCGGGCCAGGTCGCGCGGTTCGAAGTCGCACAACGTGATCGCCCAGGCTTCGAAGAGAGCACGGTTGATCGGATATTTACCCGACTCGACACCTTGCGGCCATTTACGGAACGCCTGATCGCCGAAGACGATCCAGGAATTCTCCATTGCCCGCTGAAACGACTTCTCCAAGCTCCCCACAACGGAATCGTCCACCGCGTTGGGATCGTCCAGCATGGTGGTGGTGCGCTGAAGGAAGGCGTCCATCGAGCCGAATTCGGCATATCCCTCCGCCCCATGGAGCCAGAAGGCCGCGAAGCGCAGGGCCATCTCACGGTCGTTCATGCGGGTGTGGCCACCGAGGCCGTTGGTGGCATCGTTGAACGCACCCGTGGACGTCATCGCCTTGAGGATCGAGCGACTACGGTCCCTGCTCATGCAATGCCGGATCTCCTGCGCGTTCAGCGGCGTGCCACCGGTGTTGATCCGCTTGAAGATGTCGTACATGACATCGGGGGGAGTGGTCGGGTCGATGACGTGGGTCATGATCTGCGCGTTGTTGATACGCCGCTTCCAGGGGGCCGGCAAGTCGTCGAACCGTTTCCCCTCCACGGTCCCCTGGAGGTACTCAAGGCCCTTGAGGGCGAACCCCTTCTCGTCACCTCCCCGGACGAAGTCATGGATAGTGGAAAGTCGCTGGAGCCCGTCGACGACCCGCATGAACCCGTCGGCATCCTCGGCGAAATAGAAAGCCGGCAGCGGGATCTGAAGGAGGACGGATTCGATGAGTCGGGACTTCTGCACATGCTTCCAGACCCTGCCGCGCTGAAAGTCCGGAGCGAGTTCGAGCGAAACGTCGTCGATCATGTCCAGGACGTTGCGCAACGAGAACTGCTTGGTGTTCACCCTGATCTGCTCGGGATTCCACGGCCGCTCGATCTCGGGAATGTCCTCGTCCTCGGTCTCCGCCTCGACGCCGGTGGGGACGTCGAGGAAGTATTCCTCCTTGACCTCAGGCGCTGCCGGATTCTGCGAAGTCGTCATGGCGCCGATCGTATCCGGGCCCCGCGCGGGGCGGCAGGTGTCTCAGGTCGTCACCGACGACAGCCGCTGCACCCCCCGTGCCGTCTCCGTGACGCCGCGCAGGAAGCCCTGGGCGCGCGGGGACGCCGTGGTGCGGAGCCATTCCGGGGCGATGTCGCAGACCGCGACGTTCACGCCCGTGCCGGTCAGGGCCAGCGGGAGGGTGTGGACGACCGTGGACGGGAAGCTGACGACCGTACGGCCGATGGGGCCGCGGCGGGCGATCAGTTCCAGCGGGAGGTCCGGGCGGACGATCTCCAGGCCCGTGGCGGCTTCCAGGGCGCGGAGCTTCTCGGCGGACTCGCGGCGGTGGGCGAAGTAGCGGGTGGCCCCGTGGGCGCGGGCCAGGGCGGCCACCGCCTCCTGGTACGGGACGGGCTCGACGACGCCCGTCTCGACCAGGGAGGTGCCGACCAGGTCGGCGCCCCGGCCCACGCTCGGCGGGCCGAAGCGGGCCCGGGTCCAGGCGAAGGTGTTCGCGGTGACCGCGACGCCGGCCGGAGCCTCGACCGGCATCGCGGTGAACACCTCGACCGTGTGGCGCGCCGTCGGGGTGAAGCGGCGGCGGGCCGTGGCGGTGACCGGGGCCAGGACCAGTTCTCGCGGTCCCGTACGGCCCCGGCGGTGCCAGCGCGTCAGGCGTTCGCCCCGGGCCAGCTGCGCGACGAACTCCATGGTGGCCGTGCCGTCGTCGACCACCGTGAGGCGGTCGGCGCGGACCAGGGTCAGCAGGAGCTGGACGTACCGGGAGAACGGGTCCCCGATCACGATGTGGTCCGCGCGCCGGACCAGGCCGGCCAGGGCGCGCAGGGCCTTCAGGGGCGCGCCGGACTCGCCGCGCGCCTCCTGCCAGCGGACCGTGATGCCCTCGTCGCGGGCCAGCTCCGCCATCCGGCGCAGCTGACCGCGCGACATCGGGTCGACCGGGGGGAGGACGACGACCGTGGTGGCGGCCGGATCGTCTCCCCCCTGCGTGTGAACCCACTCCAGGACGTTCAGGAGCTGGACCGGGCTCTCGACGAAGGCGAGGTTCACCGGTCGGCGCTCAGACCGCGACCGGCTCGGCGGCCGGCGCGTTCTCGGTCTCGGCGACGACGCCCGCGACGCGGCGGAGCTTCTTCATCGGGCCCAGCTCGGACTCGTACACCTTCTTGACGCCGTCGCCGAGCGACTGCTCGATGGTGCGGATGTCGCGGACCAGGCGGGTCAGGCCCTGCGGCTCGACGGAGGCGGCCTGGTCGGAGCCCCACATGGCGCGGTCCAGGGTGATGTGGCGCTCGACGAAGGTGGCGCCGAGCGCGACGGCGGCCAGGGTGGTCTGGAGGCCGGTCTCGTGGCCGGAGTAGCCGATCGGGACGTTCGGGTACTCCTGCTGGAGGGTGTTGATGACCCGCAGGTTCAGCTCCTCGGCCTTCGCCGGGTACGTCGAGGTGGCGTGGCAGAGCAGGATGTTGTCGCTGCCCAGGACCTCGACGGCGTGGCGGATCTGCTTCGGGGTGGACATGCCGGTGGAGAGGATGATCGTGCGGCCGGTGGCGCGCAGGGCGCGCAGCAGCTCGTCGTCGGTGAGGGAGGCGGAGGCCACCTTGTGGGCGGGGACGTCGAACTTCTCCAGGAAGGCGACGGCCTCGGTGTCCCACGGGGAGGCGAACCAGTCGATGCCGCGCTCGGCGCAGTGCTCGGCGATGGCGGTGTACTCGGCCTCGCCGAACTCGACGCGGTGGCGGTAGTCGATGTACGTCATCCGGCCCCACGGGGTGTCGCGCTCGATGTCCCACTGGTCGCGCGGGGTGCAGATCTCCGGGGTGCGCTTCTGGAACTTGACGGCGTCGCAGCCGGCCTCGGCGGCGGCGTCGATCAGCGCGATCGCGTTGTCGAGGTCGCCGTTGTGGTTGATGCCGATCTCGCCCGTGATGTAGACGGGGCGGCCGGGGCCGGCGGTGCGGGTGCCGAAGGTGCGCAGGCGGGAGGTGCTGGTCATGGTGGTGCTTCCTTACGTGGTGGGGACGGTGGGGGTGGTGGAAGGGATGGTCAGGGTGGGGCCCAGCAGCCAGGCCGCGATCTCGCGGATGGCGCCGTAGCCGCCGGGGGTGGTCGTGACGGCGCGCGCGGCGGCGCGGACCGAGTCGTGGGCGCCGGCGACCGCGACGGGCCAGCCGGCGAGGGAGAAGCAGGGGAGGTCGTTGACGTCGTTGCCGACGTAGAGGACCCGCTCGGGGGCGATGGTGTGCTCGTCGCACCACCGCTTCAGCGCCTCGTCCTTGCGGTCGATGCCGTGCAGGACGGGGACCTGGAGCTTGCGGGCGCGGGCCGCGACGACCGGGTTCTGCTCGGTGGAGAGGATCAGGAGGGGGACGCCGGCCTTGCGCAGCGCGGCGATCCCGAGTCCGTCGCCCCGGTGCACGGCGACCGTCTCGCGGCCGTCCGAGTCGATCATGACCCGGTCGTCGGTCTGGGTGCCGTCGAAGTCCAGGACGACCGCGTCCACGTCCGCGAGGGAGGGCAGCGGGGAGGGGTCCAGGAGCGGGGCGAGCGCGCGGGCGCGGGCCAGGTCGTGCGGGTCGTCGATCTCCAGCACCCGCGCCGGGTCGGTGCGGACGAGCGCGGTGTGGCCGAAGAAGCGGTGGCGGTGGGTGCGGAAGCCCGCGGCGTCCATCGCGTAGGCGGCGCCGGTCTCCAGGTGGTCCTGGGGGCGGTCCTGGCGCCGGGGGCGTACGGACTTGTCGTGGTTGACGCCGTACGTGCCCTCCTCGACCGCGTGGCCGTCGCGCCAGACGAAGCCGTGGAACGGGGCGACCGTGACGGCGGTGTCCGCGCCCTCGTGGGCCACCGCCCGGGCCACGCCGTCGATGTCCTCGCGGGAGACGAAGGGGCTGGTGCACTGGACGAGGAGGACCACGTCGACGGTCCTGGCGCGCTCGGCCTCGTAGACATCCAGGGCGTGCAGGACGGCCGCTTCGCTGGTGGCGGTGTCGCCGGCGATGGCGGCGGGGCGCTCCACGCAGTGCAGCCGGTGGCCGGCCCGGAGGTCGGCGGCGGCGGTGCGGGCGGCCTCGGCGATCGCCCCGTCGTCGGTGGTGACGACGACGTCGGTGACCTCGGGGGCGCCGAGCGCGGCGCGGACGGCGCGGGCGACCAGCGGGACGCCGCCGACCTCGGCGAGGTTCTTCGCGGGGACGCCCTTGGATCCGCCGCGGGCGGGGATCACGGCGACGACGGTCGGGGTCGGGGGCGGCTGCATCGCTGCTCCTGGTGTGGTGGCGGTTGCTGAGGGCGTGGTCACAGCTCCCCCATCCGGCGGATCACCGGGGCGACGCGCTGGACGCCGTGGCGGTAGGCGCCGCGGGCCGCGTTGCGGACGGTCTCGCGGACCGCGCCCCGGACCCGGCCGGGCTCCTGCGGTGCGGCGGCCCCGGGCAGCGGTGTGCCGTCGGGGGCCAGGTGGTGGCGGCGCAGAATGCCGGGGAGGTAGCCGGGGGCGGTGGCGGGCGTGTAGTAGGGGGCGAGCGGCGGGAGTTCGCCGGCCGCGAGGAGGGCGGTGACCTTGGCGCGGGCGGTGTCGTAGGCGGTGCCGTACGAGCCGTCGGCGGCGACGCCCTGGCCGGCCACCCACTCCTGGTCGGGGCGGGGCCGGGTTCCGCCGTCGAGCCGGTCCCAGGAGGTGAGGAGCCCGGAGCCGACGAAGTGGTGGTTGCCGAGCGGCTCCCGTACGCCGAGGTCGGTGAGGATCGCGGTCGGGATGCGGCGGTGCAGGGACTCCAGGGCGGCGGTCGAGGAGACGGTGACCAGGAGGTCGGTCCGGTCCAGGACCTCGCCCATGTGCCCGTACACCAGGCGGAAGTTGGGCGGCAGCCCGCCGGGCAGCCGCTGCGCGAGCTTCTGGTAGGGCAGTTCCTCGATGTGCGTGGTGTGCTCGCCCGGCTTGGAGCGCAGCTTGAGCAGCACCTCGCGGCGCGGGTGCAGCCGGGCGTGCTCGACGAGCCGGCGCAGCAGGTAGGTGCGGTCGGCGCGCGTGGCCGGTACGGAGGGCTGGGCGGCGAACACCACGGTGTCGCGTCCCTCTTCGGGCCGGTACGGGGCTCCGCCCAGGAAGGGCAGGGCGGCCTCGGTGACGGCCGAGGCGTCGGCGCCGACGCCCTCGTACACCGCGCGGAAACGCTCCGCGTCGTGCGCCGAGTTGGCGAGGACGACGTCCGCGCCGTGGCGCAGGAGCAGCCCGTCGGCCAGCTTCTCGTAGACGACGCCGACGTATCCGGTGACGACGACGGGGCGGCGCGGGAAATCCAGTGCGGCCAGGCCGTGCAGCATGGCCTGGACGCCGCCGCCGACGAGGGCGAGGACGACGACGTCGTACGCCTCGTCGCGCACGGTGTGCAGGAACTCGACGGCGGTGACCTCGCGGACCCGCCCGGCGTCGATGCCGACCTCGCCGACCTCCGCGAGCTGGCGGGGCGTCGGGGTGGCCCGGCCGCGCAGCAGCAGCCCGCTGACCTCGACGGGGCGCTCGCCCCGCTCACCGGACCCGGCGGTCAGGCGGCGCGCGGTGAGCGCGCCCCATTTCCACCGGGTGTCGGAGTCGGCGAGGACGGCGACCCGGAGCGCCGGTCGGGGCGCGTCGGGGATATCGGCCGGATCGGCCTGATGGCTGGTACGTGAGGGCACATCCCAGAAATTAGGAAGGCATTTCGATGAGCGGCCCAACACGACAGCAACAAATGGTTAACAGGGGGACGACGCTTGGGGAATCCGCAGGCCGGAGCGGTCAACTCCCGCCGCATTCGATCCACTTCACCGTTCGGCCATTCATCGTTCACGCGCGGTACTTTTCCGGGACAAGGAATGTGCCGGGTATCCCACTAGCGTGATGCGGGTGGTTAAGCTCTCCGTCATCGTGCCGTTCTACAACGTGCAGACATACGCGCCCGACACCCTCAGAAGCCTGCGGGCCAACGCCCGGGACGACTTCGAGTTCCTTCTCGTCGACGACCGATCGACCGACGGGACGGCCGAGATCCTCCAGCGTGCCAGGAAGGACATTCCCGGCGCGAAGGTGATCGTCCACGAACGCAACGGCGGTCTGGCCACGGCCAGGAACACCGGCCTCGACGCGGCGGACGGGGAGTATCTGACCTTCCTGGACGGCGACGACTGGCTCGCCCCCGGCTACTTCGCGGATCTGGTCGCCGCCGCCGAGCGGCTGGAGTGCGACTTCGTCCGCACGGACCACGTGCAGGCCACCGGCCGGACGCGGACGGTGCACCGGGTGCCGCACGGGCTGCGGAACGTCGCGCTCAGCCCCCGTTCGGTGATCCTTCCGGTCGACCGCACCACGCCGGTGGACTACCCGTACGCCTGGGCCGGCATCTACCACCGCCGCCTGCTCGACCGGGGGCTGCTGCACTTCACCGACGGGCTGCGCACCGCCGAGGACCGGCCGTGGATCTGGCGGCTGCACCGGGAGGCGGAGAGCTTCGCCGCCGTCGGCCTGCTCGGCCTCTTCTACCGGCGCGGGGTCGCCTCCTCGCTCACCCAGATCGGTGACGTCCGGCAGCTCGACTTCATCCGCGCGTTCGACCAGGTCGTCGAGGAGACCTCGCGGGACGCCGACGCGGACCTCCTGCTGCCGAAGGCCGTACGGACGTACTGCGCGGTCATGGCCCACCACCTCGGGTCCATCGAGCGGTTCGAACCGGCCGTGGCGCGCACGCTGCGCACCATGAGCGCCAACGCCCTGCGCCGCCTCCCCGCCGGTCTGCTCGACGAGACCCTGCACTCCCTGGGCGACCGGCGCGCCGCCCTGCTGCGCCGGGTGCGCCGCCGCGCCGGCGGAGACCCCGCCCCCGCCGTCACCCCCGCCGCCGCCTCCGGAGCCCGCGCCTGATGTCTGCCATCCGTTCCACCCAGCTCTTCTTCGCGGCCTCCCAGTACGCGGCGGCGACGGTGACCGCCGCGATCCGGGCGGGCCAGTTCGGCCCGCGCGCCGAGCACCGCCGGCTGCTGGTCGTCAGCGACACCTCGCCCGCGCCCGAGGTGGGCACCCCGCTCGACCGCATGGCCGGATTCGACTCGCTGCGAACGGAGTTCGACGAGGTCCTCTCGTGGAACGCGTTCATCAGCCCGTTCCACCCGGCCGGCTGGTTCCCGCGCGAGCAGGACACCCTGCTCTGGGAGCGGTATCTGCGCCTGGCCTGGGGGCTCGGCGACGGACCGGTGGAGATCGCCTGCGAGTCCATCCAGGCCAACCCGTCCAGCGCGGTCGCCAAGATCTTCGGCGAGAGCCCGATCCACCTGTACGCGGACGGGCTGATGAGCTACGGCCCCACCCGCAGCAAGATCGATCCGCTGATCGGCACCCGGGTGCGGCGCCTGCTCCACCTGGACCTGGTGCCGGGTCTGCGGCCGCTGCTGATGACCGAGTTCGACGTCGAACCCGAGGTCGTGCCGACCGCCGAGTTCCTCAAGGTGCTCGGCGAACTGGCCGCTTCGGCCGAGGAGTTCGCCGTACCTGCCGACGCGCCCGCGCTGCTGCTCGGGCAGTACCTCTCCGCCATCGACGTCCTCACCGCCGACGAGGAGCAGGAGCTGCACCTGCGGATGCTGCGCGGCACGGTCGCCCTCGGCCACACCCAGGTGGTCTTCAAGCCGCACCCGGCCGCCCCGGTCGGCTGGTCGCGGGCGCTGGAGCAGGAGGCCGCACGGCTCGGCGCCGACCTCACCGTGCTGGACGCGCCGGTGATCGCCGAGGTGGTGTACGAGCGGACGCGTCCGGCGCTCGTCGTGGGCGCGTTCTCCACCGCGCTGCTGACCGCCGCCGCGTTCTACGGGATCCCCGTCGCACGGGTCGGCACACAGGAACTGCTCGCCGCGCTGACCCCGTACCAGAACAGCAACCGCGTCCCGGTCACGATCGCCGACGCCCTGCTGCCCGCCCTGGAGGACCGGGCGGCGGTCACCTCCTGGCGGCTGCCGGACGAGGAACGGGTGCGCGCGGAGCTGTCGGGGCTGGTCACGGCCGTCGGCTTCGCCATGCAGCCGCAGATCTACCCGCGGCTGCGGCCCGCCGCCGAGGCGTACCTCGCCGCGCATCCGGCCGCGGCGTCCTCCCCGTACTTCCGGCGCCGCCGTCTGACCGCGCTCGCGCTGCCGGGGGCCCTTCCGGCGCAGTTCGACTTCATCCCCCGCAACGCGACGGTCCGCCGGATCGCCCGGCAGGCCGCCGCCTGGAAGCGGGGCGCGGAACAGCGGCTCCCCCGCGGGCGCGCCGCGCGCGGCTGAGAGGGCGGGGAGATGAGCGGGGGGACGATGCGCGAGGCTGCCGGGGGAGCGGACATGACGGGCGAACGAACGGGTACGGCGGTCCTTCCGGCACCGGAGGCGCGGCCCGCCGAACCGGTGCGGGCGTCCGCGCCCCGGGGGAAGCGGAACCGGATGGGGGCCCTGGACGGGCTGCGCATCCTCGCCGCGCTGATGGTCTGCCTCTACCACTACGCCGGCAAGGAGGGCACGGTCGCCGACTCCTGGGGCGGGTCGCCGGCCCATGTGTTCCCGACGCTGTCGTCGTTCGCCACGTACGGCAGCCTGGGGGTGCAGCTCTTCTTCATCATCAGCGGCTTCGTCATCTGCATGAGCAGCTGGGGCCGTACGGTCGGCGACTTCTTCCGCTCCCGGGTCGCCCGTCTCTACCCGGCGTACTGGGTCGCGATCGTCGTCGTCACGGCGGCGGCGCTCGTGCTGCCCGTGGTGGTGAAGCCGCTGCGCCCGGACGAGCTGCTGGTCAACCTGACGATGCTCCAGCAGCCGATGGGCGTGGACCGGGTCCTCGGGGTGTGCTGGACGCTCTGGGTGGAGCTGCGCTTCTACGTGCTGTTCGCCGTGTTCGTCGTCTGGCGCGGGGTCACCTACCGCCGGGTCGTCGTCTTCTGCTGCGGCTGGACCCTGGCGGGCGCCTTCGCCCGGATCGCGGACCATCCGCTGACCGACGCCCTGGTGATGCGCGACCACGCCCCGTACTTCATCGCGGGCCTCGCGCTCTACCTGATCCACCGGTACGGGAGCGATCTGCTGCTCTGGGGGATCGTGCTGGTCAGCTGGCTGCTGGGGCAGCGGTACTCCGTGACGGCCCTGTGGCACCCGGGCGCGGGCGGCGAGTTCGGCCGCTCCCCCTACGTGATCCAGCTGATCGTGACACTCTCGTTCGTGGCGGTGGCCGCCGTGGCGCTGGGGTGGCTGCGCTGGGCGGACTGGCGCTGGCTGACGTTCGCCGGGGCGCTGACGTACCCGTTCTACCTGCTCCACGAGCATCTGGGCTGGTTCGTGATCCGCGTCCTGCACCGGGGGCTGCACGTGCCGCCGCGGCTGACGCTGGTCGCCGCGGTGGTCTCGATCCTGGTGCTGGCCCATCTGATGCACCGGTTCGTCGAGAAACCGCTCGGGCCCCGGCTGAAGCGGACGATGACGGAGCAGAGCCGCCGGATACGGTCCCGGGCCTGAACGGAGGCCGGGCGCCGGAGCGAAGGCGGCCCGCCGGCCCCGCGGGTCCCGATGCGGCCTGCGGGGCCTTCGTCAGGCCCTGACGAGACCCTGCGACTCCTTTGCGGGGCGTCGTCGCTCCGCGGAGGCCGAACCGACACGAGGATGGACACCATGCGCCTGCCCGGACGACCCTCGGACCGCCGCCGCCCCGGCCGCCGAAGAACCCGCACGACCACGGCCGCCCTCGCCCTGGCGGTGGCCGCCACGGTCCTCGGCGCGCCGGCTCCCCCGGCGGCGGCCGTGCCGGCGGCGGTCACTACCCCCTTCAAGGCGGGCGACGAGGGCTACCGCTGCTTCCGCATCCCCGCACTCGTCGCCACGCCGTCGGGCGCCCTGCTGGCCTTCGCCGAGGGGCGGGTGGCCACCTGCAGCGACATCGGGCACAACGACATCGTGCTGCGGAGGTCCACGGACGGCGGCCGGAGCTGGGGCCCGCTGAAGGTGGTCGTGGGCGGTGCGGACGAGGACGCGCACGGGAACCCGGCGCCGGTCGTGGACACGGCGACCGGGCGGATCTCGCTGCTGTACGCGACCGGCCCCTGGAGCGGCACTCCGAGCGAGCCGGTCCGCGGGCCCCGGAACCTGCGCGTGGTGCACAGCGCGGACGACGGCGTGGGCTGGACGGAGGGAGCGCCGCTCCCCCATCTCAAGCCCGCGGACCGGGGGTGGATCTCCACCGGGCCCGGCCACGGCATCCAGCTCACCGGCGGCCCGCACCGCGGCAGGCTGGTCGTTCCGGGCGACTTCACGACGACGGACGGCCGGGCGGGCGGCCAGCTGTACGTCAGCGACGACGGCGGACTGACCTGGGCCCTGGGCGCGCAGGCGGCGGTCGACCGGACCGCCTCCGCGTTCCCGGCCGAGCTGTCCGTCGCCGAGACGACCGGCGGAGGTGTGTACGTCAACGCCCGCAGCTCGGCCCGGTGCGGCACCGAGGACCATCGGATGGCCGCCACCAGCGCGGACGGCGGAACCACCTTCGACGCCCCGTTCTCCCCCGTGCCGGGCCTCGACGCCCCGCCCGTCTCCGGCTCGCTGCTGCGCCTGCACGCGAAGGAGTCGGGCGCGGCGCAGGACCGGCTCCTCTTCTCCGCGCCCTCGCGCCTGGGCCCCCACACCCTGGAGGACCGGCGCGAGCTGGCGATCCGCTCCTCGTACGACGAGGGGCGCACATGGCAGACGGCGGGCACGGTGGTGACCCCGGGCCGGTCCGGCTACTCCGACCTCGCCCCGCTCTCCTCGGGCGCGATCGGGGTGCTCTACGAGAGCGCCGGGAACATCCCGCACAGCGACCTCGTGTTCACGTCGTTCACCGAGGCCCAACTGGACGCGGGCCGGCGTGAACTGCGCCTGCCGCGCACCCTGGACACCGGGCCCAACGGGTACGGCAACCACGCCCTGGTCCACGGCGGCGCCCAGCTCGGCAGCCGGGGTTCCGGCAAGGCCATGACCTTCGACGGCCAGGACGACTACCTGCGGGTGGTCTCCTGCTCGGACTCGCTGCGCCTGGGCGCGGACGACTTCACCCTCACGGCCTGGTTCCGCCACACCGCCACGACGGGCGCCCTGCCGATCGTCTGGGGGTACGGGATGGGCTCGGGCGTCCGCCAGTTCTGGCTGCGCGCCGAGCCGGGCCGGGGCGCCGTCCGGGCGGCGATCGACACGGGCACCGCGTACGCGGAGGTGCGAACCACGTCCTCGTACAACGACGGCCAGTGGCACCACGCGGTCCTCAAGCGCCAGGCGGGCCGGCTGACGCTGGCCGTGGACGGCGGCCAGGAGTTCGCCTCGGCGGCCCCGGCGGGGGACATCACCCCGACCGCCGACTTCTCCGTCCACATCGGCGCCCGCCCGGACTTCCCGAACCAGCCGGCCGGGGTGACGGAACTCTTCCGCGGCGGCCTGGACGACCTCCGTGTCTTCGGCCGCGCGCTGACCGCGCAGGAGGCGTCCCGGGTGAAGAGCGGGGCGCTGGACGTGGCCAATGAGGAGGAGCGGATGCGGCTGGGGTTCTCCAGTATGGGGTAGCCGTACCGGCCTCGGGCCTGTCTGACGATTCCCGTCGTCGCCCGTAGGGCGGCCGCGCGGCGTCAGGTGCGTGCTCTCGGCGTGCCGCTCCAGGCCCTCGTACTGGACGTACTCGGGTCTGGGGCCGGTGCGGCGAGAGTGCGTGCGTGGCGTCGTGAGGCGGACGGGAATGGTCAGACAGGCCCGAGGAGCACGGGGCCACCGACCAGGACGCCATGTCGTCGGTGGCCCCGTGCCGCTCGCCCTATCCGGAGGGCCGCTCCTCGCCCTGGGCGGCAGCACGCTCGGCCCACCCCTCGAAGAGCGCGTCCACCTCGCCGAGCGAGCCGGGGTCGCACGCCGCCTGGAACGTCCTTCCGTCGCTCCAGGCGATCATCCAGCCCCCCTCCGGAAGCTCGCGCCTCTCGCGACGGACCTCGACGCCTTCGAGGTCCGTCTCGCTCACGTCGACCTCGATGTGCCACCCCGGATTGTCCGTCGTGGCCATCCTGACGCCGAACTCGTGCTCCCACTCCCCGTCGCAGTTGGACGCGTACCAGGACTGGATGTAGCGCGTCCCCCGGTACTCGTCACGAGCAGCCGAGCGGCTTCTCCCACTCTTCCGGTGCACGTGCGTCGCCTCCGTTCGGCATGTTGATGTGGGGAGTGTCCACCCGGGTCCCGTCCGCGTTCGTATGAGCGGGCCCTTCCAGATCGAACCGCTTCACGAGTTCGAACGGTGCGGGGTTCCGGGGGTTCGACTGAGGAGCCCACTCCGCGTACTTCTTGATCTGCCCGGTCCCACCGTGTCGTACGAAGGTGGTGTGGGGGCCCTCGGCGTCGTAGTTGGGACGCTGCCCGGGTTTGCGCCCTCGTCCGCTGTTGTGGACCAGGACCAGCGTGGACCCCGCCGCGACATAGTACGTATGCGCCGTGTCGACGGTCAGGTTGTACACCGCCGCGCGCTGCGTCCACGCCGAGACCGCTTCGATCTGGACGCGGGTGCCCGAACCGGTCTCCAGCCACTGGCCCGGTTCCAGTTCGTCGGCGGTCCGCCACTCCTTCAGGGACGGGACCCAGAAGGGGTGGCCGGCCGTGGCCGTCAGGATCTCCGTGGCGTCGCCGCGGTCTCCGTCCGTGTCGAGGGCCAGGCGGACCAGTTGCTTGTAGCCCTCGCCCGTGATCGTCGCGGTGACCTCCTGGGTGGAGGTGCGGCCCGTCGTCGGGTCGGTGGCCCGGACCTCGTCGCCCGCCTTCACCTTCTCGATCGGCCGCCGGGTTCCGTCGGCCATCACCACGTCGGTGCCGGCGAGAAAGCTGTTGCCCACCGCGTCCGCGGCGAGCCGGCTGCACTCCACGGCCGTCTCGACCCGGTCGACGGTGTCGCTCGCCTTCTCGATCTTCTCGCCGTACTTGGCGGCCTTCGCCGCCATCCGGCCCGCCTTCGCCGCGCCGCCGGGGCGGCCACGTGTCCGGCCCGCCGCCCCGGCGCATCCGCTACACGCTGCTGAGCGAGAGCTTGGCGGCGAAGCCGAGGAAGAGGACGCCGGCGGCCGACGTGGCCGTCGCCGACAGCCGCTTGCGGCGGCGGAAGGCGGCGGCCAGGCGGGTGCCGCCGAAGATCAGCACCGAGAGGTACGCGAAGCTGGCGAGCTGGAGCAGCGTGCCCAGCAGCAGGAACGACAGGGCCGGGTAGGCGTAGCCGGGGTCGACGAACTGCACGAAGAAGGAGATGAGGAAGATGATGGCCTTCGGGTTGAAGAGGCTGACCACCAGCGCCCGGCGGTAGGGCTTCTCGACCGGACCGGCGGCCCCGGCCGTGCCGGGCGTGCCGTCAGCCTCGACCGACTCCACCAGCTCCGCCGTACGCCGGTGCCTCTCGCGCCACAGCGAGACGGCCGCCCGCAGCATCCCGATGGCCATCCAGGTCAGATAGCCCGCGCCCGCGTACTTGACGATCGCGAAGAGCAGCGGCGTGGTCTGGAGCAGGGAGGCGGCGCCGAGCGCGGAGAGCGTCATCAGCACCGTGTCCCCGGTCCAGACGCCGGCGGCGGCCGTATAGCCGGTGCGTACGCCGCGGCGGGCGGCGACGGAGAGCACGTAGAGCGAGTTCGGCCCCGGCAGAAGAACGATCAGCGCCAGACCGGCGAGGTACGTCGGAAGATCGGTGACACCCAGCATGGTCGGAGTGTCGCATGCCTGTACGGGACGCCGTCCAGGGGTTCCGGCAGGCGATATGCGTCACGGTGCGCGGGCCGGCGGGGACGCCGCCCGGCCGCCCGGACCAGGCCATGATCACCGGGGCGCCCACCCGGGGGTCTGGACGCGCCGCTCGCGTACGACGGAGGATTCGGGGGCCGGGCCGGACGGGAATCCGTACAGGAGGCGCCGGAATCACGGGTGAACCAGGGGGCGGAGCGATGACGGACACGGGCAACGGGTGGGGCGGCAGGGCACCGAGGGACTCAGGGGTCTCGGGGGCGTCGGGGGCGTCGGGGGCGTCGGGGGTCACGGGGGCCTCCGAGGTCGCCGGAGTCTCCGAGGACGCGGGCGCGGGTCACGCGGAGCCGTCCCCCGGCGCGCGGCGGCACGGTCCAATTCCAGGCCCCCGGCTACCCCGCCCCGCCGGATCGCGCCTCCGGGCCCGTCGCGTCACCGCCGTGTCGGTCGTCGCGCTGGCCGCCCTCGCCACCGGGTGCGAGCCGGGCGCCGCCCCCGGGGCGCAGACCGCACCGCGGCAGACGCCGGCCACCCGGCCCGCCGCCCCCTCCCCCGCGCGCACCGAACCGGTGCCCGCGCCCTCGACGGCGGAGCCGAGCACCGTGCCGCCGCCCCGCCCTTCGGCGTCCACCCCCGCGCCGGCCCCCACGACCGCCCGGCCGGCTCCGGAGCCGAGCGCCGCGCCGCCGGCCCGCGTGCTGATGCGGACCGGGTCGGAGAGCGACCGCGTACGGGAACTCCAGGCCCGTCTCCGTCAGATCGGCCACTTCGGGCGCAACCCCACCGGCTACTACGGCTCCGTCACCGCCGACTCCGTGCGATCGTTCCAGGCCAAACGCGGCCTCGCGACCACCGGCAGCACCGACGAGGCGACCTGGAAGCGGCTGCTGGCCATGACCCGGACGCCGACCGCCGAGGAGCTCCGGCCGCCGACCGAACGCCCCCTGGCCACACCGGACAAGCGCTGCCTGACGGGCCGGGTCCTGTGCGTCAGCAAGTCGAGCCGGACCCTGGCGTGGATGATCGACGGCCGGGTCGTCTCCGCGATGGACGTGCGCTTCGGTTCGGAGTACACGCCGACCCGCGAGGGCGAGTTCGAGGTGTTCTGGAAGTCCCGGGACCATGTGTCGACGCTCTACGACACCCCGATGCCGTACGCCCTGTTCTTCAGCGGCGGGCAGGCGGTGCACTACTCCGCCGACTTCGCGGCCAACGGGTACGGCGGGGCGTCGCACGGCTGCGTCAACGTACGGGACAAGAAGAAGGTCGCGGCCCTGTTCGACCAGGTGAAGAACGGCGACAAGGTGGTCGTCTTCCGGTAGCCCCGGGCGAGGGCCGGGCCCGGCGGACGCGGCGGGCCCGGCGGACGCGGATCGGGCCCGGCGGACGCGGATCGGGCCCGGCGGGCGCGGATCGGGCCCGGGGCTTCCGGTGATCCGGGCCCGAAGCTTCCGGTGATCCGGGCCGGGCGGCTTCCCCGGCACGGTGCGGCGTGAGCGGTGGTGGAAGAGGGCGCGGGCGGGACCGGGGGAACGTGTCCCGCCCGCGCCGATGCGCTGAGCCGAAGGTACGGGGGGAACCCCGGCTCGTCGCGCGGCCGATGACCAGTCGGCATTCTGTACTGCGTCCCGCGTCCGAAAAACGTCACACCCGGGCCGTCCCGCACCCGGCGGGGAGAACTGAACGGCGGTTCAGCGCGCGCGTACCGAGGCCGGGGCATCGGCCGCCGGCTCCGGCAGCGCCCGGGACCCGGCGCCCGGACCCGTCGCCACGCTCGCGTCCGGGGCCAGGGCGGAGCGGGGTACGGGGTGGAAGGAGACGGGCGGCCGGGAACCGTCGCCGCCCGGACCGTCGCCGCCGTCGTCACCGCCGCCGGACCCGCCCGAGCCGTTGCCCCCTCCGGAGCCGCCCGAGCCGCCGTGTCCGCCGCTTCCGCCGTTCCCGTCGAGGAGACGGTCGCAGAAACGTTCCAGGTTCTCCTCGCCCTTGGCGAACCGGATCAGCCGGCGTCGGCTCCTGTCGTCCAGCGTGCCGTCGCGGAACGCCTTGCACGCCTTGACGGCCTGGTCGTACCAGTCCCCGGAGTCCGTGTCGTCACCTCCGGAACCACCGGAACCGCCGGAGCCGGAACCACCGGAGCTGCCCGACGCGGCATGGTGACCGCCGTGGTCGTCGCCGCTCCCGCTCGTCGACTCCAGGCCGTCGTCGTCCGGGCGGTCCCGGTCGCCGGGCCGGTCGTCGCCCGGCTCCCGGCCGGAGCCCTCGGTGTGGGCCTCGTCGGGCTCCTCCGAGCCGCCGGACTCCCGGGTCTCGGGGGCGGAGGACGCCTCGGGCCGGTCGGGCGGTGGCGGGTCCGCCGGGGTCGACGGTTCGCCGACGGGTCCGTCCGACATCAGCGGCCCCGGGGTGGCCGCCGCCGATACGGAGGTGGCGGGCGTGGGCGAGCCCCAACCGCCGAGGGTTCCGCCGAACACGCCCGTACCGGCGGCGACCGCCACCCCGCCGAGCGCGCACCCCGCGAGCGAGGCGACGAGACCGAAGCGGAGCGGCCGGCTCCAGCGCGGACGGCGGGGCGGTCCGGCGGGGGCTGCGCCGAGGTGGACGGCGGGCAGGAGGCCGGGGCGGCCGGGCAGCGCGTCGCCGGCGGCGCGGCCGGCGAGCCGGTCTCCGCCGGTGCCGTGGCCGGCTCGCCGGAACGCGGCGAGAACCGCTTCCTCCCCGGGGAGTTCACCGGCCGGCGGCCGGCGGCCCTCGCGGGCCGCGCCGAGCGCTTCGGCGAGCCGGAAGGCGTCGGTGCGGGCTCCGTCGCCGACGGGGACGACCGGTTCGCCGCGGAGCAGTTTCTCCGCCGCGTCCTTGTCAAGCCACTCGTAGTGCTCGTCGGCCATCACATGTCCCTCTGCGTCCACGGTCGCCAATGCGTCACACCGGGAGTGACCCCGGCGGGCGCGACCGGACCGTTCCGGCCGGGGCGCTGGGCGGGCACCGCGCCGAGCCCGGCGCCACCGCCCGCGTCGTCGCCGTCCGCCGGTGCGGAGCCCGGGGCGGCGGCGTCGGCGGAGGCCCCGGTTCCGGGCCGACCGGAGGCGGCGGCGGTAGTGGCGTCGGCCAGGTGTGTCACCGGCGGGGAGACGTCGGGCCGGAGCGTCGCCGGGGCGGTGGCGTCGGACCGGGGCGCCGCCGGTGGGGTGGCGTCGGGCCGGGGTGACGTAGGCGGGGTGGCGTCGGGCCGGTTCGCCGTCCGTCCGGCCTCCTCGGCGCCGAGGAGTTCGGCCAGCCGCTTGAGCCCGCGGTGGGCGGCGGTGCGGACGGCGCCGGGCCGTTTGCCGAGCGTCTGCGCCGCGCTCTTGGCGTCGAGCCCGACGACCACCCGGAGCACGACGGCCTCGGCCTGGTCCTGGGGGAGCTGGGCGATGAGGGACATGGTGCGGTCGGTGTCCAGCGCCTCGATGGCGTCGCCCGCCGTGTCGGACTCGGCGGCGCGCGTGGTCAGTTCGGTCTCGTCGCCGCCGATGGCGGGACGGCGGCTGCGCATGCGCAGATGGTCCAGAGAGCGGTTGCGCGCGATCCGGGCGGTCCAGCCCCGGAACCGGTCGGCGTCCCCGCTGAAGCGGTCGAGGTCCCGCGCTATCTGCAGCCACGCCTCGGACGCCACGTCCTCGGCGTCCGTCTCCCCGACCAGTGTCCGTATGTAGCCCAGCAGCCGTGGCTGCACAGCGCGGTACACAGCACGGAAGGCGTCCTCGTCCCCGTCCTGAGCCGCGAGCACCGCGGCGGTCAGCTCCGCGTCGTCCCCCAGCACTCCCTGTACCCGCCCTGACGTCCTCATTCGCAGCTGGTCAACTGCTGCGCAACCCTGCGCGAACCAGCACGCTACGTGCTCGGCGGGGGCCACGTCCATGACTTGTACAACTCGCAACAATTCGTCGGCCCCGCCCCCGGGTGTGACAGAAAACGCAGTCATGGCGCAGAGATGAGTACGGGGTCGTGCTGCGACCCCGTGGAAGACGGCCGGGGCCTCTCCTGTGGGGGGTGGCGGCCCCGGTCGTCGCTCCTCTTCCCCGCCCGGCCGCCCGGCCGCCCGGCCATGGCCACGGGCCGCCCGCTCCGCCGTGACCGGAGCCCCTCCCGGAGGCCTGCCCGACCGGCCCCCAGCACGACACACCGCTCCGCCCCGGACGGGCGCTGCCGTGTGCCGACCCAGCGCGGGATGTGCTCGCCGACGCGCTGCCGGGGTGGTGCCCTTCTCGCCAGTAGGCTTGCCTGATCCGCTCGACGAACTTCCGGAGACCGCATGCTGACGCGCATCGAAGTCCACGGGTTCAAGAACCTCCTGGACTTGTCCATCGACTTCGGGCCCTTCACCTGCATCGCGGGAGAGAACGGCACGGGAAAATCGAACGTCTTCGACGCCATCCAGTTCCTCTCTCTTCTCGCCGACCAGTCGATGATGGAGGCGGCTCAAGAGGTTCGAGGCGTACACGGCGAGCGCCACGGGGACCCGCGTGATCTGTTCTGGAAGGGCTTCGAGCCTGGTGATCACCGGATGCGGTTCGCGGCCGAGATGATCGTTCCGCCACACGTGGAGGACGATTTCGGCCGGGCTGCGGAGGCGAGCAGCACCTTCTTGCGGTACGAGCTGGAGATCGGCTATCAGGAGCCGTCCGGGCTCGACCGCTTCGGCCGCCTCACACTCCTCCACGAGACGCTGGCCCACATCACCAAGGGCAAATCTTCGCAGCACCTGCGTTTCCCGCACAGTGCCAAGCAGTTCCGCGACACCGTCATCCAAGGTCACCGCAGTGGCGCCCCGTTCATCTCGACGACCACCGAAGCCGGCGAGTCGATCGTGCGCGTCCACCAGGACGGCGGCAGCCGGGGCCAGCCCAAGCCGGCTGCGGCGTCCCGGGCTCCGGCGACCGTCGTGTCCACCATCACCAGCAGCGACGACCCGACGATCCTCTCGGCTCGCCGTGAGATGCAGTCCTGGCGGCGACTCGCCCTGGAGCCTTCCGCTCTACGGCGGTCCGACCGGTACATGGACCCCCAGGCGATGGGTGCTGACGGCTCCCATCTGCCCGCCACCCTCTTCCGGGTGGCCCACGACACTCCCGGTGCGGATCCCAGCCAGGTGTACGCCCGGGTCGCGGGGCGCCTTTCGGACCTGACCGGCATCCATGTCCGTGATCTGGACGTCGATCAGGACGAGGTCCGGCAACTCCTCACGGTCAACGTGCACGAAGTCGCCGGCATGACCCTGCCTGCGCGCAGCCTCTCCGAAGGCACCCTGCGCTTCCTGGCGCTCTGCGTTCTGCTCGAAGACTCGTCCGTACGTGGGCTGATCTGCATGGAGGAGCCCGAGAACGGAATCCATCCGGCGAACCTGAACGCCATGGTCGACCTGGTCCAGGACCTCGCCGTGGATCCGTCGGAGGAACCCGGCACGGACAACCCGTTCCGGCAGGTGCTGATCAATACGCACTCGCCCGGCGTCGTCCAACTGGTCGGCAACGAGGACCTTCTGTTCGCCGATACGGCGATGCACCGCGGCGAGAACGGCACTCTGAACCGCGCACTGCGGCTGCGCCCGCTCGCCGGTACATGGCGGGCCACAAAGACGCCTGGCGGGGCCTTCGTCACGAAGGCCGATATTCTCCCCTACCTCACGACTCCCGTCGGAGCGCAGCTCACCCTGAGCGGGGACGTCGTATGACCGCTCGCGTCCTGTTCATCGGGGAAGGCAGCAGCGACAACGGCCTGGTCCCCCACGTCGAATCCATCGCCGTCCGCAAGGGACTCGACATCTCGGTCACCGTCCCCGACTTCGGTCTGCTCCGGCTGCCGACCGGACACTCCGTACCGGACAAGATCCGGGCCGCCCGCGCGCTCGGAGGGAGCTACGACCTGGCCGTGGTGCAGCGGGACGCCGACCGAGGCCCTGCCCAGGACCGCAGGGACGAGATCGAGAAGGCGGTGGAGGCCGAGTGGCCCGGCCTTCGGCACGTCGCCGTCGTGCCCGTTCGCATGCTGGAAGCCTGGCTCCTCCTCGACGAAGCGTGTCTACGCCATGTCGCCGAGAATCCCCGCGGCCGTATCGGCCTCGACCTCCCCAAGGGTGGTGCGGCGGAGAACATCGCGGACCCGAAACAACTCCTCAAGGACTCGCTGGCACGGGCGAGCGAGTACAAAGGACGCCGCCTCGCACAGTTCCAGAAGCGCTTCTCGCAGCACCGGCTGCGCATGCTGGAACTCCTGGACCCCGAAGGACCGGTGGCCTGTCTTCCGTCGTGGCGCGCTTTCGTCGAGGACCTCGACGCGGCGTTCGAGGTCCTCAACGGGTGAGCTCCTCGGCGTGGCCATGATGGACGCTGCCGCACACCCGCCCGATGCGGGAGGCACCCGCCGTACGCCGCTGGCAGATGATGGCCGCAACGCTACCCGGCCCAGAGACTCGCACCCCGGCGAGTCGGCGTCGGCGACGACTCCGACCGGCCCCGCTTCCCGGTGTTACGGGCGAGGTCGGCCGGAGCCGGGCAGGCCGGGCCGGGGTCCGAGGGTCAGAGGGTCAGACCAGGGCTTCCTTCTTGAGCGCCTCCACGAAGGCGGCCCACGAAGCGCCCAGGAAAATGGAAACGCCGCCCTCACGGTTCTTCGAATCCCGCACGGCCATCATCGTCCCGCCCAACCGAGCACCCTCGACGCACTCGCCGCCCTGGCCGTTGCTGTAACTCGACGTGAACCAATCGGTTCCGGTCAGCGCGGCGTTACCGTTCATGAATCAAAACTCCTTGATCGCTTTGCCAATCATGCTGAGGGACTCCTGTTTCCCCACAGCAAGAATCTGGAGGTCCGTGAACGCCTCCTCGTACACCCGCACGTTCCCCGGCCGCCTGGTGACCGATGCTCCGCCCAGGTTCTCCAGGTAGACGATCGGTTGCGCGTCCGGAAGTCGCAGCAGGGTGAAGGCACCATCCATCCCCGCGTGCGCTCCGGCCTTGAAGGGAACGATCTGGAGAGTGACGGAGGGGTGGGAGACCATCTCCGCCAGGTGCTCCAACTGCGCCCGCATCACCTGCTCCCCGCCGACCTGTCGGTACAGCACCGCTTCGTTGATGATCGAGGCGCACTTGAGGGGCTGGGCGGCCCGGCGCAGAGCTTCTTGGCGCGTCATGCGCACCGCGACAACACGATCGATCTCGTCGGGCGGCAGGCCCTCGTTCGCTTGTTGGTGAATGGCCCGGACGTACTCCTCGGTCTGCAGCAGCCCAGGAACGAACTCAGCCTGGTAGGTATGCAGCGCCTCGGCCGTCGCTTCGAGAGCGAGGAACGCCTTGAAGCTCGGCGGAACGGCAGGCCGGTACTCCGGTGACTGCCACCAGTCCTTCTTCGTCTTGGTCACCGCCGCATAGCCGACCAACTGGGCCCGCATCTCGTGGTCTGCGCCGTAGATCTCGCAGAGGGCCATGACGTCGGCGGGCTCCACCACCGCGTTGTCCCCCTGCTCCAGCCGCGTCAGCTTGGAGGGGCTGCACAGCAGCTTGCGGACCACCTGTGTGGAGGAGAGGTTCGCCGCCAGCCGCAGCCTCCGCAGCTCACGGCCTAACTGGAGGCGACAGAGGGCAGGCGTCGCAGCCTCTGTGTCCGTGATCATTTCTTCGGCCTCCCAGTACGTGTAACCCAGTGTGACGGAGTGTGTCCCGCTCCCGCAAGGAGGCTTCTGCTCGCGCGCAGAAGACCGCGCTCGGGTCCGCCAACACGGCTTTCTCACCCGAGACTTCACGTAAAAACTAGTCCGCAGAATCCCGCCGGAGCGCTTCCGACCGTACTGGCTGCGATGCCACGATTACCAGCAGTTGCCATGGGCGTGCGAAGCAGCCATGGAGCGCGCACTTCCCCTTCGCGCGCACCTCTTCACGCCCTCCGCCCCCCAGGTCAGGAGCCCCCACTCATGACGGACATCACCGCAGGCAGGCCGCCCACACCGGCCACGGACGGCACCGCCCCGGACGTGACCGAACCGCCGCTCGACACCGAGGAGGCGGAGCGCTCGGCGGACGAGGCCCTCGGCCTCAAGCTCGGGACGACCACCCGCACGGAGATCGACGACTACACACAGCTCATGAGGGGACAGGTCGCCCTCTTCGCCTCGGCCGTACGGGAGGGCGGCGGTGTCGCGGCCCGCGGGTCGTGGCTGGAGGCCGATCAACTCCTGGGCAGGGGGCTCGCCGACGACTGCCTCGTGTTCGCCCCGTGGACCCACGTACGCGACCTGGCCCGGCTGTTGCGCAGGCTCGTCGCCGAGTACGGCGAGCAACGGGCTATCCGTGCCCAGGCGTTGCCGGACCACTCCTGCCCCGCCATGCCGAACGAGCCTGTTGGCGACCGCTGCGCGAACCCGGAGCCGCCGGACGCCCGGCCTCCGAGCACGCGTCGGCTCCGGTGGCCTCGGAACGGTGACCGCACGACGGAACCGGTCGCCGGTCCTCCAGTGCACCACCGTGACCCCGCTGCCCACCGGCGAGGCCCTGGCCGCTCTCCTCGCCATGCAGGGAGGGCCCGATGACGCGGCCGACCACCTCGCGGACATGGCCTTCGTGCTCTGCGAGTTGGGCGAGCACACCGACGAGACCGAGCACGCCGCCCACCTGTGGACCGCCGAGGCGCAGCCTCCCCCGGGCCTGTGGTTCCTGTGGACCGGCAACAACGGCGGCCTCCGCGTCCACCACCGCTTCGCCACCCTCACCATGTGCCCGGCCAGACTGCACGACCTCAGGGAGGACTCCCGGCGGTGGTGCGGCCTCTTCGAGGACCATCCCGGCCGGCACAGCTTTGATGTAAGCGACCCGCTCCGGGAGTTGCTCCACGAGCGCATTCGCCGCGAGGCACGGCGACGTGCCGTCGCAGAGGACTCCGACCCCGACGACGAGGGCCGCGAGACACCCTGACGCCGCGCAGAACCGTCGGTACGCTCGGAGCGGCCCGAGAGAACGGAGTGGCCCCTATCCGAGCTTCCCGCCTACCAGCGCAAGCGCACCCTGGCCGCCATGGTTCCGGCATCTTCACCGGCGGCCGTGACTCCGTCGTCCAACGACCCGGCGGCGGCCGACGTCGGCCGCCGCCACCCCGGCTTCACGACGCCTCCCGGATCGCCGTCCACCCGACCGCGTTGAACGCCGCGTCACCCGGGGCGACCATCTTCGGCTCGGTCTGGCCCTGGACGTCCTGCTGCGCCTGCCTGGACGCGGACACCGAAAGCTTCCAGTCGGTACCGTCCCACTTCGTCCCGATGATGAGGCGGGTGTAGGAGCCCTTCTCCGCGACCGTCTCCCCCGCCTTCTGCGTCACCCGGGACAGGAGCCACATGGTGACCTGGTCCGGCGACGCCTTGACGACCTTGAAGCCCACCACGTGGCTGCGCATGTACGCACCGGACGGCATGGGCGCGCCCGGTTTCAGGCCCATCTCCCGGGAGATCGCCTTGCCGTTGTCGATCGACCCCAGCTCGACCCGCTCGGCGGCGGCCTCGGACTGGTCCTCCTTCGCAACGTAGCTGTGGTAGAGCCGCAGTTGCTCGTCGACGTTGCTCCGGTTTCCCTCGATGACACTGGTGTTGGCGGCTGCCAGCGCCGCCACCGCACCCTCGGTGGTGTGCGGGAACTCGACTTCGCTGCCGCGCTCGTCGGTGCGCTTCCCTCGCGGAAGCGCCGCCCAGCGCTGCGGGTCGGTCCAGTCCTCCGGCTGCGCGTACCCCGACGGCTCCGGATCCGCGCTCGCCGACGAAGGCGATCCGGCCTTGCCCGGCACGGCACCACCGCCTCTGTCGCCGCCACCGCCGCCGTTGACCGTCGCACACCCCGTCAGTGCGAGTACAGCTGCCAGCGCGGCGCCGACGAACCAGACGCCCCTGCCCATGCTCGCTTCCTTTCCATCGCGCGCCGCAGCTTCGCCGCCGCGGCCCGGACATCCTTGTGCCGGGTGACCGTCATGGCCGCAATGCCGTTGCCGTCCACCGGAATCACCGCGTACCGGAGCACACCCCGTTCTCTGTGGCGCCCCGCTTTCCTCGTGGAGGACAGCACTCATCAGGCGGCGGCAGCGGTCTTCCTCGGCGGCGTCCGTCCGGCTCCGTCGGGGTGAGCCGTGCTGGGGCAACACCCCGTGCACCCAGGAACGGTGGACGGAACGGACGGGCCGCTGACGCGTCACTCCCCGGCGGTGGCTTCGCGTACGGCGGTGAGTTGGGCCGGCATGTCTCTGAGGATCTCCGCGATCCGCACCTGGCTGTCCGCCGTCAGCGTGTCCCGCTCGGCCAGCAGCGGGGCACGTGCCTCGCGCAGGGCGCCTGCGGCCTCCGGAGTGGGTGCCCCGTGAATTCGGGCGCTGTATGCGGCGATCACCGCGTTGAGCAGGGCCCGGGCCCGCTCGTGGGCGTCCATTTCCTCCGCCGTCCACCTCTGTGTTCGTGCCGCCTCCGACATGGGCGCTCCCCGTGATTCGCGAGCTTTGTCGCACCAACAGCGTTCTCTGCACAGCGCAGTGCTTCCAGGATGCCATCACCCCATGCCGGTGATCAGTTGAACTCCGGAAGCGGCGGACCACCCATCGCGAGGATTCAGGCGCGGCCCAAGTCCCGCAGCGCCGTGTTGAGTTCGAGGACGTTCACCCGGGGCTCGCCCAGGAAGCCGAGCAGGCGGTCGGTGGTGTGGGTCTCGACCAGGTGCTCGACCTTCCGGACGTCGAGGCCGTTGCGTTCGGCGACCCGGTGGACCTGGAGTTCGGCGTACGCGGGTGAGATGTGCGGGTCCAGGCCGGAGCCGGACGAGGTGACGGCGTCGGGCGGGACGTCGGCCGGGAGGACCGTGTGCGTGGCCGTGGAGTTGTCCTTCACCACGGCGGCCTTCGCGGCCTTCACCCAGCCGATCAACTCCTCGTTGTCGCCCGAGCGGTTGGTGGCGCCCGAGAGGATCAGCTCGTACTGGGTGTTGACGCTGTTGGTGCCCAGGCCGTTGGACGGGCGCGGCTGGAACCACCGCAGGTCCGGGGCGGGCGTCTCCTCGCCCTTCTTCAGGGGGAGGTCGTAGCGCTGGCCGATGAGGGACGAGCCGACGACCCGCCCGCCGCTGTCGGTGATCTCGCTGCCGTTGGCCCGGTCGCGGAACAGCGTCTGGGCGATGCCGGTCACGGCGAGCGGGTAGAGCACGCCACACACGAGAGTGAGGACGAGCAGGGCGCGCAGGCCGGCGCCGAGGACGCGGGCGGTGCTGCTGACGGAGGTGTGGGTCATGGCGGATCAGCCGATTCCGGGGATGAGGGAGAGGAGCAGGTCGATGAGCTTGATGCCGATGAACGGCGCGACGATGCCGCCGAGTCCGTAGATCCCGAGGTTGCGGCGGAGCATCCGGTCGGCGCTCGCGGGCCGGTAGCGGACGCCCCGGAGGGCCAGCGGGACGAGGGCGACGATGACCAGGGCGTTGAAGACGACCGCCGACAGGATCGCGGACTCGGGTGAGGCCAGTCCCATGATGTTGAGCCGGTCCAGCGACGGGTAGGCCACCGCGAACATGGCGGGAATGATCGCGAAGTACTTCGCGACGTCGTTGGCTATGGAGAACGTCGTCAACGCACCCCGCGTGATGAGGAGTTGTTTGCCGATCTCGACGATCTCGATGAGCTTGGTCGGGTCGGAGTCGAGGTCCACCATGTTCCCGGCCTCCTTGGCGGCCGAGGTCCCGGTGTTCATCGCCACGCCGACGTCCGCCTGGGCGAGCGCGGGCGCGTCGTTGGTGCCGTCGCCGGTCATCGCGACGAGCTTGCCGCCGGCCTGCTCCCGCTTGATGAGGGCCATCTTGTCCTCGGGCGTCGCCTCGGCGAGGAAGTCGTCGACGCCAGCCTCCTCGGCGATCGCCTTCGCGGTCAGCGGGTTGTCGCCCGTGATCATGACCGTACGGATGCCCATGCGGCGCAGTTCGTCGAACCGTTCCCGCATGCCCTCCTTCACCACGTCCTTGAGGTGGATCACGCCGAGGACCCGGGCGTCGCCGCCCTCGTCCGCCGAGGCCACCAGCAGCGGGGTCCCGCCGGCCTCGGCGATGCGGTCGGTGAGGTCGCGTACGTCCTCGGGGACCCGGCCCCCTCGCTCCTTCACCCAGGCCACGACGGAGCCGGAGGCGCCCTTGCGCACCGCGCGCCCGTCGAGGTCGACGCCCGACATCCGGGTCTGCGCGGTGAACCGCACCCAGTCGGCGCCGGGCAGCTCCCCCGGATCCCGCTCCCGCAGCCCGTACGCCTCCTCGGCCAGGACGACGATCGAGCGGCCCTCGGGGGTCTCGTCGGCGAGCGAGGAGAGCTGGGCGGCGTCCGCGAGTTCGGCCGCCGGGACGCCCGCGACCGGGACGAACTCGGCCGCCTGCCGGTTGCCGAGGGTGATGGTGCCGGTCTTGTCGAGGAGGAGCGTGGACACGTCTCCGGCGGCCTCGACCGCGCGTCCGGACATGGCGAGCACGTTGCGCTGCACGAGGCGGTCCATGCCCGCGATGCCGATCGCGGACAGCAGCGCCCCGATCGTGGTGGGGATCAGGCAGACCAGCAGCGCGGCCAGCACGATCATCGAGGTCTGATCGTCGGCCCCGGCGTAGATCGCGAAGGGCTTGAGGGTGACGACGGCGAGCAGGAAGACGATCGTGAGGGACGCCAGAAGGATGTTCAGGGCGATCTCGTTGGGCGTCTTCTGCCGGGAGGCGCCCTCCACCAGGCCGATCATGCGGTCGATGAAGGTCTCGCCGGGCTTCGTGGTGATCCGGACGACGATCCGGTCGGACAGCACCTTCGTGCCGCCGGTCACCGCGCTGCGGTCGCCGCCGGACTCTCGGATGACCGGGGCCGATTCGCCGGTGATCGCGGACTCGTCGACGGAGGCGACGCCCTCGACCACGTCCCCGTCGCCGGGGATGACGTCGCCGGCCTCGCAGACCACCAGGTCCCCGACGCGCAGGTCCGTCCCCGCGACGCGCTCCTCGGTGCGGGCCCCGGCGGGCGCTCCGGTACGTACTCCGGTACGGCTCTGCTTGAGGGAGTCGACGCCGGGGACGACACGGCGGGCGACCGTGTCGGTCTTGGCCTTGCGCAGCGTGTCGGCCTGGGCCTTGCCGCGGCCCTCCGCGACCGCCTCCGCCAGGTTGGCGAAGATCGTGGTCAGCCAGAGCCAGCCGGTGATCGCCCAGCCGAACCAGTCCGTCGGGTCGGTGAGCGCGAGCGCGGTGGTGACGACGGAGCCGACCAGGACGACGAACATCACCGGCGACTTGACCATGACGCGCGGATCGAGCTTGCGCAGGGCGTCCGGGAACGAGGTCACCAACTGCCGGGGGTCGAACAGCCCGCTGCCGCCCCGGGCGGGGGCTGCCCCGGGTCCGCCGGCCGGCGGCGCGTCGGTGCGAGGGGGACGGGTGGGGGCGGGGGTGGCGGTGCTCATGAGGCGAGCCCTTCGGCAAGCGGACCCAGCGCCAGGGCCGGGAAGTAGGTGAGTCCGGTGATGATGAGGATCGTGCCGACGAGCAGCCCCGCGTAGAGCGGCTTGTCGGTGCGCAGCGTGCCCGCGGTCTCCGGCACCGGCCGCTGCTCGGCGAGCGAGCCGGCCAGGGCGAGGACGAACACCATCGGCAGGAACCGGCCGAGCAGCATCGCGATGCCGAGCGTGGTGTTGAACCACTGCGTGTCGGCGTTGAGCCCGGCGAAGGCGGAGCCGTTGTTGTTGGCGGCCGAGGTGTAGGCGTACAGGATCTCGGAGAAGCCGTGCGCGCCGGAGTTGGTCATCGAGTCGGCGGGCGTGGGCAGGGCCATGGCGACGGCGGTGAAGCCGAGTACGAGCGCCGGGGTGACGAGGATGTAGCAGGCGGCGAGCTGGATCTGCCGGGTGCCGATCTTCTTGCCGAGGTATTCGGGGGTGCGGCCGACCATCAGTCCGGCGATGAACACGGCGATGACCGCCATGATCAGCATGCCGTAGAGGCCGGAGCCGACGCCGCCGGGGGCGATCTCGCCGAGCTGCATGCCCAGCAGGGTGATACCGCCGCCGAATCCGGTGTACGAGGAGTGGAAGGAATTCACCGCGCCGGTGGAGGTGAGCGTGGTGGCCACGGCGAAGAGCGACGATCCGGCGATGCCGAAACGGGTCTCCTTGCCTTCCATGGCGCCGCCCGCGATCTCGAAAGCGGGCCCCCGGTGGGCGAATTCGGTCCACATCATCAGCGCCGAGAAGCCGAGCCAGATGACGGCCATCGCACCGAGGATCGCGTATCCCTGCTTCAGCGAGCCGACCATCCGGCCGAAGGTCCGCGTCAGCGCGAACGGGATCAGCAGGATGAGGAAGATCTCGAAGAGGTTGGACAGCGGATTCGGATTCTCGAAGGGGTGGGCGGAGTTGGCGTTGAAATAGCCGCCGCCGTTGGTTCCGAGTTCCTTGATGGCTTCCTGGGAGGCGACCGCGCCGCCGTTCCATTCCTGCGTACCGCCGGTGAACTGTCCGACGGAGTGGATGCCGGAGAAGTTCTGGATCGCCCCGCAGGCGACGAGGACGATCGCGCCGAGGAACGCGATGGGCAGCAGAACGCGTACGGTGCCGCGCACCAGGTCGGCCCAGAAGTTGCCGAGTTCACCGGTGCGGGAGCGGGCGAAGCCCCGTACGAGCGCCACCGCGACGGCCATGCCGACGGCGGCGGACAGGAAGTTCTGCACGGCGAGGCCGCCGGTCTGCACGACGTGGCCCATGGCCTGTTCGCCGTAGTAGGACTGCCAGTTGGTGTTGGCGACGAAGGACGCGGCGGTGTTGAACGCCTGGTCGGGGTCGATCGAGGAGAAGCCGAGCGAGCCGGGCAGCGAGCCCTGGACGCGCTGCATCAGGTAGAGGAGCAGCACGCTCACCGCCGAGAAGGCCAGCACGCCCCGCAGATAGGCGGGCCAGCGCATCTCGGCGGCGGGATTGGCGCCGATGACGCGGTAGATCCACTTCTCCGGCCGGTAGTGCTTCTCGGAGGAGTAGACCCGTGCCATGTAGTCGCCGAGCGGGCGATAGGAGAGGGCGAGCGCGGCTATCAGCGCGGTGAGCTGGAGCACGCCGGCGAGTTGGGGACTCATGTCCGTTCTCAGAACCTCTCCGGGAAGAGGAGAGCCAGGACGAGATATCCGAGCAGGGACACGGCCACGACGAGGCCGACGACATTCTCGACGGTCATGGCTTGGTCACCCCTCGGGCGACGAGAGCCACCAGCGCGAATATCGCGGTCGTGGTGGCGACGAAGGCCAGATCGGCCATCGCGGACTCCTGATGGATAAGGGGAAGGGAAAGGAGATCGGCCGTTCGGCCAAGAAGAGGAAACCTCGGATTCACCCGCGGGTTGAGCCTCCTTGACGGGGTCCATACGAGGACGGGGCCGCCTTTGACGCCGGTCTGACGCGGGTACGGAAACGGGTCCTCGCGCGGCTGCGCAGCGTGGCCGGGCGCGCTCGGCGTGGGTACGGAAACGGGGCCGGGTACGGCTGCGCAGCGTGGCCGGGCGCGCTCGACGCGGGCACGGAAACGGGCCCCCGCACCGCCGAACAGCGTGGCCGGGCGCGCTCGGCGCAGGTACGGAACCGGGCTCCGGCCCCGTACCCGCGCCGCCGCACCGCCCAGGCCCCCGCGCCGCTCAGGCCCCGGCGTCCCGCGCCCGGCGTCCGGCCTCTCGCTCAGGCCCCCACGTCGCGTCGTCGCAGGTCCTCCTGCGTCTCGCGCCGGATCAGCAGCCGGGCCGTACCGCCGTGGACCGCGACGACCGGCGGCCGGCCCACGAGGTTGTAGGCGGAGGCCATGGACACCTGGTAGGCGCCCGCCACCGGCACCGCGAGGAGATCGCCGGGGCGTACGTCCCCGGGCAGCGGGACGTCGGCGGCGAGGACGTCGCCCGCCTCGCAGTGGCGGCCCACCACCGTGGCCGCGACCGGTCCGGCGGTGGGGACGCGGCCGACCAGGCGGGGTGCGTAGCGGGCCCCGTACAGGGCGGGCCGGGGGTTGTCGCTCATGCCCCCGTCGACGGCGACGAACAGCGTCCGGCCGGTGTGCTTGACGGCGAGGACGCGGTACAGCGCCACCCCGGCCGGGGCCGCGATCGCCCTCCCCGGCTCGATGACCAGGCGCGGCACGGGCAGCCCCGCGACCGCGCAGCTCGCGGCGAGTTCGGCGGTGAGGCGGCGCGCGAGGGCGGTCGGATCGAGCGCGGGCTCGCCCGGCCGGTGGGCGACGCCGTGGCCGCCGCCCAGGTCGAGTTCGGGGAGGGTGACGCCGTGGCTCTCGTGTACGCGCGCCATCAGCCCGACCATGCGGCGCACGGCCACCAGGTACGGCTTCACGTCGGTGATCTGGGAGCCGATGTGGCAGTGCAGCCCGGTCAGTTCGAGGGAGCTCTGACCGAGCACCCGGGCGATGGCGTGCTGCGCCGAGCCGTCCGTGAGGGACAGGCCGAACTTCTGGTCCTCGGTTCCGGTACGGATCTTCTCGTGGCCGCCCGCCGCCACCCCGGGCACCACCCGCACCATCACCTTCTGGCGGCGGGCGGGCCCGGTGAGCGCGGCGATCCGGGCGATCTCCGAGGGGCTGTCGACGACGATCCGGCCGACGCCCAGCCGGAGCGCGGTCGCGAGGTCGCGGGGCGACTTCGCGTTGCCGTGCAGCACCATGCGCTCGGGCGGGAACCCGGCGGCGTGCGCGAGGTCGAGTTCACCGGCCGAACAGACGTCCAGGCCGAGCCCCTCCTCGTCGATCCAGCGCACTATCGCCCGGCACAGGAACGCCTTGGCCGCGTACAGGACGTCGGCTGCGGGGAAGGCCGCGCGGTAGGTCCGGCACCGGGTCCGTATCTCGTCCTCGTCCACCACGTAGGCGGGGGTGTCGAAGCGGTCGGCGGTCTCGGCGAGGGAGACCCCGCCGACGCTCAGGTGCCCGTGCGGGAGCCGGGCCGTGGAGGCCGGCCAGACGGAGAGGTCGTCCGGCGCGGTGGGGAGGCGGGTGGGCAGAAGCTCGGTCATGACGGCGACTCCTCGGGGGCGGGGAACGGGGCGCGGGTCACCGGACGACGCGGGTGGGCAGCAGGTCGCCGCCCGCCGGTGCGCGGGTGACGGCCGGGGCCGAGAGCGCCGGGTCGACGACGACCCGGTCGACGCCGAGCGGCTCGACGAGCAGGCGCAGGGCGGGCTCGGCGAGCCGGATCGCGGCGTGGCCGGCCCCGAGGGTCGCGGTCAGCAGGTCGCGCGCGGTGAAGCCGACGGCGGTGCGCTCGCCCAGCGGCGTACGGAACATCCGCAGTACGGGCCCGGCGTCGGTCGCACGGACGGGCACGAAGAGGAGCCCGGGGCGGGGGCGCGCGTCACGGGCCGGGGCGTCGGCCCGCGCCCGGCCGGCACCGGCCGGGGCTGTGCCGTGAGCACGGTCCGGGGCCGCGCTGCGGGCGTGCTCCTGGGCGGCGCTCCGGACCAGGGCCGCGCTCCGGGCCTGGACCGTGCTCGGGGCCTGGGCCGTGCCCCGGGTGCGGTCGGCGGGTTCGCCGGGGTCCGGTTCGTCGGGGTCCGGTTCGTCGGGGTCCGGTTCGTCGTCGTACGAGATGAGGCACACGGGCTTCCTCCGGGGGCAGGGGCGGCCGTCGTCCGACCGCACGACGCCGAAGCTATGCCCGGCCCCGCCCCCTGAGCCCTGCCGCCTGACGCGTTGTTGACGGCCGCCGCCCGGTTCATACGCATCGCTGACGGGCACGGCGCCGACACGCGGCCGTGAAGCCCCGCCGCACGGCCGACACTCCGCGCCCTCCCCCCACCCGCGCGGCCCGCCCTCACCGACTCGGGCCGGCCGCACTCGCCCGCGCCCATACGCCGCCTCAGCCCGGCGCCGGGGCCGGCCCCGCCCGTACGCCACCCCGGCCCGGGTGCTCAGCCCCACCCGCCCCCACCGCCGCAGACGCAGCCCGCAGACGCAGCCCACAGCCGTCCCCCGGCCGGCCCCGAAGCCCCCAGGGGCTCAGCCCCGGACGCGTGCCCGGCGGGACATCACCGCGCGCAGGACGCGGCGGCCCTCCGTGGACAGGTCCAGCGCCTTGCGGAGGCCCGCGCCGCTGCCCGTCGTGCCGGAGGTCTCGGCGAGGATCTCCAGGATGCGGACCTGGCGCTCCAGCTCCCCCGCGACCAGCGGGCCCAGGGCGGCCGGTTCGCCGGTGCGGGCGGCCTCGACCAGGTCGTCCCCGTCCTCCGCCCGGCCCCCGTCCGGAGCGTCGAACCGCCCGTGGACGCGGAGCGCGACCAGCGAACAGAGGTCGGCCCACTCCCGCAGCGCGGGGGCGGCGAAGTCGGAGGGAGCGGTGGCCAGGGAGGCCCGTACGAGCGCGGCCGGGTCATCGGCGCCCGGGACCGCCCCGGCGTCGGCGTCCAGCTCCCTGCGCACCGACGCGAGCCGGTTGGCCCAATCCCGACCCTCCTCGCAGCTCGCCCAGAGCGGGCGCAGGGGCTCGGTCCCGGCGCCCGCGAGCAGCGGCAGGCACCGGTCCAGGCAAGCCACGGCAGCGGCGGCCAGGGTGCGCTCATCGGCTCGCTCGATCAGTTCCAACAGACTCATCGACGTCTCCCTCGGTCTACCGACTACAGCGCCGAATGGCTGAAAATCGTCACTTTAGGGGAGCGTCCGACACGGCCGGCACAGAATTCACGGCGCGGGCGGCCCGTTCGACCTGCATCCGGGTGAGCGCGCGGACGAAGAGGATGGCGAGGACGGCGGCGACGATGTCCAGCGCGTCGCTGGCCACCACCAGGCCCGCGGCCCGCGCGACCTCCTCGGGCTCGAAGGCCCGCGACCAGATCTTTTCGGCGACGCGGGTGGCGAGCAGGCTCAGGACCCACGCGCCCCACCAGAGCTTGAGCGGGGTCTTGGGCACCGTGCGCCACCCGTCGCCCGGCCCGGTCTGCGCGCTGGCCTCCCACACCCCGCTCGCGACGCGGTAGGGGATCCAGAGGTTGGCGATCGGGACGAACCAGCCACCGATCGCCCAGCCGGGGCCCAGCCGCTGCACTCCGGCGTGGAAGACCTCGGCGTTCCGGCGGGTGCGGTGGAACCAGACGACGAAGACGATGGCCGTGACCACCAGCGCCGTGCCCTGCACGAGGGCCGCGAGCACGAAATACCGCTCGGCGATCTGGGCCGCGCGCATGTGGACGTCCGGGGAGCCGCCCTCCGCCAGGGCGCCCCAGCGGCTCCGCACCCGCAGCCCGGTGACGACGGCGAACACGTCGGCGGCGATGACCACCCCGAGCAGCACCGTCACGGCCCGCGCGAGGGCGACGGGCGAGCGCGGCCAGGCGCCGGCGGTCCAGCCGCCCGGCCCGGGCACCGGGGCCATCAGCCCGCCGGGCAGCGGCGGGCGGGTTCCCGAGCAGAAGGTGCACAGGTCGTCGGCCGTGACGGCCGTTCTGGTACGGCAACGGGTACAGAGCATGAAGCGGTCCCCCCAGGACGCGGTGCGGTACGGATGCACGGGTGCACGGCCGCGCGCCCTCCCCGGGAACACGCGGCCGACGACATGGCGCGCCCGGCGTTCGCCGGGCTGTCAGCCCCGCATCCTCGCAGGTGAGCGGGGTGAGGAACAGGGCGTTACACGTCGGGCGGCATCGACGGGGAGCGCCGGCGACCGCATCCGCCCTCCTCCGCCCCCTCGCCGCACCGACCATCCGCCCCTCCAGCAGAATCAGCACGAAGCAGGCATACCGAACCGACTCTTTCCGGTCAGGTCTAAACCATTGACGGGCCGTACAACACCGCACCACCGACCGAAGGATCTTCACAGACCGGGCACATCAACCGTGCGATATGCGGTCCAGCCCGCCGCATCCCACACTCTCCGTACCCGGGCCACCTCGGCGACACGCTCACGTCACCCATGCGACCTGCACCGATGTGTCCGTAAGAGAGCCAACCGCGCGTGACCTCCTTCAGCGGGCGTCACTCCCCGTGTAGACATGGCCGAGGCGGCCCCGGCCCACCCGAGAGGCCGCCTCAGCCATGTTCTGGAGGGAAATTCAGCCATGTCCAGACCCACCCGCCGTCAGGCCATCGGAGTCGCCACCGGCGCGGCCGCGAGCATCGCGCTCGTCGGTACGGCCGCCACGTCCCCGGGCGCCGCGTCCGCCGCACCCGGGAAGACGGAGGCCCCCGCCCCGGGGCCCGCGCCCTTCGACGAGGTGTTCCAGGGCCGCCGCATCGAGGGCGCGCCCGCCGCGGCTGACGCCCATGCCCATGGCCAGGCACATGCCCAGGGGCACGCCGGGAACGACGCCGTCTACCGGGTGTGGATCGACGGCCGCGAACTCCATGTGATGCAGCACGGAAGCAGCGGCTGGAGCAGCGCGATCAACCACTACGAGAGGTTCGCGACCCCGCTCGACACCGCGCGCACCGCGGTCGCCTCCCTCAAGGGCGCCCACGTCGTCCCGTTCGACCACACCGCCTGAGCCGGGAGCAGCGACCATGACCGTACGCAAGAACCAGGCGGACCTCACGGCCTCCGAGAAGGGTGCCTTCGTCGCCGCCGTCCTCGGGATGAAGCGCAAGGGCGTGTACGACGAGTTCGTCTCCACCCACCGCACCCGGTTCGCGACCGACATGAACACCGGCGTGTACGTCGGCCATTTCGGCCCGTCGTTCCTGCCCTGGCACCGCAAGTTCCTCATCGACTTCGAGCGCGAGCTCCAGAAGTTCGACCCCTCGGTGTCGATCCCCTACTGGGACTGGACCGCGGACAACACCGTCGCCTCCTCCCTCTGGGCGCCGGACTTCCTCGGCGGCACCGGCCGCCCCCTGGACGACCAGGTGATGGACGGCCCCTTCGCCTACTCCGCCGGCGACTGGCAGATCAACGTCCAGGTCGACAGCCGCGCGTTCCTCGCCCGCAACCTCGGCCACCGCGTCTCCACGCTCCCGACGAGGGCCGAGGTGGACTCCGCCCTCGCCATCCCCACCTACGACTCCGCCCCGTTCCGCGACGGTTCGGCCGGGTTCCGCTCCGCGCTGGAGGGGTCGGCCGGGTACATGAGCATGCACAACCGCGTGCACACCTGGGTCTGGGGCCAGATGGAGTCCAGCGTCTCCCCGAACGACCCGGTGTTCTGGCTGCACCACGCGTTCGTCGACAAGCTGTGGGCCGACTGGCAGGCGCTCCACCCGACCGCCGCCAAGTACCTCCCGGCCGGGGGCACGGCCGATGTGATCGACCTGAACGAGACCATGCCCCCGTTCCCGGCCACGACCCCGCAGGACATGCTGGACCACACCCCCTTCTACACCTACGCCTGACCGCCCTGCGGAAACGTTCCGCCGCCGCTCCCGTCGTCGTGACACGGCGGGGGCGGCGGCGGACGTCGCGTACGGCGTGGGACGGCGGTCCGGCCCCCGCCGCGGGGGTTCACCCCGCGCTGCCGGTCCGCTTCGCCAGCTCCTGGAACTCCGCCCAGCTCAGCGCGGGCTTCCGCGGGTCCCACAGCTTCTGCGAGGTGGCCACCAGCGGCATCTCGATCCCCTGCGCCACCTGCTCGGTGGTCTGCGCGTTCGCCAGGTCGCCCCAGACGGCGAACCGGCCGCCGAGGATCTGCTTCGAGTAGCGCTCGGCCACGGGCTCGGTGCCGCGCATGACCAGCGGGGTCCACTGCTCGTAGATCCGCTTGCCCGTCGGGTAGGCGAAGTCGTTCGGCTCGCCGAGCACGTAGTAGAGGAACTCGTCGTTGAGGTTCAGCATCTTGTAGCCCGCGGCCAGGTACTCCTGCGGCGGGCGGACGCCGTACTCCTTGCCGGTCCAGTACTCGATCTCGATGTTCTCGTCCGCCTTGACCTTCGTGCCCCGGAAGAGGCCGTCGTTCCACGCCTTGGCGGTCCGGCCCTTGGGGACGACGACGTCGGCGCGGTCGTTCAGCCAGCTCGTGGCCAGGTCCTCGATGGTGGCCCCGGCGCCGTGCTTCCTCTCGGCCGCCCGCTGGAGCTGCGGGTAGGAGGCGGCCGGGTTCTGGACGACCAGCGCCTGGTACTCGTCCGCGCCCAGGTGCCAGTAGCGGCCCGGGAACAGCTCGGTGTACTCGTCGAGCAGCTCGTCGATGAGCTTGGCCGCGCCCGGCTTGGAGATGTCGACGGACCCCTGCGACGCGACACCGGCCGTGTTGCGCAGCTGGAGGTCGGGGTGGGCGGCGAGCACCGCGCCGAGGTGTCCGGGCGAGTCGATCTCGGGGACGACCTCGATGTGCCGGCTGTTGGCGAGGCCGACGATGCGGCGGACCTCGTCCTGGGTGAGGGCCTCGTCGGAGACCACTTCGGGGTGGGACTTCGACTCGATGCGGAACGCCTGGTCGTCGGAGAAGTGCAGACCGAGCTGGTTCAGCTTGAGATCGCCCATCTCGCGTATGCGGTCCTCGATCCACTCCGCGCTGTAGTGCTTGCGCGCGATGTCGAGGTTGAGCCCGCGCTGCGGTCGGTCCGGCCGGTCGTTGACGACGCCCTCGGGCACGGCGCCGTCCGCCTTCAGGGACTGCTTGAGCGTCCGGGTGCCGTAGAAGACGCCGGACTCGTCGGGCCCGGTGATCCGCACCCTCCGGTCGCGCACGGTGAGCGTGTACGACTCGGCGGGCCCCGCGTCCTTGCCGCCGAGGGCCAGCTCGACGTCGCCCGCCTTCGCCGGTTCGGCGCCCCGGTAGCGGATCTTCAGCTCGTCGGCGAGCAGCCGCGCCTCGTCGGCCAGGACCTGGCTGCCCTTGGCGATGACGACCCCGCTGCCCTTGCCGGGCTGCCAGCCGGGACCGCGGGCGGCGGTGTGCTCGCGCACGGCGGGGATCGCGCTCGGCGTGCTGGACATCGGATAGCTGCGGGTCGGCGAGGGGGCGGCCTCGGCGGAGGTGCCGGAGGGCGACGCCGTGTCGCCGGACGGGCCGCTGCCGGAGCCTTCCGGCCAGACGACGACGGTGAGGACGACGGCGGCCGCGGCCGTGACGGCCGCGCCGGTGACGAGGGCACCACGCGAGGGCGACATCGGAAGGGTTCCTCCATTGTGGGGGGATGTGCGCGGGAAAAGAGTGAAGAGATGGAGAAATAGGTGAGCCGGATGCAAGATTGGCACTTTTGTCCCGGACTCGCCCAGTGAGGACATCGAGGCGGCGGGCAGGCCCCGGCCCCGCGCTGGTCAGGCGTCCATCACACGTTCCGAAACTCTCCCGTTCGGGTGATTGTTCAGCGGCTCGCCGGGCGTCGCGCGCCCGGCCTCGCTAGCGTTGCGGCACATTCGTTCCTCGCTCCACTCGCACACCCATTCCCCTCCTGCGGATCTCACTCCCCGGCCGGGCAACCCCGCCGCCCCCGGACCTGTCTTCCCAGGACGGAGGGTCCTGTTTCCGAGACCGCGGAGCCCCCTCCCGGGACCACGGAGTCCCAGCCGCCGTTGATCACGAGGAGTCCACGCTGTCCAGGTCCAGCGAGTCCCCCGCCGGCCTGCCGAAGCAACCCAAGCCCCCGGCAGGCCGGTCGGCCGTGCCCGTGCAGCCGCGCCCTCCGGCGCCGGGCGGGGGCCCGGGCGCGGAGCACGCCGGCGCCCCGCCGGATGATCATGCCGTGGGCCTGGCCCATTTCAACAGCCTCCCCTTCGCCGCCGCAGAGGCGGCCTTCCTGGAGTGCTGCGGAAGCCTGCGGTGGGCGCACCGCATGGCCGCCCACCGCCCCTACCCCGATCTCGGCGCCCTACTGGCCGCGTCCGACGAGGCGGGCTACGACCTCGCGCCCGGCGACATCGCGGAGGCCCTGGTCGCCGAGCCGGCCACCTGCCTGCACCACGACGCGCCCCGCGCCGCCCATCTGGCGCTGCGGGCCGCGCACGCGGCGTACGAGAGCCGGTTCGGCCACGCCTTCGTGATCTGCCTGGACTCCTACGCGCCCTCCCAGCACGTGGACCAGGTGCTGGCCGGCATCCGGGTCCGGCTGGCGCACGAGGTGGACGAGGAGCGGGCCGTGACCGCCGAGGAGCTGCGCCGACTCGCCCGGAGCCGGATCGTGGAGCTGGTCACGGCGGACCCCGGCCGGTAGACCGGCCCGGCGCGGCCCGCCCCGGCGGGGCCTCGGATCCGGCACGACCGGCGCGCCCGGCTCTAGCCCGTACGTGCCTGTTTGATTGCCGGTTTGATCACACCGGAGGCCCCGGCGCGAACGAACCGACAATGCGTCGCTACGATGGCCGGGGCCGGTGGACCGTACCCGGCCGGGTCAGACCGACAGTCAAGCCGGCCGACCCCAATCCCCGCTCCCGGAGGGTTCTTCCGTGCCGGCTGGAACGCTGTACCGCGGCCGGGAAGGCATGTGGTCCTGGGTGGCTCATCGAGTCACCGGTGTCCTCATTTTCTTCTTCCTGTTCGTACATGTCCTGGACACCGCACTCGTCCGCGTATCCCCCGAGGCGTACGACGACGTCGTGGCCACCTACAAGACGTGGCCCGTCGCGTTCCTCGAATACGGCCTCGTGGCCGCGATTCTCTTCCACGCGCTGAACGGTCTGCGGATCATCGCCGTGGACTTCTGGGCCAAGGGCCCGCGCCTCCAGAAGCAGATGCTCTGGACCGTGGTGGGCATCTGGATCGTGCTGATGGTCGGGGCGCTCTACCCCGTCCTCGGTCACGCCGTACGCGATCTCTTCGGGAGCTGAGGCCCATGTCCAGCGAGACCTCTTCCGCAGCCGCGATCGGCGACGTCGAGGGCGTGAGCCTGTACGACGTCGACCACCCGGCCCCGGTGATCGAGCCCCCGCGCAAGCGCACGGGCAAGACCCCGAAGGCCACGCGCGGCAACTTCGAGATGTACGCCTGGCTCTTCATGCGCCTGTCGGGCATCGTCCTGGTCGTCCTCGTCATCGGCCACCTGCTGATCCAGCTGGTGCTCGACGGCGGCGTCTCCAAGATCGGCTTCGCCTTCGTGGCGGGCCGCTGGGCCTCGCCGTTCTGGCAGGTCTGGGACCTGCTGATGCTGTGGCTCGCCATGCTCCACGGCGCCAACGGCCTCCGTACGGTCATCAACGACTACGCCGAACGGGACAACACCCGCTTCTGGCTGAAGATGCTCCTGTACACCGCCACGGTGTTCACCGTCCTGCTGGGCACGCTGGTGATCTTCACCTTCGACCCGAACATTCGCTAGGCGCCGGGACAGAGGGACCAGAGGAAACCATGCAGATCCACAAGTACGACACCGTCATCGTCGGCGCCGGCGGCGCCGGCATGCGCGCGGCCATCGAGGCCACCAAGCGCAGCCGTACCGCCGTGCTGACGAAGCTCTACCCCACCCGCTCCCACACGGGCGCCGCGCAGGGCGGCATGGCCGCCGCGCTGGCCAACGTGGAGGAGGACAACTGGGAGTGGCACACCTTCGACACGATCAAGGGCGGTGACTACCTGGTCGACCAGGACGCCGCCGAGATCCTCGCGAAGGAGGCCATCGACGCCGTCCTCGACCTGGAGAAGATGGGCCTGCCGTTCGGCCGCACGCCCGAGGGCCGGATCGACCAGCGCCGCTTCGGCGGTCACACCCGCAGCCACGGCGAGGCCCCGGTCCGCCGCGCCTGCTACTCGGGCGACCGCACCGGCCACATGATCCTCCAGACGCTGTACCAGAACTGCGTCAAGGAGGGCGTGGAGTTCTTCAACGAGTTCTACGTCCTGGACCAGCTGATCACCGAGGTCGACGGGGTCAAGAAGTCCGCCGGCGTCGTCGCGTACGAGCTGGCGACCGGCGAGATCCACGTCTTCCAGGCGAAGTCGGTCATCTACGCCTCCGGCGGCACCGGCAAGTTCTTCAAGGTGACGTCGAACGCCCACACCCTGACCGGTGACGGCCAGGCCGCCTGCTACCGGCGCGGCCTGCCGCTGGAGGACATGGAGTTCTTCCAGTTCCACCCGACGGGCATCTGGCGCATGGGCATCCTGCTGACGGAGGGCGCCCGCGGTGAGGGCGGCATCCTCCGCAACAAGGACGGCGAGCGCTTCATGGAGAAGTACGCGCCGGTCATGAAGGACCTCGCGTCCCGTGACGTCGTCTCGCGCTCCATCTACACGGAGATCCGTGAGGGCCGCGGCTGCGGTCCCGCCGGCGACCACGTGTACCTGGACCTGACGCACCTGCCGCCGGAGCAGCTGGACGCCAAGCTCCCGGACATCACGGAGTTCGCGCGGACCTACCTCGGCATCGAGCCCTACACGGACCCGATCCCGATCCAGCCGACCGCGCACTACGCCATGGGCGGCATCCCGACCAACGTCGAGGGCGAGGTGCTGGCCGACAACACCACCGTCGTCCCGGGCCTGTACGCCGCCGGCGAGGTCGCCTGTGTCTCCGTGCACGGCGCCAACCGCCTGGGCACCAACTCGCTGCTCGACATCAACGTCTTCGGCAAGCGCTCCGGCATCGCGGCCGCCGAGTACGCGGCCAAGAGCGACTTCGTCGAGCTGCCCGAGAACCCGGCCCAGCTCGTCGCCGACCAGGTGGAGCGGCTGCGCGACTCCACCGGCACCGAGCGCGTCGCGACGCTGCGCACGGAGCTCCAGGAGTGCATGGACGCCAACGTGATGGTCTTCCGCACCGAGCAAACCATCAAGACGGCGGTCGCCAAGATCGCCGAGCTGCGCGAGCGGTACCTCAACGTGTCCGTCCAGGACAAGGGCAAGCGGTTCAACACCGACCTGCTGGAGGCCATCGAGCTGGGCAACCTGCTCGACCTGGCCGAGGTCATGGCGGTCTCCGCGCTCGCCCGCAAGGAGTCCCGCGGCGGTCACTACCGCGAGGACTACCCCAACCGCGACGACGTCAACTTCATGCGCCACACCATGGCGTACCGCGAGGTGGCCGCCGACGGCGCCGAGTCGATCCGGCTCGACTACAAGCCGGTCGTGACGACCCGCTACCAGCCGATGGAGCGTAAGTACTGATGGCTACCCCGACCCTGGACAAAACCGACAACGCCGAGGCCGGCTTCGCCGACTCGCCGTTCATCACGGCCACGTTCCGGATCCGCCGCTTCAACCCCGAGGTGTCGGACGAGGTCCAGTGGCAGGACTTCCAGATCGAGATCGACCCGAAGGAGCGCGTCCTCGACGCCCTTCACAAGATCAAGTGGGAGCTCGACGGAACCCTGACGTTCCGCCGTTCCTGCGCCCACGGCATCTGCGGCTCCGACGCGATGCGGATCAACGGCAAGAACAGGCTCGCCTGCAAGACGCTGATCAAGGACATCAACCCGGACAAGCCGATCACGGTGGAGGCCATCAAGGGCCTCACGGTCCTCAAGGACCTCGTGGTCGACATGGACCCGTTCTTCCAGGCGTACCACGACGTCATGCCCTTCCTCATCACCAAGGGGAACGAGCCGACCCGCGAGCGCCTGCAGTCCCCCGAGGACCGCGAGCGGTTCGACGACACCACCAAGTGCATCCTGTGCGCCGCGTGCACGTCCTCGTGCCCGGTGTTCTGGAACGACGGCCAGTACTTCGGCCCGGCGGCGATCGTCAACGCGCACCGCTTCATCTTCGACTCGCGCGACGAGGCCGGCGAGCAGCGGCTGGAGATCCTGAACGACCGGGACGGCGTGTGGCGCTGCCGCACCACGTTCAACTGCACGGACGCCTGCCCCCGTGGCATCGAGGTCACCAAGGCGATCCAGGAGGTGAAGCGCGCGCTCATCACGCGTCGCTTCTGACCCCCTCGTCACACCGGTGACGTCACCAGGCCCCGCCCCCGCAGCCCCACCGCTGCCGGGAGCGGGGCCTGTTGCTGCACGGGGCCCTCGGGGGCGGTACGGTCGGCGGAGTCGAAGACCGAAGTAAGAAGTGAACAGAACGGGGACAGTCGTGAGCGACCCGAATCCGCCGGCGGGCGACGCGTACACGTGGGGCCCTCCCCAGCAGCCCGGCCACCAGCCCACCGTCGCGGACGGCCAGGCGTACGGCTACCCCGCCCAGGGCGCCCCGGCCTACGGCTATCCCCAGCCGCTGCCGGAGTCCGCGACCGAGCCCGGCCCCGGTTACGGGTACCCGCAGTACGCCCAGCCGACGATGCCCGGCCCGTACCTTCCGGCGCCCCAGGGCGTGCCCGGTCAGCACGGGATGCCGATGCTGTCGATCGGCGACATCACCGTCATGGGCGACGCGATCGTCACCCCGTCCGGGACGATGCCGCTCAAAGGCGCGGTCTGGACGGCGACGGACATGTCGCGGACCGAGGAGAAGATCCCGACGCACGCGGTCGTGCTGGCGATCGTCTTCGCCCTGTTCTGCCTGGTCGGCCTGTTGTTCCTGCTGATGAAGGAGAAGCAGACGACCGGCTTCGTCCAGGTCACGGTCACCAGCGGCGGCCGGCACCACGCCACGATGATCCCCGCGACGGGCCCGCACACCTTCCCCGCGATCATGGCCCAGCTCAACCAGGCCCGCTCCCTGAGCGTCTGACCCCGCCGGGCTCCCATGACACGTCTCACGCACACGGTCACCGTCGCGCCGCTGGACCGCGGCTGGTTCGAGGAGGCGGCCGGCACACTGGTGGACCTCCTCGACGGCTCCCGGGCGCGCGCGGACGGTTCGGTCCTGCTGGCCGACGGGCGGGCGGTGGCGGGCCTCCGGCTGCTGAAGGGACGTCACCTGCGGGCGGGGGCACGGTACGGGGAGACCCCGAAGCCGGTGAAGCCCGGCGCTGACGGCCGCGTCCCGGCGGGCTCCGGAACGGCCGGCGCGGCAGACGGCTTGGCCCGCCCCGGAACGGCCGGCGCCGGCGCGGCGGGCGGCTCCTCGGGCCCCGGCGCGTCCGGCGGGGTCCCGGCGCCCGGCCCGTCCGCGACGGTCGGGGCCGTCGTCCTGCGCGCGTGGCGGCCGGCGCACTCCGTCGAGGTGGAGAGCCGGGTCGCGGAGGACGGCCTGGCGCTGCGCCTGAAGGTGCGGCTGAGCGAGCCCCGCAGGCCCCGGGCGCTGGGCCTCTCCCTTTCCGGGCACCGGCCCGACCGCGGCTCGCTGTACCGCTTCTCCGGGCGCGGCGCCGCCGATCTCGCCGCCTGGTGGGCGGCGGTGGACCGGCTTCCCTCCCCTCTTCCGGCCGCCCGGCCCCCCGTCACCGCGCGGGCGGCGCACCGGCTGGCCAAGGCCCGCCTCACGGTCACCCCGTACCCGGCCGACGACGGCTCCTGGCGGATCTCCGTCGTGCTGAGCGTGCGCGGGCGGTGGCTGCTGCGGCCGGTGGGCGCGGTGGCGCTGTTCTTCGCCCGCCGTCCCGTCGAGCGGGGCTTCCGTGAGGCGGTGGAGAACGCGGCCGCGCAGTGGAACACGGCGCTCGCGGAGCTGACGCCCCGGCACGGCGAGGCGCTGCGCGCGGAGATCGCCGACGCGCTGACGGAGACGGAGCCGGGGTAGACCGTCCCGGGCGGGCCGGCGGATGCGGGCGGGCCGACGGATCCGTGGGGGCCTGCGGACATCGGCGGCCCCGAGGCCCGGTGAGCCACCTCCGGTAGTTGCCACACGGACCCCTTCTTGAACATGTTCAAGAAGGGGTCTACAGTCATGCCCACACAGCAATTTGAACGCGTTCAAAGGAGGGTGGGGCATGGACCTCACTGTGGTCGCGTACGTCATCTACCTGCTCGTCAGCGTGGCGCTCACCGTCTGGGTCGCCCGCACCCTCAGCCGTAACGGGCGGGTCTTCCTCGCCGACGTACTGCGCGGGAGCGAGAAGCTCGCCGACGCCGTCAACCACCTGCTGGTGGTCGGCTTCTACCTGGTCAACCTCGGGTTCGTCGCGCTCTACCTCAAGAACGCCGACGGGGTCACCACCGCCCGCGAGCTGTTCGAGGCGCTCTCGGTCAAGGTGGGCGTGGTCCTGCTGGTGCTCGGCGTGATGCACCTGGGCAACGTGTGGGTGCTCAGCCGGATCCGCCGGCGCGGCGCGCTGGAGCGCGAGCAGACCCCGCCCGTGGAGCCGCAGGGCTGGACTCCCCCGGGCGCCCAGGGCCCGTGGACCGCCCCCGCGACCGGGCGGTGAGCCCGGTGGCCGACGACGCGCCCCCGGCGGCGGTGCCGGGCCCCGCACCCTACGCCGCCGCCGGGCCCGTCCCCGTACGCCGGGCGGCCGCCCCCGTCCGCCGGCTGACCGTGCTCTACGACGCGCGGTGCCCGCTCTGCGTCCATCTGCGGGGCTGGCTCCAGCGGCAGCGGCAGCTCGTCCCGCTCGACCTCGTCCCGGCCGGATCGGCGGAGGCCGTGCGGCGGTTCCCGGAGCTGGACCACGCGGCGACGCTCCGGGAGATCACCGTCGTCGGCGACCTGGGGCAGGTCTACCGGGAGACCGCCGCCTGGATCGTCTGCCTGTGGGCGCTGGCCGAGTACCGCTCGCGGGCCCACTGGCTGACCACCCCGGCCGGGCGGCCCTTCGCCCGGGGGACCGTGCTGGCGGCCGCCCGCTACCGCGCGATGGCCGTGCCGCCCTGCGCCCCCGGGAGCACCGCGTGCGCCACCCCGCCGGGCGGGGCGCGAGGGCCCCGATAACCTTGGGCCCGTGGTGAAGGAAGAGAAGAACGTGCAGGAGAACAAGCCGGCCAAGGCCGCGAAGAGCGAGCAGACCCGCACGCTGATTCTCGAAACGGCGCTCCGGCTCTTCGCGGAGCGGGGCTACGACCGGACGACCATGCGGGCCATCGCCCAGGAGGCGGGCGTCTCGGTCGGCAACGCCTACTACTACTTCGCCTCGAAGGAGCACCTGGTCCAGGGCTTCTACGACCGGATCGCCGGTGAGCACGCCGAGGCGGTCCGGCCGGTGCTGGAGGGCGACCGGGACCTGGCCGTACGGATCAGGGGCGTGCTGCTCGGCTGGCTGGACGTGGCGGAGCCGTACCACCGCTTCGCCTCGCAGTTCTTCAAGAACGCGGCCGACCCCGACAGCCCGCTCTCCCCGTTCTCCGGCGACTCCTCCGCGGCGCGGGACGCGGCGATCTCCATCCACGAGCGGTGCCTCGCCGGGGCCGACGTCAAGAGCGATCCGCAACTGGCCCCGCTGCTGCCGCAGTTGATGTGGCTGATGCAGATGGGCCTGGTGCTCTACTGGGTGTACGACCGCAGCGAGGGCGCCGAGCGCAGCCGACGCCTGGTCGAGCGGACCGCGCCGATCGCCGCGCGGGCCATCTCGCTCTCCCGGTTCCGGGTGCTGCGCCCGCTGGTGCGGCAGATCCACGGCCTGCTCGTGGAGTTCCTCCCGGAGACGGCGACGGCCGGGGCGCGGGGCCCCGGCCGTTCCACCGACTGATCCGGCCGCTCCGGCCGGGCGGGCCGGTCAGGCCCGCCGAGCCGGGCGGGTCAGATCCGGCTCAGCTCCCACAGCCGCCAGGTGCCGGTGCCGTCGGAGAGGTACTGGGAGCCGGCGACGTCGGCCTTGGCGACGACGTAATCCTTCTTCTGCCACAGCGGCAGCAGCGGGACGTCCTCGCCGACCAGCGCCTGCATCTGCTTGAAGTCGTTCGACGTGCGGCTGCGGTCGCTGAACTGCTGCGTGGCGGCGATCAGCTGGTCCATCTTCTTGCTGGAGTAGCCGCTGTGGAGGACGTTCCCGGTGCCGACGAGCGGCTGGCTGAAGGTGTCGGGGTCCGGGAAGTCGGGGAACCAGCCGACGGTGTACATGTCGAACTTGCCGGCCGCGTACTCCTTCTGGTACTTCGTCCACTCCACGGCCTTGACGGAGACCTTGAACAGGCCGTCCTTCTCCATCTGACGGCGCAGCTCCTCCGTCTCCTTGGTGTACATGTCGCCCTCGCGGTAGGCGAAGTTGACGGCGACCGGCAGTTCCACCCCCGCCTGCTGGAGCAGCTTCCGGGCCCGCTTGGGGTCGGGCGACGGGTAGGTGTCGAAGAAGGGGGTGCTGTGGCCGATGAAGCCGGTGGGGATCAGCGAGTAGAGCGGATCGACGGTCCCCTGGTAGACCTTCCGCACCAGCGGGCCCCGGTCGAGGAGCGCGGCGACGGCCTGGCGGACCTTCTTCTCGTCGAACGGCGAACCGGTACGGGAGTTGAAGATGATGTTGCGGATCTCGGCGCTGGCGGCCTCGGTCACTCGTACGTCGGGGTCGTTCTGGTCGAGCTCGGCGAGCGTCTCGGAGGGGAGCTGGCGGTGGGCGATGTCCACGTCACCGGCGTCCCACGAGGTCTGGAGCTCCTCGGACGTCTTGAAGTAGCTGATGTCGACCGCTTCGCCGGTCTTCTTGAGCGCGCCCTTGTACTTGAGGTTCGGGACCAGTTCGGCGCTCTTGTTGTGCTCGTACGACTTCAGGACGTACGGGCCGGAGCCGTCGACCTGGTTGCCCTTGCGGAGCTTGTCCTTCGGGTACATGGAGGAGTCGACGATCGCCGCGGCGCCGGTGGCGATCTTCTGCGGGAAGGTCGCGTCCTTGGCGGAGAGGTTGAACGTGATCGTCCGGCCCTCGGTCGTGACCGTGTCGAGCGTGGGGAAGAGACCCGCGGGACCGACATCCGAATTGATCTTGAAGATCCGGTCGAAGGAGTGCTTGACGTCCTTGGCGGTGATCTTGCGACCGTTGGTGAAGGTCAGGTCGTCACGGAGCTTGCACTGGTACGTCTGGAGCTTCTGCCCGACGAACCCGCAGCTCTCGGCGGCGTCCGGCTCCGGCGTGACGGCCCCGGGCTTGAAGGTCATCAGCGACTGGTAGATGTTGCTGTAGATCGCCCAGGAACCGGCGTCGTAGGCGCCGGCCGGGTCGAGCGAGGTGACGACGTCCGAGGTCCCGACTCTGATCGCGTCGGTCTTCGCCTCCCCCGACGGGAGCAGTTGCCAGGCACCGACGCCCGCTATGACCAATACCGCGAGAATCGCGAGAATCCGTACCCGGACCGACCGCATTGCCGTGCTCTCCCTTGCCAAACCCCACCTCGGCGGTGGCGTTCAGGACGCGCACATCGCCGCATGTTCGCGCTCACCCAATCACACGATTTTCACATCTGGAAGAGTAAATGGGGCACTCACAGCCTTTTGTTGGACACGATCCGGAAACTCTGTCCGAAAAGGCTGTTTCCTGTCTTCTACCTGCGGGTTTATGTAGCTGACGGTGACCCTGCGGTGTGGATTTCATGATGACCGGCCCGGGGCTCCGGAGTCGTCGCACCCGCAACGGAGCCACGCCCCGGAGGAGTTGTGGAACCAGGGCGTGTCCGGCGGATCGGACGCCCCGGTCCCGGTCACGGTCCGCCGGACCTTCCCCACAGTCCGCCGGACCCCCCCTACGCCTGACGGGACGCCAGCTCCACGACGGTGATGTCGGACGGGGCCCCCACCCGGACCGGCGGCCCCCAGGCGCCCGCGCCGCGCGAGACGAACAGCTGGGTGTCGCCGTAGCGTTCGAGTCCGGCGACGGTGGGATTGGCCAGCTCGGCGAGCATGTTGCCCGGCCAGAGCTGCCCGCCGTGGGTGTGGCCGGAGAGCTGGAGGTCGACGCCGTGCTCGACGGCGTCGTGGATGACGACGGGCTGGTGCGCCATGAGGACGGCGGCCCGCCCCCGGTCCCGGTCGCCCAGCGCGCGGACGAAGTCCGGCCCCTGCCCCTCGGTCTCGCCCGCGATGTCGTTGACCCCGGCGAGGTCGAAGCCCTCGATCTCGACCCGGGCGTTCTCCAGCGGGACGAGGCCCAGTTCGCGGACGTGATCGACCCACTGCTCGGCGCCGGAGAAGTACTCGTGGTTGCCGGTGACGAAGTAGCTGCCGTGCCGGGCCCGCAGGGCGGCCAGCGGTTCGGCGGCCGAGCCGAGGTCCGCGACGGAGCCGTCCACGAGGTCGCCGACGACGGCGACGAGGTCGGGCGAGGTCGCGTTGATCGTGTCGACGATCCGGCGGGTGTGGGCACGGCCGAGGATCGGGCCGATGTGGATGTCGCTGACCACGGCGATGCGGAAGCCGTGGGCCGCGCGAGGCAGCTTGGCCAGCGGGACGGTGATCCGCTGGACGCTCGGGCCGCGCAGGACGCCGTACGTGCCGTACCCGACGGTGGCGAGCCCGGCGGCGGCGGCCGCACCGCCGACGACCCGGGAGACGAAGAGGCGGCGGGAGGGGCCGAGAGCGAGAGCGGGCGCGGGGGCGGCCGGGGCTTCGGCGGACGGGCTCTCCGCCGGTTCCGTACCGGCCTTCGCCGCAGGTTCCGTATCGTCCTTCGCCATGGATTCCGGATCGGTCTCGGTCGCGGGTTCCGCATCGGCCTTCGCCGCGGGTTCCGCTGCCGCCGCGGCGGCCGGGTCCGGCGCCGTCCTTACCGCCGGGTCCGACGGGGAGGGGGCGGCAGCCGTACGGGACGCGACCAGTTCACCGGTACGGGTGCGGGGCTCCCCCGCGGTCCCGGCGAGCGCTCCGGAGGCCGGGGCCGCAGGCGTTCCGGACGTGGTTCCGGATGGTGCTCCGGAAGCGGTTCCGGAAGCCGCTCCTTCCGCCGTTCCGTTCTCCGCCGTTTCCGTCCGCGCGTCGCGGCGGGCGAGGAAGCGCAGGAGGAGCGGCCGGACGACCTCGCCCACGAGCAGCGCCAGCGTCAGGTACAGCAGGCAGGCCAGCCACAGGAAGCCCGGCCACGCCAGCACCTGCTGGAGCCAGAAGGGGGCGCCCACCCGCCCCGACGTCATCGCGCCGAGGCTCAGCAGCGGGAGCACGAACGCCGCGACGGTCCCCACCCGCCGCAGCGTGCTGCCCGGGGCGGTGGTGTCACCGACGAAGCGCCGCCACACGTACCGGTGCACGGCGCCGAGCAGCGCCAGCACCACGAGCGCCACCAGGGCGAAGACCACAGCTGCCATCCGAGCTTCCCCACGTTCCCGTCGTCATGCGCTCTTGTCGCGTGAAGCCCGGACTCCGCGCAACCCGATCACGCCCACCGCCGTCCCCAGAAGAAAGGACGTGATGGCGAGCAGCAGGTGCACCCAGAAGTAGCCGGTCGGATCACCCGCGTCGTCGAAGGCGAGGCCACTGCCGTCCTGCCACAGATTTTTGACGAAAGTGATCCAGATGAACCAGCTCCACACCCCGAACGCGAGCAGGAACCAGGACACGCGGCGGCTGAGCTTCATGGGTCCAGTATCGCCGCCGCCCGTCGGCCTTCTGCTCCGGGGTGGCGTCCGCACAGGGCCGTCCCGGCGTTCCCTGCGGCGGGTCAGGCGGTCCGGGTCCGCAACCACGGTTTCGCCCTGTACGTTTCCGACCGTGCCCGCTCTGAAAAAGATCGCCCTCACGATCACCTCCGCCGCTTTGTTGTCCGGTTTCGTCCTCAGTCCTGCTGCGGCAGCCGACAAGGACACGAGCGACGACAAGCAGCCCAAGCCGCCGAGCACGATGTCGAGCCTCGGCGGCGAGCAGCTCGGCAAGGCCGGCACCCAGGTCAACCTGGGCCCCGGAGCGCCGGTGCTGCCCAAGAAGCTGAGCGGCCGGTCCTGGATCGTCGCGGACGCGGAGAGCGGGGACGTCCTCGCCGCGCACAACTCCCACTGGCGGCTGCCGCCCGCCTCCACGCTGAAGATGCTCTTCGCGGACACCGTCCTGCCGGCGCTCCAGCCGACCACCCTGGCCCACAAGGTGACGGAGAACGAGCTGTCCGGGGTCGGGGAGGGCAGCAGCCTCGTCGGGATCAAGGAGGACCACACCTACACGGTCCACGATCTGTGGCTGGGTGTGTTCCTGCGGTCGGGCAACGACGCGGTGCACGTCCTGTCGGAGATGTACGGCGGCGTCCAGAAGACGGTGGACGCGATGCAGGCGCACGCCGAGGAGCTGCAGGCCCTGGACACGGTGGTGGTCTCGCCGGACGGCTACGACGCGCCGCGCCAGGTCTCCAGCGCGTACGACCTGACCCTCATCGCCCGCAGCGGTCTCCAGAAGAAGGACTTCCGCGAGTACGCGGCGACCGCGTCGGCCGACTTCCCGGGCGAGAAGAAGAAGGGCAAGAAGCGCGAGTCCTTCGAGATCTCGAACACCAACCGGCTGATCACCGGGGACATCGGCGTGGACCCGTACCAGGGGATCGCGGGCGTCAAGAACGGCTACACCACCCACGCGGGCAACACCTTCACCGGCGTCGCCGAGCGCAACGGCAAGGTCCTGCTGGTCACGGTCATGAACCCGTCGGCCGAGGAGAGCCACGCCGTCTACAAGGAGGCCGCGCACCTGCTGGACTGGGGCTTCGCCGCGAGCGGCAAGGTGACCCCGGTCGGCCAGCTCGTGCCGCCGAGGTCCCTGGACACCGGCACCGGCATCGGCGGCAAGGGCGCGACCCCCGCGGCCGGCACCGTCCAGGGCCCCGGCGGACAGGCGGAGGCCACCCACGCGTCGGCGTCGAACGGTTCCAGCGGAGTGGGCACCGCCCTGGCGATCATCGGCGGTCTGCTCGTGGTCCTGGCCGCCGCGGTGTTCCTGGTGAACCGCCGCTGGCCGATGGCCGGACGGACCCGCGGGACGGAGACGGACGCGACGGAGACGGACGCGACGGCGGCGGGGACGAAGGACGCCGAGGACACCGGGACCGCCCAGCACACCGGCAAGGCCGGGGAGAGCGCCGAGGACACCGGCGAGGCCGGCAAGGACGTCGAGGACACCGGCAAGCACGTCGAGGGCGATCCCGAGGGCGCCGGGGCGACCGCGTCGGCCGCCCCGACCGACAAGCCCTGAGGCGATGTCCGGCGGGTCGGGCCCCGATCCGCCGGACACCCCGCACGCGGCCCCGCTTCCGGCGCCCCCGGACGCGGGGCCGCGCCGCTCAGACGCAAGGGGGAACCGCCGCTCAGACGCGGGTGGAGCCGCCTCCGGAGGTCTCGGCGGCGGCAGGCTCCGCGCCCGGCGCACCGGAGTCCCCGGGCTCCTCCTCCCGCCGCACGCCTTCCTCCTCCTTGCTGCCGGTCGCCGTCCAGGCGGCGCAGAACAGCAGCAGCTTGGCCGTGAAGTTGATCCACAGGAGCAGGGCGATCGGCACACCGAACGCCCCGTACATGCTCTTGCCCGCGACGCCCTTCATGTAGCTGCCGAGCAGCAGCTTGAGCAGTTCGAAGCCGACCGCCCCGAGCAGGGCCGCGACCATCAGCCGCCGCCTCGGCGGTTCCACTCCGGGCAGCAGCGACAGCAGGTAGAGCAGCAGCAGGAAGTCGGCGGCGACCGCGACCACCAGCGCGGCCACCCGCAGCAGCACGCCGCCGGCCCCGCTCTCGGGGATGCCGATGAGGTCGGCGGTCCAACCGACCGCCGTCGACCCGACGGTGGAGACCGCGAGGGTGGCCAGCGCCGCGCCGCCGAGGCCGACGAGCAGCACGGCGTCCTTCACCTTGGCGACGACGGGGTTGGCCTCCTGGACGTCGTCCAGCTCCCAGACCGCGCGCAGGCACTCCCGCATCGAACCGACCCAGCCGACCCCGGTGAACAGCAGCAGGGCGCCCGCGACCAGACCGATCGTGCCCGCGTTGGCGATCAGCCCGTCGATGCCCAACTGGTCGGAGATGCCCGGCACCTGGTCGGCCAGCTCGTCCTTGATCGTGTCGATCTGCTTGTCGCTCAGCAGGGCGGCGGCGATCGCCGCGCCGACCGCGATGAGCGGGAAGAGCGCCAGGAAGCTGATGAAGGTGATCGCCGCCGCCAGCCGGGTCCAGTGGACCCGGTCGAGCCGCTCGTAGGAACGCCACGCGTGCGTCTCCATGAGCCGGGTGACCAGGGGGCCGATCACCGGGAGTTTCTTGAGCCAGTCCATGACCTCACGCATACCCTCCTGGGCCCGGAACACCAGCGGCCCGCCCCGGACTCTCCCCGACCCGTACGGCGGATGTCCGCCACGCTCCGCTGACACACCCTCCGTCACCCGTTCCGGTGAGCGAATTCACCAATGCCGCGAAGGGGATTTCCCGGACGATACGGTCACCCCCATGTCCGTCGACACGGTGTCCTTGACCGGCTGGGGCCGTACCTCCCCGACGACCGCCGTACGGTTTCGCCCCCGCACGTACGAGGAGGCCGCCGCCGTCGTCCGCGGCCGCGGGCCGCGGGGCGTCGTCGCGCGCGGGCTGGGGCGGTCGCCCGGGGACGCGGCGCAGAACGCGGGCGGCTCGGTGCTCGACCTGACCGGCCTGGCCCGGATCGGGGCCGTCGACCCGGCCGCCGGGGTGGTGCGCTGCGACGCGGGGGTGAGTCTGGAGCGGCTGCTGCGGGTGCTGCTGCCGCAGGGCCTGCTCCCGCCGGTCGTCCCCGGGACCGGCCGGCTGACGGTCGGCGGCGCGATCGCCTCCGATCTGCCCGGACCGGACCACCGGCGGTCCGGTTCGTTCGCCCGGCACGTGAGTGCCCTGGAGCTGCTCACCGCCGACGGCGAGGTGCGGACGGTGCTGCCGGGCACCGCCCTCTTCGACGCGACCGCCGGGGGGCTCGGGCTGACCGGGGTGATCCTGGGCGCCACGCTCCGGCTGCGCCGCGTCGGCTCGGCGCTGATGTCGGTCTCCACCGAGCGCGCCGGGGACCTGGACGAGCTGCTGGCCCGCTTCACGGCGGGCGGCGACCGGATGCCGTACGCCTCCGCGTGGATCGACCTGATGGCCCGGGGCCGGTCCACCGGGCGCGGAATCCTCACCCGGGGAGAGCACGCGCCACCGCCGGTGCGCCCGGCGCACGCGGGGCGCACACGGCTTCTGCCACGCGCCGGAGCGGGCCGGGGGCGGTCCTCCGCCCCCGGCCCGCTCTCCGGCCTGTTCGGGGCGCTGCCCCCGCTGCCGGGCGCGCTGCTCGGGCCGGGCCCGGCCGCCCTGTACAACGCGGCCCGCTACCGGGGCGCACCCCGCGCGCGAGCTGGTGAGCCGCGCCCGTTGTCCGCGTTCTTCCACGGCCCGGACGCCTTCCCGGAGCCGCACGCGCTGTACGGCCGGGGCGGGCTGGTGCGGTACCGGTTCACCGTCGGGTACGGCCAGGAGGAGACCCTGCACCGGGTGGTGCGCCGGATCGCGGCGCGTCGCAGCCCCGCCGTACGGGCCGTGCTGCACCGGTTCGGGACGGCGGACCCCGGTCTGCTGTCGTTCGCCGCGCCCGGCTGGTCCCTGGCCCTGGATCTGCCCGCCGCCCTGCCGGGCCTGGGCCGCTTCCTGGACGGCGTGGACGAGGAGGTCGCCGCCGCCGGGGGCCGGGTCTGCCTGGCGGCGGACTCCCGCATGCGGCCGGAGACGGCGGCCGCGATGTACCCGGGGCTCGCGGAGTTCCGGGAGCTGCGGGCGCGGCTGGACCCGGCGGGGGCGTTCCGCTCCGACCTGTCGCGCCGCCTCGGACTGTGACAGGACCCATGAAGCCCACCCCATCTGACCAGGAGTTCTCCGTGAAGGATGCCTTCGGCGCCCCGCAGTCCCTGCTCGTCCTCGGCGGCACCTCCGAGATCGCCCTGGCCACCGCGCGCCGGCTGATCGCCCTGCGCACCCGGCGGGTCTGGCTGGCCGGGCGCCCCTCCCCCGCCCTGGAGTCGGCCGCCGCGGAGCTGCGCGGCCGGGGGGCTGACGTGCGGACCGTCGACTTCGACGCGCTGGACTCCGCCTCCCACGAGGTGGTCCTCGGCAAGGTCTTCGCGGAGGGCGACGTCGACGTGGTGCTGATGGCGTTCGGGGTCCCCGGCGACCAGGCGCGGGACGAGGAGGAGCCGATGGCCGCGGTCCGGGTCGCCCAGACCAACTACACGGGGGCGGTCTCCGCCGGGCTGGTGTGCGCCGGCGCACTCCAGGCGCAGGGGCACGGTTCGCTGGTGGTGCTGTCCTCGGTGGCCGGCGAGCGGGCCCGGCGCGCGGACTTCATCTACGGCTCCAGCAAGGCGGGGCTCGACGCGTTCGCACAGGGGCTCGGGGACGCGCTCCAGGGGACCGGGGTGCAGGTGCTGATCGTCCGGCCAAGCTTCGTCCGGACCCGGCACACGGCGGGGCTGCCCGAGCAGCCGTTCGCGACGGGGCCGGAGGAGGTGGCGACGGCGATCGTCACGGGGCTGCGGCGGCGCTCGGAGACGGTGTGGGTGCCCGGTGCGCTGCGGGTGGTGATGGCGGCGCTGCGGCACGTGCCGCGTCCGCTGTTCCGCCGTCTGCCGGTCTGAGCGGCCGGGCCGGGGGCTCCAGGAAGGCCGGGGGCCAGGTAAGGGGTGTGTCCGGTGCTCAGGGCCGCAGCGACGGGGCCGAGGTCGACGCCTCGATCGTGCAGCCGCCCTGGGCGGGGACGGCGGGCGCCCCGCCGCCTCCGCCGAACGGGAAGTCGCGGAGCTTGCGCCATACGGCGTCCGGCCCCTGTTCGTACAGCGAGAAGGAGCCGCAGGTCCAGGCGGCCTCGTAGTCGGCCAGCTCCTCGTAGGCCCGGTCCATGGCCTCCTCGGAGATGCCGTGGGCCACGGTGACGTGCGGGTGGTACGGGAACTGGAGCTCGCGCACCAGCGGGCCCGAGGCGTCCCGGACGCGCTTCTGGAGCCAGGAGCAGGCCGAGGCGCCCGCGACGACCTGGACGAAGACGACCGGGGAGAGCGGCCGGAAGGTGCCGGTGCCGGAGAGCCGCATCGGGAACGGGCGGCCGGCCGTGGCGATCGTTTCGAGGTGCGCCTCGATCGCCGGCAGGTCCGCCCGGTCCGCCTCCGTCGGCGGGAGCAGGGTGACGTGGGTGGGAATGCCGTAGGCGGCAGGGTCCCCGAAGCTCGCGCGGCGTTCCTGGAGCAGGCTGCCGTAGGGCTCCGGGACCGCGATCGAAACGCCGAGCGTTACGGTCCCCACGTCGTTCTCCTCCACCGTCGATGGTCGCTTTTCGGTCATGCCGTGCGGGCCGGGCGCCCGGCCCGCACGTTCCGCCGCAAGTGTGGCCCCTGGGGACGGGATCTCGCCAGGGTCCTTGGACTCAGTGCTTGGCGGGCAGGAAGCCCATCCGGTCGTACGTCTGCGCCAGCGTCTCGGCGGCGACGGCGCGGGCCTTCTCCGCTCCCTTGGCCAGGATCGAGTCCAGCGTCTCCGGGTCGTCCAGATATTCCTGGGTGCGGGTCCGGAACGGGGTGACGAATTCCACCATGGCCTCGGCCACGTCGGTCTTCAGCGCGCCGTAGCCCTTGCCCTCGTACCTGCGTTCCAGGTCCTCGACGGGGCTGCCGGAGAGGGTGGAGAGGATCGTGAGCAGGTTGGAGACGCCGGGCTTCTTCTCGGCGTCGAACCGGATCACCGTGTCGGTGTCGGTGACCGCGCTCTTCACCTTCTTCGCGGTGATCTTCGGGTCGTCCAGCAGGTTGATGAGGCCCTTCGGCGTGGAGGCCGACTTGCTCATCTTCACCGCCGGGTCCTGGAGGTCGAAGATCTTCGCCGTCTCCTTCAGGATGTACGGCGCGGGAACGGTGAACGTCTGTCCGTACCGGCCGTTGAACCGCTCGGCGAGGTCGCGGGTCAGCTCGATGTGCTGGCGCTGGTCCTCGCCCACCGGGACCTGGTTCGCCTGGTAGAGCAGGATGTCCGCGACCTGGAGCACCGGGTAGGTGAAGAGGCCGACGGTGGCGCGGTCGGCGCCCTGCTTGGCGGACTTGTCCTTGAACTGCGTCATCCGGGACGCCTCGCCGAAGCCGGTCAGGCAGTTCATCACCCAGCCGAGCTGGGCGTGCTCGGGCACATGGCTCTGGACGAAGAGCGTGCAGCGCTCCGGGTCCAGGCCGGCCGCCAGCAGCTGCGCGACCGCGAGCCGGGTGTTGGCCCGCAGCTCGGCGGGGTCCTGCGGGACCGTGATGGCGTGCAGGTCCACGACCATGTAGAAGGCGTCGTGGCTCTCCTGCAGCGCCACCCACTGGCGCACCGCGCCCAGGTAGTTGCCGAGGTGGAACGAGCCCGCGGTGGGCTGGATGCCGGAGAGCACGCGCGGACGGGCGGCCGCACCGGTGCGGCCCGTCTGCGGCTGGTCGGTGGGGAGGTCGGAGGCCATGGCCCCATTGTCTCAGGTGCGGGGGCGTTCTCCGGCAGCCGGTGCGGGCGGAGTGGGCGCGCGGTCGCGGGATCCGGGAGCACGGGAGCGCACGCCTGAGACGAACGGCACATTCCGTCCGCCCGCGTACGACGGCGGGCGCGCCGCGCGACGGAGGTTTCCCGGTGCGCGATCCGACCGACGATACAAAGTGGGCACCACCCCGGCCCCCCGCCGCACGACGAACGGAGACCCCGTGTCGACCACGGAAACCGCCATCGCGTCCGCCGAGGCGCACAGCGCGCACAACTACCACCCGTTGCCGGTCGTCGTGGCCTCCGCCGAGGGCGCCTGGATGACCGATGTCGAGGGCCGCCGCTATCTCGATCTGCTGGCCGGCTACTCGGCGCTCAATTTCGGCCATGGCAACCGCCGGCTCATCGACGCGGCCAAGGCCCAGCTCGACCGGGTCACGCTGACGTCCCGCGCCTTCTTCCACGACCGGTTCGCCGACTTCTGCACGGAGCTGGCGGCGCTGTGCGGCATGGAGACGGTGCTGCCGATGAACACCGGGGCGGAGGCCGTGGAGACCGCGGTGAAGACCGCCCGCAAGTGGGGCTACCGGGTCAAGGGCGTGCCGGACGGCATGGCCAAGATCATCGTGGCCTCGGACAACTTCCACGGCCGGACGACGACGATCGTCAGCTTCTCCACCGACCCGGAGGCGCGGGCCGACTTCGGCCCGTACACCCCGGGCTTCGAGATCGTGCCGTACGGGGACCTCACCGCGCTGCGGGAGGCGATGACCGAGAACACGGTGGCGGTGCTGATCGAGCCGATCCAGGGCGAGGCGGGGGTGCTGGTGCCGCCGGCCGGCTATCTGCCCGGGGTGCGGGAGCTGACCCGTGAGCGGAACGTGCTGTTCATCGCGGACGAGATCCAGTCGGGGCTCGGCCGGACCGGGAAGACGTTCGCGCTCGACCACGAGGGCGTGGTCCCGGACATGTACGTGCTGGGCAAGGCGCTCGGCGGCGGGGTGGTGCCCGTCTCCGCGGTGGTCTCGTCGGCGGACGTCCTCGGCGTGTTCCGGCCGGGCGAGCACGGTTCGACGTTCGGCGGGAACCCGCTGGCCTGCGCGGTGGCGCTGGAGGTGATCGCGATGCTGCGGACCGGTGAGTACCAGGCGCGCGCGGCCGAGCTGGGCGACCATCTGCACCGGGAACTGGGCCTGTTGACGGGCGGCGGCGCGGTGGAGGCGGTGCGCGGCCGGGGGCTGTGGGCCGGGGTGGACATCGCCCCGGCGCTGGGCACCGGGCGGGAGATCTCGGAGCGGCTGATGGAGCAGGGGGTGCTGGTGAAGGACACCCACGGCTCGACGATCCGGATCGCGCCGCCGCTGGTGATCTCCAAGGAGGACCTGGACTGGGGGCTGGACCGGCTCCGGGCGGTGCTGAAGGGCTGAGCCGCCGGGGCCGCCGGGCGGCCCGGGCGCGGGGCGGCCTGAGCCCGTCGCGCGCACGGGAGCGGGTGCGCGTACGGGGCGACCTGGGCCCGTCGCGCGTACGGGCGCGGGGCGGCCTGAGCCCCGCACGGCCACGGGTACGGGGCGGCCTGAGCCGTACCCGTACCCGTACCCGCGTCCCGCGAGAACCCCGGCGGGTCAGAGGATGACGTGCGGCAGGAAGCGGGCGTACTCGTCCGTGACCGGGCCCGCCGACTCCCGGATGCCGAGGCCCGCCGCCTCGTTGTCGACGACCCACGCGCCGAGCACCACCCGGTTGCCGTCCACGTCCGGCAGCGGGGCCAGCTCCTGGTAGCAGCACGGCTCGTCGCGCAGGACGGACGGCGAGCCGGGCCCGTGCAGGTCGACCCCGGCGCCCTCCCGGCCGAGCAGCGGCTTGGAGACGTACCCCGCCCCGCCGGGCCCGGCCAGCTCGCGCGGGCCGTCCAGGTAGGCGGGCAGCAGGTTCGGGTGGCCGGGGTACAGCTCCCAGAGGATCGCCAGCAGCGCCTTGTTGGAGAGCAGCATCTTCCAGGCGGGCTCGATCCAGCAGGTGGTGCCGGAGCCGCCGCCGTTGTCGAGGGTGTCCAGCACCTGCGGGCCGAACCGGTCCGTGGCCAGCCACTCCCACGGGTAGAGCTTGAAGCAGCTGCGGATGAAGCGCAGCCGGTCGTCGACGAACCGGCCCGACAGCCGGTCCCAGCCGATCTCCTCGACGGAGAGCGCGAGCGTCTCCAGGCCGGCCTGTTCGGCGGTCTCGCGCAGGTACGCGACCGTCATCAGGTCCTCGCCGATCTCGTCGCCGTCGGAGTGGACGAAGTGCAGCGGGCCGGGCGGCAGCAGCGGCGCCTGCCGCTTCCAGGCGTTGACCAGCCGCTCGTGCAGCGAGTTCCACTGGTCGGCCCCGGGGAACCGCTCCTCCATCCAGAACCACTGCGCGCTCGCCGCCTCCACCAGCGAGGTCGGGGTGTCGGCGTTGTACTCCAGCATCTTCGCCGGGCCGCTCCCGTCGTACCGCAGGTCGAACCGCCCGTACACGGACGGCAGTTCGGTGCGGCGGCGCCAGGACTCGGCGATCAGCCCGGACAGTCGCGGATCGGTGATGCCGAGGTCGGCGAACCGCTCCTCCTCCACGATGTGCTCGGCGGCGGCCAGGCACAGGACGTGCAGATCCTCGACGACCTCCTCCAGCGCCTCGACCTCGGGCAGCGAGAAGACGTAGTAGGCGCTCTCGTCCCAGTACGGGCGCAGCGAGTCGTCCGGGTAGCGGGTGAGCGGGTAGACGACGCCCTGCGACTCGACGGTCTCCTGCCAGCCGGGGCGCGGCTCGATCGTGCGGCGCTCCATCCCGCTCAGCCCCCGCCGGACTTGGAGCAGCCGAAGCCGCCGCGGTCCACCGCGGACTTGTCGAAGCTGCCGCCCTGCACCTTGCCGTCGCTGCCCTTGCCGCCGCCGTAGTAGTACGAACCGCTGCCGCCGCCGCGGCACTCGGAGCTGGGCAGGGTCTTCTGGGTGGTGCGGTCGGCGCAGCGCTTGTCCGGCTCCGAGCCGCAGGACGTGATCGTCAGGGCGAGCAGCCCCATGCCGCCGAGCACGACCGTGCTCGACCTCAGCCTTCGTCCGGCCATGTTCCGGTTCTCCCCCGTGGTACGTCTGTCGGTTCCGGTTTCCCTGTGCGCAACCGGGCCGCTTGTCAGACTAGTTCGACGTACAGCCGGTTTGAAACCTGCGTTACGGCAGCGGTCGCGGGGAGCCCCCGACGCGTCCTACGGCAGCACCCGGCACAGGGCGTCCAGGGCGCCCGCCCAGGCGCTCTCGGAGGGTGATCCGTAGCCGATCACCAGGGCGTCGCGGCCCGCCGGGGCGTCGGGGTGGCGGTAGCGGCCGAGCCCCTCCAGCGCCAGCCCCTGGAAGGCCGCCGCCTGGACCACCGACCGCTCGGCGCCCGCCGGGAGTTCGAGGACCGCGTGCAGACCGGCCGCGATGCCGCTGACCCGGACGTCCGGCGCCCGCTCGGCGAGCGCCGCGACGAGCTGGTCGCGGCGGCGGCGGTAGCGCAGCCGCATGGACCGCACATGGCGGTCGTACGCGCCCGAGGCGATGAACTCCGCGAGGGTGAGCTGGTCGGGCGTGCCGGCCGTCCGGTCGCCGACGCCCTTGGCGGCCACCACCTCGCCGACCAGGCTCCGGGGCAGCACCATCCAGCCCAGCCGCAGCCCCGGGGCGAGCGACTTGCTGGCGGTGCCGAGGTGGACGACGCGCTCCGGGTCGAGGCCCTGGAGCGCCCCCACCGGCTGCCGGTCGTAACGGAACTCGCCGTCGTAGTCGTCCTCCAGGATCAGCCCGCCGGTGGACCGGGCCCAGTCGACGGCGGCGGCCCGCCGGTCCGGGTGCAGCGGTACGCCGGTGGGGAACTGGTGCGCCGGGGTGAGCAGGACCGCCCCCGCGCCGCGCAGCGCGGACAGCTCGCCGGTCCGGGTGCCGTGCTCGTCCAGCGGCAGGCACGGGATGCGCAGCCCGGCGTCGGTGAGCAGCTTCGTGTGGAGGTCGAGGCCGTACGACTCGACGGCGACCTCCCGGACCCGGCGGGCGCGCAGGACCCGGCCCAGCAGCGCCAGGCCGTGGGCGAAGCCGGAGCAGACCACGATGCGCTCCGGGTCGGCGTACACCCCGCGCGCCCGCGCCAGGTACTCGGCCAGCACGGTGCGCAGTTCGACGCGGCCGAGCGGGTCGCCGTAACCGAAGGCGTCGTCGGGGGCGGCGGTGAGCGCCTTGCGGGCGGCCCTGAGCCAGGCGGCTCGCGGGAAGCCGGACAGGTCGGGGGTGCCGGGCTTCAGGTCGTGCCCGGCACCGGACCGGGCCGGGCGGGCGGGGGCCGCCGGCGGGCCGGTGCGGCGCGGCGCGGACCGCCGGGCGACCCGGGTCCCCGAGCCCTGGCGGGCGGTGAGCCAGCCCTCGGCCACCAGTTCGGCGTAGGCGTCGGCGACCGTGTTGCGGGCGACGCCCAGGTCGGCGGCGAGCGCCCGGGAGGACGGCAGCCGGGTGCCGGGCGCCAGGCGGCCGGTGCGCACGGCCTCCCGCAGCGCCTCCATCAGCCCGCTGCGCAGCCCCCGGCCGACCGGCTCCAGATGCAGGTCCGCACCGAAAGTGGCCCAGGAATCCGTCATGCCAATGGACCATACCGGCGGGCCATCGGGGCCGTAACGTCGTCCTCATGACCACAGCGCACACCCATCACCACGCCCCGGCCGACCTCGCCCCCGAGGAGCCGCAGCGCATCTCCGTCTCCCAGCTCCTCCCCGACGTCTACAAGGCGATGGTCCGCCTCGACATCGCCGCCCGCCAGGGGCTCGACCCCGTCCTGGTGGAGCTGGTGAAGATCCGGGCCTCGCAGCTCAACCAGTGCGCGTTCTGCCTGGACATGCACAGCAAGGACGCGCTCGCGGCGGGCGAGTCCGCCGAGCGGATCGTCCAGCTCAGCGCCTGGCGGGAGTCGCGGCACTTCTACACGGAGAAGGAGCTGGCGGCGCTCGCGCTGACCGAGGCGGTCACCGTGCTCACCGACGGCTTCGTCCCGGACAAGGTGTACGCAGAGGCCGCCGGGCACTTCGAGGAGAAGGAGCTGGCCCAGCTGATCGCGGCGATCACCGTGATCAACGCCTGGAACCGCTTCGGCGTCACCGGCCGGCTGACCCCGGGCCACTACACCCCGGGCGACTTCGCGAGCTGATCCCGTCCCCGGGCCAGGCGGAAAGCCGGGCCCGGGGGTCGATGCGGGCCCGGATGCCGAGGCCGGGTGCCGGACGCCGAGGCCCGGGTGCCGGACGCCGAGGCCCGGGTGCCGGACGCCGAGGCCCGGTGCCGGACGCCGAGGCCCGGGTGCCGGACGCCGGCGGCCGGCGGCCGGCGGCCGGGGAGAACGGGCAGAGCCGTCAGAACGGGCTGTCGTACGGGTCGAAGTCCGTCACCGCGCGTTCGAGGATCTCCTCGTGCCGTGGCCACTGGCTGTCGGGAGCGCCCACCAGGACCGCGTAGAGCCGCCCGTCCGAGGCGGTGAAGACCCGCTCCACGACCTGCCGGCGGCCGCCGGACTCGTCGCTGTCGTACGCGTACACCAGCTCGGCGGCCTCGCCCCCGGACGGGCTGTCGACGGCGCCGACGCGGACCTCCTCGAAACCCGGTCTGCCGCTCAGCTCCTCGGAGGCCGCGGTCACCGCCCCCAGGGCGGTCATGCCCGGTTCGGAGACCCGGAAGATCTGCATCAGCTCGGCGCCGCCGAACGGCTTGTAGAACACCGCGCCGCCCTCCTCCGAGCGCTCGCCCCACTCCTCGGGCACCGTGATCCGGAACCCCTCCGCGTCGTCCTGGGTGACGTATCCGGGCGGCGGGGCGTCCGAGGATGCGGTCTCCGATGCGTCGGACGGGATCTCCGCCGGGTCGCCGCCGTCCCCGGACTCCGGGTCGGCCGGACCCCCGTGCTCCTCGGCCGGGGCGCTTGCCGTCCGCCCCCGGGCGTCGTCCCGGCCGCCCTCGTCCGCGCCCCCGAGCGTGAACCAGAGCCCCGCCGCCCCGGCGGCGAGCACCGCCACGGCGAGCCCCGCGGCCGCCGGGGTGATCCGGTCGCGCACGGACCGGGAGGCGGGCTTCGGATACGTCCCGGTGAGGTTGTTGTACGAGCCGGTGGGGACGTGCGCGACGCCGGGCCCGGTCTCCGCGTACTCCGCGTGCTCCGCGTGCTCCGCGTACGGATCGGAGGCCGCCGGCGCCCCGGGGTACTCCGGCGGCACGGCGGGCGCGGCCGGCACCACCGGAGCGGTGGCGGGCGGCTCAAGCGGCACGGACGGCGGTCTGCGGGCGTCCGCCGCCCCGGACTCCCAGCGCTGTTCCTCGTCGTTCCAGCGCGCCCCGTCGCCCCCGGTCATCGCTCAGCCTCCCAGCAGCGCGGCCAGCGCCTCGGCCACCGCGACGCCGGAGGCCAGCGACCCGGCGAGGGCCCCGGCAGCGTCCAGGGCGCGCTGGAGACGGGCCAGGCGACCGGGCTCCGCGGCCCCCGCCGTCTCGATCTCGTCCGACACGGAGACCAGCTCCGCGTCGAGGACCTCCGTGGTGTCGGAGGGGGTGAACCGGGCGAGGTCGGCGCGCAGCTCCCGTACGGCGCGCAGCAGTTCGGCCTGGGTCTCGTCGGCCGGTCCCGCGTACTGGTGCTGGGTGACGGTGTTGTGGTCGCCGACGGCGAAGGCGCTGCCGGTCACCGAGCCGATGTGCACGGTGCGCGGCGGCTGTCCGTCGGGGTTCTGGCCGGTCATTTCTCTCCTGTCTTCGGCTGTCGGTCGGAGGGGCCGGCGGGGCCCTTCGCCGCGCCGGAACCGGAGCCGGGGCCGGAACCGGAGCCACGCCCGGGGCCGGAACCCGAGCCGCGGCCGGAACCCGAGCCGGGGCCGGAGGGCGCCGAGGGGCCGGAGCGCCGGATGTCGTTGTGGTCGCCGATGCCGATCGCGCTGTCCTTCGCGGAGCCGATGAACACGCCGCCCGCACCGATGTTGACGATCTTCTGCTCGAACTCGTCGGTCTCGTAGCCGGTTTCGCGGAGGGCCAGCCGGACACCGCCGTTCACCCGGTCCTCGATGCTCTTGAGATACCGGTCGACGTCCATGTCCTGGAAGAGCGACGCCTCGTCGTCGGCGCCCAGCTCCCGGACGGAGAACGCGGGCCCCTCGGCCAGCGCACCGGCGTTCCCGGCCGTGAGCAGCTTCCAGCCGCTCGCCGCGCCCCGGCCGAGCACGACGAGCGCGTGCACCGCCGAGGAGGGGGTGCGGGTCAGCGCCCAGACCGCCTTGCCGAACCAGTTGTTGTTGCGGTGCCGGTGGGCGGCCCGGTCGGCGTCACGGAAGAGCGGGTGCACCGGCTTCAGGACGTGCGGGGCGACCTCCAGCATGAGCATCCCGCCCTGGGTGTGCACCCGGACGAAGACGGTGACGACGACCTGCTCGCTCCAGCCGCCGACCCGGATGCGCAGGAAGTGCCGCCGGCCCTCGCCGCCCTCCTCGACGGCACGGCCGCGGTGCTGCTCGAACGCCTCGGGACCGTAGGGGGCGTCCACCCGGCGGGGCAGGCCCGCCGCCGGCAGGAAGACGCACTCGTCGATCACCAGCTCGCGCAGCCGGTCCCGGACGGCGGCGGCGCCTTCGGGGGAGCCGTGCGGGGAGGGCACCCGCAGCGCTTCCAGCAACGGCACGATCCGGCGCAGGATCAGGGCGTTGTCGAGCGGCTCGACGGGGGCGTCCTCGCGGGGCCGGAGCTCCACGGCGAGGTTCCAGGGGCGGTAGGGCGTCCCCGCGCCGCAGAACGGGTTCTCCTCCGCGTACATGATGAGCGGGGCGTGCTGTTCCAGCCGGATACGCCCCTGGAGCCGCCGGAAGCGCTCGCCCTGACCGAGTTCCGCCGGGTCGGCCGCGAGGTCGCGGAAACTCTTCCGGGACAGCTCCTGGGCCATCAGCCGGGCGAACTGCCCCCGCTGGAGGCCGACCAGGGCCGCGATGACGGCGAGGAAGAACAGCGCCACCCAGGCGGGTCCGGCGCCGGACCCGTCCGAGACGCCGCCCGTGAGCAGCGAGGCGGCCACGTCGGAGACGTCCGACCGGCTGTCGGCGAAGCCGTCCGGACCGCCGAAGGACCCGGATCCGTAGGGGTCGTACGAGGAGGAGGGGTCGAAGTCGCCGTCCGGTTCGGAGTCGTCCCCGAACAGGCCGAACACCGCGCTGCCGAGCACCAGGAACCCGATGAAGACCAGCGAGAGCCGCCCGTACCAGCGCATCAGGAAGGCGAGCACCCGCCGGTACACCGGGGAGTCGCCCGCCGGGCCCCGGACCCAGGGCGCGAGGGCCAGCAGCAGGCCGGGGAAGAACAGGGCCCCGACGAGCCCCCGGGAGAGGACGGTGCCGAGCAGCCAGGCCGCCAGGATGCCCGCCGCCCATGCCAGCTGGGCGCGGCGGGCGCGCAGGGCGTGGGCGAGCACCCGGGCGGCGTCGAAGCCCGCGGACGGGGCGGCGACGCGCTGCTCCTGCACGTACAGCTGCTCGATCACCGCGTCCCGGTAGCCGTCGTGCAGATGGACGCCGGCGCACAGCAGACGGCTCGCCTCGCTCGCGGCGGGGTGCACGGGCGGCTTCCCGAGCAGATCGTCCTGGCCCTGCGACGGCCTCGGCACGGAGCTGTCGGTCACCGTCCCTCATCCCCCTGTACTCGGCTGCGCGGCGCTGATCGCGGCTGCCCGGCCGGACGGGAAGGGCGGGCCGCCGCTCGAAAGAGGCCAATGTACGTGAGGCGGAAGCCCCTCGGCGAGGCGTTTGCCCGACCGATCCCCGCCCGGCGCGAAGGCCGGCCGATCCCTGCCCGGCGCGAAGGCCGGCCGGAGACGGACGAGCGCCCCCGGCGGCAGGTGTCGGCTGCTGCCGGGGGCGCTCGTGCGTACCGCGGGTGCGGTGGTCGGTCAGATCAGGCCGAGCTCGCGGACCGCGTCGCGCTCCTCGGTGAGCTCCTTGACCGACGCGTCGATGCGCGCGCGGGAGAACTCGTTGATGTCCAGGCCCTGGACGATCTCGTACTTCCCGTCCTTCGTGGTGACCGGGAAGGAGGAGATGATGCCCTCGGGGACGCCGTAGGAGCCGTCCGACGGGATGCCCATCGAGGTCCAGTCGCCGTCGGCGGTGCCGTTGACCCAGGTGTGGACGTGGTCGATGGCGGCGTTGGCGGCCGAGGCGGCGGAGGACGCGCCACGGGCCTCGATGATCGCGGCGCCGCGCTTGGCGACGGTCGGGATGAAGGTGTCGGCCAGCCACACCTCGTCGTCGACGACCTCGGCCGCGTTCTTGCCGGCGATCTCCGCGTGGAAGATGTCCGGGTACTGGGTGGCCGAGTGGTTGCCCCAGATCGTCAGCTTCTTGATGTCGGAGACGGCGGCGCCGGTCTTGGCGGCGAGCTGCGAGATCGCGCGGTTGTGGTCCAGGCGGGTCATCGCGGTGAAGCGCTCGGCCGGTACGTCCGGGGCAGCGGCCTGCGCGATGAGCGCGTTGGTGTTGGCCGGGTTGCCGACGACGAGGACCTTGATGTCGTCCGCGGCGTGGTCGTTGATGGCCTTGCCCTGCGGCTTGAAGATGCCGCCGTTGGCGGCGAGCAGGTCGCCGCGCTCCATGCCCTTGGTGCGCGGGCGGGCGCCGACGAGGAGGGCGACGTTCGCGCCGGCGAAGCCGACGTTCGGGTCGTCGGTGATCTCGATGCCGCGCAGCAGCGGGAAGGCGCAGTCGTCGAGCTCCATCGCGGTGCCCTCGGCGGCCTTGAGGCCCTGCGGGATCTCCAGGAGGCGCAGGTTGACCGGCACGTCCGGGCCGAGCAGGTGGCCGGAGGCGATGCGGAAGAGCAGCGCGTAGCCGATCTGGCCGGCTGCGCCGGTCACGGTGACATTCACGGGAGTGCGGGTCATGGCGGTCTCCGTTTAGACAGCTGGCGGTGGGGGTCCCGGCCACCCGGGCCCTGGTGCTGGATCCCCCTCCGCGCCCCGACGAATCTTGACGTGAAGAGATATCCGTCGGCCAGGCTATCGGACCGGGCCGGGCCGGGCCGCCCGCCCCCCTGTGGCACCGCGCACAACCGGTCACGCACCGCACGCGTCGCGGGGGCCGGCCGCGCCGCGTCCGGCACGGCTCCGCCACGTCACCCGGCCGGTTCGGCGCAGCCCTTCGTGCCGGAGGTGAGCGTCGCGCAGCCCTCCGCGTCGGACGGCTTGCTCACCGCGACCATCGGCGTGTACGCCTCCGTGGCGCCCATGACCTCGCCGTCCTGCGCGCCCTCGCCCGCGGTGATCCGCACGGTGTCGCCGACCGCCGCGCCGGTGAGCCGGGCCCAGGCGGCGGAGCACACCTTGCTGTAGCGGACCTCGATCCTGCCGCCGCCGACCGTGCCGGTGGCGACCGTACGGGCGAACTCGCCGCCGCAGCCCATCGCTTCGGGGTCCTGCCCGGCGCAGTCGGCGCCGCTGCACTCGACGCCCACGGGCAGCTCGGGAGCGGCCGTGGTGGGGGCCGCCGTGGGGGGCGGGGCTGCCGTGGCCGCGTCGTCGCCGCCCGGTGCGAGCAGCACCGCGCCGACCAGGACGATCAGGGCGCCGACCGCTCCGACGGCGAGCATGGGGCCGCGGCGGCGGACGCCGGGGTGGGCGCCGCCCGTGGCCTGGCGGGCGGGGCGGGGGGCGTCCGGCTGCGGTGAGGGGGAGGCGCCGGGGGCGTGGGGCTGCGGCGAGT
>NZ_JNZZ01000024.1 GCF_000717645.1 Streptomyces californicus
CCGACACGATCCACGGCCGGGAGTTCCTCTTCGCCACGAACGGACCAACGAGCAGCCAGGCCGACAGTCACATGATCAACAACTTCTGTTAGGACCTCTAACGGCGTGCTCTTACGGTCAAGGAGTGACACGGGATCTTGATCGAAGCCGTCCGATCTGGCGCCAAGTGGCCGCGATCGTGGAGGCGCGCGTGGCTGACGGGACCTATCCGCCGGGCAGCCGCGTGCCGGGCATCGTTGAGCTGAGCACCGAGTTCAACATCGCCGCGTCCACCGCGCAGAAGGCGTTGGCGCACCTGCGCACGACCGGCGTCGTCCGCACCGAGCTGGGCTTGGGCACCTTCGTCGCCGACCGCACTTAGCGGCGCTGACGCTCCGGAGTCAAACCAAGCAATGCGGATTCGCGCAACGCCGCTGCCAAGCGTTCGTCAGCAGCCTGCGAATCTGCGACGGCCTGAGCCGCGACAGGGGCCCTTAGGTTGATGTCCCGTCGCCTGGTTGCTTGCGGCCCGCCAGTTTCAGCCAGCGCCAGCTCCAACATCTGGATGGCGAGTATCGACTTGAGGAACGCCGTGTTCGACGCTTGGTATGCCTCGACCAGCTCATCCGTGGTGTAAAGCATCAACTTCGTGACGACCAACCGAAACTGTTCGTCCTGGTGCCCCGAGTCGAAGCCCTGAGGGCTGAGGTTGGTCGGCACCTCGCGTCGCTGCCACGCGAGGTCGCGAGCGTTGCCCAGGGCGAGCATCTTCCGGTGCGCCTCCTCGATCGCGTCGGCTCGACGCTCCCAGACCTTGAAGTCGCTCTCGCGGTCGCGGGTCGCCCGTTGCGTCATCCTGGTTGAGATCAGGGTGCTGATCATGGCGAGGACAGCGCCCAGCACAGTGGCCCCGATACCGATCAGGGCGAGCGCAACCGGTGAGATGGTCATTGCCGCAGCGTAGGCGGGGGACGGCCCTCCCGGGGCCTTGTCTGGACATCTGCGGCCGGACGCCCCGGGCGCGTACACGAGGCTGCCGGAGACCCCACGGGAGCCAGGGGCGGAGTATGCGGGCCCGCATAGGGCCGCAGGAACGCCGAAGGGGCACCCCGTCTGGGGTGCCCCTTCGATCAGAGATCGTTCACTCAGCTGCCGCCACATGGAACCATCCAACAATGACGCTTACGGCTGACATAATGAATTCGAAAATCTTCATGCCAACCTCCACCTTGTGATTTGAAATTGTGAAAATGGAGCGGATGCTCCAGGTCTTGCCCTTACGGAGTGTGCGAATGAACTTGGTGAACTCGTAGGAGTGCCAGAGTGCCAAACCAACCGTAAGTGTGATTGCCGGAATTGAACCGGCGGCAGCGATAGCTCAATGAACGCTCTCTATGCCTTAAGTGTACCTGAAAGGACGGGAGTTGGCTACGTACGGGGCTCGCGCTGACGGGTGGGGCCAGGCCGCCCCGGCAGGCCCGAGAGGCCGCCGGAGACACCACGGAAGCCCGCCGCTGGGTATGCCGTGGCCGCTGGCCGGAGCCCCGGACGGCCGGACGTCATGTTGAGGTATCCGGTCCCCGCCGGCGGTCACTTCCCGTGTTGAAATTCCTCACCTCCCGTGACAGCCGCGGGAAGGTCGGGAACCCCCGCAAGGCGCATCTTGTGCCCGGCTGAAATCCCGTGCTCCACTGGGTGCAGAACGGGCTCATAGCCGTCCGGCCCCCGCCTCTGTAGGCGGGTGATTGACACCGGGGAGCGGGGAGACAGCCTAGGAGCGACGCCGCAATGTGACGGGTCGCGAGGGCATGGACCGAGTAGGGGCCAAGCCTGCCGCCCACCGAGGCGCGAACAGTCCTGACGGGGACTCGCAATGCCTGCACGCACATTCAGCCCTGACGCGCTGCGCCGGATTCGGCGTGAGCGTGGCGTCACACAGGTCAAGCTCGCCGCCAAGCTCGGCCGCAGCTTCACCTCGATCTCAATGTACGAGAACGGCCGATCCACGCCGCCGGTCGATGTGCTGGCCGCCATGGCTGACGCCCTCGGCGCACCGATGGACGACTTCGTCCAGGCCGGTGCCGCGTGATCGCCGACGACGCCCGCCCCATGACCGACGCTGAGCGTCGGCGACTCGTCCGGCTCCTGTTCGGCCCTCGGCCGACCCAGCCGTCGAAGTAACCCCACCCCGAACACAGTTCGGCCCCGCTCGGTCTGCAAACCGGCGGGGCCTCGAAAGGAACTGTCTCCATGACGATTACAGCACCCTGTTTCCCCGTGCAGCAAGTGGTGTCAGACCTGGCCCTCAACCCCTTTGAGGCGTACGGGCTCTACCGCTCGACCGGATGGCTCGGCACGTTGCCGATCCCGTACAAGAAGAAGACCTTTCCGCCGCAGGGCTTCACGGGCGAGACGGGCAAGTTCCCGACTGACGCGCAGTGCGCGGCCTGGCTCGGCGAGTACAAGGCGGCGAACATCGCGCTGCGCGTTCCTGACGGCCTGATCGGTATCGACATCGACCAGTACGTCAAGGACGGCAAACAGAAGTGTGGAGCCGAGAACCTTCGGGCGATGGCGGAGCGCGAGGGGCTGAGTCCCCTTCCGGCCGCCTGGTCGAGCACCCGCCGTGCCCCGGATGGACCGGCCCGGATTTGCTGGTTCCGGGTGCCCAAGGGCATCAAGTTCGACGGCCAGCCGGTGCAGGACGTTGAAATCATTCAGCACGGCCACCGATACGCGATGGTGTGGCCCTCGGTCGCACCCGGCGACGAGCCCGGCGAGTGGACGCAGTACGCCTGGTACGACCCGGAGGGCGCGGAGGCCGCTTACGTCCCCGGACCCGACGAGATGCCTTGGCTTCCGGCCGACTGGGTCGAGGCGCTCCGGGAGGCCGAGCACTGGACGGGCCACAGGCCGACGCCGACCGGCGGCAAGTCCACGTCGAGCCTGGCTGAGCTGCTGGCGCTCCCTGCCGATGACTCCGGGCGCAACAACGCCTGGTTGACCAAAGTCGCTGGGCACCTCGCCCGGCTTCACGAGGGCGACCGGGACACGTATTGGGCTCGGCTCGAAGAGGCCGACCAGGTGTCGGACCGACCGCACCACCCGACCGCGTTTCGGAAGACCGCCAACAGCGTCTGGCGCAGGCACCACGACAGCCGGGAGGGCCGCAAGATGACCAACGAGACCACAGGAGGACTCGACCTCGTGCCTTCCCCGTTCAAGCCGGTGAAGGTTGCCCGGCTCTGCCTCGATCAGATCTGGACCGCCCAGGGTGCTTGCACCCTGCACCGCTGGCGCGGCTCCTGGATGTCCTGGACCGGTGCGCACTGGCGTGACGTCGAAAGCCAGTGGGTCAGCAGCAAGATTCAGGATCGCTTGGAGGATGCCAAGTTCCTCGACAAGAGCGAGAAGGACGACAAGCCCTTGATCAAGGACTGGGACCCCAACAGCGCCAGCGTCAACAACGTCGTCAACGCGATCAAGAACATCACGCTTCTTGACGAAGAGACCGACTCCGGAACCTGGCTCGACGCCCGGCCCTCCGGCCGGATGGTCGCCTTTCGGAACGGGCTGTTGGACATCCGCACCCGAGAGCTGGTGACCCCCACCCCGGCCTTCTTCAACACCACCTCGCTCCCGTACGACTACAGCGACGCTGACGCCGCACCGGGCGAGTGGCTCAAGTTCCTGCACTCGATCTGGCCGGACGACGCACAGTCGGTCGAGACGCTGCAAGAGTGGTTCGGCTACGTGCTCTCGGGCCAGACTGATCTTCATAAAGCGTTGATGATGGTCGGCCCCACTCGGTCCGGCAAGGGCACCATCGCGACCGTGCTCGAAGCGCTCGTCGGCAAGCAGAACGTCGCCGGTCCGACCCTTTCGAGCCTGGCCACGAACTTCGGTCTTCAGCCGATGCTCAACAAGACCTTGGCCATCATCGACGACGCTCGCTCTCCGAAGCGTGACCGCGAGGTCATCCTTGAGCGGCTGCTGTCCGTGATCGGTGAAGGCATCCTGACCGTGGACCGCAAGAACCGGGATCAGTGGATCGGGCGCATCCCGGCCCGGCTGGTACTCCAGTCCAACGAGCTTCCGGCGTTCGCCGACAGCTCCGGGGCTATCGCCGGGCGGTTCGTCATCCTCACCATGAACAAGTCGTTCCTCGGTCAGGAGGACACCGGCTTGAAGGGGCGTCTGCTCCAGGAGATCCCGGCCATCCTGCGCTGGTCTCTCGATGGGCTCGATCGGCTGACGCAGCGCGGCTACTTCCTTGAGCCCGAGGCGTCCGGCGACGCTCGTGCGCTGCTCCAGGAATCCACCTCGCCGATCAAGGCGTTCATGGACGACTGGTGCCGTCTCGGCAGTGACCTGGAGGTGCCCAAGAATCACCTCTTCGAGATCTGGAAGTCGTGGTGCGAGGCGCGCGGGTTCATGCCAGGCAGCATCTCCACCTTCGGCAAGCAACTGGTCGCCGCCGAGAACTCCATCAGCAACCGCCGGGAGCGCCCCCGGAACAAACCGACGGTTCACTACTACACCGGAATCTCGCTGATCGAGTAGCCGTCATCTGGCACACCACATATGGCACGCGGCCACCCCCGCGCCGACGTTGCAGCCGCGTGCCATATGTGTAACCCCGGCGTGCCGTATCTCGTGCCATATCTCGTGCCATATGGAGAGAGCCTGCGCGAGAGGACGGCATCCCCGGCCAGAGGGGGTGCAGGCCCCTGCGTGCCATACGTGCCATATCTCGTGCGGCGTACTTGGTTCTCATAGGAGGGCGCGCGCTCCGGGGCGACGGAGCCACGGTGCGCACGCCATATGGCACGTATGGCACACCTGGCACGGCGGGTTGCCGCTGCTGACCGGCACGCGACAGTGGCCCGGTCGGCGCGGGGTTTGGGTGGGTTGATCGGGGCCGAGGCCCGGGACGGCCCACGGGAGACCACGAGAGCCAGCGGGCGGCACCGAGTACCCGGGGCCCAGCCAGAGGCCCGGGGAGAGCCACGAAGACCCCACGACGACACCAGGCCAGAGCGGCGGGCTGGCCCGGGGGAGTGGGGGCTGGGCGCCATTCACGACGAGTTGCCAACACTCACCGGTCGTGCCGGCCGGACTTCAATATTTAAGAGCGACGGAGGAACGATGGAGTTCTGGACCGCACACCCGATAGCGACGCTCGGAGACCGGTGGACCGTGCTGCGGCGACACGAGCTGTTCAACCCGGAGTGGTGTCTCGCCAAGGTGACGGACGGGCGGGGTCGGCGACAGCTCGACCAGCTGTTGCGCGACGAGTTCGCGCGGCCCGGCTTCAACTCGGTGTTTGAGTACACGGTCGTCGCCAAGGAGGACGCGGGCAGGGTGGCCCAGCGCTTCGCCGAGATCGGCCACGCCGACCGGCTGATACTGCGGCTGCTGCCCGACGCGCCGCGCGCCTGACCCCGTACATGCAGGAGCCCCACCGGCTGAATGAACCGGTGGGGCTCCTGCGCCTGATGGCCACCCTCGCAGTACCCCCAGAAAACCACCCCGGGAGGCCCGCGTCTATCTTGCGTGAAACGCAATTCCCCGGATGGGTATTCCAGGGATCTCCCCGATCATGATCGAATTGTTCTAGAGATCACGGAGATTCTAGGAAGGGGGTTATTCGGTGCTCAACAAAGACGCGATGCGAGAACTCCGAAACGAGCGGCAGATGAGCCGGGCGGAGCTGGCCCAGAAACTCGACCGTCATCCGCTCACAATTCGGCGATGGGAAACCGGCCGGGTGCAGCCGAATTCGCACACGGTGGTAGTCATCGCCGAAGTCCTCGGGTGTGACGTCGAAGACCTCGTGGCGGTGACCGAATGAGCGAGTACGTGAAAGCGGACGCCGGGTGGGTGGCCATCGAGAGCGACCCGGAATTCGGGGCCAAAGTGCAGCGGGTGCGGTTTTTCGAGGTAGACGACGAGGGTGTCCGGCCGGTGGTCAAGAACAGGGACGGCTGGATGGTCGAGCCGGGCCACCGCACCACCGACGTGATCAGGGCGAGTGGCCTGGACGCGATACGGATCGCCGCGCTGCGGGAGCTGATCCGGCTGGCCGGACGGGCCCGGACCCAGAAGCAGATGGACGGCATCGCCGAGGCGCAGGCGCTGATCATGAGGGGCCCCGGTGGGTGACGAGGTCGGCAAGGAGCTGGCGGCACCGGACGTCAGCAAAGAGCTGGCGGAGGCCGACGCGTCAATACCGGTAGTCACGCGCGCGGAGATGGCAACCGTGATTCAAGTGTTGGCCGAGCAGGGATTTGGCCGCAACGAGATTTCACGCCGCACCGGCTTTTCAACGTTTCTCGTATCGACCATCGCCGAAGAAGTTGGCGTCACGTTCGACAGGTCCAAGGTCGAGCAGGCGTTGAAAGCTCGACTCACCGATTTGAAGCTCGCCCAGATGAGCGTGGCCGAGGGGCTGACCGAGGACCTGACGCACGCCCGGATCATGCTCCGCACGGCGTCCAACCGGCGTGATCTCGCTTTCGCCGCAAAGACCATCAGCGACCTGGCGAGGTCGGCCCAGGCGCTCACTCCCGAGATGAGTGACGCCAACTCGGTCGAAGACGCCAAGGACTTCTTGACCGACCTCCACCGGGGGCTCGGCGAATTCCGCGACCACATGGTCAAGACCGGCCAGTGGGACGAGCAAGGCAACGAAATCAAGCAGGAGGAACAGCATGACGAATCGTGAATTCGGCCAGATCGTGCAGGGCCCGATGACGCCGGACGGACCGAGCGTGGACGAGATCCGGGCGGATCTGCACGGGAGCCAGGCGGGGGCGTTCGCGGTCCGGGAGTCCCAGGGCCCAACCACCGCCAGCATCACGGACGGCCAGGAGACCCGCCAGGGCGACGGCACCGTGACCGAGGAGGAGATGGCGGAGATCCGGAGGTCCGCCGGGGTCCGGGCCGAGGACCGCCGGGATCTGCCGGACGTGAGTTCGTACGTTGAGCGCCGCGACCCCACGACCGGAGTGGCCACCCGCACCTACGGCGACGGCCGCACCGAAGAGGTGTAGCGGCGGGGCGGGACGGGGGTCCGGACGGCCTCTCGTCCCGCCCGGGGCCACGGGGGCCCGCCAGCCGCCGGGAGGCCGGGGGAGAGCCGCCCGGAGCCGCAGCCAGGACGACACCTGACAGAGGCGCGAGCCCGCCTCTTTCTGGTGGCAGCGGTCCGCCGGATCTGGCGGGGTCCGCCGGACCTCGCACACCGGGGCTGGCAGGGGTCCGGACCAGATCCGCACGTCACCGCCCGGACCCGCCCACAGGTCCGGACCCGATCCACCGGACCTCGGACCAGGTCCGGACCCAACAACCGGACCCAGCGGCCCCAGATCCAGACCCCGGACCCCAGGTCCGGACCCGCACTTGCCGACCTCGCATCGACCTGGTGCGAGATCCGACATTCCATTGAGGAGCAGTAGCCATGAACGAGACCGAACTGATGGAGCTTGCCCGGCAGGCCATCAAGGACGAGGACAGCGCCCGGCTCAACGCCAAGGCCGCCGAGCTGGCCACCGCCGACGAGGCCGCCCGGCTGGCCGCCGCCAAGGAGGCGCACACCGAGGAGTTGAAGGCCGCCGCCGAGGAGGCGATGAACGCCGAGGGCGTCACGCTCTCCGACCTCGCCCGAAAGTTCGACGCAGCGGTGGCCGCGCTGGCCGACCTCGCCACCGCCGCCTGCACTCGCAACGAGGTGATCGGACGTCATGCGTCGGGCATCCAGGCGGCCGGACTCCGTGAGGCGGAGCGGACCCCCGCGCCTGAGCTGCTGGCGCGAGCGCTGGCTCTGGCTGCGAACCAGGTCGCGACCCCGGGCAACGGGCTCAAGAACTTGGCCAGCGGCGTCCTGGCCTACTCCGGCCCGCTGCACCGGGCGACGGCAGTGGAGCGCGCCGCCCGGTAGGGCCGTCCCGGCCTCCCGTGGTATCTCCCGCCGCACGAGAGATCCGGCCGGGGCCCTGGGGCCGCCCGGGGGTCTCAGGCCCTCGGAGATACCGTCCCGGCCCTCGGCCGGCGAAGGGTTGACGACCCGCACGCAGGAGGGGCCCGGAAGCTACCCGCCAAGGATTCGCTTCCGGGCCCCTCAACCACGAACGACCCGACAAGGAAGGCCGCCCGGACCCAGGAAAGCACGGGATTCCGGGCGGTCGGAAGGGACCACCGATGGCCACCGCCAAGACCTTCAAGCCGGAATTCCGGACCCGCACCGGAAAGCGCGTCAGCTTCGGCGCGGACTACACCCACAGCACCGCCGCCAAGCGTCGCGCCGGGCGCACCAAGAACGGCCTTCCCCGCATTTCAGCGGTGGGAGCTGGCACGGTCGTCCGGCGTCCTCGCCGCTGGGTTCCCTGGGCCGTCTTCGGCGTGAACTCGGCAGCGCTCGGCGGCTATTTCGCCATTCACGAGCTGGGGCCCGTGCCGGGGGGCCTGGTCATCGCCGGAGGGCTGTACGTCGCGTACAAGGTCGCGCGCTGGACCGTGGGGGAGGTGGCCCACTGGAGCGTCAAGGCCCGGCAGATCAGGGGCCGCGACGAGGTGGCCGCGTTCGCCAGCGACGGCTTGCCCACCACCCGAGTCCCGGCCGACACGGTCAACCACTCCGGCTTCCAGCGGTAACGAGCCGTAATTGGAAACTGGAAACTGGAAAGCCCGCCCCACCCCCTCCCGCCGGGTACGTGCCCAGGCACGGGGGGTGTGGGAGGGGCGCAGTTTCCAGCTTCCAGTTCCAGTTTCCAATTACGGGAAGTGACGAGAAGCCCGGTCACGTGCCGTGAATGGTGGTGTGCGAGAAGGTGTGGTCGCGCCTATTCTCCGCACCTTTTTAGTTTTCGTTAAATTTAGGAAATTGTGCGGCGCGCAAATCCCGTGTTTTGATTTTCTCGCAATTCCGGCACCGGGCCGGAATTCGGGGATTCAGGGAGTCACGAAATGGCCGCCAAGAACACCGCCACCCAGACCGAGCCCACCGCCTGCACCTGCTCGCAGTTCGCCACCGAGGACGGCCGGACCACCGGATGCGCGGCGGAGACCAAGCGGCTGTTCGCCCCGGGCCACGACGCCAAGCTGAAGTCGTTCCTGATCCGCATGGGGGCTGAGGGCACCGAGGTCATCCGCACCGTGGACGGCATCGCCAGCCCCGCCGACGCCAGCACCCACGCCGCCAAGTTCGCGTTCGGCCACATGGTCGCCGCTGGGATCACCCGCGCCGAGGGCAAGGCCGCCGCCAAGGCCGAGCGCGAGGCCGCCAAGAACGACCCCGCGAAGAAGGCCGCCAAGAAGGCGCTCCGCCAGGCCAAGCAGGCGATGACCGCAGCCCTGGACGAGGCCAAGGCGGACGCCGGGGTCCGGGGCTACAAGCGGGAGCCGCAGGAGGTCACGGCCAAGGTCGGCCGCTGGGAGCGCACCGGGACCGTCGAGGGCGACACCTTCACCTACACCGACGCCAAGGGCGCGACCAAGACCACCACGAACTTCCAGCTCGTCTGACCACCCCGCCGCCGGGCGGTCGGTCGGGCCGCCCGGCTCCTACCCAAGGAGTCCCCGATGTACAAGATCCAGTTCCGCAACCCGCAGGGCCGCCTGGTCACGGCCCAGAACCGCGACGCCGAGACGATCCAGAAGCTCGCCGACCAGGCCCGGCAGGACATGCCCGAGGCGCACGAACTGAGGGTGCGCGAGGTGGTCCAGGACCAGGCGTCCGGCGACTTCATCTGGGCTGACTGCACGGCCGCCTTCACCCGCTGACGAAAGAGCCCGGCCGGGGGTGCCACCCCGGCCGGGCCTGAATGCTGAGACAAGGAATCGCCAGCATGGATCAGAAGAACACAGCCGCCCTCGACATCGCCATGGGCGTCGTTGACCGCGTCACCCACTCGGTGAGACTTCGTGCGGTCGCGTACGCCCGCGTCTCGACCGAGGAGCAGGCCAAGGGCTACGGCGTGCAGTCGGCGTTGAAGAAGATCACCCGCTACATGGGCCGCAAGGGCATGGACTACGTCGGCACGTACACCGACGAGGGCATCTCGGGGTCGCTGGAGGCCGCCGACCGCGAAGACCTCAAACGGCTGATGGCCGACGCCCACCGCACGCCCCGCCCGTTCGACATCGTGGTCGTCAGTGAGGGCCGGGCCATCGGGCGCGTCGGCCGGGCGTTCTGGCGGTGGGTCTGGGCCCTGGAGGACATCGGCGTGTTCGTCGGCGTAGTGGAGGACGACTACGACAACAGCACGGCCGAGGGGCGCAAGAAGATGCGCCGTGACGCCGACTACGCCGAAACCGAGTGGGAGACCATCCGCAAGCGCACTCAGGGCGGGTTGCAGGAGAAGGCCGAGGAAGGCGGGTGGCCGGGTGGCATGCCGCCCTACGGTTACGAGATCGCCTGCAAGGGCCAGAAGGGCAAGTCGCACCTTGTCCAGTGCGAGGCCGAAGTGCTGGTCCTCAAGGCGATGTGGGGGCTGGTGGTCGAGGACGGCATGAACACGAACCAGCTGGCCGAGCGGCTCAACGTCCTGGGCCTGCTCACGAGGTCGGGCGTGCCGTGGTCGGCCACGAACGCGAGGGCCAAGCTCCTCAGCGAGTCCACGCTCAACGCCCGCGTGATCTTCCGAAACCCCAACCGGACGCGCGCCGGGCACGGGGCCAAGTTCGGGCGTGATGGCAAGCCGCTGAACGGCGAGACGGTCATCATCAAGCTCGACCCCATCTTCACGCCGGAGGAGGTGGCCGCCCTCAAGTCGGCCATGGGGCGGCTGGCGAACGGTAAGCCGAAGTCGCAGCCCCAGGCGTACCCGCTGTCGAAGCGCCTCTTCAACGAGCACACCGAGTGCAACTCGCACCACGTCGGCATGGCGCGCACGAGCCGGGGTGGCCGCTGGTACCGGTGCACCGGGCTGGCCGCGAAGTACCCGGGCGACACGGTGTGCGGCTGCAAGATGGTCGACGCCGACGCGATGGAGTCGGCCGTGTGGGGCGAGGTCGTCAACCTGCTGGGCGACCCTGACCGCTTGCGGGCGATGGCGGCTGAGTGGGTCGGCATGACCGAGGGCGACAAGGTGCAGCACGCCGACCGCATCGCCGACTTCGACCGCCAGATCGCCGACCTGGACCGAGCCATCACGACCATGGTCAAGGACTACGCCAAGGCGGGGCTTCCGGCGTCGGCCGTCGCGGCTGCCAGCGCCGCCCTTATAGAGGAGCGACGCCAGCTCACCGACATCCGTGACGAGGCCGCCCAGTGGCTGGAGGAGACCAAGGCCACCGCCCAGCGGGCGCGCGACCTGGAAGCGCTGGCCACCATGGCGCGCACCCGACTCGCTGACATGACGCCGGCCGACCAGGACGACGTGTTGGGACTGCTTGATGTGCGGGTCACCATCACCGGGCCCGTGCCTAAGCCGAAGCTCGGGCTGGCGTGCTCGCTGGCCGAGTGGTTCAAGGAGGCTGGGCGCAAGGTGCCCGCCGAGCTGACCGACGAGGCATGGGCGCTGGCCGAACCGGTCGTCAAGGCGTGGGAGCCGCCGAACCACAAGCTGATCCCCGGCCGCCTGATGCTCGACGCGATGTTCTACAAGGCGCGCACCGGGTGCAAGTGGTCGGACCTGCCCGAGCGGTTCGGTCTCTGGAAGGGCATCCACTCCCGATACAAGACGTGGCGGAACTGCGGGGTCTGGGACGACGTGATGGCCGCCCTGCCCCAGGAGGGCCCCGGCTACCGCCCGGTGCCGAAACTCAACCTGGTGCCGCCCTTCCGGGTGGAAGGCCGGGTGGACCCCCGCGTCCTGACGGGTGCCGACATCCAGGAAGAAATGGTGGCCCCGGAAGCAGGTGTCCCCGGACCGGCCACCAGCGGACTTTCGTCAGGAGTGCACGAGTTGCTGAGAGGCGAGGGCGTTCTCGTGACCGACGCGGACGAAGTCGTGGAACTGGTGGGGGACATGGGCGAGCTGACGCCGGACCGCCGGGGCCCGGTGCTGCCCAGGGACCACCTGGACGCGAGCACCGCGCGCGTCCTCGACGCCCTCCCTTACCACGGGGCCGCCCGCACCCGTGACCTCGCCCGCGCGGCGGGGGCGTCCACGGACGAAACCCTCGGTCGGCTGTACGAACTTCACTCACTGGGGTTCGTCGAACGGGAAGGCGACGGCTGGCGGTTGACGCCGCCTCGCCCAAGCAACGACGACGCGCGGCGGGGCGGTACTTGACCTGGAGCATTCGGGTGAAAAGGTAAGGCCGGTGACCTCGCACGATCGATCGGTGACCTGTCGGGGGCTCGCGACCGCGGCTGCGGCGGCTCTCCCCGACGGGCATGGACGGCGGGACGGGCGACGCGCCGTCACGCCGTACGGATCTCCCGTCCTGCGCGGACCGCGACGTCACAGTCACGCTACGCTCACAAGGATTCCGGCTCAGACAGCAAGTCCCCCAGCACTTCACGGCAGAACGGCTCAAGGCACCACATGCCCCAGCACACCTCCGGGTCTGACCGCGCGGCAGCACCACCGCTTGCGCGTGGCACTGTGCGCCCTCCCGCCCCCTCCTCCCTCGACGAGTTGTGGCGCTCCTACAAGACCACGGGTGACGAGCGGCTGCGGGAGCAGCTGATCCTGCACTACTCGCCGCTCGTCAAATACGTCGCGGGCCGGGTCAGCGTCGGGCTGCCGTCCAACGTCGAGCAGGCCGACTTCGTCTCCTCCGGGGTCTTCGGACTGATCGACGCCATCGAGAAGTTCGACCTCGAACGAGCCATCAAGTTCGAGACGTACGCGATCACCAGGATCCGCGGCGCGATGATCGACGAACTCCGTGCCCTGGACTGGATCCCCCGCTCCGTCCGGCAGAAGGCGCGCAACGTGGAACGCGCCTACGCCACGCTGGAGGCGCAGTACCGGCGTACGCCCTCGGAGGCGGAGGTCGCCGCGGAGATGGGTATCGCGCTGGAGGAACTGCACGCTGTTTTCAGCCAGTTGTCGCTGGCGAACGTGGTCGCCCTGGAAGAACTGCTGCACGTCGGCGGCGAGGGGGGCGACCGGCTGAGCCTGATGGACACCCTGGAGGACACCGCCGCGGACAATCCGGTGGAGGTCGCCGAGGACCGCGAGCTGCGAAGACTCCTGGCACGGGCGATCAACACCCTCCCCGACCGCGAGAAGACCGTGGTGACCCTCTACTACTACGAGGGCCTGACCCTCGCGGAGATCGGCAACGTCCTCGGGGTGACCGAGAGCAGAGTCAGCCAGATCCACACCAAGTCCGTGCTCCAGCTCCGGGCGAAGCTGGCCGACGAAGGCCGCTGACGCCGCCGCCGGGGGCGTTGACACGACGGACGAGGGGTGCGACGCGGTCGGCGGACTCGCTGCCGCCGCCGTTCGACGCCTGCCGTGCCGCACGTCTCCACCCCGACGACCCCGACCGCCCTGACCGCGCCCGGGCGTCCCGGGTCCGCCGGGGCCGGGCGTGCCGGACCCGGGCGGACCGTGCGTGGTCGGGGCCGCCGGGTGCGTGCGTGGCCGGGGCCGGGCGTGCGCGTCGCGCGCTCCCGGCTCGGCGGTGCGCATCCACCGGTGATCCTGCCCCGCCTCGTTCCGAGCCCGGGGCGGCACTCACCTCCGTCTGCTGCCGGCTCTTCGCGTCGCTCTCCGGCTGTTCGGCGTCGCTCTCCGGCCAGGGGATGGACGGCCGGACCCTTCCGCCTTTCGCGTGCCGCCGTAGAGTGGACATGTGCCCAGGATTCGAGCGGCCTCCGTGGCCGAGCACCGGACCATGCAGCGCGGCGCCCTCCTGGACGCCGCGCGCTCCCTGTTGTCCGAGGGCGGTACGGAGGCGCTGACCTTCCCCGCACTCGCCGAGCGCACGGGCCTCGCCAGGTCCTCCGTGTACGAGTACTTCCGCTCCCGTGCCGCCGTCGTCGAGGAGCTGTGCGCCGTCGACTTCCCCGTCTGGGCGGCCGAGGTCGAGAACGCCATGCAGCGCGCCGAGACGCCCGAGGCGAAGATCGAGGCGTACGTCCGCCGACAGCTCGACCTCGTCGGGGACCGCCGCCACCGCGCGGTCGTCGCGATCTCCGCGAGCGAGCTGGACGCGGGGGCGCGGGAGAAGATCCGCGCCGCGCACGGCGGGCTGATCGCCATGATCGTCGAAGCGCTCGGCGACCTCGGTCACACGCAGCCGAGGCTGGCGGCCATGCTGCTCCAGGGGTCGGTCGACGCGGCCGTGCGCCGGATCGAGCTGGGCGTCGCGGAGGAGCCGGGTGTCATCGCGGACACCGCCGTCGCGATGGTCCTGCGCGGGGTGGCCGGCTGACCACGGCGGCCGGGCCCGTGCCCGGTTCCGGCACCCCGAACACCGGAAGCAGCCGCGAGGGGCCCCTCCGCAGCAGCGAGGGCGGCAGCAGCGAGAGCGGGTCCAGGTAGGCGTCCCCGCGTCGCAGCCCCCAGTGCAGACATCCCGCCGCGCAGTGGAAGGGCCCCGCCTCCAGCACCGCGACCGGCTCTCCCGCGCGTACGTCCGCGTCCTTCTCGACCAGGGCCCGCACCGGTTCGTACGTGATGCGCAGCGGGGGTGAGCCGCTGTGTGCCACCTCGACGGCGAGCACCCCGCGCCCCGCGACCCGGCCCGCGAACGACACCCGGCCGTCGGCGGCCGCCAGCACCCGACTGCCCGCGGCGGCCGCGAGGTCCACACCGCGGTGGCCCGGCCCGTACGGTCCGGCGGGCGGCTCCCACCCCCGTAACACCGCGGGCCGTCCCGCCAGCGGCCAGCTCCGGCCTCCACCGCCTCGGCCCGGTTCCGTTCCCGACTCCGGTCGCGACGTCGGCTCCGGGGCCGGGGCGGACGTCGGGTCGGAGCCCGGGTCCGTACCCGTATCCCTATCGGGGGAGCCCCTGACCGTGCCGGCAGCCGGTTCCGGCGGTGGCGACTGGACGCCGACGGGTGTGACCACCACGGCCCACCCCGAGGACCCGGTCACCGGGGGAGGCCCGGCCGCCGGGAAGAGTGCGTACAGCGTGAGGGCCAGGAGCAACGCGGGCGTCAGCAGCAGCGGCGCGAGCCACGACAGAGTGCGACGGACGGGCGAGCGGCGCATGCCGCCGGGGTGAAGGCGCATGAGGTCAGCCTGGCCCGGAGGCCTACATTCCGGGGATCACCGGCCGTTTCTGTGGACCACTCGCCGGCTGTGGACATCCCCGTCACCCGTCCGTGAACGTGCGGCACCGCCATCGGCAAGGGGAGCCACCGGCATCCGAGCTCACCGGAAGGAGCCCCCGGCGCGCGAGGCCACCGGTCCGTGAACCGGCCGCTACGGGAATCCCACCAGCGGATGAAGACGGCCTCCGCCCCTCCCCGCCCGGCCCCGCCCCCTCCCGGGCAGCGCCGTCGTCCGGCACCCGGACGGTCCCGTACACTTCTTACGGCGATCCGGGTCACCGGGTCGACTTCGCACGCCCCGCCACCTCCCTCTTCGCGGAGGTGGCCGCGCTCCTCGGTCCCTCGTGGCACGGCGCGTCGGGGCGTCAGGCGCGGACGCAAACCTGCGGCCGCGATAACCGAGTACCTCAAGGAGTACGGCCATGGCCGTCGTCACGATGCGGGAGCTGCTGGAAAGCGGCGTCCACTTCGGTCACCAGACCCGTCGCTGGAACCCGAAGATGAAGCGCTTCATCTTCACCGAGCGCAACGGCATCTACATCATCGACCTGCTCCAGTCGCTGTCGTACATCGACCGCGCCTACGAGTTCGTCAAGGAGACCGTCGCCCACGGCGGCTCCATCATGTTCGTGGGTACGAAGAAGCAGGCCCAGGAGGCCATCGCCGAGCAGGCGACGCGCGTCGGCATGCCGTACGTCAACCAGCGTTGGCTCGGCGGCATGCTCACCAACTTCTCCACCGTCTACAAGCGCCTCCAGCGCCTGAAGGAGCTGGAGCTCATCGACTTCGAGGACGTGGCCGCCTCCGGCCTCACCAAGAAGGAGCTCCTGGTCCTCTCGCGCGAGAAGGCCAAGCTGGAGAAGACCCTCGGTGGTATCCGCGAGATGCAGAAGGTGCCCAGCGCCGTCTGGATCGTCGACACCAAGAAGGAGCACATCGCCGTCGGTGAGGCGCGCAAGCTCCACATCCCGGTCGTCGCGATCCTCGACACCAACTGCGACCCCGACGAGGTCGACTACAAGATTCCGGGCAACGACGACGCGATCCGCTCCGTCACCCTGCTCACCCGCGTGATCGCCGACGCCGTCGCCGAGGGCCTCATCGCCCGTTCCGGTGCCGCCACCGGCGACTCGAAGCCGGGCGAGAAGGCCGCCGGCGAGCCGCTGGCCGAGTGGGAGCGTGACCTGCTCGAGGGCGACAAGAAGGACGAGACCGCGGCTGCCGCCGAGGTCCAGTCCTCCGCCGAGACCGAGAAGGTCGCCGACGCCGAGAAGCCGGCCGAGGCCGTCGCCGAGGCCGAGGCTCCGGCCGCCGACGCGGACGCCGAGCAGGCCTGACACCCGTCACGGCCGCTGACGGCGGGGGCCGACGCGTTGAGCGTCGCCCCCGCCGTTCACCCGTAGATCTTTCAGACTTCGAGAGAGACATACAGACTCATGGCGAACTACACCGCCGCTGACGTCAAGAAGCTCCGCGAGCTCACCGGCGCCGGCATGATGGACTGCAAGAAGGCGCTCGACGAGGCCGACGGCAACGTCGACAAGGCCGTCGAGGCGCTCCGTATCAAGGGCCAGAAGGGCGTCGCCAAGCGCGAGGGCCGTTCCGCCGAGAACGGCGCCGTCGTCTCCCTCGTCTCCGAGGACCAGACCTCCGGCGTCATCCTCGAGCTGAAGTGCGAGACGGACTTCGTCGCCAAGGGCGAGAAGTTCCAGAGCGTCGCCAACACGCTCGCCGCGCACGTCGCCGCCACCTCCCCGGCCGACCTGGACGCGCTGCTCGCCTCCGAGATCGAGGCCGGCAAGACCGTCCAGGCGTACGTCGACGAGGCGAACGCCAACCTCGGCGAGAAGATCGTCCTGGACCGCTTCGCCCAGTTCACCGGCGCCTTCGTCGCCGTGTACATGCACCGCACCATGCCCGACCTGCCCCCGCAGATCGGTGTCCTGGTCGAGCTGGACAAGGCCGACGCCGAGCTGGCCAAGGGCATCGCGCAGCACATCGCCGCCTTCGCCCCGAAGTACCTCTCCCGCGAGGACGTCCCCGCCGAGGTCGTCGAGGCCGAGCGCCGCGTCGCCGAGGAGACCACCCGCGCCGAGGGCAAGCCCGAGGCCGCCCTCCCGAAGATCGTCGAGGGTCGGGTCAACGGCTTCTTCAAGGAGGCCACCCTCCTGGGCCAGCCGTACGCGCTGGACGCCAAGAAGTCGGTCCAGAAGGTTCTGGACGAGGCCGGTGTCACCCTGAAGCGCTTCTCGCGCATCAAGGTCGGCATCTGAGTCCGTCCGGGCGAACAGCGCCCGACCCGATAGGGTCGGGTGCAGTCGACGGCCGTACACACGCCGGACGACCGCAGATCTGACGAGGAGGCCATTGCCGCTGTAGGGACATCGGACCCACCGGCAATGGCCTTCTTCGTATGTGCACGAGGAGAATTTCCATGGACAAGGGCGCGGACGCCATTCAGACCGACGGCAAGGGCGGCGACAAGGGCTCGGGGCGCTTCATGCTGAAGCTCTCCGGTGAGGCCTTCGCCGGGGGCGGCGGGCTCGGGGTCGACCCCGACGTCGTGCACACCATCGCCCGCGAGATCGCCGCCGTCGTCCGCGACGGCGCCCAGATCGCGGTCGTCATCGGCGGCGGCAACTTCTTCCGCGGCGCCGAACTGCAGCAGCGCGGCATGGACCGGGCCCGGTCCGACTACATGGGCATGCTCGGCACCGTCATGAACTGCCTGGCGCTCCAGGACTTCCTGGAGAAGGAGGGCATCGACTCGCGCGTCCAGACCGCCATCACCATGGGCCAGGTCGCCGAGCCGTACATCCCGCTCCGCGCCGTCCGGCACCTGGAGAAGGGCCGCGTGGTGATCTTCGGCGCCGGCATGGGCATGCCCTACTTCTCCACCGACACCACCGCTGCCCAGCGCGCCCTGGAGATCGACGCCGAGGCGCTGCTCATGGGGAAGAACGGGGTGGACGGGGTCTACGACTCCGACCCCAAGACCAACCCCGACGCGGTGAAGTTCGACGCGCTGGAGTACGGCGAGGTGATCACCCGCGACCTGAAGGTCGCGGACGCCACCGCCATCACGCTCTGCCGTGACAACAAGCTGCCCATCCTCGTCTTCGAGCTGACCGCCCTGGGCAATATCGCTCGCGCGGTCAAGGGTGAGAAGATCGGCACGCTCGTGAGTGACGAGAGCACCCGGGCCTGACTGGCCCCCCAGGATGGACAACGGCCTGCCGGTGGGACACCGTGCAGGTTCAAGGACGCGACGCAGGATCCTCAAGGGCCGGGCGATGACGACGCCGGGCCCACTCAAGACACGCAGGAGCACGTGGTGATCGAAGAAATCCTCCTCGAGGCCGAGGAGAAGATGGAGAAGGCCGTTGTCGTCGCGAAAGAGGACTTCGCCGCGATCCGTACCGGCCGAGCGCACCCGGCGATGTTCAACAAGATCGTCGCCGACTACTACGGCGCGCTGACCCCGATCAACCAGCTGGCCTCGTTCTCGGTGCCCGAGCCGCGGATGGCCGTCGTGACGCCGTTCGACAAGACCGCGCTGCGCAACATCGAGCAGGCGATCCGCGACTCCGACCTCGGCGTCAACCCGAGCAACGACGGCAACATCATCCGGGTGACCTTCCCCGAGCTGACGCAGGACCGCCGCAAGGAGTACATCAAGGTCGCCAAGGGCAAGGCCGAGGACTCCAAGATCTCGATCCGCTCCATCCGCCGCAAGGCCAAGGAAGCGCTCGACAAGCTCGTCAAGGACAAGGAGTCCGGCGAGGACGAGGTGCGCCGCGCCGAGAAGGAGCTCGACGACACCACCGCGAAGTACGTCGCGCAGGTGGACGAGCTGCTCAAGCACAAGGAAGCCGAGCTGCTCGAAGTCTGATGAACGACTCTTCCTGGGGCGCCCCGCAAGGAGCCGGATTCCGGGGCACGCCCGAGATGACGGCTGCCCCGGCGGGTCCTGTTCACGATGTGCATGGTGCCCAGCAGACTCGGCCCATGCCCATCGTGCCGGACGTTCCCGACGCAGGTAGAGACGTAGGTAGAGAAGCCGAGAACCGCGACGACCGGGACAGGGATGCCGCTCACGTCGGCGGCCCCCTGTTCCGTGACGAGATGCCGCAGGAGCCCATGTCCACTCCGTTGCCGCCCCCGCCGCAGAAGAAGCGCGCGGGGCGCGATCTGCGCGCCGCCATAGGGGTCGGCCTGGGGCTCGGTGCCGTCATCGTCGTCTCGCTGTTCATCGTGAAGGCCGTCTTCGTCGGTGTCATAGCGCTCGCCGTCGTCGTCGGCCTGTGGGAGCTCACCTCCCGCCTCAAGGAGCGCAAGGACATCGACGCGCCCCTGGCCCCGCTGGCCGTCGGCGGCGTCGCCATGGTCGTCGCCGGGTACGCCCGGGGCCCCGAGGGCGCCTGGATCGCGATGGCCCTCACCGCGCTGGCGGTGCTGGTCCAGCGGATGACCCGACCGCCGGAGGGCTACCTCAAGGACGTCACGGCCGGTGTCTTCGCGGCGTTCTACGTACCCTTCCTGGCCACGTTCGTCGCCCTGATGCTCACGGCGGACGACGGGGAGTGGCGGGTGCTGACCTTCCTCGTCCTCACGGTGGTCAGCGACACGGGTGCGTACGCGGTCGGCTGGCGCTTCGGCAAGCACAAGCTCGCCCCGCGCATCAGCCCCGGCAAGACCCGCGAGGGCCTGCTCGGCGCGGTCGCCTTCGCGATGGCCGGCGGCGCGCTGTGCATGGAGTTCCTGATCGACGGCGGCGCCTGGTGGCAGGGGCTCCTGCTCGGCCTCGGGGTCGCCGCCAGCGCCACCCTCGGCGACCTGGGCGAGTCCATGATCAAGCGGGACCTCGGCATCAAGGACATGGGCACGCTGCTGCCCGGCCACGGCGGCATCATGGACCGGCTCGACTCGCTCCTGCCGACGGCCCCGGTCGTCTGGCTGCTGCTGGTGCTGTTCGTGGGCTCCACCTGAGCCCGCTAGCACCCCGGGAATCCGCACGTGGGGGCCCGCCGTCCACGGGACGGCGGGCCCCCACGCGCGTGTGCGACGCCGGGCCGCCCGGGTCTCAGGTCTCGCACAGCCGGGCCGGTTCGCGGGTGTCACGCAGCCGGGCCGCTCAGCGCCGTCGGGGGAACTTCCACCCGTTGCGGCTCAGCTTGTAGAGCACGAACACGCCGCAGAGCGCCCAGACGCCCAGGAAGGCCCACTTGAACCAGGGAGGGCCGTCCCAGCGCTCCGCCAGATGAACCGATGCCGCGAAGTGAAGGGTCATTGCTCGCGGGTGCCCGGCCGTACGGGCGGGACACCCGGTGGGCCGCCCTCCGCTTGTGCTTCCGGCACCGGCACCCGGACCAGGCTCACCGGCCCCCTGGCTCGGGGTGATCCGCAGGACGCCTGGCGGGGCGCGATGCGACGAAGTCAGGGCGATGGTCCGGGAAGGCGCTACCACGGCGGGAGCCGGTGGCCCGTGACACACGCGGGCCACCCGAGTGGATCTGCGACACTGGAGGAACCATGCCTAAGCCCGGAGAACTGGTGGCGATTCGGCACCGAAAGGCCCCTGACCAGCACGTTTAGTGCTCGATAGGGGCCGTCCGCGTGCTACTGGGCCGTCTCTGGGCCGTCAGCCCCGTCAGGGGAGGGCAAGAACAGCCCGTCGATGGCGTTGCGGGTGCGTTCCTGACTCGACGGCATGAGGTGGGCATACACCCGCAACGTGAGTGCCGGGTCGGTGTGGCCAAGGTACTGGCTGACCGCCTTGATGCTCTCGCCAGCGTCCAGCAATACCGACGCATAGAAGTGCCTGAGAGCGTGCATGCCGTGCTCGCGGGCGGACTCATACTTGCCGTCCCGCGCGCAGGGGATGAGACCGGCGAGTGCAAGAGCGGGCTTCCACTCTTGGATGTTGAAGTTACTTCGCCACACGACTCCTTTTGCCGTGTTCGTGAACAGGAGTCGGGTCGTCACCTTGGGGCCGTCAGGCTTTCGCCACGGCAGAGTGATTTCAACCGGCTTGCAGTTGTCCATGTGTCCTCGCAGGGCCTCGGCCACCGAGGACGGGAGCGGGACGTCGCGCTCCTTGTTGCATTTCGGGGGAGCGAATACGGCCTTGCCCTGGATCAATTTCACTTGCCGAACGACCCGCAGAATGCCCGCTTCGAAATCGATCGCGTCCTCAGCGAGACCCACGATTTCGCCCTGTCGGAGCCCGCAGCCTGCACCCGTGTCCACCATGGTTCGGTAGCGCTCCGGAAGGGCTTGGCGAACAGCCTGCACCTGTGAGTGCAGCCATGGGGTGACCCGTCGCCGCTCGACGGATGGCGGGCGCACGGACCTCGCAGAGCAGGGATTGCGGGGGAGGAGACCATCGTCCACGGCCGCGCTCAGAACGGCGCGGACGTCACCGTAGATGTTGCGCGCGTACGCACCACTCACGCGCGGATTGGCCTCCAGAGCGCTCACCAGGTCGCGGAGGTGTTCCGGCCTGAAGGAGTCCAGCGGGCGCGATCCGAGGATAGGGAAGGCGTGCAGGCGCAGACGCTGTTCGGTGACGATCTGACTCGACAGGTCTGCACTGTGGGCCTTGAGCCACTTCTCGGAGTAGCCCTTGAACGTGACTCGGGCCGCGCGAGGGTCGATGTACTGGCCCCGAGACATGTCAGAGGCGACGTTAGCGAGCCACTGCTCAGCCAGGCGCTTCTGTCGATCGGGGAAACTCTTGGACTTCTCGGTGCCATCGGGGCCGACGTAGCGGGCCCGGTAGCGGAGTCCGGAGCCGTATCGGTCGCTTTTGACCCGGTGCTGCTTTCCGTCGGGTCCGGGTTCAGTTTTGTACCAGCGGTCTTGGATGTGGCCGGCCAACGTGGTGCTCCTGTCGGGGATGCGGCAGGGGCGCGACCGGTGGTGGTCGCGCCCCTGTGGGTAGTGTGGTCAGGCTGCTTCGCGGTCGATGTTCTTGAGGTGGGTGACGTGGGCGAGTACTTCGGCGGGGTCGTAGCGGATGTGCTTGCCGATGCGGAAGCCGGGCGGGCCGATCTGCTTCTTGCGCCAGGCGTAGACGGTCTCTTTGGGCACCTCGAAGATTTCAGCGATGTCGTCGGGGGTGAGGTAGCGGTCAGGGAGGCCGCCCCGCAGAGTGGCGCGGGGGTCGGTCTCGGGGGTGCGCTTGGGTGCCACGGAAGCTCCTCGGGGCTGCGGTGGGCCGGTTTCCGTGACAGAACTGACAGAACCTCGCCGCTAGCCCGCTGACCTGCGGATACTCCAGTTCCCAGCGTCGTGACAAAACCTCGAAAAACTCTGACAGAACCTCCGGGCGGGGGGTTCTGTCAGAGCACCCCGGGCACCGGCGAGGTCGGTGGGTGCCGTGCCGGAAACCGGGTGCGGGGAGGTTCTGTCAGAGTTTTCGGAGGTTTTGTCAGAGCCGTGATCATGGCTGTTTGTGCAGGTCAGCGGGCTGGTGCGGGGGTTGTGTCAGTTCTGTCAGCGGAACGGGGGTTCTGTCAGCCGGTGGTGAGTGGCGGGGTGACGGCGGGGTGGGTGTCGAAGCGGGGCGACGGCGGCCGGCCACCGCGCCCGGTACGCGGGGGTGCGGGCTGCTGGCGGACCCATCCGTGTTCCTCCAGCAGGGTCAGTGCGGGGTCGAGGTCGGTCATGGCGGGGAAGTCGCCGCGTGACAGGCCCCGGAACAGCTCGCGTTTGGTGAAGCCGGAGAGGCGCTGTTCCTTGAGGTGGGTGAGGAGCTGGTGGGCGGCTTCCTGGGCGGGGTCGGCGCCCATGGCGTCGAAGACTTCCAGGGCGTGGGCGGTGAAGTAGTCCCCGATCTCCACCGCGCTGGCCATGGTGGCGGCCTCGATGGGGACCATCCATCCGTTGTCGGGGTGGGTGGCGAGGTGGAGGAGTCCGGCGATGCGGGCGACGGCCCCGTCGCGCTTGGACGCCCACTTGATGACCGGGTGGAGGCTGCGGCCCTTCCCGATCCGAGATTCGGTCACCTTCTGGTAGGCCAGCAGGACCGCGTCCGCCTCGGGGGTGAGGGTGAGGACGGCCGGGTCGGTCCAGTCCGCCAGCGCCAACGCCAGCCCGCCCAACTGCTTGGCGTAGGCAGCCGCGGTTTCCTCCGGAAGCAGATCCGGGGTCAGGTTCCGCGACCCGACCAGGGAGACGGGCTTGGCATACAGGAACCGGGCCAGCAGCCCTCGCCCGTCAGCGCCCTTCACCCTGCCGAGGGAGTCCAGGACTTCGGGCTGGATGGCGAGGCCCATGGTGATCGCGGGTGCTTCAACATGCTGCGCGTCGCGGCCCTGCCGGTTCACCCGCACCATGTCTCCGGCGTGGCCCTTGAGGAAGATTCCCATGTTGGGGGTGCCGGAGTAGCGTCCGGCGATGATGTCGAAGATCTCGCCCTCGGCGGACATGACGCTCATCCGCCCCTCCTGGTCCGCGACCAGGGTGGCGAGGCTTTCGGGGGTGACGTCGTCCGCGACCAACTGCGGCTTGGCGGGGACGGTCATCTCGTCGGCCTGCTGGGCGAGGTGAACGGCTTCGGCGGTGAGCTGGTCCCGCAGCCCCGGTTCGGCGGCGGCGGCCTTCTGCGCGGCCTTGTCGGCGGCCGACCGGGCCAGGCGGGCGGTGGTCTCGGCTTCCGCCCGCCGGGGCCCGGACAGCTCCACCAACGCTTTCTCGGCAGCCAGCAGGGGGCCGGTCATGAGCGCGAACACCGCGCTCTTGCGGTTGCCGGGGGGCAGGGCGACGGCGGTGTAGAGGTTGACCGGCTCCCGCCAGTGGCCCCGGACGTGGACGGTGGCCCGTCCGCCGGCCGCCGTGGCGAGCACCGCGAGGGCCAGGCACCCCGCCAGGTCCACCGGGGTTTGAGTCTCCTCGGCGACCCCGGCGACCATGCCGCTCAGCCAGTCGGGCAGGGCGTGGACGGGGAAGGTGGGGAGTTCGCGGCGGGGGTTGAGGGGGACGGGTTCGTCCCAGACGGGGCCGGTGATGGTCTCGGGGTCCAGGGAGTCGTTGAAGCCCTCCCACAGGTCGGCGCTCATGCGGCCTTGCTCCCTTCGAAGTTGAGCAGCGGGCAGGACTCGGGGTGCGCGGTGTGAGCCTCGATCAGGGCCAGGACACCGGACCGGCCCCGTGCGGTGCGCTCAAAGCCGCACCGGCACCAGGACCGGGCCGAGACCAGCGCCGAGAACGAGGGCGGGGCGACGATGTCCAGCCACCGCACCGGCTGCGGCCGCAGGTCAGAGCGAACAGCAACAGGGACGGCCATGCGGCCGACGCCTTTCGGCTCGCCACCGGTCACCCGTGCTGCCGTGGGGTTGGCGGCGTGCGGGGTGTTCGGGGTGGCAGGCAGGCTCTTAAGGCGGAGAGTCCTGGGGGTGGTCATGCCGGGCGCCCGGGGTTGTTGGCGATGGACCAGTTCAGAGCGCTCGCCACAGCGGACCGGCACTCGTTCTCGCGGAGGCCGGCCGCCAATCCCGCCGAATTAAGAGCCTGCTCGACTTCGTGGCGGGCGAGGTCGCCGGACGGGATGAACCGCCCCAGAGCCCGTGCGGCCCGAACCAACGTCCAGTTCCGTGACCCCTCCCCGGCCCCCGCGACGGCCGCCGTTTCGGCCCGGAGAGCCGCTGCGGCGTACCTGGAGGCCCGACCCGGCGCGGGCGCGGCCAATAGGCCCCGGTCAGGCTGACGGGGCGTCAGGAGGGCGCAGAGCCATTCCGGGAGCGGTACGGGCGCGGTGGGGTCGACCACTTCGTACGTACCGTTCGGGAGGGTGCTTCCGGCGGCGACGACGTATCCGCCGTGGGCGCGGGTGTCGATGTGCTTGCCGAGCCTGCCCGCACTGTTGCCGAGCCTCACCCTGCCGGGGGCGGTGAAGTACAGGTGGTGCCCGCCGCTCGCGGTCCGGGTCCGGTAGGTGGCGGGGACGGTCTGCCCGGCGCGCTCGCAGAGCGCTTGCAAGGAAGTCGCGCCGTCAGGCGTCCCTTTCGGGTCCTTGGCCTTGACCGGGTCCAGGTCCACCACGACCAGCCCACTGGGCCCCGTGGCGAGCCCGACGTTGAACGCCCCCGCCGACCACGCCCGGCGGATGCGGTCGGGGTCGGTGGTGGCCCGCTGCTCCCACTTGCGGTGACCGGCCGTGCAGTCGCCGGTACCGGGGCAGGCGGTCTCGCCGTGGAGGGCGGGCCGCTTGTCGCGGGGGCGGAGCGGGAAGACGTGCCAGCCGCGCTCGGCGGCGTCCAGCGCGGCGGCGAGGTGGGGCCCCTCTCGCCGGATGGGGGTGGGTTGGGTCATGCTGGGTGTCTCCAGTTCTCTGAGTGCTGGCAGACGAGAGCGGCCCCGGATCTTTGGTCGGACGGGGGCCGCTCTCGGCTTGTCAGGGGCGGGGTGGTCGTCTCGGTCAGAAGGGCGGTTCGTCGCTCCACGGGTCGCGCACGCCCCGGCGGCGGTGACGGATGCGCGGGAAGCGGAGCAGGCTCCAGTGGCGGTTTTCGTCCCAGCAGGTGCAGGGGTCCCACTCGGTGCCGGCGTACTCGCCTTCGTGGTCGCCGTAGTCGTAGGCGAACCCGCCGTCACCGTCACAGCGGGGGCAGTCGGGGTCGGGGGTGTCGGTCAGGACCAAGGTCCGGCGGTCCCACCCGATGAGCTGGATACGCAGTCGCGGCATGGTCGGTCCCTCCGGTCAGGCGGCCTTGTCGGCGGTGAGTCCGCCGTCCGGCTGGCGGGTGATGTGGCCGGTGTCGGTGAGACGCTTGACGGCCTTGGACACCGTCCCCTTGGACAGCCCGGTCGTCTCGGCCAAGTCCTTCTGCCGTACCGGTGCTGCGGCGGTCTCGATCGCGTCGAGAATCCGGGCGTCCGTCCCGTCCACGGCCGCCACGACCGGAGCGGCGGCGCTGGGCTTCACGAGCGTGAGCGTCGGGGCCCCGGTGGCGGTGGCGGGTGTGGTGGTGCGCGACCAGATGGGCTGGTCGGGGAGGGCGATGACGACGGCCTTGTCCATGTAGCGGACCTTGACCGGGTCGGGGCCGCGCTTGCCGTCGCGGATGAGGGCGACGCCGGGGGCGGGGAGTTCGTCCGCGTTCCAGCCCTTGGCCTGTGCGTCCTCACCGAGAACGACGCGAGCTTCGGCGGGGGTGCGGACGGCGAGGCAGATCGAGGTGCTGATCTGCGGGGCGATCTGCTTGGGGACGCCGTCGCCGATGGTGGGCTTCTGCGTCATCCACCACAGGTCGATGCACGCCGCCCGCCCCATCCGGGCGATCGACTCCAACCCGGGCAGGGCGCTGCGGGTGCGGACCTTCGTCTTCCCGTCGCCGTCCTCCTCGGGGAAGGGGACCTTGTCAGCGGCGGTGACGACTTCCGCGCCCTCGTCCACGACGACGGTGATGCGGGGCCGGTCGGCGGTGGGGCCCCAGGTGTCCTGACCCTTGGGCAGGACGTTGAGCCGGTCGTGCATCTCGGCTTCCACCTCGTCCACCACGGCGATGACCTCTTCCGGGGTGGAGGCGACGCGGGCCCGGTGGTCCCACAACCGGCCTTCCACGCGCTTGAGGTCGATGATGACCAGCGCGTTCGTGTCGCCCTCGGAGGCGTCGAACAGGAGCGGGCGGGACGCGACGCTCTTGCCCGCCCCGGACCGGCCCGCGATCAGCAGCCGTTCCCCGAGGGCCACGGCGACGTGTTCGCCGGTGACGGTGTCGATGCCGAGCGAGCGCCGCTCGGGCGCCCACAGGAGGTCGTCGCCGTCGGCGGCGCTGCGGGTGCGCAGGGTCAGTTCGGCCCAGCCGCCCTGCTTCCCGGCCTTGATCTGCAACCGCAGCCCGGTGCGCGCACCAAGCAGCGCGCGGATGTGATCCTCGGACCCGCGCAGCTTGGTGGCGGTCCACTGGCCGTCGAGGCGGACCGCGACGACGATCCCGGACTCGGTCAGGCGCGGCCGGCCGGTCAGCGTCCCGGCCAGGCCGCGCTGTTCGGCGTGCTCGCGCCAATGCTCGGGCTGGAGCCGCTTGAGCAGATCGCGCTCCTCGGCGGTCGGCTCGATCGGGGAAGCCGCGGGGCGGTGAAGCAGCGCCCACAAGACTGCTCCGGCGACGGCGACGCCCACGGCGACGGCCGCCCACATCCACACCCGGCCCGGAACCAGCGGCAGCCCGACATACCCGGCGGCGGCGGTGGCGAGTGCGGCTTTGGAGGCGAACAGCCACATCGGGTCGGGCACGCGCCGCTTTGCGGTGGCGAGTTCACGCTCCGCGCGGTGGACCAGGCTGGTGACCTTCTGGGGGTCGGTGGCCTGCGCCTGGGCGAGGGCGGCGCGGGCGTCGCGGACGAGCGGTTTGCGGGTGGCGCGCAGGGTGCGGCGGCGGTCGGATTCCTTGGCCCAGCGGTCGGCGGTCCAGCGGGCGGCGGTGGCTGCGTACTGGCGGTGGGTCTGCCAGGCTGATGGGTGACTCACGGGTTCCTCTCCAAGGGCTATGAGTCGGTGGGGGCGGGCCCGGCATGGCCCGCCCCCACACGCGGGCGTGTGTACGCGCGGTGATGGAGTTTCCGGTTTCCTGGTTTCCGGCAGGGGCCCCTACGCGTGTGCGCGCGAGGCGGGAAACTTCCGTCACCCTGCGTCGCTACGGGGGCCCTGGCGGCCGAACAGGGGCCGGGGGGTCTCAACCCACCCGGAAGGGGTCCCGGCGCGCCTGTGGGGCGCTGGGCGGTTTCAGTGGGTGGAGCGGCCGAACCACCGGTTGTGAACGGTGGTGTTGTGCACCGTCGCGGGGTGCCCGCCACCGAGCACGGCGGGCGCGATGCGAGAGGCGACGACGGCGATGGCTGCCCACATCACGAGCGACCCGAGACCGGCGGCGGCACTGACGAGCTGACCGGCACCGAGGAAGAGCTGACCGGTCCCCCAGCCCGCACCACCGGCCAGCAACCCGCCGGCGGCGATGCGCTGGGCGCGCGGGTCGAACAAGGGCTGCGGCGTCAGGTCGCGCGGCTGGTAGGGGGCGGGGACGGTGGGCAGGTGCTCGCGGAGCACAGCCACCATGCCCCCGTCCGGGCCGGGGACGTAGACGACCGCCCCGGCCCGCTCGGCATGCAGCCGAACCGTGCCGGTGGCGGGGGTGCCGTCCGGGAGGAGCACGACGGACGGGGTGCGGAGCGCGGCCGGGTGGTCCATGGGGTGCCTCCGGGTCAGTGGGCCGACTCGGCGGCCTGGCGGGCGATGTCCCTGATGCCGTCCAGCAGCTCGTCGATGCGGTCGAGGGGGACGTACAGGGTGGGGCTCGGGCCCTTCCGGCCGGGACTCGTGTGGATGGCGACCGCAGGCTGGGCGCGGTCGGTGCCGGGGCGAAGGGTGACGGCCTCGGCGGTCAGCGACGGCCCGTCAAGGGGGTCGATGGTGAAGCGGAAGGTCATGAGGTGTCCTTTCCGGACGACGGAGTGTCGTGGCAGGTGACGCACATGCCGAGCGAACGCGGGATGCAGTACCCGGCATCGGTCCGGCAGGTGGGGCAGGTGCGGCGGGCGAGCATCGCCGCAGCGAGTGCGGCGGTGCGGGCCGGGGTCATGGGGCGGACGGGCTTGGCCCGGTCAACCCGGTAGAGGTAGGCGACCAGCGGTTCACGGCGACGCCGCGGCCGGTGGACTTCCGCGACGACGTCCTGACCACCCGGCCGCAGCCCCAGCGCTCGGAGCTGACGGCGGGTGGCCAACCCGTCGGGGGCGAGGTGCCACCGGTAGGTGGGCAGGCTGTTCACGGGGTCGTGGTGCCGAAGGGGAGGGGCTGGACCCGCCAGATGACCTCACGGGCCGGGGGCAGGGCGGCTCCGGGGGTGTGGGTGGTCCAGCCGGAGCGGGGGGCTCCTTCGGCTTCAGCGGCGATCTCCGCCGCTTCCGCCGTGGGGTGGATGCTGTGCAGGCTCCCGTGGTGGAACAGGACGTAGACCCGGTCCGCCCGGCTGTTCTGCTTGCGGGTGGTGCGCAGCAGCGTGCGCAGGGCCTGACGGTCCTCGGTGTCCAGCAGGGACTGCGCCCGCAGGGTCTCCAGCTCACCTTCGAGGCGGGCCGCATCCTGCGTTGCGCGGGTGAGCGCGGCCCGCAGTTCCTCCACCGTGGTCCCGGCGCGGTTCGCCGCGGTGGTGGCGAGGTCCCGTTCCAGTTCGTGCTGCTCAGCCTTGGACCGGGCGGCGCGGGCGTCCGCTTCGCGGTTGGTGAGGTCGGAACGGAGGTCGTCGAGGGTGCGGGTGCGGATCAGGGTGATCATGCGGTGGCTCCCTCAAGGGCCGGGACGGCGGTGGGGGTGTCGCGGTGTTCCTGGTAGCGGGTGGAGACCCAGCCGACCGACCAGCCGCACAGCTCGGCAGCCGTACGGACGGGAAGCCCGGCGTCGAAGGCGGCCCGGACCGTGGCCCGAGCGCGGGTCTCGTCCTGCTTCTCCACGGCGGGGCCGGCGGACAGCAGCGCCTGGCGTTCACGCTCGGCCCGCTGCTGTTCACGCATCTGCTCACGGCGCTCACGGGCTTCCCGCTCCCGGGCCTCCAGCTCGCGGCGCTGGGCGGCCTCGCGTTCAAGGCGTTCACGCTCGGCCTGCTGCTGTTCACGCATCTGTTCACGGCGTTCACGGGCCTCACGCTCGGCCCGCTCCCGCGCCTCCGCCCGCTCGCGTTCCTCCCGCCGTGCGGCTTCCTCGCGGGCGGTCTGTTCACGGGCGATCAGCGCTTCATGCTCACGCTGTTCACGCGCCAGCAGGGCTGCGTGCTCCCGCTCCTCACGCTGCCGCCGCTCCTGTGCCTCACGGCGCTCGTTGGCAGCCTGTTCGCGCTCTGCCCGTTCGGCCTTGAGCTGTGCTTCACGGGCCGCCTGGGCGGCGGTGATGGCGCGCCGGTAGGCGAGTCCGGTCTCTGCGGTGACGATCAGAAGGAGCGGTGCGACCGCGTGGACAGCGGCCCCGACCAGGTCCTTCTTCAACGCGGAGTCGGCCACGTTCAGGGCCAGGGTCATGGCTCCGGTCATCCACCGCAGTGCGATGGGCCACCGGCCCCCGTGCCCGCCCAGAGCGGCCAGGACCGAGTCCAGGCGGACCACGATGACGACCGCCGCGTCCACGACGAGCGGCAGGATCGGGGCCGTCCACTCCCACCCCTTCGGACTGTGGCGCTCCATCAGCGGGGTGACCGTGAGGATGGAGAACAGCATCGCCCCGCCCACGATCAGCCACGTCCCGACCGACAGCGCCTTCTCCGCTGAACGGATCTGAACAGCGTTCACGACGCCACCCCCACGTGCGCCCCATCGGGGCGAGGGGCCACAGGGCGGACGGGGATCTTGGCGAACAGTCGCCGCCGGGGTGCGGGGGTGGCGTCCCACTTCCACTCGGCCCCGTCCCGGGCCGCGTAGCCGAGAGCGGCCAAGGCGGCCACGCGCTCGGGGACGGTCGGGACGGGCTCGGCGCGGTTGAAGCCGTGGACCGGCCACTCTCGCGGCTCGTAGCCGGTCAGGACGAACAGCTTCCAGGTCCCGGACGCGTCCAGGACCATGCGGGCCTCGGGCAGCAGCGCCATCACGCCACCTCCCCGGCGGTGGTGGTGTTCGCCAGGTCGCGGCGGGCGGCCAGCACCCGCCGACGGGCCCGGCGGATACGCCGCTCGTCCAGCTCGGTCGGGGTGCGGTCGATGGTCATGATCTGCGCGTCCAGCAGGTCGACGTCCGCCAGGATGGCGGGCATCTCCGTCTCGATCGCGTCCAGCTCGGCGTCCGACGGCTCACCGTCGAACGAGGCGGCCGTAACGGCCGCGTGAAGTGCTGCGATGCTCTTCATTGGGTCAGTTCCTCTCGGACAGGAACGGCTCACAGAGACCCCCGGGGGTGCCACCCCGGGGGTCTCGCCGTTGGAACCATCCGGCTCCCCTCAGCCCCACCCGTACGACAACGCCCACCAGGACAGACCGGACGGGTGGAGGAGGCAACCGGCGCGGCGAGAGACGCCGCGAATCGGTGGAAGATGACCGGCCGCCCGCAGAGCCCGAAAGCCCTGACGGACGAGTGTTGGAACGGCGCTGCCCTACCGGCCTGTCACGGGAGCGCCCGGATATGTAACTGCCTCACTGGTGCTCCTTCGCTGAGCTGACCAGGGAATGTGTGCAGGGATTCGCCGGGGCCGTTGCCACGGCCGCCCGGTCCCGAGCCTGCGATTCGGTGCGTCATCGTCACTGCTCTGACGCCAGCAGAGCGGCACGTACCGGGTGGCAGCCAGGACGTTGACCTCCAGGAATGGAGGGATGATCGCCAGGGCTGTTCTCCAGAGCCAGCACGCCTCAAAAGGGGCCGCCGACGACATCACCCGGTCGCCCGCGGGGACAGGGACTTCCACCCCGTCGAATCACTCACACACTGTTCGGTTCAAAAAGACCAGCAGTTCCCTGATGAGCGCGGTAACCCTGACAGGGCTCCCGCCGAAGCGGGACTCACCAAGCACTGATGCGTTCGCGCAGGTCAAACCACGGCCGACTCGCCCCCTCCGAAAGTTCCGGGGCGGGCGTTGGCCACATCAGAAGACTGGACCGGTGGACCGGTCCAGTCAAGCGATCGGTTTGCGGGTTGCGGTGCGTGCGCGAGGGAAGTTGCAGGTGGCGGGCGGTTTTGTAGGAAGAAAAAAGCTGAACCGGTGGACCGGTCCAGCGTGTTGCGAGCGAACGTTGTGTGCGCCTACATGACGTAGGTGTCCACCTGCTCGAAGAGCGAGGAGGGTGTAACCCCCTCCTCGCAGACCAGCGGCTTCCCCTGGTCGTCGTACGCCGTGTGCAGCAGCACGGCTACCGGCGTCCCTTCCGGTACGCCCAAGCGCTCCGCTTCCGTCTCCGTCGCCCCCCGCACGGTGGTCACGTCCACGCCTTCTGTCGGGCCCCGCCCGGTCTGACGTCGGACGTATCGCGTCGTCCCCTCTGCGATCGGGGCGGTGTCTGCCAGGCGCGGCGAAACCTCCGCGACCTCCGGCGGGAACCACGCTTCAACGCAGCTATTCGGCGTTCCGTCCGGGAGCTGGAGCACGCGAACGCGCCGGAGTGCCTTCACCCCGGGTGAGAGTCCGAGGGTGGCGGCGACGCGGGCGGGTGGTTCGGCCCAGTCGGGCTCACCGACGCGCAGGAACGGCATCCCGCCCAGGATGCGCGCCGACCCGGCGCGGCGAGCGCCGGCGGGGCGTGCGACGGGCGTCTCCGTAACGACGAACCCGGTCCCCTGCTTGGCCACGACTACGCCGTCGTTTCGCAACACATCGACCGCCTTGATTGCAGTGGCCCGTGACACGTCCCACTGCTCGGCCAGCTCTCGGCCCGACGGAATCGTGTCCCCGGGTGCGATTTCACCGGCGGCGATGCGGGCGCGCAGGAACTCTGCGATCTCTTCGTACTTCAGGACTGCCATGGCTTCCCCTTTTCCCTGCGCTGGACTGGTCCACCGGTACACACGATACTGCGACCATGTCGAATCTCGAATTGGCTCCCTCCGTGATGCGGTTCTATGGCGAGACGGTCAACGAGGACAGCCGTCTGCGTAGCTCGGCAGACGGTCGGATGGAACTGGTCAGAACTCAGGAACTCCTCCGACGCTTTCTGCCCCCCGCGCCAGCGCGCGTGCTCGACGTGGGTGGGGGGACCGGGATTCATGCTGAATGGCTAGTGAAGGATGGTTACGAGGTTTGTCTGGTAGACCCCGTGCCCCGTCACGTTGAGGCGGCGTCGGCGGTGTGCCCGGCGGTGGTCGGTGACGCGCGCGACTTGCCTGAGCCGGACGACACCTTTGACGTCGTGCAGCTCCTCGGGCCGCTGTACCACCTGCCCGACCCCGCTGATCGGCAGCGGGCGCTCGCGGAGGCCTCCCGCGTGGCAAAGCCCGGTGGGCTGGTCGCCGCCGCCGCGATCAATCGCTATGCGTCGCTCTTCGAGCACGTGACGTACGCCCACCTGCACACCGAGCGGATTCACAACTCCGTCTCCAAGATTCTGGAGACGGCGGTCTACGACGGATCGCGGGGGTTCACCCTGTCGTACTTCCACCGGGCGGAAGAGCTGGTGACGGAGCTGGGTGCCTCGGGGCTGGAGAACGTGCGGGTTTTCGGCATCGAGGGCCCGGCCTGGTCGCTAGTGAAGGCGGCAGAGCAGCAGCCGGGCGAAGGTCCCACGGATGAGCTGATCGCCTCAGCCATGGACGCGGCCCGCATGGCAGAGCCGTACCCGGAACTGCTCGCCGCCAGCTCGCACCTCTTGGCCGTCGGTACCGTTCCGGTCGGCAGCGCTGGCCGACGGCCCTGACCTGCGGACGGGGTCAAGGGGCCGGGCCGTCTGTGGGCCGTCGAGGGGCGGCCAACGACGACCCGCAACCATCATCAACGACCGGCACCGGCCTGCCCGGGTCGCCGCTGAGCTGGGCGATGACCCGGGGCACCTCGGCGTGTCTGCCACACTGGATGAACCATGCCTAAGCCCGGAGAACTCACTTTCGTCGCGCCCCGCGGAGCCAAGAAGCCCCCGCGCCACCTCGCCGACCTCACGCCCGCCGAGCGCAAGGAAGCGGTGGCCGCGGCCGGTGAGAAGCCGTTCCGCGCGCAGCAGCTCTCGCAGCACTACTTCTCGCGGTACACCCACGACCCCGCCCAGTGGACCAACGTCCCGGCCGGGTCGCGCGAGAAGCTGGCCGAGGCGCTGTTCCCCGAGCTGATGTCGGTGGTCCGGCACATCAGCTGCGACGACGACACCACCCGTAAGACCCTGTGGAAGCTGCACGACGGGACGCTCGTCGAGTCCGTCCTGATGCGCTACCCGGACCGCGTCACCATGTGCATCTCCTCGCAGGCCGGCTGCGGCATGAACTGCCCGTTCTGCGCCACCGGCCAGGCCGGCCTCGACCGCAACCTGTCGACCGCCGAGATCGTGCACCAGATCGTCGACGGCATGCGCGCCCTGCGTGACGGTGAGGTCCCCGGCGGGCCCGCGCGGCTGTCCAACATCGTTTTCATGGGCATGGGCGAGCCGCTCGCCAACTACAACCGGGTGGTCGGCGCGATCCGCCGGCTCACCGACCCGGAGCCGGACGGCCTCGGCCTCTCGCAGCGCGGGATCACCGTCTCCACCGTGGGCCTGGTCCCGGCCATGCTGCGCTTCGCCGACGAGGGCTTCAAGTGCCGCCTCGCCGTCTCGCTGCACGCCCCGGACGACGAGCTGCGCGACACCCTGGTCCCCGTCAACACCCGGTGGAAGGTCCGCGAGGTCCTCGACGCCGCCTGGGAGTACGCGGAGAAGTCCGGCCGCCGGATCTCCATCGAGTACGCCCTGATCCGGGACATCAACGACCAGGCGTGGCGCGGCGACCTCCTCGGCCGGCTGCTCAAGGGCAAGCGGGTCCACGTCAACCTGATCCCGCTGAACCCCACGCCCGGCTCCAAGTGGACCGCCTCGCGGCCCGAGGACGAGAAGGCGTTCGTCGAGGCCATCGCGGCCCACGGCGTGCCCGTCACGGTCCGGGACACCCGAGGCCAGGAGATCGACGGGGCCTGCGGGCAGCTCGCCGCCTCCGAGCGGTAGGGGGCGGCGTCGCGCGCGCCGGCGCGATCTCCCGTCCGCGTGCCGCTGGCCCCCGGCCCGTACGGGCTCCGGCCGAGGGGCTGGAGCCCTTCTGATCGGCCGGAAATCGCCCGTGTAGCCTGGGCGGCAGTCAACTTCATATTCCGACAGGGGAGCGCCACAGCGCTGAGAGTGCGGCACCAAGGACAGGTTGGCCGCAGACCCTCTGAACCTCGCCCGGGTCATTCCGGGTAGGAAGTTCGGACCTTACTCAAGCTGTTGCGCCCTGCCCGCTTCCGGTTCGCCGGTCAGCGGGCGGGGCCGCGTCTCTTCCTGGTCACCTCCAGGAGGAATCACATGAACACCACCACGAAGTACGCGGCGACCGCGCTCGCCGCGGCGCTCGGCGTCACCGTGCTCGCCGGCTGCGGCAGCGACGACGGCTCCGCGGGCTCCGGGGCGTCCAAGGGCAGCGGCTCCAAGACCGTGACCCTGGTCAGCCACGACTCCTTCAACGTCTCCAAGGACGTGCTGGAGGCGTTCACGAAGGAGACCGGCTACACGGTCAAGACCCTCAAGAGCGGCGACGCCGGGGCCGCACTCAACCAGGAGATCCTGACCAAGGGCTCCCCGCGCGGCGACGTCTTCTTCGGCGTCGACAACACGCTGCTCTCCCGCGCCCTCGACAACGGTCTGTTCACCCCGTACGAGGCGAAGGGCCTGGACCGGGTCGCGAAGGACACGCAGCAGGACGAGAAGCACCGTGTCACCCCCGTCGACACCGGCGACATCTGCGTCAACTACGACAAGAAGTACTTCGCCGACAAGAAGCTCGCGCCGCCGAAGACCTTCGCGGACCTGCTGAAGCCCGCGTACAAGAACCTCCTCGTCACCGAGAACGCGGCCAGTTCCTCGCCCGGTCTCGGCTTCCTCCTCGGCACCGTCGCCGCCGAGGGCGAGGACGGCTACGAGGCGTACTGGAAGAAGCTCAAGGCCAACGGCGTCAAGGTCGTCGACGGCTGGGAGCAGGCGTACAACGAGGAGTTCTCCGGTTCCGCAGGCGGCAAGAAGGCCAAGGCCGACCGTCCGCTCGTCGTCTCCTACGCCTCCAGCCCGCCCGTCGAGGTGCTCTACGCCGACCCGCAGCCGAAGGAGGCCCCCACCGGGGTCGCCACCGGCACCTGCTTCCGGCAGACCGAGTACGCCGGCCTGCTGACCGGGGCGAAGAACGAGGCGGGCGGTAAGGCGCTGCTGGACTTCCTGATCAGCAAGACCTTCCAGGAGGACATGCCGCTGACCATGTTCGTCAACCCGGTCGTCGAGGACGCCGAGCTGCCGGAGCTGTTCACGAAGCACGGAGAGAAGGTCGACACGCCTCCCACCGTCGCGCCCGAGAAGATCTCCGCCAACCGTGAGCAGTGGATCCAGTCGTGGCAGTCGCTGGTCCTGAAGTAGAGCCCGGGAAGCGGCCCGCCCGCCCCGCGCCGCCCGCGCGCGGGGCCGGGCGGCGCGGGGCGGCCCTGCGGCTCGGTCTGATGGCCGTGCCCGTCGCCTTCTTCGCGCTGTTCTTCGCCTACCCCGTGACGGCGATCGTCGGCCGCGGGTTCAGAACGGACGACGGCTGGCGGTTCGGGCGGATCGGCGAGGTGCTGGGCCGCCCGGACATCCTCGACGTCCTCTGGTTCACCACCTGGCAGGCGCTCGCCTCGACCGCGCTCACCCTGCTGATCGCGCTGCCCGGCGCGTACGTCTTCGCCCGCTTCGCCTTCCCCGGCAAACAGGTGCTGCGGGCCGTCGTGACCGTGCCGTTCGTGCTGCCGACCGTCGTCGTCGGCACCGCGTTCCTGGCCGTACTGGGGCGCGGCGGGCTCCTCGACGAGCTGTGGGGCGTCCGCCTCGACACCACCGTCTGGGCGATCCTGCTGGCCCACGTCTTCTTCAACTACGCCGTGGTGGTCCGTACGGTCGGCGGCCTCTGGTCCCAGCTCGACCCGCGCCAGGAGGAGGCCGCACGGGTGCTGGGGGCCGGAAGGTTCGCCGCCTTCCGCCGGGTGACGCTGCCCGCGCTCGTCCCGGCCGTCGCCGCCGCCGCGCTGATGGTCTTCCTCTTCACCTTCACCTCCTTCGGCGTCGTGCAGATCCTCGGCGGACCGGCGTACTCCACCCTGGAGGTGGAGGTCTACCGGCAGACCGCCCAACTGCTGGACCTGCCGACCGCCGCCGTGCTGACCCTGGTGCAGTTCACCGCCGTCGGCGCGATCCTCGCCGTGCACGCCGTGACCGTACGCCGCCGGGAACGGGCGCTGAAGCTGGTCGACCCGGCGCAGACCTCCCGCCCGCCGCGCGGAGCCGGACAGTGGGCGCTGCTCGGCGGGGTCCTGCTCACCGCACTGCTGCTGATCCTGCTGCCCCTCGGCGTGCTGGTGGAGCGGTCTCTCGACGGGCCCGGGGGGTACGGCTTCGGCTACTACCGGGCCCTCCAGTCGGCCGGGTCCGGCGCCACCTCCACCTTCCTGGTGCCGCCGCTGGAGGCCGTGGGCAACTCCCTGCGGTACGCGCTCGTCGCGACGCTCATCGCCCTCGTCGTCGGCGGACTCGCGGCGGCGGCCCTGACCCGGCGGGCCGGGCGGCTGGTCCGGGGCTTCGACGCGCTGCTGATGCTGCCGCTCGGGGTCTCCGCCGTGACCGTGGGCTTCGGCTTCCTGATCACCCTGGACAAGCCGCCGTTCGACCTGCGGACCTCCTGGATCCTGGTCCCGCTGGCGCAGGCGCTGGTCGGCGTCCCCTTCGTCGTACGGACCATGCTGCCGGTGCTCCGCGCGGTCGACGAACGGCTGCGGGAGGCCGCGGCCGTGCTCGGGGCCTCCCCGCTGCGGGCCTGGCGGGAGGTCGATCTGCCGCTGGTACGGCGGGCGGTGCTCGTCGCGGCGGGCTTCGCCTTCGCCGTGTCGCTCGGGGAGTTCGGCGCGACGGTCTTCATCGCCCGGCCCGACACCCCGACCCTGCCGGTCGCCGTGGCCCGGCTGCTCGGCCGGTCCGGGGAGCTCAACTACGGGCAGGCGATGGCCCTGAGCACGATCCTCATGCTGGTGTGCGCGGTGTCGCTGCTGCTCCTGGAGCGCATCCGCACCGACCGATCAGGGGAGTTCTGAACGAGATGCTGAGTCTGCGGGAAGCCACCGTGCGGTTCGGGAAGCGGACGGCGCTGGACGCGGTGGACCTGGAGGTCGCCGACCACCGGATCGTCTGCCTGCTCGGCCCCAGCGGCAGCGGGAAGTCCACCCTGCTGAGGGCCGTCGCCGGGCTCCAGCCGATGGACGGCGGCCGGGTGCTGCTGGACGGCCGGGACCAGGCGGGCGTCCCGGTGCACCGGCGCGGCCTCGGCCTGATGTTCCAGGACCACCAGCTCTTCCCGCACCGGGACGTCGGCGCCAACATCGCCTTCGGGCTGCGGATGCACGGCGCCGGACGGGCCGAGACGGACGCCCGGGTCCGCGAACTGCTGGAGCTGGTCGGGCTGCCCGGGGCCGAACGCCGCGCGGTCGCCGCGCTCTCCGGCGGTGAGCAGCAGCGCGTCGCCCTGGCCCGCGCCCTCGCCCCGCGCCCGAAGCTGCTGATGCTGGACGAACCGCTCGGGCAGCTCGACCGGAGCCTGCGCGAACGGATCGTCGTCGAACTGCGCACGCTCTTCCGGGAGCTGGGCACCACCGTGCTGGCCGTCACCCACGACCAGGGCGAGGCCTTCGCGCTCGCCGACCGGGTGGTCGTGATGCGGGACGGCGGGATCGCGCAGGAGGGCAGCCCGCTGGAGGTCTGGCAGCGGCCGGCCTCGGCGTTCGTCGCCCGGTTCCTCGGCTTCGACAACGTCACCGCGGCGACCGTGACCGGGCCGGCTGCCGCCACCGCCTGGGGGAAGGTCCCGGTGCCCGAGGGGTCCCCGCAGGGCGAGGCCGACCTGCTGGTCCGGCCCGCCGGCGTCCTGATCGGCGCGCCGGAGGAGGGGCTGCGCTGCACGGTCGGCGCCCGCACCTTCCGGGGCAACCACGTGACCGTACGGCTGCTGCCCGAGAACGCGCCGGTCCTGGAGGCCGACTGCGCCCTGCGGGACACCCCGGACGAGGGCGCGGTCGTCGGCGTCCGCTTCGACGCGGCGGAGACGGTGGTGCTGCCGGGCGAGAGCCGCTGAGGAGGTGCGCCCGGGGGAGGGCATCCCGCCGGACGCGCAGCAGCCTCGACGGGACGGCCGGACGCCTACCGCCCTGTCGGCCCCCGGGCTTTCCCCTGCCCGGCGGGACCCCGGCCGCGCAGCCGCCACTACCGGGGACGGCCGGGCCGACAAGGTAGGTCCGGACGCGCATTGCCCGGTGGGGACGGCCGAGCCGACAAGGCGGGTCCGGACGCAGCCGCCCGGTGGGAACGGCCCGACCGACCGGGCGTGCCCGGACGGACGAGCCCGTGGCCTGCGGCGGGCCCGGACAGCCGGAAGGGGCTCCCGGCGGGCGTCGTGCCCCGGGAGCCCCTTCCGCGTTCACTTCGTCAGCGGTACCGCCGCCACCTGCGCGATCACCCAGGTCAGCGGTGCGAACAGGGCCAGCAGCGCGGCCGCCCGCAGCATCGTCGCCCGGCGCAGGGTGGCCGCCGGGGCGCCCATCCGGAGCAGCACCTCGACGGTGTGGGCGCGGGCGTGCTTGGCCTCCAGCGCCGAGGTCAGGAGGGTCGCCGTCGTACAGCCGATGACCAGCACCGCCCCGAGCGCGGTGAGCGGACCGTACGGGCGGTCGTCACCGCCGTACAGCGCGGACGCGGCGATCGCCGCCGACACCACCGCGCAGACGACCCCGAGCGGGCGGCCGATCCGGCGTGCCTCGTCCATCAGGACCCGGCCCGCCAGCAGCCGTACGGCCCCGGGGCGCACCGCCTGGAGCACCCGCCCGCACAGGTACGTCAGGCTCGGGCCCGCCATCGCCAGGCCGACCGCGGTCAGCGTCCACCCGATCAGGACCGCCACCGGGGTGGAGTCGTACCGCCCGGGCAGCGGGAAGGCGTTGCCGCCCGTCCCGCGCGAGGCGATCGCCTCCACCGCCAGTCCGGCGGCGACCAGGGCCACGCCCCAGGGGAGGCCGGCCGGTGCGGGGGCGGGCTCCGGCAGCTCCTCGGAGCCGAAGGCGGCCCGCGCCGGGTCCGGCCGCGACCGCAGCGCCAGCGCCCCGGCCACCGACGCGGTCACCGGCACGACCGCCAGCAGCAGCAGCGCGGCGGCCAACGGCAGCGGGGTGCCCGCGCCCAGGAACTCCGCCGCGCCGCCGTCGAACGGCATCCCGGTCAGATCGCCGCGCAGATGCAGGAAGAAGAGCAGCGCCACCACCGAGCCGAGCGTGGTGGAGACGGCCGTGGAGACCGCGGCCAGCGCCGAGAGCCGTACCGGCCCCATGCCCAGCGCGGAGAGGCCCGGCCGCGGCCGGGTGCTCGGGTCGGCGCGGGCCACCGCCACGGCGAACTGCACGGTGGCGGCCAGCGGGACGAAGCACCACAGCAGCCGGAGCACCGAACCGGCGGAGGCGGGGTGCGCCACGGCGTACCCGAGGGCGCACAGGAGGAGGAACCCGACGCCGGCCGAGGCGGCGGCCACCAGCAGCCGCCGGACCAGGACGAGGGGATGCGAACCGCGGGCTAGACGGAGAGCGAGCACGCCGCGCGGCCCTCCGCTTCCGGTTTCGTGGGCACGGTGACGGTGGCGACGCAGCGCCCGTCCAGCATGGGGATCCTGCGGTCGGCGAGTGCGGCGACCTCCGGATCGAGCGTGGCCAGTACGACGGTGATGCCGTGCGAGCGGGCCGCCGCGGTCAGGGTGCGCAGCAGTTGGGCGCGGTCCGTGCGGTGCAGGGTCGCGGTGGGTTCGTCCGCGAAGACCACCGTCGGCGATCCGCACAGGGCGCGGGCCACGGAGATCCGCTGGCGCTGCGCCTGGAGCAGGGCGTACGGCCGTTTCTTGGCGTACGCGGCGATGTCCAGGCGTTCCATCCACTCGGCGGACGCCTTCCGGGCCGCCCGGTGCGAGACGCCGCGCAGCAGCAGGGGCAGTGCCACGTTCTCCCGGACGGTCAGCTCGGGGACCAGCTCCGGGTCCGACCCGATCCAGCCGAAGCGCTCGCGGCGCAGCCGCTCGCGGACCCGGGGGGCCATGGTGTGGACGGGCACGCTGTTGAACCAGACCTCGCCCTCCTGGGGCACCAGGCGGCCCGAGAGGCAGTGCAGCAGCGTCGTCTTCCCGCTGCCGCGCGGTCCGGTCACGGCGAGGATCTCGGCGTCCCGGACGCCGATCGAGACACCGCCGAGACCGGGCGATCCGTTGTGGGAGTGGTGCAGGGAGCGCGCCCAGATCACATCGTTGTCCGGCGGGGCCACCATGGCGTACACCTCGGTTCAGGTCAGATTTCCCGTTCCCCCGTACGGGGGAACGAAGACGCGGCCGATCGGTCACTGGGCACCGTAGATAGTCGGACCGGTGCGGGTGAACGGCGCGCGGCCCGGACACCCCCCTTCTCACTCGAAGGGGCGTATCCGGGCCGTGTGGACCGATGAAATGACCGCTGGGCGGCTATCGGCCTGGGGACCTGGTGGCGGTCAGAGCTTGGACCACGCCTCCGTCAGGACGTTCCGCAGGATGCCCTCGATCTCGTCGAACGTGGACTGGTCGGAGATCAGCGGCGGCGCGAGCTGGACGACCGGGTCGCCGCGGTCGTCGGCCCGGCAGTACAGGCCGTTGTCGTACAGCGCCTTGGAGAGGAAGCCGTACAGAACGCGCTCGGTCTCCTCCTCGGTGAACGTCTCCTTGGTGGCCTTGTCCTTCACGAGCTCGATGCCGTAGAAGTACCCGTTGCCGCGGACGTCGCCGACGATCGGCAGGTCGTGGAGCTTCTGCAGCGTGGTGTAGAAGGCGTTCTCGTTGTCGAGGACGTGCTGGTTGAGGTTCTCGCGCTCGAAGATGTCGAGGTTGGCGAGACCCACCGCCGCGGAGACCGGGTGGCCGCCGAAGGTGTAGCCGTGCAGGAAGGTGTTGTCGCCCTTGTAGAACGGCTCGGCGATCCGGTCCGAGACGATGCAGGCGCCGATCGGGGAGTAGCCCGAGGTCATGCCCTTCGCGCAGGTGATCATGTCCGGCACGTAGCCGAACTTGTCGCAGGCGAAGATCGTGCCGAGGCGGCCGAAGGCGCAGATGACCTCGTCGGAGACGAGCAGCACGTCGTACTGGTCGCAGATCTCGCGGACCCGCTGGAAGTAGCCGGGCGGCGGCGGGAAGCAGCCGCCCGCGTTCTGCACGGGCTCCAGGAAGACGGCCGCGACGGTCTCGGGGCCCTCGAAGAGGATCTGCTGCTCGATCTGGTCGGCGGCCCAGCGGCCGAACGCCTCCGGGTCGTCGCCGAAGAGCGGGGCGCGGTAGATGTTGGTGTTCGGCACCTTGTGCGCGCCGGGGACCAGCGGCTCGAAGGGGGCCTTCAGCGCCGGGAGACCGGTGATGGACAGGGCGCCCTGCGGGGTGCCGTGGTAGGCGACCGCACGCGAGATGACCTTGTACTTGGTCGGCTGGCCCTTGAGCTTGAAGTACTGCTTGGCCAGCTTCCACGCGGTCTCGACGGCCTCGCCGCCACCGGTGGTGAAGAAGACCTTGTTCAGGTCGCCCGGGGCGTAGTCGGCGAGCCGCTCGGCCAGCTCGACGGCCTTCGGGTGGGCGTAGGACCACACCGGGAAGAAGCCCAGCTCCTGGCCCTGCTTGTACGCCGTCTCGGCGAGCTCGTGACGACCGTGACCGGCGTTGACCACGAACAGGCCGGAGAGGCCGTCCAGGTAGCGCTTGCCCTTGTCGTCGAAGATGTACGTTCCCTCGCCACGCACGATGGTGGGAACGGGCGCGTTCTCGTAGTCCGACATGCGGGTGAAGTGCATCCACAGGTGGTCGTACGCGGTTCGGCTGAGGTCCTTGCTCACGGCTATCGGGTTCCCCACATATAGGTCTGCTTCTTGAGCTTGAGGTAAACAAAGCTCTCGGTGGAGCGCACGCCGGGAAGGGTCCGGATGCGTTTGTTGATCATCTCCAGCAGGTGGTCGTCGTCCTCGCAGACGATCTCCACCATGAGGTCGAAGGAGCCCGCGGTCATCACCACGTACTCGCATTCGGCCATGGCCGACAGGGCTTCGGCCACCGGATCGAGGTCGCCCTCGACATTGATGCCGACCATCGCCTGGCGCCGGAATCCCACGGTGAGCGGGTCCGTGACGGCGACGATCTGCATCACGCCCTGGTCGAGCAGCTTCTGGACGCGCTGGCGCACCGCCGCTTCGGAGAGGCCGACGGCCTTGCCGATCGCGGCGTACGGGCGCCGTCCGTCCTCCTGGAGCTGCTCGATGATCGCGAGGGAGACGGCATCGACCGCCGGCGGCGATCCGTTCCCGGTCCTGGAGTCTGCGCTGCGACTGGCCACACCTCCACCATGCACCGCCCTCGTCTGTCTCGCAACCCCAGATCGATGAAATTCGTTGTCTGAGTGCTCTCATCTGACTGAATCCGAAGTTGGCGGCGGTTGGGTATGTCGAAAGCGTCACCGCAGCGATTAGGGTGGATGTCTCACCCATCGGACAGCCGACAGGAGGGGTGGTTGTGACCACCGAGGTGCGCCGTCTGCGCAACTACATCAACGGAGAGTTCCGGGACGCCGCGGACGGGCGGACCATCGATGTGGTCAACCCGGTGACGGAAGAGGTCTACGCGACCTCCCCGCTCTCCGGCCAGGCCGACGTCGATGCCGCCATGGAGGCCGCCGCCGCGGCCTTCCCCGCCTGGCGCGACACCACGCCCGCCGAGCGCCAGAAGGCCCTGCTGAAGATCGCGGACGCCTTCGAGGAGCGGGCCGAGGACCTGATCGCCGCCGAGTCGGAGAACACCGGCAAGCCGATCGGGCTGACCCGCAGCGAGGAGATCCCGCCCGCGGTCGACCAGATCCGCTTCTTCGCGGGGGCCGCGCGCCTCCTGGAGGGCCGCTCGGCCGGCGAGTACATGGAGGGCCTGACCTCCATCGTCCGCCGCGAGCCGGTCGGCGTGTGCGCCCAGGTCGCGCCGTGGAACTACCCGCTCATGATGGCCGTGTGGAAGTTCGCCCCGGCCCTCGCCGCGGGCAACACCGTCGTCATCAAGCCCTCCGACACCACCCCGGCGTCGACCGTGCTGATGGCCGAGATCATGGGCCAGATCCTCCCCAAGGGCGTCTTCAACGTCCTGTGCGGCGACCGGGACACCGGCCGCGCCATGGTGGAGCACCCGACCCCGGCGATGGCCTCCATCACCGGTTCGGTACGGGCCGGCATGCAGGTCGCCGAGTCCGCCTCCAAGGACGTCAAGCGCGTCCACCTGGAGCTCGGCGGCAAGGCGCCCGTCGTGGTCTTCGAGGACGCCGACATCGCCAAGACGGTGGCGGGCGTCTCCGAGGCCGGCTTCTTCAACGCGGGCCAGGACTGTACGGCCGCCACCCGCGTGCTGGTCCACGAGTCGATCCACGACGAGTTCGTCACCGCGCTCGCCAAGGCCGCCGCCGACACGAAGACCGGGCAGCCGGACGACGAGGACGTGGCGTACGGCCCGCTCAACAACGTCAACCAGCTGAAGCAGGTCAGCGGCTTCATCGACCGCCTCCCCGCCCACGCCAAGGTCGAGGCAGGCGGCCACCGGGTCGGCGACAAGGGCTACTTCTACGCCCCGACCGTCGTCTCCGGCCTGAAGCAGGACGACGAGATCATCCAGAACGAGGTCTTCGGCCCCGTCATCACCGTCCAGTCCTTCAGCGACGAGAAGCAGGCCGTCGAGTACGCCAACGGCGTCGACTACGCGCTCGCCTCCTCGGTCTGGACGCAGAACCACTCCCGCGCCATGCGCATGTCCAAGAGCCTCGACTTCGGCTGCGTGTGGATCAACACCCACATCCCGCTGGTCGCCGAGATGCCGCACGGCGGGTTCAAGAAGTCCGGCTACGGCAAGGACCTCTCCGCGTACGGCTTCGAGGACTACACGCGCATCAAGCACGTCATGACGTCCATCGAGGACTGATCCGCGGATCGTCGCGACCGTACGGCCCCGGGCTCCGGCCCGGGGCCGTACGCGTGCCGCTGGACAAGGTGTGCGGGGCCGCCCCCGCCCGCTGGACGCTTGGTCCATTGTCCGCGCGCCCGCCGACCGGCATTCTGCGCGGGTGCGAGCGATCAGGAAGAACCCCATGTCCCGCCGTTCCCTGCTGCGCGCCCTCGGGGCGGGAGCGGCCGGCGCCGCGCTGGCCGGCTGCGGGGTGCCCGCGGCCTTCGTCGAGCCGGGGGAGCGGGCCGGACGCGACAGCTCCGCCACCGACCACACGCTCCATTTCGCCAACTGGCCGCTCTACATCGACACCGATGACGACGACGAGTCGAAGCGGCCCACGCTGGACGCCTTCTCGCGGCGGACCGGGATCTCCGTCACGTACACCGAGGAGATCAACGACAACGACGAGTTCTTCGGCAAGATCAGCCCCGCGCTGATGAACCGCCAGCAGACCGGCCGGGACCTGATCGTCATCAGCGACTGGATGGCCGCCCGCTTCGTCCGGCTCGGCTGGGTCCAGGAGATGGACCGGGCGAAACAGCCCAACGTCGCCAAGTACCTCGACCCCCAACTGCGCACCCCCGCTTTCGACGAGGGGCGGCTGCACAGCGTCCCCTGGCAGTCGGGCATCACCGGCATCGCGTACAACCGCAAGAAGCTCGGCCGCGAGATCCGGTCCACGGGCGAGCTGTGGGCGGACGACCTGCGCGGCCGGGTCACCCTGCTCTCCGGGCTCGACGAGTCGTTCGCGCTGCTGATGCAGGGCGACGGCGTGGACATCACGCGCTGGACGGCCGACGACTTCCACACGATGTGCGAACAGGTCGAGAAGCGCGTCCGCTCCAAGCACATCCGCCGCTTCACCGGCAACGACTACATCAAGGACCTCGCCACCGGCGACGTGCTCGCCTGCCAGGCGTACTCCGGCGACGTCATCCAGCTCCAGGCCGACAACCCCGACATCGAGTTCGTCGTCCCCGAGGAGGGCGCCGAACTGTGGGCCGAGTCGCTGATGATCCCCAACCTCGCCCGCCACAAGCGCAACGCGGAACGGCTGATCGACCACTACTACGACCCCGAGGTCGCCGCCGAGCTCGCCGCCTGGGTCAACTACGTCTGCCCGGTCCCCGCCGCCCGTGACGTCCTGGCCTCCTCGAAGGACGAGGAGACGGCCGCGCTCGCCGAGGATCCCCTGATCTTCCCCGACGACGCGATGCGCGAACGGCTCGCCATCGCCCGGGACATCACCTCCGAGGAGCGGATGGACTTCGCCAAGAAGTGGAACGGGATCGTCGGCTTGTGAAGCGCCCGCAGGCGGCCGTGAAGGGGCCGTGAACCCGGGCGTACGCTGCGGACATGAGCGAGAGACACGCCCTCACCCGGCGTATACGCAGGTGGCTCGTCCTCTTCATCGTCTGTCTGGTGCTGAGCGGGCTCACGGCCTTCCCGCTCGTCACCGAACTCCGCTGGACCGAGGACCTGCTGGCCTCCTCCGCCTCCCCGGTCCCCGAGCACTTCCCGGGCCTGATGGAGTGGATCACCCGGGTCCGCGAAGGGCTCGACACCATCGACCGCGAGCAGCCCTTCATGCTGTACGGCACCGACTGGCTGGCCTTCGCCCACCTCGTCATCGCGGTCGCCTTCTACGGCCCCTACCGCGACCCGGTCCGCAACATCTGGGTCATCGAGTTCGGCATGATCGCCTGCGCCGGGATCATCCCGCTCGCCCTGATCTGCGGCCCGATCCGCTCCATCCCGTTCTGGTGGAGCGTCATCGACATGTCGTTCGGGGTCTTCGGCGTCATCCCGCTGCTGATCGTCCGCCGCATGATCAAGCGGCTGGAAGGGCTGGAGCGGACGGCCGCCGCGAATCCGGCGGGCGTACCGGCGAGCGCCTGAACCCGCCTCCAGGCGAACGTCCGACGGTCGTTCCGGCGGGGGTTCGGCCACCGCGCCGCACGTCATGAGACCGGCGTACGGCGACGGCCGGCGCGCACGGCACGCCGGCCGCGAGGCGTATCAGGGCTTCCGGGCCACCACGCCGAACTGGGCTACCGCCGGCTCCCGCTCGTTCGTGCGCCAGCGGGAGCAGGAGACGATCCCCGGCTCCAGGATCTCCAGGCCGTCCAGGAACGAGGCGAACTCCTCGCGGCTGCGCGCGGTGATCGGCGGGGTGGCGTTCTCGTTCCAGAAGCGCATCGCCGCCGCGTTGCCCTCGCCGCCCAGCTCCAGCGTCGGGTGGGTCAGCACCAGATGGCTGCCCGACGGCACGGCCGCCATCAGCGTCCGTACGACGGAGCGGGCCTCGTCGGTGTCCAGGACGAAGTTCAGGATGCCGAGCATCATCACCGCGACCGGCCGGCCCAGGTCCAGGGTGGGTTCGGCGGCGCGCAGGATCTGGTCCGGGCGGCGCGCGTCCGCGTCGACGTACTCGGTCGCGCCCTCCAGCGAACTGGTCAGCAGCGCGCGGGCGTGCGCCAGCACGATCGGGTCGTTGTCCACGTACACGATGCGCGCGTGCGGCGCGGTGTGCTGGGCGATCTCATGGGTGTTGTTCACGGTCGGCAGCCCCGTGCCGATGTCGAGGAACTGGTCGACGCCCACGTCACCGGCCAGGTGGCGCACCACCCGGCCGAGGAACGCCCGGTCCGCGCGGGCCACTTCGCCGATGCTCGGGTACATCCCGGTCACCTGGTCGCCCACCGCCCGGTCCACCGGGTAGTTGTCCTTGCCGCCCAGCCAGTAGTTCCACACACGGGCGTTGTGCGCGACGTCGGAGCGTATCCGGTCGGAGGCTGTCTGCGGGCGGGGGTCCATGACGTCCGGCTCCTCGATGACGAAAGGGGCCCGCGAGCCGTGCCGGGCGGTACGGCGGTGGCGGCGGGCGGTGCGGGCCCCATCATGCCGGACCGATCAAGAGGCCCCGCGACCGGGCGAGTTGGGGAGGATCCGGCGGAGTACGTCGATCCGGTTGGTGGTGATCGAGTCGACGCCGCGCTCGATCAGCTTGCGCATGGTGCGCTTCGTGTCGGCCGTCCACACGGAGACGAGCAGCCCGTCGCGGTGTGCCCGGTCCGTCAGCTCCCGGCTCACCAGGCCGAAGCGGTAGTTCAGCCAGCGCGGCTTCACCGCGGCCAGCAGCTCCGGGCGCGGCGGGGCCAGGGTGGTCCAGGTCAGGGCGATCTCGGCGGACGGGTCGGCGGCGCGCACCCGCAGCATCGCGTCCGCGCTCGCGCAGTAGTACGCCCGCTCGCCCGCCCCGCACTCCCGGACCGTCCCGACGATCTTCTTCACCGAGGCGTCCGTGGAGCCGGGCAGATCCACCATCACCCGGTGCGCCCCGGCCGCGAGGAGCGCCTCGCGCAGGGTGGGCACCCCGCCGCCCGTCAGCTCGGTCAGCTCCGCGTGGTCGATCCGGTCCAGCCGCCGGTCGTGGCCCCACAGCCGCTCCAGCGTCGCGTCGTGCAGCAGCACGGGCACCCCGTCGCGGGTCACCCGTACGTCGATCTCGACCGCGTCCGCCCCCCGTTCGAGGGCGGAGCGGATCGAGGGCAGCGTGTTCTCGCGGACGCGGTACGGGTCGCCGCGGTGGGCCACGGCGGTGACGCGGGGGACGCGGATCAGGGTGTGGTCGGCCATGGGGCCATTGTCGACGACCGGGTCAGCGGCCGGGCGCCCGGAGCCAGTTCGTCGTGTACGTGTCGATCTCCTCGGCCAGCTTCCGCTTGCCCGCCGGGTCGAGGAACGACGCCTCCACGGCGTTCTTCGCGAGGTCCGCGATACCGCGCTCGTCCAGCTCCAGCAGCCGGGCGGCCACCGCGTACTCGTTGTTGAGGTCGGTGCCGAACATCGGCGGGTCGTCGCTGTTGACCGTGACCAGCACCCCGGCCTCGACCATCTCGCGGATCGGGTGCTGCTCGATGTCGGCGACCGCGCGGGTGGCGATGTTCGAGGTCGGGCAGACCTCCAGGGCGATCCGGTGCTCGGCCAGGTGCTCCAGCAGCTTCGGGTCCCGCACGGAGCTGGTGCCGTGGCCGATCCGCTCGGCGCGCAGCGCGGTCAGCGCGTCCCAGACCGTCTGCGGTCCGGTGGTCTCGCCGGCGTGCGGCACCGAGTGCAGGCCCGCGGCGATGGCCCGGTCGAAGTAGGGCTTGAACTGCGGGCGGTCGACCCCGATCTCGGGGCCGCCGAGCCCGAAGGAGACCAGCCCCTCGGGCCGGTGCTCCACCGCGAGCCGCACGGTCTCCTCCGCCGACCGCAGCCCGGCCTCGCCCGGGATGTCGAAGCACCAGCGCAGCACGACGCCCAGCTCCGCCTCGGCGGCCTTCCGCGCGTCCTCGATCGCCTCCATGAACCCGGCCTCGGGGATGCCCCGGCGGGTCGAGCTGTACGGGGTCACGGTCAGCTCCGCGTACCGGATGTTCTGCCGGGCCATGTCCCGCGCCACCTCGAAGGTGAGCAGCCGGACGTCCTCGGGGGTGCGGACCAGGTCCACCACCGAGAGGTAGACCTCGATGAAGTGCGCGAAGTCGGTGAAGGTGAAGTAGTCGGCCAGGGCCTCCGGATCCGTGGGGACCTCGGAGTCCGGGTGGCGCGCGGCCAGCTCCGCGACGATCCGGGGCGAGGCGGACCCGACGTGGTGGACGTGCAGCTCGGCCTTGGGCAGCCCGGCGATGAAGGGGTGCGGGTCGGTCATCGGAAATCTCCCGGTTCGGCGTGACAGCGGCCGGGCGCACCGGCCGTACCGATCATCGCAGGCGGGGTCCGGCGCCGTCAGCCCTGGCCGTAGCATGACGGGACCACGATGGGGGAGGCCCATGTCAGACAGCACACAGCAGCCCGGGGGCGGGCCCGCGCCGCGCGACCCGTGGGCGCCGCCCGACAGCGGGGTGGACCTGGGCAAGCAGGGGGCGCAGACCCCGCCGCCCGCCGGGCACACACCGCCCGCGGTCCACGACCAGCCGACCGTGACGTCGATGCCGAGCGCGGGGCCGGCCGGCGGCACCGGACCGATACCCCAGGCCGGACCCGGAGCCTTCGGGCCGGCGCCCTCGGACGTACCGCCGCCGCCGGTCGGCCCGAACGGCCCCGGCTACGCGGGCCAGCCGCCGATAGGCGCCGGCCACGCGGGACCGCCGCCGGCCGCGCACTACGGCTACCCGGCCCCGCCCGCGCAGCCGTACGGCGGCTACCCGGGCTACGGCGCCTACGGCGTCGGTCCGGCCGGTTGGGCCCCCGCGCCCAACAACGGCCTCGGCACCGCCGCGATGGTGATCGGCATCGTCTCGGTGGTCGGATTCTGCCTCTACGGCCTCAACATCGTCCTCGGCATCCTGGCGCTGATCTTCGGCATCATCGGCCTCGGCCGGGCCAAGCGCGGCGAGGCCACCAACCGGGGAATGGCGCTGGCCGGGGTCATCCTCGGTGCGATCGGCATCGTCGTCGGGGCGACGATCCTCGGCCTGATCATCTGGGCCGCCACCAGCGCGGACCGTGACTCGGACTACGACAGCGACCCCTACGACGACCCGTTCGCGACGTCGCTGGTCGTCGAGGACCGCGGTTAGAGGACGGCACGCCCGCAGACCGGGCACCATTCCCGCACCTGCCTCCGGGCGGTGGAGACGCCGAGTCTCCACCGCCCGGAGGCGTGTGGGGGCCGCTCGTCTCCGCGCGTCGCGGTCGTCCCCGCATGCGTCGCCGTCGTCCCCGCGGGCGTCTCGCTCGCGTCCCCGCGCGTCGCGGGCGGACCGGAACGCTCCGCTCCACCGCCCTGCCGGGCGTCCGCGCGGATGCTCTCGGAGGGCGAAGGGGTGTCGGACGGCGGCCGAGGGGGAACCCGTGTTCCGCCGAGTTCGGGCGAGTCGAGTTCGGGTGATCCGAGGAGGATGCTGTGGAAGCCGGTCTGGTGCGATGGGTGGGCGCGGCCACCGCTGCCTACGGTGTGGGTGTCCTGGTGCGGCCGGCCCTGATGGCCCGCCCGTGCGGCCTGGACGGTGAGGACGGGTCCGTCCCGGCCCCCGCCGACCTGCTGATCCGGGTCCTGGGCGTCCGGGACGCCGCGATCGGCGTCACCATGCTGGTCGCGAAGGACCGTTCCGTCCGACGAGCGGCGACGGCGTGCCGCGTCGTGGCCGACCTCGGCGACGCGGTGCTCTTCGGTACGCGGCTGCCCGATCCGGCCGCCCGCCGCAAGGCCGCGGCGGTCGCGGGAGGCTGGGGCGCGCTGTGCGCGGTGGCTGGGCTGGTCTCGGACGGAGTCGGGGGCAGCGGCGGGGCCGGACGCCGGCGGTGCCGCCGGTCCGGTTGAGACCACGGTCCGCGCTTCCGCCGGGCGGCGCCCTCTCCGACGTCATTGGTCTGTACCTGTCGGGGCAGAAGAGGGACATGAGCGACGACACGATCACCATCAAGGTCGAGCTGCACGGCGGGCCGCTCGACGGCCGTACCGTCCCCGTCTCCCTCACCGACGAAGACCCCTGGATCGCCCTCCCCAACGACGGCTGCGCCTATCCCGGCGGCAGGAGCCTCTACGCCCCCGACACGGCCGGTCGTTGGGTGTGGCAGGACGACCAGCCGGCCGACGCCTCCTGACCGCTCGGGCGTGTGTCGAAAGTAGCGCCGTCCGCCCGAAGGGCGGGCCCCGCGGCGTCTGGTGCGTGCGATCGCAAGGCGGAGGGTCGTCCTCGTACTGGGCGTACGTGGGCGATCCCGACAACGCGGCGAGCGTGCGTGCCAGGCGTCGCGGGGCAGGCGGGACTTTCGACACACGCCCTAGGGCGTCCGGACGATGCCGCCGAGGCGCTCACCTGGCGCGCGGGGTCGCGCGGGGCCGGCTGCTGACGCGCGTACGGGTGACCAGCCGGACCGGTCGCAGGGCGCTCTCGGCCGCGGCCGTCACCGAGCCGAGCCGCGCCAGGACCGCCCTCGGCGCGGTCCCGGGCTCGGTCCACACCCGAAGGGCCAGGTGCGCCCGTCCCCGGCGAGCGGTGATCCGGCAGTGCGCCCGTACGATCCCGTCGATGTGGAGGGAGTCCTCCCGTACCGCCTCCTCCAGGGCGGTCAGCCGCACATCTGTCCGGGGCGCTCCCAGCGGAGTCGTCGGGAAAGGGCGACGCAGCGGTGTGCGGGTCACGAACCAGCGCAGGCACAGCACGGTCACGAGAGTCCCCGTGCCGATCACCGCCGGAAGCCACCACGCGGCCTCCCTCAGCGAACCCAGGGTGGCCCAGTCCACCAAGACGCCGTCGGCGTCGGGCCTCGGCCACCAGGCCGGCGCCCGGCCGTCGACCGCGCGCGCCGCGCCGAGCAGCCAGAGCCCGCCGAGCAGCAGCGCCCCGCCGAGCAGGGCGATCAGTGTCCGGTCCACGACGGTCCGCCGCTTCATCGGGTCTCCTTCCGGCCGTGTTCCGCTCCGGCCGGCGCGTCGGCGGCTGGGGCGTTCACCAGGTTCTCGTCGGGCACGGGGTCCCACGTACGGGCCGTCCGCACCCGGAGAGCGCAGCGCAGCGGCCGGTCCAACCGGCAGTCGTCGACCGCCCCGAGCACCGCGGCACGGGCCTCCTCGCGGGCGGCGGCACGGTCGCCGAAGGCGAGCACGGCACGGACGCGGACCCGCCGACGGCCCACCCGGACCCGGACGGTGTCCACGCCGGAGACGTCGAGGACGCGATCACGCACCAGGGAGGCGACGGCGCTCCGGTCCACGGCGACCGTCCGCCGGGAGGGGAACCCCGCGACGACGTAGCGGCTCCGCATCCCCGGGGTGCCGGCGAGGAGGAGCAGCCACAGCCCGGCCACCACCGCGGCGATCGCGCCGACCGTCACCGGCAGGGCATCGGCGCGCGTGGCCGAGAGCCGGTCCACGACGTCGCTCCGCCATCCCGCCGGAGCGTGCCCGAAGGCGTGGACGGCGACGACATCGGCGGTCAGGAGGGCGGCCGGCACGGCTCCGAGCAGGGCGATCACCGCCGCGGGGGAGCTCCGCGGCGACCACCAGCGACGAGGGGCGCCGCCCTCCTCGTCCGGCGGCGGGGCGACCGCCGAGTCCTCGCTCCGGCGCAGCCGTACGACACCGAGGCGGGTCACCCGCACGGTGAGCCCCGTCAACTCGCCGGTGCGGGACGCCACGTGCCGTTGCACGGCCCTGGCCCGGTGGCCGAGTTCGCCGGGCCAGGGGAGGGCGAGCCGCACCGAGACGTCCGCGCGCCTTCCCCGCACCGTGGCCGCGCCGCGCACCGCGCCGACCGCGCCGCCCTTCTCGGTGGCGGCCTGTTGCGCGATCCTCGCCACCGCCCGCGCGGAGATCGTCGTGGTGCCCCGGCGGCCGGCCGGGATCACCGGCGCCCCCGTTCGACCAGGTCGCGCAGTCGGTCGATCCCGTCGCGCTCGGCCCAGCCGCCCAGGAACAGGCCCACCGCCCCGAGCGCGCCCACGAGCAGGAACGCCGCGAACCCGCCGAAGTAGGCGGCGAACCCGAGCGCCATCCCTGCCGACAAGCCCACGAACCGGCCGTCCATCGGCAGCCTCCCTTCTGTACGAGGGAAGCGCGGCGCGCATCCCTCCGTGGTCGTCCCATGGCATTCGATGCCGCGCCCGGCCCGGACGGGGGTCACGGGCCGGGCGCGGCGGTCAAGGGGTCACGCGACGCGGCTGTGGTCGGTGTCCGAGCCGTCGGCCTCGTCGTCGGGAAGGCGGACGTCGTCGATCGCGATGTTCACCTCCACGACCTCCAGCCCGGTGATCCGCTCCACGGCGGAGATCACGTTCTCGCGCACGTCGGAGGCCAGTTCCGTGATCGACACCCCGTACTCCACGACGAGTTCCAGGTCGATGGCGGTCTGGCGCTCGCCGACCTCGACCTTCACCCCCCGGCCCATGTTGGGCCGGCCGCCGGGGACCCGGTCGCGGACCGCTCCGAGGGTCCGGGACAGGCCACCGCCCATGTCGTGCACGCCCGGGATCTCACGGGCCGCCATACCGGCGATCTTGACGACGACCACATCCGCGATGGAGGTCCGTCCCCGGTCCGCGGCGGGAGCCTGCGCGCCGGTCACCCCGGCCGACAGGCTCGTCCCGTTCGGCTTGTCGAAGCGCGCCGGGCCGCCGGTCGTCACGTTGTCGATGGTGGTCTTCGTGTCCGTAGCCACAGAGTGCTCCTTCGAGGTCGTCAGCGCTGCCGTGCATCGCTGGGCCGGTGGTCGTTCATCAGGTTCGACAACGCGCCCAGGAGTCTGTGACGCACGAATTCCCCCGAATCCGCGGATGACCGCGCCGACGGCCCCGGAACAGGTGTGCGGAACGGGAGATTTCGCGGGTACGCGTCACAGCGCGCCGCCCCCGGTGTCATAACCGGCGGGGCGGTCGCGGAGCCGTACCCCTCCACCGCCCCGCCCGGGCGGAACGGTGGAGCCCACCACGAACTGCGGGCATGAGCACCGCGAGGAGGAGCGACCACGTGACGGGGAGTCCCGCGCGATCCGAGCCGCCCGACGACGAGGCCCTGCGGGTCGACGACGTCCTGATGACCGAGCGGGCGGCGGAGGGCGACGAGGACGCCTTCGCGGTTCTGGTCCGCCGTCACGCCCCGGCGCTGCTGCGGCTGGCCGCCCGTCTCCTGGGCAACCGCACCGAGGCCGAGGACGCCGTTCAGGACGCGTTCGTCAGCGCCTGGCGGCGGTTGCCCGAGTTCCGGGGCGGGTCCTCCTTCGCCACCTGGATGTACCGCATCGTCACCAACCGCTGCCTGAACGTCCTGCGGGCCCGGCGCCCCCAGGCGCCGCTGAACGACCTCCCCGACCTGCCCGCCCCCGCCCATGTCACCGCCCCCGACCGCATCACCGAGGGCCGCGCCGCACTCCACGACCTGCGGGAGGCGCTCGCCACGCTCTCACCCGAGCAACGCACCTGCTGGACTCTGCGCACACTGGACGGCAGAAGCTATGCCTTCATCGCGAAGACCGTCGGCATCAGCGAACAGGCCGTACGCGCACGTGTCTTCAGAGCCCGCCGCCGACTGACCCACACCCTGGGGGCCTGGCAATGAACAACCGCCCACCCGAAACCCGTACCGACCCCGACGACGAGACGCTGCCCTGCGGCCGACTGCTCTCCCGGGTCTGGGCCGACTGGGAGGACGCGGTCCACGACGACCACACCGCGCAGTGCGCCCACTGCCGGCCGGCCGTCGCCGACCTGGAACGGCTGGAGTCCCGGGTACGGGCCCTCGACGCCGAACCCGCCCAGACGTCCTTCGACGCCGCATCCGTCGTCGACCGGGTGATGGACACGGTCCGCCTGGAGCTGCGCCCCGGCCGGCCGCTGCCGCTCGGCGACGCGGCGGAAGACCTGCGGATCATGGAGAACGCCGCCGCCCGCGTCCTGCGCCGCGCGGCCGAGGAGGTGCCCGGAGTCAGGGCCGGCTCCTGCCGCCTCACCCCGGGCGCCACCACCGTGGAGGTCGCCCTGTCCGTGCGGGCACCGCTGACCACACCCGATGTGCGGGCCGTGGCGCAGGAGGTCCGCCGCCGGGTCCACGAGGCGGCGGACCGGCGCCTCGGACTCCGCCTCGGCGCGATCGACGTACGCGTCACCGACCTCGTGGCCGAAGCGGCACCGCACCGAGAAGAGGAGTCCTCCGGATGACCTCCCCCGCGACCGACCTGCGCACGGAGCTGGCCCGCGTGGTCGAGGACGTGCCCGGTGTGGCCTTCCTCGCCCCCGGGATCCGCCGCCGGCTCCGTTCCCTGACGAGCGCGTCCACCCCGGACGGCCCCACCCCAGACATCAGCGGCATCACCGTCTCCGGACCGCTGCCGGACGGTTCCCGCACGATCGGGATCAGGCTCGTCTGCCGCGCGGACCGCCGGGTCCTCGACACCGCCCGCGCGGTGCGCGAGGCGGTGGACGCTCACCTCGGCGGCACCTGTGCGGAGAGCCCGGACCGCGTCGTGATCACCGTGACCGGGGCGGTCTGAACCTCCGGGCGGGGGGTTGTCGATGCGCGGCCTCCCGGTGCGGAGCGGCCCCGCCGTACGTTCCGGCTCCCCGCGCCCGCACCGGGGCGCGGCGCGGTCCGGCCCCGTGACAGGGCCGGGCGCCCGCCGTGCTGTGACAGGCCCGGGCACCCACCGTGCCGCAGCAGGGCCGGGTGCCCACCGCCCGTAACGGCCCGCCGCCCCGTAACGGCCCAGGCGCCCACCGTCCATAACGGCCCAGGTGCCGGCCACCCCGTAGCGGCCCGCCGCCCGTGACAGCCCGGACGCCCGCCGCCCGGCCGCACTCACCCCGTCGAGCCGTCCGACCGCAGCCTCTCCCGCGCCTCCATCAGGGCGAAGCCCAGCAGATTCAGCCCCCGCCACTCCCGCGGCCGCTCCACCCGCTCGTCGTCCGCCGCGAGCCCGACGCCCCAGATCCGGTCCAGCGGAGACGCCTCCACCAGCACCCGGTCCCCGGTGGACAGCAGGAAGCCGGCCAGCTCCGGGTCCTGCCCGAACTTGTGCAGGCTGCCCTCCACCACCAGGGCGAACCGCTCCCGTGCCCACACGTCCTCGTCGAAGCCGCGCACCAGCCGCCCCGCCTTCTTCGCCGCCGCCGGGCTCGTCGCCGACAAGGCCGCCCGCTCCGCCTCCGGATCGCCGAAGAGCCGCGCCTTGGCGGCCATCATCCAGTGCTCGGCGCTCGCATACGCCACTCCGTCCACGGTGAACGGCGACGGCCACCACTGGCTCAGACAGCTCGCCCCGATCCGGCCGTCCGGGCGCGGGCGGTGCCCCCAGAACGGCAGATACTTCACCCGCCTGCCCCGCGCCACGTCCGCCAGAAGCCCATCGATCGGTCCCATGACATGTGAGTGTGGCATCCGCCACTGACACTCCGTACGGGGATTTCCGCAACCACACGACACATGGTCGACAGATTCCGTCGCGTAACCAAAAGGCAACAACGGAATCACTTGTTGGCCGCGAACCCCTCTGTCAGGATCGGCACTCAATTCAGGAAGAAGCTACGCCGCCCCCGCCGCACAGCGGGCACCGCGGCTCAGGAGAGCGTCATGAGCAACGGCTTCCAGGTTCAGGAACGCTTCGCGGACGGTGCCCAGTACATCGGCGGCAAGCTGCTGCCCGGCACGTCCGGCCACCACCACACCATCGTCGACCCGGCGACCGGCGGGAGCGTGCTCCGCTACGAACTGGCCGGCACCGACGACGTGGACGCGGCCGTCGCGGCCGCCCGCGCCGCCTTCCCCGGCTGGTCCGGCGCGACACCAGGCGAGCGCTCCGACCTGATGCACCGCTTCGCCGCCGTCCTCGCCGAACAGGCCGACGACTTCGCGTACGCCGAATCGCTCCAGTGCGGCAAGCCGGTCAAGCTCTCCACCGAGTTCGACGTCCCCGGCACCGTCGACAACGCGGCGTTCTTCGCGGGCGCGGCCCGCCACCTGGAGGGCAAGGCCGCCGCCGAGTACGACGGCGACCACACCTCCTACGTACGCCGCGAGGCGATCGGCGTCGTCGGCTCCATCGCCCCCTGGAACTACCCGCTCCAGATGGCCGCCTGGAAGATCCTTCCGGCCGTCGCCGCGGGCAACACCATCGTCCTCAAGCCCGCCGAGCTGACCCCGCTCACCTCGCTGATGTTCGCGCAGGCGGCCACCGAGGCCGGTATCCCCGACGGCGTCATCAACATCGTCACCGGTGCGGGCAAGGACGCCGGCGAACACCTCGTCGGCCACCCCGACGTGGTGATGACCTCCTTCACCGGCTCCACCGCCGTCGGCAAGCGGGTCGCGGAGATCGCCACCGCCACCGTCAAGCGCCTCCACCTGGAGCTCGGCGGCAAGGCCCCCTTCGTGGTCTTCGACGACGCCGACCTGGAGGCCGCCGTGCACGGCGCGGTCGCCGGCTCCCTCATCAACACCGGCCAGGACTGCACCGCCGCCACCCGCGCCTACGTCCAGCGCCCCCTCTACGACGCCTTCGTCCGCGACGTCGCCGCGCTCATGGAGACCGTCCGGATCGGCGACCCGTTCGACGCCGCCACCGACCTCGGCCCCCTCATCAGCCACGCCCAGCGCGACCGCGTCGCCGCCTTCGTCGAGCGGGCCCGCGGCTACGCCCGGATCGTCACCGGCGGCGAGGCGCCCGGCGGCGACCTCGCGGACGGCGCGTACTACCGGCCGACCCTCATCGCGGACGCCGCCCAGGACAGCGAGGTCGTCCAGTCGGAGATCTTCGGCCCGGTCCTGGTCGTGCTGCCCTTCGACACCGACGACGAGGGCATCGCGCTCGCCAACGACACCCCCTACGGACTGGCCGCCTCCGCCTGGACCCGCGACCTGTACCGCGCGAACCGCGCCACCCGCGAGATCCAGGCGGGCTGCGTATGGGTCAACGACCACATCCCGATCCTCTCCGAGATGCCGCACGGCGGATACAAGGCCAGCGGTTTCGGCAAGGACATGTCGGCGTACTCCTTCGAGGAGTACACGCAGGTCAAGCACGTCATGTACGACAACACGGCGGTCGCCCGCAAGGACTGGCACCGCACGATCTTCGGGGACCGATAGCAGCTGCCGCACGATCGGGGCCCGCCCGCGACGGCGGGCCCCGGCGGCCTCCCACCCGAAAGGGCCACAGCGTATGGAACGTCATGAGACCGAGCGCCTCACCTCCGTCCAACTGGCGGCGATGAGGCGATCGTTGAGCAACGGCAGGGGCGCCCTCACCCGCCGTTCGCTGCTGCGCGCCTCCGGTATGGGCGCACTCGCCCTGGGCGGGATATCCACCCTCGGCGCGTGCGGCATCCCGCCCGCCGGACGCACCGAGGGCAGCGCCGCCTCCGACGACCACTCGGCGAAGGAGAAGGAGGTGCACTTCTCCAACTGGACCGAGTACATGGACGTCTCCGAGGACGAGAAGAGCCGCCCCACCCTCCAGGCGTTCACCGAGCGCACCGGGATCAAGGTCAAGTACACCGAGGACATCAACGACAACGTCGAGTTCTTCGGGAAGATCAAACCGCAGCTCGCCGCCGGCCAGAACACCGGACGCGACCTCATCTGCGTCACCGACTGGCTCGCCGCCCGCATCATCCGCCTCGGCTGGGCCCAGAAGCTCGACCACGCGAACCTCCCGCACGCCTTCGCGAACGTCTCCGCCCAGTTCCGCACCCCCGACTGGGACCCGGGCCGCGCCTACTCCTTCCCCTGGACCGGCATACCGGCCGTCATCGCGTACAACAAGAAGGCGACCGGCGGCCGCAAGGTCGACTCCGTCACCCAGCTGCTCGACGACCCCAAGCTCAAGGGCCGCGTCTCCTTCCTCTCGGAGATGCGCGACACCGTCGGCATGACCCTCCTCGACCAGGGCAAGGACCCGGGGAAGTTCAGCGACGCCGACTTCGACGGCGCGATCGGCCGCCTCCAGAAGGCCGTCGACAAGAAGCAGATCCGCCGCTTCACCGGCAACGACTACACCGCCGACCTCAGCAAGGGCGACATCGCCGCCTGCGTCGCCTGGGCCGGGGACATCATCCAGCTCCAGGCCGACAACCCGGACATCGAGTACGCCATCCCGGCCGCCGGCTACATCACCTCCAGCGACAACCTCCTGGTCCCCGCCCAGGCCCGGCACAAGACCAACGCCGAGAAGTTCATCGACTACTACTACGAGCCGCCGGTCGCCGCCCAGCTCGCCGCGTACATCAACTACGTCTGCCCGGTCGACGGCGTACGCGAGGAACTGGCCGAGATCGACGAGTCGATGGCCTCCAACACGCTGATCCTCCCCGACAAGGAGATGGCGGCGAAGTCCCGCTCCTTCCGCTCCCTGAGCACGAAGGAAGAGACGGCGTACGAGGAGAAGTTCGCCAAGCTCATCGGCGCCTGACCCGGCCCGGCGCGCCCCCCGGCCGGGGCCGCCCCTCCCCGTAACTCCCCCCCGAACACACTGGGACCGCGACCCATGACACAGCAGCAGACCGCGGGCGGCGATGTCCGCCTCACCGGGATCAGCAAGACCTACGGCTCCTTCACCGCCGTGCACCCGCTCGACCTGACCGTGCCGCAGGGCTCCTTCTTCGCCCTGCTCGGCGCGTCCGGCTGCGGCAAGACCACCACCCTGCGGATGATCGCCGGGCTGGAGGAGGCCACCACCGGCACGGTCTCCCTCGGCGACCGGGACATCACCGACCTGCCCCCGTACAAACGGCCCGTCAACACCGTCTTCCAGAGCTACGCGCTCTTCCCGCACCTCGACATCAGCGAGAACATCGCCTTCGGGCTGCGGCGCCGCGGCATCAAGTCGGTGAAGAAGCAGGTCGACGACATGCTGGAGCTGGTCCAGCTCGGCGACTTCGCCCGCCGCAAGCCCCACCAGCTCTCCGGCGGCCAGCAGCAGCGCGTCGCCGTCGCCCGCGCGCTCATCAACCACCCGCAGGTCCTGCTGCTCGACGAACCCCTCGGCGCGCTCGACCTCAAGCTGCGCCGCCAGATGCAGCTGGAGCTCAAGCGCATCCAGACCGAGGTCGGCATCACCTTCGTGCACGTCACCCACGACCAGGAGGAGGCCATGACCATGGCCGACACCGTCGCGGTGATGAACGGCGGCCGTGTCGAACAGCTCGGCGCCCCCGCCGACCTCTACGAGAACCCGCGCACCACCTTCGTCGCCAACTTCCTCGGCACCTCCAACCTCATCGAGGGGGACGTCGTCTCCACCGGCGACGAGCTGACGGTGGCCGCGGGCGGCGGCAGGCTCACCCTGCCCCGCGAGCGATGTTCGGGCCCCACCGCGGCCGGCGGCCGGCTCCTCCTCGGCATCCGGCCCGAGAAGATATCCCTGGCCCACGCGGACGAGGCCGACACCGTCGCCGCCGGCCGCAACCGCGTCACCGGCCGCATCACCGACTCCAGCTTCATCGGCGTCTCGACGCAGTACGTCGTCGAGAGCCCGGCCGGCAAGGCCCTCCAGGTCTACGAGCAGAACGTCGAACGCGACACGCGCCTGGTGCCCGGAGCCGAGGTCGTCCTGCACTGGAACCCGGCCCACACCTTCGGGCTCGACGCCGCCCAGGACATCGACGCGGGCGCGACCAGCGTGGAGGACGGGGAATGAGCGCCACCGAGGCGCCGCCCGCGCCCGCCGAACCCCAGGAGCCGGTGCTCCGCAAGCCCTCCACCCGCAAACGGCTCGTCCCCTACTGGCTGCTGCTCCCCGGCATCCTCTGGCTGCTCGTCTTCTTCGCCCTGCCACTCGTCTACCAGGCGTCCACCTCCGTCCAGACCGGCTCCCTGGAGCAGGGCTTCGAGGTGACCTGGCACTTCCAGACGTACGTGGACGCGCTGCGCGAGTACTACCCGCAGTTCATCCGGTCCCTGCTCTACGCGGGCACCGCCACGATCCTGTGCCTGCTGCTGGGCTACCCGCTCGCCTACCTCATCGCCTTCAAGGCGGGCCGCTGGCGCAACCTGGTGCTCGTGCTGGTCATCGCCCCGTTCTTCACCAGTTTCCTCATCCGTACGCTGGCGTGGAAGACGATCCTCGCCGACGGCGGCGCGGTCGTGGACCTGCTCAACACCCTGCACGTCCTGGACGTCACGAGCTGGCTCGGCTGGACCGAGTCGGGCCGGGTCCTCGCCACCCCGATGGCGGTCGTCTGCGGTCTCACGTACAACTTCCTGCCGTTCATGATCCTGCCGCTCTACACCTCGCTGGAACGGATCGACGGCCGGCTGCACGAGGCGGCGGGCGACCTCTACGCCACCCCCGCCACCACCTTCCGCAAGGTGACGTTCCCGCTCTCCATGCCCGGCGTCGTCTCCGGCACCCTGCTGACCTTCATCCCGGCCAGCGGCGACTACGTCAACGCCGAACTGCTCGGCTCCACCGACACCAAGATGGTCGGCTCCGTCATCCAGAGCCAGTTCCTGCGGGTCCTGGACTACCCGACGGCCGCCGCGCTCTCGTTCATCCTCATGGCGATCGTCCTGCTGGCGGTCACCGTCTACATCCGCCGCTCCGGGACGGAGGACCTGGTCTGATGCCCGTACTGCGCTGGATACGCCGGAACCTGGTCGTCATCGCGGGTCTGCTGACCCTCGCGTACATGATCCTGCCGAACATCGTCGTGATGGTGTTCTCGTTCAACAAGCCCAAGGGCCGCTTCAACTACTCCTGGCAGCAGTTCTCGCTGGAGGCGTGGAAGGACCCGTGCGGCGTCGCCGACCTGTGCGGCTCGCTCTCCCTCTCGCTCCAGATCGCCTTCTGGGCGACGCTCGGGGCGACCGCGCTCGGCACGATGATCGCCTTCGCCCTGGTCCGCTACCGCTTCCGGGCGCGCGGTGCGATCAACTCGCTGATCTTCCTGCCGATGGCCATGCCCGAGGTCGTCATGGCCGCCTCGCTGCTCACCCTCTTCCTGAACATGGGCGCTCAGCTCGGCTTCTGGACCGTGCTGATCGCGCACATCATGTTCTGCCTCAGCTTCGTGGTGACCGCCGTCAAGGCGCGCGTCATGTCGATGGACCCGAGACTGGAGGAAGCCGCCCGCGATCTGTACGCGGGCCCCGTGCAGACCTTCGTACGGGTGACCCTTCCCATCGCCGCCCCCGGCATCGCGGCGGGAGCGCTGCTCGCTTTCGCGCTCTCGTTCGACGATTTCATCATCACGAATTTCAACGCGGGCTCCACCGTCACGTTCCCCATGTTCGTCTGGGGTTCGGCACAGCGCGGCACGCCCGTGCAGATCAACGTCATCGGCACCGCCATGTTCGTGATTGCGGTACTGATGGTTCTTGTGGGTCAGCTCATCGCGAGCCGCCGCAAGAGCAACGCTCGAAACTGAAATTCCTGAAGGAGTTGGAAACCATGGCCCCAGCTGCCATGCGTACCGCTGCATCATCCCTTTCCGGCGTCAAGCCGGTCCCGTTCTGGCTCGACGATCCGGAGCGGCCCGACGCGCTCCCCGCCCTCACCGGCGACGAGCACACCGACCTGCTGGTCGTCGGCGGGGGCTACAGCGGTCTGTGGACCGCGCTCATCGCCAAGGAGCGCGATCCGGACCGGGACGTCGTCCTCATCGAGGGGCACGAGGTGGGCTGGGCCGCCTCGGGCCGCAACGGCGGTTTCTGCGCCGCCTCCCTCACCCACGGGCTGGCCAACGGCGTGGAGCGCTGGCCCGACGAGATCGCGAAGCTGGAGGAGCTGGGGGAGCGGAACCTCGACGCCATCGAGGCCGCCGTCGCCCGCTACGGCATCGACTGCGAGTTCGAGCGCACCGGTGAGATCGACGTCGCCACCGAGCCCCACCAGCTCCAGGAGCTGCGGGAATGGCACGAGGAGATCGTGAAGCTCGGCATCACGGGCGTGGACTTCCTCGACCGCGACGCGCTGCGGGCCGAGGTCGACTCGCCCACCTTCCTCGGCGGCCTCTGGGATCGGCGCGGGGTCGCGATGCTGCACCCGGCGAAGCTCGCCTGGGGTCTGAAGCGGGCCTGCCGGGAGCTGGGCGTACGGATCTACGAGCACACCCGCGGCCTGGAGCTCGCCCGCTCGGGGGAGGGGATGGCGGTCCGCACCCCGTACGGGCGCGTCTTCGCCCGCCGTGTCGCGCTCGGCACCAACATCTTCCCCTCGCTGGTCAAGCGCGTCCGGCCGTACACCGTGCCGGTCTACGACTACGCGCTGATGACCGAGCCGCTCACCCCCGCGCAGCTGGAATCGATCGGCTGGAAGGGGCGCCAGGGGCTCGGTGACAGTGCCAATCAGTTCCATTACTTCCGGCTTTCCGCGGACAACCGGATCCTGTGGGGCGGATACGACGCGATCTATCCGTACGGGGGAAAGCTGAACGCCGATCTCGACCAGCGCCCGGAGACGTTCCTGAAACTCGCGGAACAGTTCTTCACGTGTTTCCCGCAGCTTTCCGGCGTGCGTTTCTCGCATGCCTGGGGAGGGGCGATCGACACCTGTTCGCGGTTCACCGCGTTCTTCGGTACGGCCCATCAGGGTCGGGTCGCCTATGCCGCCGGATACACCGGCCTCGGCGTCGGCTCCACCCGTTTCGGGGCCGATGTGATGCTCGACCTGCTCTCCGGCGAGGAGACCGAGCGGACCCGGCTGGAGATGGTCCGCTCCAAGCCGATGCCCTTCCCTCCGGAGCCGTTCGCCTGGGCCGGCATCGAGATCACCCGGCGGTCGCTGGCCCACGCCGACGACAACGGCGGCCGCCGCAACCTGTGGCTGAAGACCATGGACAAGCTGGGCCTCGGCTTCGACAGCTGAGCGCGCTCCGACCCCGGCCCCTCCCGGCCGAACCCGGGCTCGCACGAGCCCGGGTTCGGCCTTTCCCGTGTCCGCCTCCGCGGGTCTGTCCGGGGCCGTCCTCCTCCGGCGGCTCTTCCGGGCGGTCTTCCCGCCGGGCCTTCCGGGCTTTCCGTGCCCATCTCCGGTGCTCCGTGCCCTGCCCTGCCCTGACCTGACCTGCCCTGCCCTGCCCTGCCCTGCCCTGCCCTGCCCTGACCTGACCTGGCCCGGCCCGGCCCGGCCCGATCCGATCCGATCCGAGCTGACCTGGCCGGGCCAGGCCCGGCCCGCCTGTGCCTGGATCCGACCCTCAGGCGTCCCATCCCGGCCGTTCCCTGTCCGGTCCCGACCCTCCCGTGTCCGGACCCGCCCGAATACTGTGACCCACCTCACTACCAACAAGTAACCCCGACTCGCGTCATAGTCGGCTCCGAACCCTCTCTCGTACGTAGACGCTCCGGCGGAACCCCGCCGGAGCCCGCGTTCACGGGAGGCGGACCATGACAGGGCCGGAAACGAAAGCCGCGGTCGCGTGGCTCACCTCGGCGGCGACGGACCCCGGCGCGTGCCGGTGGGAATGGGAGCGCGACCCGCGAGGGATCGTCCTCCTCCCCGCCGGCCGGCGCTGGGACGTCCTGATCCTCCCCGCGGAGCTGGGCTACCCGACGCTCGACGTGCTCACCCGCCTCGTCGACCGCCCCGGCCCGGTGCTCGCCGACTCCGCCGAGGCGCGCATGGGCTTCTTCGTCCCGCCGGGCACCGCCTCCGGTTGGCTCGGCACCGGCGTCCGGGGCTGCGGCCGCGGCACCTGGATCGTCGTCCCGTACCCGGGGCGCGCCACCGGCGGGGTGCGCTGGCTGATTCCGCCGGACGGCTCGGGGACGCTCACCGACCTCGCGCTGCTGGAACGTGCGATGCACGAGGCGGCGGGCGCGGCGGCCCAGGAAGCCCGGGTGCGGCGGCCGAAGCGCTGAGCGGGCTGCCAGAGGTCTTGACAACCTCATTGGTCTGGACCATGTTGTGCGCACGCCACACCCCGAATTTCCCCCCGCGCGGAGGCTGTTGTGGAACGCACCGGACCAACCGTCAGACTGTCCCGACTTCTGGCCGCCTGCTCGGCCGGCCTGATCGCCGCCGGGGCCTTGGTCGCCACGGCCCCGGCGGCCGGCGCCGCCGACACGGACCTGGCACGCAACGGCGGCTTCGAGGCGGGCCTGGACGGCTGGAGCTGCGCCAACGGCAGCGGGGCGGCGGTCACCACGCCCAAGCGCACCGGAACCTCCGCACTCCGGGCCACCCCGGCCGGCAGCGACCACGCCAAGTGCGCCCAGAGCGTCACCGTGAAGCCAAACTCCACGTACACGCTGAGCGCCTGGGTGCAGGGCAGCTACGTCTACCTCGGCGCGTCCGGCACCGGCACCACCGACGTCTCCACCTGGACCCAGTCGCCCGGAGCGTGGAAGCAGCTCACCACCACGTTCACGACCGGCCCGTCCACCACCTCCGTCAGCGTCTACACCCACGGCTGGTACGGCACCCCGGCCTACTACGCCGACGACGTCACCCTCATCGGCCCCGGCGGCGACCCCGTGGTGATCCCGGCCGTTCCCGCCGGCCTCAAGCAGACCGCGACCACGTCCACCTCCGTCGCGCTCTCCTGGAACGCCGTCTCCGGAGCGAGCGGCTACCACGTCTACCGGGGCGGCACGAAGGTCGCCACGGTCACCGGCCCCTCCGCCACCGTGACCGGCCTGACGCCCTCGACCGCGTACAGTTTCCAGGTCACCGCCTCCAACGCGGCCGGCGAGTCCGCGAAGTCGGCGGCGCTCGGCGTGACCACCGCCGCGGGCGGCGGGGGCGGCGGAGGCGCCGAGCTTCCGGCCCGGGCGCTCGTCGGCTACCTGCACTCCAGCTTCGCCAACGGCTCCGGCTACACGCGGATGGCGGACGTGCCCGCCTCCTGGGACGTCATCAACCTCGCCTTCGGCGAACCCACCTCCGTCACCTCCGGCGACATCCGCTTCTCGCTCTGCCCGGTCGCCGAGTGCCCGAACGTGGAGTCCGAGGCCGAGTTCAAGGCCGCGATCAAGGCCAAGCAGGCCGCGGGCAAGAAGGTGCTGATCTCGATCGGCGGCCAGAACGGCCAGGTCCAGCTCAACTCCACCGCCGCCCGCGACGCCTTCGTCACCTCGGTCTCGAAGATCATCGACACCTACGGCCTCGACGGCCTCGACATCGACTTCGAGGGCCACTCCCTCTCGCTGAACAAGGGCGACACCGACTTCCGCAACCCGACCTCGCCGGTCATCGTCAACCTGATCTCCGCGGTGAAGACCCTCAAGGCCAAGTACGGCTCCGACTTCGTCCTCACGATGGCCCCGGAAACCTTCTTCGTCCAGCTCGGCTACCAGTTCTACGGCTCGGGCCCCTGGGGCGGCCAGGACCCGCGCGCCGGGGCGTACCTCCCGGTGATCCACGCACTGCGCGACGACCTCACCCTGCTGCACGTCCAGGACTACAACTCCGGCCCGATCATGGGGCTCGACAACCAGTACCACTCGATGGGCGGCGCGGACTTCCACATCGCGATGACCGACATGCTCCTCGCCGGCTTCCCGGTGGCGGGCGACACCACCAAGGTCTTCCCGGGCCTGCGCCCCGACCAGGTCGCCATCGGTCTCCCCGCCTCCACCCAGGCGGGCAACGGCCACACCGCCCCGGCCGAGGTCAACAAGGCGCTCGACTGCCTGACCAAGAAGACGAACTGCGGCTCCTACCAGACCCGCGGCACGTGGTCGGACCTGCGCGGCCTGATGACCTGGTCCATCAACTGGGACCGCTTCAACAACTGGGAGTTCTCGAAGAACTTCGACGCCTACTTCGGCAACTGACCCACCCCAGGGGCGCCAGCACCAACGGCCCCAGGCACCAACTGGCCAGCACGTCCAGCGGCCAGTGGTAGCCGTGCAGCACCAGACCGATGCCCGTCGCCGTGGTCAGCAGGATCGCGGCGACGGGCGTCATCCACGTCCGGGGCCAGGAGGCGCCGCGCAGCCACGCCGGGCGGGGGAGCGCCAGCAGCACCAGGGCCGAGGCCCCGTACGCCACCGCGGCCGTCGCCGTATGACCCGACGGGTAGTAGTTGACCGCCTCGGTCAGCGGCCCCTGCCGGGCGGTCGCCACCTTCAGCGGGATCACCAGCGCGGGCACCGCGGCCATGGTCAGGGCCGCGCACACGGCGAGCCCCAGGGCGCGGCGCCACAGGGCGTACCCGAGCACGCAGACCAGCACGGGCAGCGCCACCGGCATTCCGCCGAGATCGGAGAAGAGCTGGGTGAGGGCGGCGGGCCCGCGCCCGAACAGCCGAGCGCCCACCCGTTCGTCCAGTCGCAGGAGCGGGCCCTCGACGGCGACCTGCCAGGTGATCAGCGCGAAGAGGACCGCGAGGAGACCGAGGACGCCGGAGACGAAGGGGGCCGGCCACCCGGGAACAGGGGGGGTTGTTCCGGGATGGCCGGCGGGATCGGTTCGCCGCGCGCCCCGGGGGGTGTGGGGCGGGCGGCCGTCCGATCGGTGAGGAGTCCCGGAGCCGTCGGCTCCGGCATGCGCGAACGCACGCCCCGGGCGGTGCTGGGGAAGCCCCGGCCCGGAGTCGGCCGAGGTTTCCCGCGGCCGAGGTGTTTCTCTCATCTGCAGAAACCGTACGGCAGTCGGGGGGCCGCCGACAGTCGCCACCGCCACCCGCCATCGGCCCCGCACACGTTCTTCACACGCCTCACCCGGATGCCGGACGGAAGGGGCGGAAGGCCGCCCTCCGCCCGTTCCCGGGTTCGAGGCATCAGAGCGTGCCGAACGCCTGCTCGATCAGGTCCAGGCCCTCGTTCAGCAGGTCCTCGCCGATCACCAGCGGCGGCAGGAAGCGCAGGACGTTGCCGTACGTGCCGCAGGTGAGGACGAGCAGCCCCTCGGCGTGGCACGCCTTCGCGAGCGCGCCCGCGGCCTCCGGGTTCGGCTCCTTCGTGCCGGACTTCACCAGCTCGATCGCGATCATCGCGCCGCGCCCGCGGATGTCGCCGATGATGTCGCCGTTCGGGAGCTTCGCCCGCATCTCGGCGAGGCGGCCCTTCATGACCTCCTCGATGCGCTTGGCCTTCCCGTTCAGGTCGAGCTCGCGCATCGTCTCGATGGCCCCGAGGGCACCGGCGCAGGCGACCGGGTTGCCCCCGTACGTACCGCCCAGGCCGCCCGCGTGCGCGGAGTCCATGATCTCGGCGCGGCCGGTGACGGCGGAGAGCGGCAGGCCGCCCGCGATGCCCTTGGCGGTGGTGATCAGGTCGGGGACGATGCCCTCGTCCTCGCAGGCGAACCACTGGCCGGTGCGGCAGAAGCCGGACTGGATCTCGTCCGCGACGAACACGATGCCGTTGTCCTTGGCGAACTGCGCGATCGCCGGGAGGAAGCCCTTGGCGGGCTCGATGAAGCCGCCCTCGCCGAGCACCGGCTCGATGATGATCGCGGCGACGTTCTCCGCGCCGATCTGCTTGGTGATCTCGTCGATGGCCTGCGCGGACGCCTCGGCGCCGGCGTTCTCCGCACCGGTCGGCCAGCGGTAGCCGTAGGCGACCGGAACGCGGTAGACCTCGGGGGCGAACGGGCCGAAGCCCTGCTTGTACGGCATGTTCTTCGCCGTCATGCCCATGGTGAGGTTGGTGCGGCCGTGGTAGCCGTGGTCGAAGACGACGACGGCGGTGCGCTTGGTGTGGGCGCGGGCGATCTTCACCGCGTTCTCGACGGCCTCGGCGCCCGAGTTGAACAGCGCGGACTTCTTCGCGTGGTCGCCCGGCGTCAGCTCGGCGAGCTGCTCGCAGACCTCGACGTACCCCTCGTACGGCGTGACCATGAAACAGGTGTGGGTGAAGTCCGCGAGCTGCGCGGAGGCCCGCCGCACGACGGCCTCGGCGGACGCGCCCACGGAGGTCACGGCGATCCCGGACCCGAAGTCGATCAGGCGGTTGCCGTCCACGTCCTCGATGATCCCGCCGCCCGCACGGGCGGTGAACACCGGCAGCGTGGAGCCCACACCTGCGGCGACGGCCGCGGTGCGCCGGGCCTGCAGCTCGACGGACTTCGGCCCGGGGATGGCGGTGACGACGCGGCGCTCCTGCGGGATTGCGGTCATGAGGGGCTCCTGGGGGTGTTTCGGACGCTCTTCTTTTCTGCAGGCTAGGGGTGGGGGAGGGGTGCGGGCATGCTCCGATCGGGAGTGGTGGGGGGTGTGTCCTTGTCCTTGACGGACAGATGGCCGGATGAGGTGGTCCGGGTACCGGGAACGACCATGAGGCGGCGGACCTGAGTACTAGATTGAGCGCTGCACCGAAATACCGCCTCGGAACTTCAGGGGAGCAGTGGCGATGGGCACCGAGGGCACGTACGACTCGCGGCGTGAGCAGGGCGGGCAGGGCGCGGGCGACACCGGTGCACGCCGACTCGGCCACCCTCATGGGAGCGGCGCCGAGAGCACCCGAGTGCCCAGGCCTGCCTCGTCCCCGCCTCCCATGCCTCCGATGCCGCCCCGGGCTCCTGCGGTCGGCTTCGACGTACGGCACTGGCTCCGGGCCCACCGTGCCGAGGCCGAGCCGGGGCTCTGGCGGTACGGTCACCGGCCCCGGGTGGTGGCGGACACCGACGAGGTTCCCACGCGTGCCCTCGTCGTGGGCGCGCTCGTATCCATCGTGTGCGGCGTACTCGTGTGGGCGATCTGGCGCACCGACTACATCGTGGTGCAGCGGCTTCCGTTGAAGCTGTTCACCCCTTCCGAATGGTGGCGCGGCGAACCCGGCCAGTCGGCGCGGACGGCCAGCGCCGTGTACAACAGCCTCTTCGCGGCCCTGTTGATCTACTTCTGCGGGCGGCTCGGCAACTGGCCGGTGCTGTACCGGAGGCTGGTCACCGACCGTCCCCAGCCGGCCAGGGCGCTCGCCGCCGCGCTCGCGGGGCTGCTGGTGGTGTGGATCGTTCTGGGTACGAGCCTGCTCCCGTTCTTCTACGCCGTCCTCCACGCACTGGTGCCGGTGTCCGTGTTTCGAGGCGATCCGGAGACGGCGGCTGTGATGGGGATGGCCGTCTACGTTCTGATCGGGGCGGCTCTGCTGTGGCCTTTCGCCCGGACGGGCGGGTGGTTGGAACTCTTCCGGAAGGCCGGCCCCGTCGCCGCCTCTCCGGAAGTCGATCCCACGCCGGGTGAGGACCCTGCGGACTGGCCCCGCCTGCGGGCAGCGGGGCAGCCCGGGGCGGCTGACCGGCTGGCAGCCGAAACGGCAGGCGGACGCGTGAGCGATGTCGACTGCGTCAGGATCGGCCACGCCTGGTCGAAGGTGGAGGGCGGTTCGCTGTCCCCCGGCGTCTTCATCGACGGTGTCATGAAGAAGGGCGCGGCGGCGTGCCTGCACCCCTCGGGTGACCGAGACCTCCCGGTTCGCACCGCCACCCACGACCTGCTGACCGCACAGGTACGCGTGGGCGCCTATGCGGAACATCCGCGCAACCCCTCCAACCGGAGGGGTGCCGGTGCGGCACTCGACCCCACGGTCCTCGGCACCTCGCTCCTGGCCGTCGGCCCCCACGGCTCCGACCGCACCCGGCGTCTGGTGCGTCCGGTGGTGGAGTCACTCTCGCTCCAGGCGCTGACCGGAAGCGCGGCCGTGGTCGTGGTGTCCGGCGAGGGCGCCGAACTGGGGCCCGAGAATTCCTATGACGTCGTGGTGAAGATCGGCTGTCCCGACTCGGTGTACGACCTCGACCTGTACGGAGGAATCACCGACCCGGACGAGGCCGCGATGCTTCTGTCGGAGGCGTTCACCGGTGACCTGCCGGACGTGGACAGCCGTCGCGCCGCTGTAACACTGGGACAGTTGATCGGGCCCTTCAACGCCGTCCACAGCCGCTTCCCCTCGCTGCCCGAACTTCGCGAACTCCTCGACGGTGGCAGTCGGGCGTTGGAGGGGCTCCGGGATGAACTGCACCCGGAGCAACACCGTTCCTACCTGCGGGAAGTCGACGCACGCGAGCGTCAGCTCGGAACGCCGGGAGACCTCAGCGGAGTGCTCGCGGACCGGATCGCCTTTCTCGACAGGCCCGTTTTCGACGCGTTCTTCGACACCCGCGGCCGGTCACGGCCTTTCTCCCTGCGAGCTCTGGAGCACCCGGTCCGGGTGCGTATCGTGCTGCCGGAGCGGAGCCATCCTGAAGCGTCGCGCATCCTCACCCGGCTGGTCTTCGCACAGTTCCTCTCCAGCGTCGCCGCGCGTCGCGACGCGTCTCTGTTCGCCGCGCTCGTACTCGACGACGCCGCGAGCGCGTTGACCACGGAATCCGTTCGGTCGGTGCAGCGGCTGCGGCAGCTGAACGCCGGCGCCGTGCTCGCGGTGCGGTCCCTGGACGATGTGGGGCCCCATCTCCACGCCGCGCTTCTCGGGGCGGTCGGCTGCCGGATGACGTTCCCCGGCATCACCACCTGGGAAGGCAAGCGGTTCGCCGAGGCGTGGGGGAAGGAGTGGGTCGAGACCCGCGAGGTCGCCCAGCACACCGTCTTCGCCGACCAGCCGTTCACCCGCGCCCTGCACGCCCTGCGGAAGCTCGTCACCGGCAAGGCGGTGACCACGGACGCGGTGACGGTACGGCAGGTGGAGCGGGAGCGGTGGTCCGCCTCGGAGCTGGCCTACAGCGTCCCGGCCGGGCATGCCGTCCTGTCCCTCACCACCGTTCAGGGCGAACACGCCCCCCCGCTCCTCGTCCACCTCGACGGCTGAGCGGGGCGGGGCGACGGGCAGCGAGGCGGGAGCCGGCGGCGGGCCCGGCGGCGGCAGGGCGGAGGGCGCGCCACCCGCTGCGGCCGAGAGTGACAGGCCAGGGCACCGGCGCCGCCGACGGGCTCGGAAGCGCCCGGTCCCATGCCCGGGCTCGGCAGCGCCCGGCCCCATGCCGGAGCCGGAGGCCCCACGCCGCAGCCGGAAGCGCCCGGCCCCACGCCCCGGCCGGAAGTGACCGGTCCCGCGGCGGGTGTGGTTCCGGGCACTCTGCCGTCCTGGCAGAATCGGAGACGGCCGTTCATACGCGACGGCGCAAACGGCACCACCGATCCGCTCGGCGATCCGGCCCGCGACCGCGCAGGAGGGCCCGCCGGACGGACCACGGGCGCCGTGCCTCGTCCCCGACCCCGAGGGTTCCCCGCCCATGCCCCCCACGCTCGCCTCGCTCGTCCAGCACCCGGCGCTCAAGCTCGTCGTCCGGGCGGGCGCGGACCGGCTCGGTACGCCCGTGCGGTGGGCCCACGCCAGCGAGCTGGCCGACCCCGTCCCGTACATGGACGGCGGCGAACTCCTCCTCGTGACCGCCACCAACCTCGACGCCGAGAACCCCGAGGCCATGCGGCGCTACGTGCGGCGGCTGGCCGGGGCCGGGGTCGCCGGGGTGGGGTTCGCGGTCGGGGTGAACTACGAGGACGTCCCGGAGGCGCTCGTCGCCGCCGCCGAGGAAGCGGGCCTCCCGCTGCTCGAAGTGCCCCGCCGCACCCCGTTCCTCGCCATCAGCAAGGCCGTCTCCGCCGCCATCGCCGCCGACCAGTACCGCGCGGTCACCGCCGGCTTCGAGGCCCAGCGCGAGCTGACGAAGGCCGCGCTCGCCGGGGACGGGCCGACCGGCCTCCTCACCCGGCTCGCCGCGCACGTCAACGGCTGGGCCGCCCTGTACGACTCCTCCGGAGCGGTGCTCGCCGCCGCCCCCGAGTGGGCCGCGCGCCGCGCCGCCGGGCTCACCCCCGACGTCGAACGCCTCCGGGGCCGCGCCGCCCCCTCCAGCATCGTCGTCGGCGACCAGGACGACCGCGTCGAGCTCCAGTCGCTCGGCACCGGCAGACGGACCCGCGGCGCGCTGGCCGTCGGCACCGGAGCCGCGCTGGGCACCGCCGAGCGGTACGCGGTCAACTCCGCCGTCGCCCTCCTCACCCTCACCACCGCACGCTCCCGCGCCCTCCACGGCGCCGAGCAGCGCCTGGGCGCCGCCGTCCTGCGCATGCTGCTCGCCGGTCAGCCCGACCACGCCCGCGCCGTCGCCGGAGACCTCTACGGCGACCTGCTCGACGCCCCGTTCCGGCTCCTCATCGCCGAGGCCGCCGCACCCAGCGGGGCCGAGGCGCTCACCGAGACGATGGAGGCCGCCGCCGCCCGCACCGGCGAGGCGCTGCTCCTCGTCCCGGAGGCCGAGCGGGTCCTCGTACTGGCCGCCGACGGGGGCGCCGCCGTCGCCGCCTGCGCAGCCTATGCCGCGGCCCAGGACGACCGCGGCCCGCGTGAGGGCGGCGCCGCCGACGGCGACGTCGTGGTGGGGCTCTCCGCCCCCTCCGGCCCGATCGCCGTCTCCGCCGCGTACAAACAGGCCGAACAGGCCCTCTCCGTCGCCCGCCGCCGCGGCAGGGCACTGGTCGAGCACGAGGAGCTGGCGACCGGATCGGTGCTGCCGCTGCTCGCCGACGACGCGGTGCGCGCCTTCGCCGACGGCCTGCTCCGCGCGCTCCACGAGCACGACGCCAAGGGCCGCGGCGACCTCGTGGCCTCCCTGCGCGCCTGGCTCTCCCGCCACGGCCAGTGGGACGCCGCGGCCGCCGACCTCGGCGTGCACCGGCACACCCTGCGCTACCGGATGCGCCGGGTGGAGGAGATCCTGGGCCGCTCACTGGACGACCCGGACGTCCGCATGGAGCTGTGGCTCGCCCTGAAGACGACCGAGGCGGCGATCTCCGCCGAGGAGTGAACGGCAGGGGCGCCCCGCCTCGTATTGCATCGGTCGGTACAGAACTCTAGAGTCCCCTCATGGCCCGACCGCGACAGTTCGACGAGGAACGGGCCCTGGACGCCGCCATGCGCACGTTCTGGGAGTACGGCTACGAGGCCGCCTCCACCCAGGACCTGTGCGACGCGACGGGGCTGGGGCGCAGCAGCATCTACAACACCTTCCGCAGCAAGCGCGAGCTGTTCGCCCGGTCGCTCGCGCGCTATCTGGACACCATGGCCGACGCCCAGGAGGCCGTGCTCGACGACGTGTCGCGCCCGCCGGGGGAGCGGGTGCGCGCCCTGCTCGACAAGATCGTGGCGGATGAGTTCGACCACCGCCCCGACGGGCGCAGCCTGGGCTGCCTGGCGGTCAACTCCACGGTCGAGCTGGCGGCCCGCGAACCGGAGGTCGCCCGGCTCCTGGACCGGGACGCCGCCCGTCGGCTGAGGAGCCTTTCCGGCGTCATCGCCGCAGGTCTGCGCGACGGCTCCATCACGTCCGGGCGGGGTCCGGACGCTCTCGCCCGATACGTCAACGCGGTGATCGGCGGCATGCGGATCGCCGCCCAGGGCGGGGCCGACCGGGCCGCCGTGCAGACCGTCGCGGACACCGCGCTGGACGCCCTGATCCGCTGAGGGCCGCTCGCGTCCCGTCCGGCCGCCCTTTCGGTACGGGGCGGGCCGCCGCATGCCGAAATTTTGAACTGTTCGATCCAAAACAACACTCCCAGGGGGGAACTCACCGTGCCGCGTGCTGTCCACGTCCTGGCCTTCGGCATCTTCGCCATGGTCACCAGTGAATTCGTCGTCGCCGGGCTGATGCCGCAGATGGCCGCGGGGCTGGGCGTCACCGTCCCGCAGGTCGGCTACCTGATCACCGTCTTCGCCCTCTCCATGGCGTTCGGCGGCCCGCCGCTCACCGTGGCCCTGCTCCGGCTGCCGCCCAAGACCGCGCTCATGACGCTCTTCCCGCTCTTTCTGGCCGGCAACGTGCTCGCCGCCACCGCGTCCGACTACCCGGCCATGGTCGTCGCCCGGGTGATCACCGGCGTCGCCTCGCAGGCGTTCTTCGGCGTCGCGATCTCGCTCGGCTCCCAGCTCACCCGCCCCGAGCGTCGCGGCCGGGCCGTGGCAGTCCTCCTCAACGGCCTGATGCTCGGCACGCTGCTCGGGCTGCCCCTGGCCACGCTGACCGGGGAGCGGTACGGCTGGCGTGCCGCGTTCTGGGCCATCTCCGCGCTGACGGTGGCCGCCGCCCTGTGCACCGCCGCCGGCGTACGCCGGGCGGACCGGCCGGAGGGCAGCGGCACCCTCCGCTCCGAGCTGACGGCCTTCCGCGCTCCCCGGCTCTGGCTCACCCTGCTGACCAGCACCATGGTCATCGGCGCGACCTTCTCCGCCTTCAGCTACCTCAACCCGATCCTCACCGAGGTCACCGGCTTCTCGCCGGGCGCCGTCCCCCTGCTGCTCCTCGCGTACGGCGCCGCCACGGTCGTCGGCAACACCGTCGTCGGCCGGCTCGCCGACCGGCACACCCTTCCCGTGCTGCTCGGCGGCCTGACCCTGAACGCGGTGTTCCTCGCCGGGTTCGCCCTGCTGGCCGGCGTGGAGACCGGGGCGGTGCTCTGCATGCTGGGCGTCGGCCTCGTCGGGGTCACCATGAACCCGGCCCTGGTCACCCGGGTCCAGCGGGTCGGCAACGCCCGGCCCCTCGTCAACACCGTGCACACTTCGTTCATCACCCTCGGGGTCGTCCTCGGCTCCGCGCTGGGCGGTCTGGGCCTCGACCGGTTCGGCCCCCGGGCCCCGCTCTGGCTGGGCGCGGCGCTCGCGGTGGCCGGCCTGCTCACCCTCGTACCGGACCTGCTCCGGCGCGGGAGGAACCCCGGAACGGCCGGGCCCGGTGCTCCTTCGGCCAAATCGGAGCAGGCGGCCCCCGTTCCGCTCCACGCCGGACAAACGACGTGAGCGCTTCGCCGCCCTACCGTGGGACGACAGCGGAAGCCCGCCGGGCGCCCGCCACCTCCGTCACGACCTCCGAAGGGCCGGAACCTCCATGACTTCGCCCCACGCCTTCTGGGTGGCCGGCCGCCGGGCCACCGGTGCCGACAGCTTCGACGTCACCAACCCGTACGACGGACGCCTCGTCGGCACCGTCAGCGTGCCGACCGACGCCCAGGTCGAGGAGGCCGTCGCCGCCGCCCACGCCGTACGCGACGAGTTCGCCGCCACCCCGGCGCACGTCCGGGCCGCCGCGCTCGACCACGTCGTACGCCGGCTGGGGGAGCGCACCGAGGAGATCGCGCAGCTCATCTCGGCGGAGAACGGCAAGCCGATCAAGTGGGCCCGCGGCGAGGTCGGCCGGGCCGTGTCCGTGTTCCGGTTCGCCGCCGAGGAGGCCCGCCGCTTCAACGGCGGCGAGGCCCAGCGGCTCGACACCGACCCCGGCGGCACCGGCCGCCTCGGGCTGACCCGGCGCTTCCCGCGCGGGGCCGTCCTCGGCATCGCACCCTTCAACTTCCCGCTGAACCTCAGCGCCCACAAGGTCGCCCCGGCCATCGCCGTCGGCGCCCCGATCATCCTCAAGCCGGCCCCCGCCACGCCCATCTCCTCGCTCATCCTGGGCGAGCTGCTGGCCGAGACCGACCTCCCGGCCGGCTCCTGGTCCGTCCTGACCGTCCCGAACGACAAGATGCCCGCCCTGGTCCAGGACGAGCGCCTGCCGGTCATCTCCTTCACCGGCTCCGGCCCGGTCGGCTACGCGATCATGGAGTCGGTGCCCCGCAAGCACTGCACGCTGGAGCTCGGCGGCAACGGCGCCGCGGTCGTCCTCGGCGACTACGCCTCCGACGAGGACCTCGACTGGGCGGCCACCCGGATCGCCACCTTCTCCAACTACCAGGGCGGCCAGTCCTGCATCTCGGTGCAGCGCGTCATCGCCGACGCCTCGGTCTACGACCGGCTCGTCCCGAAGGTCGTCGCCGCCGTCGAGGACCTGGTCACCGGCGACCCGGCCGACGCCGCCACGGATGTCGGCCCCCTGGTCAGCGAGGACGCCGCCCAGCGCGTCGAGTCCTGGGTCGACGAGGCCGTCCAGGGCGGCGCGGAGCTGCTCACCGGCGGCAAGCGCGACGGCGCCACCTACGCCCCGACCGTCCTCGCGGGCCTCCCCGACGACGTCACGCTCTCGTGCGAAGAGGTCTTCGGCCCGGTCATGTCCCTCCAGAAGGTCGACGGGGAGGCCGAGGCGTTCGCCGCGGTCAACTCCTCCAAGTACGGCCTCCAGGCGGGCGTCTTCACCCACGACCTGCAGACCGCCTTCCGCGCCCACCGCGCCCTGGAGGTCGGCGGCGTGATCATCGGCGACGTCCCCTCGTACCGCGCCGACCAGATGCCGTACGGCGGTGCCAAGCAGTCCGGCGTCGGCCGCGAGGGCGTCCGCTACGCCATGGACGACTACACCTACGAGCGCGTCCTGGTCCTCACGGGCCTCGCCCTGTAACACCCCACCGACGTCCCCCGACCGCGCCCCCGCCTGGACAGCGGGTGCGGCCGGGGGAACGAGAACGGACGGCCCGAACCCACTGTGCGGGGGTTCGGGCCGTCCGCCTGCCCTGGCGTCCCCGGGCGGCGGAACCGCCCCGCACACCGCGAGCGACCCGGCCGGCGCCGCCGTTCGGATCAGACGGCGCGGACCAGGGCCAGCACTCCGGCCACCAGGAAGCCGCAGCCGAACGCGGCCACGAACCCTCCCCAGATCCGGACGGTCCGCACATGCCCGGGAGCCTTCCGGAGGAAGTCCATCTGCGGGTGCTCGATGCCCCACCGGGTGTACCGCCGCCGCAGGGCCCACGCGCTGTCGTGCGCCGGATTCATCAGCGTCTCCACGACCCACCGCGCCGCGCCCCGGCGGTCCGTCGCCAGGACCAGCCCGCCCAGGACCGCTCCCGCACCCAGCAGCAGCGGTATCACGATGTGCACCCGGCTTCCCCCCCACGTGTCTCGCCTGCACTCTACGTATCCGTCTCCGGGGAGGCGGCCCTCCCCTCCCCGGGCCGCCCAAGGCGCGTCGACCGGGCGTCCACGCAGCGGACGCGGACCGCCCGCCCCGCCCGCCGCAGGGCAGGATGAGCACCGTGACCGTCATCGACATCCCCGGCTCCAAGTCCGTCACCGCCCGCGCGCTCTTCCTGGCGGCGGCCGCCGAAGGCACCACCACCCTGCTGCGTCCGCTGCGCTCGGACGACACCGAGGGCTTCGCCGAAGGGCTGAGGACCCTCGGGTACGAGGTCGCCCAGGAGGCCGACCGCTGGCACATCGCGGGCCGCCCGGCCGGCCCGGCCGCCGCCGACGCCGAGGTCTACTGCCGCGACGGCGCCACCACCGCCCGCTTCCTGCCCACCCTCGTCGCGGCCGCCGCCTCCGGCACGTACCGCTTCGACGCCTCCGCCCAGATGCGCCGCCGCCCGCTCGCCCCGCTCACCCGCGCCCTCACCGCCCTCGGCGTCGACCTGCGCCACGAGGAGGCCGAGGGGCACCACCCGCTCACCGTGCGCGCCGCGGGCGTCGAGGGCGGTGAACTCACCCTGGACGCGGGGGAGTCGTCCCAGTACCTCACCGCGCTCCTGATGCTCGGACCGCTCACCGCGAAGGGGCTGCGCATCGAGGTCACCGAACTGGTCTCCGCGCCGTACGTCGAGATCACCCTCGCGATGATGCGCGGCTTCGGCGTGGAGGTGCTGCGCGAGGGGAACACCTTCACCGTCCCTCCCGGCGGCTACCGGGCCACCGCCTACCCCGTCGAGCCCGACGCCTCCACCGCGAGCTACTTCTTCGCCGCGGCCGCCCTCACCGGCCACGAGGTCACCGTCCCCGGCCTCGGCATCGGCGCGCTCCAGGGCGACCTGCGCTTCGTCGACGTCCTGCGGGAGATGGGCGCCGAGGTGAGCGTCGGCGCCGACGCCACCACCGTCCGCTCCACCGGCCGGCTGCGCGGCATCACCGTCAACATGCGCGACATCTCCGACACCATGCCGACCCTCGCCGCCATCGCCCCGTACGCGGAGGGGCCCGTCGTCATCGAGGACGTCGCCAACACCCGCGTCAAGGAGTGCGACCGGCTGGAGGCGTGCGCGGCGAACCTGCGCGCCATGGGCGTCACCGTGCACACCGGGCCCGACCGGATCGAGATCCACCCCGGTACCCCGAAACCCACCGAGATCGCCACCCACGGCGACCACCGCATCGTCATGTCCTTCGCCGTCGCCGGGCTGCGCACCCCCGGTCTCACGTACGACGATCCCGGCTGCGTACGCAAGACGTTCCCGCGGTTCCACGAGGTCTTCGCGGACTTCGCATACGGCCTCGCGGCGCGCTGAACGCCATCGCGGGCGCGGCCCACCGGGACGCGCTGTCCCCGTACACAGCGGGAGCGGCAACAATGGGGGTCATGAGCGACAGCCCCGCCCCCCTCGCCGATCCGCATCTCGTCTTCGACGCCGCGGACGGCCGCCGGGATCTGGTGATCCTCGGCTCCACCGGGTCCATCGGCACCCAGGCCATCGACCTGGTCCTGCGCAACCCCGACCGCTTCCGGGTCACGGCGCTCTCGGCCGCCGGCGGCCGGGTCGCCCTCCTCGCCGAGCAGGCCCGCCGGCTCGGGGTCACCACGGTGGCCGTCGCCGCCGAGGACGCGGTCCCCGCCCTGCGCACCGCGCTGCGCGACCAGTACGGGGCCGGGGAGCCGCTCCCCGAGATCCTGGCCGGCCCCGACGCGGCCACCGCCCTCGCCGCGAGCGACTGCCACACCGTGCTCAACGGCATCACCGGCTCCATCGGGCTCGCCCCGACCCTCGCCGCGCTGAAGGCCGGCCGCACGCTCGCCCTCGCCAACAAGGAGTCGCTGATCGTCGGCGGCCCCCTGGTGAAGGCGCTCGCCGCCCCCGGGCAGATCATCCCGGTCGACTCCGAGCACGCCGCGCTCTTCCAGGCGCTCGCCGCGGGCACCCGCGCCGACGTCCGCAAGCTCGTCGTCACCGCCTCCGGCGGACCCTTCCGCGGCCGTACGCGCGAGGAGCTGGCCGACGTCACCCGCGAGCAGGCGCTCGCCCACCCGACCTGGGCGATGGGCCCGGTCATCACGATCAACTCCGCGACCCTGGTCAACAAGGGTCTCGAGGTCATCGAGGCACACCTCCTCTACGACATCCCGTTCGACCGGATCGAGGTCGTCGTCCACCCGCAGTCCTACGTCCACTCGATGGTGGAGTTCAGCGACGGCTCCACGCTCGCCCAGGCCACCCCGCCGGACATGCGCGGCCCCATCGCGATCGGCCTCGGCTGGCCCGAGCGGGTCCCGGACGCGGCCCCCGCCTTCGACTGGACGACGGCCTCCACCTGGGAGTTCTTCCCCCTGGACACCGACGCCTTCCCCTCCGTCGGCCTCGCCCGCCATGTCGGCGGACTCGGCGGCACGGCCCCGGCGGTGTTCAACGCCGCGAACGAGGAGTGCGTCGACGCGTTCCTCGCCGGACAGCTGCCGTTCAACGGAATCATGGATACGGTCACCGCTGTGGTGTCCGAACACGGCACCCCCGCCCCGGGAACCTCGCTCAGCGTCGCGGACGTCCTCGAAGCGGAAACCTGGGCCCGCGCACGGGCCCGGGAACTCTCGGCGAAAGCGACAGCGGAGGCGCGCGCATGAGTCTGACCTCGATCCTGCTGACGGTCCTGGGGATCGCCGTCTTCGTCGTGGGCCTGCTCTTCTCCATCGCCTGGCACGAGCTGGGCCACCTCTCCACGGCCAAGATGTTCGGCATCCGGGTCCCGCAGTACATGGTCGGCTTCGGCCCGACGATCTGGTCGAAGAAGAAGGGCGACACCGAGTACGGCATCAAGGCCATCCCGGCCGGCGGCTACATCCGCATGATCGGGATGTTCCCGCCCGGCCCCGACGGCCGCCTCGAAGCCCGCTCCACCTCACCGTGGCGCGGCATGATCGAGGACGCCCGCTCCGCCGCCTACGAGGAGCTGGAGCCGGGCGACGAGAAGCGCCTCTTCTACACGCGCAAGCCGTGGAAGCGCGTCATCGTCATGTTCGCCGGGCCCTTCATGAACCTGGTCCTCGCGGTCGCCATCTTCATGGGCGTCGCGATGACCTTCGGCTTCCAGACCCAGACCACCGAGGTCGGCGGCGTCCAGCAGTGCGTGATCGCGCAGAGCGAGAAGCGCGACACCTGCGAGAGCGGCGACCCCGTCTCGCCCGCCAAGGCCGCCGGGCTCCAGGAGGGCGACCGGATCGTCGCCTTCGACGGCACGAAGGTCGACGACTGGGCGACGCTCTCGGACCGCATCCGCGAGACCATCGGTCCCGCCACCATCGTCGTCGAGCGCGGCGGCGAGGAGGTCACGCTCAACGCGGTCCTGCGGGAGAACGCCGTCGCCAAGAAGGACGGCAGGGGCGAGGTCGTCCCGGACCAGTTCGTCAGGGCCGGCTACCTCGGCTTCGCCGCGCAGACCGAGATCGTGCCGCTCTCCTTCGGCGACTCCGTCGTCCGCATGGGCGACATGATCAGGAACGGCGTCGACTCGATCATCGCCCTGCCGTCCAAGATCCCGGCCCTCTGGGACGCGGCCTTCAGCGACGGCGAACGCGCCGACGACTCGCCGGTCGGCGTGGTCGGCGCGGCCCGCATCGGCGGCGAGGTGATGAACCTCGACATCCCGGCCCAGAACCAGGTCGCGATGATGCTGTTCCTGCTCGCCGGCTTCAACCTCTCGCTGTTCCTGTTCAACATGCTCCCGCTGCTCCCGCTCGACGGCGGGCACATCGCGGGCGCGCTCTGGGAATCGCTGCGGCGCAATCTGGCCAAGGTCTTCCGCCGCCCCGACCCGGGACCGTTCGACGTGGCCCGGCTGATGCCGGTCGCCTACGTGGTCGCCGGGCTCTTCATCTGCTTCACACTGCTGGTCCTGGTGGCCGACATCGTGAACCCCGTCAAGATCACCTGACGGCCCTTCCGCCCCGGGCGCCCCACGGGTGACGGCCGGACACACACACCGTGTCCGGCCGCTCACCAAGGGGTGGACATGTCGACACGGTGCGTCCGTCCCGCCGCCGGTGCCGTAACCTCGAAGGCCGGAGCCCGCCGATCTCGGGACCTCGATCCACACCTTGGGGATGCACAGCGCATGACTGCGATTTCTCTCGGAATGCCGGCCGTTCCGACCAAGCTCGCCGACCGAAGGGTCAGCCGACAGATCCAGGTCGGCACGGTCGCGGTCGGCGGCGACGCGCCCGTTTCCGTGCAGTCGATGACGACGACGCGTACGTCGGACATCGGCGACACGCTCCAGCAGATCGCCGAACTGACGGCCTCCGGCTGCCAGATCGTCCGGGTCGCCTGCCCGACCCAGGACGACGCCGACGCGCTGGCCACCATCGCCAAGAAGTCGCAGATCCCGGTGATCGCCGACATCCACTTCCAGCCGAAGTACGTCTTCGCCGCGATCGACGCGGGCTGCGCCGCCGTCCGGGTCAACCCGGGCAACATCAAGCAGTTCGACGACAAGGTCAAGGAGATCGCGAAGGCGGCCAACGAGACCCGCACCCCGATCAGGATCGGCGTCAACGCCGGCTCCCTGGACGCGCGGCTCCTCAAGAAGTACGGCAAGGCCACCCCCGAGGCCCTCGTCGAGTCCGCCCTGTGGGAGGCGTCCCTCTTCGAGGAGCACGGCTTCGGCGACATCAAGATCTCGGTCAAGCACAACGACCCGGTCGTCATGGTCAACGCCTACCGCCAGCTCGCCGCCCAGAGCGACTACCCGCTGCACCTCGGCGTCACCGAGGCCGGCCCGGCGTTCCAGGGGACCATCAAGTCCGCCGTCGCCTTCGGCGCCCTGCTCTCCGAGGGCATCGGCGACACCATCCGCGTCTCCCTCTCGGCCCCGCCCGCCGAAGAGGTCAAGGTCGGCCTCCAGATCCTTGAGGCGCTGAACCTCAAGCAGCGCCGCCTGGAGATCGTCTCCTGCCCGTCCTGCGGCCGTGCCCAGGTCGACGTCTACAAGCTCGCCGACCAGGTCAGCGCCGGCCTGGAGGGCATGGAGGTCCCGCTCCGCGTCGCGGTCATGGGCTGCGTCGTCAACGGCCCCGGCGAGGCCCGCGAGGCCGACCTCGGCGTCGCCTCCGGCAACGGCAAGGGCCAGATCTTCGTGAAGGGCGAGGTCATCAAGACCGTCCCCGAGTCGAAGATCGTCGAGACCCTCATCGAAGAGGCGATGAAGATCGCCGAGCAGATGGAGAAGGACGGCATCGCGTCCGGCGAACCCCAGGTCTCCATCGGCGCCTGACCCGCGTCTCTCCGCACCGCCTTCGCCCCGCCGGGCTCCGTGCCCGGCGGGGCGAAGGCGTCTCCGCGGCCCGTACGCACCTCCCGCCTCCCGCCTCCCGCCGCCCCGCCCCGCGCCGGCGGGGCGGCGGCATGCCCGGACGCCCCGGCCCGGCCGTGCTCCGAGGACGCCCGCGGAAGCCGGTCCCCGGACTCCGGCGGCGTTCGAGAGCCTTCTCGGTTACAGTGCGGAAATCAGCAGACCGCATGGTGAGGCCCCCTCGTGTTGACGCAGACCACCACCCGGGTCCTCGAACCCAGCGACCTCGGCGCCGCGCTCGCCATTCTGGAGAGCGAGCCCGTGGCCAACGCCTTCGTGACGTCCCGCGTGCAGGTCGCGGGGCTCGATCCCTGGCGCCTCGGCGGCGAGATGTGGGGCTGGTACGCCGACGGCATGCTCCGCTCCCTGTGCTACTCCGGCGCCAACCTCGTCCCCATCTGCGCCGGACCCGAAGCCGTCCGCGCCTTCGCCGACCGCGCCCGCCGCGCCGGCCGCCGCTGCTCCTCCATCGTCGGCCCCGCCGAACCCACCACCCAGCTGTGGCGGCTCCTCGAACCCTCCTGGGGCCCCGCCCGCGAGGTCCGCGCCAACCAGCCCCTCATGGTCACCGAGAGCCTCTCCGCCGACGTCACGCCCGACCCGCTCGTCCGCCGCATCCGCAAGGACGAGATGGAGGTCCTGATGCCGGCCTGCGTGGCGATGTTCACCGAGGAGGTCGGCATCTCCCCGCTCGCCGGCGACGGCGGACTCCTCTACCAGGCCCGCGTCGCCGAACTCATCGGCACCGGCCGCTCCTTCGCCCGCATCGACGACGGCAAGGTCGTCTTCAAGGCCGAGATCGGCGCGGCCACCCCCCAGGCATGCCAGATCCAGGGCGTCTGGGTCGCCCCCGAACATCGCGGCAAGGGCCTCTCCGAGACGGGCATGGCCGCCGTCCTGCGCTACGCCCTCGCGGACGTCGCCCCCGTGGTCAGCCTGTACGTGAACGACTACAACACCCCCGCCCGCAAGGCGTACCGGCGGGTCGGCTTCCGCGAGGTCGGCGCGTTCATGAGCGTCCTGTTCTGATCCGCTCCCGCCGCGCGGGGACATGGCCGGATCTGACCCACCGCGCCCGCACGCGCCCGCGACCCGCGGTTTCCGGACGGGTGTCCGGCGGAACAGGGCCGGGGCCGCGACCCCCGGTACGGCACTCCGCGACCCCCGGTACGGCACTCCGCGGCCCCCCGGCGTCCCGGGAAGCGACGCACGGGTCGCCGTACCCCGTCCGCCCAGTAGGGTTCCGGCATGGCAGCCCCCGGAGAAGGCCCCGCACACCCCCACGCCCGGATCGGCCCCGTCGACCTGGCCGCGCGCGTCGACGAAGCCCTGCACGTCCAGGCGGCCGCCTTCGGACTCGGCCAGGACGAGATCGCCGTACGCCGCCACATCGTCCTCAGGCACCTGGAGCACCCCGAGGCCCGCGCCCTCGGCGCGCTCGCCCCCGACGGGCGGCTCCTCGGCTTCGTCTACGGGCTGCCCAACGACCGAGTCCAGTGGTGGTCCACCGTCGTCGAGCCCTATCTGCGGGCCACCGGCTCCGAGGGCTGGCTCGACGACTCCTTCGTCATCACCGAACTCCACGTCCACCCCGACCACCAGCAGCGCGGCCTCGGACGCACCCTCATCACCGCCATCACCGACGCCGTCGACCAGCCCCGCTCGATCCTCTCCGCGATCGACAAGGACAGCCCGGCCCGCGCCCTGTACCGCTCCCTCGGCTACCGCGACCTCGCCCGCCAGGTCGTCTTCCCGAGCGCCTCGCAGCCGTACGCGGTCATGGGCGCGCCCCTCCCGCTGCTGCGGTAGGGGTTATGGATTACCGCCCGCCCGCGCCGCCCGGTTAACCTCGGGCTCACCACTTTCGCGAGCAGGAGTTCACCATGGCCCAGGTCCAGCGCATGTCCCGATTGATGATCAAGACACTGCGCGACGACCCGGCGGACGCCGAGACGCTCAGCCACAAGCTGCTGGTCCGCGCCGGGTACGTGCGCCGCAACGCGGCCGGCATCTGGTCCTGGCTGCCGCTCGGCAAGAAGGTCCTGGACAACATCTCGAACGTGGTCCGCGAGGAGATGGACGCCATCGGCGCCCAGGAGGTGCTGCTCCCCGCCCTGCTGCCCAAGGAGCCCTACGAGGCGTCCGGCCGCTGGGAGGAGTACGGCGACCTGCTCTTCCGCCTCAAGGACCGCAAGGGCGGCGACTACCTCCTCGGCCCGACCCACGAGGAGATCTTCACCCAGACCGTCAAGGACCAGTGCACGTCCTACAAGGACCTGCCGGTGATGCTCTACCAGATCCAGACGAAGTACCGCGACGAGGCCCGCCCCCGCTCCGGCGTCCTGCGCGGCCGCGAGTTCCACATGAAGGACTCGTACAGCTTCGACACCACCGACGAGGGCCTCGCGCACTCCTACGCCCTGCACCGCGCCGCCTACATCAAGATCTTCGAGCGGCTCGGCCTGGACCACCGCGTCGTCTCCGCCGTCTCCGGCGCGATGGGCGGCTCCGCCTCCGAGGAGTTCCTGGCCCCCGCCGCCGCCGGTGAGGACACCTTCGCGGACTGCCCGAACTGCGACTACGCCGCCAACACCGAGGCCGTGACCTTCGAGCTCACCCCGGTCGACGGCTCGGCGCACGGCGCGGTCGAGGAGCTGGACACCCCCGACACCCCGACCATCGAGACGCTCGCCGCGCACCTGGGCGTCCCCGCCTCCGCCACCCTGAAGAACCTGCTGGTCAAGGTGGACGGCGAGATCGTCGCCGTCGGCGTACCCGGCCACCGCGAGGTCGACCTCGGCAAGCTGGGCGAGCACCTGGCGCCCGCCGTGGTCGAGCTGGTCACCGCCGAGGACTTCGTCGGCCGCGACGACCTCGTACGCGGCTACGTCGGCCCCCAGGGACTGGAGAAGGTTCGCTACCTCGCCGACCCCCGCGTCGCCCCCGGCACCTCCTGGATCACCGGCGCCAACAAGGAGGGCAAGCACGCGGCGAGCGTCGTCGCCGGCCGCGACTTCGAGGTCGACCAGTACCTGGACGTCGTCGTCGTCGAGGAGGGCGACCCCTGCCCGAAGTGCGGCACCGGCCTCGTCCTGGACCGCGCGATCGAGATCGGCCACATCTTCCAGCTCGGCCGCAAGTACGCCGACACCTTCCAGCTCGACGTCCTCGGCCAGCAGGGCAAGCCCGTCCGCGTCACGATGGGCTCGTACGGCATCGGCGTCTCCCGCGCCGTGGCCGCCCTCACCGAGCAGACCGCCGACGACAAGGGCCTGTGCTGGCCCCGCGAGGTCGCCCCGGCCGACGTCCACGTCGTCGCCGCCGGCAAGGCCCTCCAGACCGAGCTGGCCCTGGACGTCGCGGAGAAGCTCAACGCGGCGGGCCTGCGCGTCCTGGTCGACGACCGTCCCGGCGTCTCGCCCGGCGTGAAGTTCACCGACTCCGAGCTGATCGGCGTGCCCAAGATCCTGGTGGCGGGCCGCCGCTCCGCCGACGGCGTCCTGGAGCTCAAGGACCGCCGCACCGGCGAGCGCGAGGAGCTGACCGTCGACGAGGCGATCGCCCGCCTGACGGCCGACCTGGCCTGATCACGCACACCGCCCATGAGGAGGGCCCCCACGCACGGTGCGCGGGGGCCCTCCTCGTACGGTCACCGGTCGGGGTGTGTCCGGCGGATCAGGATCGGGCAGACGGCGCGACCGGTCGAGGTCCGCCGGACACGCCCTACAGCCAGCCCGCGAACTCCAGGTTGACCTCGCCCATCTGCCGCCGCCCCTCGGCCAGCGCCCGGGTGCCCGACTCGACCGCCCGGAACAGCGTCCAGCCGTGCAGCCGCGCTTGGTCCACCTCCAGCGACTCCGCCAGCTTCTTCACCCGGCGCCGGGCCGTCACAGGGCCGCCCGAGGCGGCGATCAGATCCTCCGCACGGTCCCGCACCAGCCGCGCCAGATCGTAGGCGCGCTCGCCCACCAGAGGCTCCGGACCCACCGTCAGCCACGGCGCGCGCTCCCCGGACAGCACCTTGCTCTGCCGGAAGTTGCCGTGCAGCAGCAGGAGTTCGGACGCGCCCTCGACCAGCTCCGCACGGGCCGCGAGCGCCGCCTCCACCAGCGGCGCCAGCTCCGGATCGGCCTCGGCGGCCGCCCGCATCCCGGTGCTCTGGCGCGCGGTCCGCTCGGCCACCGTCTCGAAGCCGTGCCCGGCGGGCGGCTCCACCCACAGCCGCCGCACCGTCCCCGCCGCCTCCAGCAGGGCCTTCGCCTCCGGCAGCGAGCGCAGCGACACCTCGTGGTGCAGCCGCTCCAGCAGCAGCCCCCCGGCGGCGTCCACCGCACCCGGTTCCGACGCACCCGGCCCGGACGCATCCGGCCGCGACGCACCCGCCCCCGACGCACCCGCCTCCGAGGCGTCCAGCGTCCGCACCGCGCCCCAGCCGTTCCAGTGCTCCAGCGCCGCCCGCTCCAGATCGGGCCGGGCGGCGGGCGGGGCGATCTTCAGCGCCGCAGGGGTCCCGTCCGCCCGCCGCACCAGCACCACCAGGGAGCTGCGCCCGCCCGGAGCGGCCACCCGCTCCGCGGTCAGGCCGTCCCCGGCGGTGAGCGCCCGCTCGGTCAGCCCGGGGAGCCCGGCCAGCCAGTCGGCCGCCGCGGCGTCCCCGTACATCTCACCGAGTGCGCGCTCCAGGCGCCGCGGCGGTTCGCAACCCATACGTCGTGTGTTCCCTTTCGGTTCCTCGGATCAGCGCGACCCGTCCGCGCCCGCCGCCTCCACCGGGCCCGTCGCTGCCGGATCCGCACCGGCGGCCCGCTCGGCGAGCCCCGGAAAGGCTACGTTGCGCCCGCGCCACCGGGCCGACCGCACCGCGGCCTCCCGCAACGCGCCGGCGGCCTCCTCGCGGCGCGCCCCCTCGCAGGCCCGTACGAGATCGGCGTACGCGCCCGCGATCCGGTCCTCCAGCTCCGCTGCCAGCCGCTCGGCCGACGCGGCGTCCGCGACCGGGAACGGCAGGCCGTACGCGGCGTCCGACGCCACCGGCCGGCCGCCCAGGTCCCGGGCGGCGCGCGCCAGCGCGTCCCGCCGCGCCCGGTGCGCGTCGTACGCCGCGCGGGCCTCGGCGCGCCGCTTCCCGTCGAGGCGGCCGCCGAGCACTCCGTACCCGTACACCGCCGCGTGCTCGGCGGCCAGCGCCGACTGGACGGCGGTCAGCTCGGGGGAGCCGGCGTCCTCCTCGGACGGCCGGACGGAACGGGTCCTCATGCGGGTGTCTCCTCGGCCAGTCCGGTCAGCAGGTACGCGTGCGCCGCGGCGGCCGCCGCCACCGAGGCCAGCAGCCGGGCCAGCTCGGGGCCGGCCTCCAGCAGGGCCTCGGCGTGCGCGTCGGCCCGGCGGCGCTCGGCCGTCGCCAGCTCCTTCAGCGCGGCCTTCGGGGCGGCCGCCACCGGACCGGGGGCGGGGGACGGGGCGTCCTTCGCGGGCGCGCCGCCGTCCGTCCCGCCCTTCTTCGGGGCGTCCTTCGCGCGGGGCGGCGCCAGCGCCTTCCCGTGCTCGGCCACGGCCGCCCGCAGGGGCGCCAGCCCGGCCGCCGTCGCCGGATGCACCTCGGCCACCCGGTCGTACCGGGCGAGCAGGAGGGCGCCGTCGCGGACCGCCGTCTCCCGGAGCGTCCGCTCGGTCTTCTCCGCCGCGGCCCGTGCGCCGGAGTGCGCGGGCCCGCCGCCCCCGGTCTCCTCGCCGCCGCCCCCGCAGCCGGTCAGCACCGCGCCCAGGGCGAGGGCTCCCGTCGCGGTGAGCGCCCCCCTGCGCGTCGTCCCCGTGCGCCGCACGTTTCTCCTTCGGGCCTCGACCGGTCCTGACCGGATCTGTCCTGATGTGATCACCGCACGTGAGCGTACCCGGGCCCGGCGGGAGGCGGACGGCAACACCCCTGGCGACCGGATACCCTTTGACCTGACGCACGACGTTCCCCACAACAGCACACGCGGCCGAGGAGTCACCCGGATGAGCACCACCCAGAGCGAGAGGCTGCGCGGGCTGCTGGAACCGCTCGTCAGCGCGCAGCAGCTGGACCTCGAGGAGATCGAGGTGACCCGGGCCGGCCGCCGGGGGGTGCTGCGGATCGTCGTGGACTCCGACGAGGGCGTGGAGCTGGACGCCTGCGCGGAGCTGAGCCGCTCGATCTCCCAGAAGCTGGACGAGACCGACGCGATGGGCGAGGGCGAGTACGTCCTCGAAGTCAGCTCCCCGGGCGCGGACCGCCCGCTGACCGAGCACCGCCACTACGTACGCGCCACCGGCCGGCTGGCCAGGTTCCACCTGTCCGGCGACGGCTCCGGTGAGCTGGTCGCCCGCATCCTCGCCGTGGACGAGGACGGGCTCGACCTCGAAGTGCCCGGCGTCAAGGGCCGCAAGCCCACCGCCCGCCGCCTCGCCTTCGACGAGATCGCCAGGGCGCGCGTGGAGATCGAATTCAACCGCAAGGACAAGAAGGAAGAGGAGGCGTAGCCGTGGACATCGATGTGAAGCTTCTGAAGGGCTTGGCGCAGGACAAGGAGATCCCCTTCGACGTGCTCGTCGGGGCGATCGAGTCGGCCCTCCTCATCGCGTACCACCGCACCGACGGCAGCCACCGCCGGGCGCGCGTGAAGATCGACGAGACCGGCCACGTCACGGTGTGGGCCAAGGAGGACCCCGCCGACCTCGAAGAGGGCCAGGAGCCCGAGGAGTTCGACGACACCCCCTCCGGTTTCGGCCGCATCGCCGCGACCACCGCCAAGCAGGTCATCCTGCAGCGGCTGCGCGACGCCGAGGACGACAAGACCTTCGGGGAGTACGCGGGCCACGAGGGCGACGTCGTCACCGGCGTCGTCCAGCAGGGCAAGGACCCCAAGAACGTCCTGGTCGACATCGGCAAGCTGGAAGCCATCCTTCCGGTCCAGGAGCAGGTCCCGGGCGAGGAGTACACCCACGGCCTGCGGCTGCGCACGTACGTCGTCCGGGTCGCCAAGGGCGTCCGCGGACCGTCCGTGACCCTCTCGCGCACCCACCCGACCCTGGTGAAGAAGCTCTTCGCGCTGGAGGTCCCGGAGATCGCGGACGGCTCGGTGGTCATCGAGGCCATCGCCCGCGAGGCCGGCCACCGCACCAAGATCGCCGTACGCTCCACCCGCGCCGGTCTGAACCCCAAGGGCGCCTGCATCGGCCCGATGGGCAGCCGGGTGCGCAACGTCATGGCCGAGCTGCACGGCGAGAAGATCGACATCGTGGACTGGTCCGACGACCCGGCCGAGATGGTCGCCAACGCCCTCTCGCCCGCCCGGGTGAGCAAGGTGGAGATCGTCGACCTCGGCGCCCGCTCCGCCCGGGTCACCGTGCCGGACTACCAGCTGTCGCTGGCCATCGGCAAGGAGGGGCAGAACGCCCGCCTCGCCGCCCGGCTCACCGGCTGGCGCATCGACATCCGGCCGGACACCGAGACGGACGAGGAGCGGGAGAACGCCGACCGCGAGCGGGCCGAGCGGGCCCGGGAGCGCTCGGAAAGGCGTTGACCCGGAGCGGTCCCAGGGAATAGATCTGGAACGCACGCCGCTGAGATCACGACAACATCCGTTCGATTTTTGCCCCAAAGCGGTGAGGTCGGTACGGGGAGGTAGACTTAAACGTGTCTGGCCGGACGCAAGCCCGCGCTTGCCCCGAGCGCACCTGTGTGGGGTGCCGGGAGCGAGCGGCCAAGAGCGAGCTGCTGCGCATCGTGGTGGACGAGGGCGTCTGCGCCCCTGATCCACGCGGTACGCTGCCCGGCCGGGGTGCTTACGTGCACCCCGTCTCTGTCTGTCTCGACCTGGCGGTCCGCCGCCGGGCGTTCCCCCGGGCCTTCAAGGCCGAGGGGCCGTTCGACACCGCGGCGCTGACGCGGTTCGTGGAGCGGGCGACACCGCAGGAAACGTAAGAAATGAACGGCACGGGACCCCGTGCGGTCAGGTACCTCGCGAGTTGGAAGTAGGTCGAGATTGCGATGAGCACTCGATGAGTACGCGATGAGTACGCCCATGAAGTAGCGACGGTCCGGCGGTAACCCGGACCTAAAAGGAGCGAAGTGGCTAAGGTCCGGGTATACGAACTCGCCAAGGAGTTCGGCGTGGAGAGCAAGGTCGTCATGGCCAAGCTCCAAGAACTCGGTGAATTCGTCCGTTCGGCGTCCTCGACGATCGAGGCGCCGGTTGTACGCAAGTTGACCGACGCACTGCAGGGGCCCGGCGGCAACGCCGGCAAGCCCGCTGCCAAGCCTGGCGCGCCCCGCAAGGCGACGCCCGCGAAGCCCTCGGCGCCCTCTCCGGCCGCCGCGGCACGTCCCGCTGCCCCGAAGCCCGGCGCCCCGGCCCCCAAGCCGGCCGCCGCCGAGGCACCGAGCAGCACCCCGGCGGCGCCCGCGCCGTCGGCGGGCCCCCGTCCGGGCCCGAAGCCTGCCCCGAAGGCCCCGGTCACCCCGGTCCCGGCCGCCGAGTTCTCGGCCCCGGCACCGGAGCGTCCGGCCGCCCCGCAGCCGCAGGCCCCCCGTCCCGCCGGTGCCACCCCCGGCCCCCGTCCCACCCCGGCCCGTCCGGCTCAGGGCGGCGGCCAGCGCGACGGTGGCCAGCGCGACGGCGGTCGCGGTGGCGAGCGTGGCGGCGACCGCCCCGCGCGTCCCGCCGGCCAGGGCGCCCCGCGCCCCGGCGGCGCCCGTCCGGCCGGTCCCCGTCCGGGCAACAACCCCTTCACCTCCGGCGGTTCCACCGGCATGGCGCGCCCCTCGGCACCCCGTCCCGGCGGCGCCCCGCGCCCCGGTGGCGGCCAGGAGCGCCCCGGCGCCCCGCGCCCGCAGGGCGGCCCCGGCGGCGCCCCGCGCCCCCAGGGCGGTCAGGGTCAGGGCGGCGCCCGTCCGACCCCGGGCGGCATGCCCCGTCCGCAGGCCCCGCGTCCCGGCGGCGGCCCCGCCGGTAACCGCCCGAACCCGGGCATGATGCCGCAGCGTCCCGCTGCCGGCCCGCGCCCCGGCCCTGGTGGCCGTGGTCCCGGCGGTGGCGGTCGTCCCGGCGGCGCCGGTGGCGGTCGTCCCGGTGGCGGCGGCTTCGCCGGTCGTCCCGGTGGCGGTGGCGGCGGCTTCGCCGGCCGTCCGGCCGGTCCCGGTGGTGGCGGCGGCGGTGCCGGTCGTCCCGGTGGTGGCGGCGGCGGCTTCGGCGGTCGTCCCGGCTTCGGTGGCCGTCCCGGCGGTCCCGGTGGCCGCGGTGGCACGCAGGGCGCCTTCGGCCGTCCCGGCGGTCCCGCGCGTCGTGGCCGCAAGTCGAAGCGGCAGAGGCGCCAGGAGTACGAGGCCATGCAGGCCCCGTCGGTCGGCGGCGTCATGCTGCCCCGCGGAAACGGACAGTCCGTCCGCCTGTCGCGCGGCGCCTCGCTCACCGACTTCGCGGAGAAGATCAACGCCAACCCGGCGTCGCTCGTCGCCGTGATGATGAACCTCGGCGAGATGGTCACGGCCACCCAGTCCGTCTCCGACGACACGCTGCGTCTCCTCGCCGAGGAGATGAACTACGTGCTGGAGATCGTCAGCCCGGAGGAGGAGGACCGCGAGCTGCTCGAGTCCTTCGACATCGAGTTCGGCGAGGACGAGGGCGGCGAAGAGGCCCTGGTCTCCCGTCCGCCGGTCGTGACCGTCATGGGTCACGTCGACCACGGTAAGACCCGCCTCCTCGACGCGATCCGCAAGACCAACGTGGTCGCGGGCGAGGCCGGTGGCATCACCCAGCACATCGGTGCCTACCAGGTCACGACGGACGTCAACGACGAAGAGCGCAAGATCACCTTCATCGACACCCCGGGTCACGAGGCGTTCACCGCCATGCGTGCCCGTGGTGCGAAGTCGACCGACATCGCGATCCTCGTGGTGGCGGCCAACGACGGTGTGATGCCCCAGACGATCGAGGCGCTGAACCACGCCAAGGCGGCCGAGGTGCCGATCGTGGTCGCGGTCAACAAGATCGACGTCGAGGGCGCCGACCCGACCAAGGTGCGCGGTCAGCTCACCGAGTTCGGTCTGGTGGCCGAGGAGTACGGCGGCGACACCATGTTCGTCGACATCTCCGCCAAGCAGGGCCTCAACATCGAGGCGCTCCTGGAGGCCGTCGTCCTCACCGCCGACGCCTCGCTCGACCTGCGGGCCAACCCCGACCAGGACGCGCAGGGCATCGCCATCGAGTCCCACCTCGACCGTGGTCGCGGTGCCGTCTCGACGGTCCTGGTTCAGCGCGGAACGCTGCGCATCGGCGACACGATGGTCGTGGGCGACGCCTACGGCCGGGTGCGCGCCATGCTCGACGACACCGGTCAGAACGTGCAGGAAGCGGGTCCCTCGACCCCCGTCCTGGTGCTCGGTCTCACCAACGTCCCGGGTGCCGGCGACAACTTCCTGGTCGTCGACGAGGACCGTACGGCCCGTCAGATCGCCGAGAAGCGCGCCGCCCGTGAGCGCAACGCCAACTTCGCCCGCAAGGGCGTCCGGTTCTCCCTGGAGAACCTGGACGAGGCGCTCAAGGCCGGTCTGGTCCAGGAACTCAACCTCATCATCAAGGGCGACGCGTCCGGTTCGGTGGAGGCTCTCGAGTCCTCGCTGCTCCAGCTCGACGTCGGCGAAGAGGTCGACATCCGGATCCTGCACCGCGGTGTGGGTGCGGTCACCGAGTCGGACATCAACCTGGCGACGGGTTCCGACGCCATCGTGATCGGCTTCAACGTGCGCGCCGCGGGGCGTGCCGAGCAGATGGCCGAGCGCGAGGGCGTGGACGTCCGGTACTACTCGGTCATCTACCAGGCGATCGAAGAGATCGAAGCGGCCCTCAAGGGCATGCTCAAGCCGGAGTACGAAGAGGTCGAGCTCGGCACGGCGGAGATCCGCGAGATCTTCCGCTCGTCCAAGCTGGGCAACATCGCCGGTGTGCTGGTCCGCTCCGGCGAGGTCAAGCGCAACACCAAGGCGCGCCTGCTGCGCGATGGCAAGGTCATCGCGGAGAACCTCACCATCTCCGGTCTGCGCCGCTTCAAGGACGACGTCACCGAGATCCGCGAAGGCTTCGAGGGCGGTATCAACCTCGGAAACTTCAACGACATCAAGATCGACGACGTCATCGCGACGTACGAGATGCGCGAGAAGCCGCGAGGCTGATCCACCTCGGATCCGCGAGGATCCGCAGGGAAGTCGGAAGGGTGCCGGGAGTCCGCTCCCGGCCCCCTCCACCACGGTCGGAGCCGGTCGACGGGTCGTATTTCCGTCGATCGGCTCCGGCCGTTCCGGTACGGTTCTGGTGTCCCCGGCAAGCTCTGGCGGGGCACGAACCCGAACCGGCGGGACATCCGGACACACATGTATGTGGGGACCCTGTCCTTCGATCTGCTCCTCGGCGACGTACGGTCGTTGAAGGAGAAGCGTTCCGTCGTCCGCCCGATCGTCGCCGAGCTCCAGCGGAAATTCGCGGTGAGTGCGGCCGAGACCGGCGGGCAGAATCTCCACCGCAGGGCCGAGATCGGCCTTGCCGTGGTCTCCGGTGACACCGGACACCTCACGGACGTGCTCGACCGCTGCGAGCGGCTGGTCGCGGCCCGCCCCGAGGTGGAGCTGCTGTCGGTGAGACGGCGGCTGCACAGTGAAGAAGACTGACACGTGACGAAGACTGACAGTCGAGCGAAACCAGAAGGAAGAGTGACGGACCGGTGACCGACAACGCGCGGGCCCGCAAGCTGGCCGATCGCATCCAGGTCGTGGTCGCGGAGACCCTGGACCGGCGAATCAAGGATCCGCGGCTGGGCTTCGTGACGATCACGGACGCCCGGGTCACGGGTGACCTGCGGGAGGCCACGGTCTTCTACACGGTCTACGGCGACGACGAGGAGCGCGCCGCCTCCGCCGCGGCGCTGGAGAGCGCCAAGGGCGTCCTCCGCTCCGAGGTCGGACGGCAGACCGGGGTCCGGTTCACGCCGACCCTGGCCTTCGTGCCGGACGCCCTCCCGGACAACGCCCGCACCATCGAGGACCTCCTCGACAAGGCGCGGGCCAAGGACGCGGAGGTGCGCGAGGTGTCCACGGGCGCCACGTACGCCGGCGAGGCCGACCCGTACCGCAAGCCCGAGGACGAGGACGAGTCCGACGGCCCCGCCGAGAAGAACGAGGGCCCGACCTCCGCATGACCGAGCAGACCACCACGCCGGACGGCCTTGTCATCGTCGACAAGCCGTCCGGCTTCACTTCGCACGACGTCGTCGCCAAGATGCGCGGCATCGCCCGCACGCGACGCGTCGGCCACGCCGGCACGCTGGACCCGATGGCGACCGGGGTCCTCGTGCTCGGCGTCCAGCGGGCCACGAAGCTCCTGGGCCACCTCGCCCTGACCGAGAAGGAGTACCTCGGTACGATCCGGCTCGGCCAGGACACCGTCACCGACGACGCCGAGGGCGAGATCACCTCGTCCGCCGACGCCTCCGGCGTGACCCGGGAGGGCATCGACGCCGGGGTGGCCGCGCTGACCGGCGCGATCATGCAGGTCCCGTCCAAGGTCAGCGCCATCAAGATCGACGGCAAGCGGTCCTACGCCCGGGTGCGCGGCGGCGAGGAGTTCGAGATCCCGGCCCGCCCGGTGACCGTCTCCTCCTTCCGGGTCTACGACGTCCGCGAGGCCGTCGCCGAGGACGGCACCCCCGTGCTCGACCTGGTCGTCTCCGTCGTCTGCTCCTCGGGGACGTACATCCGGGCCCTCGCCCGCGACCTCGGCGCCGGACTGGGCGTCGGCGGCCACCTGACCGCGCTGCGCCGCACCCGGGTCGGCCCGTACGGCCTCGACGCGGCCCGGACGCTCGACCAGCACCAGGAGGAGCTGACCGTCATGCCGGTCGCCGAGGCGGCGGACGCGGCCTTCCCCCGCTGGGACGTGGACGAGAAGCGCGCCAAGCTGCTCCTGAACGGCGTACGGCTGGACATGCCCGCGTACCCGCCGGGGCCGGTCGCGGTCTACGGGCCGGACGGGGCGTTCCTCGTGCTCGTCGAGGAGGAGAAGGGCAAGGCCAAGAGCCTCGCCGTCTTCGCCTGAGCAGCGGGCCGGCCCGGCGGCCCCCGAGCGCGGGCGGGGCCGCCCGAGCGCGGGCGCCCTGCGGACCCGGGCCGGGGTGTCTCGACACCTCCGCCCGGTCCGGGTGTCCATGGGGCCCGGTAGGGCCCGGCAGTCTGCGACGCCCACCCGACCACGGGCGCCTGCGGACTCGCCACGGGCCCGGGCGCCTGCGACGCCCCTCCGGCCCCCGGCCCCGCAGCCCCCGGCCCCGTAGCCC
>NZ_JNZZ01000025.1 GCF_000717645.1 Streptomyces californicus
GGGCAGGGGGGCCGGGACGGGGGCGGGGACGCGGGTGCGGTAGTGCGGCACCAGCAGCCGGACGCTCCCCGGCACGGTGCGCGCGGCGGCGGCCCGGAGCTGCATCTCCAGGTCGTCCCCGTCCTCCGGCTCCGCCTCGGGCCGTACCGGGTTCCCCTCGGCGTCCGTCTCGGCGAACCGGACGAGCGGGTCCTCGGCGGTGCCCTCGTACAGGTCGAGGCCGAGCCGGGCGGGCACGTCGAAGAGTTCGCTGCCGTTGCGGGTGGTCATCGTGAACTGGTCGTAGCCGACCTGGCCGGCGCTGGAGGAGGCGTCGGTGAGCTGCCGGGTGCCGAGGTAGTCCGGGGCCGTGTTGAGGCCCCAGGAGCCGCGCGCGATGGGGGCGTTGACGCCACCGCCGCCGCCGAGCGCGCCGCTCAGCGCGGTGCCGCGCTGGCGGCCGCCGCCGGACTCGTACGAGCTGGAGCCGACGTGCAGCACGTCGGGCAGCCGGCGGCTGTGGACGGCGGGCCGGGCGGTGTCCCGGGCGGCGGTGAAGACCAGGTGTACGCGGCGGGTGCCCGAGACCGCGTTCGGCCGCTCGAACCAGACGGACTCCCCGCCGTCCACGGCGTCCGGCGCCGACGAGGCGAGGCCGTAGGTCGAGCGCATCTGCCGCAGCCGCCGCAGGTTCTCCAACTGGGCCACCACGAGCGGCTCGTCCAGCCGGAAGGCCGCGCGCCGGTTACGGGCCCGGGCGGGCGGCAGGAATCCTTCCTTGCGCAGCCACGCCTCGGCGGCGGTGAACAGCGGGTCGGCCCCGTCCACCTTCAGCGGCGTCTCGGTGTACCCGATGCTCTCCAGGTTCTCCAGGTGCTCGGGGAGTTCGCGCCGTTCCGCCGGGGTCGGGCGGTGGCCGGCCGTCGTGGTGCGCTGGGCGATCCGCAGCCGCAGGCCGTCCGCCCACGGCCCGAAGGTGGAGCTGACCCGGCCGCCGCCGGCCCGGTGGAGGGTCGCGGTGTAGGTGACCCGGCCGCTGGTCAGCAGGTGGCTGCTCTTGCTGCGGAGCCCGTGCATGAGGGTGGCGCTGCTGACGTTGCTGAGCTGGTCGGTCAGCTGCCAGTTGACGGCGGCCTTGCCCATGAGGTTGCCGCCGAAGGACGAGCCGGCGGCCGGGTGGCCGGGGGTGTGGTCGGTGGTGAACGCCGGTCCGCCCGACCCCTCGACGCCGATGCCGCTGGTCAGCTTCGCCGACTTGTCCACGCTGGACGCGTGCGAGAACCAGGTCTCCAGGGTGGACTTGCCGTCGGCGCTCTTGCGCATCGGCGGGCCCGGTTCGATGACGGCGGTCAGTTCCAGGACGCCGACCGCGTTGCCGTCGTCGTCCAGGAGGGTCGGCGAGAACACCCCGCCGTCCCGCTGGAGGTGCGGGGTGCCCTGGAGCATCCGCTGCGAGAGGAAGTTCTCCAGCGCCCGTTCCGAGTCCTCGTCGAGGTCCCGCAGCGCCGCGAAGGTGTCGTCCTGGAGCAGTTCGGTCAGCAGGCGGCGCGGTTCGGCGACGCTGTCGCCGCCCCACAGCGGCAGGTCGTCGATGTCGCCGGGCTCCGGCAGCGCGGCGGTGTCGTCGCCGTCGAAGGCCAGGTGCTCGTGGAACCAGATCGTGAGGGCGCCGTGCGACTGCTCGGCCTGCCAGTTGTCGGTGTCTCCCTCGCGGGGGGTGTCGACCTGGATCTGCCACCGCCCGTCCACGTCCATCGGGTGCGCGGGCTCCTCGGCCTGCTGCTTGCTCGTGACCAGGAAGGTCTCGCCGACGGTGACGGACTGGGTGAGCTGGTTGTGCGTCGCGGAGACGTTGACGGTGCTGTCCCACCAGCGCAGCGCCCCGGCGCTGTCGTCCGGGAAGATCCCGCTCCACGGCACCGAGCCGGTGCGGATGTTGCCCGAGCCCTCGACGTGCGAGGTGGACTGCCCGCCGCCGGCCCTGGCCTCGACCCCCATGTCCGGCAGGGTCGGCGGGCGCTGGTCGGTGGAGCCGCCGTACTTCGTGGACCGTACGGGGTCGGCGTAGGAGAGGCGTACGTCGACCGTCCGGACGCGGCGGCCGTGCCGGAGCGTGATCCGGTGTCCCTGGCGGCTGCGCAGGTACGGACGGTTCAGCTCGATCTCCTCGGCGCTCAGCACGTCCTGGAGCTGGGTCAGCAGCCGCTGCCCCTCGGCGGTCTCCGGGTCGGCGCCGAGGGCCTCGACGATGCTCCGGTGCAGTCCGTCCAGGACGGTCTCGGGGGTCGGCTCGTGGAGGACGAGGCCGACGTGCCCGTCGTGGCGGCGGCCGTGGTCGCGGATGTACTGCGAGAGCGGGGCGGGCGCGACGGCGGTGGAGGCGGCCGCCACCGCCGTGGACGGCTCGGCGCCGGGGGCCCGTCCGGTGAAGGTGTGGAGGGGCCCCTGCCGGCCGGAGACGCCGGGCAGGGCGGCGGGCCGCCGGGTCTGCCAGTGGTCGGGCCGCGTGTCCGTCCCCTGCGTCAGGACGATCGCGTTCCGGCCGGTGACCGGATGCGGGACGGGGGTGCTGGGCAGTTCGGACAGCAGGGTCGTGCGGGCGGTCCCGGCACGGCCGGCGAGGTGCTGGGCGAGGCCGCCGGGGTCGGTGTGGGAGCCGATCACCAGGAGCGGGGCGCGCAGGGCGATCTGCTGGTGGACCCGGTCGTGGCGGAGCAGGGCGGCGATCTCGCTGCCCGGCACCCAGCGGCTGGAGCCGTCGGTCCAGGGCATGGAGACGTGGCCGTTCGTGCTGTCGGCGTTGAGGACGTACGCCGGGGCGGCCGGTCCCCGGGGGGCGTCGGGCCACGGCGCCGGGTGCGGGGTGGCACCGTCCAGGCCGCCGTCGGGCGAGACGAGGTACCCCTCGGTCGTGATGTCCCCGGCGACCGGCCTGCGGGTCCAGTTGCGGCCGGTCGGCACGCCGCCGGCCATGAGCCGGTTGCCGTCGTCGAGGGCGCCGTGCCGTACGAGGTCCCAGGCGGCGAGCTCCGTCGGGTCGGCGGGGTCGAATCCGGTGACCGCGGCGCCGGCCATCAGCCACAGCAGCCGGTCGCCCGCCTCGTCCGGCGTCGGGGCGGCGGAGGCGGGCAGGTGGAGGGCCTTCTTCGCCAGGGCGACGGGGTCGGTGACCGATCGCAGGGCCTCGGCGCCCTTGACCGCGCCCCATACCAGCCGGCTCACGTCCGCGCGGGAGACCGCCGACGCGTCCGGCAGCCGCAGCACGTCGGCGGCGAGCGCGGCCAGGTCCTGCCCGGCCAGGCGCCTGAGCGCCCAGTCCAGGGACGGCATGGGCGTGTACTGGTGCAGCGTCAGCCGCCCGGCGGCGGCCTCGTCCTTCCTCCCGGCGGCGTCGAGCAGGACCCGCCGGACGTCGTCGCGGGACGGCGGGTCGTTGCTGGTGCGCTGGTGGCGGGCGTGCGTGACCAGGTGCAGGTGGTGGAGGGTGAACGGGCCGAGGACGCGCAGGTGCGGATCGGCGCGGCGCATGTTCTCCAGCGCCCCGATGCCCTGGAGCAGCGCCTCGAACCGCGCGTCGGAGGCCACGTCGGCGCCGAACGACCGCCGCAGCGCCTTGACGAGGCGCAGGGTGGTGGCGAGGACGTCGGCGGGGACCGGCCCGTCCTCGGTGTGCAGTCCCGCCGTACGCGCGAGGGCGGCCAGTTCGGCCGGCTCGGGTTCGGGGAGCAGCAGGCCGCGCTCGCCCTGCGATCCCGAGGGGCTCGCCAGCGCGCCCGCCTTCGGGGTCGCGCCGCGCATCAGCACGTGGACGCGGTCCACCGCCATGACGCCGGCGCGGCTGCCGTTGGCCACGCCCTGCGCGTACGAGGTGGCGCCGAGGACGTCGAACACGTACGGGGGCTCCCCCGCGTCCGACAGATAGGGCAGGTCCTCCGCCATCGCGTCGGCCCAGCAGGAGCCGAGGTCGATGACGGCGTTCGGGCCGAGCTTGCGCATGCTCGGGCGGCGGCGGATGTACCGGCCGGTCTCCTCCCCGCCCACCTGGACGGGCGGACTGCCGTCGGCCACCTCCATCACGCCGCGCAGCGGCTGGCCGTGCTGCGCGAAGTGGTAGACCGGCCGCCCGTTCTCCAGCAGCGCGGCCGGTTCGCCGATCGCCCCCTCCGACACCGGGTCGAACTGGACGAACTCGGTGATCTCCGCCATCGATTCGAGCATCGGCTCGTTCGTGACGAGGTCCGGGTCGGACATGGTGACCCGGCCGATGGAGCGGCCGTCGTCGCCGATGGTCCGCGTCTTCAGGGCGGGGTCGGGGAGGATCGTGCCGTCCAGCGCGGTCACGAAGCCTTCCTCGGCCGTCCCGTCGGGGCCCAGGTCGTCGGCGTCGCTGCCGAACCATCCGCCGAGCGGACGGCCTTCGGACCGCCGGTTCTCCACGACGATCCGCTCGACGCCGGTCGCGGGGTCGCTGACCAGGCCGACCTGGCCGCTGTGCGCCCAGACGCCGTCGCGGCCCGTCCGGAACGCCAGGGTGCGGGGCAGGGCGAGGCCCTGGTCGCCGCCGTGGGCGAGCACGAGGACGACGGGCGTGCCCGCCGGGAGCCCGGCGATGCCCGGGTCGTGGGCCACCAGCTCCACGAACTCCCGCCAGGGCACCTGGAGTTGCCCCCCGCCCCAGGGCAGCGTGACGTGATCGTGTCCGCCGTCGGCCACCACCACGTACGCACCGGCGCCGGCGTCCCACAGCGGGTCCAGCGGCCCCTGGAACTGGCCGTTGCGGCGCTGCCACACCTGGGTGGTGTCCACCGGCCCGACGGGCCGCGCGGTGAGATTCAGCCCCTGGTAGGCGCCGTTCGCCGCCATGATGTGGCGTCCGTGGTCCAGCGCGCCGCCGCTCGCCAGGTGGTAGGCGCCGAGCGCGTCGACGCTCGACGACCACCCGGCGGCCATCGCGTTCTCCATCGTGGCGAGGAGCTGGGCCCGCTGCTCGGCCGTGACCTCGGAGCCCGCGGGCAGATGCAGCACGCGCCGGGTCAGGCCGTCGATGTCCGGTGTGGTGCCGGGATCCTCCCGCCGTGCCAGCCGCTCCAGTTCGGCGGCGGCGTACGACGGCGAAGGCCCGGGGGCACCGCCCGGCAGCCGTGGGGGCAGGCCGAGTTCACGCCGTACGAGGGCGGCCAGTTCCGTACCCGACACCGCTTCCGTGCCGTGCACGGCCAGGTGCTCGGCCACCTGTCGTACGGCGTCGAGGTGGTCGGCGCGCGCGTGGCGGGAGTCGGCGAGCACGGGGTGCAGTTCCAGGGGCAGCACCAGCGACGTCGCCCGCCGCCACGCCTCGGCCGGGTCGGTGGAGACCGGCACGCCGGCGGCCCGGAAGGTGTCGAGCGCGAAGCTCTCGTAGGCGGCGTTCCAGGTGCGGCGGGAGGCGCGGGCGGCGATGCCGTCGAGCGCCTCGGACCAGGGGCCGGGGCGGTTCATCAGCAGGCGCACCCGCTGGACCGGGTCGGTGATCCCGCTGTCCTCGAAGCGCACGGAGCCGTTGAGGGCGGCTTCCAGCGCGGGCGCCTGGTCCGGCGTGACCCCGGCGGCGGCCAGCTCCTCTGCGGTGATGAGGTCGCCGGGCGCCGGGCGCGGCGGGTCGGCGGGCAGGTCGTCGGCGGTGACCAGGGCGGACGTGAGCCGCCGTTCGGCGTCCGTGCGGGACACGCGCGGCACGATCGACGCCACGGCGGCGTCGTGGGCGGCGTCCGCTCCGAGGTCGCGCAGCCGGTCCAGAGCCGCGTCGAGCCGCCGCTGCGCCCGGCCCAGCTCCTGCCAGGCGTCGTACAGCCGCGCGGTGTCGTCCGCACCGCCCCGGCCGTCGCTCACGCGCGCGTCGAGCGCCCGGACGGCGCGGGCGGCCCGGTCGAAGGCGGCTGCGGCGTCCTCGTACGCCCGGCGGGCCGCGTCCACGGCGTCGTCGACCGCCGCCGTGCCGGGGAAGTCCAGCAGGACCGGCTCGTCGGCCGGCGTCGTCTCCCGGTCGGTGCTCCGGCCCTTGCCCTTGCCGCCCGCTCCCGGGGTGGGACCCGGGCCGTCGCTCCGGCCCTCGGTGGCGAGGGGGACGGCGGCGGGCGGGGGCTGCTCGGCGTTCCGCGCGACGGACTCCTGCCCGGTGACCGGCTGAACCTCCGTGTCCGCGTCGGCGTCCGTGGCGGCCCCGGGGGCCCGGGTCGCCGCTCCGGTCTCCGTGGGCGCGGAGGACGTGGTGCGGAAGGGGACGGCCGCCGGGACCGGAGTCCCGGGGTCCGCGCTGCGGGGGGCCGGCGTCCGCAGGGCCTGCGACGGGTCGTCGATGCCGCTCGGGGGCCGGGTGCCCCGGGCGGTGAGCGGGTGGTCGACCACGGCGGCGCTGGTGACGACGGACTCGACCGCCCGGAGGAAGTGCTGCGGGACGGCGGGGCCGGGGGTTCCCGTGGCGCTCTGCCGCACCAGTTCGCGCAGCAGCGCCTCGGCCGCCGGCCCCCGGCCCGGTACGCCCGCGTAGCCCAGCAGGTGCTGGAGCACCGCGGCGTCGTCGCGGATCCGCCGCTCCGCCGCTTCCTCCGGGGTGGCGGCCGGATCGGTGCTGTGGAGACGCCAGTTGAGGTGGTCGGAGCCCTCCGGCCGCGCGGTCCGGCTCAGCTCGACGGCCTCGGCGTGGTCGGGCGCGGCCGTGAGGGTGACGTCGATGTGGAGCTGGTCGCCCGAGCCCGGGAGCTGGAGGCCGTGGTTCAGGTGGGTGTCGAGGAGGGTGCGCATCCGCTCCTGGAGGGCGTCCAGTTCGGCCGGGGAGAACCCTTCCCCGGTGCGGACCGGCAGGTGGAGCGAGACGTTGCTCAGCCAGCGGCCGTCGTCGGCCTGGACGCGCTGGACCCAGGCCCGTACGGGGGTCTCCGGGCCGTCGAGCGGCGCCGGGTCGGCCGGGGCGCGGCCGGGGTCGGACGACGGGTCGATCCGTACGGCGGTGGCGGGCGCGTCGGCCCGCCCCGGCCGCCACTGCTCGGGCCGTACGGGATCGGCCACCGGCACGGCGGGCTCGGGCGCCGGGCCGGCGGCGAGGTCCGTCCCGGCCCCGAGGTCGCCGGTGGTGTCGCCGGTGACGCCGTCGGCCGGGAGGTCCGACGCGGTGCGTACGGCCTCCGGCGCGGCCGGGGCGTCCTCGGGCCCGGTCGTGCGCCCGGCGCCGGGCGCGCGAGCGGTGTCGTCGGCGCCGGTGCCCCGGGGCTGGGGGGCCGGGCTCTCCGCGCCGTCGGCCGTGTCCTGCCGGCCGTCCGCGTCCTGGTCCGTCTCCTGCTCACCCGGCAGGTGGTCGGCGTCGCCGGGCTCGGCCGGGCCGTTCTGCGAAGGCTGCTGGGAGGGCTGCTGCGCGGGGTTCCCCGTACCGGAGTTGCCCTGCTGCGAGCCCTGCGGTGTGCCCTGGTTCCCGGCTGCGGGCGCCGGGGCGTTCGGCCCCGTCGAGGTGGCGACGGGGGCGGGGGGTGCCACGGCGTCGGCGTCCGCGTCCGTACCCGTTCCCTCCCGGGCCTCGTCCGGAAGGCCGGCCCGGTCAGTGCCGTCGGAGCCGCCGATGGCGCTCGGGTCCGGTGCGGAGGACGAGCCCTTGGGCCCGCCCAGGTTGCCGGGCAGGTCGTCCGTCGCGCCCGAGGTGTCCGGAGACGTGCCCGGCAGGAGGTCGGGCGCCAGGTCCGGCGTCAGGTCGGGAGTGAGCTCGGGCGTCAGATCGGGAGTGAGCTCGGGCGTCAGGTCCGGTGTGGTCTCCGGAGTCAGATCGTACGAGGTGAGGTCGGTGTTCGTCCCCGGCCCGGACGTGCGTCCCGACGTCGGCGGGGGCGTCATCGGCGTGCTGTCGGGCAGGGACGAGGACGGCAGCGTGGAGGGCGTGGACGAGGGCAACGATGAGGTGGGCGGCGGCAGTTGGGGCAGAGGCGACCCGCTCGTACCGGGGACGCCGTTCGTACCGGGGATGCCGTTCGATCCGGTGACGCCGTCGGACCCGATGACACCGTTCGATCCGACCACACCGTTGGGCCCGACGACGTTGCCGGGGTTGAGGAGGCTGTTCGGGCCGGTGCCGGGGCCGCTGACGTCGCGGGGCGTGAAGTCGGTGGGGCGGGTCAGCGCGTCGGACCCCGACTTCGGCAGGGTGTTCACGCCGGCCGGCGGCGACACGGCCGGCGGGGGCGTGAACGTGGGCGGCGGCAGGGTGCCGATCCCGCTGCCCGGTCCGTTCGGCAGGTCGGCCGAGACCGTGTTGGGGTAGGGGGTCGCGGGGCCGGGGGTGAACGGATTGGCCTTCACCGGCGGGGGGCCCTTGACGTCCGTGCCGCTCGCCGGGCCGCCGGGCTTCTCCGACCCGGACGGTCCGCCGTCACCGCCGCCCAGGATGCTGTTCGGGCCCGGCATGTCGTTGATCTCGGTGAACCGGTTGTTGTTGAAGTAGTTGTTGTAGATCGAGAAGGCGCCCGCGCCGACGGCCAGCCCAGCGCCCAGGTCGAACACGGTGCTGGTGCCGGAGCCGACGAACGTCTCCCACTTGAACTCCCACTTGTCGTAGAAGGCCCCGTTGATGATGACTTCGGCGGTGCTCTCGGCGGCGCCCCCGACGACGAAGACGGTGACGACGGTGGGAGGGCCGTTCACCAGCCCCTTGAACAGGTTGCTGTTCGGGTCGATCTTGAACTTGCTGAAGATGTCCCCGAGGAGGTCCTTGAAGTAGTTCTTGATGGGCTTGAGGAACTTCTCGAAGATCTCCATGAAGCCGGCGGTGAGCGCGCCGAAGGCGGCAGCGACGCCGACGTCCTTCCAGTCCACTCCCCCGGGCTTGCGGCCCCCCGGGTTCAGCGCGATCTGCGCCAGCCGAACCGCCAGCGTCTGGATGGCCTCCTGGATGGCTTCGCCCAGGGTCGGCGCGATGTGGGTCATCCGCAGCAGGCGGTCGACGATCATGAGGATCGCGAGTTTCTTGCGGGCCCGCGCGATGAACATCTGCGTGACCGAGGCGCCGCCGGTGAACGCGATCAGCGCCGCCAGGATCGCCAGTTCGGCGATCAGCATGATGATCTCGGCGATGATCTCCCACTTGGACGCCTGGATCTTCTGGGAGTAGTCCACCTGGCCGTTGGCCATCTCGTCGAGCTGGTTCAGCAACGCCTGGACGGGGTCCGTGCCGTTGGGCTCGTCGGTGAGCATCCGTACGCTCTCGATGTACGGACGCGCCACCTCCGGCGGCATCGCCTGCTCCACGATCTGGATCGTCTCGCGCGCGGCCGCGCGCAGGTCGATCAGCCCCCTCTGCAGGGCCAGGTAGAGGTTGCGACTTTCCCACGCCAGATTCTCCCTGGCCTGCAGGGGCATTTCGCCCAGCAGGATCCAGAGCATCGTCCGGACGTCCGGCGGAAAGTCGATCTCCTCCACGGTTAGTGCCGACCGCCCTGGGAGGAGTCGTCCGGCGTGTCGAGGCTCGACATCTGGCGGTCGATCTCGTCGCGCGCGTCGGACGAGACGCCCTCGATGTGACGGCTGTTGGACAGCACGGCATGCCGCAGCCCGGTGAACGCGCCGCCGATCGCCGTGAGCAGGTCCAGGCACGCCTGGTTGTTCGCGTCGTACTTGGGCCGCGTCTCCAGGGCGAAGTCGTCGTCGATGCCCGGCCACGGGTAGTAACTCTGCATGTCGGAGATGAAGTTCTCGGAGATCCTCTTCACCCGGGCGGGCAGCTCCTCCATCATCTCCCCGCCCTGGCGCATACGGCCGGGGTTGGCGATGAACTTTCCTGGTGCCACGGTTACCTCCCTCTCGTCCTGCGGATCACGTCAGTCTTCGTGGATCTCGTCGTGCAGCCGGGCCGACGAACGCCGCCCTGCGCCGTACGAGTCCTCCAGGGCCGAGCCGAACGCCCGGTTCCAGTCGATGTCGATGCCCCTGATGCCCGTGCCCTGGCCCGCGGTACGGGTCAGCGGCTCGAAGACGTCCATCACCTTGCGGGCCATCTCCGAGCGCCCCTCCTGGACCGCCTCCAGGATCGAGGCGGCGAGTTGAGGTCCCGTCATGGACTGGTGGCGGTTGTCCGGGAACTTCAGCCCCGTCAGCTCGCCCTGCGGGCCCACCGTCACCTCGACCGCGCGGTCCCGCGATCTGGCCGTCGCCGAGGACTGGCCGAGTTCGCCCTCGGCGCGCGCCACCGCGTCCTGCACAGCTGTGAGTTCAGCCATGGCCGCGGCCAGCTTCTTCTCCATCGATTCGCTCAACAGTCGCCCTTCCACCTGCGCGTACACCATTCTGTCGTACGCGTGTGCGTGTTACGAACATTCACGCGCCGGGGCAGCCGAAGCCGTCTCCCACCGCCCCGCGCGGAGTCCGGCCGTGACCGGCGGGATGCTCCCACCGCCCCGCGCGGAGTCCGGCCGTGACCGGCGGGACGCTCCCACCGCCCCGCGCGGAGTCCGGCCATGACCGGCGGGAAGCACTCCCGGACGCGCCCTAGCGTCCGATCACCGCCGGTGCGCCGCCTTCGTCGGTGCCCCAGACGTCCTCGTCCTCCGGCACCCAGGAGTCGCGGGTGCGTTCGCCGCTCTGGGTCGAGGGCTGACCGGCCCCGCCGCCCGCGCCCGGGGCCCCGCCGGCCATCGGCGGGAGGAAGGGCGAACTGCCTGCGGTCGGGCCGCCGGTGGCCACCCGCACCTCGTCGTCGGCGTAGCGCCCACCGGAGCCGGGAGCGGCGGCGCCGGGTCGCGCGCGACGGTTGCGGGAGACCGATCCGTCGATGACGTTGCGGACGCGCTCACCGGAGTCGGACTGGCCTCCGGCACCGCCCATACCGCCGCCCATGCCACCACCCATACCGCCGCCCATGCCTCCGCCCATACCGCCGCCCATCGGGGAGCCGCCCATCGGCGCGCCGCTTCCGCCCTCGCCGTAGCCGCCGGGACCGGGGAGCGGCCCGCTGTTGAGGAACGGGCGGTTGTGGCTCGGGGCGTTCGACCCGCCGGACGCCCCGTTGCCCGCCAGGGGCGATTCGTAGGGCTGGTCGTCGAACAGCTCCTCCTCGTAGGAGGCGGGGTCGTACGAGGGGGGCGTGTGGCCGGAGGGCCCGTCGCCGAACGAACCGGGTCCGAGCGACCCGTTGTTGAGCTGGCCGGAGTCGAAACTGACCGGGCCGGACTCGTCCAGGTAGCCGGAGACGGTGGAGCCGTCGGGGCGGGTGACCGTGGTGGTGCCGGTGTCCGGGTTGATCGTCTGGGTGGAGCCGTCCGGGAACTCGGTGACCACGTTGCCGCCGGCGTCCAGGTGCGTGACGCTGCCGCCGGGGTTGGACAGCAGGTCGCCGGTGTTGAGCGGGCCGGAGATGACGGAGCCGTCGGGCCGGGTGATGGTCGAGGAGTGGGTGTCCGGGTCGATCGTGACCTTGGAGCCGTCGGGGTAGTCGGTGACGACCCGGCCGTCCTGGTCGATCCGCGACTCGCCGCCGCCGGGGAGTTCGAGGGGGCCGTCGTTGACGGGTCCGCTGATGCGGGGGGAGGACAGGTCGGGCCCGTCGCCGTTGCCGAAGAGGTCCCGCCGGGAGCTGTCGTACTTGGCCTCGGCCTCCTTCTGCCGGGCCTCCTGCTCCTTGCGGACCTCCTCCTGCCGGGCCTCCGCCTCCTTCTGCCGCGACTCCTGTTCGGAGCGGACCTGGTCCTGCTTGGCTTCCTGCTCCTCGCGGAGGCGGTCCTGCTTGGCCTCCTGCTCCTCGCGGATGCGGTCCTGCTTCGCCTCGGCCTCGGCCTGCTTCTGCTCGGCCTCCTTCTGCCGGGCCTCCTGCTCGGCCTTGGCCTCCGCCTCCTTGGCCTCCTGCTTGGCCTCCTGCTCCGCCTGCTTCTGCTCCGCCTTCGCCTCGGCCTCGGCCTGCTTCTTCTCCTGCTCGGCCTGCTGCTGCTCCTGGCGGTCTTCCTGCTCGGTGCGGATGCGGTCCTGCTTCTGCTCGGCCTCGGCCTGCTTCTGCTCCGCCTCCTTCTCCTTGGCCTCCTGCTCGGCCTTGGCCTCCCTCTCCTTGGCCTCCTGCTTGGCCTCCTGCTCGGCCTGCTTCTGCTCGGCCTCCTTCTCCTTCGCCTCCTGCTCGGCCTTGGCCTCGGCCTCCTTGGCCTCCTGCTCGGCCCTGGCCTGAGCCTCCTTGGCCGCCTGCTCCTTCTTCGCCTCCTCCTGCTGGGTCTTGGCCTGGTTCATCTGCATCATCTGCATGTTCTCCGCACGGGACTGGGCCTCGGCCTGCTTGGCCTCCTGCTCCTTGCGGACCTGCTCCTGCTTGGCCTCCTGCTCGGCCCGCAGCTTCTCCTGCTTGGCCTCCTGTTCGGCCTGCTTCTGCTCGGCTTCCTTCTCCTTGGCCTCCTGCTCGGCCTTGGCCTCCGCTTCCTTGGCCTCCGCCTTGGCCTCCTGCGCCGCCGCCTTGGCCTCGGCCTCCTTCTCCTTGGCCTCCTGCTCCGCCTTGGCCTCAGCCTCCTTGGCGGCCGCCTTGGCCTCGGCCTCCTTCTCCTTGGCCTCCGCCTTGGCCTCGGCCTCCTTCTCCTTGCGCTCGGCCTCCGCCTTGGCTTCCTTCTCCTTGCGCTCGGCCTCCGCCTTGGCCTCACGCTCCTTGCGCTCGGCCTCCTCCTTCTCCTTCTTCCGTTCCGCCTCGGCCTTGGCGGCCTGGTCCTTCTGCCACTGGATGAACGCTTCCTGCTTCCGGGCGGCTTCCTCGGCGGCGGCCTTGGCCGCGGCGGCGTCGGCCTCCGCCTTCTCCTCGGCGAGTTCGGCCTTCTCCTCCTTGTAGTCGGACTCCAGCGTGCTGCTGGTCCCCCGCGACTTGACCGACCCGAAGTCCAGCTCGCTGTTGCTCCAGCTGTCGCGGACCTTCGTCATGGCGCTGACCGCCGCCTTGTCGAGGTTGTCCTCGACGGTCTGCCGCCACATGAGGAGGGCCTTGTTGCCGATCTTCACCCAGGTGTCGAGTTCCTTGAGCTCGCCGAACGTCTGCGCCTCGACGCTCAGCGGCATCTTGCCCTCGCCCTCGATGGCGTCGATGGCCGCCTCGTTGCTGAACTCGTCCTCAGCGATGTAGTTCGTGTACGTGCCGTAGCCGCCGCCGTACGTCCCGTAGGTCTCGACCTCGTACGTGATCTTCGTGATGTTGTTCTTCCATACGTACTCCACGATGGCCGACAGCAGGGTGTGCAGCACCGCGAGCGGATTGCCGTACCGCCACTGCCACGTGTTCCAGACCTCGTGGAGGTCCTCCACCGCTTCCTTGAAGTCCCGCTTCGCCTGCCGGAGCTCGGCGCCCTGCTTGGACTTGCTGTCGCCGGTCGCCTTCATGTCGTCGGCGTAGTCCGAGTACTGCTTGTTGATCTTGTTGATGAGGTCCCAGAACACACCGGCGGCCTTGCCCCGCCACGCCTTGTCCTTCTCCGTGCCGAGGCGGCTCTGCCACTCCTCCACGATCTTCTGCTGGTCCGAGAAGAACTGGGCCACCCGGTCGAACGCGCTCGCCACCGTCTCAAAGTTCGCGAGGGTCACGGACGCCTCGTTGTCCACCGGCAGCGAGTTCCAGCTGAACCCGTAGGTGCCGTCGGCGCTGTTGAGCAGCTCCGCCAGGGCGAGCCCGGTGCCGTAGGAGTAGCGCGTGGTGGCGGCCGAGTCCCAGGTCGGCTTGCCGTCCATGCCCAGGTGGTTGTTGATGGAGCTGGAGAACTTGCCACCCTCGTGCGTGCCCTGGCTCGGCACCCGGCCGTCCCCCTTGCTGCCGAGCAGGGTGATACGCGCCTTGTACATCGACACGTCGGAGCCGGCGCCGCCCTTCGCGTGGTAGAAGGGGATGACGAAGTCGGTGTTGCTGATGTCCGAACCGGCGTTCTCGTAGCGCCAGTTGAAGTCATTGGGGTCGACGTAGTCGACGTAGCCGACGTCGGAGATCTCCACCTTCATCAGCGGGATGCCCTCGTTGCCGACAAGCGTGTCGAAGAGGTCGTCCCGCTTCGGCGCCACGAAACCGGTGAAGAAGCCGACCGCCTCGGCCCACTGGTCGTTGGAACCGCCGAGGTCTTCTTCGACCTTGCTGGAATCGAGCGCCATGACAGGGAGCCTTTTCGTCGGGAGAGAGGGGGATACGGGAGGGACGGGCGGCCGGACGCGGGTGAGGTCCGCCGACCGGAGGGCGTCCGCCGCCGCAGGGGCGCGGGGGCCGGCCGGGAGCGGCCCTCAGCGACGAAGGTCAGTCGTCGTCATCGTCGTCGTCGTTGGAACCGCCACCGCTGCCGGATTCCTCCAGCACCTCGTCCACACCCTCGAAGAAGTCGACCAGGTCCTTGCCGTCGATCTTCTCCAGGTTGCCGTCCTGGGTCTTGAAGAGCTTCTCGATGGTCTCCTCGAGGTCCTCCTCGATCTGCTCGAACAGATCGACCTGGAGTTTGAGGATCTCGTCGATCTGGTCGACCAGCCCGTTCAGGCACTTCACCAGGTAGCCGCCGTTGGTGCGGCCGGCCGTGTCGCCCGCCATCGTCCCGATGGCGAGCGGCTTCGCCTGGCCGTCGTAGAACCCGGCCGCGGTCTTGGAACCCTCGTCGCCGGCCTGCAACGAGGGAATCCCGGGTATGGGCGTGGTCCCGTCGAGGCCGTCCTCCCGCATCTTCTTGATCGCGGCGAGGAACGGGGTCAGGTCGTCGTCCAGGAACTTCTGTAGCCACGCCTTGTTGAGATTGAGCGCGGGTGCTTCCGCCATGTCGCACTTCTCCAGTCTTCCGGGATGTCCAGGGGCTCACGGGGCGGGTGGCCGTGCGCGTGATGGACGCACGCGCACGGCCACCCGGTACCGCACCGAGGGCGCGCGCCGCCGCCCCGGGTCAGCTGCCGATGCGCACGCTCTCCCAGAGCGACTTCAGGGAGTTCTCGCTGTACTGGTAGCTGCCCGAGACATCGTTCAGCAGCGCCGAGTGCTCGGCGAGGATGCGCTTCATCTCCTCGACCGCGTTGTTCCAGGAGGCCTGCTTCTGGGCGTACACGGCCTTGTCCTCACCCTCCCAGCTGCGCTGGAGTTCCTGGAGCTCGGCTTCCAGGTTGGTGAGGATGCTGTCGATCGCCTTGGTCTGCTGGACCATGTCGTCGGCGGCGTTCTCCATGTGGGAGTAGTCGACGTAGATCTGGCCGTCGGTGAAGTCAAGCGGGGGGGTCATGGTCTTCCTCGTCTCGCGGCAGGTGCGTCAGGGACAGGGGTGTGCGGGGTCCGGCCGCCCGTCAGGGCTCCGGGTGCTCCAGGGGCGGTCAGCGGCCCGCGGTGGAGCCGGCGAGGGCGTTGAAGACTTCCTCGGAGCGGTTGAACGCCTGCTGGATCGCGTCGTTCGAGTTGTTCTGCTGGATGCCCTGCGCGCGCATGGTCTCCTCCAGCGTCGTGATCATGTCGCGGAGGTTGCTGGAGATGATCTCCGCCTGCTGGTCCCACCGGTCGAGCAGCTTCTGGAACGCGCCACCGTCGCTGCCGGCGTAGCCGGAGGCGAGGTTGTGCTTCATGTTCTCCACGTCCTGGCGGCTGTTCTGCACACCGGTGAAGGCCATCTCCAGCGCGGTGACACCGTTCTGAGTGGCTGACGCCAGTGACTGCTGTGCGCCCGTACCTGCCATGTTGCTGCGCCTCCTGATGTGTCGCGCCGCCGGGTTCCGGTTCCCGCGTGCGCGGTGCCTGGCCGGACGCGGCCGAAAGGCCGGCATCCGAATGGTCTGGACGAACGGAGCCTAAGGAAAGGGGTGTTGAGGATTCAATGGCTTGCGTCATCTTCTCGACCCCGACCCCGCTTTTGGGGTGATTCGCGAAGGAGATTTGATCTGGATCTGAGGTAGGCCCCTTGCGGAATCACCTTCCGAATGGATCGGTTTCCCCGTGCCCGAACGGGCAACACCCGTCGTACGGCACGGTAATGCCGGATCCCTTCGGAGAAGAGGACGGCGGATCACCGCCTCCCGTTGTCACGACACGCGCATTTATCAGCCGCGCCACGAGATATTCACCTCCTTCCGCTCCCTTTCCTGACAGACGCTCATGTTCGGGCGCAGCGCGGGGTCGTGTTCGTGTTCCGGCCCAGGGCCGCGGCCTCCTTGGTGAGGTCCGGCCCGGTCGGCAGCATGGCCAGCAGCGGCGCCGGCAGCCCTCGCGCCTGGCCCTCGCCGTAGCCGAGTGCGGCGAGTCCTTCGGCGGTGCCGACCCGGTACTTCATCCCGGTGTCGGTCACCAGGTAGACGGTGGTGCCGACCGTGCTGCCGCTCGCCCCGAGCGCGCGCACCAGGGAGCCGCCGCCCGGCCGCACGCTGATCGTGCCGACCGGCATGCAGGCCGGGGTGAGCCCCTCGGGCGGCGCCTGGGCGGCGGGACCCAGGGTGCCCGTCCCGGTCAGCGCCACGCTGATGCGCGGTCCGCGATCGCCCGGCTGGACCCGGATGCATACGGTCCGGTCCTCGCCGAGGGCCACTACCTCCGGCGGCTTCGCGGGCAGGTTCGCCTCGTCCGCGCCGGTCCCCGCGCCGGGGGCCAGCCGGCCGCTCAGCGCGTCCGCGCCCAGCGTCACGACGTCGGCCGAGCCTCCCCCGTACACCTTCTCGCGGGTCTCCGGGTCGCCCAGCACCAGCGCGGCCCCGGTCGCCGTGAGCGGGGTCAGGCCCTCTTGGCGGAGCAGGTAGTAGCGGTCGGCGGAGCCCGGGACGGTGACCCGGAAGACCTGGCCGACACGGGTCTCCTCGCCGCCGAGCGCGGGGCCCTTCTTCCCCTTGCCGGATACGTTCGGCGGGCGCAGGTCGGGTCCCGAGGGCAGGGCGTTCAGGAAGGCGGCGGAGACGGGCAGCCGGGAGACGGAGCCGTAGCCGAGGGCCTCGCGGGCGCGGGTCTCCTCGTCGAGCAGCAGCTTGCTGCCGCGCCAGACCAGGTAGTCCGCCTTGTCCGGGCCGGTGACCAGCATGGCCTGGTCGGTCGGCAGCCCGGTGGCGTCCGCCGGGAGGCCCACCGCGACGGTGGTGCCGGTCCTTCCCGTCTCGCTGCCCGAACAGACCTGCCAGGGGCCCGTGTCCAGGTCCGCGCTGCCGGGCAGGGCGTCCGGGGCGCCGCTGATGCCGATGGGCGCCCCGTGCGGCGTGCCGCTCAGGGACTTGGAGCCGACCGCCACCGCCTTCATGTCGGCGCCCGCGAGCAGCCGCGCCGACGCGTAGTTGCGCACCGGGCGCAGCCGCCCCTCCAGGTAGAGGTAGCGGGAGCCGGTGTCCTTGTTGACGACGAGGGTCCCGGCCGCCCGCCAGGAGTCCTTGGTCCCGGGCTTGAGGAGGCCGAGGACGAAGGAGCCGGCCGACAGCAGGACGGCGATCACGATGCCGATGACCACGCCCCGGTTGGTGCGCCCCTGCGGGCTCTCCGGGGCGTCGGGGTCGGCGCGGAGCAGGCCGGAGGTGAGCCGGCCCATGACGAACATGTGGGCCTGGACCTGGTCGCGTTTCGACTGCACGGCGGCGGTTCTCCCTTCCGGTCAGCCGTTGATGGCGCGCAGCGCGCCGTACACGCCGAGCACCCACAGGGCGAGCGGGAGCACGGCGATCGCCAGGGCCGAGTGGAGGATTTCGCCCGCGCGGCCCCAGTACGGGACGAGCCGGCGGCCGGGCACGGTCCAGGCGGCGATGGCGACCGCGGCGGCCGCCGCGAGCAGCCCCGCGGCCGTGACCAGCCGGTTGCCCGGGGACGCGGCGGGGGCGGCGACCAGCACCAGCAGGAGCAGCCCGAGCACGCCGGGGACCACCAGGGACATGCGCTGCCAGATGTTGCCGAGGCCCCGGGCGTGCAGGACGAGCAGCAGGCACAGCGCCACGGTCATGATGATCTCGGCCAGTTCGCGTTCCCGGGCCAGGACGACCACGCACGCGGCGCCGACCACGCCCACCGCTCCGTAGAGCGACGTCATCCAGCCGTCGGCGAGGACGGCGCGGGCCGAGACCGCGGCGGCCGGGTGCGGCTCGATGCCCTCCTGCAGCTGCTGGGCGTTGGTGGGCAGCGGGGGCATCCGCATCCCGGACATCCGGAAGGCCAGCGAGGGGACGAACGCCCCCAGGATCACCGCGAGGACGGCGAGGATGCCGGCGGCGTGCACCGGCGCCAGGTCCGTGGTGAGGAGCAGGACGGCGGCGACGGCGGCGAACAGCGAGACGACGGCGACGCTCAGGAAGAGCGCGGCGAACGCGGCCACGACGGCGAGCGCGAGCACCGCCCCGCCGGCCAGCGCGGCACTGGCGGCGAGCAGCCGCGCCCCCAGGGTCTCGTACGCGTGCGGCCCGCTCAGCTCTCCGCCGGGCAGCAGCCAGCCGGCCAGGGCCAGGTAGGGCCCGACCATGAAGCCGAGCGCGGCTCCGGCGCCCGCGTCCCCGACGGCCCGGCTCGCCGCGCCCGCGCCCGCGAGCAGGAGGAGTCCGGCCGCGGTGGCGAAGACGGACCGGGAGAGCGAGGAGCCGCCGGGCCAGGCGATCACCAGGACGCCGCCGATGAGGACCGCGACAACGATGCCGAGGAGGACCCGGCGGCTCACCTTGGGGGTCCAGCCGAAGGGGTGGTCGCGCATCGTGGTGGCGATGCCGTCGACCAGGTCGTCGAGGTGCACCTCGGGCAGGGCCTCGGCGCGCGGCCGGAGGTAGAGGGTGTCGCCGTCGCGCAGACCGTAGGAGTCGAGGGTGCGTTCCTCGTCCAGCGGTTCGCCGCCGAGCCGCTGGAGCACCCAGCCGCCGTGGTCGAGTCCGGCTTCTTCGAGGTTGTCGCCCGCGTAGCCGAGCACGGCGGGGAGCAGGTCCGCCACGGGGACGTCGGCGGGCACGGCGAGATCGATGCTTCTGGCTGGAGCTCGTACCGTCAGACGGCACAGCTCGGCCACCTGAGTGTCAGTCATCGGGATGGCTCACGCTTCTCCGGTTACGGCTGAGAACGGGCGGGGGAACAGGGACCGGCGGACCGGTGGGCACCCTGCGTCGGTGGGGGGTTCCAAACCGTGTGACGGTGACGGTTGTTGACGACCAATACAGCGATCGTAATATCAGCCGCCTAGTCTGGACCACGTGGCCCGCGCCACGGAATACGAAACGGCCTTCCGCGTACGGCGAATTGCGGCGCGGTCGCCGTACGGGCACGAAGGGTGATTCGGCATGCGCGGATCGGTCCGGGAAACAGTTCCACGCGTGCCCGTTCGGCCGGGGAATCCGTTCCGCGCCTGCCCGTCCGGGCAGGGAAACGGCCGTGCGCGCGCCCGTTCGGCCGGGAATCGGTTCCGCATGCGCTGTCGCGGCCGGGGAAAACGGTCGCGCGGACCCTTCCCCGACTCGTGATGTAGCAGAACTGTGACACGGCGGAACGGCTCCCCGCCGCCGACGCGGTTGCCCCGGGCGGGCTTTCGGCCCCGGCCGGGCGGCCGCGTCGGACGGGCTTTCGATCCCGGCCGGAGCGCGGCGTAGGGTGCGTGCACGGCGAAGGCCCGTCCGCCTCCCGGCCCCGGCCGGCGGTGGGCGGCGTGCCCTGCGGCGCCGTTCCGCCCGCTCTCCCCCCATGTCCCTGAAGGAGACGGTTCCTTGAGTGTGATCCTGTTCCGCCGCCCGGCCCGACGCCGGGGCCCGGAGATGCCCGACGGGGAGCTGAATCTCCAGGAACCGCCGGTTCTCCCCGAGACGGTGCCCGACACCTCCGCCGTGTGGACGTACCTGCCCATGGCGTTGATGTCGGTCTCGATGATGTTCATGTTCATGCGCCCCGGTATGACCCGGGGTTCCGGCGGGTTCATCTACATCGCCCTGGGCCTGATGGTGCTCGGCGCCGCCGCGATGTTCATCGGCCAGTTCATGCGCCGGGCGGCGGAGCGCAAGCAGAAGCTCAAGGGTGAACGGCGGGACTATCTGCGCTATCTCACCCAGATCCGGCGCAAGGTGCGCGGCGCGGTCGTGGACCAGCAACTGGCCCTGGCGTGGCGGCACCCCGAGCCCGGAGCCCTCTGGTCGATGACCGGCACCACCCGGCTGTGGGAGCGCCGCCCCCGGGACGAGGACTTCGGCGAGATCCGGATGGCCGTCGGCGAGCAGAAGCTGGGCCTGAAGCTGTCGTCGAGCTCGACCAACCCCGTGGAGGACCTGGAGCCGCTCAGCGCCCACGCGCTGCGCAGCTTCATCCGCGCCTACTCGACGGTCCCGGAGCAGCCCATCGCGATCTATCTGCGCGCCTGGGCCCGGGTGCTGTTCCAGGGCGACGAGGAGCGGATACGTTCCCTGGTGCGGGCGCTGCTCGCCCAGTTGGCCACCTTCCACTCGCCGGACGACGTGTGGATCGCGTTCTGCGTCTCCGACGAGCGGCGCGCGGACTGGGAGTGGACGAAGTGGCTCCCCCACAGTCTCCACCCGCACGACACCGACGGGGCGGGCCCGACCCGGATGACCGTCTCCGCGTGGGGCGAGCTGGAGAACCTGCTCGGCGCCGAGTTCATGGAGCGACCGCAGTTCGACCCGGACGCGGTGCCCGGACGCGAGGAGCCGTTCACGGTGATCGTCGTGGACGGCGGGGTCGTTCCGGCCGGCCACCGCCTGGACGGTCCCGGCTTCCGCAACACGGTCGTCCTGGACCTCAGCGGCGCGCTCTCCTGGCGCCCCGGACGCATCACCCTGCGCTTCACGGTCGAGGAGGACGAACTCGGCCTCGTGCGCACCGACCGCGAGCGCAAGGAGCAGGTGACCCGGCTCGGCCGCCCCGACACCTTCGGGCTGACCGGCGCGGTGTCGCTCGCCAAGCGGCTCGCCCCGTACCGCATGGGCCTGGGCTCGGCGTCGGACTCCTCCGAGCCGCTCTCCTCCAACGTGGAACTGACCACGCTGCTGGGCATTCCCGACCTGCACCGCCACGACCCGAACGCGCTGTGGCAGCAGCACACCGGCCCGAGCCGGCTCAAGGTGCCGATCGCGGTCGGCGCGGACGGCGAGCCGGTCGAGCTGGACATCAAGGAGTCCGCCCAGGGCGGCACCGGACCGCACGGGATGCTGATCGGCGCCACCGGTTCCGGCAAGAGCGAGCTGCTGCGGACCCTGGTCCTCTCGCTCGCCCTGACGAACTCCTCGGAGACGCTCAACTTCATCCTGGTCGACTTCAAGGGCGGCGCCACCTTCCTGGGCCTCGAGGACCTTCCGCACACCTCCGCCGTCATCACCAACCTGGCGGGCGAGGCCGCGCTGGTCGGCCGTATGCAGGACGCCCTGCACGGCGAGCTGATGCGGCGGCAGGAGCTGCTGCGCTCGGCGGGCAACTACACCTCGGCGCTGGACTACGAGAAGGCCCGCGCGTCCGGCGTCCCGCTGGTGCCGATGCCCAGCCTGTTCGTCGTCGTCGACGAGTTCAGCGAGCTGCTGGCGGCCCACCGGGAGTTCATGGAGCTGTTCGTGATGATCGGCCGCCTCGGCCGGTCCCTCGGCGTGCACCTGCTGCTCGCGTCGCAGCGCCTGGACGAGGGCCGCATGCACCAGTTGGAGAGCCACCTCTCGTACCGGATCGGTCTGCGGACGTTCTCCGCGATGGAGAGCCGCGGCGTGCTCGGCGTGCCCGACGCCTACCAGTTGCCGCCGGCCCCCGGCAGCGGCTTCCTCAAGTCGGGCGTGGAGGCGCTGACCCGGTTCCGCGCCGCCTACGTATCCGGCCCCTACCAGCAGCGCCGGGGCAGCGCGAACCAGGCGCGGGTGGCCAGCCAGACCGTGCCGTGGACGAGCAGTTACGTCGTACCGCGCCAGCTCCCCGACACACCGGAGCCCGAGCCCGAGCAGCCGCAGGAGGAGACCGGCGAGACGCTGCTGTCGGTCGCCGTGGACCGGCTGCTGACCGCCGGGCCGCCGGCCCACCAGGTGTGGCTGCCGCCGCTGGACCTCCCCGCGACGCTCGACCAGGTGCTGCCGCCGCTCACCCCGCACCCCGAGTACGGGCTGACGACCGACGCGTCGCACCGCGGGCGGCTCACCATCCCCCTCGGCATCATCGACCGCCCCTTCGACCAGCTCCGCGACCTGCTGACCGTCGATCTCTCGGGCGCGGGCGGGCACATCGCGATCGCGGGCGGCCCGCAGAGCGGCAAGAGCACGATGGTGCGGACGATCATCACCGCGCTGGCGCTCACCCACACCCCGCGCGAGGTCCAGTTCTACTGCCTCGACTTCGGCGGCGGCACGCTCGCCGGGCTGGCCGGACTGCCGCACGTCAGCGGCGTCGCGGCACGTCTGGACGCCGAGCGGGTGGGCCGTACGATCGCCGAGGTCACGACGCTGCTGGCGGAGCGCGAGCGGTTCTTCCTGGACAACGGGATCGACTCGATGGCGACGTTCCGCCGCCGGCTGGCCGCCGGGGAGTTCCCCGAGCACCGCCACGGCGACGTGTTCCTGGTGATCGACGGCTGGTCGACGGTGCGCCAGGACTTTGACCGGCACATCCAGACGTTCGGGGCGATCGCCGCGCGCGGTCTGAACTACGGCATCCACCTGATCGTCACCACCGCGCGCTGGGTGGAGGTGACCTCCGCGATCCGCGACCAGGCCGCGACCCACCTGGAGCTGCGGATGGGTGACCCGATGGACTCCGAGATCGACAACCGGCGCGCCGCGACCGTGCCCCGGCTGCCGGGACGCGGCCTGACCCGGGACGCCAAGCTGCACTACCTCACGGCGCTGCCGCGCATCGACGGCGTCGAGTCCGCCGACGACCTCTCCGACGGGGTGGCCGGCCTGGTGGCGGCGGTCCGCGAGAGCTGGCAGGGGCCGCCCGCGCCGCAGGTGCGGATGCTGCCGACCCGGCTCAAGCTGTCGGAACTCCCGGCTCCGAAGGGCGATTTCAAGATGCCCATCGGCCTGGAGGAGGAGCGCCTGTCGACGGTCTGGCACGACTTCTCCGAGACCCCCCACATGATCGTGGTCGGGGACACGGAGAGCGGCAAGACCAACATGCTGCGGATGACGGCCAAGGCCATCATGGACCGGTACACCCCGGCCGAGGCGCGGATCATGGTCGTGGACTACCGCCGCGCCCTGGTGGAGGCCATCCCGGACGCGTACCGGCTGGGCCACGCGGTGTCGATGGACGCCCTCAAGGAGCTGATCGGCGGCGCCGCGCGGGCGGTCACGGCGCGCGTACCGGGACCGGAGATCACCCCGGCCCGGATGCGCACGTGCGACTGGTGGGACGGGCCGCGGCTGTTCATCCTCGTGGACGACTACGACATGCTCGGCACCAGTGCGATGAACGCGCCGTTCGACCCGCTGCTGAACCACCTCGCGCTCGGCTACGAGGTGGGGCTGCACCTGGTCGTCGCCCGCTCGGCCGCCGGTGCGGGCCGGGGCCTGGGCGAGCCCATGCTGCGGCGCATGCAGGAGGTCAACACCCCGACGCTGCTGCTGTCGTGCCCGCCGTCGGAGGGCTTCATCCTGGGCAGCGTCAAGGGGCGCAACCTGCCGCCGGGCCGGGGCACGCGGGTGACGCGCCGCAAGCAGATCCAGGTGCAGACGGCGGTGCTGGAGGACGAGGAGTCCTGAACCGCAGGCCGGGCCCCGGCCTACCCGGTCCCAGGACGGGGCGGGAAGGCCGGGGCCCGGTCGTACCCGGTCCTGGGCGGGCCGAGGAGACCGGGGCCGGGTCGTACCCGGTCCCGGACGGCCGGGGAGGCGGTGCAGGCCGAAGCCCAGTCGCACTCGGCGGTCCCAGAATGGACGGTGGAGACCGGAGCAACCGGGCCCGGCCGTACCCGGCCCGGGGCAGGCCCCCGAGGGGCGCCCGTGGCCCGGCCCTCCGCCGCACCCAGGGTCGTCCGGACCGGTCCGGGGTGGGGGCCCGCGCTCTCAGCTCCCCGCGGGACGCCAGTCGCGGGCCCGCCCGCGCGGGATCACCACCGCGCCCGCCGCGACGAGCAGCACCACCCCGCCGCCCACGCCCGCCGCGATCAGCGCGCGGGTACGGGGCTCCTCGGCGGGCGGCGGCGGGACCTCGGCCCGCTCGGTCCGGGGCACGGTCCCCTTCTCGTCCGTCAGGACGGCCGTCAGCGCCGCGTACGGGTCCAGGCGCGGCGGGCTCGCCGGGTACGCCGCCTCGGTCAGCCGGCGCGCCGTGTCGGCCGCCGACAGCTTCGGATGGCGCGCCCGTACCTGGGCCGCCGCCCCCGCGACGTGCGCGGCGGCGAACGAGGCCCCGTAACCGATGAAGTGGCCCGATCCCTCGGGGCCGATGCTCACCACCGCGTCGCCGGGCGCGGCCAGGTCCGCCCCGCCCACCACGGGCGCGTTGACGGGGCGCTGCCCGTCGGGGCCGTAGTCCGTCACGCCGATCGCCCCCGGGGCGGCGGCGGGCCAGTACCAGGCGGCCGGCTTCGCGTCCCTGGGCAGCGCGTCCGGCGCGAGCGGGGCCACGACCAGCGCGTCCTTCCCGCCCGCGTAGGCGACGGCCTTGGTCAGCTCCGCCCTGCCGTCGGCGAGGGCCGCCGCGACGTAGATGACGGAGGCGCCCTCGTCGGCCGCCGTACGGATCCCGGCGGCCACCTGGGCGACCGTGGACCCGCCGCGCTCGTCCGCGCCCCGTACGGCCAGGATGCGGGCTTCGGGGGCCAGTCCGGCCGGTCCGCCGGCGCCGCCCGGGGTCGCCGCGATCAGGCCGGCCGCGAACGTGCCGTGCCCGACGCAGTCCTCGCCCGCGTCCCCGATCGCGGTCACCCGGCCGGAGAGCGCCGGGGCCGACTCGCCGACCCCCGTGTCCACGACGGCGACGGTCTGCCCGGCGCCCTGGGAGAGCGGGCGCGCGCGGGCCGCGCCGAGCGCGCCCAGGGTCCAGGGCTCGGACCGGGCCTTCACCTCCGACGCCTCGACGCAGGTGTCGTCCTCCGCCAGGACGGAACGTACGACGGGGAGTCCCACGGAATCGGCCGCGGCGGGCGCGGCGCCCGCCGCGACCAGCGCGGTCGGGAGCACGGTGAGCGACAGGGCCGCGGCGGCGGCCGTGGCCCGTGGGCGGCGGGAGCGAACTCGGGCAGGGGGCATGGCGCGCATGATAGGCCGAACGGATGACGGTACGTCGGGCGGGACGCGGCGGCACCGCTCGCCGGATCGGGCTCGAACTCTCCTGTCCCACCTGGAACATCGCGGTGCCGGTCCCGTAGCCTTCCTCGCGTGCGCACAGCTGCGCGGACCCGACGCGTTCCGGTTTCCCTCCGGCCCGGCGGGAGACAGGCATCTCCTTCCGGCCCCGGCGGGAGAGGCGGGCAGCGGCACCAAAAGAGGAGGATCGGGCGTGTCACGGCAATTGCTCAGGGTCGGGTCGGACCAACCGGACAGCTTCCGGACGATCGGTGAAGCCCTGGACAAGGCGCGCACGGGTGCGGTGATCCGGGTGAGCCCAGGCCGCTACCCGGAGAACCTCACGGTGCGGACGCGGGTCACCATCGTCGCGGACGGGGAGCCGGGCAGCGCCGAGATCTGCCCGCGCCGGGGCACCGCCGTTATCCTGGTCGCCGACGCGGTCATGCTCACCGACCTCACCCTGCGCGGCGGGAGCGAGGACCTGCCGGTGGTCGACGCGCCGCGCGGCCAGGTCGCGATGGACGGCTGCACGATCGTCGGCTCCGGCTGGACGGCCGTGCTGGCCCGCGAGTCGGGCTCGGTCGCCATGCGCGACTGCCAGGTCAGCAACCCCAAGGGCGCCGGGGTCGTGGACTCCGCCCCCACCGGCAGCGTCATAGCCGGCTGCCGCATATCGAACCTCGGCACCTCCGGCGTCGTCATCGGCGCGGAGGCCCGGACGACGGTGCGGGACTGCCGCATCCTCGACGCGCGCGCCAACGGCGTACTGACCTCGGACGAGGCCCAGGGCCTGGTGGAGGACTGCGACATCTCCGGCACGGACAAGCCGTCCATCGCCCTGGAGGGCCGCAGCGGCACCCGGGTCCTGCGCACCACCGTGCACGACACCTCCGTCGGCGTCTACATCACCAGCTCCGCCCGCCCGTCCCTGGAGAACGTCTCCGTCAGCGACACCTCCGGCCCCGGCATCATGCTGGCCGTGAGCGCCGACCCGGAGTTCCTGAACTGCCGGACCTCCCGCACCAAGGGCAGCGGCCTCGTGGTCAGCGAGCGCTCCCGGGGCACCTTCCAGCACTGCGAGTTCGACACCGCCGCCGCCCCGGCGGTCCGCGTGATCAACTCCAGCTCGCCCACCCTGATCGGCTGCGCGGTGCGCGACTGCGGGGACGCGAACGGCGCCGTCCTGCTGGAGGAGGACTCGACCGCCGAGTTCGACGAACTGCTCGTCAGCGACGCCACCGGGGTCGCCGTCCGCATCCGCACCGGGGCCGACCCGCTGCTGCGCCGCGTACGGATCACCTCGCCGGGTGGCAACGGTGTCGAGGTAGCCGAGGACGGGCGCGGCCGGCTGGAGCACTGCGAGATCGACCGCGCGGGCGGTTCGGCGGTACGGATCGCCTCGGGCGGCAACCCCGACATCCGCGACACGGTCATGAGAGCGGCCGAGGACACCACCGTCTCCGTCGGCACGGAGGGGCGGGGCACCGTACGGGACTGCGCGATCGAGTTCGCCTCGGCGGGCGGCATCACGGTGGACAACGGCGGCGAACTCTCCGTCCTGCGCGTCCACATCACCGACTGCGGCGCCCACGGCGTCCTCCTCGCCAACGGCTCCCGCGCCACCCTCACCTCCTCGCAGGTCATCGGCAGCGTCGGCGACGGAATCCGGATCGACAGCGCGGAGCCCGTCACCGTCGCCGACTGCACCGTCCGCGACAACCGGGGGGCGGGGCTGCGGCAGACCCGGCTCAACGAGCGCCTCACGATCGAGGGCCTCAACAGCGCCGGCAACGCGGTCCCGGACGCCTGGGGCGACACCCTGCCGCCGGACGTCGCGGGCGGCGGCCCCGAAGCCGCCAAGAAGGGACCGGAGGGGCCCCTGGAGGAGCTGGAGTCCCTCGTCGGCCTCGCCGAGGTCAAGAGCCAGGTGCGCAACCTGGTCAATCTGAACCAGCTCAACCAGCGCCGCGCCCAGCTCGGCATGCCCGTCGCCCAGGTCAGCCGCCACCTGGTCTTCTCCGGCCCGCCCGGCACCGGCAAGACGACGGTGGCCCGGCTGTACGGCGGCATCCTGGCCGATCTCGGCGTCCTCAGGTCGGGGCACCTGGTGGAGGTCTCCCGCGCCGACCTGGTCGCGCAGGTCATCGGCGGTACGGCCATCAAGACCACCGAGGCGTTCAACGAGGCGCTGGGCGGGGTGCTGTTCATCGACGAGGCGTACACCCTGCTCTCCGACAGCAAGGGATCCGGCGCCGACTTCGGTCGCGAGGCGGTCGACACGCTGCTGAAGCTGATGGAGGACCACCGCGACGACGTCGCCGTGATCGCCGCCGGGTACACCGGCGAGATGGAGAGCTTCCTCTCCTCCAACCCGGGTCTGGCCTCCCGGTTCACCCGCACCATCGACTTCGCCAACTACTCGGTGGACGAGCTGGTGACCATCACCGAGAACATGTGCCTGGGCCACCGCTACGAGCTGGCCCCGCAGACCCGCGAGGCCCTGGCCCGGCACTACGAGCGCATGCCGCGCGACGCCACGTTCGGCAACGGCCGCGCGGCCCGCAAGGTGTTCGAGGACATGGTGGACCGCCAGGCGTCCCGGTTCGCCTCGATGAAGAACCCCGCCGAGAGCGATCTGGCCCTCCTGCTGCCGGAGGACGTGGCGACCGACACGGGCGCCCCGGCGGACGACGGCCCCGGCTCCGAGGAACTGCTCGCCCAGCTGCACTCCATGATCGGCCTCACGGCGGTCAAGAACGAGGTGACCGCGCTGGTCAACCTCCTCACCGCCACCAAGCAGCGCAAGGCCGCCGGGCTGCCCACCCCGAAGATCAGCAACCACCTGATCTTCTCCGGGCCCCCCGGCACGGGCAAGACCACCATCGCCCGCCTGTACGCGGACCTGCTGCGCTCCCTCGGGGTGCTGCCCAAGGGCCAGTTGGTCGAGGTGGCGCGCGCCGACCTGGTCGGCCGGTACGTCGGCCACACGGCGCAGTTGACCAAGGACGCCTTCGAACGCGCCCTGGGCGGCGTGCTGTTCGTCGACGAGGCGTACACGCTCACCCCGGAGGGCGCGACGTCCGACTTCGGCCGGGAGGCCGTCGACACGCTGCTGAAGCTGATGGAGGACCACCGCGACGAGGTCGTGGTCATCGCCGCCGGCTACACCCGCGAGATGCGCCGCTTCCTCGACTCCAACCCGGGCCTGGCCTCACGGTTCTCGCGCACGGTGGAGTTCGAGAGCTACTCCACGGACGACCTGCTGGAGATCCTCTCCCAGCAGGCCACCGGCTACGGCTACGACTGCGCCCCGGAGACGACGGCCGCCCTCTACGCGTACGTCGACTCCCTGCCGCGCGACCACTCCTTCGGCAACGCCCGGACGGCCCGCCAGATCCTGGAGGCGATGATGACGCGCCAGGCGGGCCGCCTCGGCGCGATGTCCGCCCCCAGCCTGGACGACCTGCGCCTGCTGCTCCCGGACGACCTGCCGCCGGAGGTGGCGGCGGCGGTGGGCCGGTAGCCTGCCGCGGCCCAGGGCGGGGCGGCCCGCGAGGAAGAAGACGACCGGGCCCCGGCCGCAGGCCCGAGAATCGGGGTGACCATGTCGAGCTGGTCCGACACACTGGCTCGATGCGGCGCGATGATGAGCAGCCTTTGTCCGGTGGCAACGTCAGTGAGGGGGTCGTCCGCGTCGGGGACACCGTTCGCCGCCCGGCCGGACCATGGACTCCGGCTGTGCACGCCCTGCTCGCCCACCTGAACGATGTGGGATTCGGCGCGGCACCTCGTCCGCTCGGCATCGATGATCAGGGGCGTGAGGTCCTGACCTTCATGCCGGGAGAGGTGGTCTGGCCCGACCGGTTCTCTCTGGTCGATCCCGCTCGGCAACTCGCCCGCGTCGCACGGCTGATCCGGGACTTCCACGATGCCGCGCAGGACTTCACGCCGCCTTCCGATGCGCGATGGCAGATCTCGATCCCCGCTGAGGGCGATGGCATCATCGCTCATAACGACCTGGCCCCCTGGAATCTCGTGGTCGCAGACGAGACCCGGTGGGCGTTCATCGACTGGGACGGTGCAGCTCCCGGCTCGCGCCTGTGGGATGTCGCCTACGCCATTCACGGGTTCATCCCGCTGTCCGCGCATCCGGACTGGCAGCGCTCGGACGCACCGGGCCGGCTCCGGGTCTTCGCCGACGCCTACGGTCTCGATGAGTCCGAACGTCGTCGGTTGGTGCCCATGTTGGGGCGCCGTACGCGTTCCATGCACGACTTCCTGCGAGACCGGGCAGCACAAGGTGTCCAGCCCTGGGAAAGGCTGTGGGCCGAAGGCCACGGTGACGCCTGGCGAAACGACGCCGAATACACCGAGCAACGCGAAGACCAGTGGGTGCGCGCTCTGCTCGCGGGGTGAGCCTGTTCGTCAGGGTCTGAGGTCGGCATCGGGCCTCGGCGCCAGGAACAAGCGCCGGGCGCCCCGCTACGCCGTCGGCAGAACCGTCAGACGCCAGAGACCCTCAAGTCCATCGGCAAGCCCGGAAGATCTTGGCAGGTGAAGGACAAGCTCATCCGGTGAAGAAGACCCCGATCCAGCCCGCCGCCAGCACCACTGACGCCGTGACGGGAATGATCCACCGGTGGGCGACCGGACGGTACGTACGACGGCCCTCGCCCCGCTTGCCCGCCCGCTTCGGAGCCGCGTTCGCCTGTCCCGCCGACCTCGCCCTCAGCGCGTCGGCCGCGGACAGCAGCCCGAAAGCGGGAAAGGCGGAGAGGGAGAGAGTGAGAACGGCATCGAACGAGACACCGAAGACGTAGTCGAGGAGCATTCCCGATACGATTCCGAAGGCCGCGAGGAAGGCCCAGTGAGCCACCGAGAGAGAGTATATGCCGTAAGCCTCTTCCGGGTCACACTTCCCCCGCTGGGCCTGGCGAATCCAAGCGGTCAAATCAGCTTGAAAGCTCGCCAAATTCCTTCCCTTACGAGAATTCTTGAGAACGGATCGGTACAGAATCTGACCGAAGGCGATGGGCACCTCTCCGCCGCCCCGACGTATCGGTCGAACGCTTTCCTGGTGTCCTGGCTAGGCATCGACCTGCCTTCCTCTCGCGGTTTCCGGTCACCCCGCAGGCAGGAGCGACCTCCTCGAAGAATCCTCAAGGAAGAAGCATCCAGACGAAAGCCGACAACAGTGGGACGACGAGCGTGTCGAACCAGCCGTAGCGAAGCATTCTGGTCGCCGGAATCGCCGCATCCGCGTCCATGGAATCGGGGGCCCGAAGCACTGCATGCCTGAGATCCCGCCGCGCCCTGTTCGCCCTCTTGCCGTCGAAGATGGAGCGCGTCATGGACCACGGCACCACCACCCCTATTCCATCCAGTTCGAATGCGCCGCCCCTGCCCTCCCTGCCGAGCAGGCGCACTTTATCCAGCCCTGCACGGTGCACGAAGAAGGGATCGCACACTTTCACTTCGACATCATCCCATTCTACCGACGGCGTGATGCCGATTCGAATGAGAACCCAAATGGCCCCGCATGGCAGGGACAGGGCGAGGGATGCCTCCCAGGCGTCCCTCGGCGCACCGGAATCGAAGAAGAGGAAATAGATGGCGACAGCCGCCATGACCGCCACCAGGACGATGGAAGCTGGGCGGCCGCCCCGAGAGCCGCCACGAGGAAGAGCACGCTGTTTCGATAACGCATGTCTGCCTTTCTACGTCGTTGGGAGAGGAGGGAGATTCGAAGACAGCCACCATCCACAGGGACGTCAGTTTGCAGTCATCACGCCCTCCTTGCTCGATCAGGCGCTTGCCGGAACAACTGCCGGAATATCACCATGCCGGATGACTTGATCATTACCTTCGAAGCCCGACTCTCCGCAACACTCCAGAAACTCAGCCGACCCGAGTTATTTCACGTTTGATTCACTTCCGTAGTCGGCTCGCCGTCATCAACGCACCGAACAGCGCCACGCCGAAAACGACTGCCCCCTTGTGCGAGGAATATTCAGAAATCACACCGGTGGAAATCAGAGCGAAGAGCAGGGTCACCCCGACACCGCACCAGACAAGTGTCCACAGTGACAGCTTTAGGTAGAAATGAAGCATGCACTGCACCTCGCATCCGTGGAGTGCACAGCGAGTGCGTCACTCACGTTGATTTCGCAGCTCATTTGCCGCCTCTGATCAGGTCGAGGCTAGGTAGGGAATGGCCAAGCAGCCGACCGCCGAGGGCGGCTCGGCGTGTTCACTGGCCTTACCTCGACTCTCCTGGCGCCCGCCGCCTTCTCCGGCCATCTCGGATTTCCCTGGCAGCGCCCACCGAGATGGCCAGCGCCAGGACGATCTCAAGTGCGCCCCAGACCGGCCGCCATCCGGTCTGCTGAAATCGGTCCACCCCACTGACAATCATGAACGGGACGAAAAAGAGAAGGGACGTCAGTTTGTACCTCATCTTGCCTTCCTTGCTCTACCGGGCGTATGCCGGAATAACTGCCGGAGCCTGCCGAGCCCGCCAGATCCTGCGCGGACGGGCGCGTGGTACGGCGTCCGCCCGATGAGTCAGGGCAGGCTCCGAGGCATCGAGCAGGGCGGCGGGCCGCACTGCTCGGAGGCTCGAGGTGGCGGCGGGACGGAAGCCCGCCGCCGTTCCCGGGCGGGGCGGCACACGAAGAAGGAACCGACCGGGCCCAGCCTCAAGCCCGGGAATCCTGGGCCGGGCCGCACCGGTCTTCTCGCTGAGCGGGCAGCCGGATCCTCACGGACGGGCGATGACGGCAAGGACGCCGTTGCGGGTTCATCCAGCGAAGAGAACGCTGGCCCAGCCCGCCGCCAGCACCACTGACGCCGTGACGGGAATGATCCACCGGTGGCCGATCGGACGGTACGTACGACGGCCCTCGCCCCGCTTGCCCGCCCTCTTCGGAGCCGCGTCCGCCTTTCCCGCCGACCTCGCCCTCACTGCGTCGGCCGCGGACAGCAGGCCAAAAGCGGGAAAGACGGAGAGGGACAAGGTGAGAACGGCATCGAACGAGACACCGAAGAGGTAGTCGAGGAGCATTCCCGTCATGATTCCGAAGGCTGCCAGAAAGGCCCAGTGAGCCGCCGAAAGGGAAAATATGTCACGGGCCTCCTCTGCGTCACACTCCCCCCGCTGGGCTTGGCGAATCCAGGCGGTCAAATCAGCTTGGAAGCTCGCCGATTCCTTTCCCTTACGAGAATTCTTGAGAACGGATCGGTACAGAATCTGACCGAAGGTGATGGGCATCGCCTCCGCCGCCCCGACGTATCGGTCGAACGTCTTCCTGGTGTCCTTGCCGGGCATCGATCTGCTTTCCTCTCGCGGTTTCCGGTTGCCTCGCGGGCAGGAGCGCCCTCCCCGCAGGTGTGCGGGGAGGGCGCGTTGCCGTCCGACTTTCGATGACTATCGCCCGTTGTCTAGCGTCGGCGACTACGCCAGGAGCTGTACTCCCCGTAGATGCTGCGACCGGCCACGGCACCTCCATAGTAGAAGTCCACCCGGTTGACGCGCCGCGCGGTCCTGCCGTATCCGTTTGCCTTCTTCTTCGCCTTGCTCCTGTACCTCTTGTTCTTGGTACCGGAGTTCCGGACGCCCTTCGGGTATCTCTTCGGGATGGCCTTCACCGAGCGGGCGTGCCTGAGTGAGGCCAGCCGGCCGGCGCCCCAGGTGAATGCCGTGAGGCCACCGATGACCGCCTCGCGCCGCTTGCCCTTTCTCCAGTCGTGTGCGGCGATGCCCAGGCTGATGGCCGCCGAGGCCCCCGCGCAGACGGCGCAGCCGAACATGCCGGCGACCGCCAACCCCGTGCTCGCTCGTCCCAGCCACTTCTTCCAGCCGAACCGGCCATCGAGGTCGTAGCAGTTGATGGGGTCGGCCGTGCAGTACTCGTAGGCGTTGGCGTTGCCGCCGTGGACGGGGTCCATGGACAGGAACCGGCCGGTGGCCGGGTTGTAGAGGCGGACGCCCATGAGGGTGAGGCCGGTGAGGGTCTCGGTGGAGCGCTGCTTGGCGCCGAGCCAGGCGTAGCGGGTGGCTTCCTGTCCGGCGCGGGGGTTGCCGTACTCGTCGGAGTCGAGGACGACGGGCGCCTGGCCCGCGGTCAGCGGGAGCTGGAGGGCGACGTCGCCGTGGATGGTGGTGAGTTGGAGGACGGTGTCACCCGTCTTGGACGTGGTGGCGGCGAGGTCCCCGGAGGCGGAGTCGACGTTGCGGGTCAGGGCGCCCGACGCGGTGTCCTCGGTGATCCAGCGGGGGTTGTCGCCGTCGCTGTCGTAGTGGTTGGTCTTCGACGCGGTCTGGGTCCAGGTGGAGCCGCTGCCGGTCTCGGTCTTCCAGGAGCGGAAGCGCAGGTTGGCGTCGAGCTGCCAGGTCTGGCGCTTGCCGTTCGCGGTCTGCTGGTGCGCGAGGTCGTTGGCGTAGTAGCCGATCGTCCCGTTGCCCGGGACGGTCGTGGTGCGGCCGAACGCGTCGTAGACGTGACCGCTGTCGACGAGGCGGTCGGCGCTGTCGTAGGTGTGGTTGGTGGTGGTCCCTCCGGTGGTGGGGCAGTCGGAGCCGGGGGTGCCGGTCGCCGTGGTGAGGGACTTGCGGTTGGTGCGCGCGTCGAAGGTGTAGGCGCGGCGGGTGCAGACGGTGTCGGCGGTGTCCTCGACGGTGGTGAGGCGGCCGATCGCGTCGTAGCGGTAGGTCTGGTCGGACCAGCCCGCGTGGGAGGCGACCTGTCCGTGGATGGACTCGGTCACGGTGTCGGAGTAGACGATCGTGCCGTCACTGTCGCGGGTGTAGGTGCGGTCGGTGGCGGACCCCGTGGTGTCCTCGGTCTGGGTGAGGGTGTAGCCGCCGGGCAGCTTCTCCGAGCTGACCGATCCGTCCGCGTCGTACGTGGCCTGGAAGGTTCCAGCGACGGAGTCGGTGGTCTTCGTGGCCAGGCCGCGCGGCTCGGCGGTGTGGTCGTAGGTGTGGGTGACGGTCGAGGGGGCGTTGTCGGTGACCTTGACCGGGCGGTCGAGGAGGTCGTACTCGGTCGTGGTCACACCGCCGTCGGCGTCGGTGTAGGACACCTGGCGGCCGAGCTTGTCGAACACCTTGGTGACGGTGCCGCCGGTCGGCGAGACCGTCTTGACGGCCCGGCCGGTGGCGGGGTCGTACTCGGTGGTGGTCTCGGGGACCGCCTGGCCCGTACCGCCGGTGATCGCGACCTTCGTCTGACGGCCGGAGTTGTCGTACGTGGTCGTCGTGGTGCGGGTGACCCCGTTCGCCGTCTCCGTCACCTTGGCCGGGTTGCCCCACCCGTCGTACTCGGTGGTGGTGGTCGGCAGGGCGGCCGGGTTGCTGCCACCGCCGGTGATGGCGCCGGCGGGCCCGGTGGAGCAGACCAGGTCGGCCCACTCCGGGCGGCCCTGGCAGGTGCCGGTGCCGGTGGCGGACCAGTACGTCGTCACCCGGGTCGCGGCGTCGCTGCCGGTCGCCCCGGGCAGGAGCTGCTTGGTGACCCGCCCCTGGGCGTCGTACTCGGTGGTCTCGGTGATCGCGAGACCACCCGGGGCCTTGACCGTCTTCGTCGGCAGGCCCTTGGCCCAGTCGTAGACCGTCTCCGTGATCCGGGCCTCACCGAGCACGGTCGGGTGCTCGCGGACCTGGGCGCCGGTGGTGGTCTTCGTGATCTGGTCGCGGACCTTGGCGGTGCCGTCCGTGGGGCGCCCGGCGTCGAACTCGTTGACCGTCCAGGTGCGGGCCGTCACCGGCGTTCCGGACGGGACGAGGGTGGTGGTGCCGGACTTGAGGTCGGCGGTGAGGTCGATCCGGCGCAGCGGCCCGAACTCCTCCAGCTCCCGGGTGCCCTTCTCGTCGTACACGGACTTGGTCGCCAGCAGGTCGGCCCGCTCCGCGACGGTGAGCCGGTCGATCCCGAGATCGGCCTGTACCGCCCGGTCGGCGGCGGTGATGCCCCGGGCGACGGCCAGGTTGGCCGCCGACAGTTCGCGGACGGTGTTGCCGAAGCGGTCGTACTCGGTGGTCGCCGTGTGGCCGCCGGGAGACACGGTGTTGACCGTGCGGCCCGAGACACCCATGTAGGTGAGGTCGGCGCGCTTGTAGGAGGCGCTGGTCAGCACGGAGCCCGTGGCGGAGGCCGGCACGGAGTCGGCCGGGAAGACGGCGGTCGCGTCGGTCGGGGCGTCGAGCTGCCCCCATGCCTTCACGTCGGCGGCGCCCATCTTGTACGGGGCGGTGGTGCCGGTCAGCGGTACGTCGTAGACCACGCTGGTGGCGGCCGTACCGGATTCCGTGCCCGTCGTGCCCTGCTGGAGCCCCGAGCGGGACGCCTTCAGGAGCATGCCCTCACCGGCGGTGGCGGCGTTGCCCGCCTTGCCGTAGGTGAAGGTCCAGGGCAGCTCGCCCGCCGGGGTCAGACCGGTGACCCGGCCCGCGCTGTCATAGGCGTACTCCGTCTTCAGCGACGGGGTGATCTGCGGGTCCCACGTCTGGCGCAGGCGGCCGGAGTTGTCGTACGCGTACGACTGCACGGCCTTGGAGGTCGCGGCGGCGGCGCCGGGCTGGGTGGACCACTGGCGGATCTCCTTCACCCGGCCGGCGAAGTCGCCGAAGGCGGAGGCGGTGGCCGTGGTGCCGGTGGCGTAGACGAACTCCAGCACGCGGCAGCCCTTGGTGGCCGGGGTGGCCGTGCACGCGGCCGTGGTCGCGGCGGAGGTGGGGGCGATGATCCGCTTGGGCCGGGCGAGCTTCTTGCCGTCCACGGTGACCGTCTCGGAGACGATGGTGGTGGCGGTGTTGGCCAGTCCGTCCAGCAGGGTGCTGGAGACCTGCCAGGTGGGCACGCCCGGGTCGGGCTTGGTGAACTCGGTGACGGTTCCCTCGGTGTCGGACAGGGTGAAGGAACCGGTCACGCTGCCGGTGAGGGTCAGGTCCTCGGCTCCCGGCTCCGGGATCCACCCGTTCTTCGCCGCGTTCGCGGTGAAGAACAGTTCCTCGCCCTCGGCGTCGACGACCGTGACCGCCGTGTCCGAGACCCTGTGGAGCTGGACGTAGTCCGATTCGGTCAGCTCGGCGGCGGTGCCCGAGACCCACTCCTTGCCGAAGATCGCGACCTGGCCCTCCTGCTGCGCTCCCTTGTCGGGGATCCGCGAGGAGGCCGTGCGCGAGACCGACAGGTCGAAGCCGGAGGCGTCGGTGGCGGAGAGGGAGTAGTCGCCGGTGAGCAGATTGACCGAACCGGGTCCCGCCTCGCTGGTGGCGGCGCCGGAGGCGTTGCGGTCGACGATGACGGTGAGCGGTTCCGTGGCTCCGGTGGTGTTGTTGGGGCCGGTGAGGTCGGCCTTGAGCTGGACGGTGCCGTCGGGGTCGACGGTGTCGGTGGCGTTCCAGACCAGCGGGGCGTTCCTGCCGCCGGTCATCGGGACGGGCCACGCGGTCAGCGGGGTGCCGTTGGAGGTGACCTGTCCGGCGGGGATGCGGACCCAGGGGTCGGCTTCGGAGCGGCGCCAGGAGAAGGCGACCGCGTTGTACTTGGCGGCCTCCGCCTCGGCCACCAGCGGCAGCCGGCGTGCGGTGCGTTCGCCCTCGGAGGGCTGGATGAACCCGCCGGGTCCGGCGTGGAAGGTGTAGTCGATGGCCTCGGACTTGTTGTCGGCCTTGTCGACGGCCCGGACCTGGAGGGTGTGGGTGCCGTCCTTGGGCGGGGCGACGCTGATCGCTCTCGCGGTGGCGGTTCCCCCGGTGCCGACCTTGGTCCAGGTCAGGCCGTCCAGCGACCATTCCAGCCAGTTGTGGTCACTGCCGGAGGGCGGGGTGACGGTGAACGTGCCGGCCTGGCCCGCTCCCTTGACCCACTTGTCCGCCGGGTAGTCGGTCGAGACGATCTTCGCGGGCGCGGAGGGGGCGGTGGTGTCGACGGTGAAGGTCTTCCACGGCGACCAGCCCAGGTTGTAGTGCGTGCCGTCGTAGGGGCTGCTGCGGAACTTGTACGTCTTGCCGTTGGCCAGCACCCCGGCCGGGACGGTCACCGGAGCGGGCTGCCCGGAGGGGACGAATCCGGAGCGCAGGACGTCGCCGACCTGCGTGTCGGTGGCGTTGTCGAAGATCTGGTAGGCGCCCTGGATCTTGTCGCCGTTGGGGTCGACGAAGGTGTCGCGCAGGGTGGGGCGCACGGTGTTGACCATGTAGGCGCCGCCGTAGGAGAAGAACGGCGGGCCGGCCTCCTGCTTGGTGCCGGTGCGCGGCCGGTAGTTGTACGTGACCGACAGCTTCGGCGGGTTCTTCGCGGCGTTGGCGGAGTTGACGCGCTTCCACTGGGCGACGGTGGTCTCGCTCTTGGCGCGGATGCCCAGGTGGCCGCGGGTGGTCTTGGCGGAGGCCCATTCCTGGGCGAGCGTGGTCACATTCGCGTTGATCCAGCCGTCCGGCTGCGCGGTGCAGGCGGCGTTGCCGCGGGTCTCGGTGGACTCGGCCTTCATGGCGGTCATCGTCGGCCGGTTGGTCCACCGGCTGGCCGTCGTCGCGGCGGGCGAGGACCAGACCTGCCACGGCTGGGCGGCGCAGGTGGTGTTGGCGGAGTGGAAGTTCCACAGGCTCAGCTTGGCGCTGGTGACCAGGGCGTCGGCGATCGGTGCGGTGTTCCAGGTGATGAAGGACTGCGCCGTGCGGGGGGTGCCGTTCGCGTTCGTGGTGCCGGGGTTGCCGAAGTCGAGTTCGACGTCGGTGGACCAGTCGCGGGTCTCACCCTGCTGGACGTAGGTGTCGAAGACATTGGACAGCGAGGAGGTCGACGGGTCGACCGTGACCGGGTACGTCGTCTCCGGGTCGGCGAGGAACTTCGCGTCCGGGGTGACGACCAGGTCGACGGCGTCCTCGCGTTCCACCACCTTCATCGCCACCGGCACCCGGCGGGTGTGCTCGCCGGAGACCTCGTCGACGGTGGAGTCCCACATCACCGGTGCGGGCATCACGGCCCGCTTCTTGTTCTTGCCGTCGGTGAACAGGACGCTGCCGTCGGGCTGTTCCTTCGCCGTCAGGCCCTCGGCCTTCAGCGGCAGGGTGTAGGTGTAGCCCTCGGCGGGCCGCTTCTTGATCTCGACGTACTGCTCGAAGCCGGTACGGGTCGCCTCGACGATCACGTCCGCGCCGGGCAGGGCCTCGGGGTAGGTGGCGCGGGTGCCGTCCAGTTCGGGGGCGGGCAGGCCGCCCTGCCACTGGAGGGTGATGCGCTCGTCGCCCTCGCCGAGGGTCACCAGGTCGCGGGCGGGGGCCCGCTCCGCCTCGGCCAGCGAGCGCGGCAGCCTGCCGCCCCGGCCCGCGAGGCTCAGTCCGTTCGGGTGGGCCTTGGCCTCGACGCCTTCGGCGGTCTCCCGCAGTTCGACGTCGACATCGGTCCAGGAACCGTCCTGCTCGAAACGGACCGGTCCCGACGACAGCTCCGTGGTGAGCGAACCGTCCTTGTTGACCCAGGTCGTGGACGTCTCGGTACGCTCGGACAGCGCCTCGACCCGCTTGCCCGACAGCTTGGCCGCGACCTTCGCCGACAGGATGTCCGCCGCCTCGCGGGGCCCCTCGGGCGCCTGCTTCTCCTCGGCCGGCGCCTTCGCCGCCTGCTGGGTGAGGGCCACAGCATGGCCGCCCTGCGTGACCAGCGCCAACTCCACCGCGAGCACCATGGCCGCACCGAGGGCGATCTTCGGCAGAAGACGTCTTCGCCGCTGCAGGACCAAGGACGAGCCCTCCCACCCGGAGGCGGAAGGTATGTGCTCCGACACGTCAGACAACTCTCTGTTGTAGTAAGCATGAAACAGAGGCGATCAAAACAGGGGGAACCGTGGTGAAGAAGTGAAGAATTCACGAACTGCGCCGCACGTCGACCCGCCCGAGCCGCCGCACACCCGTCCGCCTGAGGGAGCCTCGCCCTCCCCCGGTGCACGGCCTTCGGCGCACGACCGCACCGCCTGGGACCTGGCCGTCCGGAACAACCGCCCCGACGCCGTCGCCGAGCTTCTGGACGCCGGGGCCGACCCCGACGCGGCCATGGGCGAACACCGTGAGACCACGGCCCTGCGGTACGCGGCCCCACGCGGAATGACGGCGATGGCACAGAGGCTTCTCGCGGCGGGAGCACAGCCCGACGGGCGACTCGACGAGGGGCAGGCGACACCCCTCATGCTGGCCTCCGCGCAGGGCGACCTCGACATGATGCGGCTGTTGCTCGACCGGGGAGCCTCGCCCCGCTCCGTCGCGTCACGCCGAGCGGGCATCATCGCACCGGGGCCACCTGCAGGGATGCCCGACGGCTCCCCGCTCGCCAGTGCGGCCCACGGCGGCCACCTCGAAGCGGTGCGCCTGCTGCTGGAGCACGGAGCGCGCCCCGACCCGGAGACACGGGAAGCGGCCGTACGGGGAGGGAGGAAGCCTCGTCCGCGCGACTCCGGGATACGGCGAGGAACCCCGGAGGAGTACCGCGCCATCCAGGAGTTGCTGGAGCGGGAAGGCCCGGCCTGACGGGCAGCCGCTCGCCGGCGTGTGTCGAGCGGACGCCGTCGGCTCCGACGTCTCCTGTGGAGGACGGTCGCGATACCGGCACCGGGGCCTCCCCATACACGTGCCGCCGACGGAGAACGAGAGGCTGACGAACCATGCGGGACGACACCGAGCAGATCCGAGCGCTCATCGAGGACTGGGCCGAAGCGGTGCACCGGGGCCGTATCGACGCCGTCGTCGCGGACCACGCCGAGGACATCGTGATGTTCGACGTCCCGCCGCCCTACCGAGGCGTACGCGGGATCGACGCCTACCGGCAGGTCTGGCCGCCCTTCTTCGCATGGCAGGCCCAGGGGGCGGTCTTCGACATCGAGGAGATGGAGGTCACCGCCGGCCAGGACGTCGCCTTCGCCCACGCGCTGGTGCGCTGCGGCACGGAGGACGAACTCGCGGCGCGTCCCGGGTCCCGGTTGCGGCTCACGTTGGGGCTGCGCAAGGAGGCGGGCCGCTGGGTGGTGGCGCACGAGCACCACTCGTTCCCCGATCTGAGCTGAGCGGACCCGACGCCGACGCCTGGCGCGCGCAACCGCCCCGGCGCGCGGCCCTCGGTCAGGCCGGGACCTCCGGCAGCCGGCGCTCGGTCAGGCCGGGTTCTCCGACTGCCCGGCACTCGATGGCGCGGAAGGCCCGGCGGGCTCCTGCGCGGAAGGCCCGGCGGGCTGCGGCGCGACCCCTGCCGCTCCCCCGCCCGCCCGCCCCAGCCGTACGACCTCGGTGTCGATGGCCTCGCCCATCAGGGTCCGGGCGTGGGCGATGGGGAGGGTGCCGCTGAGCCACCGCATGCTCAGCCCCTCCATCAGGGCGGTGAGCCGTTCGGCGGAGGCCGCGAGCGCGGGGGCCGGGGCGGTCGGCCGGACCGCGCCCAGCAGGCCCGCCACCTCCTGGTTCCAGACCAGGGTGGCGCGCGCCAGGTCCTCGCGCAGGGCCTCGTCGAAGACGGCGCTGGCGCGCAGCTCGCCCCAGGCGCTGCTGTTCTCCCGTACTTCGGTGGTGTCCTGGAGCTCCAGCAGCAGGGTCCGATCCAGCTCCTCGCGCGGGCTCAGTGCCCCGGCGCCCGGGTCGCGGTGGGCGGTGTAGCGCTCGGCGCGGTCGTTGATGAACTCCAGCGTCCTGAGCAGGATTCCGGTGCGGTCCTTGAAGTGGTAGTAGATCAGCGCGGTGGAGACGCCCGCTTCGGCCGCCAGCTCCTCCACGCGCAGGCCACGCACCCCGCGCCGGGCGATCACCCGGGCGGCGGCTTCGAGAATCTGAGTGCTGCGAGACGCCATGGCCCGAACCCTACCGAGCCCCCGCAGGGGCGGGCCCGGGGAGGCATACGCCGCCGGGCCCCACGAGTCGCCCGCCTCCTCCCGCCTCCCGGACCGCCCCACCCTGCCCCGGCAACGGCACCGACACCGGCACCGGCACCGGCACCGACCCCCTCGACACACCCCTTCCCCCGTTTGACTGAATTTTCAGTCAGTGTCAGAGTGTGGCGACACGATGACCGCACCCGACCTCGCGGTGACGACGGTTCCCGGAGCCCGGGATGCACCCTGTCCCCACCACAACACGTGACCCCACCACAGCAGGTGGCCCCACCCCTCGCATGAACCCGCCCGTCGCGTGAACCCACCCCGAAGGCGCCCGCCGCGTGAACCCACCCCCGGAGACACCCGGGACGCGCCACTCCTCACCGCCCCCGACGCTCCCCCTCCCCCGGACGTCCCGCCGCACATGTTCCCGATCGGAGACCCCCATGTCCGACATCCGCCCCTCCCGCCGCTCGGCCCTGCACGCTTTCCTCGGCGTCGGTGCGCTCGCCTTCGGCGCCGCCGCCTGCGGCCCCGGAGACCCCGGTGCCTCGGCCGACGCCTCCTCCACGGGCCGAGCGAGCCGGACGGACCGGGCCGCCGGCCGGACGGAAGGGGCGCGCCGCCTGGGCGCCGAGTGGGAGAGCCACGCCCGCACCTTCATGTCCTGGCCCGCGCGGGCGTCCGTATGGGACGACGACCTCCCCTACGTACGTCAGGACATCGCGCGCATCGCACGGGCCGTCGCGGAGTACGAGTACGTCGTGATGATGGCGCGGCCGGACCAGCGGGCGGCGGCCCAGAAGCAGTGCGGAGGGGAGGTGGAGGTGATCGAGCTGCCGGTGGACGACCTGTGGGCGCGCGACACCGTCCCCGTCTTCGTCGAGGAGGAGGGGAAGGGGACGGGGAGGACCGTAGGGGTCGACTTCAACTTCAACGGCTGGGGCGACAAACAGGTGCACACGGACGACGCCCGGATCGGCCGGGCGCTGTCGGCCGAGTACGGGATCCCGCGCGTCAAGGCCCCCCTCGTCGCCGAGGGCGGTTCGTTCGAGACCGACGGCGAGGGGACCCTGCTGATCACCGAGAGCTCGATCGTCAACGACAACCGCAACCCGGGCATGAGCCGGGACCGGATCGAGGCCGACCTGAAGAAGCTGCTGGGCGTGGAGAAGGTGATCTGGTTCAAGGGCGTCCGGGGCGAGGACATCACCGACGCCCACGTCGACAGCCTCGTACGGTTCACGGCCCCCGGGGTGGTCCTGCTGGACCGGGCGCATCCGAGCACGCCCGCCGACTCCTGGTCGCGCTCCTCCGATCAGGCCATGTCCGTGCTGGCCGAAGCGACGGACGCACGGGGCCGCGGCTTCGAGGTCATCGACCTCCCCCAGCCGGATCCCGGACGGATCAGGGGCTACAGCGACGACTTCCTGTCCACGTACGCCAACTTCTTCATCGGCAACGACGCGGTGTACATGCCCGAGTTCGGCGACCGCAAGGCCGACGACCGGGCCCAGGGCATCCTGCGCGAGCACTTCCCCGACCGGGACGTGGTGCGGGTGGACATCGACACCATCGCGACCGGCGGCGGCGGAATCCACTGCGCCACCCACGACCAGCCCGGCAAGCCGGTCGACTGACCGCGCCCCGTCCGTCGCATCCCCGCGAACGGCCCTGCCGCGGAAAACGAGTTCCCCCGTCCGATCGGCGCGACCTACGCTTCCGTGATCGATGACGCGGCATGTCCGACGTGACGGGGGTCCTGGTGTGAGCGTGAGCAGCGGCGACGGGCCCGCACGGCTGGAACTGCCGCCCGGCTACGTCCTCCGGCCCTGTCGCGGCCACGAGGACCACGGCGCCATGGCCGCTGTGCGGCTCGGCTGTGCGGAGCGGGACCGGATCGACGCCCGCTCGGTCGTGGAAGGGCTCCCGACGGCGGCCGAGATCGCCGAAGCCTCCGCCGAGCTCGACGACCCGTCCGGGAACCAGGCGTTGGTGGAGCACGGCGGTGGTGTCGTCGGCTACTCCACGATCAGGCGGTGGCAGGAGCGGGACGGGACGTGGTTGTACCTGCACCGCGGCTACCTGCTGCCCCGGCACCGCGGCCGGGGCATCGGCTCCGCCCTGCTCGACTGGGCGGAGAGCCGCATCCGCCGGCTCGTACGACAGCACGGAACCGCGCGGACGGCCGTGATCGGCGCGAACGCCATGGCCTCGGAGCAGGAGGCGACGGCACTCCTGCTCGATGCGGGGTACCGGCGCGTCTTCAGCCTGGTGGAGCTGGAGCTGGCCGATCTCCGGCAGCTCCCCGACGGGAGGCCGTTGCCGGCCGGCGTCCGAGTCGGAGCCGTCGATCCGGGCAGCTACCGCGCGGCCTGGGGAACGGTCGTCGATTCCTACGCGGGGGCCGCCTTCACCGAGAGGTGGCCGTTCGAGAGGTTCCTCGCCACGGCCGACCCGACCTGCTGGCGGGCTGCTTGGGATCGGGAGGACATGGTCGGTGTCGCCCTGTGCTCCGTCCATCGGCGGGACGCCACCGTGGGCGAGGTCGAGGAGTTGAGCGTCCGGAAGGAGTCGAGGCGTCTGGGACTCGGGCGAGCCCTGCTGCTGGACGGGCTGCGCTGCCTGCGCGAGCACGGCGCGGAGACCGCCCGCTTGTACACGGGCACCGCGAATCCGCACCGGTCCTACGACCTCTACGAGAGCGTCGGGTTCCGGCGCCGGAACGAGCACGTCCGCTACCGCAAGCCGATCTCCGTCTGACCCGGCGGGACAGCGGCGCGCAGGACGGAAACCATGACGAAGGAGAGAGACATGAGCGGCCAGGACCAGAAGACCGACCGGCTGAGCATCCTGATCGAGCAGTTCGACCAGGCGCGGGAGATGGCCGAGGTCCGGCTGCGGGGGCTCGGGGACGAGGAGTACCTCTGGGAGCCCGCGCCCGGCAGTTGGTCCATCCGCCGCCGGGAGGAGGCGGTGACGCCCCGGGCGTACGGGCCGGGGGTCTGGGTCCTCGACAAGGGCGCCCCGCAGATCCCGGCGAACGAGTACGCGGAGGTCGCCCGGCAGGCCGCGGACGGCATGTCCGTCGCGAAGATCGCCGAGGACTGGAGCGTGAGCGTCGAACGGGTCGAGGAGGTGCTGGCGTTCACCGGCGAGCCGGAACCCGATGTCGTACCGGTCACCACCATCGCGTGGCGGCTGGGCCATCTGCACTCGGACTTCGCCGGCCGGTGGGAGTGGACCTTCGGCGAGCGGCGGCGGGACCCCCACCTCCTGGTCGACTTCACCCCGTCCGCCTCGCTCGCGCTGGAGCGGCTGTGGGAGACCCTCGACCGCCACCGCGCGAGCGTGGCGGCCCTCACCGAGGAGCAGCTCGACACGGTGGGCCTGTCGCAGTACCCGTACGGCTCCGATCCCGACGACGCGTACGTCGGCACGCTGGCCAACGCCAACCTGGAGCTGATCCACCACATGGCCGAGATCGCCCTGCTCCGCGACCTGTGGCGGGCCCGCCGGGCCGGGTAGGGGCGGGGCTCAGCCCGCCAGCTCCCACACCAGCAGCTCGGCGGGCCCGTCCACCGCGACCGCCGCCAGGCCCCGCGCACCGGTGATCCGGGCGGCGTCGCCGGGCCCCAGCTCCTCACCGCCCAGCGCGACCCTCCCCCGCACCACGTGCACGTACACGCGCGCCGCGTCCGGCACCGCCGTGCGCTCGCCCCCGGCCGGCCGCCGGACGTGGAGCATCGCGCCCGCGCCGGGCAGGGCGTACGGAGTGGAGTCGGCGATGCCGGGGACGACGGTGTACGAGGGTTCTCCGCCCGGTTCCAGCGGAGCCAGCCACATCTGGAGGAAGGCCAACGGGCCTTCGCCGTCGTTGCGTTCGACGTGCCGGACGCCGGAGGCGGCGCTCAGGTGGGCGACGTCCCCGGCGCGGACGACGGTGGAGTGACCGGCCGAATCGCGGTGGGTCAGCTCGCCCTCGACGACCCAGGTGACGATCTCCGTATGGCTGTGCGGGTGCTCCTCGAACCCGGCGCCCGGGGCCAGACGCTCCTCGTTGCAGGCCAGGATCGGGCCGAAGCGGAGGTTGTCCGGGTCGTAGAAGGGGCCGAAGGACAGGGCGTGCCGGGTGTCGATCCCGGCGGCCTCGTCCCCGCCCCGGTAGCGGTCCTCGGACCGGTGCACGGAAATCACCGGTCCACGGTAGCCCGAACGCCCGCGCGTACGGAGACCTTCTCGGCGACGCCCCGTCACGCCCCATGACGACCCACGCCCCCCCCGTGACTACTCGTGGTCTTCGGCCGGGCGGCGGGGCCGCGCTTCAGCCGGCGCAGGACGAGGCCGGCCTTGTCGAACACCTCCCGCCCTGCGCTGAGTTGGCCGCCCTGCGGCACCGGTCGACGTCCCCGCTTCGACATGAGTACGTGTACTCATGGCCATGCCGACGGGCGACTTTACGTTGACGTCATGCCTCGACCAGCACACACCGCGGCCGCCCTCGCTCTGGGCGTGGCCGCCCTCACCGCCTGCTCCAGCGCCCCCGGCCCGGCCACCACCAGCGAGATAGACGGTGTCGCCTCCGCACCCGAGGGCCGGAACGCCGACAAGCCGTTGCTCGACTTCATGAAGCTGTCCCTCGATCTCACCGCCGACTGTCCGCCGCTGGACGACACCAAAACCGGCGAGCCCCTCGGCGCCGGCGACCTCCCCGGCGTCCCCCGAAGCCCTTCCAGCGGGCCCCCCGGCGAGCCCGGCGACCGCGTCCCCCTGCCGGTCGACCCCGACAACGCGCCCGTCGCCGACGACCCCGTGCCGCCCCCGCCCGACAGGGACCTCCTGGAGCCGGTCACGCTCACCCAGCCCGAGACCTGTTACGCGGACAAGTTCGCCGCGCACGTCACCACCGCACTCAAGGGCACGGGAAAGAACTCCACCGAGGTGCGAACCGCGCTCAAGCGCGCCGGATACCCCGACGAGTTGATCGTGGGCATGAAGCCGGAAGGCGGGTCCCCCCGCGTCCGGATCGACCTGCGCGAACAGGACACCCGCGTCGCCCTCCAGGTCGTGCACGGCGGCGCCGGCGACACCGTCGTGGAGCAGTTCGGCGCACAGCCCACAGCGCCCCTCAAGGACGTCCGGTACATCCGGAAGCCGACCTGACCCGTGAGCTGAGGCCTCGCGGACGAACTGCTCGTCGGGACCGGCCGGGAATCGGGGGTGATCCGTGCCGTCCACGGCGGCCCCGAGCGCGCCAACGCCCTGTGCGAGACCGCCTCCGAGGTCCTGCGCCGGATGGTCGCGCGGCCCCACGCGGGCCGGGCCGCGCGACCGCGCCGTTCACGACCGACGCCGCGCCCCCGGTTCCGGCTTCGGTTCGGGCTTCGCCTCGGGCCGCGTCTCCGGCTTCGGTTCGGGCCTCGGCTCCGGCTTCGCCGTCCGCAACGGGCTGCCGCCCAGCTCCGGCGGGGTCAGGCACTCGAACCAGATGGTCTTGCCGACCTGGTCCCACTGCTTCACGATGCCCCAGTCGTCGGTGACCGCGTTGACGAGCAGGAGCCCCCGGCTCCCTTCGTCCATGGCGTCGCCCTTGATGGCGAGCGGCACGACGGGGCTGTCGTCCGCGACCTCGACACGGACGCCCTCGCGGTTCGGGAGCTGGAAGATGTAGGTCCGGCCGCGCCGCCCGGGCACGTGCCGCACGACGTTGGCGATCAGCTCGGTGAGCGCCAACTCGGCGGCGTCGGCGAGGAACAGCAGGTCCCACGTCTTGAGGTAGAGCCGCAGGACGCGGCGCAGGTGCCGGGCGGAATGCTCGCCGAGAGCGAGGTCGGCACGGTAGACGGGCTCCCCGGGATTCCTCCGGGGGACGAGTACGTGATTCATGTCACCAGGCTGCGACGAACTGGCTACGCTCGGCTACGCACCGAAACGAACGCCGAGAGGCGTTGCACCCGGAGGTCCGACCGTGGCCAACATCCAGAAGCTCGACCCCGACGCCTCCCCGCTCGACTTCTACGGCGGGGAACTGCGCCGCCTACGGGAAGCCGCCAGGCTCACGCAGCCGCAGTTGGGCGACATGATCTACTGCACCGGCTCGCTGATCGGCCAGGTGGAGACGACGAAGAAGATCCCCACCCGCGACTTCTCGGAGCGCGTGGACGCGGCCCTGCGCACGGACGGCATGTTCTCGCGCCTGGTGGGCCTGGTCCTGCGAAGCCAACTGCCCCCGTGGTTTCTGGAGTACGCGGACATGGAGAGGAAGGCCACCTACATCTCCACGTACCAGGCGCAGTTGGTGTACGGGCTGCTCCAGACGGAGGAGTACGCACGGGCGGTGCTGGCCACCGGCATGCCCGAGGACCTGGACGGCATGCTCGCGGCCCGGATGGAACGCCAGCGCGTCCTGCGGAAGAAGAATCCCCCGTTGGCGTTGGTGATCCTGGACGAGGCGGTGCTGTACCGGCCGATCGGCGGCGAGGCGGTGATGCGGGCCCAACTCCAGAAGCTGTTGGACTTCGCGCACCACCGCTGGGTGCGCATCCAGGTCCTGCCGTTCGAGGCAGGCGAACACGCGAGCCTGGCCGGTTCGTTCAACGCCCTGCGCTTCGCCAACGACCCGGACATCGTCTACACCGAGGACATCATCTCCGGCCACATGACGGCCAACCCGGAGACGGTCAGGGAGGGCTCGCTCCGATACGCTCACCTCCAGGCCACCGCACTCTCCGTCGAGAAATCGGTGGAGCGGATCAGCCACGTGATGAGGGAGCGCTATGGAGTACGGCCCTGACCTGACGAACGCGGACTGGCGCAAGTCCAGCTACAGCGGCAACACCGGCGGCGACTGCGTCGAATGCACGGTGACCGGCGGCGCGGCCTGGCGGAAGTCCTCCTACAGCGGCAACACCGGCGGCGAGTGCGTCGAGGTGGCCGACGCCTCCACCTGCGGCTCCGTCCCCGTCCGCGACAGCAAGAACCCGACCGGCCCCGCCATCATCCTGGGCGCCCACGCCTGGCAGACGTTCGTCAACGACCTGCGCTGACGCGGCCGACCCGTGCGCAAAGGCGGCAACCAGGCCCTTGGGCTCTGTCGCCGCCTTTCCGCCCGTGGCAGCACTTCTACGAGACCGCGCGGCGGAGGGAACAGGCCCGGTGGGCCGAGTTCGCGCCTATCCGGGAGGCGCCTTGGGCATCGTCTCTCGGATCTCCCGGTCTGCCAAGAGCCGCAGTTCGCCCGTTGTCAGCACCCTGCACGCGCCGCGCACGTCCTCCCTGTGGATGACATCGCTGTTCACCCGGGTGGAGACCTCGGCGGCAGCGTTCATCAGCTGCCGGACGAGATGGGCCAGCAATTCGGCGACGACGCCTCTGGCCGGCCCACTGACAGCGAGAGTTCCCGTGGGGTCGGTCGATTCCATCAACCGATCGATGACGCCGTCGAAAGGGCCGCTGGAGGGCTTCGCCGCAGAGGGCTGCGCGGACGGGTCACCGGAGCGCGAGGCTGGAGGGTTCTCGACCAGCCAGGCGGCCCACAGGCGACGCAGCTCGGCGTCGGACCGGAACGCGGCGTCCACATGGCGGGGTTGGATCGCCGAGCCGTCCGCCGCTCCCTCCTCTCGCCAGAACCCATGGGCCCCGTCCAGGAGTTCCCCCGCGAGGTAGGTAAGCCCCGCATCGGCTGCACGAGCCGCCCCGAGATCGAGCTGCTTGCCTCGGGGAAGTGTCAACAGCTCGCGAGAAAAGCATGGTTCGGGAACATCGACGTGATGCGGGTCCGGCTCCCCGCCTTTGCCACTGCTCATGGGTACTCCTTCCCGAGGAAGTGCCTGCACTTCCTCCCGGGCTCACGGATCGGTGGTCACCGATCTCCGCCTCATCATGACAAGACGCGGAATCGCCCGGTTGAGGATTGACTGAACCAGTTGCCCGAATGACGCGTGAAAGCCCGTACGGGTCGGGTCGGCGACGCAGGGAGCCGGGACCGCCGATGAGCCGCACGCCCCCTCCTCGGGGCCCAGTTGGCCACTGCTAGATTCATCCGCCATGCGATCACGAGACTACGACCTCGAATTCCGGGAGAAGGCCGCCCGCATGCGCGACTGGGGGGTCTGCGTCCTCGTGGTCGCGGGTCTGCTGTGGGGCTGGTGCGTCATCCTGCTGACGACGGAGTACTCGATCGAGACGAGCAGCGGTAACGAGCGGGAGTGCGCGGCCCGCCTGTTCACGGACCGGGGAACCGCCAACGAGGGCGTCTACAGCGGCGATTACTGCGCCGACGAACGCGACTGGCCCGAGGCGCTGTTCATCCTCGGCCTCTCCGTCCCCGTGGCGCTCGTGGGGACCGCGCTCGTCACCGCCGGCAGCGTGAGCCGTCGCATGAGCGGCCACGCCCAGGCGATGCGCGAACTGGACCGGCTGGCCGCCGAACGCGAGAAGCGGACCGAGGCATGACCGACGCCTGACCGGCCCCCGCCCCCAGCGGACGCGGTAACCGTACGTACGGCACGGCTCCGGCGGCCACGCGGGACGGGCCCGACCGGCCGGTGGGCGGACCGTTCGGGCACCGCGCGCCGGGAGACGTACAAGCGCCGCCCCTGGCCGACGCGGGCGCGGCGACACGTACGCACGGCGCCGGCCGCGACCCATGCGGGCGCGCGAACGGACGACTGCGACCCACGCGGGCGCGCGAACGTACGTGCGCCGAAGCCCCGCCGCAGCGCTCGGCGGCCCGAGCCTCCGGCGGCCACCGCATCCGCGCACCGGTCCCGGCGGCCACGACATCCGCGCAGCCGACCCCGCCCCGGCGCCCCCGACCGGTCCCGGCGCCCCCGGCCAGACGTTCCGCTACCCGCCGGTACGGGGCTCCCGCGCCCCGGCCCGCCGGTCGACCGGCCCGATAAGGCAGTCTTGTCCTCGTGCCCCGACCCGATCCTGAGCATCCCGCCGCCCACGACGCCCACCTGCACGCCGCGACCCTGAAACGGCTGGAGCAGTCCTCCGGCCGACTGGCCGCGAACGCGATTGCCCGCATGGACGAATCGCTGCCGTGGTACCGGGCGATGCCCCCGGAGAACCGGTCCTGGATCGGCCTGGTCGCCCAGGCCGGCATCGCCGCGTTCACCGAGTGGTTCCGGCATCCCGAGACCCCGCAGGCCATCTCGACCGACGTCTTCGGCACCGCGCCGCGCGAACTGACCCGGGCCATCACCCTGCGGCAGACCGTGGAGATGGTGCGCACCACGATCGAGGTCATGGAGGCCGCGATCGACGAGGTGGCCGCCCCCGGCGACGAGTCGGTGCTGCGCGAGGCGCTGCTCGTCTACGCGCGCGAGATCGCCTTCGCCACCGCCCAGGTCTACGCCCAGGCCGCCGAGGCCCGGGGCGCCTGGGACGCCCGGCTGGAGTCGCTGGTGGTGAACGCGGTCCTCTCCGGCGAGGCCGACGAAGGGGCCGTGTCCCGGGCCGCCGCGCTCGGCTGGAACTCGCCCGAGCACGTCTGCGTCATCCTCGGCACCGCGCCCGACGGCGACAGCGAGCTGACCGTCGAGGCGATCCGCCGCGCCGCCCGGCACGCCAAGCTCCAGGTGCTCACCGGAGTGCTCGGCAACCGGCTCGTCGTCATCGCCGGCGGCAGCGACAACCCGCTCCAGGTCGCGAAGGGCCTGATCGGCCCGTACGCGGCCGGACCGGTGGTCGCCGGCCCCGTCGTGCCCGACCTGCTCGCCGCCACCCGCTCCGCACAGGCGGCGGCGGCCGGGCTCAAGGCGTGCTCGGCGTGGCAGGACGCCCCCCGCCCCGTACTGGCGGACGATCTCCTCCCGGAGCGCGCGATGGCCGGAGACCCGGCCGCGCGCGACCAGTTGGTGGAGGAGATCTACAGACCGCTGGAGGAGGCCGGTTCGGCTCTGCTGGAAACGCTGAGCGTTTACCTGGAGCAGGCGAGCAGTCTGGAGGGCGCCGCCCGGATGCTGTTCGTGCACCCCAACACCGTGCGCTACCGGCTGCGACGTGTGACGGACGTCACCGGATGGTCACCCTCCGATGTGCGCTCCGCCTTCACGCTGCGGATCGCCCTCATCCTGGGTCGCTTGGCCGCAGCCGATCCGCAGTCCTAGACTTTTGTTGAACTTCAACAATTACCCCGACGGTTCTTCGTCCCTGTCCCCACGGGCGTACCGGGCCGTCCCCAAGAGAGAGTGTGAGGGTGCTCGTACTCGTCGCTCCCGGCCAAGGCGCTCAGACGCCCGGCTTCCTGACTCCCTGGCTCGACCTCCCCGGTGCCGCCGACCGCATCGCGGCCTGGTCCGACGCCATCGGGCTCGACCTTGCCCACTACGGCACGAAGGCCGACGCGGACGAGATCCGCGACACGGCCGTGGCGCAGCCGCTCCTGGTGGCCGCCGGACTGCTCTCGGCGGCCGCGCTGGACGCCGCCTCCCCCGACGTCGTCGCGGGCCACAGCGTCGGTGAGATCACCGCCGCCGCGCTCGCCGGCGTCATCGACGACGAGGCCGCGCTGCGCTTCGTCCGCACCCGCGGGCTCGGCATGGCCGAGGCCGCCGCGGTCACCGAGACCGGGATGGCCGCCCTCCTCGGCGGCGACCCGGCCGTCACGGTCCCGCACCTGGAGAAGCTCGGGCTGACCCCGGCCAACGTCAACGGCGGCGGCCAGATCGTCGCCGCGGGCACCGCCGCCCAGATCGCGGCCCTGGAGGCCGACAAGCCCGAGGGCGTCAGGCGGATCGTTCCGCTCAAGGTGGCCGGCGCGTTCCACACGCACCACATGGCCCCGGCCGTGGAGAAGCTGCGCGCGGCGGTCGGCGATCTGACGGTCTCCGACCCGACCGTGCGTTACGTTTCCAACGCCGACGGCCACACCGTGGCCACCGGCACCGAGGTCGTCGCCCGGCTGGTCGGGCAGGTCGCCAACCCGGTCCGCTGGGACCTGTGCATGGAGACCTTCCAGTCCCTGGGCGTCACCGCACTCGTCGAGCTGAGCCCGGGAGGCACGCTGACCGGGCTCGCCAAGCGCGCCCTGCCCGGCGTGCGGACGCTCGCGCTCAAGACCCCCGACGACCTCGACGCGGCCCGCGCGCTCATCTCCGAGCACGCGGGCGTCTAAGGAGCGAGCATGTCGAAGATCAAGCCCAGCAAGGGCGCCCCGTACGCACGGATCATCGGCGTCGGCGGCTACCGCCCGACCCGGGTCGTGCCGAACGAGGTGATCCTCGAGACGATCGACTCCTCCGACGAGTGGATCCGCTCCCGCTCCGGCATCGTCACCCGCCACTGGGCCTCCGACGAGGAGACCGTGGCCGCGATGTCGGTGGAGGCGTCCGGCAAGGCCATCGCCGACGCGGGCATCGACCCGGAGCAGATCGGCGCGGTCGTCGTCTCGACCGTCTCGCACTTCAAGCAGACCCCGGCCGTCGCCACCGAGATCGCCCACCGGATCGGCGCGGGCAAGCCCGCCGCCTTCGACATCTCGGCCGGCTGCGCGGGCTTCGGCTACGGCCTGACCCTCGCCAAGGGCATGATCGTCGAGGGTTCGGCCGAGTACGTCCTGGTCATCGGCGTGGAGCGGCTCAGCGACCTCACCGACCTGGAGGACCGCGCGACGGCCTTCCTGTTCGGCGACGGCGCGGGCGCGGTCGTCGTGGGCCCCTCCCAGGAGCCGGCCATCGGCCCCACCGTCTGGGGCTCCGAGGGCGACAAGTCCGAGACCATCAAGCAGACCGTCGGCTGGAACGAGTTCCGGCTCGGCGACGTCTCCCAGCTGCCGCTCGACGCGAAGGGCGAGGTCAAGTTCCCCGCCATCACGCAGGAGGGCCAGGCGGTCTTCCGCTGGGCCGTCTTCGAGATGGCGAAGGTCGCCCAGCAGGCGCTGGACGCGGCCGGGATCTCCCCGGAGGACCTGGACGTCTTCATTCCGCACCAGGCCAACATGCGGATCATCGACTCGATGGTGAAGACCCTGAAACTGCCGGAGCACGTCACGGTCGCCCGTGACATCGAGTCCACCGGCAACACGTCCGCCGCCTCGATCCCGCTCGCGATGGAGCGGCTCCTGGCGACCGGTCAGGCGAAGAGCGGCGACACCGCGCTCGTCATCGGCTTCGGGGCGGGTCTCGTCTACGCCGCGACGGTCGTTACCCTCCCCTAGGCACACCGGACCTTTTGGCCCGTGCGCACGTACACCGAACAAACCCACCGAAGGAGCGCCAAGATGGCCGCCACGCAGGAAGAGATCGTCAAGGGTCTCGCCGAGATCGTCAACGAGATCGCCGGTATCCCGGAGGAGGACGTCCAGCTGGACAAGTCCTTCACCGACGACCTGGACGTCGACTCGCTGTCCATGGTCGAGGTCGTCGTCGCCGCCGAGGAGCGCTTCGACGTGAAGATCCCCGACGAGGACGTCAAGAACCTCAAGACGGTCGGCGACGCCGCCGACTACATCCTGAAGCACCAGGGCTGATCCCAGCCCGGCTGTGTCGCCACCCGGCGGTGGCGCCGCTGATTCACGACCCTCTACACGTGGAGAAGATTTTCCAGTGAACTCGACCAATCGCACCGTGGTCGTCACCGGTATCGGCGCAACCACTCCGCTGGGTGGCGACTCCGCATCGACCTGGGAAGGTCTGATGGCCGGCCGGTCCGGCGTCAAGCCTCTCGAAGGCGAGCGCTTCGCCGAACTGCCCGTCCGGATCGCCGCGCTCGCGGCCGTCGACCCGGGCGAGGTCCTGCCCCGCCCGCTGGCCCGCAAGCTGGACCGCTCCGCGCAGTTCGCGCTGATCGCGGCCCGGGAGGCGTGGGCGGACGCGGGCTTCACCGCCAAGGCCGGGGAGGACGAGTCCATCGCCCCCGAGCGCCTCGGCTCGGTCATCGCCTCCGGCATCGGCGGCGTGATCACCCTGCTCGACCAGTACGACGTGCTCAAGGAGAAGGGCGTACGCCGCGTCTCCCCGCACACCGTCCCGATGCTCATGCCCAACGGCCCGGCTGCCAACGTCGGCCTGGAGGTCAACGCCCAGGCCGGTGTCCACACGCCCGTCTCCGCCTGCGCCTCGGGCGCGGAGGCGATCGGGTACGCCGTCGAGATGATCCGTACCGGCCGGGCCGACGTGGTCGTCGCCGGCGGCACGGAAGCGGCGATCCACCCGCTGCCGATCGCGGCGTTCGCCAACATGATGGCGATGTCCAAGAGCAACGACGAGCCCGAGAAGGCATCGCGTCCGTACGACACCGGCCGGGACGGGTTCGTCCTCGGCGAGGGTGCGGGCGTCGTCGTCCTGGAGTCCGCCGAGCACGCCGCCAAGCGCGGTGCGAAGGTCTACTGCGAGGTGCTGGGCCAGGGCCTGTCGGCCGACGCCCACCACATCGCGCAGCCCGAGCCGACCGGCCGGGGCATCGCCGCCGCGATGCAGAACCTGCTGGACTCCAGCGACCTCAAGCCGTCCGAGGTGGTCCACCTCAACGCGCACGCCACGTCGACGCCGCAGGGCGACCTCGCCGAGATCAAGGCGCTGCGCAAGGTGCTGGGCGAGGACCTGGACCACGTGGCGATCTCCGCGACGAAGTCGATGACCGGTCACCTGCTGGGTGGCGCGGGCGGCATCGAGACGGTGGCCACCGTCCTGGCGCTGCACCACCGCACGGCCCCGCCGACCATCAACATCGACGACCTCGACGGGGAGATCGACGCGGACATCGTGCGCGGCGAGCCCCGGGCGCTGCCCGAGGGCCCGATCGCGGCGATCAACAACTCGTTCGGGTTCGGCGGCCACAACGTGGTGCTGGCGTTCCGCTCGGTGTAGTCACCCGCTGTACGCGAGAAGCCCGCCTCCCGGGTCCGGGAGGCGGGCTTCCGTGTGCCCGGGCCGCTCCGACCGGGATCTCCCCCTCGCCCAGGACGATCGTCCGGCCGTACGCCGACATGAAGGACCCTGCGGTGGCTGCGATGAGCGCGATGCCCAAGTACGTGGCCTCCCGCACACTCAGGGACCCCGGCTGGGCGAACACCACCGTGCTCGGCGCGGACCTCACGGCGGAGGTCGGACGCGTCAAGGCCGCGTCCGAAGAGGAGACGGTGGTGCTGGGCAGCGGAGGGCTGCTCGGCACCTTGAGGGAACCGGCCCGAGGGCTGTCCCGCACTTCCCCTGGCGGGACAGCCCTCAGACGACCTGGTGCAGCCAGCGGACGGGCGCGCCCTCGCCGGCGTGGCGGAAGGTCTCCAGCTCGTCGTCCCACGGCTTGCCGAGCAGGGAGGAGATCTCGGCCTCCAGGTCGCTCTCGCCGCGCACCGAGCGCGCCAGGGCCGCCCGCAGCCGGTCCTCGGGGACCAGGATGTCGCCGTGCAGGCCGGTGACGGCGTGGAAGATGCCGAGGCCGGGGGTGGAGCTGTAGCGCTCGCCCTCGGCGGTGGCGCACGGCTCGGAGGTCACCTCGAAGCGCAGCAGGTCCCAGCCGCGCAGGGCGGAGGCGAGCTGCGAGGCGGTGCCGACGCGGCCCTGCCAGGAGAATTCCGACCGCCAGGTGCCGGGCGCGGCCGGCTGCCTGATCCAGTCGAGCTGCACCCGCACACCGAGGACGCCCGCCACTGCCCACTCGACATGTGGGCACAGCGCGCGCGGTGCGGAGTGAACGTACAGGACTCCACGTGTCGTCACCGGAACCTCCCGTGTGGGACGAGGTACGCCTTTCCCAACGGCCTCGCGTCCGGACCGCCTCTTTTCGGCCGTCTCCCGAGGTTGTCATCAGTAAACAGCATCGGGAGTTAATCTCCTGAAAAGGGACAGTGTGTGACGGGACGTAATGTACCGGAGCCACCCCGGTGCGCGCGGGCGGGCGGGACGCCACTGGTTCGACGGGGAAAAGCTACCGTGCGCCGGGGCCGTTCGTGTGACGTACGGTCGGTCTCGGGCCTCTGATTCACCGGGTTTCACCCGGCAGGGCGCGCACCGCCCCGACCTGGGGATCGTGCGCGTGCCGGAGGCATGACCAGAGGCATAGGCCACAGGGTGACCGGAGGGGGTCCGAGTGATGCCGGAGCGTGCGACACGCCCACGGATGCGTACCGCTGCCGCCGCGTTGACGGCGCTCGCCTGCCTCGGTGCGGGCACGTTGGCCGGATGTGGTGGCGGGGGTGCGGAGGGCGGCGTGTCGCGGAACGAGGCGTCCGCCTCGCGCGGCGCCTCGCCGTCCCCCTCCCCCACCTCGGACTGGAACCAGCGGCCCCGGTCGATCGCGGCGGTCGGCGACTCGATCACCCGGGGCTTCGACGCCTGCTCGGTGCTGACGGACTGCCCCGAGGCGTCGTGGGCGACCGGCACGGACGCCTCGGTGCGCTCGCTCGCGCTGCGGCTGCTCGGTCCGTCGCGGGCAGCGGAGAAGAGCTGGAACCACGCGGTCTCCGGTTCCCGCATGGTGCAGTTGCCCGAGCAGATGGCGCTGGCGGCGAAGGAGCGGCCGGAGCTGGTGACGGTGATGACGGGCGCGAACGACGCGTGCCGGGACTCGGCCCGCCTGATGACGCCGGTGGCTGATTTCCGTACGTACTTCGAGGCGTCGATGCGTCAGTTGCGGGCCGGTGCGCCGAAGGCCCGCGTGTACGTCTCCAGCGTGCCGGACCTGAAGCGGCTCTGGTCGACGGGGCGGACCAGCGAGCTGGGCAAGAAGATCTGGGAGCTGGGGATCTGCCGGTCGATGCTGGCCGACGCCGACGACCTGGGCCCGGCGGCCGTGGCCCGGCGCGAGGCGGTGCAGGACCGGGTGGTGGCGTACAACGAGGTGCTGCGGGACGTGTGCGCGAAGGACCGGTACTGCCGGTACGACGGCGGGGCGGTGTTCGACTTCCGCTTCACGGGCACGCAGCTCAGCCCGTGGGACTGGTTCCACCCGAGCCGCGACGGGCAGGCCCGGCTGGCGGAGATCGCCTACCGCAACATCACCGCCGCCGAACCGCCCGCGTAGGGTCGGTGCCCATGACCACCAGTGCGGACACCGCGATACGGACGGAAGACTTCGGCGCTCTCGCGGACGGTTCGCCGGTCGCCCGGTGGACGCTGGAGCGGGACGGGGTCCGCGTACGGGTGCTCACGTACGGCGCGATCGTGCAGACGGTGGAGGCGCCGGGCCGGGACGGCTCCCGGGCCCCGGTGGCGCTGGGGCTGCCGGACGCCGGCGGGTACGAGGAGTTCCCCGGCCCCTACTTCGGCGCGGTGGTCGGGCGGTACGCGAACCGGATCGGGGGCGCGTCGTTCGTCCTGGACGGGACGGCGCACCGGCTGACCGCCAATGAGGGCGGCACCCATCTGCACGGTGGGGCGCGGGGCTTCGACAAGCGGGTGTGGGACGCGGTGGAGGTGGCGGGCGGGGTACGGCTCTCGCTGGTCTCGGCCGACGGCGACGAGGGGTACCCGGGGCGGCTCGACTTCTCGGTGACGTACACCCTGGGGCCGGGCGGGGCGCTGCGGCTGGAGTACCGGGCGGTGACGGACGCGCCGACCGTGCTGAACCCGACGAGCCACCTGTACTGGAACCTGGCGGGCGCGGACAGCGGAAGCGCGCTGGGGCAGCAACTGCGGATCGCGGCGGAGCACATCACGCCGGTGGACGCGGCCTCGGTGCCGACCGGCGAGGTGGCGCCCGTGGCGGGGACCCGGTTCGACTTCCGCCGGACGCGGGCGGTGGGCGCGGGGTACGACCACAACTTCGTGCTGACGGAGCGTACGGCCGCGGACGGCGGGGACGCGGTGGCCGCCGAGCTGTACGACGCGTGGTCCGGCCGGGTGCTGACCGTACGGACCACCGAGCCGGGGCTCCAGCTCTACACGGCGGACCACTTCGACGGGCGGCCGTTCGGCCCGTGCGCCGGGATCGCCCTGGAGACCCAGCACTTCCCCGACTCCCCGAACCGGCCGGAGTTCCCGTCCACGGTGCTGCGGCCGGGCGAGGAGTTCGTCTCGCGCACCGAGTACGCGTTCTCGGTGCGCTGAGGACGCCCGTGGTGCGCGGGCGCCGGGTCCCGGGAGGTCAGCCGGCCTGACCCGGGCCGGCCGGTGCCGCGCCGCTGCCGACGGTGCCCGTGGCGGGCTCCGGGTCCGGGGCGGGGGCGGGGTCGACCAGGTCGCGGGCGAGGAGGGTGGCCCCGGCGACCGCGCCCGGCATGAGGAACACCGCGACGAACGGGACGAGGAAGGCGAGGGTCAGCGGGACGCCGAAGCCGAGCACCAGCATCCGGCGGCCGCGCAGCAGGACGAGGCGGTCCTTGAGGACCATGCCCCGGCGCTGGAGGGCGACGGCGGTCAGCTCCTCGGCCAGGAAGTAGCCGGAGACGCAGAAGCCGATCGCGGGGACGACCGTCTGGCCGATCACGGGGATGAAGCCGCAGGCGAAGAGGATGATCCCGTACAGGGCGACGCGCAGCAGGATGCGGACGGAGTCACGGGCGGAGATCCACACGTCGCGCCAGAACGACAGGCCGGACTCGGGGACCTCGCCGCCCTCGTCGCGGTCGACCTCCTCGGAGAGCGACTCGTAGAAGGGCTGGCCGACCAGGAGGGTCATGGCGGTGAAGGTGATGACCGCGAGGAAGAGGCCGAAGACGAAGACGAGCGCGGTCAGTCCGGTGCGCAGCAGTCCCTGCCAGGGCGAGGACCAGTCGTCGGCGAACGGGGTCGCCCAGCCGACGAGGTCGTCGGCCCCGTAGCCGAGGCCGACCAGCGCGCCCGCGTAGACGACGAGGGTGACGAGTCCGGGCAGCAGCCCGAATCCGAACCATCGCCCGTGCCGGGCAACCCAGCGCTGCCCCTTCATCAAGTAGCCGAAACCCGCCCCGAGATCACTCATGGGCGTCAGCGTACTGGCGTACGGAGACGCGGCGAGGGCCGCACCCCGGGTCTCCCCGGGGTGCGGCCCTCGTGCCGAGGCGTCGACCGGTCAGGCGACCGAGAGCTCGACCTTGATGTTGCCGCGGGTGGCGTTCGAGTACGGGCAGACCTGGTGGGCCTTCTCGATGAGCGCCTGGGCGGTGGCGGCGTCGACGTTCGGGATGGAGGCGCTGATCGCGACCTCCAGGCCGAAGCCGCCGGCCTCCGTCTTGCCGATCGAGACCGAGGCGGTCACGGTCGAGCCGGAGATGTCGGCCTTCTCCTGGCGGGCGACGACGCCCAGCGCGCCCTGGAAGCAGGCGCTGTAGCCCGCCGCGAAGAGCTGCTCCGGGTTGGTGCCCGCGCCGCTGCCGCCCATGGCCTTCGGCGGGTTGACGACGACGTCGAGCTGACCGTCGTCGGAGGAGACCCGGCCGTCGCGGCCGTTCTCGGCGGTGGCGACGGCGGTGTAGGCGACGTCGATCTTCTGGATGGTCATGGTGTGACGATTCCTCCGGTTGGTGCGCCGCGACTCGCGCCCACGATCGCGACGGCCTGGGCACGAGCCTAACGGGTGGGCGCGGCGGGCCGTGGATCAGTCCCAACGGCGAACGCGGCAGGCTGCGGGGTCGGTCCCAACGGGTGGGCGCGGCGGGCCGCGGGGTCAGTCCAGGGAAACGATCATCTTGCCGGTGTTCTCGCCGCGCAGCAGGCCCATGAACGCCTCGTAGCCCTGCTCGATGCCCCGGACCTCGGTCTCCTGGTACTTCAGCTCGCCCGAGGCCAGCCAGCCGGCGACGTCCCGGACGAACTGCGGCTGGAGGTCGGTGTGGTCGCCGACGAGCATGCCCTGGAGGCGGAGGCGCTTGCCGATGATCAGCGCCATGTTGCTCGGGCCGGGGGTCGGCTCGGTGGCGTTGTACTGGGCGATCATGCCGCAGATGGTGGCGCGGCCGTGCAGGTTGAACGAGGAGATCGCGGCTTCGAGGTGGTCGCCGCCGACGTTGTCGAAGTAGACGTCGATGCCGTCGGGGGCGGCTTCCTTGAGCTGGTCGCGGACGGGCCCGTTCTTGTAGTTGAACGCGGCGTCGAAGCCGTACTCCTCGGTGAGGAGCTTGACCTTCTCGTCGGAGCCGGCGGAGCCGATGACCCGGGAGGCGCCCTTGATCTTCGCCATCTGGCCGACCTGGCTGCCCACCGCCCCGGCGGCGCCGGAGACGAAGACCGCGTCGCCCTCCTTGAAGGAGGCGACGTCGAACAGGCCGGCGTACGCGGTGAGACCGGTCATGCCGAGCACGCCGAGGTAGGCGGAGAGCGGGGCGACGTCGGGGTCGACCTTGACCGCGTGCTTCGCGGGCATGTCGGCGATCTCGCGCCAGCCGAGGCCGTGCAGGACGTGGTCGCCGACGGCGAAGCCCTCCGCGTTCGACGCGATGACCTCGCCGACCGCGCCGCCGTCCATCGGGTGGTCGAGCTTGAAGGGCGGGGTGTACGACTTCACGTCGTTCATCCGGCCGCGCATGTACGGGTCGACGGAGAAGTGCTTGTTGCGGACGAGGATGCGGCCTTCGGCCGGAGCGGTCACCGCGGCCTCACGCAGCGCGAAGTCCTCGGCCTCGGGCCAGCCGTGGGGACGGGCGACGAGGTGCCATTCGCGGCTGGACGTGGGAAGTGCTGCAGACATGGGCTCGGGTTCTCCTCGATGTCTCATGGGGGTGGCCTTCCGCGCTCGACGGCGCGAAAAGCTTCATGACATGAAACAACCATGCTCCTGAATATTTCATGATGTCAAGCAAATCGGTACGCTGTCGTCCATGGCCACTCGCACAGACCCCCTGACCCTTGAGGTCGTCGAGCTGATCGGCGCCGTCGTGGCGCGCTATCACGAGGAGTACGACCGGGCCGCCGCCGAGCACTCCCTCACCGGCGCGCAGGCACGGGTACTCGGGCTGCTCTCGCTGGAGCCGCTGCCGATGCGGAAGATCGCGGTCAGGCTGAAGTGCGAGCCGTCGAACGTCACCGGCATCATCGACCGGCTGGAGACCCGGGGCCTGGTCGAGCGCCGCCCGGACCCGGCGGACCGCCGGGTGAAGCTGGCCGCCGCGACGGAGACGGGCCGGCGCACGGCACGCGAGCTGCGGGACGCGCTGGACTTCGCCCGCGAACCGCTGGCGGGCCTGTCGGACGCGGAACGGGCGGTGCTGCGGGACCTGTTGCGGCGGATGCTGGGCGAGGGCGCGGAGGGGCCGGTTTAGCGGGCCGTTCTCCTCGGGGGCTCTCACACTCGGGCACCGGATTGCCTCCCTGAGCACGCACCGCGTCGCACCCGCGCCGAGCACCCCCTACGTGCACCACCACAGGAAGCGGGTGCAGGTCGGGGACGGTGTCGGGGTGGGCTCGGTCGGTTCGGTCGGGGGCGGCGGGGGCGCGGGGGCGGTGGTCGGCTGCTCCAGGGCGTCCGGAGGCGGCGGGTCGGCGGGCGGGCTGTCGGAGGGGGCGGACGGGCCGGGGGCCTCCGGGGAGGCGGAGGCGGCGGGCTCGTCCGGTCCGGGGGCGTCGGGGCTCGCGGTGCCCGTCGGCCCCGGGTGTTCGGCGCGGTCGTCTGTTGGGGCAGCGCCCGGGCCGGGGCCCGTGGTAGCCCCGCCCCGGGTGCCGGCCGGAGCGGGGTCGCGGGGTGCGGCGGCGGACGGTTCCGTGGGCGCGGCCTCGGTCGGGCCGCCCGGGACGTCGCGTACGAACTCGGCGGCGGAGTCGTCCCGGTCGGGCTCCATGGCCAGCTCCGTCAGGCTCAGCGCGCCCGCCGCGAGCAGCAGCCCGAGGGCCCCGAACAGCACGGTCCGGCCGCGTCGGCGGTGACCGCCCCGCGCCGCCCGCCGCCGTGCGCCGGGGCGGGGGCCGCGTGCGCCGGGCCGGGACGCGCGCGTGGTGGCGCGGCGGGACGGGGGCCGGACGTCGGGGGCGTCGGCCGGGGAAGCGGTGCCGTACGCACCGTCCGGCGTGGGGCCGGTGGCCTCGGTGACCCCGGTGGCCTCGGACGACGCCCAGGGGGACAGCGCCTGGGCCGGTGTTCCGCACCCGGCGCAGGCCAGGGCTCCGTTGAGATGCCGTCGGCACGGGTGGCAGTAATCCATGGCGCCCGCAGATTAGGCGCGTACAGAACAACCGGGGAACCCGCCCAGGTGAGGATTGTGTGAGGAAGACCGGATTCCGGTGACGGCCGGTCCGATACGCCTGACACGCGGGAGGATGGGCCGCATGACCGCTCCCGCCCCCTTCGGCCCCCTCCAGTTCCAGCTCGTCCTGCTCCGCCGGATGGCCGACCACCAGCCCGGTCTCGTCGAGGAGGCGCGGCACGAACTGGGCGCGTCCCTCGCCGACATGCGGGAGGCCAACCGCCGCTGGCAGGCCATGGTGCGCGCGCCCCGGGGGCGGGGAGCCCTGAACCGCTACCGCTCGGTGCTCGGCGTACCGGAGCTGACCCTGCCGCGCCGGGTCGGGGACCTGGAGTGCGAGGCCCTGCTGTGGCCGGTGCCGCTCTGGCCGGACCTGCGGTTCGAGGTGATGGCCGGGCCCGGCGGCGCGGTGTGGAACGAGTGGCTCGTCCGGGCCCCGGGGGCGGCGGCCCCGGAGTTCACCTCCGTGACGGAGCTGCGCCCCTGGTCGTGCACCGTGGACGAAGCGGCGCGCGCCTTTCCCCCGGCGCGGCCGATGGAGGGCAGCGCCCCGACCCGCTGGTCGCTCGCGGTCACCGATCGGGCGTCCGGCCGGGAGCGGGTCGCGGAGTTCACCTGGGGCCTGTTCCAGCGGCTCCTTCCGGAGTGACCGGGAGGCGGGCTGACCAACCGTCAGCGCGTCCCCCTCTTACGGCGCAGCCCAGCGCGCGCGACGGGCCGGAGCGGCCCAGAGTTGTCAGGAGAGACCGGCCGCCGCCGGTGCCCCTCCATCCGCGCGCTCGGGAGAATCGCCGTGACCGTCAGCCTTGAGCAGTTGCAGCGTTGCCATGTCGCCGTCGACCTCGGGGCCGCGAGGACCCGGGTGTACGTCAAGGGGCTCGGGCTCGTCGTGGACGAGCCGAGCGTCGCCGCCGTCAACACCCGTACCGGCTCCCTCATCGCCGTCGGCGCGCTCGCCGAACAGATGACCGGCCGCACCCCCCACTACATCCGGGTGGCCCGGCCGGTCTCCGGCGGCTCCGTGGTCGACATCGAGATGGCCCAGCGGATGCTGCGCCACCTGCTGGGCGACAAGCTCCGCCGCAGCCTTCGCCGCAAGCCCCGCCTGCGCGCGGCCGCCTGCACCCCGCACGAGGCCGATCCGCTGGCCCAGCGGGCGACGGTGGAGACCCTGATCGGCCTCGGCGCCCGCCGGGTCGAGCTGGTGGACACCCTGATCGCGGCGGCCGTCGGCTGCGGGCTGCCGGTCGAGCAGCCGACCGCCACCATGATCATGGTGTGCGGCGCCGCCACCACCCAGATCGCGGTGCTCTCGCTCGGCTCGATCGTGACCGCCGTACGCATCCCGGTGGGCGGCAACGCGATCGACGAGGCGATCATCCAGCACCTGCGCCAGCACCATCAGCTGCTGCTGCCGAGCCAGTCGGTGCGCCCGCTCCAACTGGCGCTGCACGGCAACGGCCTCCAGACCACCGGCCCCGCCCTCACCGAGATCCACGGCCGCGACGTGGCGACCGGCCTGGCCCGCTCGGCGCAGGTGGACACCGCCGCCGTACGGCAGGCGATCCACACCCCGCTCACGGCGGTGCTCGACGGGGTCGGCAAGGTGCTCCGCGACTGCCCGCCGGACCTGGTGGCCGACCTCGCGGACCGGGGAATCATGATGGTGGGCGGCAGCGCGCTGCTCCCGGGCCTCGACCAGATGCTGCGGGAGGCGACGGGGATGCCGGTGCACATCGCCGAGCGGCCCGACGCCTGCGCGGTGCTGGGTCTGGGCGCGATGCTGGACGGCAAGATCCAGCCGATGGTCCTGAACCCGCTGGCAGGATGAGCCCGTCGCGGGACGCGGCCGGGGCGGAGGTGGGCGAGCCGGGGCACGGTGGGCCGGGGCTCGGAGAGTCCGGTGCGAAGGCGGCTGGTTCGGTGGAGGCCGGTGGGGAGGGGCCCGATACGGAGGGGCCTGATTCGGGGGAGGCCGGTGCGGAGGCGGACGGGCCGGAGGCGGCCGGCTCGGTGGAAGCCGGCTCGGAGGGGCCTGATTCGGTGGAGGCCGGTGGGGAGGGGCCCGTTACGGAGGGGCCCGATACGGGGGAGGCCGGTGCGGAGGTCGTCGGGCGGCTGCCGATGCTCCTGGAGGCGGTTCTCGACGTCGGGAGCGATCTGGAGCTGGGCTCCACCCTCCAGCAGATCGTGGACACCGCCACCGCGCTGACCGGGGCCCGTCAGGGGGCGCTCGGGGTGCTGGAGCCCGACCGGGACCGGGTCGACGCCCTCTACACCACCGGTATGACGGAGGCGGAACGGCAGCGCATCGACCTCTTCCCGGACGCCCCCGCCGGAAACCCGGTCCTGGCGGCGTCCGCGCCCGGTGCCCCCGGCCCGGACCGCGCCCGCGCACCGGACGCCGTACCGGACCGGGCCCCCGCGCCGGGCCCCGTGCGCGACCACACCCCGGGCCCGGCTCCCGTACGCGACCACACCCCGCCCCCCGCACCGGCCCCGGCACCGGCCCCAGCACCGGACCGCTCCCCCGGTCCTCCGGCGGAAGGCGGCTCCCTGCGGACCCCAATCGTCGTGCACACCGAGGTGTTCGGCCGGCTCCACCTCTCCGGGAAACCCTCCGGGCCGTTCACCGACATCGATCTGGCCCTGGTGCGGGCCCTGGCCGCCCAGGCGGGCATCGCGATCGGCAACGCCCGGCTGTACGGGGCGGCCCGCCAGCGGGAGCGCTGGATCGCGGGAGCGGCGGCCGTCACCACGGCCCTGCTGACCGGCACCGACGCGGCCGACGCGCTGATGACGGTGGCCGAACGGGCCCGGATACTGGCGGACGCCTCGGCCGGAGTGATCCTCCAGCCCACCGAGGAGGGCGGCATGGAGATCGTCACCGCGTCCACGCTGGACGACCCGGCAGGCATCGTCGGCACGGTGATCGAGCCCGGCTCCGCCGTCCTGGTGCAGTTGCTCGGCGGTGAGCCGGTCTTCATCGACGACTCCGCCACCGACCCCCGTATGACCACCGGCGTACGGTCCCGGTTCGGGCCGAGCATGATGCTGCCGTTGCAGAGCGGCGGGCGGCTCATCGGGACCCTCGCCCTGCCCCGGCGGCGCGGGGACCGGCCGTACACGGATCTGGACCGGCTGCTGGCGACCCAGTTCGCCTCGCAGGCCGCGCTCGCCCTGGTGCTGGCGGACGCGCAGGCGGACCGGGAGCAGCTCGCGGTGTACGAGGACCGCGACCGGATCGCCCGTGACCTGCACGATCTGGTGGTGCAGCGGCTCTTCGCCACCGAGATGATGCTGGAGTCGACCCGCCGCAGAGCCGCCGCGGGTGCGAACGGCGGCAGGGGTGGGGGCGAGCCGCCTGCGGAGACGACGGGGACGCAGGGAACGGAGAGGGCGGAAGGGAGCGGGACGGGGCCGGGTGCGGGGACGGCGCCGGGCGGCGCGGGAGGCGGCGACCGTCCGGGGGCCGACGCCGGTGACCTGCTGGCCCGCGCGGTGGACGAACTGGACTCCACGATCCAGGAGGTCCGCACCGCGATCTTCGCTCTCCAGCAGCCGCCCGCCGAGGCTCCGGCCACCTTCCGGGGCCGTGTACTGCGGGAGACCGGCGGCGCGGCGGCGGTGCTCGGCTTCCCGCCGTCGGTGCGGTTCATCGGGGCGGTGGACGCGCTGGTGGGCGAGGAGGCGGCCCGGGAACTGCTGGCCGCCCTGCGCGGGGCGCTGGCCGCCGCGCACCGCAGGCCGGGGGTCTCGGCCATCGAGGTGGAGGTGGACGCCACGGTCCGGCTGCCGGACGGGCGGGCGGGGCTCCGGCTGGTGGTCGCGGACGACGGGCGCGGCGAGGACGGCCGACCGACGACGATGACCTGGGAGGCCCCGCTCTGAGGCAGAGCCGCGCTGCCGAGCCGCGCTGAGGCCGAGCCGGGCTCGATCGGCGGCTCCGCGGGGCCGCCGCCGCCCTTTCAGTGCTTGGGTGCGGCCCGCAGGGCGATCCGGGTGGTGGAGTGGGCGACGCCCGCCTCGCGTTTCAGCCTCCGCAGCAGGGTGTCCAGCGCCCCCGGGTCGGCGGCGGTGGCCCGCAGGAGGTAGTCGTGGCCGCCCGTCAGGTGCACCACCTCGGTGATCCCGGGAAGCATCAGCACCGACCGTTCGAACTCCTCGTTCGTCGTGTCGAGGCGCAACGTCACATCGATGAAGACGACCAGGCCCGATCGGGTGTCGGCGGCCGGGTCGATGATCACGGTGAAGCCCCGGATGACGCCGTCGCGGCGCATCCGGCGAACCCGGTCGCCGGCCGCGTTGGCGCTGAGCCCCACGCGTGCGCCCAGATCCCGGTACGAGATGCGGGCGTCCTCCTGGAGGATGCCGAGGATTTCCCTGTCCAGCCGATCCATACACCGATTGTCCCAGCTTGAGGCGATATCGGCTGAGGAACGTCCGCCCGTCCGCTGCCTTCGGCCGGGGCTTGCCCGGCCGCCCGGGTGCCGGGGCGGTATCCGCCGGGGCCACCCAGGAGCCCGGTCGTCGGCCGGTCTCCCCGGCGACCGCCCCGGTCGCCCGGTCGGCGCAGCCCGGCGGGCCGTCCGGTCCCCCGGCCCGTTGACTGGCCGGTGTGGACACCTCTGTGCAGCAGTCCCCCGGACCGCCCGCGCCGACCGGAGCCGGGCCCTCCCCGGCGGCGTACCGCAACCTCGTCATGGCGACGGTCGGCTTCGCGCTGACCTTCTGGGCGTGGAACCTGATCGCGCCGATGTCCGGGGACTACAAGGACCGGCTGGGGCTCAGCTCGTTCCAGCAGTCGTTCCTGGTGGCCGTGCCGGTGCTGGTGGGCTCGCTCGGCCGGATCCCGGTCGGGGCGCTGACCGACAAGTACGGCGCGAAGCTGATGTTCCCGCTGGTCTCGGCGCTGACGATCGTGCCGGTACTGCTGCTGATCCCGGCGAAGAACTCGTACGGGGCGATGCTGGCGGTGGGCTTCCTGCTGGGACTCGGCGGGACGACGTTCGCGATCGGCGTTCCGCTGGTCAACGCGTGGTTCCCGCCGCGCAAGCGGGGCTTCGCCCTGGGCGTGTTCGGGATGGGCATGGGCGGAGTGGCGCTGTCGGGCTACTTCACTCCGCGCATCGCGAAGCACGGCGACAACCTGCCCTTCCTCGTGGTCGCGGGGGCGCTGGTGGTGTACGCGCTGCTGGCCGCCGTCCTGGTCAGCGACCACCCGGGCCGGAAGGTCCCCACGGACACGCTGGCGCACCGGCTCGGCGGGGCCGCGAGGCTGCGGGTGACGTGGGAGCTGTCGGCGCTGTACGCGATCGGCTTCGGCGGAATCGTGGCGTTCGGGGTCTACCTGCCGACGTATCTGAAGACCTGGTACGCGATGTCGCCGACCGAGGCAGGCACGAAGGCGGCCGGGTTCGCGCTGGTCACGGTGGTCTTCCGGCCGATCGGCGGCTGGCTCTCGGACCGGGTCCACCCGGCGCTGGTGACCGCCGGAGCGCTGCTGCTGGCCGCGCTGATGGCGGTCGTGCAGGCTTTCGAGCCGCCGCTGGACCCGATCGGCACGATCGCCCTGCTGGCGATGGCGGCCGGGCTCGGCACCGCGAGCGGCAGCGTGTTCGCCCTGGTCTCGCAGGTCACTCCGCAGCCGAAGGTGGGCAGCGTGACGGGCATCGTCGGGGCGATGGGCGGGCTCGGCGGTTTCGTGCCGCCCCTGGTGATGGGCGCGATCTACAGCGCCAAGGACAGTTACGCGATCGGCTTCATGCTGCTGTCGGACCTGGCGCTGGCGGGGTGCGTGTACGCGTACGGGCGGATGAGGAACATCCGGGGCGACGGATGAGCCACCGGGCGGGCCTCCGACGGAAGATCCCGCTTTCATCCGGTCGGGCATGGTTCGGACCGGGTGCGTGACGCTCCCCTCATAGGCGGCCGGGGCCGGGCGGGAGCCGGTGGGACGTCCTAGGCTTCCCGGCGTGACCTCCCTCCTTCTCCCCGCGCTCCAGTCCCCCACCGGCCCGGCGGCCTCGCGGGAGGCCGTCCGCTTCGGCGACCTCTCCCTGACCTACGGCCGGCTGGCCGAGGCGTCCGCCGCGCTCGCCACCCGTATCGCGGACGCGGGCCGCGTCGCCGTCTGGGCCACACCGACGCCCGCGACGGTGCTCGCGGTGGTGGCGGCGCTGCGCGCCGGGGTCCCGGCGGTGCCGCTCAACCCGCGTACCGGAGAGCGGGAGTTGGCGCACATCCTGGCCGACAGCGCACCCACGGCCGTCATGGCGGGGCCGGACGACGTACTGCCGCCCGCGCTGGAGAAGCTGCGCCGGGTGACGGTGGACGCGCGGACGGCGGGAACGCCCGGGGCGGTGGCGGGGTCGGGCTCGCTCACGCCCGGGGGCACGGAGCCCGGGACGGCGGGGCCCGGTTCGGCAGCGGCGGCGGGCGACGCGGCCGGCCCCGAGGCTCCCGCCCTCGTCGTCTACACCTCCGGCACCACCGGTCCGCCGAAGGGGGCGGTCCTCCCCCGGCGGGCCGTCGCCGCCTCCCTGGACGCGCTGGAGGACGCCTGGGGGTGGACCGGCGACGACGTCCTGGTCCACGCGCTGCCGTTGTTCCACGTGCACGGCCTGATCCTGGGCGTCCTCGGCCCGCTGCGGCGCGGCGGGTCCGTACGCCACCTGGGGAAGTTCTCACCGGACGGCGTGGCCCGGGAGCTGGCGTCGGGCGGGACCATGCTGTTCGGGGTCCCGACGATGTACCACCGGCTGGCGGAGGTGCTGGACGGATCGGGGGACGCCGCTGAACGGGACGCGCTGGCACGGGCGTTGGCCGGGGCCCGGCTGCTGGTCTCCGGGTCGGCGGCGCTGCCCGTGCACGACCACGAGCGCATCGCGGCGGCGACCGGGCGGCGCGTGATCGAGCGGTACGGGATGACGGAGACCCTGATGAACACGGGCATCCGGGCGGACGGGGCCTCCCGCCCCGGCACGGTCGGCCCTCCGCTCGCCGGGGTCCGACTGCGCCTGGTGGAGGACGACGGCACGGTGCTCGACGCCCCCGGGGCGATCGGGGAGATCCAGGTCCGGGGCCCGAACCTGTTCACCGGCTACCTCAACCGTCCCGACGCCACCGCCGCGGCGCTCACGGCGGACGGCTACTTCCGTACGGGCGACGTCGGCACCGTGGACGAGGACGGCTACGTCACCCTCGTCGGGCGCAAGGCCACCGACCTGATCAAGAGCGGCGGCTACAAGATCGGCGCGGGTGAGATCGAGAACGCGCTCCTGGCCCACCCCGGGGTCCGGGAGGCGGCGGTGACGGGCGAGGCGGACCCGGACCTCGGCGAGCGGGTCGTCGCCTGGGTGGTCCCCGCCGCCCCCGACTCTCCGCCCTCCGCCGAAGAGTTGGCGGATCACGTGGCGGCCCAACTCGCCCCGCACAAGCGCCCGCGCACCGTGCGCTATCTGGACGCCCTGCCCCGCAACGACCTGGGCAAGATCATGAAGAGGTCGCTCCGTGCCTGACGTGCCTGAAGTGCCTGGCGTGCCTGGCGTGCCTGGCGTGCCTGACGAGAATCCCGCTCCGGACTCCGCTTCCGCCCCTCCCCCGGCGACGGCCCGGGAGATGATCGCACTGCTCACCGGCGCGACGGCCTTCACCGAGCACCGCCCGCCGCCGCGCCCCCGGCCGCCGGACGGGCCGCTGGGCTGGGCAGGGTACGACGCGGCTCGGAGACGTGCCGCGGACCGGACCGGCGAGGAAGAGTCGGTGGTGTACGGCACCGGATCGGTCGGGGGCCGCGCCTGCGTCCTGCTCTCCTTCGAATTCGGCTTCCTGGGCGGCTCGTTGGGCGGCCCGACGGGTGACCGGCTGACGGCGGCGTACGAACTGGCCCTGACCCGGCGGCTGCCACTGCTCGCCCTGGTCGCCACCGGGGGCAGCCGGATGCAGGAGGGGATGGTCGCGCTCACCCAACTCCAGCGCGTGGCCGCCGCGTCCGTCCGACTGCGGGCCGCCGGAATCCCGCAGATCGCGGTGGTCCGCGACCCGACGACGGGTGGCGGCTGGGCCACGGTGGGCGCGGGCGCCGATGTGGTGCTGGCGCTGCCGGGCGCGCAGATCGGCTTCGCCGGTTCCCGGGTGCGGCCGCCGGACGCCGATCCGTACGCGTACAGCGCCGAGGGGCAGTTCGCGGCGGGCCAGGTGGACGCGGTCGTCCCGCCCGGCGAACTGGCCACGGCGGTGGCGCACTGGCTGCACGCCCTCGGCCCGCACGAAGCGCTCCCACCGGCCCCGGTACCCCGCGCGCTGCCGCCGGCCGGTGAGCCGCCCCGTACGGAAGCGGCGGACGCCGGCACGGTGGAAGCGGCGGTTACGAAACCGGCGGACGCCGCCACGGAGGGAACGGCCGACACGGAACCGGCAAACGCCGGCACGGAGGGAGCGGCCGGCGCGGGATCGACTCCCCGGCTCCCCGCCACCGGCCGGGAGGCGGTGGCGCGGGCCCGGGATCCCCGGCGGCCGCGCGCGGAGGCGTACCTGGCCGATTGCTTCCCCGTACGGCTCCCCCTCCACGGGGACAGGTCCGGCGGTACGGACCCGGGGCTGCTGACCGGCTTCGGGCTGCGCGCGGACGGGCACCCGGTCGCGTACGTGGCCCAGTGCGGGACCCCGACCCGCCCCGCCGGCTACCGTGCGGCGGCCCGCACGATCCGGCTGGCGGACCGGCTCGGCGTCCCCGTGCTCACCCTGGTCGACACCCCGGGCGCGGCCAACGACGCCGAGGCGGAGCGGGCGGGCGCGGGCGCGGCCATCGCGGACGCCTTCGCGGCCATCGCGGCGGCCCGGGTGCCGGTGACGACGCTGGTGATCGGCGAGGGCGGATCGGGTGGGGCGCTGGCGCTCGCCTCGCCGGACAACACCCATGTCACGGCGGACAGTTACTTCTCGGTGATCGCCCCGGAACTGGCCGCGGCGATCCTCAAGCGCGCCCCGTCCGAGACCGGCGCGACCGCCGACCAGCTCCGCCTGCGCCCGCAGGACCTCGTGGAGCTGGGGATCGCGCGCTCGATCGTCACGTAGCACGCGCTCACGGCTGCGGGTCGCGGGCGTCGTAGCGGGCGAAGGCGCGCCACTTGAGCGCGAGCAGGGCGACGCCGGTCACGCACAGGACGCCGCCGCCGGTGACGGCGACGGCGGGCGAGGCGAGGTCGGCGACCGAGCCCGCCAGGAAGTCCCCGAGGCGGGGCCCGCCCGCCACGACGACGATGAACACGCCCTGGAGCCGGCCGCGCAGTTCGTCGGGGACGGCCGCCTGGAGCATGGTGTTGCGGAAGACCATGGAGACGGTGTCGGCGCACCCGGCGAGGGCCAGGAACAGCAGCCCGAGCCAGAGGTTGCGGGTCAGCCCGAAGACGGCGATGGCGGCGCCCCAGGAGCCCACGGCCAGCAGGATCGCGAGCCCGTGCCGCCGGATTCGGCCCAGCCAGCCGGAGAACACCCCGCCGAGCAGCGCGCCCAGGGCCGGTGCGGCGACGAGCAGTCCGGTGGTCCGCGCGTCACCCCCGTACCAGAGGACGGCGACGACCGGGAAGAGGGCACGGGGGTGGGCGAGGACCATGGCGCACAGGTCGGTGAAGAAGGTCATCCGCAGATTGGGCCGGGTCCCGAGGAAGCGCAGCCCGTCCAGGACGGAGGCCCGCTTGCGCGCCTCTCCGTCCTTGCGGTCGGGCAGCATCGAGGGCATGCGCCACATCGCGTACAGGGAGGCGGTGAAGCAGACGGCGTCCACCGTGTACGCGGCCCGGTAGCCCCACCAGCCGACGATCAGGCCGCCAAGCATCGGCCCGACGAGGGTGCCCGTCGTACTGGTCATGGTGGTCAACGCGTTGGCGGCGGGCAGCTGTTCGGCCGGGAGCAGCCGGGCGATCATCGAGGCGCGGGCGGGCGCGTTGAGGGCGAAGCAGACGGCTTGGAGGGCGACGATCGCGTACAGCAGACCGACGTGCTCGACACCCACGAGGGCCGACGCCACCAGGACGACGGAGAGGGTGAACGACCCGAGGGCGCTGAACAGTCCGAGCTTGCGCCGGTCGACGGTGTCGGCGACGGCCCCGCCGTAAAGCCCGAACACGATGAGCGGCACGAGCGAGCAGAACCCGATGAGCCCGACGGAGAACGCGGACCCGGTGATGTCGTAGACCTGGAGCGAGACGGCCAGCGCCGTCATGCCCTGCCCGATCCAGGACACGGTGTTCCCGAACCAGAGCCGCCGGTAGGCGGGCGAGGTCCGCAGGGGCGTGAGGTCGGCGAGTATATGGGTGCGTCGTGCACGCGGTTCGGCTGTTTCGGTCACAGGGGATGGTAGCCGCGCCCTTCCGACCACGGGACGCCAGGCATCCGATCACAGGGGCGGACCGGCTCCCCCGGCACCGAGCGGCTTCCGGCATCCGCTTCCCGTACGGGCAAGGAGTCGCCAGACGGCCCTGTCCTCGTCCCGGCCACCGGGCGGTACCGGGACATCGGAATAAGCCGAACGCCCTCCGACCGCGTCACCCACCAGTAGGCCGCGCGCCGTCGGCCCGCCATTCCTCACGTCCGCCCGGCACCGCCGCGCACGAAATACCCCCGAAAACACGTATCCCCAGGCCAGAACGATTCTGCCTGGGGAAGACGGTGGGGCGGGTGGGACTCGAACCCACGGCCGACGGATTATGAGTCCGCTGCTCTAACCGGCTGAGCTACCGCCCCGTTTCGGCGTGGCGCGTACATGTGTGCGCCCCGTCTGCCGCAGCATAGCCGGTCATACGATCTCTTGCTTCGGATGCTCGACTTCGCCTGATCTTGAGGACGGCGCTGCGTGCTGCCCGGTTGCGGTCAGGGCGAAGGACACCCCAACGAGTGATCGCGGGGCCCTCCCGCCGGGGTGGGAGGGCCGGTCCCGGCCAGACGCGAAAGAGGACCCCGCAGGGTCCTCTTCCGTTCCGCTCCCCCGACTGGACTCGAACCAGTAACCCTCCGGTTAACAGCCGAATGCTCTGCCAATTGAGCTACAGGGGATCGCGCTCCCCCGACTGGACTCGAACCAGTAACCTGCCGGTTAACAGCCGGCTGCTCTGCCAATTGAGCTACAGGGGATTGCTGCGTTGCCTCGAAATCGTACCTGCCTGGCGGCTGCCGGGCGGCGCGCGTTCGCTGCGACACATACATTAGCGCAAGCAGGGGGGTGCTCCGCCAATCGGTATCGCCCGGGGTGATCTCGGGTGCCTGCGGGTAGGCGGGCTGCACACGTCGCACCAAGCGTAGGAAGGGTGGCAGCCATGCGGTACCGGCTCACGTTCATCGCCGGAGTGGCCCTCGGTTACGTGCTCGGCACGCGAGCCGGGCGCGAGCGTTACGAGCAGTTGAAGAAGTCGGCCCGGCGGTTCGCGGAGAACCCCGCCGTCCGCAACGCCGCCGAGAGCGCCGCGCACAGCGGGCGGGACTTCGCCGGCAAGGCGTACCACTCGGTCGGCGACAAGGTCGGGGACCACGTGCCCGCCTCCGTCGCCGAGCGGGTCCGGTCGCTGCGGGACCGCAGCAGCCGCAACGGGCTGGAGGACGACTGGGGGACGACCAACACCTGAGCCGGGTGGGGCGCGATGTGAGTTCCGGGATGGTCCGCCGGTGCGGCAGAATCTTCGTATGGGCATAGTCGCGGGGTTGGACAGTTCGTCCGCTTTCACTCACATCGTCGTCTGCGACACGGACTCGGGCGCCGTGCTCCGCGAGGGGTACGCCGCCCATCCGGTCGAGGCCAAGGCAGCCGAGGTCGATCCGCAGGCGTGGCTGCTCTCGCTCGGTGAGGCGGCCTCCGGCGGGCTGCTCGAAGGCGTGCAGGCCATCGGCGTCTCGGCGCAGCAGCACGGGCTGGTCCCCCTGGACCAGCAGGGCAATCTCGTACGCCCCGCCCTGCTCGGCAACGACCGGCGGGCGCAGGTCGCCGCGGCCGATCTCATCGACTCGCTCGGCGGGCGGCAGGTCTGGGCCGAGGCCGTCGGGGCCGTGCCGAGCGCCGCGCAGCCGGTCGCGAAGCTGCGGTGGCTGAAGCGGACCGAGCCGGAGAACGCCCAGCGGGTGGCCGCCGTGCTCCAGCCGCACGACTGGCTCGTGTGGCAGCTGCTCGGCCGGCCCGCCCGGCGGACCACGGACCGGGGCGCGGCCTCGGGCACCGGGTACTGGTCGGCCGGCTCCGCCTCCTACCGCCCCGATCTGGTGGAGCTCGCCCTCGGGCACTCCGCCGCGCTGCCCGAGGTGCTCGGGCCCGCCGAGTCCGCCGGGATGACGCCCGAGGGGCTGCTGATCTCCGCGGGCACCGGCGAGACCATGGCCGCCGCCTTCGGGCTCGGGGTCTCCGTGGGCGACGCGGTGGTGTCGCTGGGGGCCTCCGGTTCCGTGATGGCCGTGCACCACGAGGCGCTCGCCGATCCGAGCGGGATGATCACCTCGTTCGCCGACGCCACCGGGATGCACCTGCCGGTCGTCCACGTCTCCAACGCCGTACGCGCCCTGCGCGGGACCGCTGAGATGCTCGGCCTGGACGGGCTGGAGGAGTTGTCCGCGCTGGCCCTGAAGTCCACCCCGGGGGCGTCGGGGCTGGTACTGCTCCCCTATCTGGAGGGTGAGCGCACCCCGCAGCTCCCGCACACCGCGGGCACCCTCTGCGGGCTGCGGCGCGAGTCGATGAAGCCGGAGCATCTGGCGCGGGCCTCGTTCGAGGGCATGCTGTGCTCGCTGGCCGACGCGCTGGACGTGCTGCGCGGGCGGGGCGTGGAGGTGCGGCGGGTGTTCCTGCTGGGGGCCGCCGCCGAACTGCCCGCCGTGCAGGCGCTGGCCCCGGCGGTGTTCGGCAGCCAGGTCGTGGTGCCGCAGCCCGCCCAGTACGCGGCGATCGGCGCGGCCCGGCAGGCGGCGTGGGCGCTCGGGGTCTCGCAGGGCTCGCTCGATCCGCGTACTCCCCCGGCCTGGCAGGGCGCGGCGGCCCAGGTGCTGGAGCCCGGCGACGAGTTGGCGGTGGGCGGCGCGGTGCGTCAGCAGTACCGGGCGACCCGCGAGCAGATCCACCCCGGGGCCTTCGGGGGCGTCCACTCGGAGTGAGGCCCGGGTGAGGCCGGAGTGCGGCCGGTGTGAGGCCGGGCGGGCGGGCCTGCACCGGGTCCGACCCGGGCGCGGGAATCGGGCGGGCCTCCGCCAGGTCCGACCCGGGCGTGGGAATCGCACGGGCCTCCGCCGGGCCTGACCCGGGCTCGGGAATCAGGTCCGGCCAGGGCTCGGGACCCAGGTTTGACCCGGGCTTGGGAATATCGGTTCGCCCTCGGAGTACGGCGTACGCGAAACTGGGTCGGCCTCTGCCTGCCGCCGATTCCGAGAGACACGCGTGCTCATAAAACTCCTGCGGGTCCATCTGGCCCCGTACAAGAAACCCATCGCGCTGCTGGTGCTGCTCCAGCTGCTGCAGACCTGCGCCACCCTCTATCTGCCCAGCCTCAACGCCGACATCATCGACAACGGTGTCGTCACGGGTGACTCCGGCTACATCCTGGAGTTCGGCGGCCTCATGATCGCCGTCAGCGTGCTCCAGATCCTCTGCAACATCGGGGCCGTGTTCTACGGCGCCCGTACGGCCTCCGCGCTCGGGCGCGACGTGCGGGCCGCCGTCTTCGACCGGGTGCAGTCCTTCTCCGCCCGGGAGCTGGGGCGGTTCGGGGCCCCCTCGCTGATCACCCGGACCACCAACGACGTCCAGCAGATCCAGATGCTGGTGCTGCTGGCGTTCACCCTGATGGTGTCGGCCCCGATCATGTGCGTCGGCGGCATCATCATGGCGCTCGGGCAGGACGTACCGCTCTCGGCGGTGCTGCTGGCGGTCGTGCCGGTGCTGGGCGTCTCGGTCGGCCTGATCGTGAAGAGGATGCGGCCGCTGTTCCGCACCATGCAGGAGCGGCTGGACGGGGTGAACCGGGTGCTGCGCGAGCAGATCACCGGCAACCGGGTCATCCGCGCCTTCGTCCGGGACGGGTACGAGGAGAAGCGGTTCCGGGGCGCGAACACCGAGCTGACCGACGTGTCGGTGGCGACCGGGCGGCTGATGGCGCTGATGTTCCCGACCGTGATGACGGTGGTCAACGTGTCGTCGGTCGCGGTGGTGTGGTTCGGCGCCCACCGCATCGACAGCGGCGGAATGCAGATCGGCGCGCTGACCGCGTTCCTCGCCTATCTGATGCAGATCGTGATGGCGGTGATGATGGCCACCTTCATGTTCATGATGGTGCCGCGCGCCGAGGTGTGCGCCGAGCGCGTCGAGGAGGTCCTGGGGACCGAGTCGAGCGTCGTGCCGCCGCTCGCGCCCGTCATGGAACTGCGGCGCCACGGGCATCTGGAGGTGCGCGGGGCGGAGTTCCGCTATCCGGGTGCGGAGGAGCCGGTGCTGCGGAACGTGGACCTGGTGGCCCGGCCCGGGGAGACGACCGCGGTCATCGGGTCGACGGGCAGCGGGAAGTCCACGCTGCTCGGGCTCGTACCGCGGCTGTTCGACGTGACGGACGGCGCGGTGCTGGTCGACGGCGAGGACGTGCGGACGCTCGATCCGGCGCTGCTGGCGAGGACGGTGTCGCTGGTGCCGCAGAAGCCGTACCTGTTCTCGGGGACGGTGGCGACGAATCTGCGGTACGGGAACCCGGACGCCACCGACGAGGAGCTGTGGCACGCGCTGGAGGTGGCGCAGGCGAAGGAGTTCGTCGAGGCGCTGGAGCACGGGCTGGACGCGCCGATCGCGCAGGGCGGCACCAATGTCTCCGGCGGTCAGCGGCAGCGGCTCGCGATCGCGCGGACGCTGGTGCAGCGGCCGGAGATCTATCTGTTCGACGACTCGTTCTCGGCGCTGGACTACGCGACCGACGCGGCGCTGCGGGCGGCGCTGGGCCGGGAGACGGCCGGGGCGACCGTGGTGATCGTGGCGCAGCGGGTGTCCACCATCCGCGACGCGGACCGGATCCTGGTGCTGGACGAGGGCCGGGTCGTGGGGTCCGGGACCCATCACGAGCTGATGGACGGCAATGAAACGTACCGGGAGATCGTGCTCTCCCAGCTGACGGAAGCGGAGGCCGCGTAATGGCCGGTCCGGGCGGACGGATGATGGCCGGGGGCGCGCCCACCGACCGGTCGATGGACTTCAAGGGGTCGGGCAAGCGGCTGCTCAAGCGGTTCGGGCAGGAGAAGGCGTCGCTGTACCTGATGCTGGCCGCGGTGGCGGTGAGCGTGGCGCTGTCGGTGGCCGGGCCGAAGATCCTCGGCATGGCGACCGACCTGATCTTCGCCGGTGTCGTGGGGCGCGGGATGCCCGACGGGACGACGAAGGCGCAGGCGATCGAGGCGCTGCGGGCGGACGGCCGGGGGTCGATGGCCGACATGCTCTCGGGCGTGGACTTCACCCCGGGCGAGGGCATCGACTTCGGGGCGGTGGGGAACGTCCTGCTGGTGGCCCTGGCGATCTACGTCGGGGCCGGGCTGCTGATGCTGGTGGCGACGCGGGTGTCGATCCGGGTGATCAACCGGATCGTGTTCCAGCTGCGGGAGGACCTCCAGACGAAGCTGGCGCGGCTGCCGCTGTCGTACTTCGACCGGGCCAAGCGCGGTGAGGTGCTGAGCCGGGCGACGAACGACATCGACAACATCTCGCAGACGCTCCAGCAGACGATGGGCCAGCTCATCAACTCGGTGCTGACGATCGTCGGCGTGCTGGTGATGATGTTCTGGATCTCGCCGCTGCTGGCGCTGGTCGCGCTGGTGACGGTCCCGCTGTCGGTGGTCGTGGCGACGCAGGTCGGCAAGCGGTCGCAGCCGCAGTTCGTGCGGCAGTGGCGGGTGACGGGCACGCTCAACGCCCATATCGAGGAGATGTACACCGGGCACACCCTGGTGAAGGTCTTCGGCCGGCAGGAGGAGTCCGCGCGGGACTTCGCCGAGCAGAACGAGGCGCTGTACGAGGCGGGGTTCAAGGCCCAGTTCGCCAGCGGTCTGATGCAGCCGCTGATGTTCTTCATCTCCAACATCAACTACGTGCTGGTCGCGGTGGTCGGCGGGCTCCGGGTCGCTTCGGGCGCGCTGTCGATCGGTGACGTGCAGGCGTTCATCCAGTACTCGCGGCAGTTCTCGATGCCGCTGACGCAGGTCGCCTCGATGGCCAACCTGATCCAGTCCGGCATCGCGTCGGCGGAGCGGGTCTTCGAGCTGCTGGACGCCGAGGAGCAGGAGGCGGACCCGGAGCACGGGGAGCGGCCGGAGGCGCTTCAGGGCCGGGTCTCGCTGGAGAAGGTGTCGTTCCGCTACGAGCCGGACAAGCCGCTGATCGAGGGCCTGTCGCTGAGCGTGGAGCCGGGGCAGACCGTCGCGATCGTCGGTCCGACCGGTGCGGGCAAGACGACGCTGGTCAATCTGCTGATGCGGTTCTACGAGGTGACCGGCGGGCGGATCGCGCTCGACGGGGTGGATGTGGCGCGGATGTCGCGGGCCGAACTGCGGTCCTCGATCGGCATGGTGCTCCAGGACACCTGGCTGTTCGGCGGGACGATCGCGGAGAACATCGCGTACGGCGCTTCGCGCGAGGTCACCCGGCAGGAGATCGAGGAGGCGGCGAAGGCGGCGCACGCGGACCGGTTCATCCGGACGCTGCCCGACGGGTACGACTCGGTGATCGACGACGAGGGCACCGGTGTCAGCGCGGGCGAGAAGCAGCTGATCACGATCGCGCGGGCGTTCCTGTCCGATCCGGTGATCCTGGTGCTCGACGAGGCGACCAGCTCGGTGGACACCCGGACCGAGGTGCTGATACAGAAGGCGATGGCGCGCCTGGCGCACGGGCGTACGTCGTTCGTGATCGCGCACCGGCTCTCCACGATCCGGGACGCGGACGTGATCCTGGTGATGGAGAACGGGTCGATCGTGGAACAGGGCACGCACGAGCAGCTGTTGGCGGCGGGCGGCGCCTACGCCCGGTTGTACGCGGCGCAGTTCGCGGAGGCGTTGGCCGAGGTGGACTAGTCCGGATCAGTCGAGGTAGCCGCGGAGTTGGTCGGCGAAGGCGTGGTCCCGCAGCCTGGTGAGGGTCTTGGACTCGATCTGGCGGATGCGTTCGCGTGTCACGCCGAAGATCCGTCCTATCTCCTCCAGGGTGCGGGGCCGCCCGTCGTCCAGGCCGTAGCGCAGCTGGACCACCTTGCGTTCGCGTTCGCCGAGGGTGGAGAGCACCGCCTCCAGGTGTTCGCGCAGCAGCAGGAAGGCGGCGGACTCGACGGGCGAGGGGGCGTCGCCGTCCTCGATGAGGTCGCCGAAGGAGACGTCGTCCTCCTCGCCGACGGGGGCGTGCAGGGAGACCGGCTCCTGGGCCAGGCGCAGGACCTCGGTGACCCGCTCGGGCGTCAGGTCCAGCTCGGCGGCGATGTCCTCGGCGGTCGGCTCGACGCCGCGTTCCTGGAGGAGCCGGCGCTGGACGCGTACGACGCGGTTGATCAGCTCCACGACGTGGACGGGGACGCGGATGGTGCGGGCCTGGTCGGCGAGGGCGCGGGACATGGCCTGGCGGATCCACCAGGTCGCGTACGTGGAGAACTTGTAGCCCCGGGCGTAGTCGAACTTCTCGACGGCCCGGATGAGGCCGAGGTTCCCCTCCTGGACCAGGTCGAGCATGGTCAATCCGCGTCCCACGTAGCGTTTGGCGACGGAGACGACGAGGCGGAGGTTGGCCTCGATGAGCCGGCGTTTGGCGGTGCGGCCCAGGACGACGAGCCGGTCCAGGTCGCCGGCGAGGCGGGAGTCGAGGTCGGGGGTGCCCGCGAGGCGTTCCTCGGCGAAGAGCCCGGCCTCGACGCGGCGCGCGAGCTCGACCTCCTCGGCGGCGGTGAGCAGCGGGATGCGGCCGATCTCGCGCAGGTACTGCCGGAACAGGTCGGAGGTGGGGCCGCCGGAGTCCGCGCGGCTGCGGGGGTCCGGGGGGTCGGGGAGGTGCGTCGCTTCGACCATGACTGCCTCGGGGGCGGTTCCGGGCGGGCCGGTGGTGGTCTCCGGGTGGTGCAGGGCCCTGTGCTGCGCCGGGATGGCCGCGATGGGCTCGGTCGTGGTCGTCACGGTCCGGGTCTGCACGGGGGCGACCTCCAGGTGATCGCTGCCGGATGACGGGGGTGGAGGTCGGTCCGGGCGCGGGTGTCCCCGTGCGGACCGGCGTGCTCCGTTGCCTCAGACATTCCCCAGTGTGGGGTACGACACACGGCTGTCACGAGGGGCGTGCGAGGACTTTCTGATTCCGGTCCGTCACCGGACGGTTACCGGCCCGGCGGGCCGGCGGGCCGGTTCAGAGCGCGGCGGCGCCGTGGGCGCGCAGGGTCTGGGCGTACTGCTGGAGCACCCAGACCTCGTTCTGCGCGGCGGCCAGGTCCTGGGGGGCGACGTTGGTGCCGAGGCGGGCGAGGCTGCTCTGGACGTCGGCGATACGGCGGTCGACGGCGCGCAGCCGTACGTGGACGAGGTGCATGCCCGCGTAGGTCTCGTCGATGGACTTGCCGTGGAAGACCTCGACGGCCAGTTCGGTGACGAGGTTGCGGACGGTGTTGTCGGGGGCGGCGTCCAGGACCGCGCCGAGGTAGGCCCGGTCGTCGACGACGCCCTGTTCGGCGCCGCCCGCCTCCTCGATGCACTGGCGTACGGCGGCGTAGGGCGGGGCGGTGAACTCGTCCACGCCGTAGGCGTCGAAGGCCGGGGAGACCAGGGCGGGCTTCTGGAGGGCGAGCTTGAGCAGTTCGCGCTCGGTGCGGTGGGCGGGGCTGCGGAGGTTGAGCGCGGGGCCGGAGAAGGCGGGGGCGGGGGCGGTCTGCTGCGGGGCGCCGCCGCGCGGGCCGCGGCCGCCCTGGGGGCCGCCCCGGCCGCCGCGCTCGCCGTGGTCGCCGCCCTTGTCGCGGGCCCAGCGGGCGAGCTGGGCGACGCGGCGGACGACGAACTCCTGGTCGAGGATGCCGACGAGCCCGGCGAGCTGGACGGCGACCTCGCGCTGCACGCTGCTCGTCTTGATCTTGGCGACGACGGCGGCGGCCTCGTCGAGGGCGGCGGCGCGGCCGGCCGGGGTCTCCAGGTCGTAGCGGCCGACGATCTGGCGCAGCGCGAACTCGAAGAGCGGGGTGCGCGGCTCCACGAGGTCGCGTACGGAGTCGTCGCCCTTGACGAGGCGCAGGTCGCAGGGGTCCATGCCGTCGGGGGCGATGGCGATGTAGGTCTCGGCGGCGAACTTCTGGTCGTCCTCGAAGGCGCGCAGGGCGGCCTTCTGTCCGGCCGCGTCGCCGTCGAAGGTGAAGATCACGCGGGCGCTGCCGTTGTCCATGAGGAGGCGGCGCAGGATCTTGATGTGGTCGTTGCCGAAGGCGGTGCCGCAGGTGGCGATGGCGGTGGTGACCCCGGCGAGGTGGCAGGCCATGACGTCGGTGTAGCCCTCGACGACGACGGCGCGGCTGGCCTTGGCGATGTCCTTCTTGGCCAGGTCGATGCCGTACAGCACCTGGGACTTCTTGTAGATCGGGGTCTCGGGGGTGTTCAGGTACTTGGGGCCGTTGTCGTCGTCGCGCAGCTTGCGGGCACCGAAGCCGACGATGTCGCCCGCGGTGTCGCTGATCGGCCACATGAGCCGGCCGCGGAAGCGGTCGATGGGGCCGCGCCGCCCGTCCTGGGAGAGGCCGGAGGTGATCAGTTCCTTGTCGCTGAACCCCTTGCCGCGCAGGTAGCGGGTGAGGTGGTCCCAGCCGGCCGGGCTGTAGCCGACCCGGAAGTGGGCGGCGGCGTCCTGGTCGAAGCCGCGCTCGGCGAGGAACGTCCGGCCGATCTCGGCCTCGGGGCTCTCCAGGGCACGGACGTAGAACTCGGCGGCGGCCTGGTGGGCCTCGATCAGCCGGATGCGTTCGCCGCGCTGGTGGGAGGGGTTGTAGCCGCCCTCCTCGTAGCGCAGGGTGATGCCCGCCTTGGCGGCGAGGCGCTCGACCGTCTCCGAGAAGGAGAGGTGGTCGATCTTCATCACGAAGGCGATCGTGTCGCCGCCCTCCTGGCAGCCGAAGCAGTGGAACAGGCCCTTGGAGGGGCTGACCTGGAAGGAGGGGGACTTCTCGTCGTGGAAGGGGCAGAGGCCCTTGAGATTGCCGCCGCCCGCGTTGCGCAGCTGGAGGTACTCGGACACGACGGAGTCGATCGGGACGGCGTCCCGTACCGCCTTCACGTCGTCGTCGTTGATCCTGCCAGCCACGGGTGAAGTCTACGGGGGGACGCGGACGGCCGGACGCGGGGCAGCCGCGGGCCCGGGGTGCGGGCCGTGGCCGCCCGCACCCCGGCCGTACGTCTCAGAGCAGGGAGTCCAGCGGCACGGACGGGTCGCCGAGGGCTTCCGGGTCGAGCTGGCGGCGGCCCCGGATCAGCTCCTGGATCGTCTCGGTGACATCCCACACGTTGACGTTCATCCCGGCGAGGACGCGGCGGTCCTTGAGCCAGAACGCGATGAACTCCCGCTTCCCGGCGTCGCCCCGGATGATCACCTCGTCGTAGGAGCCGGGCGGGGCCCAGCCGGAGTATTCGAGGCCCAGGTCGTACTGGTCGGAGAAGAAGTACGGCACCCGGTCGTACGTCACGTCCTGGCCGAGCATGGCGCGGGCGGCGGCCGGTCCGCCGTTGAGGGCGTTGGCCCAGTGCTCGACGCGCAGCCGGGCGCCGAGCAGCGGGTGGGAGGCGGCGGCGACGTCCCCGGCGGCGTAGATGTGCGGGTCGGAGGTGCGCAGCGAGGCGTCGACGGCGATGCCGCCGCCCTGGGCGCGGTCGGCCGTCTCCAGTCCGGCGGCTTCGGCCAGCGCGGTGCGCGGGGCGGCGCCGATGGCGGCGAGCACGTCGTGGGCGGGGTGCTCCTCGCCGTCGTCGGTGCGGGCGGCGAGCACCATGCCGTCCTGGCCGGTGATCTCGGTGAGGCGGGCGCCGAAGTGGAAGCGGACGCCGTGCGAGGCGTGCAGCTCGGTGAAGATCTGGCCCAGCTCGGGGCCGATGACCTGGTGCAGCGGGGTGGGCTCGGACTCGACGACGGTGACCTCGGCCCCGTAGCCGCGGGCGGCGGCGGCGACCTCCAGGCCGATCCAGCCGGCCCCGGCGATCACCAGGTGGCCGTTGTCGCGGCCGAGGGCGGCGAGCACGTTGCGCAGCCGGTCGGCGTGGGCGAGGCGGCGCAGGTGGTGGACGCCGGCCAGGTCGGTGCCGGGGATGTCCAGGCGGCGGGGCTCCGAGCCGGTGGCCAGGAGCAGCTTGTCGTAGTGGATGACGGTGCCGTCGCCGAGCTGCACGGTCCTCGCGTACCGGTCGAGGGCGGTGACCGGCTGGCCGAGGTGCAGCTCGATGTCCGCGCCCGCGTACCAGGGGCGCTCGTGGGTGAAGACGCTGTCGCGTTCGGCCTTGCCCTCCAGGTAGCCCTTGGAGAGCGGCGGCCGTTCGTAGGGGTGGTCGCGCTCGTCGCCGATGAGGATCACCCGGCCGGTGAACCCTTCGGCGCGCAGCGTCTCGGCCGCCTTCGCCCCTGCGAGTCCCGCTCCGACGATGACGAACGTCTGGTCTGCGTCGACCACGTGATGCCTCCTCAGTGCTGTGCTGCGCTACGCCCCCACTCCCGCGAGCGTCCCGCACGCGGCGTGATGGCGAAAGAGGGTGTGTCCCGGACGGTCCACACCCGGTGGTCGGTTGCCCGGCCCGTTCCAGTCTGCCGGTCAGCCGCGACGGGCGGTGAGCGCGGCGTGCAGGGATCGTGCGGAGGCGTCGGTCAGGGCGGCGATCTGGTCGATCAGGACGCGCTTGCGGGCGTGGTCGTCGGTCGCCTGGTCGAACAGGGCGCGGAAGTGCGGCTCCAGGCCCTCGGGGGCGCGGGCGGTAAGGGCGGCGGCCAGTTCGGCGATGACGACGCGCTGGTCGGCGCGGAGGGCCTCCTGTTCGGCGCGCTGCATCACGTACCGGTCGGCCACCGCCTTGAGCACCGCGCACTCGTGCCGCACCTCGCGCGGGACGACCAGTTCGGCGCCGTACCGGCCGAGGCGGCCGGGGCCGTACACGGCGCGGGTGGCGGTCTCGGCCTCCAGGCAGAACCGGCCGATGAGCTGGCTGGTGGCGTCCTTGAGGCGGGCCTGGGCCACGGCGGAGCCGTCGTAGCCGTGCGGCCACCACTCCTGGTCGATGAGCCGGTCGAGGGCGGCGGCCAGCTCCTGCGGGTCGGTGTCGGCGGGGACGTAGCGGCCGATGGCGACGGCCCAGATCTCCTCGCGTTCCGGTTCGGCGTAGAGGCAGTTGGGGTCGATGTGCCCGGCGTGCAGCCCGTCCTCGAAGTCGTGCACGGAGTACGCCACGTCGTCGGACCAGTCCATGACCTGGGCCTCGAAGCAGGTGCGGTCCCCGGGGGCGCCCTCGCGGGCCCAGGAGAAGACCGGGAGGTCGTCGGCGTACACCCCGAACTTCACCGCGTGCGGGTCGGTGGGGTGCGCGCCGCGCGGCCAGGGGTACTTGGTGGCGGCGTCCAGTGCGGCCCGGGTGAGGTTGAGGCCGACGCTGACCAGGTCGCCGGTGCGCGGGTCGTGGACGAAGCGCTTGGGCTCCAGGCGGGTCAGCAGGCGCAGCGACTGGGCGTTGCCCTCGAAGCCGCCGCAGTCGGAGGCGAAGTCGTCGAGCGCCTGTTCGCCGTTGTGGCCGAACGGCGGGTGGCCCATGTCGTGGGCGAGGCAGGCCGTCTCCACCAGGTCCGGATCGCAGCCGAGGACCGCGCCGAGCTCGCGGCCGACCTGGGCGCACTCCAGGGAGTGGGTGAGCCGGGTGCGGGGGCTGGCGTCCCACATGGGGGAACGGGTGCCGGGCGTGACGACCTGCGTCTTTCCGGCGAGGCGGCGCAGGGCCGCGGAGTGCAGGACCCGGGCGCGGTCGCGCTGGAAGGCGGTGCGGCCGGGGCGCTTGTCCTCCTCGGTGTCGAACCGCTGGGTGTCGGCGGGGCCGTAGGGGCTCGCCCCGGCGCCGCTCCGAGTGCCGCGTGCGCCGAGTGCCGGTTCTGTTCCGTGTGCGCCCTGTGTGCCCTGTGTGCCGTCCATGGTCCCGACAGTAGCGACCGGGAGCGACGACGTGGCCGAGCGGGCCGGGATGTCAGGCGGAAGCGAGCAAGGTCACCGTGTCGGCCGGGGCGTTCGCGGACAGCGCCCGGTCGTAGCGGTGCAGCACGAGGCGGGCCGTCGCCGGGTGGTCGCCGAGCGGAGCGGCGGCGCGGTGCGGTACGGCGGCGGCGCAGGCGCTCGCGAAGCGGCCGGGGGCGGTGAAGTACGAGGCGACGAAGGCGCGGTGGCGTCCGCGTGCGGCGAGCGCGCGCAGGGCGGCGGGGACGGTGGGCGCCGCGGCGGAGGCGTACGCGGGCACGACGGGGACGCCGAGGCGCGCGGCGAGCAGGCGGGCGCTGCGCCGGGTGTCCCGAGCGGAGTCGGGGTCGCGGGAGCCGGCGGCGGCGAGGACCACGGCGGTGCGCGGGTCGCCCCGGTCGGCGGGGGTCCATCCGGCGTCGAGGAGTCGCTCGTGCAGCGCCTCGACGAGCAGGGGGTGCGGGCCCAGGGGCTCGGCGATCCGGGTGCGTACGGCGGGGGCGGCGGCCGTCGCGGCGGGCAGGTCGCGCTTGACGTGGTGGCCGCGCCCGAGGAGCAGCGGGACGAGGACGGCGTCGGCCCCGCGCAGGCCGTCCAGGGTGTCCGGGAGGAGCGGCGCGTTCAGTTCGATGTGGGCGAGGCGGACGTCGAGGCCGGGGCGCAGGTCCCGTACCCGGTCCAGGAGGGCCCGCACGGTGCGCGGGGCCCGCGGGTCGCGGCTGCCGTGCGCCACGGCGACGAGGACGGGGGCGGGGGTGGGGGTGCCGTACGGG
>NZ_JNZZ01000026.1 GCF_000717645.1 Streptomyces californicus
CTATCAGACTCTTTCGTGCCTGATTCCCGGTCGAAGCGGGCCCTGCGATTCTGCTTGTTTCGCTTTCCAGGTCTTCGCTTTCACGTTTCCCTTTCCGGCAAGTCCGACTCTATCAGATCCTTTCGGGCCTGATTCCCAGTCAGCGGGGCTTGTCTTCCCGGCTGTTGGGCCGTTCCGACGCTCAAACTCTAGCGGATTCTCCCGGCGGCTCATAATCGGGCCTTCGCAATCAATTCCGGCATGCCGAAATCATCCCGAGTGGGAGATCGTGCTGAAGTTTGGTTGCCGCATTCGCGGCGGGATGGCTGCCCCGGATTCGTACCGACTCCGTGACAACTCGGAGAACACTACGCAGCCGAGCGGGGTGGTGTCAACCCTCCCCGGGTGGCCTTCCCCGTCCGCCCCGGGGCCTTCCGCTACCGGCCGTCAGTCCAGGTCGGTGAGGCGGCCGCCGGCGTCCGGTTGGGCGTGCTCCACCCGGCGCAGCAGGCGGACCAGCAGCTCGCCGAGGACGCCGCGCTCATCACCGGAGAGGTCCTGGAGGAGGTCCTCCTCGAAGTCGGTCGCCATGCGCATCGCCTCCAGCCATTTCGTACGGCCCTCGTCGGTCAGCTCGACGATGACGCGGACCCGGTTGTTCTCGTCGCGGTCCCGGGTGACCAGGCCCTCGCCGGCCATCCGGTCGATGCGGTGGGTCATGGCGGCCGGAGTGAGGCCGAGGCGCTTCGCCAGCTCTCCGGGGCCCAGGCGGTAGGGGGCGCCGGACAGGACGAGGGTCTTGAGGACCTCCCACTCGGCGTTGCTGATGCCGAGCGCCGCGACCTGTCTCCCGTACGCGACGTTCATCCGGCGGTTCAGTCGGCCCAGCGCGGAGACGACCTGCTCGACCTGGGGGTCGAGATCGCGGAACTCCCGCTGGTACGCGGCGATCTGTTCGTCGAGGCTCGGCTCGCCGACGGCGGGCTCCTCGGTGCTCTCGGACATGGCGGGCAGTATGGCACGGCTCACCACCCTTGAAGTCCTTCATGATGAAGTTTTCACACTTGAAGTTTAGTGCTAAAGTCTTCGAGTCTGATTTCTTACGTGCGGGGCCCGCCGCGCGGCCAACCGGTGACGGGCCCTTCGAGATCTTGAGGTAGGTGAGTGTGACCAGGGAGATGGGCGCAGCGCTGCGGCGGATCCAGCTGGGCAGCGCGCTGAGCGCGTTCGGGCTCGGATTCACCGTTCCGTATCTGTACGTCTATGTGGCGCAGGTGCGGGATCTGGGCGCCGGGACGGCGGGGGTCGTCCTGGCGGTCTTCGCGATGGCGGCGCTGGCCGTTCTGCCGTTCACCGGACGGGCCATCGACCGGCGGGGCCCGTTGCCCGTGCTGGTGGTGGCCTCCGGTCTGGCCTCCGTGGGCGCCGCCGCCCTGGGATTCGCGAGCAGTGTCCCGGCCGCCGTGCTGGCCGCCGCGGTCCTGGGCGCGGGTACCGCCGTCATGCAGCCCGCCCTCGCCACGATGCTCGTGTGGTGCTCCTCCACCGCGACCCGTACGCGCGCCTTCGCCATGCAGTTCTTCCTGCAGAACCTGGGCCTCGGCCTCGGCGGGCTGGTCGGCGGGCAGCTGGTGGACGTGGACCGGCCGGCGAGCTTCACCATGCTGTTCCTGATCGAGGCCGCGATGTTCGTGGTGCTCGGCGTCACCGTGACGACCGTGCGGATGCCCCGCCCGGCCTCGCTCGGTGAGGTGCGGCCGTCCGACGCCTCGGCGGCGAAGGGCGGCGGGCTGCGCGCGCTGCTCTCGCACCGGGCCATGGTGCAGCTGTGCGTGCTCGGGTTCGTGCTGTTCTTCGCCTGCTACGGGCAGTTCGAGTCGGGCCTCGCCGCGTACGGCACCGAGGCCGCCGGGATCGAGCCGTCCACGCTCGGCCTCGCGCTGGCCGCCAACACCGCGGTCATCGTCGTCGCGCAGTTCGTCGTGCTGCGGCTCGTGGAGCGGCGTCGGCGCACCCGGGTCATCGCCGCGGTCGGTCTGATCTGGGCGTTCGCCTGGATCGTGGCGGGCTACGCGGGGCTGGGCCACGGCAGCCAGACCATGGCGACGGCCGCGTTCATCTCCACGTACGCGCTGTTCGGGCTGGGTGAGGCGATGCTGTCGCCGACCGTCGCGCCGCTGGTCGCGGACCTGGCGCCGGAGTCGATGGTCGGGCAGTACAACTCGGCGTTCGCCCTGTGCAAGCAGCTCGCGCTGGCGGTCGGCCCGGCGGTCGGCGGGCCCATGGGGGCCTCGCTGCACGGCCCGTACATCGTGACGTTCGTGCTGTTCTCGCTGGGCATCACGGGGCTCGCGCTGCGGCTGGGCCGCCGCCTCACCCCCGTACAGGACCAGCCGTCGCTGGCGGCCGTCCCGTCGCGGGTGGTGGCGGTGTCACTGCCCGAGAGCCCCGAGAGCCTTGGGGGGCGCGAGGGCGGGGACGTCGTCGGGAACCCCCCGGCTCCGACCTCAGCGCCGGCCCCGGCCGGTCACTGACCGGCGTCGCTCCGCGCGTTCGCCCTGCTCACCGCGGCAGGGCGAACTCGCACCAGACCGCCTTGCCGCCGCCGGGAGTGCGGCGGCTTCCCCACGAGGTGGCGATCGAGGCGATGATCGAGATGCCTCGGCCCGCCTCGTCCACCGGTTCGGCCTGGCGGCGGCGCGGCAGGTGGTCGTCGCCGTCGGTGACCTCGATGATCAGCCGCCGGTCCGTACGTCTCAGGCCCAGGCGCATCGGGGGTGTGCCGTGCTGGAGGGAGTTGGCGACCAGCTCGCTGGTGGCGAGCACGCCCAGGTCGCACAGCTCGACCGGGAAGCGCCAGGAGGCCAGCACCCCGGTGGCGAAGGCGCGGGCGCGCGGGGCGGCCTCGATGCCGCCGAGGAGATCGAGCGCCGCGTTGTGGAACAGCTCCGCGTCCGCCCCCGTGCGGGCGGGGTGCTGGACGACCAGGACCGCCACGTCGTCGTCGTGCTCCGCGGTCACTCCGAGGGAGCGGATCAGCCGGTCGCAGACGACCTGCGGGGTCCCCCTGGCCCCGGACAGGGCGCGGGCCAGGGAGGCGACGCCCTCGTCGATGTCCTCGCTGCGCCGCTCGACCAGGCCGTCCGTGTAGAGGACGGCGGTGGAGCCGGGCGGGAGCGCGATGGTGCCGGAGGTGTGCACCCAGCCGCCGGTGCCGAGCGGGGGCCCGGTGGGGTCGGCGGCGCGGTGGACGGTGCCGTCCTCGTCGGCGACGAGGATCGGGAGGTGCCCGGCGGAGGCGTAGACGAGCTGTTCCTCGTTGGGGTCGTGGACGGCGTAGACGCAGGTCGCGATCTGGCTGGCGTCGATCTCGGCGGCGAGGACGTCCAGCAGCTGGATCACCTCGTGCGGCGGGAGGTCGAGCCGGGCGTAGGCGCGGACGGCGGTGCGGAGCTGGCCCATCACGGCGGCGGCCCGGACCCCGCGGCCCATCACGTCGCCGATGACGAGCGCGGTGCGGCCCGCGCCGAGGGTGATGACGTCGTACCAGTCGCCGCCGACCGCCGCGTCGGTGCCGCCGGGCTGGTAGGTGGCGGCGATCCGGAGGTCGTCGGGCTGTTCCAGCTCCTGCGGGAGCAGGGAGCGCTGGAGGGTGACGGCCGTCTCGCGGTGGCGGCGCTCGCTGGTGCGCAGGCGTTCGGCGGCCTCGGCGTGGTCGGTGACGTCGGTGGCGTAGACGAGGACGCCTTCGCCTCCCGCCTCGCCGGCGACGGGGGTGCAGGTCACCGTGTACGAGCTGCCTCCGGGGGTCCGGCGGGACTTGACCGTGCGGGCGGTGCCGCTGCGCAGGACCTGGTCGAGGAGGGGGAGGACGCTGAGCTGGGCGAGCTCCGGCATGGCCGCGGCGGCGGGGGTGCCGGACGGGCGGGGGCCGAACGCGGTCGCGTAGGCGTCGTTGACGTAGGAGATCTTGTGGTCGGGGCCGTGCAGCAGGGCGACCGGGGCGGGGAGCCGGCCGATGATCTCGCAGGCGGACAGGTCGTCGAGGGTGGGGCCGGGGGCGGTCTCGGGGGTGGCGGCGTCGCCCGGCGCCGGGGAGGAGTCACCGGGTGGGCCGTCCGGCCGGGCGGATTCGGCTCGGGCGGCCGGCACGGGACTGCGGTCGTTCCGTGCGGCGGCGGCTCGGCGCTGCGTTCCGGAAAGGCGGGCGCTCCAACGCGTGAAGTTCACGGTATTTCTGGCCTCGTGTGTCGGTCTGGTCCGCTCGGGCGGGCTGCTTCTTCTGCCGTTGTCATCGGTGCGTCGGGGCCGTACCCCCGGGAAGGCGCAGCCGGGCCTCTTCGTGCTCGTGGTGCGTCGCTGCTGGTCACTGTTGGTTACTGCCGACCGGGTCACTCTGTGCAGGTGTGGGCCCACCTATGGTCACACGTCCAGTGTGACCGACCGTACTGACAGTTGCCTCCCGACCGCTCCGCCGACGGGCCGCCAGCCGCCGCTCGGAGGGCCGTCGTCCGGCCGCCGTGCGCCCCTCATCCGCCGGTCGGGCGGTGCTCCGGCGGTTCTTCCCCGTCCTTCGGGCGGCCGGGGCGGGGGATTCCCGGTGCGGCGCCGCCGCCCGCCGCGAGTTCGAACTCGGCGCGGGGGTGCTCCAGCGAGCCGAGGGAGACGATCTCGCGTTTGAAGAGGCCGGACAGGGTCCATTCGGCAAGGACGCGGGCCTTCCGGTTGAACGTCGGCACCCGGCTGAGGTGGTAGACGCGGTGCATCAGCCAGGCCGGATAGCCCTTGAGCTTGCGGCCGTAGACGTGGGCAACGCCCTTGTGCAGGCCGAGGGAGGCGACGGATCCGGCGTACGCGTGCCGGTACTCCGCCGGCGGCCGCCCGTCGATCGAGGCGAGGACGTTGTCGGCCAGCACCTTCGCCTGGCGTACGGCGTGCTGGGCGTTGGGGGCGGTCTCGCGGCCCGGTTCGGCGGCGGTCAGGTCGGGTACGGCGGCGGCGTCGCCGGCGGCCCAGGCGTGCGGCATGCCCTCGACGCCGAGGGCGGCGGTGCAGCGGAGCCGGCCGCGTTCGGTGAGGGGCAGGTCGGTGGCGGCCAGCAGGGGGGCCGGTTTCACGCCCGCGGTCCAGACGAGGGTGCGGGTGGGGAAGCGGGAGCCGTCGCTGAGGACGGCGACGCGGTCCTCGCAGGTGTCGAGGCGGGTTTCGAGGCGTACGTCGATGTTGCGGCCGCGCAGCTCGCCGACGGCGTACGTGCCCATGGCCTCGCCGACCTCGGGGAGGATCCGCCCGGACGCCTCGACGAGGATCCATTTCAGGTCGGACGGCTTGATGTTGTGGTAGTACCGGGCGGTGTAGCGGGCCATGTCCTCCAGCTCCGCCAGCGCCTCCACGCCGGCGTAGCCGCCGCCGACGAAGACGAAGGTCAGAGCGGCGTCGCGGATGGCGGGGTCACGGGTGGCGGAGGCGATGTCCATCTGTTCGATGACGTGGTTGCGCAGCCCGATGGCCTCCTCGACGGTCTTGAAACCGATGCCGAATTCGGCCAGCCCGGGAATGGGCAGGGTGCGTGACACGGACCCCGGCGCGATGACGATCTCGTCGTACGCGATCTCCAGGGCCCCGGTGCCGTCCTCGGCGGTGGCGAGGGTGGTGACGGTCGCGGTCCGCTTGGCGTGGTCGACGCGCTCGGCCTCGCCGATGACGATCCGGCAGTCCTTCAGGACGCGGCGGAGCGGGACCACCACGTGGCGCGGTGAGATCGAGCCGGCGGCCGCCTCGGGCAGGAAGGGCTGGTACGTCATGTACGGCTCGGGCGTGACGACCACGATCTCGGCGTCGCCGCTTCTCAGCCGCTGCTTCAACTTCCGTTGGAGGCGCAGCGCCGTGTACATCCCGACGTAGCCGCCGCCGACGACGAGAATGCGTACACCTGGCCGGGTGCCGGGGGTCGTCCCCCGGGAATCTGGAGCCATCACCACCCCATGACGCAACGGAGTCAGTGGTTTGTCCACAGGCCCGGCAAATTGTGTGACCGGAGCGCTCCCAGCGGGGCTCGGTGTCCGTGCGCGGGGCGGAACGGCAGCCGCGCAGGTCAGGCGCTACGCCGGGGGTGGGAGGCGGGACGATCTCCCCGCGTGGACCGGGTCGTGGCCGGTTCGGGCGCCGCCCCATGCGGAACTACCCTCTTCTGAATTGACGCGGGCTCAACTATGTTCGGTACCCGTCGGGGTGTCGGGTGCGGATTTCGTTGTGCGCCGCTCCCCGGCTGAAACGGCGGGAAGTCTCCGGGGGGAGACGTCATAACCGGGGGAAAGTTATGCAGATTCAGGATACGCATGGCCAGGCTGCGCTCTCGCGCCCGTCCGAGGACCAGGGACGCCTCGGCTCCGTGGGCGCGCTCGGGGTCATGAGCTCGGCCGACGCCGTTCGTTCCGCGGCGGCCGTGAGCGCCGCGATGGTCTCGTCCGCTGCCGTGCCGGCCCCGAACGGGGCGACGGCCACCACGACGGGATCCGCGGGCGCGCCGCGCTCGGCCCCGCTGCGCGTCGACGCGCAGCGGAATCTGGAGCACGTGCTGCGTGCGGCACGCGAGGTGTTCGGGGAGCTGGGGTACGGCGCTCCGATGGAGGACGTGGCACGTCGCGCGCGCGTCGGCGTGGGCACGGTCTACCGGCGGTTCCCGAGCAAGGACGTGCTGGTGCGCCGGATAGCCGAGGAGGAGACCTCCCGGCTGACCGAGCAGGCGCGTACGGCGCTGGGGCAGGAGGAGATGCCGTGGGCTGCGCTCTCCCGCTTCCTGCGGACGTCGGTGGCTTCGGGCGCGGGCAGGCTGCTGCCGCCGCAGGTGCTGCGGGTCGGGGCCGAGGCGGAGGAGCCGGCCGGTTCGGCGGGCGCGGGCGACGAGACCCGGGTTCCGCAGCAGCGGCAGGGCGTGGGCCAGGACGACTTCCGGGTCGTCGGTCAGCGCTCCGGTGGGGCCGACGGGCTGGACGGGATCGGCGAGGAGACCGGTGCGGTCGAGCTGCTGGAGGTCGTGGGGCAGTTGGTGGACCGGGCGCGGGACTCGGGCGAGCTGCGCCGGGACGTGACGGTCGCCGATGTGCTGCTGGTCATCGCCACGGCGGCTCCTTCGCTGCCGGACGCCGCTCAGCAGGCCGCGGCCTCGGCCCGGTTGCTGGACATCCTGCTGGAGGGTCTGCGGTCGCGCCCGGCGTGACGCGGGGCGGGGCCCGAGCGGTGACATGGTGCGGAGCCTGAGGGATGGGCGGAGACGGGGTCGACGGGCGGGGCGGTGGTTCTGCCGCCGTGCCGGCCGGCCTGCGTCGGCCGCTCCCGCGCCGCCGGTGGTCGTCCGTCGCGTCGAGTGTGCGGGCGGGGCGGGCGGCATGAGGTGGTCGGGGCCGGGCGGCCGGGCGGGCGCACCCGCGACGATGACACGGACGCAGACGGAGACCGACCGACAGGGGCCCATTCCCCGAAAGAGTGACGCCTAGTACTCCCTTACCAGAAAGCGCCCCGGATGAGTGGTTGGCGCGACGGAGGGGCGAACGCGATTGAGCCATGTGGCAGTCTTGGCCGGTATTCGGGTCCGAGGGTGTATACGGGGGCTTCCGCGATGAGCGGTAACGAGCAGCAGGAAGAGCCGCTCGACGAGATCGCTGCGGCCGGCAAGGACACGAGGGCGGCGGGGCGACCCGCCGGGCACGTGCCCGTCCGGGCCGCACGCGGCGCGTCGGACGGCGAGCACGAGGGCGGCACCGTTCTGCCCGGCCCGTGGCCCGCCGTCGCCGAGGACGACGCCTCCGGCGGAGCCGGGGCGGGCGTCGGCCCGCACGCCGTTCCGCAGCAGCGCGCCGGTCGTAGCGGGGCTCCCGAGTCCGGGCTCTCGGACGCCCGGCTGATCGAGGACATGCGGGCCGGCGACGACCAGGCGTACGAGGAGCTGTTCCGGCGACACTCGGCCGCCGTCCTCCGGTACGCCCGCAGCTGCTGCCGCGACGGGCATACCGCCGACGACCTGACGGCCGAGGTGTTCGCGCGCACGCTCCAGGCCGTACGGGGCGGGAAGGGGCCCACGGAGGCGGTCCGGGCCTACCTGATGACCGCCGTCCGCCATGTCGCCGCCGCCTGGACGAAGAGCTCCAAGCGCGAGCACCTGGTCGACGACTTCGCGGTGTTCGCCGCGCAGGCCACCCGCTCCTCGGAGCTCTCCGACGACGACACCCTCGAACTCGGCGCCGACGTCCTGGCGATGCACGAGGCCGAGCAGACGATGGCGATGCAGGCGTTCCGGAGCCTTCCGGAGCGCTGGCAGGCGGTGCTGTGGCACACCACCGTGGAGGAGGAGTCGCCGAGCGAGATCGCCCCGCTGTTCGGCCTCACCGCCAACGCCACCGCCGTGCTGGCCGGCCGGGCCCGCGAAGGGCTCAAGCAGGCATACCTCCAGGCCCACGTCAGCCGGGCGCTCACCACCGGCGGGGACTGCGCGCAGTACGCCGACCGGCTCGGCGCGCACGCCCGGGGCGGCCTGCGCACCCGCGCCGAACGCGGTCTGCGCAAGCACCTCGACGAGTGCGCCAGGTGCCGGGTGGCCGCGGGCGAGCTGGAACAGGTGAACGCCGGGATTCCGGCGCTGCTGCCCGTCGCGGTCATCGGGTGGTTCGCCGCCGGATACGCGCTCAAGGCAGCCGGCGTGGTGGCCGGCGGCGCGGTCGGGGCGGCCGGGGCGGGCGCCGCCGCGGCGGCCACCGGGTCCGGTTCGACCGGCGGGGCCGCCGGGGGCGCTGCGGCCTCCGAGGGGCTCGGCACGCCCGCCAAGGCCGGGATCGCCGCCGCCGTGACCGTGGCCGCCGCGGCCGGACTGGTGTGGGCGCTCGTCGGCGACGACCAGCCGAAGCCGGAGCCCAAGCCGGTCGCCAAGCCGCCGGCCGTGGCGCCGGCGGATCCCACGCCCGCGCCCGAGCCCCCGCCGCCGGCTCCGAAGCCGAAGCCCGAACCGCCGGCGGCCCCCGCACCGCCCGCGCCCCCGGAGCCGGCCCCGTCCGAGCCGGCCCCGGAGCCGACGCCGAGCCCCACGCCCTCCCCCGAGCCGCCGCCGGAGCCCGCGCCGCCCGCGCCGACTCCGCCGCCGTCCCCCTCTCCGACGCCGACGCCGACGCCGCCCCCTCCGTCTAAGCCCACCCCGCCGCCGCCCGCGCCGGAGGTGTACCAGGTCAGCGAGTTGCCGTACTCCGTCTTCGGGGACCGCAGCGAGCCGGAGGTGGTGATGGGGCAGAGCAGTTGGATCTGGCAGCGGTCCAACGTGTCGATCGCCTCCACCCGGTACGCGCACGGGGTGACCGTGCACGCCCGCTCCTCGGTGACCATCCGGCTCAACCGGCCGTGCACCCGCTACGAGGCCATGGTCGGGGTGGACGATCTGACGATGGGTCTCGGCGCGGCGCGCTTCTCCGTGTTCAACGGAGACGGGGCGCGGCTGTGGCGCTCCCCGGTGATGAAGGGCGGCGACCCCGCCGTCCCGGTCGGCGTGGACATCTCCGGCCAGTCCTCGATCCGCCTGGTGGTGGAGCCCGAGGGAACGTTCGGCCAGGTGGCGCTCGCCGACTGGGCGGAGTCCCGGATCAGCTGCTCCTGAGCCGTACGCGGGCCCGCACGCCGGACGCGCCCCGGGGCTTCGGTCCGGTGGGCGGAAGCGTTCCGGTCAGGGCTGGAGCGTGCGCCGGGCGGGGGCCACGCCGCCCGCGACCGCGCGCCGGCGCGGTGCGGCCGTACCGGTCCAGCAGGTGCCGCGGCGGTTCAGCAGGCGGCGCAGCCACAGTTCGGTGGAGGCGAGGTCCGCCAGTCCGTCCAGGGGCAGCGGTGCGCCCTCGGAGGCGGCGCGCAGGGCCTTGCGGACCACCCGGGCCTCGACCAGGCCCGCGTCGGCCAGCAGCGGGGCGTCGAAGAGGGCCATCAGGTCGGGCAGGGCCATGCGCAGGCCGGTCCGGGTGACGGCGGTGGAGGTGGCCTGGGAGGGCGCGCCCCAGCCGGGCGGCAGATCGTGGATGCCCGCCCCGCCGAGCACCCGGCGCAGGATCGCGGCCCGTGCGCCGGGCTGGACGCGGAGCGATTCGGGCAGGGCGCGGGCCGCCCGGACGACCTGGTTGTCGAGGAACGGGGCGTGCAGGCGCTGGCTGCGGATCTCCGTGGCCTGTTCCAGGATCCGGTGGTCGGCGGCCCCCCGGGCGAGCGCGGCGCGGGCGCGGGCCTCCCCCGGGCGCTGCACGGAGGTGGGCCGGATCGCCGCCTCCTGGAGGCGAACCGATACTTCCGCCAGCGCCTCTCCCGTGAGCCAGCGCGCAGCCGGTCCCGGGCGCGACCAGGCGAGGGCGGCGAGCGAGGCGTCGGCGGGGGTGGCGAGGTCGGGGGCCCGGCGGTTGGCGTCGGGGAGGAGTCCGGCGGCGGACTCCAGGCCGGTGCGGTAGGACGTACGGGCGAGGCGGCGCGCGGCGCGGTAGAGCGTCAGCGGGACGAACAGGGAGTGCGCCGTGGGGCCTTCGGCCTTGGTGAGGGCGGCGACGGGGCGCAGGAGGTGGCGTCTGCGCCGGTCCATCAGGAGGTCGGCGAGACGGGCCGGATGGGCGTCCAGGACCTGCCGGGCCCCGTGGCCGACGAGGTGGTCGGCGCTGCCCGCGGAGAGCCGGCGGCGGTGGCGTTCGGCGAGGACGAGGGAGGGGGCCGGTTCGTCGGTGAGCGGTCCGGTGTCCAACGAGGCGTAGGGCAGGGCCTCTTCGCCGGCCGCGACGACGACGTGGTGCAGGCGCGGGTCGGCGGCGATGGCGTGGGCCCGCTCCAGTTCCTCCTCGTCCCCGCGGGTGGTGAGGTCGTTGAAGGTGACGGCGAGCAGCCGCTCCCCCGCGCCCGCTCCGTGGCCGAGCAGGGTGCCGGGCAGCCCGGGGAGTCCGGAGGCGAGCAGGGCGAGGGTGGCGGAGGCGCTTCCTCCGGAGAGGTCGGCGCCGATGCCCGCCACGGGCCCGCCCCGGGCGGCGCGCCGGTCGGCGGGGCCCATGCCGGGGACGGGCCCGGGGTCCGGCGGGGCGGCTTCGGGCGCGTGGCGGGGGGCCGTGAGCCGGGCGCGTACGGCTTCGACGAGCGCGTCCCGTACGCCTTCCACGGCGTGCACCGGGTCGGCCTGGGGAGCCGCGACGGCGAGGGAGGCGACGGCCTCGTACCCGGTGATCTCGCGCGAGCCCTCGCGGAGGATGAGCGCGTGCCCCGGCGGGACCCGCTTCACGCCGGCGTAGGGCGTGCCGTCGCCGAGCGCTTCGGGGGACTCGGGGCAGGCGAGCAGGGCGGCGAGGTGCCCGATGTCGAGCTGGGCCTCGATGAGGTCGGCGAGCGGCAGGGCCGCGGTGGCGAAGGCGGTGCCGCCGGCCCACGGGGTGTGGAAGACGGGCCGGGCGCCGGCCAGGTCGCTCGCGACGGTGATGCGGCGGCCGATCTGCACGACGGCGGTGTAGCTCCCGGGCCAGGCCGTGAGGTGGCGCATCGCGCCGCCGCGCGCGGAGAGCAGGCCGACGCGCAGTTGCTCGTCGGTGGCGCCGCAGCAGCCGAGGACCGCGAGGCGCGCGGTGGGCGCGCCCTCGGGGGTCGCGACGCCGATGACGCGGATCTCGTCGGGCCGCCAGTCACCGACCGCCCAGAGCGGATCCGGGTCGCCCCACAGCAGTTGGGAGCCCACGGGGTGGACCGTGCGCCCCTCTCCGCTGTTTCCGACGGCGCCGACGGTGCCGAAGCTCGCGGCGATACTGCTCCACCCCACCAACCAACGCATCGCCGCCTCCACAGGCTGTGGACAAACGGCGCACCGGATGAGCGAGAACACCGCTGCGGGACATGCTGCCACGACAATGCCGCAGGAGAGGGTGTACGGGCAGCGCACGCCGGAAGAGCATGCGCCCCTGGCAAAGGCCCGCCGCGTTCTTCACCGCGGCCACAACAACGGAACGCCCCGTTCCGGGAGTTGCGGAGCCGGGGCCGCCCGGCCTCCGCGCCGCCCCGGCCCGCCCCCGATGAGAGGGGAGGGCCGGCGCCGCCCGGAAACAGCGTCGATATCCGGCCATAGTCGGACCGTTGGCCAGACCCTCACCGGACCGTCGCTATTCGGCCATTCTCTCGAAGCGCCACCCCGCGCGCTCGCCGTGCCGCGCCCCCCTTGGCGACCCTTCCGCGCACGGTCCGGGAGGTGGGCCTCACCTCCCGGACCGGTCCGCCGCTCGCGGGGAATGGAACGACGGTTTCCCCCAGCCCACTGAGTCCAGTGCAGTGGGCCGACCCACGCAGGACCCAGCCAACCGGCCGGGCGGGGGCCGGACCAGAGCGCACGGCCGGGCGCACGGCCACACACCGGGGGCACGCCCCGCACCGGCGTACGGACGCCGCAGCGACGGCCCCGGCCTCCCGCGCGGACAACAATCCCGCCATCCGGACGTCCACCCCTTAACGGTAGGGATAGGGAGAACTACGCTGTGTTTACCGGTGTTCTCGACAGGGGGGCATATTCCTCGGGGCTCAGCCACATGCGTGTGCAGGTGGAGTACGAGGGTTCGAACCTGGGGAGGCATCGGCACGAATGCCGCGCACCGCCCTCGGTGACGCGGCGGCCGTCTGTGTGTCGAGGGGTGGCGCATGTCCAGGGAGCAACGCGGGCCGAACGAGAAGCTCGGCACGGTTCTCGCCCTCGCGGGAATCAGCAACGCCGGGCTCGCCCGGCGGGTCAACGACCTCGGAGCACAGCGCGGTCTGACACTTCGCTACGACAAGACCTCGGTGGCCCGGTGGGTCGCCAAGGGCATGGTGCCGCAGGGCGCGGCGCCGCATCTCATCGCGGCGGCGATCGGGGCCAAGCTCGGCCGGCCCGTCCCGCTGCACGAGATCGGCCTCGCCGACGCGGACCCCGCACCGGAGGTGGGCCTCGCCTTCCCCCGCGACGTGGGCGAGGCGGTCCGGTCGGCGACCGAGCTGTACCGGCTGGATCTGGCCGGGCGGCGGGGCGGCGGCGGGATCTGGCAGTCCCTGGCGGGATCGTTCTCGGTGAGCGCCTACGCGACGCCCGCCTCCCGCTGGCTGATAACCCCCGCCGATCCGTCGGTGGCCCGGGACCCGACGGCGGCACAGGCGTCAGCCCTCGGGGCGCGCGGCGGCACGGGCGACACCCCCGGCGCGGCAGGACCCCGCGGCCCGGGAAGCGCACCGGACGCCCGGGGCGCACATCTCCTCCACACCGGCGCGGCCGGCTCCGTGCCGGTCCAGCCCGGACCGGACGCGGTGGCGGACGCCTCGCCGCTGCGCGTCGGCCACAGCGACGTGTCGAAGCTGCGCGAGGCGGCGCAGGACGCCCGGCGCTGGGACTCCAAGTACGGCGGCGGCGACTGGCGCTCGTCCATGGTCCCCGAGTGTTTACGCGTGGACGCCGCTCCCCTGCTCCTCGGCTCGTACACCGACGAGGTCGGGCGGGCCCTGTTCGGCGCCTCGGCCGAACTGACCCGGCTGGCGGGGTGGATGGCCTTCGACACCGGGCAGCAGGAGGCCGCCCAGCGCTACTACATCCAGGCCCTGCGCCTGGCCCGCGCCGCCGCCGACGTCCCGCTCGGCGGCTATGTCCTCGCCTCGATGTCCCTCCAGGCGACCTACCGCGGCTTCGCCGACGAGGGCGTCGACCTCGCCCAGGCCGCCGTCGAGCGCAACCGGGGCCTCGCCACCGCCCGCACCATGAGCTTCTTCCGGCTGGTGGAGGCGCGCGCCCATGCCAAGGCGGGCGACGCACCGGCCGCGGGGGCCGCGCTGAAGGGCGCGGAGAGCTGGCTGGAGCGGTCCCGGGCGGGCGACTCCGATCCGTCCTGGCTCGGCTTCTACGGCTACGACCGGTTCGCCGCCGACGCCGCCGAGTGCTACCGGGATCTGAAGGCCCCCCGCCAGGTGCGGCGCTTCACCGAGCAGGCGCTGTCCCGGCCGACCGAGGAGTTCGTCCGCAGCCACGGACTGCGCCTCGTCGTCTCGGCCGTCGCCGAGCTGGAGTCGGGCAACCTGGACGCGGCCTGCGCGGCGGGCACCCGGGCCGTGGAGGTCGCCGGACGGATCTCCTCCGCCCGCACCACCGAGTACGTACGCGACCTGCTCCACCGCCTGGAGCCGTACGGGGACGAGCCCCGCGTCGCGGAGCTGCGGGAGCGGGCCCGCCCCCTGCTGGTCGCCCAGGGCTGAGCGGGGACGAGGAGGCGAGCTCGTACACGGAGACGAGGTCAGAGGCCGGGCTCGTACGCGGGAACGGGCTCGGTGGCCCGGGGCCCGTAAGCAAGGACGGGCTCGGGGAACGGGGTGGGGAGCGATCGGCGGCGGGGCGTGGCGCGTCCCGGCGGCGGCCCGCCGGGGCCGAGGTGTGCGCCACGCCCCGCCCCTCCCGGGTTTGAGCCCGTTGTCAGTGGGTCAGTGCACTATCGGGGTGGGAGGTGGCGTGATGATGACGCACGCGGCGTACGACTGCGACGTGCTGGTGACCGGTGGCGGGATCGTCGGCCTGTCGACGGCGTACGCGCTGACCCGGGCCGCTCCGGGCACGCGGGTGACGGTCCTGGAGAAGGAGTCCGGCCCCGCCCGCCACCAGACCGGCCGCAACAGCGGTGTGATCCACAGCGGTATCTACTACCGCCCCGGCTCGCTGAAGGCGCGGTACGCGCTGCGCGGCTCCGCCGAGCTGGCGGACTTCTGCGCCGAGCACGCCGTCGCGCACGCCACCACCGGCAAGCTGATCGTCGCCACCGACCGTTCCGAGCTGCCCCGGCTGCACTCCCTGGTGCAGCGCGGCCGCGAGCACGGGCTGCCCGTGCGGGAGCTGGGCCCGGCCCAGATCGCGGAGTACGAGCCGGAGGTGCGCGGGCTCGCGGCGATCCGGGTCAACACCACCGGCGTCTGCGACTTCACCGCCGTCGCCCACCGCCTCGCGGCCGAGGTCGGCGCCGCCGGCGGCATCGTGCGCTACGGCGCGGAGGTCACCGCGATCGACCGCCGCCCCTGGGGCGTCGCGGTGCGCACGGCGGACGGCCCGGTGGTGCGCGCCCGGACGCTGGTCAACTGCGCGGGGCTGCACAGCGACCGGGTGGCCCGCCTCGCCGGGGACGACCCGGGGGTGCGGATCGTGCCGTTCCGGGGCGAGTACTACGCGCTGGACCGCCCCGAGCTGGTGCGCGGCCTGGTCTACCCGGTGCCGGACCCGGCGTTCCCGTTCCTCGGCGTCCACCTCACCCGGGGGTTCGACGGCTCGGTCCACGTCGGGCCGAACGCGGTGCCCGCCCTGGCCCGCGAGGGATACACCTGGCCGCGGGTCCGCCCCGCCGAACTGCTGTCCACGCTGAGCTGGCCGGGCACCTGGAGCATCGCCCGCCGCCACTGGCGGTACGGGGCGGGCGAGGTGCACCGTTCGCTGTCCCGGTCCGCGTTCACCCGGGCCGTCCAGCGGCTGCTGCCCGCCGTCACCGAGGACGACCTGCGCCCGTCGCCCGCCGGGGTGCGGGCCCAGGCGGTGCTGAGGGACGGCACGCTGGTGGACGACTTCCTGATCCGCGAGGCCCCGCACACCGTGCACGTGCTGAACGCCCCGTCGCCCGCCGCGACGGCGTGCCTGCCCATCGGGCGGGAGGTCGCGCGGCTGGCGCTGCGCCGGGCTCAGGAGACGGGGTGGAAGCCGCCCGCCGTAGAATCCGGTCATTGTGTCTGAGCAGCCCCTGAACCCCAGCCCCGCCGGAACCCCCGACGACGCCGCGGCCGGCACGGCGCCCGCCGCCCCCGGGCCGTCCGCCCCCGGACCGACCGGTTCCACGGCGGCCGACGCGCTCCCGCTCCCGCTCCCGGCCGAACCGGCCTCCGACGCCGCCCCCGACGCCCTGTCCGACGAGGACGCCGCCGCGCGGCGGGCCGCCTCCTTCGAACGCGCGCGGCGACTGCGGCAGGAGCCCCGCTTCCCCGGCGGTCCCGCCGCCGACCCGGCCGGCTCGCACCACGAGCGCCGGATCCGCAGCTTCCAGCCGCGCCGCAGCCGGGTCACCACCGGGCAGCAGGAGTCACTGGAGCGGCTGTGGCCGCAGTGGGGCCTGGACATCGACGGCAAGCGGGTCCTGGACCTGGCCGAGCTGTTCGGCGGCCTGCCCGTCGTCCTGGAGATCGGCTTCGGCATGGGCGAGGCCACCGCGCAGATGGCGGCCGACGACCCGGGCACCGGCATCCTCGCGGTCGACGTCCACACCCCCGGCCAGGGCAATCTGCTCGGCCTCGCGGAGAAGGCGGGCTCGACGAACGTACGGGTGGCCAACGGCGACGCGGTCATCCTGCTGCGCGAGATGCTGGCCCCCGAGTCGCTCGACGGCCTGCGCGTCTACTTCCCCGACCCGTGGCCCAAGGCCCGCCACCACAAGCGTCGGCTCATCCAGCCCGACTTCCTCGACCTGGTCGCCCCGGTCCTCAGGCCCGGCGCGATCGTCCACTGCGCGACCGACTGGGAGCCGTACGCGGAGCAGATGCTGGAGGTGCTCACCGCGCACCCCCGCTTCGAGAACACCGCGGCCGACGGCGGCTACGCCCCGCGCCCGGCGTTCCGGCCGCTCACCCGCTTCGAGGGGCAGGGCCTGGACAAGGGACACGTCGTCCACGACCTGCTGTTCGCCCGCGTCTGAGACACCACGGCGCACGACGGCGCGCACCACGGCGTACAGCCGTGTCCTCGCCGGATACGCACCCCTGTCCTCGCCTGACACGCCCCTGTCCGGAAACGCCCCGGCCGGGCTCGCGGTCCTGGCCGGATGCGCCGCCCCGACCGGATGCGCCGTCGCCGGGTGTCAGCACCGCTCGTTAGGGTCGAGAGGTGTCCGACCCCTCCGTGCAGCATCATCAGGCGCGGCCCGCCGTACCGGTCCTCCACGAGCAGCGGCTCGACGAGGTCCTGGGCGCCGCGCCGGAGCCCGGCCGCGAGCGCTACCGGCCGCACCGCGTCGGCATGGTGTGGCGCAGCAAGGCGTTCCGCGTCGGGGCCGTGGCGGTGGCGCTCCTGCTGTGCGGGCTGATCATCCTCGCCCTGGTCCGCGAACAGACCGGCACGGAGGGGTTCCTGGTCGGTCTCGGCCTCGCGGTGCTGCCCGTGCCGCTGCTGATGGCCGCGTTCCGCTGGCTGGACCGGGTCGAGCCGGGGCCCTGGCGGAACCTGCTGTTCTCCTTCGCCTGGGGCGCGTGCGCCGCCGCGCTCGTCGCGATCATCGCCAACTCCTTCGCGACGCGCTGGATCGCCACCGCGACGGCGGACCCGGCGAGCGCGGACACCCTGGGCGCGACCGTGATCGCGCCCGTGGTCGAGGAGAGCGCGAAGGCGGCGGCCGTGCTGCTCATCTTCCTGTTCCGCAGGCGGGAGTTCAGCGGGGTGGTCGACGGCATCGTCGTCGCCGGCTTCACCGCGACGGGCTTCGCGTTCACCGAGAACATCCTCTACCTGGGCAACGCCTTCGGTGAGGACCAGCAGCTCGGCAGCTCCGGGCTGGCCTCGGTGACGGCGGGGACGTTCTTCGTACGGATCGTCATGTCGCCGTTCGCGCATCCGCTGTTCACCGTGCTCACCGGCCTCGGCTTCGGCTTCGCGGCGGTCAGCGCCCGCGACCACCGGGTCCGCCGGATCGCCCTGCCGCTGCTGGGCCTGGCGCTGGCGATGGGGCTGCACGCCCTGTGGAACGGTTCGTCGTCCCTGGGCCCGTACGGCTTCTACGCGGTGTACGGGATCGTCATGGTCCCGGCGTTCGGCCTGGTGACCTGGCTGGCGATCTGGTCGCGCCAGCGGGAGCTGCGTACGCTCGCCGCCGAGCTGCCCGCGTACGCGGCGGCCGGCTGGCTCACCCCCGCCGAACCGTCGGCGCTCTCCTCCATGCGGGCCCGGGGCGTCGCCAGCGACCTGGCCCGCCACTGGCAGCAGGACCGGATCCGGGGCCGGGCGGCGGCCCGCGCGGTCGCGGAGTACGAGTCGTTCGCGACCTCGCTGGCCGGCCTGCGCCGCCGGGCCCGCCACGGCGCGGTGGGACCGGACTTCGGCGCGCGGGAGCGGGAGTTGCTGCACCACCTGTGGCAGCGCCGGGAGATCGCGGCCCCGGCACTCACCCACGCGGCCCGCCTCACCTCCCGCCCGGGAGCCCACCGGAACCTCGCGCCGACACCGTACGGAAGCGGTCCCGGGTACGGAAGCGGCCACGGGAGCGGCCACGGGCCGGGGTACGGCTACGGGTACGGCCCCGCCCCTTGGAGCCCGCCGCCCGGCCACGGCCACCCGCAGCCGCAGCCGCAGCCACAGCCACAGCCACAGCCGTACGGTCAGCAGCCCGCCCAGCCGTACGGACCACCGCCCGGTTACGGCTACGGCGCCCCGCACCCTCCGCACGGCCACCGCCGGCCCCACTAGCAACCGGCCGGGAGGACCCCGCGCACGTCAGGCGGATGCCTCGGTGAGCAGCGCGATCTCCTCGTCCGTCAGCCGGAGTCCGGCGACCGCGAGGAGGGCGGGGAGCTGTTCGACCGTACGGGCGGAGGCGATCGGGGCGGCCACGGTCGGCTGTGCGGCGAGCCAGGCGAGGGCGACGGTCGCGATCTCCGCGCCGCGCTCCCCGGCGACCCGGTCGAGCGCCGCCAGCACCTTGCGCCCCCGCTCCGACTCCAGGTGACCGCCCGCCGTCGCGGACCGGGCGCTCTCGACGGGCGTTCCGGGGCGGTACTTGCCGGTGAGGAAGCCCGAGGCGAGCGCGTAGTACGGGACGGCGGCGAGTCCGGCGGCGGCCGCCGTGTCCTGGAGCGCGCCCTCATAGGTGTCGCGGGAGACCAGGTTGTAGTGGGGCTGGAGGGCGACGTACCGGGCGAGGCCCTCGCGCTCGGAGAAGTCGAGGGAGGCCCGCAGCCGCTCGGGGCTGATGTTGGAGGCGGCGATGTGGCGCACCTTGCCGTCCTTCACCAACTGGTCGAGGGTGGTGACGATCTCCTCGACGGGGACGCTCTCGTCGTCGAAGTGCGTGTAGAAGAGGTCGATGCGGTCGGTACGGAGCCGGGTCAGCGACGCGTCGACGGCGCCCTTGACCGCACCGGCGGACAGGCCCCGGTGGTCGGGGTGGGCGCCGGCCTTGGTGGCGACGAGGACGTCGTCCCGGTTGCCGCGGGAGGCGAGCCAGTCGCCGATGACGGTCTCCGACTCGCCGCCCCGGTTGCCGTCGACCCAGGCGGAGTACACGTCGGCGGTGTCGATGAAGTTGCCGCCGGCCGCCACGTAGGCGTCCAGGACGGCGAAGGACTGCTCCTGGTCGGCCGTCCAGCCGAAGACGTTGCCGCCGAGGGCGAGCGGGAAGACCTGGAGGCCGGAGGTGCCGAGGGGGATGCGCGGTGAAGTCATGTGAGGGTCCAACGGGCGCGCCCGGGGACGGTATTCCACCGCGTACGCCATCCGGGGCGGCGACGGGGCCGTACGCGGTGGGGCCGGGGCGTACGGAGCGGTGCCCCGTACGCGGGGGTGGTACGGGCCCGTACGCGGGGGTGGTGCGGACCGGGCGCGGACATGGGGCGGGCCCGGGCGCGGATGTGGGGCGGGCCCGTCGGGCGGCCGCGTGAGCCCCCTGAGCAGACCGGCAGCCCTGACGTCGGGGGGTGTGCGTCAGGGCTGCCGGGGTTTCGGGGAGGGCCGGCGGAGGAAGACCGCCGGCCGGGGACCGGCGAGCGGCCGGTCCGGGGTGTTCAGACCTGCAGGCCCTTGCTGTTGAGCCAGGCCATCGGGTTCATCGCGGAGCCGTCGGCGGTCCGGACCTCCATGTGGAGGTGGGTGCCGGTGACGTTGCCGGTGGCGCCCATGCGGCCGATCGTCTGACCGGTGGTCACCTTCTGGCCGACGGAGACGTCGATCGAGGACTGGTGCGCGTACCAGATCTCCGTGCCGTCCTCCAGCTGGAGCACGGTGCGGTAGCCGTACGAACCGGACCAGCCGGCCGACGTGATGGTGCCGCTGTGCACGGCCTTGAGCGGCGCGCCCGTCGATCCGGCGAAGTCGAGGCCGGTGTGCTGGCCGGAGGACCACATGGCACCGGACTGCCCGTAGGTCGAGGTGATCGTGTACGAGGAGGTCGGCAGGGAGAAGCTGGCGGCGAGCTTGGCGAGCCGCTCCTCCTCCGCCTTCTTCTTCGCCGCTTCCTCCGCCGCCTTCTTCTCGGCGGCGGCCTTCTTCTCGGCCTCGTCCTGCTGCTTCGCGGCCTCCGCCGCGGCCTCCTCGGCGGCGGCCTTCTCGGCGGCGGCCTTGGCCTCGGCGTCGGCGGCGGCCTGCTGCTGCTCGGCCTGCTGGAGGATCCGGGCGCGCAGGGCCTCGCCCGCGTCGGCGCCGCTCTCCACCTCGGCGGTGGTGAGACCGGCGTTGGTGATCGGCGCGGCGACCGGAGCGGTCTCCGCGTCGTCGGACATGAACGCCCCTACGCCGGGAAGGGACTTGGCGTCGGGAAGATTGTCCGCGATGGAATCGGGAAGGGAGATGGAGACCGGGGCCTTGTCCTGAGCGGTGGCGATGCCACCCGCTCCGACGGCCGCCATGACGCCGACCCCGAGGACGGTGGAGCTGCGCGCGAGACCTCGCTGCTTGGCCACGCGGTGCCTGCCGCGCACGGGGCGGATGGTGTCCTCGGTGGGGTTCCACTCGCCAACGGACCGCTCCGCGCCGCCGTAGACGTCCGCGTTGAAGGGTGAAACGGCCTCAGGGGCAGGCTGGTTGGACGCCACGTGGGCGCACTCCTTTCCTTCCTTCTCGCCTACCGGGTTAGCTGACGGGTTCGGAGCAGGAAGGTCTCCTACGGGCCCCTCCGCCTCTGACGAGACGCAGGCGTCCGATTCACCCCAAGGAACGTGGTTCCCCGGTTTCCTCGCGGAATTCGGCGCTCGCGCGCGGCGCCGTCCCTGACGACGGCTGTGACGACCGCGCTGCGTTATCGAACGTTAATAGACACCCGGGCCCGATTCCAAGCTGTTCCTGTTGATCATTAACGAACAGGACGGGGATGTACGGGGCACAAGCGGGTGGAATCGGGCGACCTGACCGTCGTTCAGCGACACCCCTTTTTATGACGGTGTGTCAAACGTTATGCGGAGCGGCGTCCTTCGATCACCCAGCGTGGTATCGGCCCGCACCCCTGAACACGCCTCCGCACCACGTCCGGACCGCCCCGCGCCCGCCGGACCACCACCGCGCGTTCCGCCCGTCGGCCGGACCGCCACCGCGGGCTCCGTGCTACCCCTCGCCGGGCCCGTCGCCCCGGCCCACGATCGGCACCGTCGTCCGGCGCACCGGCTGCCCCTCCGCCGGCCGGCCCACCGCGAGCAGCGCCATGTCGTCCGTGGCCCGCCCGCCCGTGTGCAGCCGTACGTCGTCGGTGAGCGCCGACAGCAGCTCCTCCGGCCCCGGGAAGATCCGGCCGCGCAGCCGGGCCGCCGGATCGTAGAAGACCCCGTCGGCGTTCCGGGCCTCGGACAGGCCGTCGGTGAAGGCGAGGAGCGTCGCCCCCGGGGGCATCTCCCACACGTCGGCCCGGTCCGGCCACGCCCCGAGGTCCATGCCCAGCGGCAGTGCGGGCACCGAGGGCGCCAGCACCTCCAGGGCGCCGTCCGCGTGCAACAGGATCGGCTCGGGATGGCCCCGGTTCACGACGCGGAGCGAGGTCGCGCCGGGCGGGATCTCGGCCAGGACGGCGGTGATGAACCCCTCCATGGCGTCCAGCCCGTACCGCCGCGTCCCCTCCCGTGCCAGCGCCCGCTCCAGCCGCTGCGCCACGCCCTCCAGCGAACGCTCCTGCTCGGCCGCCTCCCGGAACGACCCGATGATCACCGCCACCGCCTCGACGGCCCCGAGCCCCTTCCCCCGCACGTCCCCGACCACCACGCGGACGCCGTACGGGGTGTCGGCGACGGCGTACAGGTCGCCGCCCACGAACTCGTCCGCCTGCGCCGCCTCGTACCGGGCGGCCACCTGGAGCCCGCCGATCCGCTCCGCCGGGGTTGGCAGCACGGCCCGCATGGCGGTCTCCGCGATGACCCGGGCCGAGGCCAACTGCTCGTTGCCGCGCCGCACGACGCCGTTGATGAAGACGGCCAGCACGGCGGTGGTGAGCACGGTGAGCATCTCGATGACCGGGACCACCCGGGTGGAGGTGCCGTCGGAGAGCCGCATCGCGATGACGGACAGGACCGAGGCGACGCCCGTGCGGACGGTCCGGGAGAGCGAGAAGAACGGCGCGGCGATCAGCGGGGCCGCGACGAACAGGGGGACGGCCGTGAAGTTGGTCGGGGCCAGTGAATCGAAGAGCAGCCCGCCGACGATCAGCAGCGCCGGCAGCATCCGGACGAACCGCCGGGAGCCTCTGCTGCCGGACGTCCCGGTGTCGTCCGGCGAACCGAACACCGCGCGGCCGACGGCGTCGACGCCCCGCCCCGCTCCCCGCCGTCGCTCCTCGCCCATCCCCACCTGTGCACTCCTGCCCGGTCCACCCACGGCTGCGGACGGTACCGCGCCCCGCCCAGGCTTCCCGGAGCCGCGCCGAGCGGCGACTCCTCATCGGCCGAATAGGGGGAGTGCGGGTGGCGGCTCGGCCGTCCGTGGTCAGTCGGAGAGCCGGTGTTCCGCGTAGACCGTCAGCGCGTCCCGTACGAAGGCGGCGGTGCCGTCTCCGTGGCGATCGTAGTTCTTCCCGAACCGGGGATCGGCGGCGTACATCTCGCCGAGCCCGATCACGTACGACCGGCCGGGCGCGCGGGACGACGACTGCGCCAGCCACGCGCAGTGCCGCCGGGCGATCTCCTGCGCCTCGGGCCCGTCGGCGGCGAGCCCCGCTCCGCGGGCGCGGCCCCAGTCGCGGGCGATCACCTCGTGCTCGTCCTGGAACGCCCGTTTCTCCGCCGCCCCCAGCGAACGCCACCAGCGGTCGCCCGCCGCGTACGCCTCCCGGCCCCAGCGCTCGGTCACCTCCTGCTCGTGGACCGTGTGGTCGAACCCGTCGAACACTTCTTCGGCCATGAGTTCCGTCCCCTCCAGCGTCTTGTGGAGCGTGGTCCGCACCGAGGCGATCTGCCGCCCGATGCGCGCCTGCTCCTGTTCGAGCAGCCGCAGATGCGCCCGCAGTGCCACCGCCGTGTCCCGCTGCCCCGCCAGCACGTCCTTGATCGCGGGCAGCGAGAGCCCGAGCTCGCGCAGCAGCAGGATGCGCTGCAGCCGGACGAGGGCGTCCTGGTCGTAGTAGCGGTAGCCGTTGCTCCCCACCCGGCTCGGGGCGAGGAGCCCGAGCTCCCCGTAGTGCCGGAGCGTGCGGCTGGTGGTGCCGGCCCGGCGGGCGATTTCCTGGATGGACCACTCCATGCCGGAAACGCTAGATCTTGACGCTGCGTCAAGGTCAACCCCGCAAGCACCGGGCCGGGGCGGGCCGCACCGGGGCAGGCCGGGAAACGACTCGGGCCCGGCACGCTGTCTGCGTGCCGGGCCCGGGCCTTCAGTAGCGGGGACAGGATTTGAACCTGCGACCTCTGGGTTATGAGCCCAGCGAGCTACCGAGCTGCTCCACCCCGCGTCGGTGAACACAACTCTACGGCATTCCCGGAGTGCCGATGACCAATTACTCCGGGGCGCCCCAGCGCGGGGGCCTTCCGGCCCGCCGTCTCCCTCGGCGGGCGAGTACCTTGTTGCATAGAGATTGCAATAACGAACACTGTGCGAGAAGAGGCTCCCGTGCGGACTCCGGTGGTGCTGGGCGTCGAGTCGTCGTGTGACGAGACGGGGGTGGGGATCGTCTCCGGCGGGCGGCTGCTCGCGCACGTCGTGGCGTCGAGCATGGACGAGCACGCCCGTTTCGGCGGGGTCGTGCCGGAGATCGCCGCCCGCGCGCACCTCCAGGCGTTCACCCCGGTCGTCCGGGAGGCCCTGGCGCAGGCGGGTATCGGGCTGCGCGGCGTCGACGCGGTCGCGGTGACCACCGGGCCCGGTCTGTCCGGCGCGCTCCAGGTCGGTCTGGCCGGGGCGAAGTCGCTGGCGTACGCGGCGGGCGTACCGCTGTACGGAGTGCACCACCTGGCCGGGCACGTGGCCGCCGACACCCTGGAGCACGGGCCGCTGCCCGATCCGTGCGTGGTCCTCATCGTCTCCGGCGGCCACACCTCGCTGCTGCTGGTGCGCGACCTGGTGCGCGACCCGATCCTGCACCTGGGCGACACCGTGGACGACGCCGCGGGCGAGTGCTTCGACAAGGTCGCCCGCGTCTTCGGCCTCCCGTATCCGGGCGGGCCCGCCATCGACCGCGCCGCCCGGGACGGAGATCCCCGCGCCGTCGCCTTCCCCCGGCCGTTGCTGGGCTCGAAGGACGACCCGTACGCGTTTTCCTTCTCCGGGCTCAAGACCGCTGCCGCCCGCTGGGCCGAGCAGCACCGCCTGCGCGGCGAGGACCTGCCGCTGGCCGACGGGGCCGCCTCGCTCCAGGAGGCCGTCGCGGACGTCCTGACGCGCAAGGCGCTGGCCGCCTGCCGCCAGTACGGCGTCCGCACCCTGGTCGTCGTCGGCGGGGTCGCGGCGAACTCCCGGGTCAGGGCCCTGGCCGAGGAGCGGTGCGCGGCGGCGGGCGTCGAGCTGCGGGTGCCGCCGCTGACGCTGTGCACGGACAACGGGGCGATGATCGCCGCCGTCGGCGACCTCCTGGTGCGATCGGGCGCGGCTCCGGCGAAGCTGGACGTGTCGATCGACCCGTCGGCGCCGCTGGAGTACGCCGCGCTCCACCCGGCCCCGGCCCCCGCGCCGGCCAGGGCCCGTACCGCCGCCGCGCGCCCTCGGTGACCGGCCGCCCTCCCCCACAGACCGACCGAAGGACTTCTTGTGCGTACCGCCGACATCCGCAGCCGCTTCCTCGACTTCTTCGCCGCCCGCGGCCACACCGTCGTGCCCAGCGCGCCCCTCCCCACCCCGGACCCGACGCTGCTGTTCGTCAACGCCGGGATGGTGCCGTTCAAGCCGTACTTCGCCGGTGAGGCGCCCCCGCCGTGGGAACGGGCCACCAGCGTGCAGAAGTGCGTGCGGACCCTGGACATCGAGGAGGTCGGCCGCACCACCCGGCACGGCTCGTTCTTCCAGATGAACGGCAACTTCTCCTTCGGCGACTACTTCAAGGAGGAGGCCGTCGCCTACGCCTGGGAGCTGTCGACGAGCCCGCAGGCCGAGGGCGGCTACGGCCTGGACCCGGCCAGGATCTGGGTCACCGTCCACCACTCCGACACCGAGTCGCGCGGCATCTGGCGCCGGGTCGCGGGGCTGCCCGACGAGCGGATCGTGGACCGGGGCGACGAGGACAACTTCTGGTCCATGGGCGTCCCCGGACCGTGCGGGCCCTGCTCCGAGCTGTACTACGACCGCGGCCCGGCGTTCGGCCGGGAGGGCGGCCCGGCGGTCGACGAGGACCGGTACATGGAGTTCTGGAACCTGGTCTTCATGCAGTACGAGCGCGGCGCGGGCCCCGGCAAGTCCGGCTACCCGATCCTCGGCGAGCTGCCCCGCCGCAACATCGACACCGGCATGGGCCTGGAGCGCATGGCGACCCTGCTCCAGGGCGTGGACAACCTCTACGAGATCGACGAGACCCGCCCGGTGCTCCAGCGCGCCGCGGAGCTGGCCGGGGTGCGCTACGGCGCCGATCCGGAGGCCGACGTACGGCTGCGGGTCGTCGCCGACCACGTGCGGACGGGCCTGATGCTCCAGGCCGACGGGACCGCCCCGGGCAACGAGGGCCGCGGCTACGTCCTGCGCCGCATCCTGCGCCGCGCCGTCCGCTCCATGAGGCTGCTGGGCTACGAGGACCCGGCGCTGGCGGAGCTGCTGCCGGTGGCGCGCGACTGCATGGCGCCGAGCTACCCGGAGGTCGCCGACGCGTATCCGCGCATCGCCGAGCAGGCGGGGGCCGAGGAGGACGCGTTCCGCTCCTCCCTCCGGCAGGGCACCACCGTGCTCGACACCGCCGTCGCCCGGGTCAAGGAGAGCGGCGGCCGGTCCCTGCCGGGCGCGCAGGCGTTCCTCCTGCACGACACGTACGGCTTCCCCATCGACCTCACCCTGGAGATGGCTGCCGAGCAGGGCGTCGAGGTCGACCGCGAGGGCTTCACCGCGCTGATGAACGAGCAGCGCGAGCGGGCCCGCGCGGACGCCCGCGCCCGCAAGGCCGGCGGGGCCGTGGACACCACCGCCCTGCGTACGGTGCTCGACACGCACGGACCCACCGATTGGCGGGCCTGGGACACCCTGGAGACCGAGTCACGCGTGATCGCGCTGCTCGGCCCGGCCGGCCCGGTGCCGGTGGCCCGTACCGGCGACGTCGTCACCGTCGTCCTGGACCGCACCCCGTTCTACGCCGAGTCCGGCGGCCAGGAGAGCGACGCGGGGGTCCTGTCCGGTGCGTCGGCCGAGGCCGAGGTCCTGGACGTCCAGCGGCCGCTGCCCGGCCTGGTCGCCCACCAGGTCCGGGTCACCGCCGGCGAACTCGCGCTGGACGACACCGTGCACGCCGCCGTCGACGCCGAGTGGCGGCTGGGGGCCCGCCAGGCCCACTCCGGCACGCACGTGCTGCACGCCGCCCTGCGCGAGGTCCTCGGGCCGAACGCCCTCCAGTCCGGTTCGTACAACCGGCCCGGCCACCTGCGCCTCGACTTCCCCTGGCGCGGCGCCCTGTCCACGACCGCCCGCAGCGAGATCGAGGAGGCCGCCAACCGCGCCCTGCGCCGCGATCTGCCGGTCGGCGTGCGGTGGATGACGCTGCCGGAGGCGAAGGAGATCGGCGCGCTCGCCCTCTTCGACGAGACGTACGGGGAGAAGGTGCGCGTCGTCGAGATCGGCGGGGCCTGGTCGCGGGAGCTGTGCGGCGGCACGCATGTGGACCGGGCCGCGCAGATCGGCACGGTCGCGCTCACCTCGGAGGGCTCGGTCGGCGCGGGCATGCGCCGCCTGGAGGCGGCCGTGGGCATCGAGGGCTTCGGCTACCTGGCCCGCGAGCGGGACCTGGTGGCCCGGATCGCCGACCAGCTCGGGGCCCCGCGCGCCGAACTGCCGGACCGGATCGCCGGGCTCCTGGACCGGCTCAAGGCGGCCGACCGGGAGAACGCCCGGCTCAAGCAGCAGGCCACCTCCGCCCGCGCCGGCGACCTGGCCGGCGCGGCGGCCGACGTGAACGGGGTGCGGACCGTCACCACCACCGTGTCCGGCACCGCCCAGGAGGCCCGCGCCCTCGCCCTGGCGGTCCGCGACCGCCTCCCCGCCGACGCACCCGGCGCGGTCGCGGTCGGTACGGAGGACGGGGCGCTCGTCCTGACCCTGAACGCGCGGGCCCGCCAGTCGGGCCTGAACGCCTCCGACCTGGTGAAGCGACTCCTCGACGGCCGGGGCGGCGGCTCCCCGGAAACCGCCCAGGGCGGCGGCCTCGGCCGCGAGGGAGTCACCGCCGCACTCACCGCCCTGCCGACGGCACTCGCGGCGGGCTGAGCGGGCACTGCGCGCGGGGGGTACGGGCGGGCTGAGCGGGCGGCTTCGGGCGGGCGGCTGCGGCTGAAGCGGCGGGCGGGCGGCTGCGGCTGAGGCGGCGGACGGGCTGCGGGCTGAGGTGACTGCGGACGGGCGTGGCTGAGGCGGCGGGCGCGCGAGCCGCTGTCGGGCCGAGACGGCGGGCGGGTGCAGACGGGCTGCGGGCTACCGCGGGCCGAGGCGACGGCAGGGCTACCGCTCCGCCGGACCGCGCTCCGGTCGTTCGAGCGCGCGTCGGGTTCCAGCCGCCCCCGGCAGGTCGTCCCGTGTCCCGGCGGCCCGGCCCCGCCGTCTCCCGGCGAAAAGCTCCGCTCCCGCCCCTTCCCGCCTGCCTGCCTGCCGCACCGTTGCGGCCACCCGGGACGCCACGACGCCACCCCCGCACCGGACCGGACCGGACCGCTACGTATCCCTGCACAGGGCCCGTACGCAGTCCTGCCCCGCCGCCCTCCAAGGGCAGGCCCGACCGTTCCGACGTACGGCCGGAACGGAGTCCGCTCACGGCGCCGGACCGTCGCCCCCGCCGAGGAGCGAGCGCCCCGCCCCGTGCGGCGGCCCCCGGAACCCGCTCGCGTACCCCGATCCAGCCGGCACCGCGGACAGCGCCGCAGACGACACCGCAGACAGCACCGCAGTCGGCACCCCCTGGGCCGTGTGACGGCCATGACCGCAGATATACCCCCGGGGGTAATCGTGTTACCGTCGATTTCATACCCCGGGGGGTAATCGAGCATCGAAGGAGTATCGCCGTGTTCTTCGTGGACGTGATCGAGCTGGAAGGGCTGGGCAACCGCAGCTACCTGGCAGGCGGCACGTCGTCAGCGGTGGCGGTGGACCCGCCGCGCGACATCGACCAGGTGGTGGCCGCGGCCGAGCGGCGCGGTGTGCGCATCTCCCACGTGGTGGAGACCCACATACACAACGACTACGTCACCGGCGGCCTGCACCTGGCCCGGCTCACCGGCGCGGCCTATCTCGTACCGGCGGGGGCGCACGTGTCCTTCGCCCGGACCGCCGTCTCCGACGGCGACACGGTCGACATCGACGCCGGCCTGACCCTCACAGCGGTCTCGACGCCCGGGCACACGCCGCACCACACCGCGTACGTGCTGCGGGAGGCGGGACGGCCCGTGGCCGCGTTCACGGGCGGCTCGCTGCTCATCGGCACGGTCGGCCGGCCCGATCTCGTCGAGCCCCGGCTGACCGAGCAGTTGGCACGCGCCCAGCACGCGTCCGCGCACCGGCTCGCCGATGCGCTGCCCGACGACACGGCCGTGCTGCCCACGCACGGGTTCGGCAGCTTCTGCTCGTCCGCCCCGGCGGACGGCGACGCGACGACGATCGGCAAGGAGAAGGCCGCGAACACCGCGCTGACCGTGGACGTGGACACCTTCGTCGCCGACCTGCTCGCCGGACTGGAGGACGTGCCCGCCTACTACGCCCACATGGGCCCCGCCAACGCGATCGGTCCCGACCCGGTCGACCTGACGCCTCCCGCCGTCGCCGACCCGCAGGAGATCGCCGCACGGCTCGCGGCCGGGGAGTGGGTGGTCGATCTCCGCAACCGCGTCGCCTTCGCCGAGGGACATGTGGCGGGTTCGTTCAACTTCGAGGCGGACGGCAAGCTCGCCACGTATCTCGCCTGGCTGATCCCGTGGGGCAAGCCCGTCACCCTGCTCGCCGAGAGCGGCGAACAACTGGCTTCGGCTCAGCGCGAGTTGGTCCGCGTCGGCATCGACCGTCCGGCCGCGGCCGCGACCGGAGGCCCCGGGTCCTGGCTGCGCGAGGGGGAGCGTCCGGCCTCGTTCCCGCGCGCCACGTTCGCGCAACTCGCGCTTGAGCGCACGGACGGGGTCGTGGTGCTGGACGTGCGCCGGGACTCCGAACGGGCCGGGGGCTGGATCGAGGGCTCGGTCCACATCCCGGTCCACGAGGTGCACCGCCGTCTCGGGGAGGTGCCGGACGGCACGGTCTGGGTCCACTGCGCGGGCGGCATGCGCGCCGGCATCGCCGCCTCCCTGCTGGACGCCGCCGGGCGGCAGGTCGTGGCGGTCGACGACGGATTCGACGCGGCCGGCGAGGCCGGACTGACCGTCGTCACCGGCTGAACCGCCGCCGGAACGCAAACCGAGAGAAAGGCCGGACCGACGATGTTCCTCTTTGACAGCAGGGCGCCGCGCCTGTCCGTGGACGAAGCGCGCGCCCGTACCACGGGCGAGCGGGCCGAGGCCGTTCTGCTGGACGTGCGGGAGCTGCCCGAGTGGAGGGCCGGGCACGCCCCCGACGCCGTACACGCCCCGTTGACGGCACTGATCACGGGCGCGCCCCTGCCCGCCTCCGCGCGGAGCCGGGCCCTGGTGGTGGTGTGCCGCAGCGGGCACCGCTCGCAGCAGGCGGCGAAGCTCCTGGTCGAGCGGGGCGCGGACGCGGTGGACGTGAAGGGCGGCATGGACGCGTGGGCCGCTTCCGGATATCCGGTCGTCGACGAGCGCGGGAACAGCGGCTCGACAGCATGAGCACCCTCGTCCTCGCCCTGATCGCGGGAGCCGCCATCGGTATGGCCCTCGGCGCTCTGGGCGGCGGTGGCAGCGTCCTCGCGGTCCCCGCCCTGATCTATCTGATGGGCTTCTCCCCGGCGTCGGCGACCACGGCCGCCCTGATCATCGTCGCGGCCACTTCCGCCACCGCCCTGTACGCCCACGCCCGCGACGGCAACGTCGCCTGGAGGACCGGCGTCCTGTTCGCCCTGGCGGGCGTCGGGCCGGCGTTCCTCGCCGGGGCCGCCGCCGGGCGTCTGCCGCCCGCCGTGCTCACCGGGGCCTTCTCGGTGCTCGCGGCCCTGTCCGCCCTGCGGATGCTCCGCCCGACGGGCTCCGAACCGGCCGGGCGGGTGAGGCCCGCCAGGGCGGCCGGCGCGGGCGCCGGACTCGGAGCGGTGACCGGGTTCCTCGGCGTGGGCGGAGGCTTCCTCGCGGTACCGGCCCTGGTGGGTGTGCTCGGCCTGCGGATGAAGCAGGCGGTCGGCACCAGCCTCCTGGTCATCTCGCTCAACTCCCTGGCTGCGCTCACCGCACGGACCGGGGCGGACGGCGACCTGCGCTGGGAGGTGATCGCCCCGTTCGCCGGGGCGGCGATCCTCGGCGCCTGGGACGGCAAGCGGCTCGCGTCGAGGATCACCGGGCAGGCCCTGCAACGCGTCTTCGCGTTCGTGCTGCTGGCGGTGGCGGCCGTCATGCTCATCGACGTGATCGTCTGACCCGGCCGCCCGCCGGCTCGTACCGGACAGCTCAGGCCAGGGAGAGGAACAGCTTCTCCAGCCGGGCGCGCATCGCGTCACGGTCCTCACCGGTGCGGCTGCCGTCCTCCATCTCGGTCAGGCACTGCTGCAACCCGGTGGCGATGATCGCGAAGCCGGCCCGGTCCAGCGCCCGGGAGGCCGCCGCCAACTGCGTGACGACCTCTTCGCAGTCCCGGCCCTCCTCGATCATCCGGATCACGCCGGAGATCTGCCCCTGCGCCCTGCGAAGCCTGTTCAGGACCGCCTTCAGCTCCGCACCCGCCAGATCGAGCTCCATCACCACTCCTCATCACATACCCCCTGGGGTAAAGATACTCCCCCCGGCGGGAGCCCCACCGACGACAAAGGATGACACTCGCCATGACCACGCCCACCACCCTCGGCCCCGGTGAAGCCCGCACGCGCCTGCACGAGCTGACCGTGATCGACGTCCGCACCCCCGGCGAATACGCGGGCGGCCACGTGCCCGGCGCCCTCAACGTCCCCCTCGACCACATCCGACGGGCTCTGCCCGACATCCGCCGCGCCGCCGAGCACGGGGACGTCCTGGTCGTCTGCGCCTCCGGCGCACGGTCGGAGAACGCCTGCCGCATCCTGGCCGACCACCGCATTCCCGCCGCCACGCTCTCCGGAGGCACCACCGCCTGGGCGGCCGACGGCCACGAACTGCACCGCGCCCAAGACCCCACCCGCGCGACCTGGGGGATGGAACGTCAGGTCCGCTTCACCGCCGGAACCGTCGTCCTGCTCGGCCTCCTGCTGGGAGTCCTCATCCACCCGGCGTTCCAGATCCTCTCGGCCGGCATCGCCGTCGGACTGGTCTTCTCCGCCCTCACCAACACCTGCGGCATGGCGGCGATACTCGCCAAGCTCCCCCACAACCGGCCGCGCCCCGCCGACCTCGACCACACACTGGCCGAGCTCCGCGCCCGCTGAACAGACGGGGAAGCGCCTCCACCCGGATGACGGGGTGGAGGCGCTTCGGTGCAATTCGGAGGAGGTGCCCCCGCCCCGCTGTCAGTAGGCCGTGTAGGAATCGAACCCACAACCAACGGATTAAAAGTCCCCGCTGGGGTCGGGTGGGTGGTGCCGGGCGCTGCCGCCGCGTCCCGAAACGACTGGTCGGAGGGGGTGCTCGGTGCCGCGCGGTCCGGACGCGAGCGGGCTGTGCCGGAACGTCCGCTCACGCATCGCTCACGCATGGACGGCGTTGCGGCGTGCTCGACGCCGACCCCAACGGGACGGATCCGGGGCCCGATCCGTCGGACGCCGGATCCCCGTCGGCGGAGTGGCACCTCGGGCGGTCTCGGTGAAGCGGTGGACCCGGCCGGAGTGGTGCCCCTGGAGAACCGCCACGCAGGCCAGGCCACCGGCGACCGAGCCGTATGGCAGGGCGTTCGGGCCGAGCGTACCGTGAGAACCAGGGAGGAATACGGCATGTGAGGGCTGCGTGCACCGATCCGACTTGCCGGGAGGTCGCGGCATGGTACGGGGTATCCGCAACACCGTAGGACTTGTTCTGGCCGTACTCGGCGCGGCTGCGGCGCTCTGGGCTCCCTTCCGCAACTGGAACGACGGACGGCTCGGACGCGACTTCCGGGTATGGGAGCTGTTCACCGGGGCCGGCGTCACAGATTCTGGCGCGGGCCTCTTCGCATCCATGTTCCTGCCGCTTCTCGTCGGAGCGCTTCTCACCGTTCTCGGCGTCGCGTTCCGGTCAAGACTTCTTGTCCTGGTCGCCGGGATCATCACGCTCGGATTCGCCGTTCTCTGGATGGTTCGCCAGGCGCAGGCTCAAGGCAGCCTGACCGTGACGGGCGACAGCGACGGCCTCGGCAGCGGTGTGGGGCTGGCTCTGCTGGGTGGTCTCCTCATGCTGATCGGCTCGGCCGTCATGAGCGGGCGCGAGCGCAGGACGGTGCGCCGTGCGCGGCGTGAGCAGGAGGGGCGAGCACAGGACGCGCTGGACCGTGAGGACGCGGAGCGTCACCGCGCCGGGGTCGAGGACGCCTACGGTACGGCCGCGCGGGACGTGGCAACGGGGAGCGAGGCCGACCGCCCCGGCGCGGCCGGGGCTCGATCCGACACGAGTGCCGGCCCCGGTCGGAGCGCTCCGGTCCGGGACGACGCACCGCCGCGCACCGTCCGTCCGTCCCGGGAGCAGGCACCTGCGCCACGCGGCCGACCGGTACCGGCGAGGGATGCCGACGGTGCGGGGCCTCCGCGAGGGGACGCGGACCGGACACAGTACGAGCAGAGCGACCGGCTCACGGGATCCCACCGGTCCGATCCTGGACACGGCCGGTCGGGCTGGATGCGCCCTGATCGCGAGGACCAGCGGTAGCGCTCGAACAGGCCCGTTGCCCAGATCTGCGTACTGCGTCCCGATACGGGTAGGTGGCCCGTATGCCGTCGGGTCTCCGCGGCAGCTTCTGGGGCAGGGGAATCATCGCAATGCCGATATCCACGACGGCTCCGGCCTTGGCCACGGATGCGCCGCACGCACCGCTCCCGCAGATCCGCGACCCTCGCAAGGTGGCTCCGAAGGACGCTCGCGTTCTCAGCACCATCTTCTTCGAGCGGCTGAGGGTGCTGGAAGAGGGCACGCACGAGTACCAGTACGCGCGTAACACCCTGATCGAGACGAACCTGTCACTGGTCCACTTCGCCGCACGCCGGTATCGCAGCCGTGGCAGCGGCGAGATGGAGGAGATCATCCAGGTCGGAACGGTGGGCCTGATCAAGGCGATCGACCGGTTCGACCTCAGCCGGGAGGTGGAGTTCACCTCCTTCGCCATCCCTTACATCGTCGGGGAGATCAAGCGTTTCTTCCGCGACTCCACCTGGGCGGTCCATGTACCGCGCCGCCTTCAGGAGCTGCGCGTCACCCTGGCCAAGGCCAAGGAGGAACTCGCCGGACGGCTGGACCGGGATCCCACCGTCCAGGAACTCGCCCGCCATCTGGAACTCAGCGAAGACGAGATCATCGAGGGCCTCGTCGCCTCGAACGGATACACCGCGGGATCCCTGGACAAGCCCGTCGGGAGCGAACAGGACAACGCGTCGGCCGTCACCTACGGCGACACCGAAGGGGACATCGATCCCGCCATCGAGAGGGTCGAGGATCTCCATGCGCTGGCGCCCCTGCTCGAAGACCTCAGCGACCGCGACCGGTCCATCGTGGCCATGCGCTTCGGCCAGGAGATGACCCAGTCCGAGATCGGCCGGCAGCTCGGCATCTCCCAGATGCACGTCTCCCGGCTCCTGACCCATCTGCTCGGCCGCCTCCGCACCGGGATGCTGGCGCACGGATGAGTCCTGCGGAGTGAGCCTCACGTACCCGAGCGAGGTCCACCGCCCCGCCGGGCGGCCACTCCGATCCGAGGGGAGGCGGCCGAGGCCGCGCCCCTTCGACCCACCAGTCCAGCAACAGCGGTCACGTCCTCGGCTGTTCCGTTCCCACCACATCGCGGTGACCGCCCAACGGCTGTCCGGTGTCGGCCACGAGAGGTTCGTACCCATGACCGCAGAAGTCTCCGTCCGCCCCGAGCGGACGACCGGGAGCGATTTCGCCCGGCTGTCCAAGAGGATCGTCGATCACGGCCTGATGGCCCGGCGACCCCGCTACTACGCGGTCCGGATCGTGGCTGTGGGTGCCCTGTACGTCGCCGGCTGGACCGCGTTCATCCTCGTCGGCGCCTCCTGGTGGAACCTGGCCGTCGCCGTCTTCCTGGCCGCGGTCTTCGGCCAGGTGGCGCTGCTGGCCCACGACATCGCCCACCGCCAGGTCTTCCGTCTGCGCAAGGCCAGCGAGAGGTCGGGGCGCATCACCGCGAACGTCGGCATCGGCATGGGCTACGGCTGGTGGCAGGACAAGCACACCCGCCACCACGCCAACCCCAACCACGAGACACTCGACCCCGACATCGAGCCCGATCTGCTGGTCTGGTCGCAGGACCAGGCCCGCGCGGCCAAGGGCCTGCCCCGGCTGATCGGCCGCTCGCAGGCGTACCTGTTCTTCCCTCTCCTCACCCTGGAAGCCTTCAACCTGCACGTATCGGGCCTGCGGGCGCTCGCCGACCGTTCGCTCAAGCACCGGCTGCTGGAGGGGTCACTGCTCGTGGCGCACTGCGCGGTCTACCTGACGGCGCTCTTCCTGGTGCTGCCGCCCGGCATGGCGATCGCCTTCCTGGCCGTCCACCAGGGCCTCTTCGGTCTGTACCTCGGCTCCGTCTTCGCCCCCAACCACAAGGGCATGCCGATCCGGACAGGCGACGACCGCCCGGACTTCCTGCGCCGCCAGGTCCTGACGTCACGCAACGTCCGCGGCAATTGGTTCACCGACATCGTCCTGGGCGGGCTGAACTACCAGATCGAGCACCATCTCTTCCCGAGCATGCCCAGCCCCAACCTGCGCAAGGCCCAGATCGTCGTCCAGCGCTACTGCGAAGAGCTGGACGTCGCCTACCTGGAGACAAGCCTGATCGCCTCCTACCGGCAAGCACTCCGCAGCCTCCACCAGGCAGGCGCTCCCCTGCGCCGGACAGAGGCACGCCCCGCATGACCGGTGATCCCTCACCCCGCCCACGGGGCCACACCCGCCGCAACGGCGCGACGCTCCCGCCGCACGCGACCGTAGGCCCCGGCCACGAGCCACGGGAGAAGCCCTCCCGCCGGGGGTCTGCGACGATGGCGGGCATGGACGTGCGGAGCAGGAACCATGTCAGGGTGACCGGGCGGACCGGTGCACCGGTGGTGATGCTGGCGCACGGGTTCGGGTGCGACCAGAACATGTGGCGTCTGGTGGTGCCGACGCTGGAGCAGCATTTCACCGTCGTCCTTTTCGACCATGTCGGCTCGGGAAACTCGCAGCTGTCTTCCTGGAGCCGGGTCCGGTACGGATCGCTGGACGGGTACGTAGCCGATGTCCTGCAAATAATTCGGGAGTTGGCGCTGGGGCCGGTCATGTTCGTGGGGCATTCGGTGAGCGCGATGATGGGCGTGCTGGCCGCCGCGCACGAGCCGGAGGCGTTCTCCGGGCTGGTGCTGCTCGCACCGTCTCCCTGTTTTATCGACGATCCGGCCGCCGGGTACCGGGGTGGCTTCAGCGCCGCCGACATCGATGAGCTGCTGGAGTCGCTGGACGCCAACTATCTCGGCTGGTCAGGCGCGATGGCACCGGTGATCATGGGGAACCCGGGGCGGCCCGAGTTGGGCGAGGAGCTGACGAACAGCTTCTGTCGTACGGATCCGGAGATCGCGCGGGTCTTCGCCCGGGTGACGTTCCTGTCCGACAACCGCGCCGACCTCGCGGCGGTGCGGGTGCCCACGCTGGTCGCCCAGTGCTCCAGCGATGCGATCGCACCGCCGGAGGTCGGCGCGTACGTCCACGCCCAGATCCCGGGAAGCCGACTGGTGACGCTGAACGCGACGGGGCACTGCCCTCAGCTCGCCGCACCGGAGGAGACCGCCGCGGCGATCGCAGCGTTCGCCGGGACGGCGCGGTGATGTGCGAGACGGGCGAGGCTGCGGACAGCAAGGACCAAGCACCGGTGCATGAGGAGGCCCGCTTCTCCGAAATGCTGGAGGACAGTGCCGAGGACCTCTACGAGCACGCCCCGTGCGGCTACCTCTCCACCCTGCTGGACGGCAGGATCGCGAAGGTCAACGCGACACTGCTGGACTGGCTCGGCTACCGGCGCGGCGACCTGGTGGGCCGCATGGACTTCTCCGACCTTCTGACCGTCGGGGGCCGGCTCTACCACGAGACCCACTTCGCCCCGTTGCTCCAGATGCAGGGCGAGATCAGCGGCATCGCCCTGGAACTCAAGGCGGCCGACGGCTCCCACCTGCCCGTCATGGTCACCTCGACGGTCAAGACCGGAAGCGACGGACAGCCCCTGCTGATTCGCACCACCCTCTTCGACGCCCGCGACCGCCGCGCCTACGAGACGGAACTGCTGCGCGCCCGCCAGGAGGCCGACCAGGAACGCGACCGCCTCAAGCTCCTGAACACCACCCTGCAGAAGACGCTGCTGCCCCCCACGCTGGCGAACGTACCCGGCCTCGACGTCTCAGCGCACTACCACATCGCCTCCGTCGACGAAGTCGGCGGCGACTTCTACGACCTGTTCCCCCTCGCCGCCGGCACCTGGGGCCTCTTCCTGGGCGACGTCTGCGGCAAGGGCGCCGCCGCGGCAGCCGTCACCTCCCTGGCCCGCTACACCCTGCGCGCCGCTGCTGTCTACAACCCGGACCCGGCCGCCGTACTCGCCAACCTCAACACCGTCCTCAACCACGAGTACCAGGGAACCGACCCCCGCTTCTGCACCGTCGTCTTCGGCCTGCTCACCCCCGACCCCGACCGCGGCGGCTTCCGCATCACGCTGGCCAGCGGCGGCCACCCCCCGGCCCTGCTGATGCGCGCCGACGGCACCGCCGACTACCTGCCCACCCCCGGCGGGCAGCTCATCGGCGCCCTGCCCAACGCCCACATCGCCACCACCACCGTCCACCTCTCCCCCGGCGACACCCTGCTCCTGCACACCGACGGCCTCACCGAAGCCCACACCACCGCCGCCGGCGGCGATGACCGCTACGGCGACGACGCTCTCCTCGACTTCGGCCGCGACCTCGCCCCCACCACCGCATCGGACACCATCGGTGCCGTTCGCGACCTGCTCGACGCCTTCGGCACCGGCGTGGACGACGACACCGCGGTCCTCGCCATCCACGTGCCCCGACCCCTCAGTGAAGAGCAGCAGTGACCCAGCACTTGACCCTGAGCACCCGCACCACCGCTGCCGGCCCGGTCATGGAACTCGCCGGGGAACTCGACCATCACACCGCGCCACGGGTCCGCGACGCCCTGGCCGGTCTCGCTCTGCGCCCTGGGCAACAGCTCGTCGTGGACCTCAAGGGCATCACCTTCTGCGACTCCAGCGGCCTCACCGTCCTCATCGCAGCCCGCAACCACGCTCTGGCCGCCGACGCGACCATCGCGCTGGCAGCCGTCCCCGAACGTCTCTCCCGGATCCTCGGCATCACCGGTCTGGACGATGTCTTCCCCAGCCACCCCACCGCACAGGACGCTGAACACGCCTGGCGAACCGCCTCGGACTGACCGCCGGACCGCTCGTACGAGTCACGCGGTGGTCGTAGTACCCGCTCCAGCCAACGCCCTGTCAGGTGCGGAGGGTGCGGAAGAAGGCGCGGATGTCGTCGACGAACAGGTCGGGAACCTCGAAGGCGGGAAAGTGCCCGCCCTCGGCGTGCTCGCGGAAGAAGGTGGTGTCGTCACGCGGGCCGAGGACCTTGCGGACCAGCGGGTCGCTGGAGAACAGCGAGGAAGCCATGGGCACCCCGGAAGGACTGCCCCAGCCCGGGTCGTCGGCGTGGGCCAGCTCCCAGTAGAAGTCACCCGCCGCCGGGCCGGTCCGGGTGAACCAGTACAGGCTCGCGGTGATCAGCACGTTCTCGCGGCTGATCGGAGTGGCGGGATTGGCCCATTGCACGAACTTCTCGGCGATCCACGCCAACTGCAGGACCGGAGAGTCGGCCAGGCCCGCCGAGAGAGCGTTGGGTGCGGTCATGTGCAGCACCTTGTAGCCCTTCATCTGCGACCAGTTGCGCTGCGCCGCTTCGAGCCCGGCTTGCTCGTCCGGGCTCAGCCCGTCCGGCACGGGCAAGTCCTCGCCGGCCATGCCGAGCTGGAGCCGGTCGCCGTGGGTGTGCGCACCGATGACCCGGTCCGGCATCAGGGTGACCACTCGACCGGTCACGCCGGCCCCGAGGTCGCCCCCTTCGACGCCGAATCGCCCATAGCCCAGGCGGGTCATCAGCTCGCCGAAGGCCAGGGCGGTGCGCTCCAGGTTCCAGCCGCGCGCCGAGAGAGGGCTGGAGAAGGCGAAGCCGGGCAGCGAGGGAATGACTACGTGGAACGCGTCGGCGGAGTCCCCGCCATGAGCGCGCGGATCGGTCAGCGGCCCGCTCGCTTCCAGGAACTCCACGAACGAGGTCGGGTAGCTGTGGTTCAGCAACAGCGGCGTGGCGTCCGGCTCCGGCGAGCGCAGATGCAGGAAGTGGATGGTCTGCCCGTCGATCTCGGTCAGAAACTGCGGATAGGCGTTCAGCCTGGCCTCATGGGCCCGCCAGTCGAATCCGTTCCTCCAGTATTCGGCCAGTTCGTGGAGGTGGTCCGGCGAGATGCCGTGATCCCACTCCGATGCGGCACCGGGTACCGGGTACGGCGATCGGGTGCGTGCCAGGCGGTCCTGTAGATCGTCGAGAGCGGCCTGCGGGATCTGGATCCGGAACGGGCTAATGTCACACATAATGAGGAACATATATGCAGATTTATTGGTGTATCGCCATGAAAGAGTCATACAAGTGATGGCATAACCACCAGGTCCGAAGTCGCGCGGGTCCCTCAGGCAGATCGCGATCAGGGACAACAATCAGCTCGTCTCGCTGTCGAGCTGCATCGCATCAGCGCCCGCCCCGGAGCGCGGGTATTCGATCTGTGCTGACGACCTGCGCGGGATCACATGACTCGGCACTCGGCAAACTGCCATGGTGACTTCGCAGCAGCCACGAAGGCGGAGCGGCCCTCGTGAAGGCGGGCGAGGACGCCCAGTAACAGGGTGCGGGAGACACCCTCCCCGTGTAACTCAGCGGCAAGGCAGTCCCTCCGCAGGAGAACCGGTGACGATCCGCTCACGCACGAACCCCCGAACACCGGAACGCCCCGACCGGCCGAAGCCGGTCGAGGCGCTGAGTAGCAGGTCAGAGGAGGTTTCCTCGCCCTACTGTCGGTAGGCCGTGTGGGACTCGAACCCACAACCAACGGATTAAAAGTCCGCTGCTCTGACCAATTGAGCTAACGGCCCCCGTGACATCACCCCCCGAGCATAGCCCGCCCCGGCCCGGCAGCCGATCCGGTATCGGTCTTGGGGGCGTCGTGCCTGGTCCGGAGGGGTGGTGGGGGTGGGAACGGCAACAGGGCCCGTACGGCACCGAGTCGGTTCGGTGGCGTACGGGCCCTGCCGGTCTGTCGGGCGGACCTGCTCGGCCTCAGCGGGCCGGGCGGGGGTCAGCCGTTGCGCTTCCAGCGCGGCTTGTCGTCACGGCGGCCGAAGGAGCCGGTGTTCGTGCCGGTGTTGGCGCCGCGGTGGTCGTCACGACGGCCGGTGGGGCGGTCGTGGCCGCCGGAGCGGAAGCCGCCCGAGGGACGGTCGTCGCGGCGGTCCCGGTTGAACGGGCGGTCGCTGCCGCCGGAGCGGAAGCCACCGGAGGGACGGTCGTCGCGACGGTCGCGGTTGAACGAGGGGCGGTCGTCACGGCGCTCGAAGGAACGGCCGCCACGGTCGTCACGACGGTCGCTGCCACCGCGGAACGACGGACGGTCGTTGTCACGACGCTCGAAGGAACGGCCACCACGGTCATCGCGACGGTCGCCACCGGAGCGGAAACCACCCGACGAGCGGTCGTTGCCGCCGCGGTAGCCGCCACGGTCACCACCGCGGTTGTCGCGGCGCTCGTAGTTGCCCCGCTCGTCGCGGCGCTGCTCGTCGCGGGCGGCCGGCTGCTCGGGGACGGAGACGGCTGCCACGAGGGCGGCCTCGGCCTCGGCGGCCACCTCGGCCACCGCGGCCTCGGGGTCGTCGCCCCGCTCGCGCGCGGCGCGGGCGACCAGGCGGTCGGCCTCCTCACGCAGCTCGACGGCGCGGCGCTGGACCCGCTCCAGCTGCTTCGTCAGGTCGGCGGCCTCGCGCTCGGCCTGCTTGGCGGCGTTGTTCGCGGAGTCCGCCTGGACCTCGGTGAGCGAACGGGCGCCGGTGATCTCGGCGACCTCCGGCTCGAAGACGCCCGCGCCCTGGACGATGTGGCGCGAGGCGTCGACGCCCGCGTCCTCCATCAGGCGGAAGATCTGGCGGCGCTGGTGCGGGAGCGCCAGCGAGACGACGACACCGGACCTGCCGGCACGGGCGGTACGGCCCGAGCGGTGCAGGTAGTCCTTGTGGTCGCCGGCCGGGTCCACGTTCAGGACCAGGTCGATGCCGTCGACGTGGATGCCTCGGGCGGCCACGTCGGTGGCGACGAGCGCGTTGACGTAACCCTTCTTGAAGTCCTCCAGGACCCGGGTACGGGCGCCCTGCGTCATGCCGCCGTGCAGCGCGTCGGCCTTCACGCCGGACTCGATGAGCTGCTCGGCGATGCGGTCGGCGCCCAGCTGGGTGCGGACGAAGATGATCGTGCGGCCCTTGCGGGCGGCGATGGCGGCCGTGACCGGCGCCTTGTCCTTCGGCTTCACGACGAGGACGTGGTGCGACATGGTCGTGACGTTGCCCTGGGCGCTGTCGACCTCGTGCGTGACCGGGTTGGAGAGGTAGCGCTTGACCAGCGTGCCGATCTCGTTCTCCATGGTGGCGGAGAAGAGCATCCGCTGACCGCCGGCCGGAACCTGGTCCAGCAGCTCGGTGACCTCGGGCAGGAAGCCCAGGTCGGACATCTGGTCGGCCTCGTCGAGGACGGCGACCTGGACGTCCTCCAGGGAGCAGGCGCCGCGGTTGATGATGTCGCGCAGGCGGCCCGGGGTGGCGACGAGGATGTCGACGCCGCGCTCCAGGGCGTAGATCTGGTTGCCCATCGACGTACCGCCGCAGACGACCTTCATCTTGAGGCCGAGCACGTCGCCGTACGGCTGCAGCGCGTCCGCGACCTGCATCGCCAGCTCACGGGTCGGGGTCAGGATGACCGCGCGGGGCTTCTTCTTCTCGGTGCGGCCACCGGCCAGGGCGGCCAGGGTCGGCAGACCGAAGGAGAGGGTCTTGCCGGAGCCCGTACGGCCGCGGCCGAGGATGTCCTTGCCGGCCAGGGCGTCCGGGATGGTCGCCGCCTGGATCGGGAAGGGGGTGGTCACGCCGTTCTGCGCGAGCTTGCGGACGATGCCCTCGGGCAGGCCCAGGTCGCCGAAGGTGACGGTCGGCTCGGCGTCGGCGGCGGGCTCATCGGCCTGCGCGTCGGCGGCCGGCTGCTCGGCGGAGGAGTCGTCGGCCTGCTCGGCGGACGGGGTCGCGGTCGCCTGCTTCTCGGCGGACTGCTTGTCGGCGACGAAGTCCGCGACGGACTTCTCGGCGGCCGGGGCGGTCGCACCGGCGGGGGCCTCGGTCACGGCGGACTCGACCAGCTCGGCGAGCTGGGCGCTGTCGACGTTCTCGGGCATGACGGTGCGGTCAGAACTGGAAATTGACATGCGAAATGCGAAACCTTCCGGAGTCTCGGCACGCGCCCATAACTCCGTGATTCGCAATTTCGACCGCCTCAATGCGGTCCAGCCACGGCAAGGGAGAGTACGCGCCACACGGCGCTCTTCTGTGTCGGCGCCGGGCAATGGGATCAAACGATCTACTACCATACGCACTCTCCCCCGCCCAGCGCAAACCCGGCCCTGGGAGGCGCCGGTCACACCGGCTTGACCTGCGGTGATGCCTCCGGGGTCCGCAGCGGCCGGACGGCCTCCCGGCTGTTCATCCCCTGCGCCCGGAGCTGCGCGCCGGGCGTGGCCGAGGGCTGCGGCTCCGGCGGCACGGTGGGTTCAGGATCGGGCTCCGGGTCCGGGTCCGGCGCGGGCGGCGTCGTGGCCGGCGGCTCCGGAACGGTCGGCGGCGGCTCGCCCGGCCCCGGGGCCGAGGGCGTCGGCGCGGGCCGCGTACCGCCGGTGCCCCGGGTGGGCTTCGGTGCGGCCGCTTCGGGGCGCCGGTCCTTCGGCGTCGCCGAGGGCTCGGCGCCGGAAGCTTCCGGGCGCGGGGTGGCCCCGGGGGCGGCCCGGTCCGATTGCGGGTGGACGCCCCCGGGGCGCCCTCCGGCCCGCCCGGAGTCGGTGACCGTGTCCCCGGCCGGGTCGACGTCGGACCCCTTCGCGCCGGTGGAGCGGGAGGGTCCCGGGGCTCCGGCGTCGTCCTCCCCGACGCTCATGCAGCCGGTGGAGGCGGCGATCGTCAGCGCGGTGACGGCGGCCCAGCGGAGAGGGACGGACAACTGGCGCACGAGGGGCACCTCCGGGGGCGAGGGAGCAGGAGCGGGGCGGGCGTGGAGCGCGACGCCCGGGGCCGACCGGAACGGGCCACCGGCCCGGCGGTCGGACCGGCACCCTGGGCGGGGAGCCGCAGCGGCGACCGGAACGGCCGGAACCGCGACCGGAGGACCGGAGACCGGACCGACCGGAGGACCCGCGACCGGAGGACCGGCGACCGGACCGACGGACCGACCAGAGCCACCGGACCGGAGACCGGAGCCACCGGACCGACCGGAGGCCGGAGCTGACCGGACTCGGCGTCGTACCGTGCCCAACTCCCCGGACCCCGCCGGAGACACGCCCGAAACTGCACCCGCCCGCGCGACGCCCACCCGAGCCACCCCGTACGCCGGGCCCCCGCGCCACCGACACCGCCGAACCCGGCCCCGTACGCCGAAGCCGGCGCCGCACGCCCAGGCCAGCTCCAGGGCCCCGCACGCCCAGGCCCGCGCCGCAGCCCCGTACGCCCGGCCGGCGCCGGGCGATCGCCCGCCTCACGCCGGAGTCGGCACCCCCTACACCCCGAACCCGCCCGCCAGTTCGGCCCCCACGAACACCGCGCCCAGCCCGGCCAGCAGGGAGGCCAGCACATTGGCCGCCGCCAGGAAGGCGCGGCCCGTCTCGGCCAGACGGAGGGTCTCGTACGAGAACGTCGAGTACGTCGTCAGCGCCCCGCACAGGCCCGTCGCCAGCAGGGCGTGCGCCGGGGAGGAGACCGCAGCGCCGGTCAGCACGCCGAGCAGCAGGCTGCCCGCGATGTTCGCCGTGAAGGTGCCCCACGGGAAGACGTACGGGACGCCCGGGCCCTGGGACGCCTGCACCGCACGGTCCGTCAGATAGCGCAGGGGCGCGCCCACCGCACCTCCGATCGCCACCAGCAGCCAGGTCACACCGCCCTCCCCGTTCCCATGTCCCGCACACCCGACCGCGTATCCGAGCGCACATCCGACCGCGCGTCCGAGCCCGCGCCCGAGCCCGCGCCCCGGTCCAGCCAGGCCCGGGTCGCCACCGCCGCCGCCCACACCGCGGCGAGCGCGGCCACCGCCGTCGCCGCCGTGTACGCCATCGCCACCGCGACCTCCTGACGCGCCAGCAGGCCCGAGACGTCCGCCGCGTACGTCGAGAACGTCGTGTAGCCGCCGAGCACGCCGACGCCCAGGAACGGCCGCACCAGCGGGTGCGCGATCCGGCCGCGTTCGACGGTCAGCACCATCAGCACTCCGATGAGGGCGCAGCCGCTCACGTTCACCACGAACACCCTCCACGGGAAGCCGCCCGCGCCGGGCCACAGCACCAGCGCCCCGTACCGGGCGAGCGCCCCGAGCGCGCCGCCGGCCGCGACCGCCGCCAGCACCCGGCCCTGCGGCGCGGACGGCGGTCCCGGTTCCGGCAGTTCCCGCGGTTCCTGCTCGCTCATCCGTACCCCAGGGCGTGCAGCCGCTCGTCGTCGATGCCGAAGTGGTGGGCGATCTCGTGGACCACGGTGATCTCGGTCTCCGCGACGACGTCCTCCCGCGTCTCGCACATCCGCAGCGTCGGGCCCCGGTAGACGGTGATCCGGTCCGGCAGCACCCCCGCGTACCACTCGCCCCGGTCGGTGAGCGGGGTGCCCTCGTAGAGGCCGAGCAGGTCGGGGTCGCCGGGGTCCGGTTCGTCCTCGACGAACACCGCCACGTTGTCCATCAGCCGCGTCAGCTCCGGCGGAATCCGGTCCAGAGCCTGGCTCACCAGCTCTTCGAACTGTTCGCGCGTCATCTCCAGCACCCGGCCATTGTCCCGTACGCGGGCCGGGCACGGGCAGACCGCGACCGCCCGGCATCGCGGCGACCGGGTACGGCCAGACGCAGACCGGGCACGGGCGGACAGCGACCGGGCACGGGCGGACGGCCACCGCCCGGCATCGCGGCGACCGCCCCCGTACGGACGCATGACCGGCGCCCCCGCCCGGCATGACGGAGGCCGTACCCGGGCATACGCGCCCAATGGTCCGCGTCCCCTTCCGTGCCGCAGCCGACCGCGTCCGGCGCCGCCTCGGCCGCATCGCCCGCCCGTCGTCCCGGAGCCGTACCGCCGCCCGCACCCCGGCGGCGGCCCCCGGCGACCTGGCCGCCGCCGGTCGCGGCCCCGGCCGCCACCCCTACCTCCGCGCGCTCGGCATGCTGGCCGTCGTCGTGCTGGGGGCGTGGCTGGGCCTGCTCGCGGTCGGCAGCATCCGTACGCCGGTCGGCCCCATGGACACCACCATGACGCTGCGCCCCTCCCTCACCGGCGGCAGCAAGATCAACGTGTCCCCGCTCGGCGCGCTGGAGCTGGACTCGCACATCGCGCCGCTCCGGCTCGACGTGGACGTGGACCGCCTCGACCCCGAACGCTCCCAGGCCCTGGTCGACCAGCCGGAACGGTTCTCCAACCTCCAGGACGAGGTCACCCGGGACGTCGCCGCCGGCACCCGCGAACTGGCGGTGCGCTCCTGCGTCGCCGTCGTCTCCGGGGCCGCCGCGCTCGGGCTCGTCGTCTACCGCCGGCCCCGCCGCGCCCTCGCCGCCGGCGGACTCGCGCTCACCCTGCTGGCCGCTTCGGGCGTCAGCGCGTACGCCACCTGGAACCCGAAGTCCGTCCTGGAGCCGAAGTTCTCCGGGCTGCTCTCCAGCGCCCCGTCCCTGGTCGGCGACGCCCGCTCCATCGTCACCGAGTTCGACATCTACCAGCGAGAACTGGCCCGCCTGGTCACCAACGTCACCAAGCTGTACGACGCGACCTCCACGCTCCCCGTCTACCAGCCCGACCCCGGCACCATCCGGGTCCTGCACGTCTCCGACATCCACCTGAACCCGGCCGCGTGGCACATCATCGCCTCGCTCGTCGAGCAGTACGAGATCGACGTCATCGTCGACTCCGGCGACACCATGGACCACGGGTCCGCCGCGGAGAACGGCTTCCTCGACCCGATCCGCGACCTCGGCGCCCCCTATGTCTGGGTGCGCGGCAACCACGACTCCCGCGGCACGCAGGAGTACCTGGAGAAGTTCAGGAACGTACGCGTCCTGGACGACGGCGCGGCCGTGAACGTCGGCGGCCTGCGGATCGCGGGCACCGGCGACGCCTCCTTCACCCCGGACCGGACCGGCCCCGGCAGCAACAAGGAGGCCGCCCGGCTGGAGGGCATGCGGCTGGCCACCGCGCTGCGCGACCAGGAGCGCGCGGGCACCCCGGCCGACATCGCCGTCGCCCACGACCCGAACACCGCCCGGGAGACCGACGGCACGGTCCCGCTGGTGCTGTCCGGCCACTACCACCGCCGGATCAACGAGCAGCTGAAGCTCGGCACCCGGCTGAAGGTCGAGGGGTCGACGGGCGGCGGCGGACTGCGCGCCGTGCAGAACGAGAAGCCCGAGAAGGTGCACGCGTCGGTGCTCTACATGGACCGCTCGACCCGCCGCCTCCAGGCGTGGGACGAGATCACCCTGGGCGGCCTCGGCCTGACGACCGCCGAGGTCAGCCGCCATCTCCCGGAGGAGAACCTGAAGAAGGACGCCCCCGGATCCCCCACCCCGTCCCCGTACTCCCCCTCCTCGTCGGCCTCCCCGGCCCCCTCCCCCGGCCGCTCCTCGGGGCGCCCCACCCCCGCGCCGTAAACCGTTTTGGCGATAGCTCCACCCATCCCATATGCTTCTCACGTCCCCGACGCGCTGCAAAGCGAACCGGCGGGCCAATAGCCCTCATCGTCTAGTGGCCCAGGACGCCGCCCTTTCAAGGCGGTAGCACGGGTTCGAATCCCGTTGGGGGCACGTTTCACCGTGTGCGAGACTTGTCTCGCACATTGCTTGGTCCTGTGGAGCAGTTTGGAGTGCTCGCCACCCTGTCAAGGTGGAGGCCGCGGGTTCAAATCCCGTCAGGACCGCTTGCAGCCCCAGCGGCTGCGTGGCTGGGTAGCTCAGTTGGTACGAGCGATCGCCTGAAAAGCGATAGGTCGCCGGTTCGATCCCGGCCCCAGCCACCTCCCGAAGGCCCCGTCCACCGGACGGGGCCTTCGCCGTGTCACACCTTCTCGGTCTCCCCTTCCGGCGCGCCGGTCTCCTCGTCCGCCGGGACGGACGTGCCGCGCCGCCGCCGGGCGCGTACGCCCAGGACCAGGAGCGCGAGCAGTGCCGCGCCGGCCAGGGCCGCCAGGTCCGGTACGCGTTCGCCGAGCCGTTGCGCCCACTGCTCGACCGCGAACGAGTCGTCGACCCCGAGCAGGCCGGGCAGCGCGGTCGTCCCGTCGTACACGAGGAACAGTGCGCCGAGCCCGATGAAGAACAGGCCCGACAGCAGCGACGTGGTGTGCAGCTCGAACCGGCCGAGGCGGACGGTCCGGCCGCGCAGCCAGGTCCGGCGCCCGAGGTCGAAACGCTCCCAGAGCAGGGCGAGGACGAAGAGCGGGACCGCCATGCCGAGCGCGTACACCGCCAGCAGCAGCCCGCCGTAGACCGGGCTGCCGCTGACCGCCGCCACGGTCAGGACGCTGCCGAGGATCGGGCCCGCGCAGAAGCCGGCCAGGCCGTAGACCGCCCCGAGCGCGTAGACGGAGAACGCCGTGGTCGGGCGGATCCGGCCGCTGAGCTCGGCCATCCGACGCGAGGCGAAGCCGAGGCCGACGATCTGTGCCGCGCCCAGCGCGATGATCAGCCAGCCCGCGCCCGTGACGAGGACGTCGCGGTGGCCGTAGAACAGCTTCCCGGCGTACGAACCGGCCGCGCCGAGCGGGACGAGGGTGGTGGCGAGCCCGGCGTAGAAGATGCCGGTACGGGCCAGCAGCCGGGAGGCGGAGTCGACGGAGTACGCGAAGAACGCCGGCAGCAGCAGCGCGCTGCACGGGCTGACCAGGGCGAGCAGCCCGCCGAGGAAGGCCGCGAAGTAGCCGATGTCCGCCGTCACTTCGCGGGCTCCCCGGCCTTGCCCGCCGCGCCCGTCCGCTGCGCCTGCTCGGCGGCGGCCTCGATGGCCCGGGTGAACGTCTCGTCCGGCTGGGCGCCCGCGATCGGGCGGCCGTTGATCAGGAACGACGGGGTGGACGTGGCGCCGATCCCGTACCCCTGCTCCTGGTCCTTCTTGACCGCCGCGCGGGCCGCGTCGCCGTCGAGGTCCTTCATGAAGCGGTCCAGGTCCTTCACCCCGGCCTCCTCGGCGAGCGCCTTGACCCGGCCCTTGCCGAAGCCCTTCTCCTTCGCGCCCTCGGCGTAGGCGGCGGCGTGGAACTCCCAGAAGCGGTCCTGCTGCCCGGCGGCCCAGGCGGCGCGTGCGGCGTTCTCGGACTCCTCGCCGAAGATCGGGAAGTTGCGCCACTCGATGCGGAGCGTGCCGTCCTTCACGTACTTCTCGATCAGCTCCGGCTCGGTGTCCCGGGCGAACTTGCCGCAGTAGCCGCACTTGAAGTCGGCGTACTCGATCAGGACGACCGGGGCGTCCGCGGGGCCGATGGCCAGCTTGTCGTCCGCGTCCCGGCGGGCGAGCTTCGCCAGCTCCGGGTAGACGCCCTCGTTCGGGTCGGCGGAGACCTCGGCTGCGGGGCCGGTGGCGGATGTGTCCTTCGAGGAGTCGTCGGGGCGGGTGGCCTGGTACGAGGCAAAGCCGAGCAGCCCGGCGGCCACGACGACCACCGCGCCGTAGACGAGGGGCTTCTTCGAGCCGGACTTCGCGGACGCGGGCTTCTTCGGTGCGGGCTTCTTGGGCGTGGACATGCGGGACTCCGTGCTGGTGCGGGCGGGAGGGGATGGGTGGGGCGGGCGGCGCGGGCCCGCCTACACCCGCAGCACGGAGAGTTCGACGGGCGTCGGGGTGTACGGGGCCGGGGCGCGGCCCCGTATCTGCGCAGGCGGCGCGGCCGAGGGCGCCCCGGCCTCGGGCAGCCCCCACGGAGCGAGGCCCGCCGCCAGGTCGTGACCGGCCCGGGCACGGGAGGGCAGTGCGGGCTCCCCGTCGTGATCGCGGAACTTCCCACAGCCGGGGACACGGGTGCCGGCGTCGGCCGCGTCGGCGGAGGCTACCGGGGCGGCGGAGGCAGGGGGCGCGTAAGCGGAGGCCGGGGGCACGTCGGCGGAGGCAAGAGGCGCGGAGGCCGGGGCCGCCTCGGCGGAAACCGGGGCGGCGCCGACCACGGCGGCCGTGGCGACCGTCGAGGCCGTACCGGCCGCCTCAGCCTCCGCGACCGCTTCGGCGGCCGTGGCCGCGCCGGCCTCCACCGCCGCCGAAGCCGTGCCGGCCGTGCCGACCCGGCCCGCCGCCCCGCTCCCCGCCCCGCTCGCCGCGAAGGCCACCGGTCCGCACAGCAGTCCCAGCACCACCGCGAGCAGCGCCGTCAGGCTCCACCACTGCGTACGGGACACGGGACCGGGCCTTTCTCGCGCGGGTGGCGGTGGCGGGGTGTTCGACTGCCCGAAATGGTACGTGCCGCGTGACGCAGCCCGCGCGAAATGAGGTCGCCACCGGAGCGGCCCGGGTGAGATCCTGGGATCCGTATGTCTACTTCCTTCGCCGATCTCCAGTCCCAGCTCGGTCAGCTCTCGCTCCGCGACGCGAACCGGCTCGGCCGGCGCCTCGAAGGAGCGCGCCGCATCCGCAAGCCCGAGGCCCGCCAGTCCGTGCTGGACGAGATCGCGGCCGAGGCGGGCAAGGCGGCCGACCGGCTCGCGGCGCGCGCGGCCCGGCTGCCGGCCCTGTCGTACCCGGAAGAGCTGCCGGTCAGCCAGAAGAAGGACGAGATCCTGGAGGCGATACGCGACCACCAGGTCGTCATCGTCGCCGGTGAGACCGGGTCCGGGAAGACCACTCAGCTGCCCAAGATCTGCATGGAGCTGGGGCGCGGCGTCCGGGGCATGATCGGGCACACCCAGCCCCGCCGCATCGCCGCCCGCACGGTCGCGGAACGCGTCGCGGACGAGCTGAAGACCCCGCTCGGCGAGACCGTCGGCTGGAAGGTCCGCTTCACCGACCAGGTGAACCCGGAGTCGACGTACCTGAAGCTGATGACGGACGGCATCCTGCTCGCGGAGATCCAGACGGACCGCGATCTGCTGGCGTACGACACGATCATCATCGACGAGGCCCACGAGCGGTCCCTCAACATCGACTTCCTGCTCGGCTACCTGGCCCGGCTGCTGCCCCGCCGCCCCGATCTGAAGGTCGTCGTCACCTCCGCGACCATCGACCCGGAACGGTTCGCACGCCACTTCGGGGACGCGCCGATCGTGGAGGTCAGCGGGCGGACGTACCCCGTCGAGGTGCGGTACCGCCCCCTCCTCGAAGAGGACAGCGAGGACTCCGACCGCGACCAGATCACCGCGATCTGCGACGCCGTCGACGAGCTGGGCCACGAGGCCCCCGGCGACATCCTGGTCTTCCTCTCCGGTGAGCGGGAGATCCGGGACACGGCGGACGCGCTGAACAAGCGGAACCTCAGACACACCGAGGTGCTCCCCCTCTACGCCCGTCTCTCGCACGCCGAGCAGCACCGCGTGTTCCAGCGCCACACGGGCCGCCGCATCGTCCTGGCGACCAACGTCGCCGAGACCTCGCTGACCGTCCCCGGCATCAAGTACGTGATCGACCCGGGCACCGCCCGCATCTCCCGCTACAGCCACCGCACCAAGGTCCAGCGGCTGCCCATCGAGCGGATCTCCCAGGCCAGCGCCAACCAGCGCAAGGGCCGTTGCGGCCGTACGTCGGACGGCATCTGCATCCGGCTGTACGCGGAGGACGACTTCGTCACCCGGCCGGAGTTCACCGACGCCGAGATCCTGCGGACCAACCTGGCCTCCGTCATCCTCCAGATGACCGCCGCCGGGCTCGGCGAGATCGAGAAGTTCCCGTTCATCGACCCGCCGGACCACCGCAACATCCGCGACGGCGTGCAGCTCCTCCAGGAGCTGGGTGCGCTCGACCCGGTGGAGAAGGATCCGAAGAAGCGGCTCACCCCGCTCGGCCGCAAGCTCTCCCAGCTGCCCGTGGACCCGCGCCTGGCCCGCATGGTCATCGAGGCCGACAAGAACGGCTGCGCCCGCGAGGTCATGGTCATCGCCGCGGCGCTCTCCATCCAGGACCCGCGCGAGCGGCCCGCGGAGAAGCAGACGCAGGCCGACCAGCAGCACGCCCGGTTCAAGGACGAGACGTCCGACTTCCTGGCGTACCTGAACCTCTGGGCGTATGTCCGCGAGCAGCAGAAGGAGCGCGGCTCGTCCTCGTTCCGCCGGATGTGCAAGCAGGAGTACCTGAACTTCCTGCGCATCCGCGAATGGCAGGACATCTACGCGCAGCTGCGCACGGTGGCCAAGCAGATGGGCATCGCCGTCGAGGAGCCCAAGGCGGAGGCGTCCGTCCCCGAGCAGGCGGTGCACACCTCCCTGCTGGCCGGTCTGCTGTCGCACATCGGGCTCAAGGACACCGAGAAGAACGAGTACCTGGGCGCGCGCAGTGCCAAGTTCGCGATCTTCCCCGGCTCGGCGCTGTTCAAGAAGCAGCCCCGGTTCGTGATGTCGGCGGAGCTGGTGGAGACCTCCCGGCTGTGGGCGCGGGTCAACGCCAAGGTCGAGCCCGAGTGGATCGAGCCGCTGGCCCAGCACCTGGTGAAGCGCACCTACAGCGAGCCGCACTGGGAGAAGGACCAGGCGGCGGTGATGGCGTACGAGCGGGTGACCCTCTACGGCGTACCGATCATCGCCCAGCGCAAGGTCAATTTCGGCCGGATCGACCAGGAGGCGTCGCGGGACCTGTTCATCCGCAACGCCCTGGTCGAGGGCGACTGGCGCACCCACCACCAGTTCTTCCATGACAATCGCAAACTCCTCGGCGAGGTCGAGGAGTTGGAGCACCGGGCCCGCCGCCGCGACATCCTCGTGGACGACGAGACGCTCTTCGACTTCTACGACCGGCGCATCCCGGAGCACATCGTCTCCGGGGCGCACTTCGACTCCTGGTGGAAGAACAAGAAGCGCGAGGAGCCGGACGCGCTCGACTTCGAGCGCTCCATGCTGATCAACGAGAAGGCCGGGGCCGTCACCAAGGACGACTACCCGGACTCCTGGCGGCAGGGGAAGCTCAAGTTCAAGGTGACGTACCAGTTCGAGCCCGGCGCGGACGCGGACGGCGTGACCGTCCACGTACCGCTCCACGTGCTCAACCAGGTCACCGCCGAGGGCTTCGACTGGCAGATCCCGGGGCTGCGCGAGGAGGTCGTCACCGAGCTGATCCGCTCGCTGCCGAAGCCGATCCGCCGCCACTACGTCCCCGCGCCGAACTACGCGGAGAAGTTCCTGGACCGGGCCGTTCCGCTCCAGGAGCCGCTGCCGGTCACCCTCGCCCGGGAGCTCCAGCGGATGGTGGGCGTCCCGGTCACGGCCGACGACTTCGACCTGTCCCGGGTCCCGGACCACCTCAAGATCACGTTCCGGATCGTCGACGAGCGGCGCCGCAAGGTGGCGGAGGACAAGGACCTGGAGGCGCTCCGGCTGAAGCTGCGCCCGAAGGCCCGCCAGGCGCTCTCCAAGGCCGCCGCCGCGACCGCGGGCCCCTCGGGCGAGTCCATCGAGCGTTCGGGCCTCACGGACTGGACGATCGGCACGCTGACCAAGGTCTTCGAGACCCGTCGCGCCGGGCAGCCGGTGAAGGCGTACCCGGCCCTCGTCGACCAGGGCGACACCGTGGCCGTGCGCCTCTTCGACACCGAGGCCGAGCAGCAGCAGGCGATGTGGCGCGGCACGCGACGGCTGATCATGCTGAACATCCCGGTGAATCCGGCGAAGTTCGCCTCGGACCGGCTGAGCAACCAGCAGAAGCTGGCCCTGTCCCGCAATCCGCACGGTTCGGTGCAGGCCCTCTTCGAGGACTGCGCCACCGCGGCCGCCGACCGGCTGATCGCCGCGCACGGTGGGCCCGCGTGGGACGAGAAGGCGTTCCGGACGCTGTACGACAAGGTGCGCGCGGACCTGGTGGACCTGACCGTCCGCACGATCGACCAGGTGCAGCAGGTCCTGGCCGCGTGGCAGGCGTGCGAGCGCCGGCTGAAGGCGACCAACAGCCTGACGCTGGTGGTCAACGTCGCCGACGTCCGCGACCAGTTGGCCCGTCTCGTGCCGTCCGGCTTCGTCACGGCCACCGGGCTGCGCCGGCTGCCGGACCTGATGCGCTACCTGGTGGCGGCGGACCGGCGGCTCCAGCAGATGCCGACGGCCGTGCAGCGGGACACCACGCGGATGGAGAAGGTCCACGAGATGCAGGACGAGTACGCGTGGCTGCTCGAACAGTTCCCGCAGGGGCGGCCGGTGCCGCAGGAGGTGCGGGACGTCCGTTGGATGATCGAGGAGCTGCGCGTCAGCTACTTCGCCCATGCGCTGGGCACGGCGTTCCCCGTCTCGGACAAGCGGATCGTGAAGGCGATCGACGCCCTGGCGCCCTGACGGGGACGCGCCCGAGCCCGGCCGGTGAGGGCCCCGGCGCCCCGCCGGGGCCGCGCGGAGGGCGCGACGGACCGGGGTGCGGGCCGGTGACGGAGTCACCACCAGGAGTGAAGTCGACCTGGACCTCTTCCCTCCTGTACAGTCTGGTTTCGCAGCAAGCCGCAAGGCAAGCAGCGAAAACCTGGTCCTGTGGAGCAGTTTGGAGTGCTCGCCACCCTGTCAAGGTGGAGGCCGCGGGTTCAAATCCCGTCAGGACCGCAGTAGAGAAAGCCCGGATCGTTTCGATCCGGGCTTTCTCGCGTCTTGACGAGCCCACCGGCCCCGGGTACCCCGGAGAGCAGAGGCCGTCCCTGCACCCTCGGCGCTGCTCACGGCGGGGGACGGCCGGGCCCACCGGGAGGTGGCTCGGATGTCCGCGTCCACGGCACGACACGAGATACGCGCGCTGCTGCGCGCCCATCTGGCGGCCGCTTCCGCCTACCGCCACCTCACCCGGTACTGCGTGGTCTGCCACCGCCTCCTGCGGCTCGCCATGGAGCCCGGTGGCGACGGGGCGGCCGGGCCGACCGCCGGCCGCTCGACGCCATTGGGCAACCCCCCGACGCCCCCTGCCGACCCCTCGACGCCACCGGCCAAACCCTCGGCCCCTTCCGCCCGGTCTTCGACGCCCTCCGTCGGCCGCTCGGCGCCCGCCGCCGGCTCCCCGAAGCCCCCCGCCCGGCGCTCAGCGCCCGCTGCCCGACCCTCGGTGCTCTCCGTCGACCTCTCGGCGCCCGCTCCCCGGTCTTCCGCAGCCTCCGGAGCCGCTTCGGAAGCCCGCCGCCGCCTTGACGGAGGCGTCGGCTCACCCGGTGAAGCCGAGGACGAGGCCCGCGCGCCGGGCCCGAAACGGACCGGACGCCCTGGGAAGCGGAGCGCGGAGGAGCGGACCGGGGCCGAAAGACCCTCCCCGACATGACCATCGGCCGGATGCTTCCCCGTCCACGCAGTGGCACGCTGGGAGTTGGCAAGCGTCGGGCGGTGTGACGGTAGTCACCGAAAGAGTTTTCAGACTGGGGGACTTTACTCGCCCCCTACAACTGTTGAATTTAATATGTGCAATTGCACGGGTGCGATCACCGGGTGGCGGCCCCCCGGAGACCGTTCCGTCCGGGGCTGTCCCACCGCGTCCCCACCCCCTCCGGGACGCTCACCCACACTCCCGCACAGACCCGCTCACAGCCCCACGAAGGCCCCGGCCCCCCGGCACGCCTCCCCGTCGGCCGACAGAGCACCCGAGGGCCCCTGGAGCCCCGGAAGCCGACCGACCGCCCGGTTCTGTACGGCCGGCCCGGCAGGGGCACGGGAGAGCCCTCCAGGGCATAAAAAATCGCGCTGGACCCGGCGGAGTCCAGCGCGATCAATACGACGACACCCGTGAGACACAGGTATGACGCCCGTTGGGGCAGGCGTCCGTCGAGTGGAGCTATGGGCGGGCTGCCGGGGTTGGGGGACCCGCTGACTGCCCGATTGTGGTGCGGTGTTGCGTGGTTACTGCGGTACTGCCGAACTGCTGTTTCTGCTGCGAGGCAGGGGTGTTCAGGCCTCGCTGCGCTGCTGCGGAATACCCGCCAGCAGTGCGCGGACCTCTGCCTCGCGGTACCGGCGGTGTCCACCGAGCGTGCGGATGGACGTGAGCTTGCCAGCCTTGGCCCAACGGGTGACCGTCTTCGGGTCCACGCGGAACATCGTGGCAACCTCAGCCGGGGTCAGCAGCGGCTCGGCATCAGGGGTGCGAGCGGTCATGAGCGGCCTCCTCGGGAGAACCGAACCTTCTCGGTTCTTTCCTTTAAATTCTGCACCTTGACCCGCGTTGCCCGAAATGGCGGACGCGGGCCGAGTCGGTTATAGGACGAACGGCTTGTCCTCGGCACTACAACTACACCATCCGTCCAGCCACGTCGGCCAAACCGATGGAATTGCCCTCCCAGGTGTTCATCAGCGACGGAAAGCCGATGGACCATGCCATAGCGGACAGTCACGCCCCGGTGACGATCAGTCACAGAGCGATCAGGAGCCCTCAGAACCCCCATAGCGCGCAAAGTCGAGCATCCTGCCCTTATGCGGACAGAAGGAGCCCTCCCCGGACTCCTTGTCCTATTTTGGCATGAGGAGTAGGGATAGGCGCAAGAGCCCCGTTAGTGCTGTCCATCACGCATGAGGCTTAGGCCCGGTTCGGGACGTAGGTCCCGGGGTCGGCGGCGTACGCTTCCGCCTCACCCTTCACACGTGTCACATCGAACGAGGGTTCACGGCCCGTCAGCCGTCCGTCGAGCCCTCTCCGTCACCCTCCGCCGGGGCGACGCGACGTCCTCCCTCTCCCGGTCACTCCGAACGGTCCGGCCCCGATGGCCGTCCGCCGGCCTCTCGGCCGTCCTGGATGAAGGATGCCCCGGTTCCGTCACCTTGATGCCCCTGTGGGCCTTTTCACGTCAATTGGTGAACTGCCGGTCCCTGACCGCCCGCCAGCGCTCCGCGAGCCGCGCGTACGCCTCCGCCGCGCCCTCGCCGTCCCCGTCCCGCAACGCGGTCAGCCCCTCCGCCACGTCCGCCGCCGACCGGTCCCCCGCCAGGAGCTCCGGCGACAACGCGTGCACCAGGCCTCCGTAGTCCAGCTCGACCAGGGAGCGCGGATGGAACTCCTCCAGCCAGCGCCCCACGTCCACCAGCCCCTCGGTCAGCGGGCCTTCGGGGACGTTCTCGCGCAGGGTCCGCAGCGCCCGCGCCAGCCGCCGGCGGGCCTCGACCATCGGGGTGCGGTAGCGCAGGACGGGCCCGTCCTCCCCCGCCTCGTCCGCCGGCCGGTACTCCCGCTCCTCGTCGTCGAAGAGCACGAACCAACGCACCGGCACCTGCCACACCGTGGTGCGGATCCACGGCCGCGCGTCCGGGTGGCGCCGCTGCCAGCGCTGATGGTCCGCCGCCGCCTGACCGCGCACCACCGCGGGCAGCACGACGTCCAGCACCTTGGCCGGAAACATTCCATCGAGTTCCTCCAGGGCCAGCCAGCCGCGCAGTCTGGTCCGCCACGGGCAGACGCACACCACCCCGTCGAGCACCGCCACGAACGCGTCGCCGCTCTCGTGGACGGGCACCCCGACCGGCGGCGTCGCCACCAAGTCCGCCAGCGAGCGGCGCAGTTCGTCCTGGGCCGTGGGAAGCTCCGCGCGCCGCGCGTAACGCGTCCAGTGACCGCGCTCCGGCTCCGCGAAGGCGGCGAGCGGTTCGTAGACCCGGAGATACGACGTGTAAGGGACGAGCACCGAAGACACCACCGACATGCAGCGCATCGTGTCACGGCCGGTCACCCCCAGGGGGTGATCCTTCGCAGGGGGGCGGACCAGCGCCGCCGAAGGACTTACGCTCTTGCCCATCGGACCCGCCGTGCGCGGTCGGTCCGCGGCCCTCCCCACCCTCAGGAGGGTCTTCCGCCGCTTCGTTGTTTGGGAGTCACCACAGTGACCGATGTGACCGGCGCGCCCGTCGATGTACTGCACACCCTGTTCCACTCCGACCAGGGAGGCCACGAACAGGTCGTGATCTGCCAGGACCGCGCCAGCGGTCTCAAGGCCGTCATCGCCCTCCACTCCACCGCCCTGGGCCCCGCCCTCGGCGGCACCCGCTTCTACCCCTACGACTCCGAGGCCGACGCCGTCGCCGACGCGCTGAACCTCTCGCGCGGGATGTCGTACAAGAACGCCCTGGCCGGGCTCGACCACGGTGGCGGCAAGGCCGTCATCATCGGCGACCCGGAGCAGATCAAGAGCGAGGAACTCCTCCTCGCCTACGGCCGGTTCGTCGCCTCGCTCGGCGGCCGGTACGTCACCGCCTGCGACGTCGGCACCTACGTCGCCGACATGGACGTCGTCGCCCGGGAGTGCCGCTGGACCACCGGCCGCTCGCCCGAGAACGGCGGCGCCGGCGACTCCTCGGTGCTCACCGCCTTCGGCGTCTTCCAGGGCATGCGGGCCTCGGCCCAGCACCTGTGGGGCGACCCGTCGCTGCGCGGCCGCAAGGTCGGCGTCGCCGGGGTGGGCAAGGTGGGCCGCCACCTCGTCGAGCACCTGCTCTCCGACGGGGCCGAGGTCGTGATCACCGACGTCCGCGAGGAGTCGGTGCGCGCGATCACCGAGCTGCACCCGGAGGTCGCCGTGGCGGCCGACACCGACGCCCTGATCCGCACCGAGGGCCTCGACGTCTACGCGCCGTGCGCGCTCGGCGGCGCGCTGAACGACGCGACCGTGCCGGTGCTCACCGCGAAGGTGGTGTGCGGCGCGGCCAACAACCAGCTCGCGCACCCAGGCGTGGAGAAGGACCTGGCCGACCGGTCGGTTCTCTACGCCCCCGACTACGTGGTCAACGCCGGTGGCGTGATCCAGGTGGCCGACGAGCTGCACGGCTTCGACTTCGACCGGTGCAAGGCGAAGGCTACGAGGATCTTCGACACCACGCTGGAAATATTCGCACGTGCGAAGGCTGACGGGATTCCGCCGGCCGCGGCGGCCGACCGGCTCGCCGAGCAGCGCATGGCGGAGGCCCGGACCCGCTGACCGGGCGCGCGAGCGGCCCGCCGGGCGACGAGACAAGACTCACGTCGGTCGGCGGGTCGTACCTCCACAAGAGGTTAAAATCGCGTTTGACCAGCGAGGACAGGGCTCCTCGATGGCCCTGTGCCGGGTCCGGGACGCAAGCGGCGTACCGTATGGCCACGGAAGCAGGTACCGTTAAAGCCCTACGGGCACGGTCTCTCTCCGGAGAGTCCGTCCTGAAACATGAACGCGTGTCAAGACTCTGGGGCCGTCGAGCCCCGTCACCGAGGGGGTCGAGCCATGGGGCGCGGCCGGGCAAAGGCCAAGCAGACCAAGGTCGCCCGCCAGCTGAAGTACAGCAGCGGCGGGACTGACCTGTCGCGTCTGGCCAATGAGCTGGGCGCATCGCCTTCGAGTCAGCCACCGAACGCAGAGCCGTTCGAGGACGACGACGAGGAAGATGACCCGTACGCACAGTACGCGGATCGCTACAACCAGGACGATGACGACGATCAGGACGGTCCTTCCGGCCCGTCGTCGTCACAGCGCCGCGGCGCTTGACCTCGCGCTGACACATCAACCCGGTCCGGGCCTGCCCCGGGCCGGGTTCTGTGTGTCCCGGTCCGGTCGGCCCCGCGCCGCCGGTCCGGCCTCGGCGGTGCGGGGTGCGCCGGGTGGACCACCCGGCGCTCCCTCGCGTACGGCCGCCGCTCAGCGCGCGTAGTCGCCGGTCAGCTCGGCGCCCGTGGCGTGGTCGCCGCGGGCGGTGATCTCGCCGGCGACCCAGGAGTCGACCCCGCGGTCGGCCAGCGTCGTCAGCGCGACGTCCACCGAGTCGGCCGGGACGATCGCGATCATGCCGACGCCCATGTTGAGCGTCTTCTCCAGCTCCAGGCGCTCCACGTTCCCGGCCTTGCCGACCAGGTCGAAGACCGCGCCGGGCGTCCAGGTGGAGCGGTCCACGGTGGCGTGCAGGCCGTCCGGGATCACCCGGGCCAGGTTGTTCGCCAGGCCGCCGCCGGTGACGTGGCTGAAGCCGTGCACGTCGGTCGTCCGGGTGAGCGCCAGGCAGTCCAGGGAGTAGATCCTGGTCGGCTCCAGCAGCTCCTCGCCCAGCGTGCGGCCGAACTCCTCGACCTCGCGGTCCAGGGACCAGCCGGCCCGGTCGAAGAACACGTGGCGGACGAGCGAGTACCCGTTGGAGTGAAGACCCGAGGACGCCATGGCGATCACCGCGTCGCCCTCGCGGATGCGGTCGGGGCCGAGCAGGCGGTCGGCCTCGACCACGCCCGTACCGGCCCCGGCGACGTCGAAGTCGTCCGGGCCCAGCAGGCCGGGGTGCTCGGCCGTCTCGCCGCCGACCAGGGCGCAGCCGGCCAGGACGCAGCCCTCGGCGATGCCCTTGACGATGGCGGCGACCCGCTCGGGGTGCACCTTGCCGACGCAGATGTAGTCGGTCATGAACAGCGGCTCGGCGCCGCAGACGACGAGGTCGTCCACGACCATGCCGACGAGGTCGTGGCCGATGGTGTCGTACACGCCCATCCGGCGGGCCAGGTCCACCTTGGTGCCCACGCCGTCGGTGGCGGAGGCCAGCAGCGGGCGCTCGTAGCGCTTCAGCGCGGAGGCGTCGAAGAGGCCGGCGAAGCCGCCCAGGCCGCCGAGGCCCGCGACCTCGGGGCGCTGGGTCTTCTTCACCCACTCCTTCATCAGCTCGACGGCGCGGTCGCCGGCTTCGATGTCGACGCCGGCCGCCGCGTAGGAGGCACCTGTTGTCTCAGACATGGCCTGGGATCTTTCGTGTGGAGATACGGGGCTGGTGGGGGACGCGGCGGCGCGTCCGGGTCACGGACGACGCAGCGCGTCGGCCGCCGCGGTCGCCGCGGGGCCCGCCGCCAGCTCGGTCTCCAGCAGCTGCTTGCCGAGCAGCTCCGGGTCGGGCAGCTCCATCGGGTACTCACCGTCGAAGCAGGCGCGGCAGAGGTTCGGCTTGTCGATCGTCGTCGCCTCGATCATGGAGTCGATCGAGATGTACGCGAGCGAGTCGGCGCCCATGGAGGTGCAGATCTCGTCGACGGTCATGCCGTTGGCGATCAGCTCGGCGCGGGTGGCGAAGTCGATCCCGAAGAAGCAGGGCCACTTCACCGGCGGCGAGGAGATCCGGATGTGGATCTCGGCGGCGCCGGCCTCGCGGAGCATCCGGACCAGGGCGCGCTGGGTGTTGCCGCGGACGATCGAGTCGTCGACGACCACCAGGCGCTTGCCCTTGATGACTTCCTTGAGCGGGTTCAGCTTGAGCCGGATGCCGAGCTGGCGGATGGTCTGCGAAGGCTGGATGAAGGTCCGGCCGACGTAGGCGTTCTTCACGAGGCCGGCCCCGAACGGGATGCCGCTGGCCTCCGCGTACCCGATCGCGGCGGGGGTGCCGGATTCCGGGGTCGCTATGACGAGGTCCGCCTCGACGGGGGCCTCGGCGGCCAGCTTGCGGCCCATCTCCACCCGGGAGAGGTAGACGTTCCGGCCGGCGATGTCGGTGTCGGGCCGGGCCAGGTAGACGTACTCGAAGACGCAGCCCTTGGGCTTCGCTTCCGCGAATCGCGAGGTGCGCAGACCGTTCTCGTCGATGGCGACGAGCTCGCCCGGCTCGATCTCGCGTACGTAGCTGGCGCCGCAGATGTCGAGCGCCGCGGACTCCGAGGCGACGACCCAGCCGCGCTCCAGGCGGCCGAGGACCAGCGGGCGGATGCCCTGCGGGTCGCGGGCGGCGTAGAGGGTGTGCTCGTCCATGAAGACGAGCGAGAACGCGCCCTTCACGTCGGGGAGCACCTTGGCGGCGGCTTCCTCGATGGTGAGCGGCTTGTCGTCCTCGTCGCGCTGCCCGGCGAGCAGCGCGGTCACCAGGTCGGTGTCGTTGGTCGCGGCGACCTGGGTGGCGCGGCCGTCCTTGCGCGGGAGGTCGGCGACCATCTCCGCGAGCTGGGCGGTGTTGACCAGGTTCCCGTTGTGGCCGAGGGCGATCGAGCCGTGCGCGGTGGCACGGAACGTCGGCTGCGCGTTCTCCCACACCGAGGCGCCGGTGGTGGAGTAGCGGGCATGTCCGACCGCGATATGGCCCTGGAGGGAACCCAGAGACGTTTCGTCGAAGACCTGCGAGACCAGTCCCATGTCCTTGAAGACCAGGATCTGGGACCCGTTGCTCACTGCGATGCCCGCGGATTCCTGTCCGCGGTGCTGCAGGGCATACAGTCCGAAATAGGTGAGCTTGGCGACCTCTTCACCCGGAGCCCAGACACCGAAGACGCCACAAGCGTCCTGGGGGCCTTTCTCTCCGGGGAGCAGGTCGTGGTTGAGTCGTCCATCACCACGGGGCACGGCACCGAGTGTAGGGGAGATCGACCACTGGTCCGAATTGAGGACCGGTGGGCAAACGCGCGAGGGCCCGCGCGGGGCGGGCCCGGCCGCCGCCCGGCGCGGGGGTTTCGCGGGACTTCGCGCGGTGACCCTGCGTGACGGCCGAACCGGTGGCGTCGTCGGCGCGAGGCGGCTGCGGCGCTTTCCTGCGGGCCGGACGGCTGGTTACCGAACGGTAGATCGCGGCGGGGGAGAACGGGCGTCCGTGGCGCTCGGTGAAGCCGCCCGGACTCCGCAGCGGCCGCTGGCCGAACGCTCGTTTCGTGGCGAGCCTCACACCTCCGGGCTCCGGGCGGCCGGGCGTCGAGCGCCGGGCGGCCGGGCTCCGGGCTTCGGGCTTCGTGCGCGGGGCGGGTCGCGCGTCCGGGTCCGGGCTTTGTGCGCGGGGCGGGTCGTGCGTCCGGGCTTCATGCGTCCGGGCTTCATGCGTCCGGGCTTCATGCGTCGAGGGTGTGTGCGGCCGGGGTGCGTGACGCCGGGATGCGTGCGGCCGGGGTGCGTCCGCTTGCGTGCGGCCGGGTTGCGTCCGCGTGCGTGCGGCCGGGGTGCGTCCGCTTGCGTGCCTCGGGTTGCGTGCGGCCTCGCTCCGGGCTTCGCGCTCGGGGCGGACGGCGCGGGTCGCGGGCCGCCTCGGGGCCGCTGTCCGTACTTCGAGCAGACCGTTGACAGGCCCATGCCCTGTTGGCAGGCTCCTCCCCCATGCAGCCCCTCGGTGATCTCTCGATCACGCTCGTGGAGCGCCGGCACGTCGATCTGGGACGTGTAGCGAGCGCCATCTGTCGCCACGCCTGAGGCAGCCGCACCCCCGAAATCCCCGCAGGGCCTCCGCCCCGGGCTTCGGCCTGCGCGCACGCTTTCCTCCCTCTCTTTCTTCGCCCCCGGCGGGCGGGTGCGCCCGTTCCCGGGCCGCCGCCCGCCGGGACGCCGCGCGCCCACCGCCTCGTGCCCCGCCGTCCTGTGACCGGCGCCCGAGGCCCTCCCAGGAGCCCCCATGACCTCTCACGACGCCCACGCACGTCCGGACGTACACACCGGTACGCCGCTGAGCCGGCGCGCCTTCACCACCGCTGTCGGCGCGACCGCGGCCGCCGCTACCGGGCTGGCGGCAGCCGCCCCGGCAGCCGCGGCCGGGTCCGCCGCCGACGACATCCCGCGGGAACGCCCGTTCCGTGCCGCCCGCGGCCGGCACGCGCGCCGGCCCAACATCCTCTTCATCCTCGGCGACGACCTCGGCTGGGCGGACCTCTCCTCCTACGGGTCCCCGCACATCCGCACCCCCCACCTGGACGGGCTGGCGCGGCAGGGGGTGCGCTTCACCGACGCGTACGCGGGGTCGGCGACCTGCTCCCCGACCCGGTTCAGCCTCTACACGGGGCGCTACCCGGGACGGACGAAGGGCGGGCTCGCCGAGCCGATCGCCGACCGGTCGGTGGGGCTGGAGCCCACCCATCCGACGCTGGCCTCGCTGCTGCGCGGCGCCGGCTACGCGACCGCGCTGATCGGCAAGTGGCACTGCGGATACCTGCCGGACTACAGCCCGACGAAGTCGGGGTACGACGAGTTCTTCGGCAACTTCGGCGGGGCCCTGGAGTACTACTCCAAGCTCGGTCTGGCGGGCGAGTACGACCTGTACGAGGGCGACGCGACGTACAAGGACCTGCGCTACTACACCCGGATCCTCACGGAACGCGCGAGCGAGTACGTACGGCGCGACCACGGCGACAGGCCGTGGCTGCTCAATCTGAACTTCACCACCCCGCACTGGCCCTGGATCGCCGACGGCGACACCGGGGCGAGTGCCGAGATCGTCCGCCGGATCAAGGCCGGCGACCGGTCCGCCCTCTGGCACGCCGACGGCGGCTCGGTCGAGAAGTACACGGAGATGGTCGAGGACCTGGACCGCTCGGTCGGCGAGGTGCTCAAGGCGCTGAAGCGGTCGGGGCAGGAGAAGGACACCCTGGTCTTCTTCGCCAGCGACAACGGCGGAGAGCGGTTCTCCTACAACTGGCCGCTCGCCGGCAGCAAGGGCTCCCTCCAGGAGGGCGGCATCCGCGTCCCCTCGGTGCTGCGCTGGCCCGCGCGCATCGACGGGCGGCAGGTCAGCGACCTGCCGGTGTTCTCCCCCGACTGGACGGCCACCCTGCTGGAGCTGGGCGGGGCGCGGCCGGACCCCGCCCATCCGCTGGACGGCGTCAGCCTCGCGGGGTACCTGCTGCGGGGCGAGACGCCGAGAGAACGCGACCTGTTCTGGCGGGTGCGCGGCGAACGGGCCCTGCGGCGCGGCGACTGGAAGTACTACCGGGGCAGGAGCGGGACCGACCAGCTGTTCAACCTGGCCGAGGACCGGCGCGAGCAGGCCGACCGCGCGAAGGCCGACCCGGGGCGGCTCGCCGAGTTGCGGGCGTCGTGGGAGCGGACGGACTCCGGCCTGCTCCCCTACCCGACGGGTTCCTGACCCGCCGCCCGGCGGGCTCCCGCCCCGGGTCCCGGTCGCTTCGTCCGGGTCACCCGTGCTGGGAGGCGGACTCGGGGGCCTCGGCGGTGGCGCCGAGGCCCTTGCCGTCCTTGGCGGTGAGGGTGAGCGTGCTGCCCTTGATCGTGTACGTCGCCGGGCCGTCGAGGGCCGCGAGCACGGCGCGCTCCACCTCCATCTCGGCCTCCGGACACATCTTCTTGGTGCCCGCGATCGCGCCGAAGTCGATCGTGGAGCCCTTCACGGTGGCCTGGCCGCTGAAGGAGTTGCAGCCGGAGTTGCCCCGTACGGTGCCGTCGTCGGCGAAGGTCAGGTAGGGCGTCCACTCCTTCGGCAGGTCCGCCGGGACGGTGGTGGCCGTCTCGCCGGCGAGCAGCGTGTTCACCGTCCACCGGGTGCCGACCAGGTCGGCCGCCTTCTCCTCGCTGAGCTCCATGGTCGTGCCGCCTTCCTTGGTCAGGGTCAGCTTCTTCCCGGAGAGTTCGGCGGTCAGCTCGCCGCCCATGGCCTCGATGGCGGCCTTCTCGAACTTCTCGATGTCCTCGTCGCAGACCATCTGCGTGGTGACGGGCTTGCCGAGGGTGACCCGGTCGCCCTTCACCCGGGCGTCGACGCCGATGTGGTTGCAGCCGAAGTCGGCCGTGGCGCGGCCCTTCGGGTCGATCTGCATGCGGGCCCCCTCCGGGGCCTCGGTCTTCTTCCCGTCGACGGTCACGGAGTCGACGCTCCACGCGACCCCGGTGACGGGGACGTCGCTCTGCACGGTGTCGCCGCCGCCGGAGCCGGAACCCGACTCCGTACCGCAGGCGGCGAGGGTGAGGAGGGCCAGGACACTGACGCTGAGGGTCATCCGTTGTGTGCGCATGGCGATGTGACGGAACGGGACCCCGATCCGGTTCCGTACGCTCCGCTTCCAGTCGCGCGGACGGTCAGGGGGACGTTCAGGGCGACGTTCGGGGGGGACGTTCGGGGGGCGGGCCGGCGGGCGGGGCTGATGATGGGCGAGCAGGCGGGCGCGCGGGCGGCGCGCAAGGGGCTCACTTCAGCAGGGGCAGCAGCGCGGCCAGGTCGGCCCGCTCCCCACTGGCGCTGACCTCGGCGTCCGCCAGGGCCCGCGCCCACTCCGTACGCCCGGTGGCAAGCCGGATCCAGGTCAGCGGGGCGGTCTCCACGACGTTGGGCGGGGTGCCCCGGGTGTGCTTGGGGCCGCCGATGCACTGGACCACCGCGAACGGCGGGACGCGCACCTCGACCGAGCCGCCCGGCGCCCGGTCCGCGAGCGTGTCCGCCAGCAGCCGGGTGCAGGCGGCCAGCGCCTGCCGGTCGTACGGGATCTCCAGCCCGAGCGCCGCGTTCAGGTCGTCGGTGTGGACGGCCAGCTCGACGGTCCGGGTGACCAGGTAGTCCGTCAGCCGCATGGAGCCGACGCGGGTGGGCAGCAGCCGCTCCCCCGTGCCGGAGGCGGGGACGTCGGCGAGGAAGGCCGCCTCCACCTCGCCGTACAGCGCGAGGAGGTCGGGGTGGGCGGCCCCCGGGGCCGGGGCATCGGGGTCCCGGACGGCCGCCGCGACGGCGGGCGGCCACTCCAGGAGGGCGGTCGCGGGCTTGGGGCCGGGCGGCTCCGGCAGGGCCAGGTCCCGGCTGACCGAGCCGAGCCCCAGCGCGATGTGCGCGACCAGATCGCGCACCGTCCAGGCGCCCAGCCGGGTCGGCGCGGCGAGCTGCTCGGGCGTCAACGCGCCTACGGCGTCGCGCACATGGCCGAACTGGGCGAGGACCGCCGTACGGGTCCTGGTGTGGTCGTAGACGCGCGGGCGCTTCTTGGCCGGGGGCATGGGGCCGAGCGTAACCGGCCCCACCGACAACGCCGGTCAGCTCCCCGCCGCCCGCCCCTCGACCGGCCGCCCGGCCTGCTGCTCAGTCGGCCGCCCTGCCTGCTTCTCGGCCCGCTCCTCTGTCGGCTGCCCGCCCCGCTCCTCCGGCTCCACGACCGTGAACGTCTCGCCGTTGGCGGGGACCCCGACGCCCCGCCAGGTGAAGGGGACGCCCCGGGCGGCGTCGGGGTCCGGGCCGTCCATCAGGTGGAAGTGGAGGTGCGGTTCGGTGGTGTTGCCGGAGTTGCCCACGCGCCCGATCCCCTGCCCGGCGCGGACCCGGTCCCCGGCCCTCACCCGGAGCGAGCCGCGCCGGAGGTGGGCGTACACGGCGTACGTGCCGCCGCCGAGGTCCAGGATCACGTGGTTGCCGATGATCCGGTGCGCGCCGACGATCGAGCGGACGGGGGCCTCCGCGAGCATCAGATAAGCGAGGGCCGGCAGCGAGTTCCGGCTCAGGTGGTCGCGCTGGCCGTCGCTCGCCACGACGACCGTCGCGTCGGCCACCGCGAGCAGCGGGGCGCCGAAGGCCGGGAAGGCGCGGTTGCGGCGGACGACCGGCCAGAACAGGCGGAACGCCGGGCGGGCCACCGGGCCGACCTCCGGACGGGTCGCCGGGCCGGCCGCCGGGCGGGCCACCGGGCGGGTCGCCGGGTCAGCCGCCGGACGGGGCGCCGGGGCGGCCCCCGGGCGACCGGGCGCCTCGCCCTCCGCCGTCTCCGGCTGGGCCACGATGTCGATCGCGTACGTCTGCCCGTACGCGTGCGTCCCATGGCTCGGCACCTTGTCCGCCGGGCTGTTGAGGGCCTTCCAGCGGCCGGTCACCGGCGGCGCGACCTCCACCGGGGGCCCCGGCTCGCCCCGGGGCGCGGCGGTCCTGGCCTGGAGCGACATCGTCGCCACCATGAGGGCGAGGACGACCAGGGCGGGCAGGAGCGTGGTGGCCCACCAGGGACCGGGCAGATCGGTGACGAACTCACCGATCGCCAGCGCGATCAGGACCAGCCAGGACAGCCTCATGGCGATCGGGACGACTCTGCGGACGGACATGAACGTCTCCCCCTGTTGTCTGCGTTGTCTGCGTTCGGTCCGCGGTTGCCGGGGAGCGTTCGACGCCCCCTTACGGCCGCGCCGCCGTCAGCACCACCAGCAGCGGTACGACCCGGGCGGGCGGGACCTCGTAGCGGCCCCGTCCCGCGGCCTGGAGCCAGCCGGTACCGGTCAGTTGGCGCAGGTGGTGGTAGATCTGGCCGGTGGTGCCCGCCCCGTCGAGCGCGGCCAGTTCGGCGGCCGTGCTCAGGCCGCCGAGGATTTCGCGGAGCAGGCGCAGCCGGACCGGGTGGCCCAGCGCGGCGAACGAGTCGGCGGCGTCCGCCCAGTCCCCGTCGAGCAGAGCCTCGGTGAGGGCGCCGTACTGCCATCCGTACTGCTCGCCGGTGGGCAGCCGTACCGAGCCCGCGTAGAGCACTCCCCCGTCCGCCCCGGCCTCCCCGACGTCGGTGAGCTGCTGTCTCAGCCCCTCCAACGCCCAGAAGTCGCCGTCGCCCAGCCGTGGGGAGGCGGAGTCGGAGTCCCGCCCCTCCAGCGCCGTGAGCCGCCGCTCCAGCTCGGCGACCCGCTGCTCCAGATCCAGCTCCATGAATCCATCCTTACGTAATTACGTAATTTCTACAAGAGGGGGTGCGGGAAGGCAGAAGCCCCCGCCCGGACAGTCCGGGCGGGGGCTTCGGGGAACGCCGGTCGGCGCGCGGCTCAGGCGAGCAGCGCCGGGATCGTCGCCTCGTGCGCCGTGCGCAGTTCGCTCAGCGGGATGGAGAACTCGCCCTGGACCTCGATCTCCTCGCCGTCCACGACACCGATGCGGGTGACGGGCAGACCGCGCGCCCCGCACATGTCGGTGAAGCGGAGCTCCTCGCTGCGCGGGACCGCGACGACCGCGCGCCCCGCCGACTCGGAGAAGAGGAACGTGAACGCGTCCAGGCCGTCCGGCACGACCAGCCGGGCGCCGTTCCCGCCGCGCAGGCAGGACTCGGTGACGGCCTGGACCAGGCCGCCGTCGCTCAGGTCGTGCGCGGCGTCGATCATGCCGTCGCGCGAGCCCGAGATGAGGATCTCGGCGAGCAGCTTCTCGCGGGCCAGGTCCACCTTGGGCGGCAGGCCGCCGAGGTGCTGGTGGACGACCTCGGACCAGGCCGAGCCGCCGAACTCCTCGGCCGTGTCGCCCAGCAGGTAGAGGAGCTGGCCCTCTTCCGCGAAGGCGACGGGCGTACGCCGGTTCACGTCGTCGATCACACCGAGCACGGCCACGACCGGCGTCGGGTGGATCGCCGTCTCACCGGTCTGGTTGTACAGCGAGACGTTGCCGCCGGTGACCGGGGTGCCCAGCTCCAGGCAGCCGTCCGCGAGACCGCGGGTGGCCTCGGCGAACTGCCACATGACGTCCGGGTCCTCGGGCGAACCGAAGTTCAGGCAGTCCGAGATCGCCAGCGGCTTGGCGCCGGAGGCGGCCACGTTGCGGTACGACTCCGCCAGCGCGAGCTGCGCGCCGGTGTACGGGTCGAGCTTGGCGTACCGGCCGTTGCCGTCGGTCGCCAGCGCCACGCCCAGGTTCGACTCGGCGTCGATGCGGACCATGCCCGCGTCCTCGGGCATCGCCAGGACGGTGTTGCCCTGCACGAAACGGTCGTACTGGTCGGTGATCCACGCCTTGGACGCCTGGTTCGGGGAGGCGACCAGCTTGAGGACCTGCTCGCGCAGCTCGGCCGCGTTCGCCGGGCGGGCCAGCTTGCCGGCGTCGTCCGCCTGGAGCGCGTCCTGCCAGGACGGGCGGGCGTACGGGCGCTGGTAGACCGGTCCGTCGTGGGCGACCGAGCGCGGCGGAACGTCCACGATCTGCTCGCCGTGCCAGAAGATCTCCAGCTGGGAGCCGTCGGTCACCTCACCGATGACGGTGGCGATGACGTCCCACTTCTCGCAGATCTCCAGGAAGCGGTCGACGTGCCGCGGCTCGACGATCGCGCACATGCGTTCCTGCGACTCGCTCATGAGGATCTCCTCGGGCGAGAGCGAGGAGTCGCGCAGCGGCACGGTGTCCAGCTCGACGCGCATGCCGCCGGAGCCGGCCGAGGCCAGCTCGCTGGTGGCGCAGGAGAGCCCGGCGCCGCCGAGGTCCTGGATGCCCGCGACGAGCTTCTCCCGGAAGATCTCCAGGGTGCACTCGATGAGGAGCTTCTCCTGGAACGGGTCGCCGACCTGGACCGCGGGACGCTTGGCGGGCCCCGTCGACTCGAAGGTCTCGCTCGCCAGCACGGAGACGCCGCCGATGCCGTCGCCGCCGGTGCGGGCGCCGTACAGGATGACCTTGTTGCCGGGGCCGGACGCCTGCGCGAGGTGGATGTCCTCGTGCTTCATCACGCCGATGCAGCCGGCGTTGACCAGCGGGTTGCCCTGGTAGCAGGCGTCGAAGACGACCTCGCCGCCGATGTTGGGCAGGCCCAGGCAGTTGCCGTAGCCGCCGATGCCCGCGACGACGCCCGGCAGGACGCGCTTGGTGTCGGGGTGGTCGGCGGCGCCGAAGCGCAGCGGGTCCACGACCGCGACCGGGCGGGCGCCCATCGCGAGGATGTCGCGGACGATGCCGCCGATGCCGGTGGCCGCGCCCTGGTAGGGCTCGATGTACGAGGGGTGGTTGTGCGACTCGACCTTGAAGGTGACCGCGTACCCCTGGCCGACGTCGACGACGCCCGCGTTCTCACCGATGCCGACGAGCATCGCGTCGTTGGCGGGGACCTTCTCGCCGAACTGCTTGAGGTGGACCTTGCTGCTCTTGTACGAGCAGTGCTCCGACCACATCACCGAGTACATGGCGAGCTCGGCGCCGGTGGGACGGCGGCCCAGGATCTCGCGGATCCGGGCGTACTCGTCCTCCTTGAGGCCCAGTTCCTTCCAGGGCTGCTCGGCGTCCGGGGTCTCGGCCGCGTGCTTGACCGTATCCAGGCTCATGCGTTGACCAGCTTCTTGATGATCGAGGTGAAGAAACCGAGGCCGTCGGTGCGGCCGGTGCCGATGAGCGGCTCCACGGCGTGCTCCGGGTGCGGCATCAGGCCGACGATGTTGCCCGCGGCGTTGGTGATGCCCGCGATGTCGCGGAGCGAGCCGTTGGGGTTGCCGTCCAGGTAGCGGAAGGCGACCCGGCCCTCGGCCTCCAGCTCGTCGAGCGTGCGCTCGTCGGCGGTGTACCGGCCGTCCATGTTCTTGAGCGGGACCCTGATCTCCTGGCCGGCGCTGTAGTCCGAGGTCCAGGCGGTCTCCGCGTTCTCCACCCGCAGCGTCTGGTCGCGGCAGATGAAGTGGAGGTGGTTGTTGCGCAGCATCGCGCCGGGCAGCAGGTGCGCCTCGGTCAGGATCTGGAAGCCGTTGCAGATGCCGAGGACCGGCATACCGGCCTTCGCCTGCTCGATCAGGGTTTCCATGACCGGCGAGAAGCGGGAAATCGCTCCGGCGCGGAGGTAGTCCCCGTACGAGAATCCGCCGGCCAGCACGACCGCGTCGACCTGGTGGAGATCCTTGTCGCGGTGCCACAGGGATACGGGTTCGGCGCCCGCGATCCGGACGGCGCGCAGGGCGTCCTGATCATCGAGGGTGCCGGGAAAAGTGACGACGCCGATACGGGTGGTCACTTCTCCTCCTCCACCTTCACGACGAAGTCCTCGATGACGGTGTTGGCGAGGAACGTCTCGGCCAGCTCGTTAATGCGGGCGAGGGCGGCGTCGTCCACCGGCCCCTCGACCTCCAGCTCGAAACGCTTTCCCTGACGGACGTCCGCGATTCCCTCGAAGCCGAGACGGGGCAGTGCGCGCTGCACCGCCTGTCCCTGCGGGTCGAGGATCTCGGGCTTGAGCATGACGTCGACTACGACGCGTGCCACTGGCACTCCCGGTGTGGTGGTGTGGTGCGGCTGTCTCTCCAGGGGGGTCCCCCATGACCCCCGCGGGTCCACTCAGCGTACCTGCCCAAAATTTCTACGCGGGTAGATATCGGACAGAGCGGTCCCGGCGGACACCTTCCGCGGATCACGTCCGGATATCGTCCGCGACACCGCAGGGAAAAGGTATGGGAAAAACTCGCGCGGTTTGTCCACTGATTGCACACGGACACGCGGACGTAATTGGACGGGCTTCACCGTGCGCCGTCCGGCGCTGTACAAATGATTACGGGGAATGCAGCATTGCCCCCGGAACAAACAACGGAACAACGGGAACAACGGCCCGGTCGACATCGCGTCGATCCGCATCCGCCCGCCTGGCAGCCGGAAGGCCGGCACCCGCGCACGCGACACGCGCCGGTGCCGTAGGAAAGGACCGAAATCCGTGGCTCAGCGCGTAGTGGTGACGCTCTCCGACGACATCGACGGGGGCGAGGCGGCGGAAACGGTGATCTTCGCCCTGGACGGCAAGACGTACGAGATCGACCTCAATCCCGCCAACGCCAGGAAACTGCGGAAGACCCTGGCGCCGTACGTGGCCGCGGGCCGAAAGCAGTCGAACGCCGCCAGGCACGGCCGCAAGCCCGCGTCCTACCAGCACACCTCCCTCGCCCCGGACCCGGCGGCGGTCCGCGCCTGGGCCCGCTCGCACCGGATGGAGGTGCCGGCCCGGGGCCGCATCCCGAAGAAGGTCTATGAGGCGTTCGACGCGGCGAGCTGAGGCGGCGGGCGGTACGGGGCGGACCGCACGGGTCGACAGGGCGGACCGCCCGGGTCGCCGGGCCGGCGGTGCACGCCGCACGGGTCGGCCGCACGGGCAGGCGGGCCGGCGGTGCGGGCCCCGGGGCGGGTGGTCGTCGCTCCCGTCGGCGGGTCCCCGTCGCCCACGCCTCCGCGCCGGACTCCCCGTCAGGCGGCCCCGGACGCCCGGCGGGACGGGTACGCGCCCCCTCGCCCGGCCCCCTGCCCGACCCCTCCCGGGCCCTTCCGGAGGTCCGCTCCGCGAGCCCCGCAGGGAGCCGACTTGCGCGACACCCCCGCAGGTCGGATAGAGTCTGGAACACGCCGAGGGGCGAGGCCGCAAAGCCGAATCCCACGCAGCGTGCGGGTGTAGTTCAGTAGTAGAACATCCCCCTTCCAGGGGGAAGGCGCAGTGTGCAATTCCTGTCACCCGCTCTGCACGACTCTTCGGACCGACCACCGCGTCGGATCAGGTAGAGTAGTGCTCGCTCCACCGGTGAAAGCCGAGTGGTCGCATGCGGACGTAGCTCAGTTGGTAGAGCGCAACCTTGCCAAGGTTGAGGTCGCCAGTTCGAACCTGGTCGTCCGCTCAGCAGCAAAGGCCCTGATCTTCTGATCAGGGCCTTTGTCGTGCTCACCGGCCTGCCATGACGTTTGTCATGAGCAGTGATGACAGCACGCACTGCTCCCGGGCCCGGCCCGGCGGAAACCTTGAAGCATGACCAGCGACGACATGTTCAGCGACCGACCGCACGCGACCGGTGGCACGACCGACGCGGGGACGGGGCCCTCGGGACCGGTCACCGCAGGACAGGTGGCCTCGGGACCGGTGACCTCGGGGACGACGGCCGGGGAGACGGTGATCGCGGCGGACGGGGTGCGCCGCAGCTACAAGGACGGCTTCGAGGCCGTGTCCGGGATCTCCTTCTCCGTGGCCCGCGGCGAACTGTTCGCCCTGCTCGGGACGAACGGCGCGGGCAAGACCTCGACCGTGGAACTCCTGGAGGGGCTGGCGGCCCCGACGTCCGGCACCATCCGCGTCCTTGGCCACGACCCGTACCGCGAGCGCGCCGCCGTCCGCCCCCGGACCGGGGTGATGCTCCAGGAGGGCGGCTTCCCCTCCGACCTCACCGTCCTGGAGACCGCGCGGATGTGGTCCGCGTGCACCACCGGCGCACGCCCCGCCGCCGAGGCCCTGGAGATGGTCGGCCTCACGAGCCGTACCGGGGTGCGGGTCAAGCAGTTGTCCGGCGGGGAGAAGCGCCGTCTGGACCTGGCGCTGGCCCTGACCTCGCGGCCCGAGGTGCTCTTCCTGGACGAGCCGACGACCGGGCTCGACGCGGAGGGCCGCCGGGACACCTGGGGCCTGATCCGGGCGCTCCGGGACAGCGGCACCACCGTCCTGCTGACCACCCACTACCTGGAGGAGGCGGAGGCGCTCGCGGACCGGCTGGCGATCATGCACCAGGGACAGATCGTGACGGCCGGGACGACCGCCGAGGTCACCGCGTCGCAGCCCGCGCGCATCCGGTTCACGCTCCCCGACGACGTACCGGCAGGGCGTCTCCCGCTCGCGCTGCGGGCGGGCGCGGAGGGGCAGCGCATCGAGATCCGCACCACCGAGCTCCAGGAAGCGCTGCACGAACTGCTCGGCTGGGCGCGGGAGTCGGGCGTGCGGCTGCTCGGACTCGACGCCCGCTCGGCCTCCCTGGAGGAGGCGTTCCTCCAGATCGCCAACACCCAGCTGCGCTCCCGCGCCGACGATCCGCGACGGGCCGGGGCCCGGCACGCCGCCTCCGGCGGACGCGCGGAGGACACCCGTAACGACACGAAGAAGGTGACGGCATGACCACGCCCACCGCCCTCGCGGAGGACCGCACGGCCCCCGGCCGCTCCCCCGCGCCGCCCTCGAAGCTCTCCGCCTCCCTGCGCCGGCTGACCGCGCTCTCCCGCGCCGAACTGGTGCTGCTGGTCCGCAACCGGTCGGCGATCTTCCTGGCCCTGGTGCTGCCGGTCGTCATGATCTTCTCGATCCGGGCGTCGCTCCAGCAGATCGACCTGGCCGGCACCGGCCTCTCCATCGCGGGCGCGGCCCTCACCGGCGGCATCGGCATCGTGCTCGTCCAGGTCGTCTACATGAACCTGGTCACCGGGTACGTCACCCGGCGCGAGGAACTCGTCCTCAAGCGGCTGCGCACGGGCGAGATCACCGACCGCGAGATCCTGACCGCGACCGCCGTGCCCTCCATCGCGCTGGCGCTCCTGCAGTGCGTGCTGCTGGTCGTCGCGGGCGCGATCGCCTTCGACCTGTCGGCCCCGAAGCGGCCCGAACTCTTCCTGGTGGGCCTGGTGGTGGGGCTGGTGATGATGTCCGCGCTGGCCGCCGCGACCTCCGCGCTGACCCGGACGGTCCAGACCTCGCAGCTCACCACGCTGCCGCTGTTCTTCGTCTCGCTCTTCGGCTCCGGCATCTTCGTCCCGCTGGACGTCTTCCCGGACGGGCTGGCCTCGGTCCTCGAACTGCTGCCGCTGACCGGTGTGATGACCCTCGTCCGGCACGGCTGGCTCGGCGGCGTGGACGGCGGCGACCTGCTGACAGCCGCCGTGGCGGCGCTGGCCTGGACCGCGTTCGCGGTGTTTGCTGTGCAGCGGTGGTTCCGCTGGGACCCGCGCGGCTGACGTGAAGGGGCTGAAGGGTGTGATCGGTCGGGTACGGAGCTGGCGGCGCGGCTGGCACGAACGCAGCAAGCTCCAGCGCATCGACCTCTACACCCGGATCACCCTCTGCTCGATCACCTGGTTCTTCGCGGTCTCCTGGGGCCTGCTGCCGCTCGGCACGGCCCTGGGCGAGGGACCGGTGGCGATCTCCCTGGCCGGGGCGTTCCTCGTCGCCAACGTCGCCCAGTCCGTGCTGAGCAACCGCGACCTGACGGCCGCCTTCGCCCACTACCGGGGCGGCGAGCCGTTCCCCCGGGGCCGGCTGCGGCTCCCGGCCGCGATCCAGGTCGTGATGACCGGCCTGCTGGTGGGGCTCGCGGCGGTGGGCGGGGTCAAGGAGCAGGGGCTGGCGCTGCTGGTCCTGGACCTGCCGGTGGCGTTCGCCATCCCGTACGTCCTGCTGATCCCGGTCCGCCGGTTCCTGCTCCACTGCGCCGCGTACGCCGCGGTCGTCGTGGCCCTCCTGGCCGCCGTGGGGGTGCCGGGCAGGCTGCTGTTCGCGGCCGCGGTCTCGCTGCTCGTCGTCTCCCTGCTGGTGCTCGTATCGGCCCGGCCGAGCGTGTGGAGCCTGACCGCGATGTGGCAGGCGGAGGAGGCCCGGGACATGCAGGCGCGCCTCGCGGTGGCGGAGGAGCGGCTGCGGTTCGGCCGCGACATGCACGACGTGCTGGGCCGGAACCTGTCGGTGATCGCTCTGAAGAGTGAGCTGGCCGTAGAGCTGGCCCAGCGCGGGAACCCGGCGGCGGTGGACCAGATGGTCGAGGTGCAGCGGATCGCCCGCGCCTCCCAGCAGGAGGTCCGGGATGTCGTCCGCGGTTACCGGGAGGCCGATCTGCCGACCGAACTCATGGGCGCGCGGGGCGTGTTGGAGGCGGCCGGGATCTCCGTGAGCGTCGAGGGCGCGGACGGGCCGGCCGGGATCGGCGCTCCGGCGGCCGTGCAGGCCGCGCTCGGCTGGGTGGTCCGCGAGACGGCCACCAACGTCCTGCGCCACGGCGACCCGCGCCACTGCCGGATCCGGCTCGCGCGCACCCGGGACGCGGTGGTCCTGGAGGTCGAGAACGACGGGGCCGGCCCCACGGGTTCGCTCGGCGACGGAGGCTCGGGGACCGGCGGCGGTTCGGGCCTGGCCGGGCTGCGCGAGCGGCTCGCGGCGCTCGGCGGCACGCTCGACGCCGGAGGAGCCGGGGACGGCCTGTTCCGGGTGACGGCGACGGTGCCGCTCGCGCCCGCCCGCGCGGAGCCGGCCGGACGCCCCTCCCTCTCCCCCTCTTCCGATGCCCCTTCCGCCCTCCCGGAGGAACGATGACCACCGACCGGCCCCTGCGGGTCCTGCTGGCCGACGACGAACACCTCATCCGGGGCGCCCTGGCCGCGCTGCTCGCCCTGGAGGAGGACCTCGTCGTGGTGGCGGAGGCGGCGAGCGGGCCCGAGGCACTGGCGATGGCGAGGGCGCACCGGCCCGACGTGGCCGTCCTGGACCTCCAGATGCCGGGCGCGGACGGTGTGAAGGTCGCCACAGCGCTCCGGGCCGAACTGCCGGACTGCCGGACCATGATCGTGACCAGCCACGGCCGCCCCGGGCACCTCAAGCGGGCCCTGGCCGCCGGCGTACGCGGGTTCGTGCCGAAGACCGTCAGCGCGCGCCGGCTGGCCGAGATCATCCGTACCGTCCACGCGGGAAACCGTTACGTGGATCCGGAGTTGGCGGCCGACGCGATCTCCGCCGGGGACTCCCCGTTGACCGCCCGGGAGGCCGAGGTGCTCGAACTGGCGGCGGACGGGGCCCCGGTCGCGGAGATCGCCGAGCGGGCCTCCCTCTCCCAGGGCACCGTGCGCAACTACCTCTCCTCGGCCGCCTCCAAGATCGGCGCGGAGAACCGGCACACGGCCGTGCGTCTCGCACGCGAGCGGGGTTGGGTATAGTGAGCATCGCGCTTCGGCGCACTGCGGACGTAGCTCAGTTGGTAGAGCGCAACCTTGCCAAGGTTGAGGTCGCCAGTTCGAACCTGGTCGTCCGCTCCACGCAGAGAAGGCCCCGGACCTTTCGGTCCGGGGCCTTCCTCGTATCCGCTTCGCCGCTGGGGGTGTCCGGCGGATCCGGCGCGGAGGGGTGAGTCCGCCGGACAGAGCGCGGAAGGTGCGTCCGGCGGACCGGGCGCGGAGGGGGTGCGTCCGGCGGACCGGGCGGGGATCCGGTCACGATCCGCCGGACACCGCCTACGCCCAGCTGGTGCCGGTCAGCACCTCGAACGCCTCGATGTACTTGGCGCGGGTCGCGTCCACGATCTCCTGCGGCAGCGCCGGGGGCGGGGTCTCGCTCGCGCGGTCCCAGCCGGAGGCCGGCGAGGTCAGCCAGTCGCGGACGAACTGCTTGTCGTAGCTGGGCTGCGCGCGGCCGGGCTCCCAGGTGGCGGCGGGCCAGAAGCGGGAGGAGTCCGGGGTCAGCACCTCGTCGGCGATGATCAGCCGCTCGGTCCCGTCCTCGGCGGTCTCGAAGCCGAACTCGAACTTGGTGTCGGCCAGGATGATCCCGCGCTGGTGCGCGATGTCCCGGGCCCGGCGGTAGACGTCGAGGGTGGTCTGCCGCAGCAGGGCGGCGGTCTCCACGCCGACCTCGCGGGCCACGTCCTCGTAGCTGACGTTCTCGTCGTGCTCGCCGACGGCCGCCTTGGTGGCCGGGGTGAAGATCGCGCCGGGCAGCTCGGAGCCGTTGACCAGGCCCTCGGGGAGGCCGATGCCGCAGACCGTGCGGGTGGCCTCGTACTCGACGAGCCCGGAGCCGGTCAGATAGCCGCGGGCCACGCACTCGACCTCGACCATGCGCAGCGACGTGCAGATGAGGGTGCGGCCCTCCCAGTCGGCCGGGGCGCCCGGGGGCAGTTCGGTGGACAGGACGTGGTTGGGCACCAGGTCGGCGAGCTGGTCGAACCACCACAGCGAGAGCCGGGTCAGGACGCGGCCCTTGTCGGGGATCTCGGTCGGCAGCACCCAGTCGAACGCGGAGATGCGGTCGCTGGCCACCATCACGAGGTCGCCCGCCTCGTTCCGGTACAGGTCACGGACCTTGCCGGTGTGCAGGTGGGTGAGGCCCGGCACCTGTACGGGTTCAGGCTTTTCTACAAAACCGGACACGGTTCCTCCGCGTAGCTTGATCCAGGAGCGGTTCCGATTGTCCCGCACGGGGGGCGTACGACGCGCGGCGGGGCGTGCCTGCGGGCGGGGGCGGGCAGCGGGACTGTGGGGCTGGGGCGTGCCTGCGGGCGGGGGCAGGCCGCCGGGCCGGGGCGTACCTGAGGGGCCCCAGGCCTCCTCGGTGGGCGGCCCGGTCCGCCTGCGGGCTCAGTCGCGCTTGCAGATCCGGTCCAGGAGGTTGGCCGTGGCCTGCTGGATGCGGCGGTCGACGTGGCCCGGGCGGTCCAGGGCCGGGGACCAGGCGAAGGTGCCGGAGGCGAAGACGAGGGCGCCGGAGGGGGCCTGGTAGAGCGAGGTCTCCTGGTGGCGGAGGGCGCCCTCGGAGTCCTCGTACGGGGAGTGGGCGAGCAGGATGCGACTGTCGTGCTCGGGCAGGCTGGTACGCGGGAAGTAGCGGTCGGCCTCGCCGGCGACCAGTCCCGGGATCTCGTCGCCCTCGGACGCTCCCGTGGCCTCCCAGAGCCAGTGCTCGGCGTTGCGCACGACCAGCGGGCGGGGATCGGGCACCCGGCCCGCGTACTGGATGCCCAGGAGCTGCTGCTCGGGCCGGTCCACCTCGCGCCACAGCGCGGACTTGCCCGGGCCCCGGCGCTTGCGGCAGGTCAGCAGCCGGTCCGGTTCGCCGGAGGCGGAGGGGGCGAGGGTCACCTGCCAGTACATGGTGTTGGCGGAGAGGAAGACGAGCGAGGTGCCGGAGTCCCGGGCGCGCTCGGCGGCCCGGCGCATCGGCAGCGACCAGTACTCGTCGTGGCCGGGGAAGACCAGGCCCCGGTAGCGGCTGGTGTCGACGCGGCCCGCGTGGAGGTCGCGGGCGTCGGCGTAGGCGAGATCGTAGCCGTACCGCTCGGCCCAGCGGATGAAGTCGTACGCGTGGCCCACGTGCAGCGGCAGGCCGGCCCCGGCGTACGGGCGGTCGAAGGAGATCGTGACGGCGGCCTCCTCCTCGCCGAGCAGCCGCCCCCGCTCGTCCCACGCGTGGTAGAGGCTGGCGCCCGTCCGGCCGTCCTCCGGGTAGAGGTTGTACGCCTGCCAGGTGATGTCGGGCAGCAGGAGCAGCAGGTCGGCCGGATGGTCGTCGCGCACGGTGAAGGGGACGTGCGAGCGGTAACCGTCGGCGGTGGTCAGCACGGCCACGTACGCGCCGACCGACCAGTAGCTCGGGATCTGGAGCCGCCAGGACATCCACCAGTGATGGCAGGAGACGGTCCGGTCGGCGGCGAGCGGAGGCGGCTGGACGATGCCGGAGAGCCGGGGGCTGGTGGTGATCTTGGACGCGCCGTCGCCGCCGTAGTGGCCGATCCGGTAGACGTCCACGGAGAACTGCTGGGGCGGGTCCACCGTGATGTGGAAGTCGATGGACTCCCCGGGGGCGGCCGCGCCGGGCGAGACGAAGCCCTTGATCTGCCGGCGCACGTCATCGGCGGTACGGGTGCCGCCGCCGCTGGAGCGGGCGAGGTCGGCGTACCAGGGGACCATCTGGCCGGTGCCGTCGAAGTAGTTCTCGCTGCCGCGCAGCCACGGCAGCGGCCCCTGTCCGAAGGGGTCGCTCACCGCGTGCGCGAGGGCACCCGACTCCCACCGGCGAATCTGCTCCGCCCCCATGCCGCGCCCCTCCCTCGGACCCCCGGAATGGACAGCACAGGGGGGTCCCCGGACAACTCTGGTGCGCCGAATGTCAGCGCCGGTCCCAGCACATCACATAACGCACGCGGCTCGTCACCCTTCGTCGCGAATTGGCGGGAACGGAACCGTTTCTTCCGGTCCGTTCCCGCATATCTGTCCGGCGTACGCGGTGGTGCCCGGGGTTCGCGTGCGCCGTCGGCCCGGCATATGCGCCCGTCTGTTCGTACGGCTGCTACGGCGTACGCGTTCACACGGCGGTACGGCTTACGCGTGGCGCACCGGGCCCGCAGGGGCGGCGGCGGGACGGCTTACGCGCGGGCTTGAGCGTTGCGCGCGGCGGTGTGTCCTACGGGTTGCGCACGGCGGTGCGGCTTGTGCGTCGGCTTACTCGTTGCGCACGGCGGTACGGCTTACGCGTCGGCCTACGGGGTGCGCAGGCGGGACGGCTTACGGGTTGCGCAGGCGGGACGGCTTTCGCGTCGGCTTATCGGCTCACGCGTTCACACCAGGCGGACGGGTTTGTCCGCGCGGACGCCGACCTCGGCCAGCCAGGCCAGCAGCGGGTCCGGGTCGCCGTCCTCGACCAGGCTGAGGACCGGGTCCGCGAGGTCCGCCCGGCGCTCCCCGCCGACGAGCAGCGCGGGGCCGTCCAGCCAGTCCAGGCCGGGGGCCGCGCCCGCCGTGTCCACGGCCGCGCAGCAGACCATGGCCTGGACGTGGTCGGCGAGCAGATCGGCGTCCGTGCGCGGGGGCTGGAGCGGGAAGAGGGGCAGCGGGCCGGGGCCCCAGAGGTCGAGGGGGTCGTCGGCGCCGTCGCTCTGGCCGGGTCCCGCCCGGCCCGTGCGGCTCTCGCCGCCGGGGGTCCGGTCCCCGCTCCCGGCGCCGGCCCGGTCCGGGGAGCCGGCCTCCTCGCGGGCGACCTCGGCGCCGATGCCCGCCGCCAGTTCCTCGCCCGGACCGCCGGGAGCGCCGGGGCCGGACAGGTGCTCCACGACCCGGGCCAGGGTCGGGACGGACGGGTCGGCGGCGGAGGCGCGGGGGACGCCCAGGGTGTCCAGGACCCGGTGCAGCCGGGCCGCCTCACTACGCCACTTCCGGTCGACGACCTCGTCGGGATACTGCTGCCAGTCCACCGGCGCCCAGTCCGGGCCGCTCTCGGCGGGGCCGCCGTGGAAGAGCCGGGCGGCGAGCAGGGACGCGGCCTCGTCGGCCGTCCCGGGCTCCTCCAGCAGATCGCACGCGGGCCGCTCGCCGAGGCGCAGGGCGAATCCGTCGGCCAGCCGGTCGCGGCGGGACAGCTCGGTGAGCGCGGAGACCACCCCGGCGTCCAGCCGGGAGGGCCAGCGACCCATCCGCCAGGCGGGCAGCGCGACCCGGGTCAGCAGCCGGTCCCAGCCCGCGTAGGCGAGGCCGACCTGTTCCTGGGCGGTGACGCGCAGCCCCTGGTCGACCGTCTGCGCCCGCATGGACGCGGCGGCGGCCACACAGCGCTCCATCTCGGCGGCGTGCTCCCGGCAGGCCCGCAGCAGCAGCCGGGAGACCCAGCCGGTGAAGGCGAGCGGTGCCGCGTGCAGCGCGCTGCGGCCGGGGGCGGCGGCGTCCGCGATCGCGGCGTCCAGGCCGCGGACGAACCGGCGGGCGGCGGCTATGTCGGGGTCGGCGGACGGGCCGGTGCCCGCCACCACGGGGGCGAGGACCGCGCGCAGTTCGGCGACCCGCATCCACCACAGGAACGGCGAGCCGATGACGAGCACGGGGGCGGTGTCCCCGCCCTCCGCCGCGCCGCCGGGCCCTCTGCGGAGCGCCCGGTGGGTGCGGTCCTCCAGCCAGCTGTCGCAGTCCGGGGTGAGCGCTATGGCCGAGGGGGCGGGCACGTCGAGCCGGTCGGCCAGCTCCCGGACCAGGCGGTAGAGGTCGGGGGCCCCCGCCTCGGTCACGGGGACGGTCGGGCTCACGGCGGGTCGCGCGCGGGCCACGGAGACGGCGACCAGGACGGTCACCAGCAGGACGAGGACCGCGACGGCGAGGACCGTCCACCGCACGGCGTCCCAGGCCGGTCCGGCCAGGTGCCCCTGCGCGTCCGCGGCGAACAGCACGACGGCGACGGCCGCGGGCAGGATCGCCACGCCCAGCGCCCTGCCGCGGATACGCAGCAGGGCGAGCGCCCGGGCTCGCGCGGCCCGCGCGCCCAGCTCCTCACCCGCATCGATACCGGACATGGCCGGATGTCACCCCCTCTGCCCCGCGACGGTGTTGTCCACTCCCCCACTGTGGCACCCGTCACCGACATCGCAATGCCGGTGGGCCAAGTGCCGGAACGCTTGCGCCGCACCCTAGTTGGGGCTCCGGCGGGCGTCATCCGGATGGCGCAGCCGTCACCCGATGGAATGGCTTTGGGTAAAGCTGCTGACGTGTCCGCGCCGATGGGTGTTGTCCGGTTCCAGGGCGTTCCGGTACGAGGAGGTTCCGGTACGAGGAGGTCCGGTACGAGGGCGTTCCGGTACGCGTCAGCCCCTCGCGCCCACCGCGTACGCCGGTGGCGTACGGAGGGGGCGGGCGGAGGGGCTGCGGGCGTGCGGGGGTCAGGACCGGGAGGCCTCGAGGGCGATGTCCGTACGGTGCTGGGAACCGTCGAGGCGGATGCGGCCGAGCGCGGTGTAGGCGCGTTCGCGGGCCGCCGTGAGGTCCTTGCCGGTCGCGGTCACCGAGAGCACCCGGCCGCCCGCGCTGACCACCGTGTCACCCTCGGCGCGGGTCCCGGCGTGCAGGACGTACGCGTCGGGGCCGTCCTGCGCCGCGACGTCCGCGAGCCCGTCGATGGGGTCGCCGGTGCGCGGGGTGTCCGGGTAGTTGTGCGAGGCGATGACCACGGTGACGGCGGCGTCGTCGCGCCAGTTCAGCGGCGGAAGGGTGTCGAGGGTGCCGTTGGCTGAGGCGAGCAGCACGCCGGCCAGCGGGGTCTTCAGCCGGGCCAGGACGACCTGGGTTTCCGGGTCGCCGAAGCGGGCGTTGAACTCGATGACCCGCACACCGCGCGAGGTGATCGCGAGGCCCGCGTAGAGCAGTCCGGAGAACGGCGTGCCCCGGCGGCGCAGTTCGTCGACGGTGGGCTGGAGAACCGTTTCGAGGACCTCGTCGACCAGCTTGGGGTCGGCCCACGGGAGCGGGGAGTAGGCGCCCATGCCGCCGGTGTTCGGGCCCGCGTCGCCGTCCAGGGCGCGCTTGAAGTCCTGGGCGGGCTGGAGCGGCAGCACGGTGGTGCCGTCGGTGATGGCGAAGAGGCTGACCTCGGGGCCGTCGAGGAACTCCTCGATGACCACGCGGCCGCAGGAGAGCGCGTGGGCGCGGGCCACGTCCACGTCCTCGGTGACGACGACGCCCTTGCCGGCCGCGAGACCGTCGTCCTTGACGACGTACGGGGCGCCGAACGCGTCGAGCGCCTCGTCGATCTCGGCGGGGGTGGTGCAGACGTAGCTGCGGGCGGTCGGGACACCGGCGCCGGCCATGACGTCCTTGGCGAACGCCTTGGAGCCTTCCAGCCGCGCGGCTTCGCCGGACGGGCCGAAGCACGGGATGCCGGCCGCGCGCACGGCGTCGGCGACCCCGGCGACGAGCGGCGCCTCCGGGCCGACGACCACCAGCCCGGCGCCCAGCTCGGTCGCGAGGCGCGCGACGGCGTCACCGTCGAGCGCGTCGACCGGACGCAGTTCGGCCACCTCTGCGATGCCGGCGTTGCCGGGGGCGCAGTACAGAGCGGTGACGTCGGGGTCGAGGGACAGAGAGCGGCACAGGGCGTGTTCGCGGGCGCCGCCGCCGATGACGAGGACCTTCACGGGGTGCAGCCTAGCCGCCGGGCGGAAGGAGCCCCGACGGCCGCCGGTGGGTGGACGGGCTCCCCCGGTTCCCCACGGCCGTCGGCGTCTCGTTCGTAGGCCGGGCGGCCTCTCGTCCGTACGGCGGGCGGCGCCTCGTTCGTACGCCGGGCGACGCCTCGTTACTAAGGCTGGCGGCCGGTGAACGGAATCCCTCGTTCCTACGGCTGCCGCGTCACTGCTCGTTGGGGAACTCGTCGACCACGGTGGCGCCCAGCTCGCGGACGATCAGGTCGTGGCCGGAGAGGGCGGAGTCGACGAGGTCCGGGTCGTCGGCCTCCGGGATGTCGTCCTCGATGGACACGGACCTCGGCGGCTCCGCCCCGTACGCACCGGAGGAAGGCTCGGCGGGCGGAGCGCCCCGGTCCCGCTGCGGGGCGGAGGGCGACGGCTGCGGGGGCCCGGAGGGCGCGTGCTGCCCCTGCTGCGGTGCGGGGGGCTGCTGGGGCGGGGGCGCGTGCTGGGGCCGGGGCTCGTACGCGACGGGGGCGGGGGCAGCGGGAGCGGGCTGGTACTGCGGGGCGGGGCGCCCGCCGCCTCCGCCGGGGCCGGGGGCGCCGCCGCCGGTGGGGTCGATGACGGCCTCGATGCGCCACTGGGCGTTGAAGCGCTCGGCGAGGGTCTGCTTGAGGACCTCCTCGCTGCCGCTGCTCGCGAAGTTGTCGCGGGCGCCGGCGTTGGGGAAGCCGAGTTGCAGGGTCGTCCCGTCGAACCCGGCGACCTGGGCGTTCTGGCTGAGCAGGATCCAGGTGAAGCGGCGGCGGTTCTTGACCGCCTCCAGGATGTCGGGCCACATGTTCCGCACCTGGACGGCGCCCTGGGCCATGCTCTGGCCGCCGTCGGGCGCGGCCTGGCCGCCCGGCCCGCCCTGCGGTGCGGCGGCGCTCTGCGGGGCGGCCGGGGCGGTGGCGGGCGGCGGGGTGGCGACGCGGACGGGGCCGCTGCCGGGGGCGGAGGCGGTGGGCCAGCCGCCCGGCCGACGGGCCTGGTCAGCGGCTCCGGGCCCGGGTCCGGCTGCTCCGGCTCCGGGGGCTCCGGCTCCGGTGGGCCAGGAGCCGGGGCGCTGGGCGGATGCGGCCGCGGGGTCCTGCGCCGGGGCCTGGGGAGCGGGCGGGGCGTAGGCGTCGGGGGCCGGGGGCTGCTGGGCAGGCGGGGCGTAGGCGGCCGGGGCGGGCGCGGGAGGCGCTTCGCCCCGTGCGGCGGCGCGGGCGGCGTCCGGACCGGCGAGGCCCATGGGGGCGGCCTGGGCCGGTGCGTGGGCGTCGGGGCCCGGTACGTACCCCATCGGGGCAGCGGCGGCGGGCGGGGCGGCGAACGCGGAGGCAGCGGCGGCCGAGGCCCCGCGCTCCAGCCGGTCGAGCCGGGCCTGCAGCGACCGCTCGTCGTCGTAGGCGGCGGGCAGCAGGACCCGGGCGCAGATCAGCTCGACCTGGAGGCGCGGCGAGGTGGCCCCGCGCATCTCGGTGAGCCCCTCGTTGACCAGGTCGGCGGCGCGGCTCAGCTCGGCGGCGCCGAAGACGGACGCCTGGGCCTGCATGCGCTCGACGACGTCGGCGGGGGCGTCGATGAGGCCCTTCTCGCCCGCGTCCGGCACGGCGGCGAGGATCACCAGGTCGCGCAGCCGCTCCAGGAGGTCCGCCACGAAGCGGCGGGGGTCGTTGCCGCCCTCGATGACCCGGTCCACGACCTCGAAGGCGGCGGCCCCGTCACCGGCGGCGAAGGCGTCGACGATGGAGTCGAGGAGGGAACCGTCGGTGTATCCGAGGAGCGAGGTGGCCATGGCGTACGTCACACCGTCGTCGCCCGCGCCGGCCAGCAGCTGGTCCATGACGGACATCGAGTCACGCACGGACCCGGCCCCGGCCCGCACGACGAGCGGCAGGACGCCGTCCTCGACGGGGCTGTTCTCCCGGCCGCACACATCGGCGAGGTAGTTGCGCAGGGTGCCCGGGGGGACGAGCCGGAACGGATAGTGGTGCGTACGCGACCGGATCGTCCCGATGACCTTCTCGGGCTCGGTCGTCGCGAAGATGAACTTGAGGTGCTCCGGCGGCTCCTCGACCACCTTCAGCAGGGCGTTGAAGCCCGCCGGGGTGACCATGTGCGCCTCGTCGATGATGTAGATCTTGTAACGGCTGGAGGCGGGCCCGAAGAACGCCTTCTCGCGCAGATCACGGGCGTCGTCCACGCCACCGTGCGAAGCCGCGTCGATCTCGATCACGTCGATGGACCCCGGCCCGTTGCGCGCGAGGTCCTGGCAGGACTGGCACTCCCCGCACGGGGTGGGAGTGGGACCCTGCTCACAGTTCAGGCAGCGGGCGAGGATGCGCGCGCTGGTCGTCTTTCCGCAGCCGCGCGGCCCGCTGAACAGGTACGCGTGATTGACCCGGTTGTTCCGCAGGGCCTGCTGGAGCGGGTCAGTGACATGCTCCTGACCGATGACCTCGGCGAACGACTCGGGGCGGTAGCGGCGGTACAGCGCAAGGGACGACACACCTACGAGGTTATCGGGGCCGACTGACAACCGGCCCCACCCCGCTCACACCCGGCCCGCAGGCCACAGGGACCCGTGGGGCGGCCCGGGCGGAATCACCGCGCACGTTCGCCCGTCCGCCCGGACTCACGGCGCGGACCGGGCACCGAGCACCGGGCACACGACCTGCCGCCCGCATCGCGGCCGCATCGGCTGCGCGTCAACGCCCCCGAAACGGAACCGGAACGCAAAGGACCCCCCACGCACCCGCCAGAGCCAACCTACCCTTGCTGCCTTCCGGCCCTGGGGGAGTTCAGTCAGATAGCGCCACGTGAGGGGCTGACGCCCACCTTAGCGGATCCCCACCCCCTCCGGTCCACCCGCCCTCACCACCACCCGGCCCCGCACGATCACCGCGCACCCCCGGCCACCCCCTCGGGACAATCTTCCGACCCGTCTCCGGACGATCTCCGGGGATCGTGTTCGCGAGCACCCTCAAACGTCTTGTATTGTTTGCGGCGGAGGATTCGCCTAGTGGCCTAGGGCGCACGCTTGGAAAGCGTGTTGGGGGCAACCCCTCACGAGTTCGAATCTCGTATCCTCCGCCATTGCTCTCACCGGGCAATACGTCGAAGGGCCCCACCGCTCGCGGTGGGGCCCTTCGACGTTGACCCGGAGCTTGTTGTTCCGGTCTCTGTCCATCGGGGCGATACCCGGCTTGGCCCGGATCACGACAGCAGAGCCTCATCGAGATAGTCCCGCACCGGCTCGAACAGCCCGTAGGGCACGCAGTACGGGATCTCGCCGTGCGCGACCCAAGCCGGATCGGCCACCTCGTCCGGACTCACGATGCCCGCTTCGCCGCCAGAGCGTCTGCACGCGATGGAGCGGATCTCCCAGCCGGTCATGGGGTGAACCCGTTGCCCGAGCACGAGCTGAGGAGTCACCAGCAGCCCGGTCTCATCCCGGGCCTCGCGCGCCGCCGCCTCCCCCGCACTCTCGCCGGATTCGATCCTCCCTGCCGGGAACCGCCACGAAAGCGCACCCTCCGACACACGCCGCCGCACGAACAGCACCCGCCCGCCCTGCACGACAACGGCGGCTGCCACCGCCGGATTGACCTCAGCGGTCATGGACATCCCTTCCCGAGTGCGTAGGTCGTCGCGCGTATCCCACCGCTGTGGTCTGAGCCCTTGGTGGGCACGTCCCTGGCCGCGTAGTAGGCGTGCAGTGCGGCCTCGCTGCCTGACCCCAGGGCGGTCATGATCCGTTGGAAGCGGGCGGAGCGGAGGTCGCCGGCCACGATGACGCGGGGGTGCTGGTCGGTCGGCGGGCAGTATCCGTCCGGGCCCCGGGTCAGATCGCCGGGCGGCGCGGTCGGGGCGTTGCCGATGCTGAGGTGGACGGAATCCGCTGTGATCGTCCGCCGCGTGCCGTCCTGGCCCATTGCTTCCGCCGACACCGGGGTGCCCTCTGCGGCCTTCAACGTCAGGTGATCGACGGGGACGAGGGTAACCCGGGGATCGTCCCGGATTTCCTCGATCTTGTACGCGTCGGCTGCCGGGTACGCCACGAGCAGGCGGGTGTCTGTGGTCGGGTGGGCGCGCAGGAACGTGCCGATCGGGCGGTCGCCGCCCAGGACGAGGAGGGTGCGCCCCTGAGCGTCGTCGGCTTTGGCCTCCCAGAGCGGGGGCAGGGAGAGGGAGCCGGGGGCGGTGATCCAGGTGACGTCGTGGGGCTGGAGGGGGCCGACGCCGGTGGCGACGACGGCGTACGGGGCCGTGAGACGCGCACCGGTGTCGACCGTGACGGTCACCTGGTCGTCGTCGGCGCGGAGTTCAGTGACGCGTCTGCCGAGTTCGAGGCGGCACAGCTCGGTGCCCTTCAGTTCCGCCACGATGGCGTCGGCCAGGTCGGGACCGTTGGTGTGGCCGCCGAGGACGTTGTTCAGGGCCGGGATCCGGTAGAGATTGCGGCACAGTCGGTCCGGCTCGACCAGGATCGAGCGCATGCCGACGCCCGCGGCCATGCGGGCGGCGGCGCAGCCGGCCGGTCCTCCGCCGATGATGATCAGGTCGGTGTCCAGCGGTGTGTCGGCCATGGGGCTATTCCAGCACCGGGTCGGCCACACGCGTATCGAGTTGGCCCATCACATGCTCGACGTCCACGAGTTGGCCTGTTCCGATCAGGCGCCGGGCGACGAGCAGACCGGCGTCGTGGACGTCCGGGCCGGCGTCGCTGGCACAGGCGTCCGTGACGATCCAGGGTGCGTATCCGTGCTCGAAGGCGTCTGCGGCGGACTTCAGAACGCAGCTCTCGGTGGCGATTCCGCAGAAGGCGAGGTCGGTCCAGCCGGCCCGTCGCATCAGCTCGGCGGCCTCGGGTGTGAAGAGCGTGTATCCGGTCTTGTCGACGCTTGCGTGCGCGTGGCCCGCCGCCTCGGCAAGCTCGGGAACGATGTCGGTCTCGGGTGGCTGCTGGAGTCGGCGCCATTGGAAGAAGCGCTCGTAGGGGCTGTCGGGATAGTTGAAGTACCGGGTGAAGACGACAGGGCACCCGGCGGCGGACCATCTGGCGACGAGGTCGGCGACTACGGGTACGACGTGGCGACTGTGGTGGTTCACAAAGCCGTTCTGCATGTCGATCACGACCAGTGCGGCGCTACTGACGTCCATCGGCCCTCACTCCTGCCCGTTCTCGCTCCGTACCCGCTATGAGCGACGCGCCGATCTCCACCAAGGCCTGCTCGAACTGGCCTGCAGCCTAATATGCCTGCACCGCCTAAGAACCTCGTCCTCAAGCGATCAGCTGGCGACACTGAACCATCCCGGTCGCACCTCGAACAGAAGCGGTTGAAGGGATCACACGGCGGTCCGCAGGTCCTGATCCGCGACGTCAAGAGGCTCAAGCAGGCTCAGCCCGTACCAGCGCAGCCGCCAGAGGTCGAAGATCTCGCTCCCGTCAGATGCGAAGTCGACATCGACCTCGATGCCGTTGTCGCTCACAAAGCGGCACCCGGCCCCATGAATCGAGTAGGAGTAGGTGCCGACCTGCCAACTCCGGTTGATGATCCGGTGCGAACGGACCAGGACGAGGACATCTGCGAGCCGCTCAAGCGATGGGATCACCGCCCTCATCGCCGCGTCAACCGTGTTCAGAGCGTCGACGTAACCAAGCACGAGCCCCCGTGCATCCCCAACCCGTTGCATACGTCGCCATTGCCCCTAGCCCGTAATTGAAGGGGATTGCCCCATGGGTCGCAAGTGCTCCGCCGGGCGGCATTCTGAAACGATCAGCAGCAGGGTGATTGCAGCCCCGAATTATTGAGTTCTCTGCATTGTCACGTGATATCAGGATCAAACGCGGTATCAGCTGTAGAACTTCGAATGGGTGCGCTGCAGCCGGCGATTCATCAACGTATGGCGCGCATCACTCAAGGCGGTCATCGTCTGCGCGTCAAGCGCCGGGATAAGTCGAGTGAGCGCATCGTCCGTGGCTTCGATCAGGACCTCCGGGTCATCAGAAGCGCGGGAGATCTTGTCGAGCCTTGCTAGACCGGAAGCAGCGCCGGGGACGATGGGGACCTGCAGCGCATTGACCTCGCTGGGCACGAGCTCGAGAACACCGCCGCCGAAACTTCGCCCCTCGACTTCTGCAGAGAGCATCGTGAGCGAATTATGGAACGCTGCGGTGAAGTCATCTGCCGTGATCGGCGAACCCGCGAGAATCTGCCCTTTGTAGATGGTGTCGGTCGTCACGACCTTCGCATGGTTGGAGATTACGCGTGGGTAGCGGTTAGACCGCTTGGACAGCAGCAGGTCGCCGGGGGGGACGACCGGGACCCTGTACCAAGGCGCGCGCACGCGGCATTTGAAACGTTGGTCGATCTCCAGGCCAACGCCGTCTTCGAGGTACTGCTGCGCCAGCTCGTGAGCCTCCGGCGAGGACTTGGTCGCTGCGAAGCTCAGGAGCCAGGCAGGCTGGCTGGCGTCGGCCAAAGCTTGCTGCTCCACGCTGGTATAGACCAAACCTTCCGCATGGCGTGACCGCGGCAGCAGCGGGATTGCCCACTCCTCAAGGCCGTACGCCTTGACCTTCGTGGAATCGACACAGAAGTAGCCATTCGCGCCCGTCACGGTCGAGACGCTGAATCGTGCGACGCTGCTGAGCGACTTGACTGAGGAGATCGACTTGACGGCAGCCAGAGCGTCGTTTTGCTCAGGCAACAGCAGGTAGTTGGTCCAGGTGCCCGAAGCCGCCGTAACCATATGCGACCAGGAACGGGTGCCGCTGTTGTGGTCGCGAAATTGGATTTCCGAAGGAGCGGTGGCCCCCTTCGAGGCACGACCACTGAGAATCAGAACCTCCTGCAGGACTGAGGGGAATGAGCCCGGCTCAAAGAGATCGATGGTGAGGTCGGTCGTGTTAGCTAGGAGCCAGTTGCGGACGGCGTTCGCCGAGACGCCAGTCAGAAACTCGGTCGGGAGGATGACAGAGAAAACACCGCCGTCACGTAGCTTCGAGAGAGACAAGAGGAAGACAGGAATCCAGAGGTTCGACACGGAAGTCCCCGCTACGCCAAGCCCGGCGCTAATCTCCTTGGCGCGCTGCTTGTCCTCGTCCGAAATGAACTGGAATCGCACGTAGGGCGGATTGGCAAGCACCCAGTCGAAGTCGGAGCCTCGCCCCTGCGACCACTGGAGCACGTTCTGGTTGACCACTCGCCCCTGCATACCTGCCGAATTCAACGCGTCGGCCGCCTTGGTGGCCTCCCCGGCGAAGATCTCAACGGCTTCGACTGCCTGAATGCGGCCAGCCATGTCGCTGCGCCCGACCCCCCGGAGGAAGGCACCGTCTCCAGCGGACGGCTCGAGCACTCGGAGATCCGATCGACCGCCGAGCAGTTCGGCGGACCGGCGGATGCAGAGCTCGACCAAGACGTCGGGCGAGTAGAACCCGCCGCGTAGCTTGTCATCGCTCACTTCGTGGCGTGTCCGCATCGACTCCTCTTTCGCTTCAGCTACTGAAGTGATGACCATACCTTACCGTTTCCATCCCGCGTAGCACCCTTATGAAATCCTCAGCGGCATGAAACTTCGCTTCGTCGGCCAGCCCTTCGCCGATCACCCAAACTTGGTCGACTTCATCGAGCACGCGAGGGATGACGGTTTCAACGAACTCAAGATCGCGGTGGCCTGGGCCAAGCGGTCCGGCCTCGGGCGCGTCTGGGACGCGCTCGAGGAGTTCCGGTCCCAGGGTGGCAGGGTGCTATTGATCCTGGGAGTCAGCGAGGGCGGCGCCACCAGGGAGGGGCTGGAGCTCGCCCTCCAGGTCGCCGACGAGGGCTACGTCTTCCACGACCCGCGACGAACCTTCCACCCCAAGGTCTACTTCGCTTGCTCGTCTGGCCAGCGGTCGCTACTCGTCGGCTCGAGCAACCTGACAGCTGGAGGACTCAGCTGGAACTACGAGGCTTCAACGTGGGTGGACTGGGACGCCGGCGAAGGCGAGGACGTGACGGATAAGGTGTCGGCGTGGTTCGACGGGCTCATCGCCAAGACGGAGTCGTGCAGTCTCCTGACGGCGGAGCTCATCGCGAACCTGGAGAAGAGCGGGGACATCGCCATCGGTTCCGAGTCTCGAGCACGACGCGTACAGAAGAAGAAGTCGGACACCCCGGAAGACAACGACAGCGCGATCGTCGCGACCATCAACGGCCTGTTCAAGCCAGTGCTGGCTGGCTTGCGGAAACTGCCGGGCCTGAGCTCCAAGATCGCCCCGCTCCCATCCGCTCCCGGCGCTGCAGCCGCCAAGAAGCCCGCGACCAAGGCGACGGGGGCGTCCGGGACGCCCCTGATGGTGAAAAAGCCAGCACTGGCAGGGCCCGCCCCCTTCCCGACCGCAAATGTTCAGCGGCGTTGGCACAAGCGTCTCGACAACACCGCGGCGCAGCAGGTGAAGTCCGCAGCAAGCAATCCGACTGGGAATCTGCGCCTGAGCCAGGAGGACGCTCCCATCGACCACAAGCATTACTTCCGCGATGACTTCTTCGGTGGCCTGCCATGGACGCCGACCGAGGGCAAAGAAACGGAGCAGGAAGTCGTCGTCGGGTTCCGCACATGGATCGATGGCGCGGACCACGGAATCCAAGAGATCAGGCTCAGCCACGACCCTAAGAGGATCTCCGGGCAGGGAAACGTGCCCACGGTGCTCCATTGGGGCGCACTTGCGCCGACAATGCGGGAGACCAACTACGTCGGGCTCTACATAAGCCTCGAACGCACAACCGGCGACCAGTACAACCTGGTGATCTCGCAAAAGCTTAGGGGGGACCACCAGGTCTAATCAGCCCGGAAATCTAGGCCAGGGAACGTCGGTGCATCGAAAAATTCTTTCGACGCACCGAGGTGTTGCACCTGTTACCCGAAAAACTGTGCGCTGCCTGGCGCAAGGGATGATCAGAGACCGAAATCCCGTGTATGCATCCTTGGTTGTATTCTTCCCCGCCCGGGCCCGCCTGGACGGGGACACACTGGAGAATCTGCTGCAGGTCAGGGCGCCTACTCCCCCTCCGAACAGTTAGAAAGCATGTTGGGGGGCAACCCCTCAAGAGTTCGAATCTCGTATCCTCCGCCATTGCTCTCACCGGGCAATACGTTGAAGGTCCCCACCCGCTTGCGGTGGGGACCTTCAACGTTGGCTCAGAGCTTGTTGTGCCGGTCTCTGTCCGTCGGGGTGGTGGCGGCTTGCACGTGTCTCGTCTGTGCGGTTAGGCGGCAGTGCATAAGGCTTTCGAGGCGGGGCGGAGGCACGGGACGCAGGTGGCGTCTTCGGGGGGGCCGGATGCGTGGTGCTGGTCGGGGCGGTGGTGTGGCTTCTGTGGACCGGTGAATCGTGGGTCGAGTCGTTCCAGTTCGGTGGGGTTCTGGCCCTGTGCTGGGCCGTGCAGCTCGCGGTGGTTCGGGTTGTCCAGCGAAGGGCAGGGCGGTGAGGTCTCTCAGGCGCCGGGCTCAATGGGGGGCGTCGGGAGCGGGCTGACGCCCGGTTCGAAATGGGTCCTGAGATAGATGCGGGTGCGTTGCGGTGTGTACGCGTGGGCGTACAGGCGCACGCACTGGTCGGCGGACGGGTCGTAGCCGTCCTCCAGGTCGTACGGCGCGTCCGGGGCGCCGGAGGGTTCCAGGGTCCCGGGGGCCTCGGGGGTGCCGGGACAGACGTAGCCGTAGCGGATGTCCTTCTCGAAGGTCTCCGGTTTCGGGAGTCCCCGGTGGGTGAAGTCGTCGGCCGGTACGCCGGTCCGGGCCTTCGCGGGTTCCAGCCACGGGAACGGCGACGGTGCCGACGAGGGCCGGCGCTTCGGCGGCGACCGGTGCGAGGATCCGGCGGCGCCGGGCCGGACCGCCGCTGCCTCCGGGCTCCGGACGCCGGCGGCCGCACTGGCGGGCGCCGTTGCCGGATCGCCGCTGGTCTCGTCCACCGGCAGACGGCGCTTTTCGGACAACCGTGGGTCATTCGGGGGACGGGAGACAACCCGGAGCGCGTCCGGCCGCCTCTCACAGAACGGACACAGCGTTGTCACAGGCGAGTTGGGGGCCGTGCCGGCGTCCAAGGTCCGTAAACGCACCCCGGAAAGCCGGAAGTACGAGGAATGATGACCAGATTCCCGCAGGGCCGTACCAACCGTCTCACCCGCCCCTCCATCGCCGTCGCCGCGGCCGTCGCCGTGACCGCGGGCGTCGTCGCCGCCGCGCCCGACGCGAAGACGACGGAGCCCGCGCCCAAGCTGCGTCTGATCGCGGCCTCCACCTCGGTGACGCTCGACTCGTGGAAGGAGGACCCGGGGGTCTATTTGGACCTGGGGACCTACCTGACCTCGGAGAACGGCGCCTTCGAGCTCAAGGTGACCCGGAAGTCGTACAAGGACCCCGTCACCGTCTCGCAGGTCTTCCGCAACGGGAAGAAGACCACGACCAAGGCGCTGCCCGCCGAGATCGTCAAGGACTTCTCCGGGCTGCCCGACTTCGCGCAGATCCAGCTCACCGACGCGGCCGGCAAGACCGTGCTCAAGCAGACCGAGGCGTTCTGCCCGAACAACGCCTCCGGGCGGGTCCGGCCGGACGCCCCCGCCAACTCGAAGTATCCGCAGAGCTGCCCGATCAACCCGTTCACCCTCGGCTCGGTGTGGGGCGTGGAGAACGGCTGGGCGTCCAACACCTATGCCGGGTACTACTCCAAGCCGGTCCAGCTCGCCGCCGGTACGTACACCGCCAAGATCGACGTGACCAAGAAGTACCGCGACCTCTTCGGCATCGCCAGCAAGCCGCAGACCGTCAAGGTCGTCGTCCGCGAGCGCAGTTGGGAGGAGCCGGCCGGCGCCGGGCGCAGCGCCGCCGCCACCCGGCAGGGACACCAGGGCCACGGAGCGCACCAGGGCCACGAGGCGCACGGTCAGCAGGCCGCCCCCTCGCACGGCGCCCATGCCGCGCACGGCGCTCCCGCCCGTACCGAGGCGCCCGCCGCGCGGACCACCGGGGCCGGGGCCACGTTCAACGTCGGTCACGGGCCCTACCCGCCCGCGCCGCCCGCCCTGCCGTGGGCGCTGAAGAAGGACTCGCTCCAGCGGCAGTCCTTCGCCGCCGCCACCGTCGGCGACCGGGCCGGGCAGACCGACGGCTCGCGTCAGGCGCCGGCCGTGCAGCCCAACGCCAAGCGCCCCACCGGCAAGGCCACCGTCCCCGACGTGCCCAAGCCGGACCTGCGCTCGCTGCCCGCGTACGGCATCACCGTCAGCGAGGGGTACGAGGAGGCGCCCGGCCGGGACTACCTCGCCTTCAGCGCCAACGTGTGGAACGCCGGCCCCGCCAAGCTCGTCGTGGACGGCTTCCGCTCGCCGGGCAAGGAGCTGATGGACGCGTACCAGTACTTCTACGACGCGAACGGCAAGCAGGTCGGCTACACCCCGACCGGCACCATGGAGTGGGACCCGCGCCCCGGCCACGAGCACTGGCACTTCACGGACTTCGCCAGCTACCGGCTGCTGAAGGCCGACAAGAAGGAGACCGTGCGCAGCGGCAAGGAGGCGTTCTGCCTGGCCAACACCGACGCCGTCGACTACACGGTGAAGAACGCCAACTGGCACCCGGACAACACCGATCTCTCCACCGCGTGCGGCCAGGAGAACTCGATCTCCGTCCGTGAGGTGCTCGACGTGGGCTCCGGGGACACCTACACCCAGGACCTGCCCGGCCAGTCCTTCGACATCACGGGCCTGCCGAACGGCACGTACTACATCCAGGTGCTCGCCAACCCGGAGAACCGGCTCAAGGAGACCAACCACAAGAACAACAGCGCGCTGCGCAAGGTCGTCCTCGGCGGCAAGAAGGGCGCCCGCACCGTGAAGGTCCCCGCCCATGAGCTGGTGAACGCCAACTAGTTCTCTTCGTACGCCTGTTGGCGTACCGGTCTCAGCGTTTCACACCGGCCCCGGAACCTCTTCCGGGGCCGGTGGCACGTCCGGGGCGAAACCACAGTTTTCGCCAAGGTGCACGTTCACCCGTAACCCCGGGACCGCCTTCTCGTACCACCGGCGTGTACCGGAGTGCGCCCGGTTGATTCCGCCGGTCAGGGTCGGTGCACCCAAGTGGCTTGCGTCGTAGGTGAGTTATCGGGGGCTTGCGGGAGGCGTGCGGTTCGGGCGAGCGCTCCCTCCGAGAGCCCCCGCACTCACCTGCGGATGCATCAGCTACCTGTGCGTAACGCAGGTGTGGCGCATTTCACTCGGCTCCAGGGGTGGCTCTGGAAACATCTACGCCAACGAGATCGGGCCATATACGCCGCGGGGGGTGGCCATGGGGCTGCTCGGGGATGAGCTGGCGTTCGGGCGGGCACTGACCGCCCCGGAGTACGAGAGCGTCATGGCCCTCGGGCGGCGCAAGGAGTATCCGGCCGACGCCCCCCTCCTGACCGAGGGCGACCGGACCGGCCACGTGGTGATCGTGCTGCGCGGCTGGGTGACCGTCTCCCTCACCACCGACCGGGGCGCCACCCGGCTGATACTCGGGCTGCGCGGCCCCGGCGAACTCCTGGGAGAGATGGCCGCGTTGGACAGCCACCCGCGCAGCGCCACCGTACGGGCGCTCGGCGCCGTCGAGGCGGCCGTCATCGGCGGCGACGCGTTCCGCCGGTTCCTCGCCACCCACCCGCGGGTCAGCGGGCTGGTGATCCGGCAGCTCACCTTCCGGCTGCGCAGCGCCGACCAGGAGCGTTCGGCCCTCGCCTCGCTCACCGTCCTCCAGCGCCTGGCCAGCCGGCTCACCGAACTCTCCCGGGTGGCCCCCTCGGGCCCCTACGCCCCGTCCGCGCCCGGCCCCGGCCGCACCAACGCGGTGGTCCACCTCGCGCAGGACGAACTCGCCGCCACCGTCGGGGCGACCCGCGAGGCCGTCGCCAAGGCCCTGCGGCTGCTGCGCACCCAGAACGTCGTGCGCACCGGCACCCGCATGGTGGAGATCCTCGATCCCGTGCTGCTGGCCCTCCTCGCGGAAGGGCACCGGGAGTAGGGCTCCCTCCCCGCCGTGTGTAAACGGCTACAGACGGCCTACGTTCCGGGCCGGAAGCTGTACGGGACGGCAAGCGGAGGAGAGCGGGGGTCACGGGGTGGAACACGACGCGTCGGATGCGGGCGAGGCACGCTACGAGCTGGTCATCAGCGTGGACGCCAGACGCTCCGGGCAGTACGGCGACGCCGAGAAGCCGCGGATGCGGGAGCGGATCTACCGGATCCTGGACACCGCGTTCGCCCAGGCCGGGGTGGACCGCCGGGCCCTGTACACGGGGGACCGCGGGGACGGCGTGCTGATGGCGGTCCCCGGGCGGATCGCGGTGACGCGGCTGCTCGGGCTGTGGATGGTGGAGGTCCACGAGAGCCTGCGCGAGGAGAACAGCTCCCTGCGGGTGCCGCTCGGGCTGCGGATCGCCATGCACGTCGGGCCCGTGCGCCACGACTCCAACGGCATCAACGGGCGGGCGGTCGACCTGGCCTGCCGGCTCGCGGACGCGGACGTCGGGCGTCGGCTGCTGGACGCCGAGGGCGCCGATCTGGTCCTCGTCGTCTCCGGCTCCCTCTACCACGACGTGGTCTCCGCCGGGGGGAAGTTCATCCTGCCCGAGCGGTTCGCTCCCGCCGAACTCGACCTGAAAGAAGGCGAGTTCACCGGCTGGTTCCATCTTCCCGGGCGGGCGCGACCGGACTTCTCCCGGCTCGCCCCCCAAGGGCCGGCCGAGGGCGGCGAGGACTCCGGGAGCAGCGGGGACGGCCCGCTCCCCGAAGGCTCCGGGGGCAAGGGGGGCGGCCAGCGTCCCGTGGACGCCGAGGGCCGCGACGACGGCCCGCTCGACGAGGGGGGCCCGGCCGCAGCCGACGAGGGCCGCGACGACGGCCCCGCCCGGTACGTGGCGGGCGGCGACCTGTCGGTCAACCGCGACAACGTCTACCACCAGCCCGTCCACATCGGCCGCACCGTCGACTCCGACCGCCGGAAGGGCTGACCATGACCGACGAAGCAGTGGCCGACCGCCCGGCCGACGTCCCCCCGCGGCGCGGCGGAGGCCGGGCCGCGGACGGGTCGGGCCCGGGGGGCGGGCGCGGACCCGCCGGCGCGGCCGACGCACCGGGCGCGGGCGGATCCGAAGACGCCGGCGGCTCCGGCGGCCCCGCCGACGACGAGGCCGCCGAGCGGGAGAAGGAACGCGAGCGCGCCGCGGACCGGTTCAAGGACCTGACCCGCGACCCGCTCGCCCAGGAAGAGGGCGAGGAGGAGCCGACCGACCTCGCCGCCGCCACCCGCGCCCGGCGGTCCGGGCAGAGTCTCTTCAGCGGCCGGGACCTGACCAGTTTCGACCGCTCCCACATCGGCCACGCCCACATCGGCGACCTCAACATCTCGCTGGACGCCCGGCGTTCGGGCCCCCTGCGCGGCGGCCCGGTCCCCCGGGAGGAGCTGCGGCGGCTGCGCCGGACCCACATCGAGCCGGAGGGGTACGTACGGCTGCGCCGGGCGCTGGCCGCACGCCGGCTGCTGGTCCTCGGCGGGGCCCCCGGCACCGGCCGCACCTGCACCGCGCTGGCCCTCCTGGAGGAGGTCACCCGCGACGGCGAGGGCGCGGGCGACGCGGAGCGGGTCCGCCGCGTCGCCCCGGAGGAGGGCGTGGGCGAGCTGGCCCGCGAGGTGGTCGGCGGGGAGGGCGGCCACCGGCGCGGCACCGGATACCTGCTGAAGCCCGCCCCGGGCCGGCCCGGGGAGCTGCCGCCCGACGGCATGGACCTGGACCAGCTGGCGTCGGCGCTCGCCGAGCAGGGCTCGTACGCGGTGCTCGTCGTCAGCGTCGGCTCGGCGGCCAACCCGCTGCTGGCCGGGCGCTACGGGCAGCTCTGCCCGCCCGCCCCCACCCGTGAACTGGTCGACGTCCGGCTGCGCGAGCGGCTGGAGGAGGAACACGGCGACCAGGACGCGGACGGGGCCGGCGGGCCGCTCGCCGGGCTGCTGGAGCGGGCGGCGCGGCTCCGCGCGGACCCCGAGGTGACGGAGGCGGTGGGGCTCGACGACCTGCGCCCCGCCGAGGCCGAGCTGTTCGCCTCGCTGCTGGCCGGGCATCTGCTCGGCACGCTCGGCCGCGAGGAGCTGCTGGCCGGGTGCCGGGGGCTCGCGGCCGTGCAGGCGTACGCGTGGTTCGCCGGGGTGGACCGGGCGCTCGCCGCCCCGCCGCCCGGTGACGACCGGACGCCGGTGCGCTCCGGGACCGCCGCCCTGTTCCACCCGGTGGCGTTCCGGATCGCGCTCGCGGTGCTCGGCGGGGCGTCGTACGGCGCGGTCTCGGCCGCCGCCCACCTGCTGACCTGGGAGCTGTCCGTACAGAGCGATCCGGACAGCACGCCGGCGCGGCCCCTGTTCTGCGACGACCCGGAGGCCGATCTGGCGCTCTCGCGGGCCCGGTCGGCGACGGGCGCGGTGGACGTGGCGGGCGTCGAGGTGACCGGGCGGCTGGTCTTCTACCGGGGCGGCGCGCTGCCCGCCGCCGTGCTGGCGGAGCTGTGGGACCGGCACTTCCCGGTCCGCGCCCCGGTCGTGCGCTGGCTGCGGCTCCTCGCCGACGACCCCCGGCCGCAGGTGTCGATGCGGGCCGCGGTGGCCGCCGGGGAGCTGTCCGTACGGGACTTCGAGCACGGGTACGCGGAGCTGGTCCGGCCGCTGGCCGACGCGCCCACGCCCCGCCGCCGGATGTTCGCCGCGGCCGCCCTGGACCAGGCGGCCGGGCACGCCTCGCACCGGAAGGCGGTACGCAAGGTGGTCGACGACTGGTCCAGGTTCGGTACGCCGTCCCTGCGCTGGACGGCCGCCATGGCGCTCGGCTACGGGAGGTCCGCCGACTCGATGGACGACACCCTGGACGCGCTGGCCCGGATCGGGATCCACGACGACGGGAAGCAGGCCGCCGTGGCCTCGCAGAACGTGGTGCGGCTGCTGACGCACCCCGAGAGCGCCGCGGTGCTGCGCCGGCTGGCCGAGTGGACGGCGCACCGCGCCGAGGAGTACCAGGACCTCGCCCTGGTGACCATCGTCCGGCTGGCCCTGACCGATGTGGACGAGGTCCTGGACGACGAGCCGGGCACCCCGCTGGGCGACCGGGGGGACTGGCCGCTGCTGGTCGCGCTGGCCGCGACCCGGCCCGAACTGACCGGGCGGCTCGCCGACCTGTTCTGGACCGCGCTCAACACCACCCGTTCCCGGGACGTGGCGTTCGACGCCCTGGAGACCCTGCTGCGGTCCGCCTTCCGCAAGGACGGCCGCCCGTGGACGCGGGAGGGGCTGGCGGCGCTGCTGCCGGCCCTGGTCGCCGAGGAGCACGACCGGCGGCGGCTGGACTGGCTGCTGCGCCGAATGATGAGGGATCAGGACCGGCCGCTCCCCGAGGAGCAGGCCCGCGCCCTGTGGAGGCTCGCCGTGCCCGCGGGGCAGCGGCGGTCCGACGAGGAGGAGAACCATGGCTGAGGACAACGGCGCGGAGGGGAACGGGATGTCGGCGCCCGCCGGCCCGTTCCTTCGGGAGTACGAGCCGACCGGTCCGGTCCGCCGGAGCGGTGCGCGCACCACCTCGGTGCTGTTCTACCGGCGGGGCTACAGCGTGGCCGGGGTCACCGGCGTCGAGCACTACGGCAAACCGCCCATGGCCCGTCCGCACACCGTCTGCGAGATCGCCACCGGCACCTTCGTCACCACCCTGCGGATGGAGCTGCCCGCCGCCGGCGGGGCGACCTTCTTCAAGGCCGAGGTGGACATCCAATGGACCGTGGAGGACCCCCACCGGGTCGCGGTCGAGGTGGTCACCGACATCGCCCAGCGGCTCACCGCGCCGACGCTGGAGCGGCTGCGGCAGATCTCCGCCCAGTTCCCGGTCCACCAGGCCGAGGAGGCCAACTCCGCCATCACGCAGCAGTGTTCGTGGGGCCGGTGGGACGACCTCGGCACCGATCTGGGGCTGCGGGTGCGGCTGTACGTACGGCTGCGGGTGGACGACCACACGATCACCCACACGACCAGCGTCAGGCTCCACCAGGGAGCCTCCGAGCTCACCCGGATGCGCCAGGAGGAGTACCTGCGGATGCTCCGCGGCGGGGACCTGGAGCAGCTCAGCCACATGCTGGCGGCGAACCCCGGCGCGGCCAACGCCTTCCTGGAGAAGATCCGCCAGGAGGGCCGGCAGGACGAGAAGGAGCGCGTCGACCGGATGTTCTCCATGGTGGCCGACGGCCGGATCCACTCCGACGACGCGGAGGCTCAGGCGCTCGCCTACCTCAACAAGCAGCACCTCAGCATCCAGGGCCCCCTCGGCACCCGCACCGCCCACCGCGCCCCGCGGGAGCTGGAGCCCGCCCGCCAGGAGCCGTTCGAGCCCGACTGGATGGCGGACGAGCCCCCGGTACGCGGGCCCCGGACGCCCGAGCGGGATCGCGGCCCCGAGCAGGATCGCGGCCCCGAGCGCGATCGCGGCCCCCGGCGGGATCAGGGGCTCGGCCGCGACCACGCCGCCGACCGGGACGACGGGCCCGGCCGGAACTACGGGCCCGGCCAGGACTTCGAGCCCGAGCGGGACTACGGGTCCGATCAGGACTTCGAGCCCGAGCGGGACTACGGGTCCGATCGGGACCGTGCCGCCGGCCGCGGTTACGGGTCCGAGCGGGGCGCCCGCCCCGAGCCGCCCGCGCCGCGCTCCCGGGCGCGGGACGACGGGTGGGGCTGGGCGGAGGACGACGGATGAGCGCCGACAGCGGCACACGGACTTCCCCCGCCCCGACCGCGCCGGTGCCGGACGGGGGTCAGCACGGGCCGGACAGGGCGGGGGAACGCATCGCGGAACGGCTCCTGGTCACGGTCCGGGAGGATCTGGGCCGGGCCGACTCCAAGGCCGCCGTCCTGCTCTCGGGAGCGCTCGCGCTGCCCGCGTTCCTCATCGGGCGGCACGGCTCCCCCGACTGGCGGGGCCCCGGCGATCTGGCGCTCGTCGCCGCGGGACTGCTGTGGGTGGTCGCGGTGACCGCCCTGGTCCGGGCGCTCCTGCCGCGTACGGACACGGTCCGCGACCGGGAAGGGGTCACCTACTTCGGGGACCTGCTGGCCCCGTTCGACCACGACGTGCTGACCGCCCGCGTCCACGAGGCCGGGCGCGATCCGGTCGGCTGGCTCCTCGTCCAGGCGGTGGACGTCAGCGCCATCCTCTCCGCCAAGTACCGGGCGATCCGCTGGGCGGTCGCCACCCTCGCCCCGTCGGCCGCGCTGGCGCTCGCCTGGAGCCTCGCCGGCTGACCCTCCCGCCCGGGTGCGCCCCGTCCAGAGACGCACCACCGATGACTACGCACAGTGATCATCTCAGTACGCCACGGCACCACGCAGACATGGAAACGACAGTAAAAGGGGACGGTCGTGCGAAATGACCGAACAAGAGGCCCGGCCGGCGCCGGCCGGGCAGGGCGGGCGGCACTGACCGTCCTGGCCGGTGCGGCCGTGCTCATCTCCCTGACGGCTCCGGCCGCCCCCGATCCCGAACCGGCCGCGGCCGCCGCGCCCGCCCACACCTCCGTCAACTACGCGGTGGCCGTCGACCAGTCCACCAGCCTCTCGGCCGAGGACATCGCCGCCGAGAAGGCCGCCGCCGCCCGCATCGCGCTCGGCGACGTCTCGGCCACCTCCCACATCAGCGTCTTCGGCTTCGCCGCCGCCGAGTCGGACGACCAGCGGGCGGTGGACCCCGTCTGCCCCCGCACCCGGCTGGACGCGGCGGGACGGGAGTCGGTCGGCGTCTGCGTGGAGAAGCTGCGCGGCCGCAAGGACGGCGAGGGCACCGGCACGGACTTCCCGAGCGCGATACGCCAGGGCGTGCACGAGCTCACCTCGGGCACCGACCCCGCGGTCCCCCGCGTGCTGTTCCTGCTCACCGACGGGTTCATGGACGTCACCGGCAGCCCGCAGTACGGAGGGAAGACGCACCGGAAGGCCGAAGGGGAGCGGCAGTTGGCGGCCGAGCTGAAGAAGGCCGCCGCCGCGAACGTACAGATCTGGCCGCTCGGCTTCGGGGACGCCCCGGACAAGGAGCAGCTCGACGCGATGGCCGCCGGCGGCTACCAGAAGGGCTGCGTCGACCTGCCGTCCGCCCGCCCCACCGCCACCAAGGTGTCCGGGGCGAAGGACTTCAAGCCGGTGCTGGAGCGTATCTTCGCCGCCGCGCACTGCCTGCGCTACCAGCCGGGGCCCAGCAAGCGGCCGCCCGCCACCCTGCCCGTCACCATCTCGCCCCTGGCGACCGTGGGCTCCATCGTCGTCGACAAGGGCACCCCCGAGGTCACCGTCACCTACACCGACCCGCTCGGCAACAAGGTGCCCACCACCGGCTCCTTCGAGGACTCCACGTTCGAACTCGCCGGCGGCGAGGGCACGGTGGAGGCGCTGAAGATCACCGATCCGGTGCCGGGGACGTGGAAGGTCGCCGTGAAGGCCCCCGAGGGGCACCGCTCGCTGCCGGTCGGGGTGAGCGTCCTGTGGCAGGGCGAGCTGCAGGGCTCCATCACCATGGACCCGCCGTCCCCGCAGGCCGGACAGAAGACGACCGTCACCATGCGGCTCCAGACCCGTGAGGGCTACCAGATCAAGGACCCGGCCGACTACGCCGGGCTCAAGGTCCGCAGCCGTCTCACCGGCGACGGGTTCACCCCGCTGCCGCTGCGGCTCACCGACGACGGGAAGGGGCCCGACCCCACCGCGAGCGACGGCTCGTTCAGCGGCACGGTCACCGTCCCGAAGGACGCCGACGGCGCGCTCAAGGTCATCGGCACCCTCACCGCCTCCGGGCTCAGCGCCGACACCCGCAGCGACGGCGGCCAGGTCTCCCCCGGGGCCCTGCCCGTCACCACCGCGCTCGGCCCGGTCCGCGGCGCCGGCCACCCCGGCGACACCGTCACCGCGAACCTCTCCGTCACCAACACCACGAACGCCCCGCACACCCTGCGGCTCTCGCTCGCCGACGTACGGCCGGGACTGCTCACCGTCCAGCCCGCCGAGATCACCGTGAAGCCCGGCGAGTCCACCACCCGCGAGGTCCGGATCGGCATCGGCGACGAGAAGGCGTTCGAGGGGCGGCTCGACGGCACGCTCGGCGTCGGCGGCGTCGTCACCGTCCAGGACGCCACCGACGGCGACCGCCCCCTCGTGCGCGCCCCGCTCTCCATCCAGGTCAGCCCGGCGCCCAGCGTCCTCGACCGGTACTGGTGGGCGCTGGTCGGCGCGGTCGCCCTGGTCGTCGTCGCCGTCCTGGCGGTGCTGGCCTGGCTGCGGCAGCGCCGCCGCCGCCGCGATCCGCACGGGCTGACGCTCCACCTGCTCTCCGAGGACGGCGAGGTGCTCTCCGTCCACCGGGCCGGCCACGGCCGGAAGCAGTGGTACGCGTTCGACATCGCCGAGGCGCACAGCAACCCGCGCATCGAGCGGCGCACCAGCGGCCGGTTCGCCGTGCAGCGCAGCCCCGAGGGCGGCGCGGTGCTGCGCGTCAACGGCCGCGGCCGGACCCGGCTCACCCCCACCGGGCAGGCCGAACTGACGGACCGGCTGCGCCTCGCCCTCGGCGAGGACTCCGTACGGCCCGACCCCGACCCCGACAGCACGACCGACGACGGCGACGGCGAGCACCTGTGAGGCCCGCGCCGCCCGCGACCCGGCGGGCGGCGCGGCAGCCCCCGCGGCCCCCCGGGCCGCGGATCCGTACGGCACCACCCATGGACCAACCGGCCGCACCCGGCCGGAAGCGGGAGGGAAACCCATGAAGATCTTCCAGCCGATGCTCTTCGTCGGCCTGGGCGGGACCGGCGGCCTCGTCGGCGCCGAGCTGGAACGCAGGCTGCGCGTGGACCTGTGCGGGCCCGACGGCACCGCCCTCCAGCACATCGGCGGCCTCGCCCCCTACCAACTGCCCGACTGCCTGCAGTTCGTGTACGCGGACTTCAGCGAGTCCGACCTCCAGCGGCTGCCCCAGTTCAACGTGGACCCCGCGCTGCGCGCCGCCTACGCCCGCACCTCGCGGGCCACCCACAACCTCCTGCCGAACTTCGACAGTTCGCCCGAGGTGACGCAGATGCTGCGGGCCAGCCTGCGCGACGAGGTCGCGAGCTGGCTGCCGCCCCGCGACGACGAACCGCGCGTCACCCCGCTCCACAACGGCGCGGGCCAGCTCCCCACCGTCGGCCGCGCCGCGCTCTTCGCGACCCTGCGCCACTCCCTCCAGCCGGTCCTGGAACCCCTCGTCCAGGCGATCGACGCGATCGCCAAGTCCGCGGGCGAGCTGAGCGAGCTGGGCGGCGGCCGGGTCACCGGCTGCGACGTCTTCGTCGCGTTCTCCGTCGCCGGGGGCACCGGCGCCGGGATCTTCCTGGACTACCTCCACCTGATCAACCAGGCTTTCAAGATGCGCCGCTTCAACGGCGTGAAGATCTACCCGCTGGTCGTCATGCCGTCCTCGTTCTCCGCCTCCACCGGCGGCGGACGCGAGGCCGAACTCAACGCCGCCCGCTCCCTGGTGGACCTCTTCCGGCTGGTCGACGGCCAGAACGCGCCGACCGCCGGCGCGGAGATCGGCGACCTCGACCAGGAGACCGGACTCGGCATCCGCTACCCGGGCGCCGTCCCGATCCGGCTGCGCACCGGCATCCTGCCGACCGCGTTCCTCTTCAGCCCGACCGCCGGCATCCGCCAGGACGACCTGCGGCGCTCGATCGTCTCGCTGGTGATGTCGCTGATCGGCACCGAGCTGGGGGACAGCCGGGCCCAGGGCCGGGCGATGGCGGGCGACGACGACTTCCAGACCTTCGCCGCGAGCTTCATCAACCGGGGCGTGCACCGCAGCGCCCTCTCCCCCACCGGCATCGGCCGCCAGGGCGTCTCCACCAGCCTGGTCGCCTCGATGACCGCGCCCATGGACGAGCTCGCCGACCTGGTGGCCGGCCGGCTGCTCCGGGTCGCCGTCAACGACCTGGTGGAACGGCCGCGCCTGCCGGCCAAGGACGAGAGGGTGGCGCTGATCCGCCGCCTGTTCGCCGACTCCCACCTCGAAGAGCTGTGGGAGCGCAAGCAGTTGCCCGTCGAGGACCCGCAGCCGCTGCCGCGCGGCGGCAAGGCGATCGAGGAGGCCCTCAACCAGCGGCTCGGGGACATGCGGCGGCTGCTCTCCGACCTCCAGGCGACCGCGCACCGCCAGGCCGCCGCGATGGCGGGCCGCTTCGCCCCGCGCCCGGCGATCGACAAGCTGCTCCGGACCACCGACCCGTTCCTCGCGGAACGGCTCGTGCGGGGCGTGGCCGACAGCGACGACGAGCTGACCCGCCTCGGCTTCCTCGGCATGCTGACCGCCCGCTCCCGCTCCCCGAAGCGGCCGGCGGGCGTCACGGACCAGCCGCCGAAGACGCCCCGCATCAAAGGCCGCATCGCCGGCATGTCCCCGGCCCGGTGGGGCGACGAGGACGTCCGGGCCGTGCTCCGCGCCCAGGACAACTGGTACCGCTGGCGCAGCCGTGCCGTGTGGCACGAGGCGTGGCGGGAGCAGCAGCAGCGCTGGCAGGCGCAGGCCGAACAGGCCGGCACGGACCTGGTCCGCCTGGTCGACGCCTTCCGGCAGCAGGCCGACCGGGAGGTCAAGTCCGCCCAGCAGAAGGGGCTGGAGCTGTACGCGGACCGCACCGGCATCTCCTACCTGCTGCCGCCGCAGCGCAGCCTCAACCACTTCTACGAGGACGTCGTCACCCGGCTGCTGCGGCGCGAGGAGCTGCGCGAGGGCGACGACGAGACGTCGCTGCTGCTGAAGCTGATCGACGGCGACACCTGGCAGCAGGTGCACGCGCGCAGCCACCGCAACCCCGACGGGGCGGTCGGCATGGTCAAGGCCCGGCTGGAGGGCCGCGTCACCCGGCTCTTCGCGGAGCGCGGAGCGCTGGTGGAGGAGCGGCGCCTGCTGCCCTCAATGAGCACCCTGCTGGCGGCCGCCGCCGGGGACGCCGAGGCCAGGGCCGAGGTCAGCAAGGAGGCGCTCGACCTGTTCAGCCGCAAGCTCACGGGGCTGCTGCCGGTCGGGTTCACCCCGGAGGGCACCGGGCCGCTGCGGGTCCTGGTCACCCACCCGAGGGTGCACGCGGCCGACGAGGTGCAGGAGTTCCTCGCCAAGGCGCTGCGCCTGCCGTCCGACGCGAAGAACTCCGTCGAGTACCGGGGGGTGGAGAGCGACTCGATCACCGTGGTCCTCTTCCGCAGCGAGATGAGCCTCACCCAGGTGCCCGAGGCCCGCAAGGTGCTGCGCCAGTGGGCCAGGGCCAAGGACGAGGAGCAGGCCCACGACGTCCTGCGCTGGCGCCAGCGCCTCGGCTTCGAGGACGACTGGATGGTCAGCAGCGCCGAGGACCGGCGCACGATCCTGCACCGGCTGCTGTGCTGCCTGTGGAACGGCCAGGTGGACGTGCTGGACGGGCAGACCGACTCGCCCGTCCGCGTACGGCTGCGGCTGTTCCCGGAGAAGGGCGCGGGCGTCCCCGGGGTGCGGCTGCGGCTCGGCGACTTCCCGGGCGGCATCTCGAGCTGGTCGGAGCTGCTGCGCTCCTACGAGCGGTGGACGGTCCTGGACGACGAGCGGACCGTGGAGGACTACTGCCGCAAGCTCATGGGGGCCCAGCCGCTGGGCCTGGCACGGGCCGGCAGCACCCCGGACCCGCTCTTCGTCGAGCTGGTCGAACGCATCGCCCCGCGCCAGCTGAAGCTGCTGGAGAAGCGCCGGAAGGAGGGCGGCCCCCGGGTGGACGGCTGGATCAGGCCGCTGTGGGAGTTCTGGGCGCAGACCCTCCCCGCCGCCCTGGACACGGAGTTCGGCGACAAGCAGGCGAGCCAGCCCACGCTGCGCACCCTGCTGGAGCACGCCCGGGGCGGCACTCCGGGGCCGCGCCCCGACCGCACCGGTCCGGAGCGGCGGCGTCCCGCGGCGGACGAGGAGGACTGGGGCACCTCGGCCCCGCCCGGCGACGACCGCCTCCGCGACGACACCGTGCCCGGCCCCCGCCCGGCATCGCACACGGCTCCGTACGAGCCGGCGGAGCGGTACGGCGGCGAGCCGCGCGCGGAGGGCCGGTACGGGGAACAGCCGCGTGCGCGGGACCCGTACGGGGAGCCGCAGCGCCCGGAAGTCCGGTACGGGGAGTCCGGGGGCGACGGCTCCCCCGACGACGGCCGGCGGAACGGGAGCACGGCCGGCGAGCGGCGCAACGGCACCGGCCCGGCCACCGATCCGTACGGGTTCGGCAGCGAGGACCGTCCCACCGCGCGCCGTCGGGACGCGGACCGCGCGAGCGACCGGTACGGCGACGAGGACGGGAACGGGGCCGCCGACAGTGCCGGCGACGGCGGCCGTGCCGGTGAGAGCGACGGCTGGGACAGCGACGGCTGGAGCGTCGACGGCTGGGGCGACGCCGACGCGGACGGAAGGGGAAGCACCGCGGGCCGCAGCGCCCACCGCGACGACGACACCGCCGGACGCTCCGCCTATCACCGCGACGACACCAGGCGCTCCGCCTACCGCGACGACGACACCGGACGCTCTGCCTACCGCGACGAGGACGCCGCCGGGCGCTCCTCCTTCCGGGACGGGGGCGCGCAGTGACGTCTCCCGAGGACACCCCCGCCGTCATCCGCGTCGACCTGCGCTCCGGGGCCGAGGAGCTGACCTCCGCGCGGGCCCTGCGCGACCGGGTCGCCGAGCAGCTCGGCCGCTCCGGGCTGCCGGAGCCGGAGTACCCGCTGTTCCTGGTCGTCGACACGCCCGCCGGGCTGACCGGCCACCAGCTCGCCTACGAACTCCTCACCGGCTACCGGGCGGTGGGCGAGACCCGCGTCCTGGTGCTGCTGGTGGGCAGCTCCCCCGGTTCGCCGCCCGGCGAGGAGGAGGCGTACCTCCCCGACCGCCGGCTGGTGCGCCCCACGACCCTGCGGGCCTCCTCGACCGGTCTGCTGTGGGCCGGTGACCTGCGCTCCGCGCGTACCGCCCTGGACCGGCCGGAGCCGGACGATCCGGCGGCGCTGGCCGTCCTGGTGGACCTGCTGTCGGTCCCGGACGTCTTCCTGCGGGTCCTGGACGACCTGCGGAAGCTGCCCGATGCCGTGGCCGCGCCGGGGGTCCGGCTGCTGGAGCAGGATCTCCCGGCGGAGGTGAGGGACCGGGCCTGGCGGGACGCGCTGAGCCGGTTCGCGGGCGAGGACGGGGGGTCCGGCGGACCGGCCGACACCACCCCCGACGCCCGGCTGCCGGAACCGCTGCGGGTCCTCGTGGCGGGCTCCGCCGACCGGCGGCGCGGCCACCGGCTTCCGGACGGCGAGGCCCACCGCGCCCATCGGGCGTGCGCGGAGTCCCTGGAGCGGGCGGACGAGGACCTGGACGCGCTGCGCGCCTTCCCGGGGCTGCTGCACCAAAGCCGGCGCACGGCCGTGGAGGAGGATCTGCGCCAGGCCCGGGAGAGCCTGGACGCCTACCGCGACCTCGTGGAACGGGCGTTGCGCAGCGGCGGCGGCGCGACCGCGCCCACCGCCGAGGCCACCGCCCGGCTCGGCGCGCTCGGGCTGCGGGTGCCGCCGGCCGACAGCGCGGGAGAACGCGTCGGGGAGGGGCTGCGCGATCTGGCCGGCACTCTCCTCGGCGACGGGCTCGCCCTGCGGTCGGTGGCCCAGGAGTTCACCGCGCTGGCCGGGCGGGTGGAGCCGGTGCCGGGCACCGCGCTGCTGCACCGGCTCGCGGACCACTCCGAGGAGGCGGTGAACCGCCGCTCCGCGACCGAGTACGCGGCCCCCGCCCGCACCTCGGGCGCCACGCTGCTCCTCGCGGGCGCGGCGGGGCTGCTCGGCGGGCTGTGGCCGTGGCCCGCCCTGCTGACGGCCCTGCTCGTGCCGGTGCTGTTCGCGGCCGTCGCGATGCGGGGCGCACGCCGGCTGCGCTCCGGCCGGCGGACCGCCCGGTGGCCCCTCGGCCCCCGGGTCGCCGCCGTCGCCGGGGCGGTGGCCGGGGCTGCGGTCGGCTACGTCACCGCCCCGCCGCTCTGGCTCGGCGGGTCCGCGCTGCTGATCGGTCTCGGGCTCGCCGCCGAGGCGGTCCGCAGGCTCTGGCGGGACGCCGCCGACGCCTGGGCCGAGGGGCGCGGCACGCGCGCGCTGCGCACCGCCTTGGACGGGCTCGACGCGCTGCTGGCGGAGCTGGTCCAGGAACACTGGGCGGCCGAGGAGCGGCTGTACTGCGCCGACGCCGCCCGGTCGGTGGCCGGGATGCTGCGGGCCACCGCGAACGCCGCCGAGGCCCAGGCCGCCCCGGGGTCCGCCGGACCGGTCGGGCCGGTCGGCACGGCGGACCCGGCCTGCCCGGACCGACCGGGCGGACCGCGCGGCTCCGATGCGTACGCGGACGAGGACTGGCTCTCCGCGCCCCTCGCACCGGCGGACGCCGGGCCCGGCACGGCGGCCGGGGACGCGGACGACGGCGACTGGGCCGCCGCCTACGCCTGGGACGGCGACCGGGACGGGCCCTCGGGCGAGAGCCGGGACCGGTACGAGGAGCCGTACGGAACGGCGGACGACGACCTGGCGTACGGCGGGAGCGACCGCGACCGGGACGAGGACGAGCGGGTCGCGGAACGGTACGACGGACCGTACGGGAAGGAGCCGTACGGGGACGAGCCGTACGGGGACAGCTCCGCGCGCGGGAACGGCCGTACAGGCGAGGCGTACAGCCGTAGCGGCGAGGCGTACGGGGACGGGCCCGGCGACGACGGCTTCGGGGACCTGTACGACGCCCCGGCCCCCTCGCCCCGCGCCCCCGGCGACACCGCCTGGGAGAACGCCGGGTCCGGCCGCGCCCCGCGCTGGCTCGACCGGGAGATCGGCGAGGGCGGACCGGAGCTGGTCGCCACCCTCGCCGGGGACCTCCGCAGGACCGCGATGGCGGCCATGGCACCGTACTGGGGCGCCGTCGAACGCGGTCAGGCCGGGGCGCTCGCCGTCTCCCGGACCGAACAGCGGGTCCGCGAGCTGCTGTCGGCGGCCCGCCACCACCTGGCGCGGTACGGGGTGCTGGCCCCGCCGCCGTACCCGGCCGACCACCGGGCCCGCGCCACGGCCGCCGGTCTGCTGGGCACCGATTCGGCCCGGGTCGCCGAACTGGTGGCCCGGGAGGCGGACCGGGGGACCGTCGTCCAGCTGTCCTCGCCGGAGCAGGGGTCCCTCCTCAGCCGGAACCCGGGGGACGCCCGGTGGATCCGGTTCGCCCCGGCGACCCTGCGGCCCGAGATCGAGACGGCCTGGCGCAAGGGCGCATCGCCGCAGCCGGCGGAGGCGCTGTGGACCTCCTCCGGGCGGTACGCGGGGCTGATCCGGCTCGTTCCGCTGCGCGAGGGCGTCGTCGACACGGTGCTGCCCCGGCAGCCGGGCGACGGCGACGCACCCGCCCGCGCGCGGGTCGGCGGCCACGACGGCGCCGAACCCACCACCGTACGAGCCGAGTTCAGGGAGGACGACCGGTGGTGACCACCACACCGCCGGGCCGGCCGGAGTCGCCCGGGGCCCAGCACGCCCCGCTCGTCTTCACCGACCCCGGCGGACGGCAGCACAGCGCACCGGCCCGCTTCGGACCGCCCGCGCACCGCGACGCCGCCCTGCCGCTGCGCGCCCGCAGGGTCCTGCTGGGCCGGCGGGAGGTGCAGTGCGTCCAGGTCTTCCTGTCCCGGGCCGACGCCGCCCACCCGGCGGCCCGCGCCCTGCTGGACACCGAGGCGGGCACCGCGCTGCACCTCGCCCGCGCGCTGGAGGGCACCCCGTATCCGTACCTGTTCCCCTCCGTCCTCGGCTACGAGCTGGACGCCCCCGAGCCGTTCCTGCTGTACGCCGCCCCGCGCGGCGTCCCCGTGGGGCGCACCCAGGTGACCTCCGCGGCGGACCACCGGGTCTTCGCCCGGGACCTGGCGCTGGCCCTGTGCCTGCTGGACGGCGAGGGACTCGTACCGCGCGGGGTCTCTCCCGCGACGGTCCACTGGGACGGAACAGCTCTACAGCTGTGGGGGCTTGAGGGGACCGCCCGCGTCGGGCGGCCCCGGTCGCCCTGGGGCCGGGCCCCGTACTGCTCGCCCGAGCAGCGCCGGGGCGAGGGGCACGTGGACGCCCGGGACGCGGTGTGGAGCGCGGCCCAGGTGCTCTACCAGGTGGTGACCGGCCGTGCCGGGCCCGCCGACCGGGCCCCGGAGGACCTGGCCCGGCACCGGGCGCTCGCCGGGGCGCTGCCGCGCGCGTTCGCCCCGGCGGCGGCCGGACGGCCCACCCCCGCGGCCCTGTTGGAGCTGCTGGCCCCGGAGGACGCCCGGCGGCTGCTGCCCGTCGCGGCGGGGGCGGCCCGCACCCGCCACGAGGCGTTCGACCGGACGCTGGAGGCGAAACGACGCGCCTCCGCACCGCTCGCCGGGGACCCGGCGAGCGGTGCGGCCGGGGCGGCCGGGGCGGCCGGGGCCGAGGCGGCTCCCGGGGACGTGCTCTGCCCGTACTGCCTGGAGGAGATCCGGCTCGACCTGTCCCACCTGTATGTGACGGACGACCGGAACCAGTACCAGCCACTGGACCTCTCCGGCATCACCAACCCGGTACGGCGCGACGACGCCATGCGGGCGGCGGTGCAGCGGTGCGCGGCCGACCCGGACTTCCCCGACCACTACATCCCGGTGCCGTACCTCACCCACGGCCGTCCGCTGACGGTCGCGATGATCGGCCAGTCGAGCGCCGGGAAGAGCCATCTGCTGACCCAGATGATCGCCGAGATCACCGACGGCGGCCTCAGGCGTTACGGGGTGGACTGGCAGTCCGTCAATCCGGAACAGCACGCCCGGTTCGCACGGGAACGGGTCCAGCCGCTGCGCAGCGGCAAGGTGCTGGCCCACACGGGCAGCGTCCACGAATTCGCCCAGTTCGTCGAGTCGCTGCTGCTCACCGACGCGCACGGCCGGGTCCGCCCGGTCGCCTTCTTCGACCTCGGCGGCGAGGACCTCGTCCGCACGGACGAGGTGCTGCGGTTCCTGCTGGGCGTGGACGCCCTGGTCTTCGTCGTGGACCCGGTGCTCGCCCTGCCGCTGCCTCAACTCGATTCTCTTCGAGCCGACTTGGAGGTCGAGGTGGACCGGGACGGCGACACGGCGTTCGGCACGGTGCTCGACCGGCTGCCGCGCAAGGGCCCCTATCTGGAGACTCCGGCGGTCATGGTGCTCGGCAAGGCCGACCTGCTCCGCTTCCAGCCGCCCGTGGACCGGTGGCTGGAGGAGGGTCCGGCCGCCGCGATCGGCCCGGACCAGTTCCTGGCGGAGAGCGCGGACGTCCACGCGCTGCTGCACCGGCACGCGGGGCAGGCGTGGCTGCGCCCCTTCGACGCGTTCCGCCGGTGCACCCTGCACGTCGCGTCGGCCACCGGCGGGCGGGAGAGCGGGGGCCGCTATCCGGCGGGCGCACGACCGCGCCGGGTGCTGGAACCCCTGGTGTCGCTGCTGGCGATGCACGGGATCATCGAGGCGCCCGGGGGCGCCGCATCATTCGGCGTGGGAAGGGAAGCGCAGTGAACGACGCCCTCGACGGACACCCGGAGAGAGACCGGGGGGATGGAAGCGGCCGGACCGGCCGGGCCGAGTACGGGGACCTGGGCCGGCGCCGGGACCGGACGGACCGGGGCGAGCGGGACGAGCGCGGGAACCGGACGGAGCGGGACGGCCGGGACGAGCGCAGTGACCGAAGCCTGCACAGGGACTGGGACGAGCGCAGTGACCGAAGCATGCGCAGAGACCGGGACGAGCGCGGGGACCGGGCCGACCGGGATGACCAGGCGCGCCGGGGCGATCCGGTGTCCCGGTCCGCCCGCATGAACCGCGCGGACGGGGCCGGGCGGCTGGACCAGGTGGTCTTCCGCTGGGACGGCAACCGGGGCCGTGCCAGTTCGGGCATGGCGGCGGTCGCGTACTCCTGCTCGGCCGAGAGCGCGGACGCCCTCTGCCGTGAGCTGGGCCCGCTGCTCTGGGTGCCGGACTCCGGCGCGGCGCCCCGCCCGAGCAGCGTCCGCGTCGTCCCCCGGGGCGGAGCGGCCGTCCTCCTCCAGCGGTGGCCCACCCTGGACCGGGGCGGCCGGCCCAGCAGCGCCTGCCACGCGGTGATCGGCAACGCGGAACTGCTGACGCCCCGGCTGTGCCTGGGGCTCGGCGGCAGCGCCTGGAGCGACTCCGCCGTCACCGAGACCGCGACCGGGGAGCTGGCGCCGCCGGACGCGGACCGGCTGCGGGCGGCGTCGAAGGACCAGTTGGACACGATGACCGCCAGACTCGCCACGGTCCAAGAGCCGTTGACGGTGGCGGTGGCGGAGTTGCTCCGGAACCCCTCGCGGCGGCTCTCGCTCCTCGCGCGGGAGGACGAACTGCCCGGCTGGCCGCGCCGGAACAGCGCCCCCCTGCTCTATCTGGGGCTGCTCGCGGTGTTCGGCGACTGGATCGAGACGCCGTGGAGCTACGCCACGTACGACACGGTGGACACCCATCCGCTGCTGCTGACCTGCGTGCCCGAGTGGACGTCCCAGGCGGCGGGCGCCGGCTCGCCGGCCCGCGTCCGGCTGCGCCCGCCCACCGAGCGGGACGTCGAGTCGGCGGCGGCGGAGGAACTGGTCGCGTACGTGCTCGCCCGGCCGGGCGACACCCCGGGGGTGCCGCATCTGAGAGGAGAGCTGCGTTCCGGGGCCCGCATGCGCCCCGAGGAGCGGCGCGAGGCCCTGCGCCGCATGCTGCGGAACGCCCGGCAGGCCCCGCCCCCGCGCCCGGCCCTCACCAGGGGCCAGGAGCCGGACGGGCGGTACGGGCGCCGTGCGGAGGACCGGCCGGAGGGCGGCCGCCACGGACGCCGTGAGGACGACCGGCGTGTACCGCCCCCGCAGACGGACCGGCGGCCCTCGACGCCGTACGAGGACCGCCCGGCCCCGACCCCGTCACCGTACGCAGACCGCCAGACCCCGCCGACCCCGTACGAGGACCGGCGTACCCCGGCCCCGCACGAGGACCGCCAGACCCCGGCCCCGCCGACCCCGCACGCGGACCGGCGTACCCCGGCCCCGCACGCGGACCGGCGCGCCCCGGCACCGTACGAGGACCGGCGGCCCTCGTACTCCCCCGCGGACCGGGAGGAGGAGTACGCCCGCGAACGCCGCCGTCTACGGCAGGAGTTGCAGGTGCACCAGAGCATCGACACCACGCAGACCGATCGGCTGGCCGCACGGCTGAGGAACCTTCCCGACGCCCACCTGCTCCCCCTGCTGCGCACCGACGAGCTGCCCCGCGTCTCCCGCGACCTCGTCCTCGACGAGCTGGCCGATCCCGATCGGAGGCGGTCCCGGGACGGCGCGACCGCCCGCGCGCTCTGCACCGAAGTCCTGCGGCACAACCTCTACTTCAGGCCCGCGCGCCGTGAACCGGACGATCCGTCGACCGCCGAGATGCGGGAGCGGTCGGCCGCCCTCTTCTCGTGGGCCGTCGCCCCGCTCGTCAGGGACCCGGACGGGCCCCCCGACCTCGGGCCCCTGTTCAACATCTTCGTACGGGGCGACCGCGCGGGCGGTGTGGAGTGGGTGCGCCGCACCCTGGTGGCGCCTCCGGGCGGGGTGGCCCCCGACCTGCCCCCGCAACTGTGGCAGCAGATCGTACGAGAGCTGATCGACACCCCCGCACCGGCGCCGCCGCCCGCACCTGCCCCGGCCCCGGCGTCGCTCCCGTCCACGCCTGCCCCGACCCCGGCACCTCCGTCCACCGCCGCCCCGGCAGCGGCACCGGCGGCGGCGCCCCCGCCCGAGCAGCGCCCCGCCGCCCCGGCCCCGCCTCCTTCGTCCGCGGTCTCCCCGCCCTCGCTCCCGCCGGAGTACCCGGCAGCCCCGGCCCCGGCCACCCCGTACGCCCCGCCACCCCCAGGAGCCCCGCAG